>NZ_SPHO01000010.1 GCF_005845215.1 Clostridium sp. 1001271st1 H5
TCTGTCATTTGTACCTGGTGTACCGGTTTCTTTTCTCTTGCCATAATAAAAGGCCTCCTATGATTTTTTATTTTATCATAGAAGACCTTTGGCTAATACCTATTTACAGAAAAATTTTCATACACTCATCTCCGGCAGCAACCCGGCTTTCTGCTGCAGCACTCCGGCTTTCTGCTGCAGACCTCCGGCTCATAAACAGCTCAGATGCGTACCTCCTTTTGGGCGCGGAACGTTCTTCCCGATGCAGGGTGTTTTATCAAATATCAATCTCCCGGTCCCTATAATAATACATCCTGTCCCGTTCCCCAATCTCCCTTAGCACACGGCAGGGATTTCCCACTGCCACCACATTGGCAGGTATATCCCTGGTAACCACGCTCCCTGCGCCAATAACGGAATTGTCCCCAATGGAAACACCCGGCACCACCACGGCGCCGGCTCCAATCCACACATTCTCACCGATATGCACAGGCATATTGAACTGGATTCCCTCCCTGCGAAGCCCAGGCTCCACGGGATGGCCCGCCGTGGCAATGGTCACATTCGGTCCAATCATACAGTGGGAGCCAATATAAATCTCGCCGTCATCCACCAGAGTCAGATTAAAGTTGGCATAAACATGGTCCCCCAAATGCACATGCCTGCCTCCCCAGTTGCTGTGAAGAGGCGGCTCTATATAACAATCCCGCCCAACCGAGGCAAACATCTGTCCCAGCAGTCCGGCACGCCTGGCGCCTTCCTTTGGCCTGGTTGCATTGTACTCATAGAGAAGCTCCAGGCAGTCTGTCTGTTCCTTCATAATCCCCTCATCCCCCGGAAAATACAGGCGGCCTTCCTCCATGCGTTTTCTTGCACTGTTAATTTCTTCTGTTCCGTCCCCTCCTTTGTACCGGTATTCCTGCTGACTTTTGTCCATTTCCATCCAAACATTCCTCCGATTTCATGTCTCTTTGCTATTGGAATGATTGTACTATATTATATGGACAATGAAAAGCAGAAACACGGCATCCTTTTGGGATTCCGCGTTATGCTGCAGCCAAACTATATTTCAGCTGGTTTTATATTCAGTTATGATATAAAGATACGGAACTCCAAATAATCCTTATTCTTCAACACCGCACCAATCCATCACAATAGCCGAAAAATGCTTTGCATATTTTACAATATCATCAATCTCTATATACTCATCCGATTGATGAAGCGAGTCATTCCCCGGACCGTAAACAATTGTAGGTGTATCTGCATACCTGGTCAAAATAGCAAGGTCCACTGGAGCAGCATATCCTTTGACCTCAGGTTTTTTTCCTTCAAATTCCTCATGTATCCGGACAGCGGTTTTAACAATTTCATGCTCAATATCCGTTATACCTGAATTCCAGAACTCCAGCCACTCTACCTTGGGCGGATTTTCCTTAAGCCATTCATCCTCCTGCCATGCTCTCTCCATAAAATCCATAAAGTACGCCTTTGCCTCTGCCACTGTTTCCTTATATGTAACCCCATATCTTCCTTCAAACACAGCTAAATCAGGAGACATGGAGGGCCATGCACCAGAATTCAGTTTCCCCACTGCAATAGGACACTGAATGGGATAACAGGAAAAAAGGTCATTAAAGAATTCTTTTTGCCTCTTCTCTTCCAATTCATCCAGTTTATCCATCAGGAATTGGGCCTTTTTAATAGCATTTATCCCAAGATAATGATAAGCTCCATGAGCAGTCTTCCCTGGAACGCTAATCCGGAAAAAAGTAGAACCCTGACAGGCTGGTACCACCGCGTACTTAGAAGGTTCAGGTATGATGGCGCCATCTGCCTTGTATCCCCGCAACGCTACTGCCAGAGAACCCGCACTCCCCACCTCTTCGTCTATGACACTCTCAATCATGACATCACCTTTTAATTTTATCCCCATTTCACTCAAAAATTTTAATGCCATAATACCCGCAGCAAGACCGCCCTTCATATCATTGGCACCTCTGCCAATAATTCTTCCGTCTTCTATGATTCCTTCGTAGGGCTTATAGTTCCAATTATCTCCCTCAGGTACCACATCAATATGACCATTCAATATTAGTGATTTTCCACCTCCGCTCCCATTAATTGTACCTACCAGCAAGGGACTTGTCTCAAAATTCTCACGTTTGCCGGAGTAGGCCTCATGCCCGGATACCTCATCAAGATTAGGTTTCCATAAATCCACCTTCCAACCCGCACGCTTGAAACAATCAGCCAGATAATTTTGAATTCCTTCCTCCTTGAGATATACGCTGTCAAACCTGACCATTTCCTGTAAAAATTCAACCAACTCATCCTTGTGGCCATCTATATACTGACACACCTTCATTTTTAAATCATCCATAATTGTTCCCTTCCCTAATAATTTTACATTTCATATATCCCTAACGCCCATATACCGCGCCCAATAATATTTAATTTTCTTCCTTCGGTAATGTCTTCTTTTTATATAAATAAACGCAAGCTAAAATAGAACCTAATATAACGAGTGGAAATAGCAGAAATGAAGGAGGCTTGATAAAAAGAACAATAACACTGATTACCAATGCAATGGCAAATGCCTTTTTATCCTGTTGTGCAACCACACAGCCCATGGCTCCCATAATAGCAGGGGTAACATAATCAAATGATTGCAAAACGAAACTTGGCAGAATCTCAAGAATACGAGCGCCAATAAGGGCTGTCAGTGTTGTACATGCCAAGCTGACAAAAACAGAAGCACTCATTGCGATTGTTCCAACAATTTCTCCCTCTCTGGTTCCATGTTTCAACCCAGAAGCTTCCTGTGCAGCTAACATACAGGGTAATCTTACAGCCGACATATTTCCTGCCATATATCCCATATATATTCCCACAGCACCGGTAGTGGGATAGAATGCAATCATATCCGATACATATGCAACCCCAAACATGGAGAGAACGGTTATGTAGCCTGCCAATAATTGTCCGGGTGACGGAGCTGCGCCATAGCGTAAATATAGATAAATAGGAAGTATCAAAGCACCTAAAATTCCAAACAATGAAAACAACCTGCCGTATTTTATTATCTTTTTTGAGAATTGCTCATTGTACTCTTGTTCCATAAAAATCCTCCTGCTACTTTATGATAACCCGAAATAGATACTGGGTCACTAACATAGAAATCAACATAGCCAATCCGACCTTATATTCAGCCAGTCCTTTAATCTTTTTTGCAATCTGTCCAATGCCCAATGCCAAGACAAAAGCAAACACGTAGGAAAAGATTTTACTGGTATTCCCATATGATGCATTGAGTCCTAGAATTGCAATAATGCCAGCCAATGCCCCTGCGCCGATTACAGGCATCAGAGCCTCATTTTTGCTCCCCAGTCTAGTATTAACCTTATCCATACGATGTAACAACAGAAAGACAGCCAGCATAAAATTACAGCCATGTAATGTCATCAGCCATATAGATGTAGCAAAAGCGTCTGGCCCATATGCCTCTCCGCCAAAGGCTACATTAAAGAGATTGGCCCCCACCTCTGCCATCATTACTTTTTGGGGCGCATTCCCTACCATTGACATCCTGGACCATGTAGTTGCAGTACCTAAAGTCGCCATTAATGCCAGCATAACGGTAACAATTGAGAACGACGGTCCAACAGCACTGACGATTCCAATTCTAATGCTGTCATGGCACTGTTTCTTACTAACCTTTACTAACGGTGCGACCCGAAATGCCTGTCTTGTAAACATCCCAGCCATTGCAATGATTACAACGATTGGTGGTATTCCTGCAATCCACAGGAAAGGGTCATTAATAATTGTACTTAAATCAGCCATCAATTCATCCTCCTTTTCTTTTATTCCCCTTTGTAGAATTGTCCCTTAAACGGGAGATAGATTCTCGTTACAAAATCATTCGATGTATTGGTCATTGTTGCCCCAACCAAATACTCTTCCACAGAAATTCCCTCTAATTCAATTCTGTGGCGTTTTGCATAGCTTTCCAATCTCTCATAAAATCCTTTCATCTCCTGATATGGACCTACAAATACACCGGATACCGCATCGAAATCTCCTATCTCCCTACAATACTCACTTTCGTTCCCTTCCTTCACTTCAATGAACACCTCTAAATCTCCATAATTATCCTCCTCTGTATCGTTAAACTGCTTAAGGTATCCCGAATGAAATACTGCCATATTGGCCCCGATAACTTCATATTTATTTTCTGTTGCTATTCTCAATAACTCTGCTCTGCGGGATATGAAAAGCTTTTTTGCATTCAGGAAGCTCCGATAACGGGTGTATACCACATGTCTTTTGTGAAATCGTATGATTTGAATTGAGTCAGATTCAATGACAGAATTCGTACCCTTCTCCTTCTTAATAGAAATACCTCCCCGGACCACCCTAAGAAAAAATTCCAGTGTTTTATCATATCTCTTCTGTAATTCATCCTGTTCAACCCGCAGTTCTCCCATCCACCTCTCCAATTCTTCTTCAAGTCCTTTGAGGTTTCTGTCTGAAAACAATTTCCAAATTACTTTTACTGGAAATTTCAGTTCACGAAGTTCCTTTAAGAGAAGGATTTCTGCAATCTGACTTTCAATATAATATCTGTAATTGGAAGATTCCCCTCTATAGGCAGGCACCAAGATACCATTCCTGTCATAATAACGTAAAACTTTTTTTGAGATACCGCAAATTTCTGCTATCTGCCCGATTGTATATTTCTCTTCTTCGTTTCTCATTGTAAGCCTCATTTAAAATTATATAGATACGACTTCAGTTTTTATATGGCATCAATTTTATATGTGGCTGCCTCATGACTGTTAAATTTCACAATATAGTATCCGCTAAGGTACCTATCTGTTGCCGGTTCCCCTGTATCAACCAACATTGGCCTTCCCATGAGTTCTGCTAACTTTTCCTTTGTTACTGCAAGCCATATATTACCTTTCGTAACCTTGCGAATGATTCTGGGACTTATCTGCTGGTTTCCCCTGCCGAATACAAAACCAGCTCCGCCTATGCAGGTAACTATAATTACAGCCTGCTCCATTTTTTCTACAAGTGAAAAAAGTGTATTTTCATTTGTATCCTTGGCCACCATTTTACCATTTATAATAGCATCCACACCTAAAAGGCTACCTGTTCCACAGCATTTTTGCTTGATTTTATAAGTTGTACTACCTGGTCCAACAATATAGAGGATATTATTCCCCATCTCTGAGGCAAAATACGAAGCCATTGCATCCGTCTCATCCGGACTCGCTGTTGAAACAGACTTGGCCATCTGCAAACGAGCTCTGGCATTCAAAACCAGAAGGTATCCATACAGATGCGGACTGATACAATAAATCCCCAACTGTTTTTCATCTATATCCATCACCTCGCGCATTTCGCAGGAGAATGGATGACCTAATATATAATCCCTTAATATTTCTCCTGCCAGATAAGGATTAATGGAAAAACAGGCAGAATACATCTTAACTCCCGCAGGAACCCCCAACACTGGAATCTGATTCGAGAGTACCTCACAGATATCCCGTGCGGTTCCATCTCCACCGCAAAAAACAACAAGGTCAACACCCAGTTTCTTATATATACCGGCACAACGCTTGGTATCCTCACATGTGGTCACTCTTTGGCAGCACTCCAGCCCCTCATATTCTATCCCCAGAGACGAAAGCATATCCCCGCCCATTTCTCCCACCGGAGCAATCACATGATAACCATTCAGATTTTTCAGTACCTGCAGACACTCAGCAGCCCGTAATGCAGCGTTTTTTTTATAACCTGCGTCCATAGCCCTTCGTCTCATTTCAGCATCGTCGCTTCCCTTATAACCAGCCTGCCCGCCTACACCAGCAATTGGATTAATAATAACACCTATCCTTTTCATTAAATCTCTATTTCCTTAACGTATTTTTGAAATGCTCTCCAGGTACATGCAAATAATTCCGGTTTTATTAACATATCTTCTGAAATCCGGGATTTCAATGCTGCATTATGTGGAGCTGTCTTCACTGCCTCAGGATTTGTATATGCTTCCTGCGCAATTGTCTTTAGTGCATCAGCATAATCATCAATATCCTGTTTTGAAAACGTCTCGCAGGCTTCTGGTGTAATTGGTTCCGGGATGATTCTCGGATGATGACTTGAAAAATAACTGTTAAAACCGTAGTCCACAACACGCCGGTCAATATCGTCTGTCGTGACTCCGGTATCATGTGTAAGTTCCTTCCAGCTAAGCCTGGCTTGTTCCAAACGCCTCTTCCCTTCTGCCCACGGTAACGATAGTCCTTTCACTTCTTCCAATCGTTTGAGTAAATAATTATTATTGAGGATGGACAGTTCAGCAACCTGTTTGAGTCCATCTGCCCCCATACTTCTGATATATGCATAGGCTCTTAACACAACTGATGGAACTCCCTGGTACTTTCGTATCTTACCTATACTATCCTTTCTGTCATATTGTAAGTAATATCTTTTACCATCAAATAAAACAATGGGTACCGGAAGAAATCTGGCCAAATCAGCCCTCACACATTGGGCACCCGCTGCTGGCCCCTGGCAGCCATGCGGAGATGAAAATGATTTATGTAGGTTGAAATGACACATATCAAATCCAGCATCCTTTGCACGTGTCAGGCCGAACAAGCCATTCAGATTTGCCTGGTCATACACACACAAACCGCCCGCATCATGAACAATATCAACATACTCCTTTATTCGTTCATTGTATATACCTGTGTCCTCTGGATTGGTAATAAGCAAACCAGCCGTATGTTCACTGACACAGGACCTCAGGGCTTCCAAATCAGGACAGCCCGTCACATCAGGATAAAGCGTTATCACTTTATAGCCAAGCGTCGCTGCCGCCCCTGCATTTCCAGGATGGGAAAGAATGGTTGTGATAATTTCATTTCTTTGATTTCCTTCACCTCTGGACTCATGATACGCCCTGATGATAGAGACATTGGAAAATATAGCCTGGCTTCCGCCTCCGGCGTTCAATCCCACATAGTCCATACCGGATATTTCTTTTAAATATTCCTGCGTATGATATATGATTTCCAATATTCCTTGGACCGTATCCTCATCCTGATATGGATGAAGCTCCGTAATTTTAGGACTATTGGCAAACTTCTCATGAATCTTTGGATTATATTTCATCGTGCATGTACCAAGTCCTATATCAATATTCAAATCTGCTCCGATTGTCTCCTGGGACAGCCGTAAGAAATGTCTTAAAACCTGAGGCTGGGCTATTTCCGGCAATGCAGGCGCCTTTCTTCTCAAATATTCGGCCGGTATATGTGTTGTTGGTTCTCCTGCCATCTTGGCAACCCGGTCCTCAGGCTGTTCTACCAAAATGCCCCTCTCTCCTCTGCGGCCTAATTCAAAAATAATAGGCTCACTCCAACGCGCTTCATGGAATTCCCTGAATCTTTTCATTTCTATAACCATACCTTTCTGCTATAACACACAATCCATCAAGTCCCCTGCGGAATTGTTCCTATATAGCCTTGTCGCAATCTGGTTCAAACCGATTTCTTCCATATTACATCTAATTCTTACTTAAACATAACTCAGCGTTATTCCAATATAACATTCAGCGCATGACAAAGTTTATCTATATCTGCCGCATCTGTCATTTCACCAAAGCAATACAGGGCGCATTGTCCATATTCCGGGAACCAATCCGAAAGGTCCTTACCACCAAAAATCCCTTCATTCCTCAATCGACGGTTAATCTCTGCCACACTCATTCCTGTTCTATTGAAATCTATAATAAATTCCTGGAAATACTGGTTTCCCCATGGATTGACATCCAATTGTGATATTTTTTTCAATTGCTGTTCTGCATAGGCTGCCCGGCTGATGATTAGCCGGGCGGTATCTCTCATTCCCTGTGGCCCCATGACAGCCAGATATACCCCCGCCATAATGGCCCAAAGCCCGGCCTCCGTCCCAAAATATTCATTTGCATTCTCTCTGGATTCATGGCTGCAACGATAATTCAAAGCTCTTCCCCATCCGTAGCGCCCCTCATCTGCGGTCTTGGCAATTCCATATAAATAAGTAGGGTACTGTCCTACAATTTCATCTTCCATGCTGGAAGCAATAAATCCACCGCATCCACCGCCGTAATTCATATGTATTCCAAGTTCCTGGATATCCCCACAGGTAATATCCGCCCCATAATTTGCGGGCGCCTCTACAAGTCCAAGAGCAGTAAGAGACGGCATTACAACAGCCAGAGCTTCATGCTCATGTGCAATGCGGATAATCTCCTGTGCATTAACTTCAAAGCTACCAAGGAACGTTGGATTCTCAATAAATACGGCTGCTGTTTCATCCGTAATTTTACTTCTGTAATCATCCATATCCATCAATCCATTTTTCGCATCAACTTTAATGAGTTCGCCAAATCCCCAACAGTAGGCCTTTGCTTGACTGTATAGCTCTGGATTCATGGTTGAAGGAATTAAAATTCTATATCTTTTTTTCTTAATTCTCAAGGCCATTCTCATAGCTGAACTCACTGCCTGCCCGGCATCATACAAGGTATAGCTTACAACATCTGTATCCAGTAATTCTGCCATCATACTGGCATACTCAAAAATAGCCTGCATCTTACCATGGTCAGAATATGTATCACCACAATATGCCGTCAAAAATTCTGCACGGCCTGCAATCTCATCACATATAGCAGGAACATAGCGCTGATAACAGCCGGCTCCCAAAAAATTAATGTAATCCTCACAAGAGCTGTTTCGATTTAACAAACTTGATACATGCTGTTTGAGCTCCTTTTCCGACCTGATTGGATAAGGAAGTTTCAGCTTTCCCTGAAATCTCAGCTCATTTGGTATGATTCCATGATATACAGCCTCAATGCTCTCTTCACCAATTGCCTCTAACATCTCTTTCCGGACATCCTCTACACTGTTTGGCATATATGGATGAACACTATGACTCTCCAATTGCGATACCTCCTTCATAATTTTGTTATCAATGCTTATCCCAAACATTCCTCTGAGACCTTTTTAGGTATGGATATATTTGATACATCCTCCTGTTACTCTCATTATGGACCATTCACGTAGGTAAAGGTCAATATAGGCTCATTGTAGAAAATCACTTGATTTTTTTAATATATTTCATTCGCATTTTGTATATTTTACACATAATTATTATAAAATTTGTGCATCTTCCATTTAGTTTTGCGTTACCCCAAGGGGAATGTTTTTATGGCTGCTAATCCTTCCCCCCTCCATCCGTATGTCCATTATAAACTTACCGTACCATACCATTAATCAAATCCAGCTCAGATTACTTTGTCCTTACACTCTGATATATTATTTTAGATTTCAGTCATATTTCACAAAATCAGTATGTCTTTTTTATACAATGCCCCATCTTGACATTCCTCTTGCGGAAACCTTTACACTATTAATAGATGGTTGGTATTTAAAATAAATAAGAAAGGAAGTGGCTTTTTATGGATTATTTACAGATTGCACGTGACCCCCAGCTTTGGTTTGTATGTCTACCTCCCGTTATTATGGTATTGATTCAGGCTTCTTTTTTCATCCGATATTCAGTCAAAGCGTCCTCTGCGGTTGGACTGACCCTGGATGAATGCAAAAGAAGCTTTCGAATCGGGTGTGTCTGCGCCATTGGACCATCACTTGGAGTCGTAACTGTTCTGTTAGGAATGATGGCCATATTAGGAACCCCAATCCCATGGTTACGTCTTTCTATTGTCGGAAACGCACAGCAGGAGATGATGATGGCAACCATCGGCGCTGATTTATTTCACACGACCATTGGCGCTGATAATTACACCCCCGCGGTATTTGCTACCTCTGTTTGGATGATGACACTTCATGGGTGCAACTTCATGATTGCAGTTATTCTTGTGCTGCACAAAATGGAAGGGGTAAAAAAGAAATTGGCAGGAAAAGATTCCATGCTGCTTACCATCATAGGTTCAGGCGCTCTCATTGGAGTCATTACAATGCTTGGTGTTGGACAGGCAAAAAATAGTATAGGAAGCGCTTTCACCGTTATCATGTCTTCTATTGTAATGCTTGGACTTAACCAATTGGGGAAAAAGAATACCAAACTAAAGGAATATGCAGTTGGTATATCCATGGTAATCTCCATGTTTACCGCACAGTTTATCTTTGGTTCTTGAGATGCAGGAGGTATAGAGAATGAATCATACAGACAACTCCTTTGAAAATCTTTACACAAAAAACATTATCCGAACAGGTCGGCTCACCGCCTCGCTTGCAGTTTTATTCTGCCTGGGTCCCCCATTATTTATTTACTTAAAGTATGGCATCTTTCCTCCTGTAAAAAACCTGATTGCCGGTTATTTAATTATACTTTCCATGTTTGGCATTTCTTATTTTACTGATATGATTGCCTTTTTTCCTACGACCGGACTCTCTGGTATCTATCTTGGCTACCTGTCTGGAAACATGTCTGGTGTCCGGCTGCCTGTAATGCTTACTGCCCAAGAAGCACTAAACACCCAGCAGGGTTCTCAAAAGGCAGAGATAATTGGTACTATTGCAATGGGCGGTTCAGTTTTTGTTGGCATTATCTGCACCACTGTTACAGCAATTGTAGGGGAACCCCTACTAAATATCCTACCGGACTTCGTAGTGCAATCTTTCAATTATGTAACCCCGGCCATCATGGGGTCGTTAATCAGTATGGTTGCTACTATGAATTTCAAAGCATTCCTTTTCGCGCTTTTAATGAGTGTTACTATCGTACTTTTTAATCCGCCAACATTTATACAATTCCCCGCAGTTATCTTCAGCACTATCTTTATCTGTATTCTGATGCACAAAAACAAAAAAGAAGATGATTAAGTATTTTTGATATTATTAAACATAAAAAGACTGGTAAAGCGTTGCGAAAGCACTCACTCTTACCAGTCTTTTTTATCCATTTACACCGCCAGTTTCCCTGCCGCCGCGCCTGGCAGGGCCGCTTCCCTGTCCTCCAGGCGGTTCAGCTTGCTGAATACAGCTGTCATGAACAGCATGTCTGTTCCAAGGGACACCCCATCTGCAGCAGGGCCCGAATACAGGGTTCCTGTGACTCCCAAGAAGGCCGGAAGCACCAGAGCCAGGGGCACACTCAGCACAAAATCCCATCATGCGCCTGCTGGGGTTCGAACCCAGGACCTACCGGTTAAAGGCCGGTTGCTCTTCCAGCTGAGCTACAGACACTTCCTTTTAACACGCCGGACTTTCACCGCCCCACTCAGCCACCAGGATGTCGTTGACCGACACCCCCAAAAGCAGACTCAGTGCAAACATATTGTCAAGGCTGGGCAGTGCGTCACCTCTCAGCCACTTGTAGATAGCGTTGGTGGTGGAAAACCCGAAATAGTCCCTGAGGTACGGTACGCTCAGTCCCTTTGCCTTTCTCAATGCATTAATCCGTTCTCCTGTTGCCGCGGGGTTTATAATTGGATAGTTCATCTTCTTCCTCCCTTTCTTTGCGAAGGGTGGCTGACGGGATTTGAACCCGCATGGCCCGGAACCACAATCCGGTGCATTACCATTTCTGCCACAGCCGCCATTTTCCTTTTTTTAGATACTAAAAAACCGCCTACCCAATACGGATAAGCGGCTAAAGGAATTCGGAAGATGAATCATCTGAACCTATTGTTCCTGAATAAGCGCATACCATAAGGGCATCCAAACAAAACGCTGTTTGTGAGCGTATTTCTGTGCATGGTGCTTATGGCTTTTCTGTGCGTATAAACGGAACATGTCATTTCCTCCCTTTCTCATTTCCTGTCTTGTTTCATGTTTTATTTCATGTCTTGATTCTAGCACGGATTCTGCCTGCTGTCTATATACCTGTGGTATAGAGCCGGTAAAAAAACAGCTGTACCGGCAGATGGTTCCGGCTACCCGCAGGTCACTCCGGCAGATGGTTCCGGCTTCCTGCGGGTCACTCCGGCAGATACATCTCGTCCTCCATCCTGCAAAACCCATACCGCTCATACAGAGGCCGCCCCATGCTGGTGGCCTCCAGTGCAATAAAATGAATGCCCCGTTCCCTGGCCTCCTGCACCAGCAAATCCAATGTCTTCATGGCAATGCCTTTTCTCCTGTACTCCGGGTCTGTATACATGTTCATGATATATGCCTTCATCCCGGTTGGATTATGGTATGTGGGCATGACCTGGTAAAAACTGATTCCACCTGTCCCGATAATCCGGTCCCCCTCATATACCAGATAGGCCACATGGCTGCCATCCCTCAGGCTTTTTTCGTAGTAGGACCGCGATTCCTGTTCTGTCTGTCCCATATCCGCAGCAGCCGACAGCTGGTTTGCCGCCCTGAGGACCTGGATTCTGGTCTTAACCAGTTCCTCCATCTGTTCCCTGCCCGCTTTCTCAAAACGCATCATTGCGTACCTCCCTTTCACTTCCCTGTATATGTTCCCTATTCAAATTTCCCTCATCCGGCAGCAGTTTTACCCCGTCCCTTTCCCTCAGCACCCGCCTCATAATATCAAGGAACTGGGATACGTACTTCCCCCTGCTGTTTTTCTTCATCAAATAATATATGACCGTATCCGGAGGGCCTTCCTCCATTTCGTGTATCTTCCACCCCGGTCCCAGGGAAAGGGACCTGGCTATATAGTCCGGCAGGATAACCCAGGTGCCCCTTTCCCGCAGGAAATATTCCATAAGGGACATCTGGTCCAGCAGCACCCTGGCTCTGGCGCCGGGCCCAAACCAGTAATCGTGCCACCTATCATATTCCGGGTTCCAGGGAAGGCGTATTTCCCTTTGGGAATCCAGCTCAGACGGATGGACGGCTCGGTCCGCCCAATCCGTGGCCAGCAGCACCATTTTCCCGGAGAATAAAGGAATAGTGTCCACGGACTGGGAGAACATGTGGTCCGATATAAGGGCAAGGTCCACCTCCTCCTTCTCCACATGTTCATAGCTTTCCCAGGAATGATACTGGTGGAATACCAGCGGACAGTCCGGGTTCTGTTCCATGAACCCGGCCAGGACCTCCGGGAGCAGGTATGTGCTTATACTTCCCACAGAGCCGATGTACAGGCTCTGCCTGCTTCCAAGAACGCCAATCTGCCTTGTCTCGTTCCACATCTCCCTCCATTTTTCAGCCAGGGCTATAAATGCCCTGCCTTCCCGTGTCAGCTCTATGTTCCTGACTCCTTTTTTCCGGTTCATGAGGCAGTAACCCAGCTCCTGCTCCAGGGCGCCAATCCGCCTGCTGAGAGCCGGCTGTGTCACATACAGTTCCTGGGCTGCCGCTGAAATACTGCCGCTTTTTACAATTGCCAAAAATGCCTCTATCTCCAGCTCCGTCATTGTGCACCTCATAATATAACTATTTATTTATATATTAAGGCAAATATAAGCATTTTACAATCATTAATTTTCCAGCTATAGTTACCTATGAACATGTAACAGTCCGGACAGTCATTTTCCATCTGCCTGAACTGTTACATCCAATTATATCTGGAAAGGATAATGACATCCATGAAAAACCTGACCTCCGGACCCATTCCCGCACAGCTGATTTCCCTGGCCTTTCCCATGATAATAGGCAACATCCTTCAGCAGTTCTACAATACCATAGACGCCATGGTGGTGGGCCGGTACGCAGGCGGCGCTGCCTTTGCTGCCATCGGAGTGGCTGGGACTGTCATGAACCTGTTTATTTTTGTCATCAATGGTTTCTGTACCGGAATCTCCATCCTGCTGGCTGGTTTTTATGGGTGCAGGGACTGGAAGAATTTCAGGCGTGAATATTTTGTATCCCTGGCAGCGGGCAGTATTTTCACTGTGTTCCTGAGCCTGGGCGGCCTGGCGGCCTTATCTCCCCTGCTGCGCCTGATTCAGACGCCGGACCAGGTGGCCGGGCCTGCCCGTACTTACCTGACCATTATCTTCCTGGGGCTTGGGGCTTCCTACCTGTACAATTTCTGCAGCGCTGTCCTGCGGGCTGCGGGCGATACGGCTGCTGCCCTTATTTTCCTGGCAGCGGCCATCTGTTCCAACCTGGCGCTGGATTTGGTGCTGGTGGCCGGCCTGGGACTGGGTATTGCGGGGGCTGCCTGGGCCACCCTAATCTCCCAGCTGTTCTCCGCTGTCCTCTGCCTGGTCTACATGCGGTGTAAGGCGCCAGAGCTTATATTTACCCGGAAGGACATGGTAGCGGACCTGTCCCTGCTGAAATGCACCTGCAGGTACTGCTTTGTCACCGCCCTGCACCAGTCCAACCTGTACATCGGTAAACTGCTGGTCCAGGGCGCGGTAAACTCCCTTGGAACCAGTGTTATCGCCGCTTATACGGCGGCCGGACGGCTGGAGGGCTTTGCCAACTCCTTTGGCGACAGCGGCAGCGCCGCCCTCTGTGTGTTTCTGGCCCAGAACAGCGGGGACACACATAAAAAGAGGGCCCGCCAGGGATTTGCCGCAGGTACCATCCTGCTGACATCCCTGGGAGTCCTCTCCTCCCTGCTCTTATTCTGCCTGGCCCGTCCCGCCGCTGCCTTTGTGCTGAAAGGCACAGGACCCGGTGCCCTTCCCCAGTGCATCCTTTACCTGAGAGTCATATCGCTGTTCTACACCTTCTGCTTCATGGGCAATGCCCTGGTCGGATACTTCGAGGGCCGCGGCAGAATACTCATACCGGTCATAGGAGCCACGGGCCACATCACCCTGCGGGTTGTCCTGTCCTATATACTGGCCCCCGGATACGGGCTTCCTGCCGTGGCGGCCGCTACCGGCACGGGCTGGGCCATGGTGGTGGCGTTCTGGTGGATATTATGGTTCCGGAGCAACCATGTGAAGAAGCCTTACCGGGCCCAGGAGGCCTGATACATAGTTCCGGCTGTCCCGGTCCATATTGTCCTCGTTCCAATAGCGGTTCCATCCCAGGGCCATTCCCTGGTCCACCAGCATGTGGCGCCGTTCATTGGACGCCAGGTTGGATACCACTATGGTAATCTCATTTTCCCCCTGGCGGAGCAGGTCCGTGATGTCCGCCCTGTAGGGATGCCACAGCCTTGTGTCCGCCAGCCTGCCGTTAACCCATATTTCCGCACAGTGATTGACTTGGCCAAGCTCCAGCACACAGGTGCCTTTCTTTTTGTCCGCAACCCATGTGTTTGTATACCTGCCCCTTCCTGAAAACCACGGAAGTCCCAGCATACGCCAGTCCTGAAGATTGGTCCTGACCGCCTTCACGGATACGCGGACCGGCTGTTTCAGGCCGTCCCCGCAGCTGCCTGCTGTTATCTGAATGGTGAGTATATGAATGCGTTCATTGTCAGGAAGTCTGTACGCCCCATTTTCCCACTCCATTTCCTTGCCGTCCAGCAGGCAGACCGTGGTCCCGGCTGCAGCCGGTTCATAAATAACCGTTGTTCCGGCAGGTATTGTGATTGTATAATAGAGCTTTCTCGGATAGGCCATGGTCCGGCCGAACAGCGGCAGGTCCCCCCACGGTTTCATGGGCGGTCTTCCCCGTTCCCATGCTTTCAGCCACACATGCTCCAGTCCCGGATAATTAAAGTTTTTTACCTTCTGTACATCAAAATCAGCTGCCGTAAACCGCCTGTCCGAATCCGGCTGTTCCCATCCTTCCCACAGGCTGTCGGTTACTATCCAGGTGCTGTCGCTTTTCACCGTTATTTCGCTGGTTTTGCAGACAATGGTCCCCTCCATAAGAAGGGAAATAAACCGGTCTGCAGGCAGCTCCTCCGCAGAACAGACATATACATCCTGAAGCGGTTTATGGTTTGTCACATGAATGGCCAGAGTATTTTCTCCCTGCGCCAGCATGCCCCTATCCGCAAATACCACAGGCTCTCCACCGCTGGCTCCCCTGTATACCATTGCGCCGTTAATATAGCATTCAAAGGAATCCACTGCAGCCACGCAGAACTCCGCTCTTTCAGGCATGTCTTCCAGGAAAACCGTCTTTCTGAAATACAGGTCGGTTGCGTCAAGCTGGTCGTTCCAGCTGCGCCTGCGTGTAATCCACCGTCCGCTCCACAGGCTCAGATGGCGGCCGCACGTCCCTTCCTCCCCGGAACAATTGCAGATTCGGATAGTCTCTGTCTCAGAGGACAAATCAGAGGTGAATCCCGCAATGGGGATTTCCAGCTCCGTGCTGTCTGTATCTGATATCCCCTTTTCCCGGCTCCGGCAGGACGCGGAAAGAGGAAGAAAATCCCATTTTCCTGTAATCCACTCTTCCTCCCGCCGGGTCCCCTCGGGAAGGGCCGGTCTGGCCTGGCTGATTGTATGTCGGTCCAGGCCAAATAGTACATAGACAGCTTCTCCCGGCTCCAAATCCATATAGAGACGGATACCGTCATTCACCTGTTTATACCTGGCCTGCGCCATAGCTCCTTTTTCAATATCCAAAAGCACGGGCGCCGAAGCGTGGCGGAAGAACAGCACCGGACTGTGCTTCTCGCCGCTGCTGTTGACCACCAGATAATAGTCAAAATCCCCTGCCTTTCTGTGATTCAAAAAAAGGCTGCCGCGGTTTCCGTAAATCACGGATGCGGATGGCGGTGCCAGGCTGGCTGCTGCCTCAGGAAGGCGGCTGATGCTGCAGACCGTTCCATTTAACACTGCGTCCGCCCTTTCATTTGCATTTTCCCTGTCCTCCGGCCCGGTCCGGTAAAACAGCAGGCTGCCTCCGGCCTTTGTCCATGCTTTCAGCTTTTCCGCGGTTTCATCCATCAGGCTTCCCCCTTCCGGAAGAAGCAGTACCTGAAATCGCTGCTGCCCCATGCACAGCCTTCCCTCATGGATATGGGAGTTTATGATGGATTCCTCGTCCACCATGTCCGTATCCAGCTGGTGCTCAATCATGATATTAAGGGCCTGATGGAATCCGTCGCTGACAGCCCTTCCAACTGCATTTTCCTCTCCGTTCTCCATATTTTCATCCATGGTGCCTATAGGGTAAAGAATGGCGTAATCCACCGCAGGCCTTCCCTGGCTGTTCATATAGGACAGACGCCTTATATAGTCGGCAAATATCTTAAAATAGTCCCAGTACGGATTCTGGTAGAAAAAGCTGGTGGGCCAGTCGCTCTGGGAACCCTGGTGTCCGCATTCATAATAGAACCCATGGAGGATAAACATGCTGGTTCCCATGGCTGCCAGGGTGTTGATTCCTTGTTTGAACTCCTCCATGCTGCAGTTCCATCCTGCGCCTCCCAGGGCTTCCGACATGGCTCTTTCCTTTCCGTAGAGCCTGGCCACGGACACGGAATATTTCGGCTCGCAGTATGTAATCCGTCTGGGATACCGGTACCGGTAATCATGGCAGTCCGAGCCGGGCACCATAAGGTGGCGCATGGTCTTAAAATAATCCCCCTGTCTTCTGGGATGCTCCCACAAAAACTCCTCTGTGTGGCCTGTAAGCTGCAGGCCGTACCTGCGGCACCAATCCGATATCTGTTTAAAAAAAGCCTCCTCGTACATGGCGGTTATGAGGGAATAATAGTCCCTGCGGACCTGCTTATCCCTGTCATCACTCCCGTCCACAAGAGAGGGAAGCTCCTCAAGGATGTCATAGCCGTATGTGTCCCGGAAACATCCCGGCAGACGGTCTGTCCAGGGCAGAGGATTTCCCATCATATAGATTTCGTCAAAAAAAATGCCTGGTATCAGTTTTCCGAAATCCTCTCCCCACCGCTTTCTGTACTCCTCATGGGTCAGTTTTATGAAGGAGGCAATGGTTTCAGGATTCAGATAGTCCACTGCCTTTTCAAATACCTTTTCGTAAAACTCATAGACAAAACCGCCCTTTCGAACGATATGGTACGGCCCGGTCCCGGGCTTTTCATCCGCCTTTCTCTTCACCGCATAAAGCCCCTTTGCCATATTGTCCCTTCCACGGGACAGAATTCTGGAGGGCTTCTGGAACCCGTATTCAAAGGTGCTGCCCGCGGTGCCGCTGGGCCATGCATACTCGTCGTAGAGCCAGGGGGTAAATCCCTGTTTTCTGGCCTCCTCCACGCAGGCGCCAATGGCATCCCACCATGGCTTCTCCAGGTAAGGCGTTTTAAGGTAGGCCCTGGGATGCATGAAACCGCCGTATACGCCCTTCTCCACCATCTGGTCAATCTGCCAGGCCAGACGCTCCTTTTCCAGTTCTCCGTTTAAGAACCAGAAGGCCAGCACACTGTATTCCCTTCCCGGGTCCTTAAAATCATGAATCAAATCCATACCCTTCCTCCTATCCCTTCACTGCCCCGGCAGCAATGGACTTTACGAAATTTTTCTGCATGCACAGATACACCACCACAATCACAAGGGCGCTGATGGACAGGGCCGCAAACACAGGCGTATAGCCTACGGTCTCCGTCTTTTTATTAAACAGGGCCACGCCCACGGAAAGGGTGTATTTGCTCTCGTCCGTGATGGAGGTCAGGGCCCACAAATACTCATTCCACACCTGCATGGCTGACAGGATGGCCATGGTGGCCAGGATGGGCTTTGCCAGGGGCAGCATGATTTTCCTGAATACCTGCATGTTGCTGCATCCGTCCAGCTTTCCCGCCTCCATCAGCTCATCGGGCAAATCCTCAAAATAGTTCCGGCAGATAATCAGACCCATAGGGGCAAATCCCTGGAAATACGGAAATACCAGGGCCGGAAGGGTATTGACCAGATGCATCCGGTTCACCATGGTAAACATGGGCAGCAGGATGATGGCCGTGGGTATCAGCAGGTTGAAGATAATCATATAATAAAAGAAGGTCTTACCCGGAAATGCAAGCTTTGCAAAAGCATATCCGGCGCAGGTAACGAACACCAGGTTTACGGCAGTGGTAACCAGGGTAACCACCACGCTGTTCATGAAATACCTGGACATGCCTGCATCGTTCCAGGCCGTTGCGTAGTTCTGGAAATTAAGCCTGGCCGGCAGGGTCCAGATGCTTTCCAAAAACTCTGTCTCTGTTTTCAGGGACTGGATGACCACCCACAAAAGGGGATACACGGATATAAAAAATGCCAGCAGCATAAAGAGAAACAAAAACCATTTACATACATTTTTCTTATTCATCATGAAGCCCTCCCTGCCCTTTTCTTCTGGACAATGGTTTTAACTGCCATAATCGCCACCATGATAAGCATCAGTATGACGGATGCGGCCGTGCCTGCGCCGAAGTCCCGGTTGGTAAATGCCTTTGTGTAAATGTAGGATGTCATCACGTCGGAAGCGCCTCCCGGCCCGCCCTGGGTCATGACCCATATCAGGTCAAAGAGCCTGAGTCCGTTGGTCACGGTCAGCATGGCCAGCACTGCAAAGGTAGGCTTTAAGTAAGGAATGATGATGTAAAACAGCTTCTGCCAGAAATTGGCGCCGTCAATCTGGGCTGCCTCCAGGAAATCCTCCGGCATCTTGGTGATATTGGCGTACATAATCAGCATATTAAAGGGCTGTGAACGCCATATCCAGGTAATTGCAATGGCCCAGAGGGCTGTCTCCGGACGGCTGAGCCATGCCTTTGCATACTTCCCCAGTCCCGCCATCTTAAGGAACTGGTCCACTGGCCCGATGGTGGGGTCATAGATAATTCTCCATATGCAGCC
This sequence comes from Clostridium sp. 1001271st1 H5, assembly GCF_005845215.1. Taxonomy (GTDB): domain Bacteria; phylum Bacillota; class Clostridia; order Lachnospirales; family Lachnospiraceae; genus Enterocloster. The sequence goes on from NZ_SPHO01000010.1 coordinate 19,640, forward strand.
CACCACCACCATGGATATCAGGTAGGGTATGAACAAACCCGCATTGAAAATTTTCTTGCCCGGCACGCCCACATACAGTACATAGGCAAACACGAACCCAATGGGAATGGCCAGGAAGCTGACCAGAATAAGGTAAAATGTATTCCACAGGGAGCGCACGAACTTGGGGTCCGCCAGAACCTTGGCATAATTTTTAAAACCCACAAAATGTTCCAGGGCTCCAAGTCCGTTGTATTTATAGAAGCTGGTCTGCAATGCATTGACAAACGGTATGTAAAGGAAAATGACCATGACAATGATGGTGGGGGCAATCAGCGCCAGCGCTGTCATCATTTCCTTCCTTTCTTTTAATGTTTGGGATGATTTCATTTTTATCTCCTCTCGGCGGGCCATAACATCGGCTGTTCTGTCAGATGCGGCGCAGGAACCTGTGCCTGTTCCTGCGCCGTTTTTCTTACTGCTTTATTTCTGAAACATGTCTGATGATGCTGCCTGTCACGACGCCCGGCATCAGTTCAGGTTGGACAGATAGGTCTCCTCATAGAGCTGGTTCAGCTGGTCCGTCACATAATCTATGTCGTAGGTGCCTAACAGGTAATTGGGCTCCAGGTCTGTCAGGAATGTGTTCTGGATTTCCGTTGTTATGTTCACTGGCACATAGATATCAGGAATAAAGCCATTTTTACCTGCGTCAATGTATCCCTGCATGGCCTCGTTGTCGCTGGTCAGCTCAAAGTTGGTAAGTCCGGGGTTGATGAATTTCGCATAATCCTCTGAAAATGCAGTCTTGGACGTCATGAACTTCACGAACTCAATGGCTTCCTCCTGGTGTTTGGAGGAATTGGTCACTGCCCAGATACTGCTGGAACCGCCCAGGCATCTGGCAGGCTTTCCCTCCACACCCGGCAGGGCATAGGAAGCCAGCTCCACTCCCTCCGGCACGTTCTCAGTCAGATAGGAAAGATAGTTTGGCTGAAGCATGACCTGAACCAGCTCCTTCTGTACAAAGAGCTGCTGCATGGTCTCCCGGTTGCCCGTAAGGCCGGATTCCGGGAACCACCCCTGGTCCCACATATATTTAAATTTTTCAAGGCCCTTCCTGACACTCTCAGATGAGAAGGTCATGGAACCGTCCTCAAAGGCATTGGGATTGGCATCCAGCTCCTCACGGCAGTACTGGTCCCAGAAGATTCGCGGCCACCAGTCCATGTTCTGCTGCTGCATGGATACGGGAATCTTTCCGGCTGCTTTTATGGCCTCGCAGTTTTTCTCAAATTCCTCCCATGTAGCGGGAACACTCAGTCCCAGTTCCTTATATACGTTCTTGTCATAGATAACAGCCACAGTGGTCATGGTAAATGGCACACCGTACAGCTTGTCCGCGTAGTCGGAGCCGATTGCCTTAAGGGTGGCCTTGCAGTTGCTCAGCAGGGTCGGATTGATTGTCTCTCCCCAGTTTGCGTCCTTCTCATAATTCTGTCCGTTTTCCACTGCGCTGGTCAGGTCCACCAGCAGGCCGCTCTGCACCTGGTCCCCAATGAACTGGGAGTTGGTCATGACCACGTCCGGCAGCTCATTTGCCACATTCAGCGCTGTAAATTTAGAATAGTAGGAATCGGAGGGCACATATTCATATTCAATGTTGACGTCCGGGTTAAGCTCTTCATATACGGAAATCATTTCTTCCACCATTCCTCCGTAATTATCCAGCACCTTTATGGTAACCTTTTGGCTGCCGTCCCCTGATGCAGCCGTATTTCCCTCACCGGACACTCCCGTATTTGAAGAGCCGCAGCCTGTCATGGCTGACGCGGACATGGCCGCACAGGTTAAAAGCGCAATCAATCTCTTATTCATCATAATCCTCCTATACACTCTGTTTTTTCTTCTTATCCTATTTTTCTTCCATTTTTTATTTGCTGCAAGCTTGCATGTTCATTTTGTACAACCCAATCATACATTATACAGCTGTTTTTAGTCAATTTGCAATCAATGCAGGAGGAATACTTTCATGTTTTTCCGGGGTGTACTTTCATTCCGGCATGGTATTTTCATGTTGTCAGGCAGTTTTTCCCCTGTTTTATGTAAAAAAAGAAGGGCAGAAAACATGGCTCTGCTTTCTGCTCTTCCGGAATCTCTTCCTGATATTTACGTTTTGTCCATACTTTTATGAACCCTATTCCATATAATCCAGAGGGTCCACCGTCTTATCCTGGTGCTTCAGCTCAAAGAATACATTGACGCCTTCCACGGAATAATACTTGGTAGGCTCGGACACGTAGCCCAGGGTCTGTCCCTTTTTAAGGTACTCGCCCTCTGCCGCGCAGACTTCCTTCAGCTGGCCGCAGGTTGCTGTGTACTCGTTGCCCAGGTCCATGACAACATAATTTCCGATTTCCTCATTGGAACCCACTTCCAGGATTCTGGCATTGGCCGGGGCTTCCACCGGTGTGCTGACATCGGACTGAATCACAAGGCCGGGATTGCATTTGTACTGGTCCAGGGTGGGGAAATAAATGGTCTGGTCCATACTGTAGTCCAGAAGTACATTTCCCTTTACAGGCCACACCATCTTACTGGTATCTGTAAAATTGAGTACCAGTGCATCAGCTGCATCCCTGCCTGCGCCTGCTTCCGCCGCCAGGTCATTTCCCTGGTTGGCATTCTGGGCAACCGCTGCCTGGGTGGGAGCCGGTTCACTCTTCTGTGTCTCTTTTGCCGCGTCAGAGGCACCTGCCACCTGGGGCATTTCCGGTGCTGTCTCCTGGGCAATCATTTCTGGCTGGGGCACTTCAAGGTATGGATTTGTCTCATTACCTTTTCCTCTTTGTACGGTAATCACTCCTGCTGCGGCTACTATAGTCAGCAGGCCTAACACTAGCATGACAAGAAACAGCTTATCCTTGAACATCTGGTTTACTTTCTCTTTCACGTTTATCACCTCGGTACTATTCTTACCAAACCAAGGCTACTTATTCAGAAATGAAAGCAATATTTTTATAAAAATATCCAAGGATATCTTCGGCCTTCCATCCCTCCTTTGCTTTCTCATTGGCAGTGGCCTGACTCAGCCCGTAGCCGTGCCCGATGCCCTTCACCACCGCCCTGATGCCGTCCTCATACGGCTCCAGCACAAAACAGGAGGAAGCCAGGCCCAGAGCGTACTGCACCTCCTCGCCGGTGTATCCTGCATTGCCAATCTGGACGTCATCCACATACCCGGCTTCATCCCTGGACACAATCTGTATGGTGTCCGGCACCTGGGAGGCTTCAATGGTCCTGGAGCCGGATTCCCCGGCCGGAATGCTGTTGATGGCCGCCGTAAACGAATCCCTGGAAAAGGAGAGCATCTGCATGTATCCCTCTGCCTCCACATCCCCGGGGCAGTCCACGGTCTGAAGATACGGATGGGTAAAATCCCCCTGTCTGGTCATTCCGGCCGTGGCCCTGCAGTACATGGGGTCAATGCATTTACCCTCGTAGGTCATGACAATGCCGGACGTGGCCTTAACCGCATCCTCCAGTTTTTTGTAGTAATCCGGAAACCGGCTGGACCCCCACAGCTTTTTCAGCTGGTCCGCCTCCAGATAATCCATGTCCAGGGCGGATTCTGCTATCTCTTCCCCGTCCCCCAAGCCTTCCATCTGCCTGCATATGTATGTCCTGGCAATGATGGCCTGTGCCTTCAGTGCTTCCGGCTCGTACTCCACCGGCATCTGCCTGGCAATGACTCCCGGCAGGTATTCCTCCATATCCATATAATAGGAGCCGCTGGTCCGGTCCAAAAGAATCCTGCGCCTGCCGGACACCTCCTTCTGCTGCTCATAGCGCAGCTCCTCTCCCCGGATTGTGCCTGTCCATGCAAGGGTTCCTACATAAGGCACCATAAGCCCGGTGAGGGCCGCCCATATGATGCGTTTATTCACAAAATCCAATCCCTCCTTCCCGTATCAGGGTAATCCCCTTACAACTAATATATGAATCCGGGGACAGCCCTATGTTTCAGGGATTTTGCCGCACAAAAAATATCGCCGCACCGTTCTAATGCCGGCGGGCGATATTTAGGTTATTATATGATATTTTCCCAGACTTACCCGATATATGCCTGAATCAGTCTGAAGGTATTCTCTGCGCCTTCCTTATGGCTTCTCTCATAGCCATGGGATGCGTAAACTCCGGGACCAATGAGGGCGTGGCGTACATCGTAACCTGCTTTCAGGGTAGTCTCTACGTCGGAGCCGTAATGGGGGTATACGTCCACGGCATAGCTGATTCCATGCTCCTTTGCCAGTTCCACAAGGCGGCATACAATGTCATAATTGTAAGGTCCTCCGCTGTCCTTTGCACAGATGGACACCTGGCGCTCCGTGCACTGAAGACCCTCTCCCACGCAGCCCATGTCCACGGACCATGCTTCGGTTACACCGTCCGGAACTGAGGAGGAACCGCCGTGGCCCACCTCTTCATAGATGGTAAAGTGGGCATAGACCCGGCGTTCAGGGGTCACTGCCTCATCCTTAAGATATTTTGCATAGCCCATTAAAATGGCGGCGGACAGCTTGTCATCCAGAAAGCGGCTCTTGATGTAACCGGATGGGGTAATCCTGGTCCGGGGCTCAAAACACACATAATCTCCCGGCATGATGCCCAGCTTAACAGCGTCCTCCCTGCACTTCACATCCTCATCAATCAGCACCTCCACCGTATCCCAGGTGCGCTCTGTCTTCTCATAGCTGCCGTTTACATGCACGGAGGCGTCCGCCAGCTGGCAGGTTCCCTCATAGATTCCGTCCGCTTTGGTGACAATCCGCACATTCTCAGTCTCGGCATTAGCCGGTTTCATGCCTCCTATATTAGTCAGCTTCAGCCTTCCGTTGTCCTTAATCTGGGTAACCATACCGCCCAGGGTGTCGCAGTGGGCCTCCAGCAGAATTCCGTCCGCCTTGTTCTTCCCGCCGAAATCAGCAATCACGCCTCCCTTTTCAGTACGGTGAGCCGGTACCCCCAATGCCTCCAGTTCCTTTAACAGGTACCCGGTCACTTCCCTGCCATAGCCGGAAGGGCTGTCAATGGCCAGAAGCTTCTGGGTCTGTTCCATTATGTAGTCCACATATTTTCTGCAGTCAGACATATCCGTTCTCCTTTGTTGTTGGTATTACTTACTCAGAGTCATTCTACCAGAAAAACTGCGGTATTACAAGCAGGCTGTCCGGTTCTACGAAAACCTTGATAATTACTTAAAAACATAGCCATAAACTCTGACCTGTAGTATAATTCATAAAATGATGCCGTGTTCATACATCATTAACTACATATGGAAGGAATATTGTCAATGAGTGCGAATGATAAAACATTAATTTCCGTTACTGACTTACCTGCATACAAAGATGAGTTTGAAATAACCCCATATATAAATGGTCTGGCCAATTTCATCAAAAGCTGTGAAACCCCATTAACTATAGCAATCCAGGGTGAATGGGGAAGTGGCAAAACAAGCATCATGAACATGGTCAAAAACCAGTTAAACAACACCACAGGTCTTAAATATAAGGCCGTATGGTTTAATACTTGGCAATATGCCCAGTTTGATTCTGTCTCCAGATTAAATGTGATGTTTATTACTGATTTAATCGAACAGCTTTTTGAAGATAAAGATAAAAGCAGTACACAGAACCTTAAAAATGCTAAGCCTGTAGAGGCGATGAGCAAGGTCATGAAAGTAATCACCAACAGCTATATTGATAAGGTTGCCGATGAAAAAATAGGTTTAAAGGATTTTACGGAAACTGTAAAAAATTCCATGAAAGGAGCCTCAGCCCAGGATGGCCAATGGGATTATCAAAAATATCTGCATACTGAATCCCAAGCCATGAGAGATTTCAAAAAGACATTCGGAGCATATGTGGAATACTGCTGTAAACAATATGGCTATGACCGGATTGTTTTTTTCATCGACGATTTGGACCGGATTGCTCCATACCGGGCCGTAGAACTAATGGAAATTATGAAAAATTTTCTAGACTGCGAATATTGCATTTTCATACTGGCCATAGATTATGATGTAGTAGTCCGCGGCGTGAAAGATAAATTTGGTGAAACCCAGGAAAGCAAAGCACGAAGCTTTTTTGAAAAAATCATCCAACTTCCTTTCATGGTGCCAGTCAATTATTACAATGTGGAACACTATGTAGAAAATTTGTTAAACGGACTCGGCCTTTCCATTCAAGATTCTAAAATACATAAAAATTTATTTGAGTTAATGAAATTATGTACTGCCAACAATCCTCGAGCTATAAAGAGACTCTTGAATGTCTATGCCCTGAATCGTATGGTCAACGGAGCAGTGAAAAACAGTGAAACACAGAATTTAAGAGATGTCCTGTTACTGGGCATACTGGGCATTCAACTTTCCTACTCCAAGCTTTATGATTTCATCCTTACCAACCACCAATTTCTCACAATGATGGTCAAAGGCAAGTCCATGTGCCTCATGGCTTATCTCTCCAGTCCAGCATATCTGAATGAAGAGATGGACGAAACGGATGTCATTGAATTATGCAGGCCCCAGACAAAGGAGGGAGAATCTCTAAGGCCAGATGGCGATACCTCCCCGCTCACAAACGAATTTTATTTGCTGAAAGAACAATTAAAACGGTCAGGAATCTCAGAAGAATGGATGGAGTTATGTGAGATACTATCATCCTTCACAATACTTCTTAAAAACAGAGACGATGATGCCATTTCACCTGAAACCTTGCAGATATTTCAGGATATATTGAAATTATCAAAAATTTCATCTTATGAAATACCGAAAAATACACTCTCTAAAAAGAATCTGTCCATAGAGTATGAAATATATGGTGAGAGTCTGCATGCAGAGTCCGCAAAAGAGATGTATTTATATGTTATGGAACGGATACTTGAGGAGAATGCATCCCAACTGGACAAAGAATCGCTGTCTGACATGTATTCCCAAGTGGATTGTTTTTACGATTATAGCTGTTTGCCAGCAAGTGAAGTAAACCTGGATGATATAAAAGAGCTGGAACAATATATCATGAAAAATGCATCTGCTAGAACACTTCCCACAAACACGCCGGGACAAGCAGTAACTAAATTCCGCCGGGGTAAAGTCCTGGAGATAGGGAACATGACAGCATTTTTGGGAGCATCACTGGATTTGAAACAGATGGTTAATTATATCAATAACCTGGCCCGCTATTTTAAAGAATCCAGTATTTTCAAGTATAAAATTTTATAGGATTACTTTAAAAAGCGCTGGCTCATCCAATTGAACCAGCGCTTTTTTGACTTTATCTACGGGGTTCTAACTTAAATGCCTACCGTTTTATATTTTCATTGTATACATAATATCTGACTTTTCACTACTATAATCCATAAATCCTGCTATATTTTTCTTTCAGATACCTGACATAGTACTCCGGATTGAAATCTTCCCCGGTCACGTCCTTCAGTATCCGGCGGCTGTCCTTCAGTTTTCCGTACTGATGGATGTGTTCTCTCAGATAATCACGAATTACATCCACCTTTCCTTCCTTCAGCAGGCCGTCAAAATCCATGATTTCCTTCATATGATAGTACAGCTGGGCGCCGAAAGCGCTTCCCAATGCATAGGACGGAAAATATCCAAAGGACCCCTGGGACCAGTGGATGTCCTGAAGCACTCCCTCTGCCGGATTCTCCGGGCGTACCCCCAGATATTCCTCGTATTTATCAGCCCATATCTCAGGCAGTTTTTCCACGTCCAAATCTTCCTCTATCAGCATTTTTTCAATTTCATACCGAATCAGTACATGAAGGCTGTAGCTCAGTTCATCTGCTTCCGTGCGGATTAATCCGGGCGTGACTTTGTTGACTGCCTCCACAAACTGGTCCAGGTCCGCCTTCCCCAGCTGTTCCGGGAACATCTCCTGCACCCTGGCGTACACAGGCTCCCAGAAGGAACGGCTGCGCCCAATGATGTTCTCAAAAAAACGTGACTGGGATTCGTGCATGCCCATGCTGGCTCCCTGTCCAACGGGCGTCAGTGTCAGGTCGTCACGGATACCCAGCTCATAGATGGCATGGCCTGCCTCATGGATAACGGAAAACAGGGAGCTGTCCACGCTGTCAGTGTAATGGGTGGTAATGCGCACATCCTTATTGTGCAGATTGGTTGTAAATGGATGGGCGCTGACTGCCATGACGCCCCGGTCAAAGTCAAATCCCACATATTCCGCCAGAAACCGCCCCAGCTCCTCCTGCTTCTCCTCCGGGTAGCTGCCTGTCAGGAAGGAATCATCTATTTTCTTTCCCTCCTCCATCACCTTTTTGAGAAACGGCACCAGTTCCTTTTTCAGGATGCTGAAAAACCGGTCCAGATTCTCCATGGAAAATCCATTTTCATAGTCATCCAGCATCACATCATACAGCTTCCTGCCATCCTTTGCCCTGTAGCCTGCGAACTTCTTCTGAAACTCAATTACCTTTTTAAGGGTAGGGGCAAATGCTTCAAAATCCCGGTCCTTTTTTGCCTTGGCCCAAACACTGGTTGCCCTGGCTGTGAGGCGGGCAAATTCCTGGTATTCCTCCTGAGGTATGGGACATATCTGTTCCCGCTCCTTTAGCAGTTCCCTGACATTGGCAGCCTCCGCCTCTGTCAGCTCCTTGTCCCCGCTGCATTTATCCAGCAGCTCTTTCATCCCGCTGCAGGTCACTGCCTGAAAATACTCTCCTGACAGCACTCCAATCACCTTGGATGTCAGCTCTCCTGCCTCCTTAGGCGCCAGCGTCTCGTTGTCCCACTCGAACAATGTCATGGCTGTCTTGATGGCCATGGCTTTATCCATGTATGTTCGTAGCTGGTCATATGCTTTGCTCATTGTCTTTTCCTCTCTTTCCATAGTTTATGTTCTGTTATGTTTTGTCTGTTCTTTGAAGCTTTTCCTATTTTATCCTTCCGTCATGCTGATTCATGTCTCTTAAAAGGACAATCCATCTAATTGAGTTTCCCCTGACCGTATGCTTCTTATACAAAGGCACGGACCCAATTATAACGCTACCATATCCTGCCATTTGATGCAATTCTTATTTTTTCTTTGGGCCTTCATTCTATGTCCGGAAAAAGGCCGGGTCCTGCGGTCCCTATGTGAAGTGCGGACCCTTGTCCCTCAGGGAGGCTCATGACACAAAAACAGAAGGCGCTGTAAACCAGCTTCGCGACCGCTGTCTTACAACGCCTTCCCGGCTTTTGGGATATTAATCAGCCCTGGCTTTGGCCCTCCACCGGAACCCGTCCTGTGGCAACATATTTTTTCTTATAAACCACGGTTGCCACGCCGTTGATAACCCCTACTGCCATAATCACAATGATATAGATAAATATTCTGGTATATCCTGCATTTCCGCAGGTATCCAGCCAATGGCCATACATGGCCGCCTGAAACAAATCAGGGCAGAATCCGATGGCGCATACAACGCCTGCCGTGGAGGCTGCATAACGCCGGGGGATTTTTACTTCAGAGGGCACTGCAAACATGGCGCCTCTGGCAATATGTACCATGAATCCAATCACCAGCGTCATAACAGTAAGGAGCACTGAGGGAACTCCTGCAGGCATGAACATGAAAATCAGGGTGATGACTGCACCGCAGGACAGCACAGTGGCTATGACGGATGACACGGAATGAATCCGGTCCCCCATGTACCCGCCCAAAGGAGCCCCAACAATACGGATTCCGTAGGTCCTGATGATGGCAATAGCGCCTGACCCCACCACAGTGGCTCCCAATACATTGGTAAAATATGGGGTAAAGTAGGACAGGGTCTGGTATGTGGAATAGGTTGCAAATACTGCAATGCCCGCAAACCAGGTGCGCGGGTCTTTAAATACTCCCATCCATTCCTTCAGGGATAGCTTTGATTCCGCCATGCCGTCACCAAGGTCCCTGCCGGCTGCGCCATCCCCGGCGGTTCCCGCTTTCTCAGGGTCAGGCAGCAGGAACACCAGGGCAATGGTAGCTATGAGTCCCACCGTGCCATAGCTTATAATGACTGCCTTCAGTCCTGCCACACCGCCCATGGCTCCAACAGCCACCCTGGCGTAAAGTCCCAGTGCAATGAAGTTGATGATTACGCTTGCCAGACCGCAGGCCGACTCCGTAAAGCCGAATATGGTACCCTGGCTTTCCTCATCTCCCACCAGACGCACCAGCTTCGTATGAGCCGGAAAATAGAGAATCAGACCTGCAACAGCCAGCCCGGCCCAGATAAAGATGGCAAACCCATAGCTCATGTTCATGGCCAGCAGGAAATTCAGGGCGCACGTAATAAACATGCCCAAAAGATAGACCTTTTTCGTGTTAAACTTATCGCTCAGCGCTCCTCCAAAAGGCGCCAGCAGGTTACCTATGCCGAATATGGCAATCAGAAGACCAAGCTGCGTATTACTGGCATGGAGCGCGCCTGCCAGGTCATCGTAAAATACATACTGTACAAAAGGCGTTGCATATACAACCGCAAATGCAAGACCCATGAAAAACACAATCAAAAGCTGCCTGCCGGTGATTGAGACCTTTGAATTAGACATAAAACCCTCCTCTACGCTGCCCATGCAGCGGTTCATAATTCATTTCCTGTTATCTTCCTGATTGGGCTGCCAGGCAGGCCAATGCAATGGAGTTCAGTTTGATTTCCGCTGTATCTGAACGTGACCCCAGTATTACCGGATTGGAAGCTCCCAGCACGATTCCGGCCCATGGGCTGCGGCAGAGATGTATCCATGACTTCCCCATGATGTTGCCGGCTTCTATATTGGGAAACACCACCAAATCCACGTCCCCTGTAATTTTGCTGTCAATCTTTTTATGGGCCGCTGCTTTAGGGTCAAATGCCACATCAAATGCAATAGGACCTTCTATGATACACGGAAGAAAGCCTTCCTCATTCATGGCTGCCTCCACTAACCCTGCCGCGTCCGTGGTGGATACCACCTTTGAATCCACCATCTCATTGGCTGTGAGAACCGCCACCTTAGGGTTGTGGATTCCCATGTTGTCCACTGCATACAGCAGGTTCTTAAGGATATCCTTCTTCTGTTCCAGGCCGGGAGCCACATTGATTCCGCTGTCAGAACAAAACAGCAGCTTATGGTAATTAGGCGCCTCATAGACAGCCATCATGGACAGAAGGCGTCCGGTACGCAGCCCCCACTCTCTGTTCAGGATTCCCCTCATGTAGATGCTGGTATTCACAAGCCCCTTCATCAGTACCTGAGCCTTTCCATCATGTACTTCCCTGACAGCCTTTTCCACTGCCTCCTCCTCTGTATCCGCCTGCAATATTTCCAGGGGACACAGTCCGATATGACCGCATATCTCTGCAATCTTTTCTTTATTTCCCGTAAGAACAGGGCGGATGAAGCCATGGTCTGCCGCAGCCTTTACCGATAAAAGCAGTTCCTGGTCAGCCGCCTGGGCCACGCTTACCACCAATGGTTTCCCGGACCGGACCCTTTCCTGTAATTCCTTAAAATTCTTTATCATGATTTGATTCTCCTCATATCTTCCATAACATCTAACTTAATTTATGGCTGTGGGCCAATCTGTGGCAGATTCCTTTTTTATTCTCCTCACCTTCCCGCAGCACATAGACACCGAACATGGCCAGTACAATGGACAAAATCGGATTTACATAATTTAATACAGCGTATTTCCAATACTGGGACACGCCTACTCCAAGTGTGGACAGAATAAACACGCCGCTGGTTGACCAGGGAATAAACACCTGTGTCAGTGTGCCGCCCTCTTCCAGGAGGCGGGAAAGCATTTCCGGACGAAGCCCCCTCTCCTTAAAGGCTTCCTTGTAGAGGCTTCCGTTCACCACGATGGACAGGAATACCTCCCCCATGGTCAACGTACCGAAGGTGGTGCTGGCAATGACCACCGGTACCATCATACGGTCGCTCTTAACCTTCTTTATGATGACCTTTACAATCTGTGGCAGGTATCCCACATGCTCCATGACGCCTCCGAACGCAATGGCAATGCAGGACAAGGAAAATGTATACATCATGCTCTGTATCCCGCCTCTTAGCAGCAGCTTATCCACCAGCTCCACCCCGGTTGGTTCCACATAACCGTAGTTTAATCCTTCCATTACCTCCCTGAGAGGATATCCCTGGTAAAATACCGCCACCATAACTGCCAGCACCGTACCGATGGCCATACTGGGAACAGCCGGAAATTTCATCAGGTTAAGCACCAGAAGGACCGCCATGGGTACCAGTACCAGAGGGCTGATGCGGAACCTCCCTCCGATGGCGTCCAGGAACAGGTTCACGGTATCCATGCTGAAATTTGCACCGTGGTAGGAAAGTCCCAGGATGGTAAATATCACTAACGTAATGATATAGGAAGGAAATGTGGTCTTCCACATGGCGCCTATATGGGCATACAGAGTTGTTCCTGCTGCAGCCGGAGCCAGATTGGTACTGTCTGAAATAGAGGACATCTTATCGCCGAAAAATGCCCCGGAAATCACCATTCCAGCTGTCAGCGGGGCCGGAATCCCCATTCCTGCCCCAATTCCCATCATAGCCAGCCCCATGGTGCCCACCGTCCCCCATGATGTACCGATGGAAATTGAAGTAAGGCTGCAAAGGAGCAGGCCGATAGGCAGAAAATAATTGGGAATGATATACTGCAGTCCGTAATAAATCAGCGCCGGCACTGTCCCGGAAAATATCAGCGAGCTGATAATAATACCGATAAACAAGAATATAATCATGGCCGCCAGGGCCTGGCCCAGGGACTTTTTCATGCAGTCCACCAAATCAGGGAAACTGTATCCCAAAGCCGCTGACGCCATGCACACCACGGCCAGGGCGCACAGCAGCACTATATGTATGTCATAGTCCAGTATGACCACGCCTGCCAGCAATACTGCAATAGCAGCCCCAAACACCATGAAGGACATGCCTGCTCCGGGCAGTTTCTTTTCTTTCTGCTCCTTAATCAATGAATACACCCTCTTCCTCTCATATGGCCAGCTCATTCATATTCCCTGGGCGCCTCTTCTCCCCTGAGCACCCTTAAGGCCCCAAGAGCAAGGGCTGTCATCTCAAATTCCCCTGCCACCACTTCCACCGGGGCCAGGAAGCCTGTCATGCGGCTGATTTCATCCACCACATACTGCGAATGGGCAATCCCGCCGGTAAGTACAATGCAGTCCACCTTTCCCTCAAACACAGCGGCATAGGAACAAATTTCCTTTGCAACCATGTACACAAATGCCTCATAGACCAATTTCGCCTTCCCATCTCCCTGCCTCATCCGCTGTTCCACTTCCCCGGCATCCTTGGTGCCCAGGTAGTCATACATGCCTCCGGTACTGCTGATTTTAGCCACCATCTCTTCATAGGTATATTTTCCTGAATAACACAGCTCCACCAGCGGATATGTGGGAAGTCCGCCGCTGCGTTCCGGTGAAAAAGGACCATTGGTTCTGCCTCCGCTTCCGTCTATCATCCGTCCATTTTTATGGGCCGCAATGGAATTGCCGGAACCCAGATGCGCTATAATCAGACTGCATTCCTCGTATTGTTTTCCGATACGCTCTGCCGCCCATCTGGCTACCGCCTTATGGTTCAGCGCATGGAACCAGCTGGGACGCTCCAATTCAGCGATGCCGGAAATCCTGGCCTTAGGCATCAGTTCATCCACGGACACCGGGTCCACTACAAAGGACGGAACACCAACCTCATCCCCAATGCTCTTGGCCAGGGCCGACCCCAGATTGGAAGGATGCTCACCGTGGACTGCACGTCTCAGGTCCTCCAGCATCCGCTCATTGACCCTATAGGTTCCGCCGGGTATGGGATTCATAAGACCTCCCCTTCCTGCCACCCCTGACAGCTGGCGGATATCAATGCCTTCCTCCTCAAGGGCTTCCAGTATCAGTTTCTTTCTATAGCCGAACTGGTCAAATACATGCTTAAAGGCGCTTAACTCTTCCTGGGTATGGGTGATGTTCCGTTTCAGTATCTGCTCCTCATCCTCGAATACAGCAATTTTCGTGGATGTCCCTCCAGGATTGATGATTAATAGTTTCATAAAAAATATCCCCTCTTTCCGTCTGGTGGTTTATTTGTTGTTCTATTGTACGGAACACCGTTCTGTAAAAGAGGTAAAAAAGAAAGGAAACATATCTTGTTCCTTTCCCTTTCCTGTATTTAATCACATACAGCAATGGTTATAGTCAGCATAATAGCATAGCTTTAATCTGTTGTCAAATATTTTTTGTGCATTTTAACTTTTTCCTTTTGCCCCTCCCGGACAGTCCCTGTAGATATTCCTAAAAATTTCCGGAAATATCCCGGGCAGCATTGCATACAGCCTCTATCCTGTCTTCTATGTCAGAGGAATTCATGCGGCTGGTAGGCCCGGATAGGCTGATGGCTGCAATGGCCTTTTTGCTCCTGTCAAGTATGGGGGCGCCAATGCAGGTCAGTCCCAATTCCTGTTCCTCATGGTCCATGGCATATCCCCTGCGCCGGACCTTATCAATCTCCTCCCTCAGCTCCTCCAGAGAAGTTATGGTATTCACCGTATAACGGGTCAGTTCCCGCCCCTCATAAGGGGTTAGGTCAATATGGTCGCCAAAGGCCAAAAGGCATTTACCCACTGCAGAGCAATGGCACTCGCTGAGGGACCCCACCGGCGGATTAACCGTCAGCAGCTGCTGGTCGCTCATCTCCTTCAATATGATAACGCTGTGATACACATCACCTGGATTATGCTCCAGGATGGATACATTCACCACCTCATGGAATCTCTGGTGCAGTCTGCGGGCATAGGGCCGGATGACCTCCTGGATACCCATCTTATTTTCCACGCTCTTTCCCAATACAAACAGCTGGCTGCCCAGCCAGTATTTCTCTGTCTCAGGATTCCTGCTGACGAACCCCCTTGCCTCCAGCGTGGATAATGTACGGTGCACCGTGCTTTTATATACTCCCATATCAGAAGCAATCTGGGTAATACCCACTTCCTTCCCCTGTCTGTTCAGATAAATCAATAATTCCAATGCCCGGTCCAACGCCTGAATCGTATCAGCCATTTCTCGTCCCCTCCTGTATCACAGCCACAAACCTGTGAGTATTGCTGTTCTTCTGTATAGTAGTAATTAAATACCATTTTTTTCAGAGTGTCAAGGATAAACACGTTGTCCGCAACAGCCCGCGGCCCGGCCGCGGCATGACTTCCCAACAACCGGCCCCTACCGGTTGTGCATTATTAACATATTTTCAATTTTAATTTTGTGTAAAAATCAAACATCCTCTGCTTGACATTTGTAAAGCAGCGGATATATAATTCCATGTAACGGAACATTGTTCTATACAGCAGAACAACAATAAGTATTGACAGGAGGATTATTTATGAAGGTCAAAGTAAATAAAGACCGCTGCAAGGAATGTGGATTATGTATTCACCACTGTCCAAAACAGGCTATCAGCAAATGTGATACCCTGAATGCCAACGGTTATTACCCCGTCCAGGTGGACGACGAAGCGTGCATAGCCTGCGGAATGTGCTATACCACATGTCCGGACGG
This sequence comes from Clostridium sp. 1001271st1 H5, assembly GCF_005845215.1. Classification (GTDB taxonomy): domain Bacteria; phylum Bacillota; class Clostridia; order Lachnospirales; family Lachnospiraceae; genus Enterocloster. The sequence continues at coordinate 35,252 of NZ_SPHO01000010.1, forward strand.
CGTATTCCACATATTAGGTGAAACAGAAGGGGAGGTTGAATGATTCATGGCAGAGATGATGAAAGGCAATGAAGCCATTGCAGAGGCAGCCATCAGGGCTGGAGTGAAATTCTATGCAGGTTATCCCATTACGCCGTCCAGCGAAATCATGGAATACTTATCCTGGCGTCTTCCTGAGGTAGGCGGCAGTTTCGTGCAGGCTGAAAGCGAACTTGCAGGCATCAACATGGTAATCGGCGCAGCAGCATCCGGAGTCAGGGCTCTGACGGCATCTTCCGGGCCAGGCATTTCCCTGAAGCAGGAAGGTGTATCCACACTGTCCGACGAGGGCCTGTCTGCTGTGGTTATCACCCAGGTACGCTACGGAAACGGGCTTGGAACCCTGCTTTCAGCCCAGTGCGACTATAACCGCGAGACAAGAGGCGGCGGCCACGGTGATTACCGCTGTCTGGTATTTGCCCCTGCTTCCGTACAGGAATTTGTGGACCTGATGCGTCCTGCTTATGAGCTGGCAGAAAAGTACCGGGTGGTATCCGTCATGATGGGCGAAGCTACTCTGGGACAAATGATGGAGCCGGTTACCCTTCCCGATTTCGTGGAGGCAGAGCGGACTCCCTGGGCTTTAAACGGACATTATACATATAAGAAAATCGGCATATTCCAACGTGACTCCATGAAGGAAGCCGTGGAGCTGGTGGAAAAGTACAACACCATCAAAGAAAATGAGCAGCGCTGGGAAGATGAGGGACTGGAGGATGCGGATTATGTTTTCGTATCATACGGTGTTCCGGGCCGCAGCACCCTGGGAGCTGTCCGCGAGCTGCGGGCCCAGGGAGAGAAGGTGGGAATCATCCGTCCCATTACAGTATGGCCATTCCCGGAAAAGGCGTTCCGCAAAATCAATCCTGAGGTCAAGGGAATCATCACTGTGGAAGCCAATGCAACGGGCCAGCTGGTGGATGACGCTGCCCTATACACCAAAAAGGCGCTGAAGGAACGCAATGTACCGGCATATGCCCTTACCTATGTGTTTGGCACACCTACAATACGGAATATCAAAAAAGACTATTTTGAAGTAAAATCAGGCAGTAAAAAGGAGGTATATTAATATGTCAGCTTCCAAGAAAGAAAAAAAGGTTCCCGTTCTGGTAGATAAACCAATGGACTTCTGTCCCGGATGCGGTCACGGAATCATCAGCAGGCTGATTATGGAATGCCTGGACGAACTGGAACAAAATAACAATATCATATTCCCCATCGGAGTGGGGTGTTCCTCCAACCTGGGGGCAGGCCTTGAATGCGACCGCCTCCACTGCTCCCACGGCCGCGCCGGCGCCGTGGCAACGGGCATGAAACGGGTTAATCCGGATGTGCTGGTTGTCTCCTACCAGGGTGACGGCGACGCATATAACATAGGAATCGCCGAGACCTTCAACGCCGCTTACCGGAATGAAAACATCACGGTCATTGTTGTAAACAACACCAATTTCGGCATGACCGGCGGCCAGATGAGCCTCACCACCATGGAGGGGCAGAAAACCTCCACCAGCGTCCATGGCCGCGACTGCAGCGTTACCGGTTATCCCCTTCGTTTCCCGGAGATGGTTGCCAGGGAATTCCCCGGCTCCGCCTATGCTGCCAGAGGAACCGTCACCAGCCCAGCCAAAATCAACCAGCTGAAGGGTTATATCAAAAACGGACTTAAGGCCCAGATGAACCATGAGGGCTATTCCGTCATCGAAGTACTTTCCCCCTGTCCCGTCAACTGGGGACTCTCTCCGGTAAAGGCAATGGAGCGCATTGAAAATAAGTTAATTCCCTACTATCCATTAGGTGAATTCAAGAAAAGAGAGGTGCATTAAACATGAAGGAAATTGTATTTGCAGGCTCCGGCGGCCAGGGCGTGTTGACAGCCGGACTAATTATCTCTGATATTGCCGCCACAGAAGGCATCAATGTGACATGGGTTCCCTCCTATGGCTCCGCCATGCGGGGCGGCACAGCCAACTGCACCGTAAAATACTGCGAGAACACCATCTACAACCCATCCCAGGAACAGCCCGACCTGCTTCTGGCCATGAATAATCCGTCCCTCCACAAATTCCTTCCCCTGGTAGCTCCGGGGGGCGTAGTGGTGATTGGCGACCTGGTGGAAATTCCCGGTAATGCCAGGACGGATGTAACTTATGTAAGAGTTCCGGCCACAAGGATTTCCACGGAATTAAACAATCCCAAGGGCGCAAATATTGTCATGACAGGCGCAATCGTCAGGCTCATGGGAGACTTCACCAAGGAGGCCGCCATTGCAGCCATGAACCACATGTTTGAGAAAAAAGGCAAATCCCGCTTCAATGAAGCCAATGCAAAGGCATTCAATGCAGGGTATGATGCCGTAGAAACACTGGCAGGAGATTCCTGCGTCAGATAGAACATAAATGTAAGAGACAGCATGAAATGGCTATCAGCTATTTCACACTGTCTCTTTCCGTTTTCCTTCACTCACATCATTATTTTATAAACAGCTGTGTCCAATAATCCGTTCCGCTGGCATCCTGATAATGTCCTACTCCGATGGAAGTAAAATCCTTGTTCAGGATGTTGGCCCTGTGGCCTGAGCTGTTCATCCAGCTCTGCATAACAGCCTCAGGTGAATTCTGGCCATAGGCAATATTCTCACCAACGCTTCTGTAGCTGATGCCTGCCTGTGTCAGGATTGTGCTGAAATTGCTGCCGTCCGGTCTGGTATGTGAAAATGTACTCTTGATTTCGCGGGCCCTGGTGTTTGCCGCTTCTGCCACACCTTCATGGACGGACAGGGGGCTGAGGCCGGCCTTTGCGCGCTCTGCATTTACCAGCTCTGCCACTGCGTCTGCAAATGCATCCTGGCTGCCGCCATTATCCGGCTTGCCGGGAACTGTATCACCCGGAGTTTCGGGAGCCGTGCCCGGATTGTCAGATTCGCCTGGCAGTGAGTTGTCCGGTCTGTCCGGCAGCATGTTGTCCGGGCTGTCCGGCAGCTCAGGTCCCGGCAGCTCCGGTGTTGGGAAAACAAAATCCGGCGGCGTAACCTGGGGCAGGCTGTTATCCGGCAGCACGGGGCCTGCGCCCCAGCCATTGTTCTGGTTCCCGTTATTGTTCTGGCCCCAGTTGTTGTTCTGGCCCCAGTTTCCATTCTGGCCCCAGTTGTCCGGAAGACAGTTCTGGCCTCCCATTCCAATCACGTATGCGCTTCCATTGGAAAAGGGAATCTGATATGTAGATACGGCCGCCAGTGATGTCACCGGCATTGCTGTGGATACAAGCATGGCTGCAGCTGCGGACAATGTGTAAATAGATATCTTTCTCATGGTTACCTCCTTATGTGTTACATAATTATTACATTTCTGTTACAAAACTATAATAGCACATAATTTTTGGTAAGCCATTAGGGAAAAACTGGAAACCTATCCTTTGATTCCGGTGGACGCAATTCCCTCCACATAATATTTTTGCAGAAATAGAAACATCAGCAGCATAGGAATGGCTGATATGGTCAGAGACGCCATGATAGCGCCGTAATGAATGGGCTTTGAACCAAAAAAGGTCTGTATGGCCAGCTGTATGGTCCTCATATCTTCCCCTGTCACCACCAGCATGGGCCACATAAAGTCATTCCAATGCGCCACAAAATCCAGAATAAAGATAGTGGCATATACGGTGCCTGAAATCGGCATGACAATGGTGAAAAATGTTTTAACAGGACCGCACCCGTCAATGGCTGCTGCCTCCAGTAAGTCGTCGGGTATATCTATGAAGAACTGGCGGAACATATAGATGGAAAAGCATTTTCCCACAAAGGGAATGATGAGTCCTGCCCAGGTGTTCACCCAGCCCAGACTTGCCACTTCCTTATACAGCGGCAGCATGATGGCCTCCATGGGCAGCACCATAAGGCTGATGACCACCGTAAGAAGGAGTTCCTTTCCCGGAAAATCGAACTTTGCCAGAGCATACCCGCAGACGGAATTCACGGCCAAATCCAAAATCACAATGATAAATACATAGAACAGGCTGTTCAGGATGAATTTAAGCATATTGACCCTGGTAAATACCTCAATATAGTTGCCCAGGGTGGCTGCTGTGGGCCAGAACGTCTTAATGGTGCTCATATCCGAAAAAATCCGTGCCTCAGGCTTTAAGGATGCCGCTATCATCCATAGGAGGGGCGACACAAAAATCAGGGCCACAATTGTATTTCCGCCGTAAAACAAGATTCGCTTCAGGGTATCTTTCTCTTTTTTCCCCATGATTATCCCTCCTTAATCCGCCTTGATGATGCGCTTTAACATCAGAGACATGGTTACCACAATGATGAAAAAAACCGTGGCCACGCTGCAGGCATACCCAAAATTCCGGCTCTGGAATCCCTGCTCGTAGATATAATACACCAGGGTTCTGGTAGAATTCTGAGGTCCGCCCTGGGTCATGACATATGGCTGTGTAAACAGCTTCATCGCCTGAATCATGGTTATCATCACCACATATTTGATAACGTTTTTGAGTCCCGGCAGGGTCACGTATAAAAACTTCTGCCACGCCCCTGCCCCGTCAATGGATGCAGCCTCATACTGGTCCCCCGGAATGGCCTGAAGGCCTGCCAGGAAAATCATCATCTGGTATCCTGCCGCCTGCCAGGCGGACATAAAGATAATGGAGTTCATGGCCGTCTTTGGGTCTGTCAGGAATCCGCAGGCGCCAAATCCCAGTTTTGTAAGAAATGCATTCAGAAGTCCGGTGCTTGGATTGGGGTTATATAGTACGCTCCACAGAATGGCCACCACTACCATGGATGTAATGTTAGGGCTGAAATAGGCGGCCCGGAAAATGGATACCCCCTTTCTTCTGGATGAAATCAGCATTGCCAGCAAAAGAGCCAGGGCACACTGGAAGGGAACCACCACAACCGTGAAATAAATTGTATTCACAAGGGACTTTCTGAAATCCCGGTCCCCGAAAAGGTCCACAAAATTATCCAGTCCGCAGAATTTAATTTTGTCCGGCCTCAGAATATTGTAATCCGTAAATGCATAGCGCACAGTGGATATGGCCGGCAGTATAAGGAATGCTGCCAGGAGCACCACTGCCGGAAGGACAAACAGGAACGCTGCATGTCTTTCATGGACCTTGCTCTTTGTACCATACTTCATGATATGCCTCCTTTCCCCTTAGAGGGAGGGGGATGTCATCCCCCATCCATTACTCTGCATAGTTCTTCTGGTAATTGGAATCAAAATCAGCCGCCAGCTGGTCCAGCGATTCCTTTACGTCCGCACCTGTAAATATGTTCATCATTGCCTCGGAAAATCCTGGGGACAGGACCGTATATCCCGGTGTCCTCGGCCTTGGATGACCTGTATTCAAAGACTGCTCTTTAAAAAGGGAACGCGGATATTCATTGTACTCCGTAAGTGTGTCATAGCTGGAAGCCCTGGTTGGCAGCTTGGCTATGGCCTGCGCATAGGAGGTCACGTTTTCTTTATTCATCAGATAGGATATAACGTCGCCGGCCGCTTCCCGGTCCCCATTCTTTGTGATGCAGGCTGCCCAGTCTCCTGTGGGGGAAGCGTTGATGCCTCCGTTGTCAGCCACAGGAAAATAGGTAACGCCCCAGTTCATATCCGGGAATGACTGTTCCAGTGTTGCCACTTCCCAGGAGCCTCCCAGCATGGTGGCGCATTTTCCGTTGTGGAATTCCTGCTTCATGGGGTCCACATTGGCATAACCGTTCTGAATCAGGCTGTTGAGGAAACCGGCTGCCTGGATTCCCTTTTCACTGTTCACATATCCGTCCGCCTTCGCGCCGTCCTCGCTGACAAAATCCGTGCCATTGGATATCCAGAACTGCTCCAGCACATAGGGCAGTCCCTCGCCCTTGTCCATGATGATGTTGGTGCCTGCCACCTCTGCAGTTGTCAGTTTCTCTGCAATCTCCCCAAACTCAGACCAGGTAAGGGCATCCTCCATCTTATCAGGCATGGCAATGCCTGCTGCATCCGTCATGTCTTTATTGTAAAACAGCGCCACGGAGCTCTCCGTCGCTCCCATGGCATACAGCTTTCCGTCGTATGTACCCTGAATTTTAATGGATTCCACAAAATCATCCAAATCCTCCTGCGTAAAGCAGTCGTCAATGGGAACAATGATGCCGTCCGCCGCATAATTGGAGATGTTGGGACCGTCCACATAGAGAATGTCCGGCAGGTCATTGGATGTCACTGCCGCATTAATCTTATCCTCATAAGCATAGGAGTCCGCACGCACAATGGCCTCCCTTTTAAGCTGGATTGCTCCCTTATGCTCCTCGTTAAATGCATTGATTTTTTCAGCCCACCATTCCTCAATGGCCGGTTCATCCGTTGGACTCCAGATTGTCACCACCTTTGCGCCGTCGCTGTTTGTCCTGCCTCCTCCGGATTTGGAACCGCCGCAGCCGCCCAGTACAGATACAGCCATAACCCCTGCCAATGCAACACATGCCAATTTCTTATTCTTCATATATAATCTCCCTCTCTTCATGCTTTATGATTCCATATGGATTCCATGGTCCATACTTCCAGTCTCTCCAGTCCGCCCTCCTCAAACTCGGCTTCCAGATATCCGGTGCTGCCCTCCTGGTAAAACAGCTTGGTTCCTGCGGATTCCCCATGATTCAGATACACCTCCGTGACTCTGCGGTCCACAAACAGTTCCACATAACGGACATTCCTTATATCAGACGGAAAATGGATTCCTTCCACTTCCTTCCTGGTGGACACCAGGCCCGTAATTCCATTCCTGCGCACCAGAGAGAGCGTATCCTTCCCTTCCCTGGCAGCAATCACCCGGAAATCCTGTTCTCCCTTCACCCATATCTTAACAAGAAATGAATTGCCCGGTATATCCATCCCCTTCACCTGGTTCTGATTCCTGATTTCCAGTATCCTTTCCTTTGCCAGCCCGTAACATTCCCTGACCGGCTCCTGATACAGCCGGCTGTTCCTGATGTGCAGCTCCCTTGGCAGGGAAAAACTCCCATACGCCCCTCCCGGCCTCAGCCTGTGTTCACCGTAAAAATCAGATATCCACCCCACTGCAATCCTTCTGCCATTGTGTTCAAAGGTCTGGGCCGCATAAAAATTGCTTCCGAAATCATACCATTGCTGACTCTCCGCCTGAAACCTCCGGCCATCAAAGGTTCCGATATAACACCGTGTCATCTGATACCGGCCTTCCCGGTCCCGGTGGCACATCCATGCCCCGGCCGCCACATGTTTTCCGTCCAGCTCAAAGAAATCAGGACACTCAAAGGTCCTTATGCCCGGTTCATGTTCCTGCAGCAGCGGCCCCTTGTAGAGCCATGTTCCATTCTCCCTGCCGTAGAGCAGAATGGATGGCACCCCCTCCAGGGCAGCCCCCAGTACCATATAGTCCTTCCCTTCCATATTCTGTATCTTGGGGTCCCTGAAATCAAAGGACACGCCGGCTGGTTTCTCCGCGATGCAGGGGCATTCCTCCTCCACATGGATGCCGTCCACGCAGACAGCCTCTGTCTGCCATTCCCTGGTATCCTCTCCATCCTCCAGCGGACCGTCGTGCCGGGTCAGGCAGATATACATCCTGTCTCCCGATACCTGGGCGCTTCCCGAGAAAGCACCGCCTTTGCGCTTCCGGTCCCTCCACAGGGACGGCTGAGGCTCCAGTACATGGGGCATATGGGTCCAGCGGACTAAATCCCTGCTCACCGCATGTCCCCAGTACATATCATTCCATTCCTGGCCAAAGGGATTGGACTGGTAGAACAAATGATAATATCCCTTAAACCAGCAGAGCCCGTTGGGGTCATTTACCCAGTTCATGAAGGGAGCGAAATGATACTGTTCCCTGTAAGGGGAGTCATACCATTCTGCCAGGTCTGTCTGTGTCCCGTCTTCCGTGTCAAGAAACCTGACCCCCCGCTCTCCAAGGTCCTGCCCGCCGCTTAAATATAATTGGACAATACATACCCCCTCCTGACTGATGCGGTATATACCTTCCTCCGGCAATGCAAGCAGTACCCGGCGGTACCAGTCCGGCTCCATGTGAATCTGCTGTTCCTTCCCGCTGGGGCCTTCCAGACAAATCCATCCCTCTGATTCACTGGTTCTCCGGGCAAATATGCAGATGCATTCATACCCCCCTCTGTCAAATTCCAACATTCCCGCCACCACCTTTACTGTTTTGTCTGTCCTTTTTGTCCATGTGGAACCCGTTCCATATTCACAATATAGTATAATTCGTTTAATCTGTCAATGGTGTTTTTAAATTTAAACAAAAATAGTGCACAATATACAATTCATAGCTCGGTATATTGTGCACTATTTATTCTTTCATTCCTATATTTTCCCAAAACAGAATTATGGTTCACTCCTGCTTGTTGTGGAACACATCATACCGTTCCACCCCTTTGTATGGAAACAGGCAATACCTGTTCCATTTCCACCTGCCTTCCATCCAAAAGTTCCATCATGGTATCCACACAGGCCCTGGCCAGTCCCGGTATATCCTGGGCAATGCTGGTCAGCTCCGGCGTGAAGAGCCTGGTCATGTCCACTGCATCATACCCCACGATATGCAGCTGCTCCGGCACCCTTATCCCTCTCTGGTTCGCTATGTTCAGACAGTAGAGCGCTCCTATATCCGTAGTAAAGACGCCGTCTATATTGCGGTAAATATCCATATACTGTTCCATGATACGGCAGTAATAGTCATACTCCATCATATTCCACGCCATTTCAATGGTCTTGACCGCAACTCCGTTCTCCTCCATGATTCGGTTAAACTCATGATGCCTGTCATTGGAAGGGGTATGGACCCGGAAGGAGCCTCCGAAATTCAGCACATTGCGGCATCCTGCGTCCAGCAGCAGCCTGGCTGCCAGCTGTCCGCCTTCCCTGTGGTCGGAATGAATCATGGGAATGTCCGGTCCCAGGTCACGGTCCATGGACACCACCGGTTTGTTCAGGTTCCGGTACGCATCGTCCTGAAGGGAATGGGCCCCGGTAATGATTCCATCCATCACGTTCTGCCGGAGCATGTCGATGAAGTCCTGTTCCCGGTTGCTGATTTCAATGGTATTGCATACCATGGCCTTATACCCGTTCTTATACAGCTGTATCTCCATGTGCTTCAATAATTTGCTGAAAAATGGATTTTCCATGTCCGGAACTACGATTCCAATGATACCGGTCCTGTTGCGGAACAGGTTCCTGGCCAGTTCATTGGGATGGTAATCCAGCGCTTCTGCAATAGCAAGAATCTTTGTCTTTGTCTCTTCCGCCACATAACCGGTTCCGTTCAAAGCGCGTGAAACCGTTCCGACCCCGACTCCTGCCTTTTTCGCCACATCTCTGATACTTGCCATGTCTCCCAATGTCCTCCGTCCTCTGCATTCATTACCTTGTATCTTAACAGGCGCCACCGGAAAACGCAAGGGCCCATCCATGTGTTTCATCACCTCTCTGGTCAAATTATACAAAAATGATTGTCACTTTCAGCGAAACTCAATATTTCTTCAAACGTATATTGATTTATTAAATATTTGTGCTACACTAATTGACGTGTTGGTCATTTTATTAACAAGATGTTTATTAAATAAATGATATTTAATTTAATAAAGTAGTTTAAACAGAGAGTTTGACAGCCTTTTACAAAGTGCTGCTGCTCTCTTTTTATTTTGAGTTTGGCAACCTTTCACAAAATGTTGTTTTTGATAAAATCATAAAGACTTAAAGGAGACAAGAAAATGACACCAATTAACACCACAAGCAGTTCTTCCAAATTCGAACTGGACGGCAGGCCGGGAATGGGCGAAGCAGTTCCTCTGGGACTTCAGCATGTACTTGCCATGTTCGTGGGAAACATAGTTCCCATGATACTGGTTGCATCTGCAGCCAACCTGTCGGCCCGTGACGCAAACATGCTTCTGCAGTGCTGCATGCTGGGGGCAGCCATCTCAACCGTGATTCAGCTCTATCCAATCAAAATCGGCAGCATACGGATTGGGTCCGGACTCCCCTGTATGATGGGACTTACATATGTGTTTCTCCCGGCCTGTCTTTCCATTGCCGGCAGCAAGGGCATTGCCTATATATTCGGCGCCCAGATTGCAGCGGGAATCGTAGCTGTCAGCTATGGCGCGCTGCTCAAAAAAATGTCCTCTTTTTTCCCTCCGGTGGTAACCGGAACAATCGTCATGACCGTTGGCGTATCCATCTTCAACCTGGCTATTGGAAACATTGCAGGCGGCACCTCTTCGCCTGATTTCGGCGCACCTGTGAATTGGGCGGTTGGCTGCTTCGTGGTACTGGTGGTCCTGGGCTTTAATGTGTACGGCAAGGGCCTTCCCAAGGTTGCAGCCATCCTCATCGGCATGACGGCAGGCTACATTCTCTCGGTTATACTGGGCCTGGTCAGCTTCTCAGGCATTGGAGAAGCTGCATGGTTTGCTGTCCCCAGGCCCCTGGCCTTTGGCGTTAAGTTTGATATGGGGTATTTCCTCATGTTCATCCTGCTCTACTTCATTGTGGCCGTACAGATGATAGGTGATTTTAATGTTTCTTGTATGGGCGGGCTGGACCGTGAACCCACTCCGGACGAAATCGGCGGCGGCGCAACTGCAAATGGAATCACATCCATTATTTCCGCTGTCTTCAACAGCTTCCCCACCGCCACCTACAGCCAGAATTCCGGTATCGTGGCCCTGACCAAGGTGTGCTCCCGCTATGTCATCCTGGTTGGATGCGGCATCCTGTTCCTGGCAGGGCTGTGCCCCAAGGTGGGAGCCGTCCTGTCAACCATCCCCAACTGCGTCATTGGCGGCGGCACCGTAGTCGTGTTTGCCATGATTGCAACCTCAGGCATGAAGCTTCTGGCCAAAGCCGGTTACTCCAACAGAAACTGCCTGATTATCGGCGTATCCCTTGCCTTTGGCCTGGGCACCCAGTTCTGCAAAGGCGCAAGCGCGCAGTTCCCTGCCGGAATCGCCGCCATGCTGGAGGAGAACAGCGTAATCCTCACCTCCATACTTGCCATCATCCTTAATCTGGTGTTTCCAAAGGACCCTGGGGAGAATGGAACTACGTCAGGAAAAGCATAGGACAAATACGGTCCGGACGCCGGTCCTGCACCTCAAAGCGGCCCGCTATGCAAGACGCATAACGGGCCGCAGCCATTTTTGTTTCTTTTACTGCACAATGTTCAGATTGATATACTATTTCTGCTGTCAGTACACAATCCCCTTCCTCAATATGATATTCCCATAGATAGCCGATTCCCCGGACTGAACCACACAGTACGCCCTCTTTGCCTGTTCATAAAACTCGGAGCGTTCATATTTTCCTATAGCCCCTGTTCCCCGGCTGTCGTGGGCCTCCACAATTTTTTCATATTCCTTCCAGATAACTATATCCAGATGCTTGTCACACTCCATGGTATCCATAAGCATGACCGGCGTCTCCACATTTGTGTCCAGCGGAATCATCTGCAGCACTGCATCCAGCAGGGCCGGCACACCGTGTCCGTCCGCTCTGAGATAGACAGCCCCCTGCGCCCTGGCAATGAAGGCTCCTGGAAAATTGCCGTCCCCTATGCAGATACAGTCCCCATGTCCCATCTCATCCAGGGTCTTAAGCAGCTCCGGTGACAATATATTCGGTACATTCTTCAGCATATCATGCCTCCATTTCTCCATTCATCCCATGGTCAAAAAACAGCTTGTTCCCGTTATGGTACAGGATTTTCTTCTTATCCTCCTCTGTCAGGAAAAGGGCGTGAAATTCAACCATGTCCTTCATCTGCTGATACGTGTAACGGTTCAGCGTGGTGGGACAGTCGCTTCCCCACAAAAGCTTATCCGGTCCCATTATTTCATACGCTTCCCTCAGGTTGCTGATTGCTGTGGGACAGGGGTATTCCTCTGCCAGGAGCTGGCCCATGGCCGATATACCGAACCTCACATTATCCAGGGTCCCCAGCTTCAGAAGCTGTCTGTGCTTTTCCCGGTCCCCTCCGGGTGTCAGATATCCCATATGTTCAAATATGAAATAGGTTCCTCCAAATTCCCGGACCATATTCTTAAACTCTTCCGGCAGATATGCGGTTCCCCTGGTTGCTCCCGTGTCAATGATAACATGGAGTCCCTTAGACGCAGCCGCACGTATCAGGGGATAGATGGTTTCATAATGAAACATGGTGCAGGGATGGACTGCCAGCCAGCCCCAGTCGTCGCTCATCTCCAGTTTCAGCGCCCTGAACCTGCCCGTATCCGCCAGTTCCTCCATCTGCCTTACTGCGCCGGCTCCAAAGGGGTCCACCTGAATCACCCCGGCAAACACATCCGGATAACGCTCCACTACATCCATGATTTCCCCGTTGATGCATCCAATGGTGGGATTCTGCAGCAATACAGCCTTTTCCACCTCTGACCGCCTCATCATTTCCAGAAGGTTTTCAGCGCAAAAGGATGTATGGTCGCTGAGGGGCGGCATGAAAGGCTCTGTTGTGCCTCCGTTTATCACTCTGCCCCAATGCTCAGACACCACGGTTCCTTTGTTGTTGTGTCCGTTTACCCTGCTGAATATATGTGCATGTATATCGATTGCTTTCATGATTTCTTCCTCTTATTGTCCTCTGACCATCAGCTCATGATGAACCCGCCGGTCACATTGAGTGCCTGTCCCGTCATGGCGCTGGCGCTGTCGGAGCACAGGAACTTCATGGCCGCCGACACCTCCCCCGGTTTCATAAAACGCTTCATGGGCACATTTTCCCAATCCTTGTACAACACCTCCTGGTCAATATGCTCTGCATCTGCATGCCATTTCAGGATATCCCCAATCCGCTCACCCTCAATGGGGCCCGGGCACACGGCATTGACGCGGATATTATGGTCCACCAGTTCCAGGGCCAGGGTACAGGTCAGCCCGATAATAGCCCACTTGCTGCATACATAATCAGAACGGTAGGGCAGGCCCCTCTTGCCCACATTGCTGGAAACATTAAGGATGGCTCCTCCGTTTTCCTCCATAAGGGGAATCATCTCCCTGCACACCATCATGGTTCCTGTGAGATTAATGTCTATGGTCCTTTTCCAGTCAGACAGTTCCATATTCTTTACAAGGCAGGCATTGTTGCCATTGATGCCTGCCACATTTAGCAGTACATCCACCTGGCCGCCTGTAAGGGCCGCAACCTCCTTCCCCATTCTGCGGACATCTTCTTCCTTGGAGATATCGCACATCACGCTTCCCAGTACTATTCCCTTTCCATCTGCAACCGCCCTGGACGTGGCGCCGCAGTCCTTTAAATCCACCAGCACAACATGGGCACCCTCTTTTGCGAAATCCTGGGCCACATACTGGCCCAGCCCGGTGCTGGCCCCTGTTACTACTACCTTTTTACCTTCATAGAACCCCATGCCAAAACCTCCATACATTCTTTGTGATATTTTTCCGGATACATCTACTCTATTAATAGTACATATCATTGTCAACAAGATACTGATAATATTTTTCAGTTGCTTCCTTGTTCACCGTCATGTCAAAACGGGTAAAGGGAACGCTGATGGCGCTCTCAAAGGATTCGCCCTTTAACACCTTCTCCACCAGGTCCATGGTTGTCTCGCCAAAATATGGGGTACACTGCACACAGGCGTAAATCCTGCCTTCCGTGATGGCTTCCAGAGCGTCGCGCATGCCGTCCTTGGAAACGATAGCCCCCAAAAGGTCGGTACGGCCTGCGTCCTCCATGGCCTGCATTGCGCCAAAGGACATCTCGTCGTTGTAGCTGATGATAAAATCAACGCTTCCCTCCGGATACTTGTTCAGGAAGTCATCCATAACGGAACGGGCTGTGGCGCGTGAATAGTCTCCGGACTGGGAATCCACGATTTCGATGTCAGGATATTGTTTTAATACTTCCCGTATGCCGTTTGACTGGTCAATGGACGCAGACGCCCCTACTGTTCCGCTGATTTCCAGGACTTTGCCCTTGGGCTCGCCGTACTTGTCTGTCAGGAATTCCGCCACATACTCGCCGCACTGGCGTCCAACCTCGGTGAAATCCTGTTCAATCTTTGCCACATATGTACCTGTGCCAATGTCAGCCCCTACCGCCCTGTCAATGGTTATAAGGGGAACGCCTGCCTGGGAAGCCATATCCACGCAGGGGGTCAGGGCCTCTGTCTGGACCGGGGCCACCACCAGGATATCCGGCTTTCTGGATAATAAGTCCTGGATGTCCGACAGCTGTTTGGAGGGGTCGGCTCCCGCGTCCGCCCAGATAAACTCATATCCCCTGGCTTCTGCCTGTGCCTGCATGTCGTCTGTATTGGTCACACGCCAGGAGTTGCCGTTGTCCCCCTGTGAAAAAGCCAGAAGCTTTGTTCCCGTATGGCTGTCCCCATTCCCGGATGCTTCCGCTGCCCCGGTCTTCCCCTGTGCCTGGGTTTCTCCCTTTGCCTGTGACTCATCTGCCCTGGCTGCAGCAGTAGTCTCATTTTCCGCCGCTGCAGGCGCCTTTGTCTCATTTGCGGAAGAACCGCAGGCTGCGAGGGATAATACCATGGCAGCGGCCAGTAATGCTGAATACATTTTTCTCATTGTTTTCTACCTCCATAAGATTGTGTTTGTTAATGCTGTATATAATTATTTATGTTACTTTGAGTTCTTCCCCTGGTAAATGTTCAGGAGCACCGTGGCAATCAGGATGCATCCCTTTAAGCCTACATGGAGGGCGCTTGGCACACCGATTGTATTCATGAAGTTGCTGAGCATACCCAGTATCAGTACTCCCAGGCACACATTGAACAGGCTGCCCTCTCCTCCGGCCATGGATGTCCCCCCTATAACCACTGCGGTAATGGAATCCGTGTTAAAGGTGCCTGACACGGAAGGGTCCCCCACCGACAGTCTGGATGTGTACAGAATGCCCACGATGCCGCACAGCAGCCCTGATATGATATAGGACGACCCTATGATGCGGTCCGTATGGATGCCGGACAGCCTGGATGCGGAAGCATTTCCGCCTGTACTGTACAGCTTTACACCAAAGGATGTATATTTAAGGATGGCTATGATGACAATGGCCGCAAAAATCCAGAAATACACATAGATGGATATGGACGCAATCTTCATCTTTCCCAGAAGCAGAAACTCCTTTTTAATGTTGAACACAGTATGGCCGTCCACAAATATGTAACCCAGCCCTTCCGCAATGGTCATGGTTCCCAGGGTGGTTATAAATGAATTGATTTTCAGCCTGGTGGTAAGCACCGCATTTATCAGGCCAAAGGCAGCTCCCAGTAAAACGGACAGCGCCATGGACGGCACCACCCCTATATCCTGAAAGAGCACATAGGCCACGGAACACATCATCATCACCGAACCAACGGATAAATCAATACCGCCGGTGAGTATAACCAGGAACTGTCCGATGGCAATGATGCCCAGCATGGCGTTCTGGTTAAATAGATTTACGATGTTGCTCTTCTGCAGGAAAAGACCCTTGGTGGAGACAGTCAGAACTGCTGCCATCAGCAAAAGGATAATAAACAGACGGTATTCGCTCCACAGCTTTCTCCCCTGCGCCTGCCGGTCTGATTCCTGCGCCTTCCTGTTTGATTCCTGTGTCATCCTACTTCACCTCCCTCTTTCTGCCTGCCCTGGTATTGAAGTAAACAGCCACCAGGATTATCAGCCCCTTTACCACCTTCTGCCAGTAGGAGGAAACTCCCATGAGGTTCAGTATGTTGGTTATGATTCCGTAAATCAGGACTCCTGCAAATGTATCGCTGAGCTTGCCCACACCCCCAAACAGGCTGGTGCCTCCGATGATGGCGCATGCAATGGAATCCATCTCATAGCCCACGGCCTTGTCGGGCAGGCCCACCCCCAGCCGGGACACGTAAATAACTCCGGCTACAAAAGCGCATACAGCGCTGATTGCGTAGGCTGTATAACGGACATGCTCCACATGGATTCCCGATAAGCGGGAGGACTCACTGCTGCCGCCAATGGCATATATATGCCTGCCCGTTGCCGTATGGTTCAGCACCAGGGTAAACGCCACGGTCAGGATGAGCCAAATCAGCACACAGCAGGGAATTCCTAAAATGGTGCCGTAAGCAATGGCGTTTATGGGCTGCCAGGAGATATTGACGGAATTCTCCCCTGAAATCCACAGTGCCAGGGTCCTGGCGATTCCCTGCATTCCAAGGGTCACCACAAAGGGCGAGATTCCCCGGTTTACAAAGAAGGCATTGACCAGTCCCAATACCAGCAGGGAAGCCGCTGCCGCTCCGAAGGCCCCCGCCGCGCTGACAGGAATCAGAATGGCCACCAATACGGATACCAGAGCCAGGAACGAACCATGGGACAGGTCAAAACCGCCTGTAATCAGTACAATGGTCTGGCCGATTGCCAGCACGCCGATGATGGAGGACTGACTGAACAGGTTCATGATGTTGGACATGGTGCGGAAATTTTCCGATACCCCGCAGGCTCCGATGAAAAACACTGCCAGGAACACATAAATCATATTATCCCGTATCTTCTTACTAACCATTGGCCCCATCTCCTTTTCTTAAAGACCTGGGAAGCGCGTATTCCAGCAGCTCCTCCTGGGATACCTGATTGGAGTCAAAATCCTTTGTTATGCTGCCCTCGGACATCACCATGATTCTGTCGCTGATATTCAGGATTTCGCTCATCTCAGAGGATATCAGCATAATTGCATGGCCCTGTTCTGCAAATTCCCGGATAATGTTATATATCTCTGTTTTGGCTCCCACGTCGATTCCCCTGGTGGGCTCGTCCAGAATCAGTATCCTGGCACCGGTAGCCAGCCATTTCGCCACTACAATTTTCTGCTGGTTTCCTCCGCTCAGGTTCCTTGCCTGCTGGGCGGGACTGCTGCACTTAATGCTCAGCTGCCGTATGTACTTCTCTATGGTGCTGTTTATCCTCTTTCTCTGAAGCAGGCCCAGACGGCTCAGTTTGTCCAGCACCGTAAGAATCACATTGTTCCCAACGCTCTGTATCAGTACCAGACCGTCGTTCTTTCGGTCCTCCGGAATATAGCCAATACCGTATTCACACGCCCTGGATGGCGAATCCACCCTGGCCTCCTTTCCAAAGACTCTGATAGTGCCGCTGTCTATGGGGTCTGCTCCGATGACAGCGCGGGCCAGCTCTGTCCTGCCTGCGCCTACCAGTCCCGCCACCCCCAGTATCTCCCCGGAACGCAGGCAGAAGGATATGTGGTTCAATGCCGTACCGCGGTTTAAATCCTCCACCTCCAGGGCCACGGGCTTAGACGGGTCGCCATACTGAGGAGTGATGTCCTCGTCCACCTCATGGCCCACCATTTTCTGAATCAGTTCCTTTCTGGTGGTATTCCTGACATCCATCACATCAATCAGCATCCCGTCCCTGAGAATTGTTATCACATCCCCGATTTCAAATATTTCCTCCAGGCGGTGGGAGATATACACGATTCCCACTCCCCTGGCCTTAATTTTCCCAATGGTCTTAAACAGCACCTCCAGCTCCCTGCCGGTCAGCACATCGCTGGGTTCGTCCAGAATCAGCACCTTGCTCTGAATGGACAGGGCCTTGGCAATGGCCACCATCTGTTTCAGGGCAACACTGAGCTGGCCCACAGGTTTTCTCACATCCAGCTCAATTCCCAGCTCTTCCATAAGGGCTTCCGCTTCCTGTATCATCTTCTTCCTGTCAATCAGAAAGGCATTTTTCTTTATCTCATTGCCCAGGAAAATGTTCTCTGCAATGGACATGCAGTCCACCAAATCCAGCTCCTGATAAATGGGATTAATACCCATGGCCCTTGCCGCCTTGGGATTGGCCGGCTTTACCTGCTCCCCGCCCATGAATATAATTCCCTCGTCGCACTGATACGCACCGGAGAGAATTTTAATCAGCGTGGATTTTCCTGCCCCGTTTTCCCCGCACAGACAATTAATCTTACCCGGCTCCAGGAAAAAATCCACATGGTCCAGAGCCTTTATTCCTGCGAAATTCTTCGTTATGCCGTACATCTGGACCACATAATCCGGATTGCCTGTCACCTTCTCCATTCCCCTCACCTCCTGTACTCCATACCGTATCTTATACCGTTCTGTTCTATAGGTCGGCCCTGTACTTGGCCAGCACCTCCTCGTTGATGTCCACTCCCAGACCGAATCCCTCCGGCACCTTTACCTTGCCTTCCTCAATGGCAATCGGCTCCTTTAAAAGCTCATCTCTCAGCGGATTGAAGTTGCGGTCATATTCCACCATGGGTTCATTCTGGAACGGAACCGGATTGGCGGTATGGGGAGACAGCGGCAGGGCGGAAATCGCGTTCAGCGCCGTTGCCAGGGCTATGCCGGACCCCCACACATGGGGTATCACATTTATGCCATAGGCGGCGGCCAGGGCATGAATCCGCTGGAACTCAGTCAGCCCGCCGCTGACACAGATATCCGGCTGGGCAATGTCGATACATCCCCTGGAAATGAGATTCTTGAATCCATACAGGGTATACTCGCATTCGCCTCCTGCAATAGCGATATCCAGCTTGTTCCGCACCTCCCTGTAACCCTCCAGGTCTTCTGGTATGACCGGCTCCTCCATGAAGAGAATATTCTCCTCCTCCAATACCCGTCCCATACGGATGGCTGTATAACTGTTATAGGCGTGGTTGCAGTCCACGAAAATCCCTACCCCGTCCCCCACGCTCTCCCGGATGGCCCTTACCCTGCGGGCATCCTCAACAACAGACAGCAGGCCCACCTTGATTTTCAGGTTTTGGAACCCCAGTTCAACATAACCTGCAGCCTCCTCCCTAAGCTCATCAAGGGTTCTGCCCATTCCCAGGTAATCCTCTCCCCGGTAATAGCATCCGGTTGCGTACATCGCCACATGGGTACGCCTCAGTCCCCCCAGCATCTGTCCCACGGATACCTCCATCCGCTTTCCGCAGATATCCCACAGTGCAATGTCCACCGCGCTGATGGCTTCTATGTAGGTGCCCTTCTGCCCGAAATCCTTGGTGTGGTTATACATGTCCGCCCACAATATGCCCTTGTCCATGGGGTCCCTTCCCAGCAGCATGGGCGCCAGCACATGGTCCACACATGCCTTTACCGGCTCCGGAGGGCCGTACTGGCCTCCCTCCCCCCATCCGTAGATGCCTTGGTCCGTCTCGATTCTTACCAGAAGGCTGTTCCGCTCCGGGAACCCGCACTGGGATGAAAAGAAACGTTTTTCGCCCAAAGGCACCCTCAGTATCATTGACTCCACTTTTGTAATCTTCATCTTGTTCTACCCCTTATATGTTTGTTCTGAATCACTGGTTCCGCATGTTTTAGAACTTTTAGTATACTGATTGTATACAATTTATAGGATGGAAACCTCCTTTCACCGGTAATTAAAATGATATGGCTGCGGAAATCACCACAACCTGGTATTTCTCAGGGCACTTAACATGTCCTGCTGCGTACTGTAAATATGTTCCTCCATTAGCTTGGACGCCTTCTGTGCATCCCGCTCCTTTACCGCATCAATGATGGCCCTGTGTTCCTGGTTGGATTTCTCCATCCTCCCGGGCAGTGATGAGGCCATGATACTGAGCTGCTGTGTCTGCTCCCGCAGATTATTGATGATTTGAAGAATCCGTCTGCTGCCTCCCACACATATCAGCATGTGGTGAATCTGGTTTCCCGTGTCCGCAGACTTATGGTAATCCCGGCTTTCAAATTCCTCCATGGATTTGTTCCAGTCATCCTCCATCTGCCGGATATTGGCCTCCGATATGATGGGGACCGCGTTTTTCACGCAGATGCTCTCAAGAGCCTGGCGAATCGTATATATCTCCACAATATCCCCTTCGGTGATTTCCCTGACAACGCTCCCTCTGTAGGGGATGATGGTCACGAAACCGTCATGCTCCAGCCGCTTCAGGGCGTCCCTGATTGGAGTCCTGCTGACATCAAATTCCCTGGCCAGGTCCTCCTCCACCAGAGGTTCCCCGCTTTTTAATTCCATACGCAGTATCTTGCCTTTTATTGCCTCATAAACCTCGTTGGATATGATTGCTTTTTTCGATTCCTTCATGCCTTCCTCCTGATTCCATTTATATTATAACAGACACGAAATTGTTTTACTTATTGTATACAATCAGTATACTATTCGTTTCAACCATAATCAATGCTTACTTTTACCAGTTTTTCTTTTTTGTTTTTGTGAATATTGCACAATTTCGTCCAGGATATTCATTTAAATCCCTCCAAACCATTCTATATCATACCAGAAAACAAAAGAATCCGCCACAGCCAATGCCATGACGGATTCATGTTCCGTACCTACACTCCCCCTCTGCGCTCCATAACCACAAGAAGGGTCTTCAGTATGATTTTTATGTCCATTTCTATATTCCACTCATCTATATACTGGCTGTCCAGCTTAACCACTTCCTCAAAATCCGTGATATCACTTCTTCCGCTAATCTGCCACAGACCGGTGATTCCCGGCTTCATGGCCAGACGCTTTTTGTGGGCAAAGCTGTATGCCTCGTACTCATCAACCGTTGGCGGCCTTGTGCCAACCAGGCTCATATCGCCTTTCAGCACATTGTAAAACTGCGGGAATTCATCCAGGCTGGTCCTTCTGATAAAATGTCCAATGCCGGGAATCACCCTGGGGTCATCGTCCATTTTAAACATGTTTCCCCTAACCTTATTCTGGGGCAGCAGGCTCTCCTTCCGCTGTTCTGCGTCCCTGACCATGGAACGGAATTTGTAGATGCGGAACATTCTGCCGTTCTTTCCCACCCTTATCTGGGAAAACAGGACAGGTCCCGGCGACCTGATGCAGATAAGCGGTCCCACGATGATTCCAATTAAAAAGGCCATAACGCAGCCTGCCAGTCCTCCCGCTATATCCAGCATCCGCTTGCAGAACAGCATTTGCATGGGAATCTCCCGGTTAAAGCAGGATATCACATTCATGCCGTTGACCCGTTCCAGCTCCTTGTGCGGAATTTCCTCCAGATACTGTTCCATATAGATATGTACCACCATTCCTACAGAGAGAAATTGTTTCGCCAGTTTCGCCTCTTCCTCCGGCTTTCCCGGCATGCTTATCAATACCTCGTCAATGATATGGCCCCTCACATATTCCGTCACCTCGTCCATGGTGCAGCTCACGGCTGTCCCATGGATTTCTGCTCCCTTCATGTCCCGGTCAGCTATTGCCAGGCCCTGGATGTGGAAAACCGTGAAGGGATGGGCGCAAAGCCGCTCAAGCAAGATGCCTGCCTGCTGCTCAGTGGCAATCACCAGCAGAGTCCTGGCATACTTAATCTTGCGGAACTTCCTGGTCAGGTACCGTTTAACCAGCAGCCGTTCCCCATACATAAAGAGAATTCCCGCAAAAAAGGCGGCAAACAGGACCACCCTTGAGAAAATCCCGCTGATTCGAAAGGCAAACAGGCATACCGCCTCTATGGCAAAGGTAACGGCCATATGTCTGCATACTGCTTCCATTTCCTTCAGATACCCTCTGTACAGGATTCCTCTGTAGCCATCTGAAAAAAAGGCTACCGACAGTGTAATGGCCGCCAGCATGATTCCCAGCTGGACATAGCTGATATACCATTCCCCCTGCACCCGCTCCTGGCTCAGTATCACCACCAGGCCGTGGGCCAGCTCCAAGGCCGTAATGTCGCCTATTATGAAATCCAGATGCTTTGTCCTGGCATTCCTCATACCTTATTCCTTCTTCCCTGCTGCTCCCGGAACTGTCTGATGGCCCGGAAGTTCACGTCTGTATCATGCACAGCATGCGCATTAACTCCAGTCCGCTTCTGAAACTCACTATTTTACCACCGGTAAGCCTTCCCCTGATACTGCCCTGTATACTGGAGTTCTCCCTGAATTTTATGTATACCGCCAGCACTTCCCGGGCCTGAAGGGCCTGATGGAACGGTATCTGGTCCAGACCTCCCATCTGCTTATCCCTGATTATTTCAAGGGGCGCAGCCGCCATGGTCTGATACTGCTTTTCCATATCCCTGTTCAGAAACCGGGGCTCTGCCTTGGAGCAGGGCGCTCCCAGCCAGCTGCATATCCGGTCCAGCTTTAATACCAAATCCCCTGCCCCCTCAAACTTCACCGCATCCTTAAGATAGCAGCTGCATATATCCCCATATATGCCTGCCTCCCGGCCTCCGTGTATACAGACCAGCATTGTGCTGGCCCGGTCCGGTACAATGAAATCCTCTGTCTGCCTGACTGCATCCCCATTATCATTCCTATTTTCATTCCGACTCATCTGAAGGCCTCCTCACTTCTTTTTCACCCTGTAAATATACCTGGCCTCATATTCCTGCTGCGGTATAGGGCGTTCATAGTAAAAACCCTGGACATACCTGCATCCTATCCTGTGCAGCAGCCTCTTCTGTTCTTCTGTCTCCACCCCTTCTGCAATCACTGGCATTCCCAGCCTGTCAGCCATCTGGATGACGCTGGCCAGTATGATTTCTCCCTTTTCCGTCAGAATGCCGTTGGCCAGGAACTGCATGTCAACCTTCAGGGCATCCACATCAATGTCCTTTAGCATATTCAGGGAAGAGTAACCGCTTCCAAAATCATCCATCAAAATGATGAACCCTGCCTGCCGCAGTCTCTGCACAGCTGCCTGCATCAGTTCCGGTTCCGAAACACATGCGCTTTCCGTTATTTCCAGATTCAGAAGGGATATGGGGATGCCGTATTTTTCAATCAGTCCGAGAAACATATCCGCTAATCCTGGATTGTAGAGACTAATCCTGGAAATGTTGACGGTCATGGGGGACAGGCATATGCCGTCGCCGCGCCATTTACCCATCAAACGGCACACATGCTCCCAGACATAGTAATCCAGCCTGGTGATAAACCCGTTTTTCTCAAAGACAGGTATAAACTTGCCTGGAAAAATCAAACCTACTGCCGGATGCTTCCAGCGCACCAAAGCCTCCGCCCCATAGTCCCTGTTGTCTGTAAGGTCAAATTTAGGCTGGAAGTAGATGACGAACTGCTCCTGGTCCAGCGCATACTGCATTCCATTGACAATGGCAGCCTCCTCCGCCTCCCTCCTCCCCTGGTCCGGGTCATAAAAACCAAGGTAAGACCCAAACTGGTATTTACATTTCCGGCTTCCCGCAAAGGCTCTGATATACATCTCTTCCACAGGCAGGTCAGGTTCATCTACTATATATGCTCCTACAGTGGGCTCCAGCAGGTAATCCTTATGGCGTGACCCCAAATCGTCCCGCACCATCCCCACCTGCATGATTACTGTTTCATAGTCATAGGGTTCGCATATGCAGAAGGTATCTGCAACCGTCCTTCCGTATGTACTGATTTCCACATAGTCTGATATCCTTCTTATACTCCCTGCCAGAAACAGCAGCAGCGCATCCCCCTCTCCTTCTCCGAATACAGTGTTATAACGGCGGAACCTGTCTATATCGAATCTCAGGAACACAAACCGGATGTCCCTATGTGCATCCACCATGCGCCGGGTTTCCCTGAACATCTTTTCCCGGTTGTACAGGCCGGTCAATGCATCGTGATTCATTGCATATCTCTGTTTCCTGGGTGTCTTTTTCCTGTACTCTGTCATTTCAGGCCCTCCTGTTTTCACGCCTAAGCTATAAATGGATTCTCATCCAGGGAGTATCTGCCTCCCTTTAGGAATTTATGTTTTAAAACCCACCATCCGGGTATCCAGATATATCTGTGCATTGCAGGCGAAGCGCTTCCAATCATCCAGCAGTTCCTGTCACAGCTTCTGGTAAGCCGCCGGACCTGCCTTGCCTGTTCCGAGTTCCACAGCTCTTCAAACTCCTGTTCCCTCAGATTTCCCATGACAGCCTTACGGCACATGCCATTGCAGGGAATCACATCGCAGTACGGGTCAATAAAAAATGCGTCTCTCGACATGTCGCAGGGAAGCAGACGTTTATTTCCATATATGTAATTAATCAGTCCATGGTTGAAATATGCGCGGAACCACTTTTTGGGGGAGCTGCTTTGCAGAAGTTCATTAATCAGCTTCTCAAAGTTCCCGGCAACCCTTTTCTTATCCTCAATCCGGTTATCCGTTTTCCTGAAATAAAAGGAATTATGCAGGGTGGCTGTTGCAAATTCCATCCCCATCTGGTCAGACAGACGGTACAATGGCACCAGGTCCTCACAGTTCATGTCCTGGACCGTCATGCCAAAGCCCACATCAGGATGTCCCATCCCAACCAGCGTTGTCAGTGTTTCATATCCCCGGTTGAACCCATCCGGAATGCCTCTGATTAAATCATTTGTTTCCTTAAGTCCCTCAATACTGATTCGTATTCCCACCCTTGGAAATTCCCTGCATAAATCAATGATTCGGTCTGTGAAATATCCGTTGGTAGAAATAACCACCCTGTCCGATTTTTTGTATAATTCCCTTACAATATCCGGCATATCCCTGCGTATGAACGGCTCCCCGCCCGTTATGTTGGTAAAGGCCATATCCGGCAGCTTCCTGATTACATCCAGTGTAATCTCCTCCTCCGGCCTTGTTGGATATTTAAAGCAGTCGCACATATTGCAGTGCGCATTGCAGCGGTATGTGACAATTACGGTTCCGTATAGTTTCCCAGCCATTGCTTCTCCTTACTGTCTCAATTCTTCTCTGTATAATTCCATCAGCTTGTCACAATATGTCTCTGCTGTGTCATACCGGACCTTTCCGCAGTTCTCCGCCCAGGCTGAACACAGCGCCGGTGAATTCCACAGGTTCCTTATCTTTTCCTTCAGGTCCTCCAAATTCCCGCTGTCAAATAAAGCCCCGTTTACCCCATCCTCTATCAGCTCCGGAATCCCTCCTATCCTGGCTCCCAGGACAGGAGTGCAAAGAAGCTGTGATTCAATCACGGAAAAGGGACAGTTCTCATAATACTCAGACGGATAAATGCTGAATCTGGCCTCCCGTATTACCTTGTGCAGAGCCTCACCGGTCATGAAACCGATGTTTCTTATATTGGGCACCCCCTCTGCCAGGCGTTCCAAAGGACCGCTGCCCGCAAAGACAAAGGGAATGTACGGCAGTTCCCGGCATGCCTTTAAAAGGGTTCCCATGCCTTTTTCGCTGGAATACCTGCCAAAGTACAGGACGTAATCTTTTTTGTGTGTTGGCGGCACTTCCATATTGCCGGCAAAATTGTGAAGTGTCACAGTCCTGCCCCTGAACAGCTCCACCTGGTTCATCTTTGTCTCCAGGAAATGGCTGGGGCATATAATCCGGTCTATATACCGGTATGTGCCAAGTTTTCTGTAGACCGCTCCCTCTGCAGCGCCCAATATGCTTTTTACCAGAGATGAATGTATGCATTTTTTCCTGACACAGTTTTGATACCGTCCGTCCACGCAAAGCTCACAGTTCTGCCCGTCCCCGGGCGAGTTGAGCATATGGTTGGGACAAAGCAGCTGGTAATCATGGGCCGTATAGAATATGGCCGTCTTTTTCCCCGTCCTTTTATCATGGGCCCTGACTCCGTAAATAACAGAAGGGGTCAGCTGATAATTAAAATTGTTCAGATGGACTACATCCGGGTTAAAATCCTTCAATACCTGCTCCAGCTTATTCTTTGCTTCCCTGGAATACAGGATTGAAAAAGGATACTTAAAACGTCTCATGCCCCTGGTATGGAAATCCAGGCCGGATGTATACAGATTGCTGGCATTGCCAAGAGTCCTGTCCGGGTCGTCCATGCCAAAATACTGGACTTCATGGCCTTTTTGGTGCAGACAGGCGCCCAGTTCAATGATATAGGTTTCCGAACCGCCCCTGGGCTTCAGGAATTTATTGATTATCAGGATTTTCATCATGTTCTCCCTTTTGCCGCCTTAATACCAGTTGACATCCACCACAACCAGTTCCGGCTTATTATTGATTCTGGGAATCTTGTGGCTGTTTCCAAGGCCGCGGCTTACTATGACAGTGGAATTCCCCAATTCGTGCATCCCTTCCGTCAACTCCGGGAAGATTCCCTGTTCCCCGGCATATAGTCCTCCTATGAAGGGAATCCGTATGACTCCGCCGTGGGTGTGGCCGCACAGGGCCAGGTCTATGGGCAGGTCCTCAATCCCATCCAGAAAGTACTCAGGATAGTGGACCAGCAGGAGCTTGAAGCAGGGGTCCTCCATAAACTTATCCATGAACTTCTTTCCTCCCCGCTTTTCATAGTTGGCTGTTTCATTAACCAGTCCTCCTATTTCAATCAGGCTTCCATTGACCGTGGTTTTTTCCGACGCGTTTGTGAGCAGATGGACCCCTGTCCCCTCTATATCCTTTGCAATCTCCGTCTTTCTGTCAGCGAAGTCCACAAATTCATGGTTGCCCATGACGTAATACACATCAGCAATTTGGGTCAGCTGCCCGCACAGCTCCAGCACCACATGATAGTCGTCGTTGCGGACCATGTTCATATCTCCTGTTACCGCAATGATGTCCGGCTTCAGTTTTCCTATTCTCTCCACCAGTTCCCTGTTCTTTTCCCCGAATTCCTTCAGGTGTAAATCAGACAGCTGTACAATACGGAAGCCGTTGAGAATCTTATCTGACTCCACATGGTAGAACGACACCTCCAACTGGTTCCCGTCCCATTTGATTTTCCAGGCCAGTGCTGCAGCCATGACCGCAATGGAAATGGCAGCCAGGATTAGTTTCTTTTTCTTTAATATCGGGAATTTCACCAGATTGTCCTCTCTTCCTGTTCATAGGTACAGCTAATGAGCTCATAAATCTTGTATATGCCCATGCGTCCGGACTCTGCCAGCTGGGCCGTGATTTTCACAGAGCTATCCTCCATGTCCTGCCTGATGCGGTCCTTCAGAATCTCCAGCATGAATACTGCCTTGTCAAAGGGGCATTTGTCCAGAATACACAGGATGCTGTTACCGCCGTTATATCCGATGAATCCATATTCCTTTGACAGTCCATCCAGAATCCTGCCCAAATCCCGCAGTATCTTATCTCCTGCCTCCCGTCCCAGCCTTACATTGATATCCTTCAGATTCATAATTCTCAGGTTCACGCAGGTGCACAGCTCCACCATTCCCCGCTGGTTCATGGCCTTGATATACTCGTCACAGCTCAGCCGGTTCGGCAGCTTTGTCTTCTTATCTATGTATAAGGTCCGTTCAATGATTTCCCCCAGCCTTCCCAGGATAACAGCCCCCACGCAGCCTCCACCGAAAAACAAAAGCAGCGTGATAGCCAGATACACCTTCAGGTTCAGCTTTTCCCGGGCCTTGACACTGCTGTTGATTGCCACATTTTTTCCCACCAGGTAATCATTGTATTCCTGGCCAGTCTGATAAAACAGCTCATAAAGTTCGTTGAGACGTACGGTCAGGGCATCCAGCTTCCTGTCCGTCTCCTCCCGGCTGACAGACCGGTCGGCCGCTGTCTCCTCTGAAAACATGGAGAGTATGTACTCCTTTTCCTCTATCTTCTTCTCCAGCTCGTATCTCATCTTGTTGTAGGACACATATTGATTCATCAGTGTATCGTATGTATTCTCACTGTACACAGGGTTTCCCATGTCGTCCGTCCTCTCATAGATGTCCTGCAGTATGATGGAGTCCGATGCTGACTCTCCCCTGAATGCGGCGCTGTATTCCTGGGCGGTCAGTATTTTGGGATTGTACTGTTCCATCAGGTCCAGCAGGCCGTCGGACTGCTCTGTCTCACGCTCCATCTGCAGCCTCAGGCTCTGGATGTCGGCTTTGTATGTTTCCACCAGTACATCCCTGTCCTTTGTCAGTTTTCCCGAAAGGATATCCACGTAAAGGCGGTCAATGCTTACATCCCGGATAAAGGTGTAAAGGGAGGTCAAATCGTAAAAACTGTACCCGGTCCTGGAGGAACGGAAATTCTCGTCATTGGCCCTCAGGTAGCTGAGTATATCCTCAATGGACTGTTTTATGATATCTACCTTGTCTATGTAGTCAAACTGGCTGCCCGACAGGTTCTCAATATTGTTCGGCGTAATGGACTGGGCCACATACCGTTCCCCATAATAGGTCAGGTAACTGCTTACGACTGCATTGAGTACATTCTTGGCAAAGTCCTCTGAGTATTCACTTCCAACAGAAAAGGAGATATAATATTCCGTTGGCTTCGCCTCATATACCTCGCCCTCGCTGAGCAGCGCCTCCTTTCTGGTCTGCTCCTCCTCATCGATGACAGGCTCCACGGTTATGCCGCTGCGCACAAAATCCACTTCCAGGTCCATGCCCAAAGACTCAATTGCCCTGGATACCACATTGGAGGCGTATATCTTACTCACATCAAGGTCCGCCCCGCTGGGCGTCTTTCCGTTTACAGCGCCTTCATTCGTGTAGGTAATCAGGGTGTACGCCGTATAGACCTGCCTTCTGTTGAAAAACATATAAAATATGGAGCCGCCCATGACCATGAACACGATAATCAGATATTTCCATTTTTTTATGTAATGTATGACCGGAAAATGCTCCAATTCTTATTCCTCCAACCCTTTCTTTCTCTCCTTATAAACCATGCAGCAGACAATTCCCCCATAAAACACAGCCGGGACAGCAATGGAGGGAAGAAGGTTAATCCTGCTTAAAAGTCCCCTTGGTTCCGCGTTCAGTGTAATATAATTTTTACTGTTGTATCTTGAATACTCTTTATCCAGTGCAATGGCTTTGCGGGATATGTCCTCTATCTTTTTATCCATCTCCTCCATCATGGTATTTGCCTTGGATATACCGGAGGGATGATTTACAGAGGCTGCAATGCTGTCCCTGACAGCCTGTCTGGATTTAATTTCCTCCTGCTTCTGTTCCAGCTCCTCCTTTGCCTTCACTGAATTCTCAGCCAGGTAGTCAATACCGGTCTTGGTCTTGGACATATAGAACTTTTCCTGGTTGTCCACGGAGGGCACCATAACGATTCCCGTCAGTCTGGAATCATACATTTCAATGCATTCTTCATACAGCCCGTGAATCTTGCTGCTCAGCTCATGGTTCATACGGTCCCGGTAATTCCGGTAATCCAGCACCCTGACAAATTCCTTCTTTTCTTTATAAAGACCCAGCTGCGTCACATAAGACCGGAAATTTGCCAGCGTCACCTTTCTTATATTTCCTATCTCCCCCACCAGGCCCTGGAATGTGGCTCCGTTTCCTCCTGTAAAACTGCGGTTGTAGCTCCCTTTATTCTCCAGATACTTACTGATAAGAGACAGCTTGATATAATAGTAGCTGGCTGCCTGGCTGTATTCCAGTCCGCTCAGCTTTCCTGGCTCATAACTGAGTATTTCCCGGTTATCTGTATATTCCTTATAAAAGTTCTCCAGGTATGCATAGTAAATCATCAGCAGCATATCTTCTGTGCGGACTGCATTTAGTCCCCTGTTTTTCTTATAAATCACCTTGTACTGGGTCACCACATATTCATCCTTATAATCATCGGGCAGGTCAATGCTTATGTTTTCAGCCAGCTCTTCCGGTGTTATTTCCGTGACCCCGGCCAGTTCCAGCGCCCTGGCAAGTATCTCCTCGGACTTTAGTTCATAGACGCTGAAGTAAGTACCGTTTGGATTCAGTCCCCTGGAAGCCTCCTCATAATTTAAAGAAAACCCTATAACGGCTGTATTCCGGCTTCTGTAATAAAACAGGCAGCACAGAAGAACGCTGCACAGGATGGAACAGAGGAGCAGCCTTACCCATGTTCCCCTGGCTGCTTCAGACAGAAATCCAAGCTTCTTTTTTATATCCTCCATGGTATTCCTTCACCTCCTCTATCCCCCACTCCTGCGCCTGTCCGCATATGCTGTCACGCAGACATACACGGCAATATTGATGGAATAGTAGAAAAATGTATTGTCGGTTGCGTAAGTCAGAAACATGTATATAATTGACATGATTAAAAGGGGAAGGGACTCCGCGCCAAACCGTTTCCTGACAAATTCCAGTCTGTACCATGTATTGCTCCACAGCCAGAATATGAATCCCCAGAACCCCAGTTCAATATAATATGTCATAAACTCATTGTGGGGCATGTCCTCCACCGCCAGTCCCCTGCCCAAGCTATGGTAATCCGACCACATCTTGAATATATAGCGGACTCCATTTCCTTTGAAGGACGGGCTGATTTCATAAAAATCCTTGTAGAACTCATAAATGTGGTCACGGCTCATGGTATTGACTCCCAGGCCTTCCATCAGGGAAGTATACATGCCTCTTTTTATCAGAATCAGATACCCATACGCAAACAGGAAGACAAGGGCTGCCATAACAACGGTAAATACCCGTCTTCCCTTGTACGGCAGGCGGTTATATACAGCCCCGGCCCCGCAGGCCATCAGAATTCCAATCACGTCAATCCGCTTTAATCCCACTGAAAAAAAGAAAGCCGAAACCGCAAACCCGGCTGCATAGCGCCGGTAATCCTTTATACAGAAAAGGCAGTACATGGAAAACACACCCAGCCCCTGCATCAGGTCATGCATCTCCATCTGTTCCATGGCCTTTCCCGTGGTTCCGGCAAAGGTACTGAGCAGCTGTACATATTCCGCTATCACACGGCCTGCCCCAAAACGGCGCATCACATCCGCCATAACAAGGGTTACGGTCAGTGCCATGGCGCCCAGGGTATACCAGACCGTCTTTTCGCCGAACATATAGTAGGCCGCGGCTATGCAGAGCACATTCAGCACAGCGCACAAGATATTGATGGTGCCGCGGACAATAAAGCCTGTTTCAGGGCAATTAACCAGCCATATCATCATAGATATGACTTCAATGCCGGCCAGGGGCACCAGCCATATAAGGGACATCCGGGCCACAAACCCCAATCCCTGAAAATCCGCGGTAACCAGAACACGCAGCATAGCCAGTAAAATGACCATCACGTCCATCACATAGCGCATATTCACCGGCAGAACAGGCAGTCCGCCCCGGTATTCAGCGGAGGCATAAAATGCGGCAGTCATAAACATGATATAGGCTGCCGCCGGAATACACCTTTTCATAACATCTGATAGGAAATCATCCATACTATACCGCTGTACCCTTCAGCCTTTTTGTATGCAGGCTGTTCCTGAATCTGAGCTCTTCCGGTTCAGACAGCAGGGCAAGGAACAGGTATGCCCCCGCAGCCATACAGTACCCGGCTCCCCTAAGAAACATTTTATTCTGAAAGCACTGTCTGGCCAGCAGAAATCCGAAGTGGCAACGGCTGGTGCGGCCTGCATATGGCCTGTATATGGCATAAACCCTTGAAAGGCCGTCAAAGGCCTTCCTGCTGCTTTTGGTAATCTGTTCCCCTTCATGCTGCACATGCTCAAACAGGTACAGAGGCACCCCTGCGCACCGGTAGCTGCGGCTCACCCGTATCCACATTTCGTAATCCTGCCTGGCAGGCTGTCCGGGGTCAAACAGACCGCAGGAAGCAAAGACCTCCCTGCGCAGCATTGCCTGGGAAGTGGTGCCTATATAATCACCGTACAGCATATCCTGAAAGCTGACCTCCTCCAGGAAACTTGCAGACATATTGTAAGGCCTTCTGTCCCTGACAGCTCCCCTGCTGTCCAGCCTGACCTGATACCCCTTGGAGTACACCAGTCCCATATCCGGCTTTGCAAACGCTGCCACCTGATGCTCTGTTTTCTCCGCCATCCAGCAGTCATCGTCATCCAGAAAGGCGATGTAAGCGCCATGTGAGCGCAGAATTCCCAGGTTGCGTGAAACCTGGGCCCCCAGATTCACCTGGTTCCGTATATAATAAACAGGGAGTTCCCGGTCCTTATACTGTTCCAGCCCCTGTTCAATTCCGTACCGGTCTGCATCCGGCCCATTGTCATCCACCACAATGAGCTCCAGCCGTGAATAGGTCTGATTGAATACGGAATCAATGCTTTTTCTTACCATCTCAAAATCCCTGTGGTATGTGGTAATGACCACGCTGACCAATGTATCCTTCATAATCCCTCACTTCCGTTTTCCCTTCCATGCGTTCCAGTATTCTTTGAAGCCGGCCCTGTGCAGATATACTGCACAGGGAGCTGCCAGAACCATGTACACAGCTGCGCCTGCCAGAATTTCACAGCAAATGAGCCGGGCGCCCCCCATATGGGGACGAAGCCCTTCTGCAATGGCCCTGACCACTGCATACATGACCAGGCCGCAGAACATATAACAGCTTCCTGACCTCAGATAAACAAAAAAATCCAGTTCCCTTTTCACACAGTACATCTGATACAGCATGACGCAGCCCTCTGCTGCCACGGTTCCCGCCACAGCCCCCAGGGCGCCGCGGGAAGGAATGAGACACAGGTTTACCAGAAGGTTCACAGCCGCCCCCAGCCACACGGACTGAAGATACACCTTATCCCTGCACCGCGGAATCAGATACTGGGTCCTCACCACGTTTGCACATGCAACCATGATAATGGTGCACGACATAAGCTGAATCAGGGGTCCGGTCCCTGCAAAGCTGCTGCCGAAGAAAAAAGGAGCAAAGTCATTTGCAACGGCTGCTATCCCAAAAGCCATGGCCGAGGATGAGAACATGACAAATTCCATGGAACGGGCGGTATACTGCTCAATAAGCCCTGTTTCCTCCCTGGATATGAGATAGGACATCCTGGGCAGCATCACCGTACCCAGGGCCGTAATCACGCCCTTGGGTATATTGATAATTTTTTCTACATTCTCATAGTATCCGCTCTGTTCCATGACAGAGAGGCTGCCCAGCATGACCTTATCCATCCTCTGATAGACAGACACAGCCACCACCGGTACAAACAGGACAGCCAGCTTTGGAATATGTTTTTTTGCCCTGGTCCATTCCGGCCGTCTGAAATCCATGTATTTCCCAACCTGCGTCCACAGCACAAGATTGCCCAGAAGAACGCTGCATGCCATGATAAGCACGTAAATCCACAAATCCTTCTGTTCCTTCACAAAGGCAAATACAGACAGCACAGCCAGTCCCTTTATCACCACGTTCCGCGTGACTGTCAGCCTGAATTCCTCCAGGCCAAAAAACATCCAGTTAATATCCGCCATGGAATTTAATACAGTCAGTATCTGGATTGCTGACACCCGGCGCAGTCCGGGACTGCAAAAGAAACGAAGATAGCAGGCATATCCTGACATGGCTGCCATGGTCAGCACAATCTGCCAAAACCAGATATTCCAGAACTCCCGGCTCCTCTTCTCACGGTCATCCCGTACCGCTGCAATGCTCCTGTTTCCATAATGATTCACTCCCAGCATCCCAAACAGGGCAGCCATACCCGCAATGGAGTATGTGTATGAGTAAACTCCAACGCCCTGGGCCCCCAACACCCGTGAGACATAGGGCGACAGGACCAGAGGCAGTATAAACAAAAGTATCTGGTAGAGCATGTTATAAGCGAGATTCTTTTTCAGGTCCGACATTCCATCCCCCATTCCATCCCTTTATCCGGTCCCGGGTGTTCAGCCGGACACCGGCCCAGCCCCGCCGCCGTCCAGGACCTGGCGGTATTGGGCAAGGAACCGGGGCGCAAGCACGTCCCAGGTATAGCCTTCCGCCACGGTCCGGTGGGCGCTGCGCCCTATCTGCTCCATCCGCGCCCGGTCCCCGTGAAGCCGAACAATCAGCCTGGCCCATATTACGGCATCCAGCTGCAGGCAAAATCCGTTTTCCCCATCCCGTATCATCATTGTGGAACCGCCGTTGTGTGTTGTCAGGACCGCCAGTCCGTAGTACATTGCCTCCAGCAGCACCATGCCGAATATGTCGTAGCGGGTGGGCAGAAGAAAGAAATCCGATGCCTGGTATAGGCCGGACAGGTACTTCTGCTCCATTCTCTCAGCATACCGGATATAGGGCATAAGCCCCTCCCTTTGTGCGTATGACCAGCACATTTTTGTATACTCAGGTTTCCCGGTCCCCACCAGGTTCAGAACCGCCTCCTGTCCCATATCCAGGATAGCCTTCATGGTTTCCAGAATAAACAGGATGTTCCTGCCCGGGTCCAGGTGGCCGATATAAAGAAGCCGGATTGCCGTCCCTTTCCTCCCAGCCTCCCGGATATATTCCGGAATCTCTTCCCCGCAGGTTTCCAGGGCGTCCATATCCATGCCCACTCCAAGGGTTTTGATGTCTTCCCGGAGGATTCCCTTGGACAGCAGGAACTGCATGGCCAGGCGGCTCTTAACAATAAACCTGGTGCGGTTTCTGAGATATGTCTTCAGAAGAAACAGGTCAAAGACCCTGCACATGGCATGGTACCTTTGGTTATGCTCCGAATAATAGGGTCCGTGATAGACCACTGTCTTTCCCGGATATTGCTTTGCAAGCAGCCATGTCTCCAGCTGGTTATACTCCCCTGACTGGATAATGTCATAGCTGTCCGCCAGCTTTTTCATACCTGGAAATACCGTGTTATGGAACAGGCTGATTCCCTTCTTGTAATAAATACAGATGTGTCTGTCCTCCTCAAACACATAATCAATCTGTTCCTCATCCCTGTCTGTCCAAAATACAACCCCGCAGGTATTTCCCATGCGCACAAGGGATTTTGCCAGCCCCAGTTCCTGGATATTGTAGGTTCTGCGCCTGACATCCATATAGCTTGGAAAGTTTCTGACAATTAGAATTTTCATTGCGTCCTGTCCTCTTCCTTTCCCTTTTTTCTCACATCCTCATACACACACAGAAGCTGCTCCACAGCCGAATCCCAGTTGTAGCGGCTGCGCACGAATTCAATCTGCCCTACACTGTCATGGACCCCCTCATCCTGTTTCAGAAGACCTTCCAGGCGCTGCTTAAGCATGGGGACATCCCCTCTGGGAAAACTGGATGCAAAACCCGCAGCTGTGTCCAGATTCTCTTCAATATCGCTGACCAGGCACCGGACGCCATAACTCAATGCCTCCAAAAGGCTGATGGACATGCCCTCCACATCGCTGGGCAACACATAGACGGAGCAGTTGGCCAGCAGTTCCTCCAGCACCCTCCCCTGGACAAAGCCCGTCAGCAGTATCCTGGAATCCTCCTGGGCCATATCCCTGATTTTTTTCACATAGGCATCATTCCTGGTCAGTTCCCCTGCTATGACCAGACGTTTATCCGTATCCGTCATTTTATAGGCATCTATCAGATTATGCAGGCCCTTTTCCGGTACCAGCCTTGCCAGAAAAAGAATATACCCGTTCCGTTCAAGGCCCCAGACCCGGCCGATTTCCACGGGTTGCGGAGAAGGCTTTACATTTACCCCGTTGGGAATATAGATTGCTTTCCGGTTGTATATATCCTTAAAATAGCGCCTGTTTCCAATGGACAGAACCAATAGGGCATCGGAATACCGGGCAGAGTTCCGTTCGCCCCACCGCAGATACCTTGTGGCGAATCCTCCCCACTTTACTCTCTGCCAGTCCAGCCCATGGATAGTAACCACAACAGGTATACCCAATAACCTGGGAATAAATGCCATGGCCCCGGGTCCCTCCGCATGAAAATGAATCACGTCGTAGCCCCCAAAAACCGCTCTGACGGCCGCCAGAACCGAATAGACAAAGGCGTTCAGGGCTGTGCGTCTGAAGGTGGGAATCCTTATAAGCCTGATGCCTTTGTATTCCCGGGGCATTTTATTTCCACCTCCTCCGTGCCAGCGGTTATAACAGTCTACCTGGTGCCCCATGGCAGCCAGGCGCACGGACAGTTCCTCCACCACAATCTCGATTCCGCCTTCCCTGGATGGCACGCGTTTATGTCCAATCATAGCAATTTTCATGCTGTCCCCGCCCTTCTCTTTTGTATCAGTCACATCCGAATAAATCCCTGGTGTAGATTTTGTCTTTTACATCCTCCAGCTCCTCGTCATACCGGTTAGCCACGATTACATCCGATATCCTCTTAAATTCCTCCAGACTGCGGATTACCCTTATTCCCATAAATGACCTGTCACTGACAGCCGGTTCATAAATGACCATCCGGGCATTGCTTGCAGCCAGCCGCTGCATAACTCCCAAAATAGCTGCATGCCGGAAATTGTCGGAATCAGCCTTCATGGTCAGCCGGTAGATTCCGGTCACTGTCCCGGATTTTTTAAGGACCTGCTCCGCTATAAAATTCTTCCTGATATCATTGGCATCCACAATGGAGGATATAAGGCTGTTGGGTATGTTCCCATAATCAGCCCGGAGCTGCCTGGTATCCTTGGGGAGGCAGTATCCTCCGTACCCAAAGGACGGGTTGTTGTAGTGGTCCCCGATTCTGGAATCCAGGCAAACCCCGTCAATGATGTTCCCGGAGTTTAACCCGTATACCTGGGCGTATGTATCCAGCTCATTAAAAAAAGCCACCCGCATGGCCAGGTATGCATTGGCAAACAGCTTCACAGCCTCTGCCTCCGACGGGTCCATATAAAGGACCGGTACTTCCTGCTTAAGGGCTGCATCTGTTAAAAGTCCTGCAAATATACGTCCTTTTTCCATCTGGAACCCGCTTCCTGCATCCACGCCCATGATGATACGGGACGGGTACAGGCTGTCCTCCAGTGTTTTCCCCTCCCGCAGAAACTCCGGTGAAAACAGAATTCGTTCTGTCCGGAACCGGCTGCAAAGTTTCCTGGTATATCCTGCGGGAACCGTGGATTTTATGACAATGCAGGCATCCGGATTCACCCTGTGCGCCTGCTCCGCCACTGTTTCCACCGAAGTTGTGTCAAAACGGTTTTTCTCCGGGTCATAATCAGTGGGCGTGGCAATAACAATAAAATCCGCATCCTCATAGGCTGCCTCTGCATTGGTTGTGGCCCGCAGGTTAAGCGGAACCTCCCTCAGGTATGCTTCCAGGCCGTCCTCCGCCACCGGCGACTGCCTTCTGTTAATCATATCCGCCTTCTCCTCCACAATATCCACTGCACAGACAGCATTATCCCGTGCAAGCAGCACAGCATTGGCCAGTCCCACATATCCGATTCCCGCCACTGCTATCTTCATCTGCTTTTTCATTCTTATCCCCTCTCTTATCCCCTTTCCCATGTATGCCGGGGCTCTCTCCTTTTCATGCAGGATGCAGGCGGGACCTGCGCCCGGGGTTAATATGCAGCCGCTGCCTCAGGCGCCAGCAGCTCCGCCGTCTCATCCGACCCATAGACAAGTATCCTGCCGCCGCTTCCAATCACCCACCTCCGGCCGTCTCCATCTGTCACTTTGGTGTTCTTCATAATCTTTCCGCTGGAATTCAGAAGCCGCTTTCCCTCCCCCGGAATGTCAAACGCCTCGTATCTGGCGGCGGAATCCGCTTTCTGCATTTTACCCTTATAATAAAAACGGCCGTCCTTAATGCCGG
This sequence comes from Clostridium sp. 1001271st1 H5, assembly GCF_005845215.1. Lineage (GTDB taxonomy): Bacteria > Bacillota > Clostridia > Lachnospirales > Lachnospiraceae > Enterocloster. Next base: position 72,706 of record NZ_SPHO01000010.1, read on the forward strand.
TGATTCCCTTTCCCTTCAGGTCAAAATAATACCGGGAAGGGGAACCGCTTATGCCGTCGTCCAGCATGGTCTTTCCTGTGACGCATTTCCGGTCGCCTTCCGGTCCCTTGCAGTAGTAGAATTCCCCTTCCGCCTCCACCAGCCCGGACTGGGCCGCGCCGTACATATCAAAGACATAATAGCTGCCCCGCACTTTTTCCACCGAATAGCTGTCCCTGCCTGCGCACAGCGGTTTTCCGGACCGGTCGAAATAATACCATTCCTTCTGGCCGAAGCTGCCCAGGTCAGAAGGCCCGTCCAGCTTAAGCCAGGCTCCCTGCACCTTTTCCCCCTCTGTGAAAGTCCCCTCCGTTTCATCTTCCTGCTGATGGAAGTATCTGTATCCCTTTATCTCCGGTGAGGTGTCAGAGAGCTTTACCCAGCCCGTGTACATGATGCCGTTTGCATCAAAACAGTACTCCTTCCCATCCACCCTCATCTCCCTCCTGCCGCCTGGGGAGCGTTTCTTCCTGCCGGAGGACCTGTTAAAATAAAAATAGGCATATTGTCCGTGCTCCTGTACATAGTCCACCACGGCAGAGTTATCCATCCAGCTTGCCGGTATCTCAAGCCACTGCCAGCCGCAAGCCCTGGCGCCGTCTTCACCGCAGTAATAGTAAGAATCCTCCTCCTCGTCATCATCTGCTTCCTCTGTCAGCCAGCCCGTGCGCATAATGCCCGCGCTGTTAAAGCAATACGATTTTCCGTCAATCTTATACCAGCCGTCCATGCGCACATATCCGTCGGGCCCTGCATAATACCAATGGTTATACTCTGCATCCCTGGAATCCAGTCCGCTGATTACAAACCACTGATTGCGGTACAGAACACCATCAGGTCCTGCATACTGTTTCCGGCCGTTGTCCTGTGTCAGCCACCGTTTACGGTAATTAACTCCGTTGGAATCAAAATAATAGCTCCTTCCATCCAGCTCCCTGATGCCGCCCCGGAGAACTGCCCCTGATTCTGATGCATAGTACCAGCTCTCCGTCACCGCGCCTGTGGAAGGGTTGGTATTCTCAATCCTGAACCAGCCGTCATCCTGAAGGATTCCATCCTCGCCCAGATAATACTTTCCGCCATTGCCGTCCGTATACCAGCGTTTCCTGTAATTCAGGCCGCCGGCTTCAAACAAATACCAGTTTCCATCCTTTTCCCGCCAGCCATTGCGCCATACAACCCCATTGGGTTCCGCATAATACCAGTTTGTGTGTTCCTGCCCGCCTCCTGTTGAGGTGATGGAAAACCAGCCATTCTGTACCGCCCCGTCCTGGTCCGCATAGTATCTGTCATCCCCCAGGTTGAACCACCTGCTGCGGTAAACCGTACCGTTGGAATCAAAATAGCACGTCCGGCCGTCTGCCCTGTGCCAGCCGTCCCTTAAAAGGGCGCCGTCCTCAGCTGCATAATACCAGTTCGTAAAGGTCTTTCCCTTTCCGTCAGAAGAATCCACACTGAACCATCCCGGCCCCTTCCTGGCTCCGTCCTGGTCCACGTAAAAGCGCCTGTCATCCAGATTGAGGAATGTCTTCCTGGGTGAGCTCCCTCCTGAATAAAAGTAGTAATACTTCCCTCCCAGCTCATGCCAGCCGCTCTTCCGTATGGCTCCGTCCCCGCCTGCATAGTACCAGCTGGTCCCCTGCCGCCCGGAGGGCAATGTGGGCTTTGACACAAGGCTGAACCACTCATTCTCGTATCTGGAACCATCCTGGCGCACCCGGCAGCGCACCTCCCCTGCATCCACCCAGCTGTCCCTGACCATATGGCCGTCCCTGCCAACATACCGCAGCGTGCCGTCCGGCCATGGCAGCCACCGGCTTGTCAGCTTTTTGCTGTTTTCCATGTATATCCACTGCTGTGAGGCATCCTGCTGCCAGCCCTCTGCAGGCCGGGGCTGTACCGCCTCTTCCGGCTGGCCCGGGGTCTGTACCGGCTCTTCCGGCTGTTCCAGGGTCTGCTCCGTTTCTTGGGGCTGACCCAGGACCGGACTGGCGGATGATGCAAGGATTGCTGCTGTGACAGCGGCAATCCTGATAATTTTTCTTCCTGTCATTTGCGTTTCCCCTCAGTCAATCCCTTCCATATATGCTGTGTCACAGCCTCCAGTAGCGGAAACCGGCCCGTTCCATTTCAGGCTTATTAAATAGGCTCTTTACGTCAATCAGGACCTTTTCCTCCCCTCTGACATGCTTGAACATATTATCCAGTTCCCCTGGAGCCAGGCTCCTGAATACCTCATGGGCAACCGCCACAATGATGCAGTCCGCATTATACGTTCCGGGATACGGCGTGACGGACACCCCATACTCGGCTTCTACGTTTGCCGGGTCTGCCAGCGGGTCCGCCACCCGGGGACAAATCCCATACTCTTTCAGGCGTTTTATAATATCATATACCCTGCTGTTTCTGATATCCGGGCAGTTCTCCTTAAAGGTCATGCCTAAAATCACCACCGCTGCCTGCCGGACCGTCTTGCCTGCCAGGACCATCTGTTTGATTGCCGCATCTGCCACAAAGGCTCCCATACCGTCGTTTACCTTTCTTCCGGACAGTATGATTTGGCTGTGATACCCCTGCTTTTCCGCCTCATATGTAAAATAATAGGGGTCCACACCAATACAGTGTCCACCCACCAGGCCCGGACGGAATTTCAGAGCATTCCATTTTGTATCCATTCCCGCCGCAACCTCCTCTGTATCAATCCCCATCCTGTCAAATACAATGGCCAGCTCATTCATGAATGCAATGTTAATATCCCTCTGGCTGTTCTCCGCCACTTTAATGGCCTCTGCCGCCTTAATGGATGAAACCCTGTACGTTCCCGCCGCTATGACGATATCGTATACATCTGCAATTACTTCCAGGGACTCCCTGTCCATCCCCGAGACAATCTTTGTAATATTTTCCAGCTTGTGTTTCCTGTCTCCCGGATTAATACGCTCCGGTGAATATCCAACCTTAAAATCCCTTCCGGCTGACAGGCCGGATTCCTTTTCCAGGATTGGAATGCATACATCCTCAGTCACTCCCGGATATACCGTGGATTCAAATACCACCACGGAACCCCTGCACAGATTGCGCCCCACCATTGTGCCCGCGCAGATGACCGGTGACAAATCAGGCGTATGGTCCTGGTTCACCGGGGTGGGAACCGCAACTATGTGGAACCGCGCTTCCCGCAGCCGGGCCTCGTCGCAGGTAAATTCAATGGTTGTATTCCTTATGGCATCATCCCCCACCTCCTGGGTAGGGTCTGTCCCTGCCTGGTATAGGCCAATCTTATGCCGGTCCAGGTCAAAACCAATTACCCTGACTCCCTTTTCCGCAAATGCAATGGCTATAGGTATGCCCACATACCCCAGCCCCACCACAGAAACCGCCGCCTTTTTCCGCATGATATCCTCGTAAAGATTTCCTTCCATGCACCTCTCCCTTTCCGGCTTTCTTACTGCCTGTTACCCCTCTTTTGTATTCTTTGCATATATCGCCTCTAAATAAGGGACTGTATCCGCGGCCCAGGAATATTCCGGCATGTATTTTCCCGTGTAAGCGGACAGGAACTTCCCGTTTCCCTTCAGCAGTTCATATGAATCACATTCAAACAGCCCGGTATCAACTGCGTACACGCCTCTTCTGTGAATCAAAAGATTTTCACATCCGTATTCCCTCAAAATGCGCCGGAGCCGGTAACTGACCACCCTTAAGTTGCTCTTGGACAATTTCTCCGGCTTGTCTCCATATAAAAGAGAGGCAAGCTCTGCCAGCGGCACGCTTGCTCCTCTCTTATTCACCAGGACAGCCAGCAGCTCCTTTGACTTCCTGGATGAAAAATACATTCTTTCCTTATCCGCAAAAACATCAAATCCATTAAATGTCTGTATAAAAATTTCCCGTTTTTCCGTCATACATGTCCTCTCTCCAAAATGGCCCTTCTGATACCCAATCTAACCCTTAGCGCCCTTTCTGGCCATATCCAAAACAGTCCGGAGCAAATCAGCGTTGGCCCATACCCCATATGCGGCTGTGACGGCTAAGGCCATTACCTGAACGGTTGTGGAACCTGAGTAAAAAGCAAAGGTTAATAGAACACCCATTGCAATAGAACTCAGGGCTGCCGCCCTTTTAATCCGCATATGCACGGTTCTGTTAATTTCAACATACCGTATGATAAACATGACCAGAAATGCAATCAGGCTGGACAGGGACGCTGCATATAAACCAATCCGGTTGATAAACAGCAGGTCTGCGGTGAGATTTATGACTGCTGCGGCAGCCGAGGTATATGCAACCTTTTTTGACTGCTTGGCCGCAATGTAAACACAGCTGTATAAGCCTACCAGGACTCTGAACAGCATTGCATACATAAGAATCAGAACCTGGTTGTATCCTTCCCTGTATTTGGCATTTACCATAACAGGAAATATAAAGGGCATCACTGCCACCACCCCGAAACACGCGGAAGCAAATATCTTAAAAAACATGGTAACCATATCTGTCAGAAAGACATCGCGGTCCTCGTCATTAAAATGCAGTGATACGGATTCCGTCCAGGATAAATTCACAATATTGTAAAAGCTTATGAACACACTGGGAAATTTGCTGGACACTGTAAAAATCCCATTTGCCGCCAGTCCGATAAAATGGGAAATGACCGTTCTGTCCGATGCGTTAACCACCCACCACGCCAGATTATTGGGAATCAGGGGCAGTGAATAGCTGAGGACGCTCCGGAACAGGCTGTATTTTGCCCGCTTGACTGAAAAGTACTTCCAGCACCTGACACTGACTGCCAAATAGATAATTGTAAAAACCTGGGACAGCAAGGTGGCAGTCATCAGCCCTTTTAATCCCCATTTAAACACGGTCAGGGTAATGACATTAAAAAACACGGTGGAGGACGCGGATATAAATCCCGCAACCGCATATTTTGTATTGTCTCCAAGTCCCCTGACAAATTGAAGGAGAATTGCGGTGTACACGTGCAGTATGACATAAGCCAGCAGAAATTCCCCATTTGCAATTGACAGCAGCGGCCTTATGAGGAAGAAAATACCGGCATAGGCTCCCGATTGAATCGTACCGGAGATAAGTATGGTTGAAAAAAGCTGGGACTGTGCTCTGTGATTTCCACGTTTCTCCAGCAGAAACCGGAACAGCCCCTGGTCAAACTGCCAGTTAACCAATGGCAGCAGCAGGGTGGCATAGGTCACAAGCAGGTCAAAGGTTCCATAGTCCTTTGTGTCCAGAACCGCCGTATACAGCGGCAGCATCAAAAAGCTTATGCTCTGTGTGCATATTTTTCCAAATGCTAATATTACGGTATTTTTTGCAAGCTCTTTTTCCCTGCTCATCTGTCACTCTGACCTTCCTGACCCAAATCAACACTTGCTATCCTGGGTTCAAAGCAGCAGCATGGCCTCATGCAGACCACCCTTACGCCGCTGGCCCGCTGCGGCCCCACCTTCATAAAAGTGGCCAGGACCGTGTGCCTCCCCCCCAGCCCCAGAGGACCAGTCCCTGCCAGATTCACACGATTTGTAATCTCCCTCTCCATATCACTCTGATGTGAATAGGAACCATCCACAAGCGCCAGAAGCATCATGGATGCCGCCTCATAATGGGAACGCCCGATTCCCACGCCAAGGGTGCACGGGGTACACCCCAGAAGGGGAGCTGACTCCTTTGCCCATGATACAATCTCATCCAGTACGGTACGGACACTGTGTTTATGAAATACCCGGTATGTCTTTGCCCTGATTGCGGGTCCTCCCCCAAACATCAGGATATGCAGCCGGACCGTATTCCCTTCCGTACGGCGTATCAGGACAGGCGCTGCCTCCAGGGCGCCGGGGTCTGTATCCAGGCCCAATGACTGGTCCAGCCGCTGTGCCTCATCTCCTCTTACCGCCATGGGTCTTCCCGGCAGACGGCGCAGTCCCTGGCGCACCCCTTCCTGTATTGATTCCAGCATGAGGCCGGTTACTGCTGCGTCTGTTCCTATCTCCAGGACCACATGGGGTATCCCGGTATCATCGCACAGCGGGCTGGAATGTGCTTCAGCTGTTTCTGCATTTTGTAATATGGTTTCCATTGTCCACTTTGCCAGTGCATTTGTCTCAGCTTCAATTGCCTGTTCGTAAGCCGCCTTTTTATCAGGAAGAAAGGAAGAGCCTGCACGGACAAGGGTCCGGCTCACTTTCTCAACTATATTTTTATCAAAATCCATCCTGTCCTCCTCAGGGCTTGTCCTGACATCGCCCTAATAGATACTCTCATTGTGCGCGGCCCCAATAATGGCCGGAAAGTCCCTTACCAAAAGCTCATAGAAAGCTTCCATCCCCAGTTCCGGGAAGGCTGCGGTTCTTTGCCATAATGTATTCTCCTTTAACAGCGCGGTCACAGGGGGAATAACCGCATAGACAGAGTTGAAATCATTCAGCACTGCAATGGTTTCCTTCCCCACTGCCCCCTTTCCCAAATGGAGCTTTACACCGGCCATTGACAGCGCCCGGAAGCTGCCCTCAATCTCCAGCTTATTGCTGGATGTAGGGCCGATGCCTGCCGGGCTGACCGCCGTATGGAATATCACGCTTCCCTGCAGGTCGATTCCATGCTGCCCCAGAGTCCCTGTTTCTGTTAACCCGCATATTCTGGGCAGGACAGCATCCCTTCCGCAGTAAATCTTCCCCGATATAAGCACTGTGTCGCCGGCATGCAGGTTCCCGGCAGCCTCTTCCGATATGGGGGTTACAAGTCGTTTCATATTTGCTGCCCCCCTTAATCCGGCTGTTCAGACGAAAAGAGCTTTATGTAGCTGTGCTCATTTTCAATGACCCCGTATGCACGGGACCTCATATAAATCCTGGCAGCCCAGTTGGTATGGGGTTTTACTTCGTTCATCTTATTTCCGTTCCTGCCCTTAAATACTCCGCCTGCTTCACTGCTGAGAATATTCACCGCATCCTGATATTCCTCGTTTGTGACGGCCTGCATTGCATTGACATACTTGATATGGGACGGATGGATTACGGTCCTCCCCACAAATCCATTTGCCTTATCCAGAATCACCTCCCGCAGCAGACCGTCAATCTCTGAATTAATGATGGGAATCCGCTTCATCAGGCAGTCTTCTATATCATAGCTTGGAAGCTCCTCAAACATCATCTGCTTGCTGGCCCTGAAATACTCCCACACAGGACCTGACACAACATAGTCATTATTTCTGCCAAACAGATTCAGGATGTCGGACAGGCATTCCCTTACCGTCAAAATATCATAAATTGAATAGTCCACGCCCCTGCGCACGCCAAAGCAGGAAGAAAAGTCAGTGGCGCCCACCCGGACCTGCAGCACCATATCCTTATATTGATTCAGAATCTCACGGATTCCTGTCAGCTCTTCCATCCGCGTCTCTTTAAAGGCCACCTCTGAATCTTCAATAATAGGCATTCCGTATATGATTTCACCGAAGGTTTCATTCAGCTGCTTTAGATACTGCATATACGCCTGGCCGTTGTGGGTATTGAATTTCGGAAAATTGATTCCCGCCAGCACCTTTACATGTTTGCGGGTCAGCTGCTCTGAGAAATGGATGAACTGCTGCTGGTTCCTGACCCTGCAGAAAATAAGGGGCAAATCATCATATGTAAGCTCATGGTTATCAATGGCCGTACTGAATCTGTCCAGCATCCTGATAACGTTTTTTTCCGCCTCTTCAACCTGTCCTTCCGGGCAGGCGTCCTCAAAGCAGAACACCATGGAGGTCAGACCCGGAAGTTCACGGTTCAATACCTTTCTGGAAAAATCTTTTGTTCCCGGCATATACATGGTTGCTCCCAGACAATACTGAAGCAGCTCCCTCTCCGTATATTTGCAAAAGTCCTCCGGCGGCACAACAAACTTAAAATCAGAATTATACTGATGGTGTCTCATCTCTTATCACCTGATTGAACCTTTCTTGGAGCCAACGGCTTCCGGATAATATGCATCAATCATGCGCCTGACCAGGCATACCTGTTTTGCACGCTTTTTCGCATCGTCAGCAGATGATTCCCAGCTGTGTGTCTGTGCCACGGAACCACCCGTCTTCAGGTATATGGGCGCAGCCACCCGTATCATCTCCGGCACCTCATAGTGCCGGATAAATCCTCCTGTGGACTTTGGATTCTCCGTATGGATGTCAATGGGGATATCAATGGCCTGGCGCAGGGCTGCCAGCATCTGGAGCTGGATGTCACGGACCGGATTCACGGAATCCGCACCAATCATTTCCAACAGCCTGGCGGAGCAGGGATTTCCGTGCCCTGCGTGGGCCGAAACCTTAAAATGGCAGTCCGCGGGAATCTCTCCGGCTTTTCTCATTTCGTTTAACAGCCACAGGCATCCCTCGTCATATACCAGAAAAGACCGGCAGCCAAGGGCAGCCCCCCTTTTAACATCCTCCACCGCGCGTACCACCTGCTCCTGTCCCCGCAGACGGTATCCCATGCGGACACCCTCAGGCGTGTTTACCGAAGCGCTGGTATCCGTGGTTGCCCTTGGGCCGATGGCAAGTATTAAATCCGTTGCAGCCTGCCGGGCCAGGCGGACCATTTCCATGATTTCATTATCCGTTAGCATCATGATTCCCTTTGTCTGGGTCACTCTGTGGATACAGATTCCATACCTGTCCATTTCCTCCAGAAGTGCCTCCATTACCCCGGGTCCCTGAATGCCCGGAACCTCAAACCGGTACTGGCCTCCGTCCGCAAACCGTTTTCCGGAAGACGGCAGGTCATATGCATCGCCTTCCGGCATTCCTATTGACTTTAAAAAAGCTCTTGTCTCTTTCATGAATTTCCTCCATTCCTGTACCTGGATTTATCTCCTCAGTTCTTCCATCAGCTCCTGTATCAGACCGTGATGGGAAATCTTCAGGGGCGGCAAATCCCCCCTCAGTCCCTTGTGAATCCTTACCTCTATAAACGACGCCTTCTCTGCTCCGGCCAGCCGGTTAACGGTTTCCGCCAGTTCATCCCCTGACATGACATAGGAATCTGCGGTCACATATCCTGCGCCCTTTGCAATGCAGGTAAAGTCAACCGAATATCCGGCTGACGGCTGTCCTCCCACGGATTCATGGGCACCGTTATTAAGCACCACGTGCATAAGATTGGGGACATCCACTTTGCTGACCATTGAAAATGCCCCCATGTGCATCAGGGCCGAACAATCCCCGTCCAGACACACAATCTGGCGTCCCCTGTCCGCAGCCGCCAGGCCAAGGGCTACGGATGAGGCATGACCCATGGCGCCTACGTTCAGAAAATCGTGTCCATGGCCCTCCTTTCTCCGTTCCCTTAAAAAATACAGCTCGCGGGTTGCCCTGCCTGTGGTTGCAACGTAAATGGTATGTTCCGGCAGGGTGTCCAGAATGATTTCAATGGCCTCCTCCCGGCTCATGGGATACCTGCCGGACAGCACACTGGTCTTCTTACCGCCTGCAAACACGCCCTTTCCTGCAATCACTGCCACCGGGCCCTTTCGTGTACGTGCCAGGCGCACAGCCCATTGAATCCGGGCCTCCATCAAATCGTCGTTGTCCTCAGCTGCCGCAAAGGGTATGTCCAGCATTTCAAGCAGCTTATCCGTCACCGCTCCCTGGGTCCTGTGCTGGGGCCAGTCATTGGTTCCCGGTTCCCCTCTCCACCCAATCAAAAGTACAAGGGGCACACTGTAGACATTCTTATCCGCCAGTGAAACAATGGGATTGAATGCATTTCCCATACCCGAATTCTGCATATATACAAGGGGCACCCTGTTGGTGCTGAAATAATATCCGGCCGCAATGCCAACGGCGTTTCCCTCGTTGGCAGCAATCATATGATTTTCTTCCGGTACGTGCTCCAGCAGATAATTACAGAATCCGTTCAGATAGGAGTCCGGTACCCCCACAAAGAATTCAACCCCTTCTTTGTGCAGTGTATTCACAAAACGTGCCTGGTTTATCATCTCTTCCTCCTTGTGGGCCTTCCGCCCTCCTGTCTCCCTGGCGCGGTATATAACGTAAAATACTCAGGCGCATCCGCCCGGCTGATTTCCCACGCCTCTTCCACTGCCTGCGCCACATCCTCCGGCAGTTTTCCCTTGCCCAGAAATGCCATGTTCTGCTTTAGATGGGCAGGACGCGAAGCCCCGATAATGATTCCGTCCCCGCGTTCCGGCTTTAGCATGGAATGGTAAGCCAGCCAGCGGTAAGCTGCTTCCGCCACACCGATGTCATACGGCCCGCATGCGTTCCTGATACGGCCGGCCGCCTCAAAATAGGACTCCTTCCAATACCGCTGCTGGTAATTGGGACGGTATGTAAATCTGCCTTTCTGAATCATCCCCTTCCCGCCGGAATACTTATCCGTGAGGATTCCGCCTGCCAGGGGATTGTAGGCATAAAAACTCATTCCATAGTGGGTAAGGGCACTGTCAAGCTCCCTTTCCGCATTTCTGCTCAGCGCATTGTACAGACCTTCATAGACAGACGGACGCATCCACCCGTGTGCTTCACAAATATGGCAGGCCTGGGATACCATCCACGCAGGGAAGTTGCTCAAACCCAGCCGTCTGAATTTGCCCTGGCCGTATAAACCAGCACATGCTTCCAGTGCGGATTCCATGGGCGTGGCCGGGTCGGGGAAATGCAGGTACAGCGTATCCGCATGGTCTGTGTTCATGCGAATCAGGGATTCCGTAAACTGGGTAAGGACCGCCTCCTTATCCAGCCTTCCCGTTATCCTGGGATTAACCTTTGTGGCAATTTTCAATGACCCGGCGCCTGGTTGTCCCATTTCAGCCCCAATAAGCCGCTCGCTTTCGCCATGGTTGTACACATAGGCCGTATCAATCTCGGTGTGCCCAAGAGACATGAAATACTGAAGCATATCCCGGACATCGGTTCCAAAGACCTGCTCCCCGAAGGTCATTGTTCCAAGAATCAAATTTATACCTGGTTCCATAATTTTTCCTCCCTGCAGCATTTACAGATACGCAAACAAGCCTTCCATACTGCCCTTCATGCTGTTTACATAGTCCATGAGCGCCGCTGCCTCTTCCCGGGTTTTACCGCTGTATACAGCCAGTTCCGTAAAACGTTCTGAAAACTCATCCTTTGTAAGGGGATTTTCCGGTTCACCCTTTGGGAAATCCACCCGCTCCGTATATTCTTCTCCGCTGTCCAGTGTCAGTTTAAGAACCGCGGTTGTCATTGCGGGAAACAGGTCGGTGAACTCCCGGTCTGACAGTACCCTTACCTTGGCGGCAAGCGCCAGTATATCCGGGTCCTGCACACGGCCGGAGCTGTATTCCGCCAGTCCTGCCTTCCCCCATATCAGTCCCGCGGCAACACCGTAGGGAATGCTCATTTTGGCGGATGCCGGTCCCGGAATCACGGTATGGTCATGATTGTTAACCGCCCAGTAATAGGTCCTCACTTCAATGGACGACACTGCCTGCTGCAAAATGCCGTATCGCGACCTGATATTAATTGCCGCTTCAATGGCCGGGTGGCAGTAGCGGCAGGCCGCATAGGGTTTTGTATACGTCTTTTCAATTGCATATGTACCATTCATTCCTGGTTTTTCCAGTCTGATATCTTCCCGGCCGGTCATCATTTTCAGATACCCCCGTGAGCCTCCCAGGGGGTCGGGATGTCCCATAAAGCCTGCCCGCGCCATCTGTACGGATGTCAGCCCCAGCAGAGCCGACTTTGCGGCATTATAGGGTTTAAGTTCTGAACCGTCATCCAGCACCTTAAGCATCCCTGTTGCCGAAACACAGGCCGCCGAGAAGGCATTTACCGTCTGCTCCCATGTGAAATCCAGCATATATGAGGCTGCCAGTGCTATACCAAGGACTCCGCAGGTCCCTGTGGCATGGTATCCCATCTCCTTGTGCCCCGGCTGTATGGAGACTGCCATTGTAAACGATGTTTCATACCCGATAATGGCTGCCTTCAGGAACTTATCACTTTCAATCCCATACCGCTGGGCCAGGGGCAGCAGGACGGAGAAAAGCGGGGAACCCAGATGTATGATTCCGGTATTGGTCCCGTCGTCAAAATCCAGGGCATGTCCGTTGAGGCCGTTCAAAAAAACAGCATCCTTTATATTCATCCTGCGGCCCAGGCCAATGGCGGTTATGCCGCCTGGCTCCGGCTGTTCATATTTCAGGTAATTGGCAATCTTATCCCCGATTCCTTTTGTGCCTGCCAGGGTGACGCCCAGATAATCCAGCAGGGAAAGCCTTGCTTTATCCATTACACGGTCAGGAATCCGGGTTTTAAAAAAATCCGTCAGCCTGGTTAAAAATAGTTCTGTACTGTTCATATACATCCTCCCTGAACCTAAGGCTTCCCGTTCCATTACGCCCTGTATCCGGGAAAAAATCCGCTGTCCCCGGCCGGTTCCTCCCGCATTTCAGCCAATGCCCTGTATTCATCTTCCATAAATATTTTCCTGCCAATGCAGAACCTGGAGGAAGCCCCCCTGTAAAATGCCTTTTTGAAACGGTAAAGGCTGTCCTCCCTTGAACCAACGCCGCCTCCCAGATGGAAAGTACGGCAGCCGTTGGCAGCTCCCCACAGGGCCGCTTCAAAAAGCAGCAGGTTTGTGGGCGCCAGGCTCTGGTATTCCTGCAGAGAACCTGACAGATGGTAATTCAGCCGCCCGTTGGCAGCCAGAATGATGGATGCAGCCACCACCTTTCCCTCCAGCTGCGCATAAAAGACCTGGGCGTTTTGGGGCAGGTCCCTCAGTATGCTCTCATAAAAACCATCACTGAAATAATAGTAGGAATCCGCCTGGTCCTTATCCATGGTACTGTTGTACACCTCCCTGAAACGCTGGTAGATTTCAGGGTATCTTCCGTTATAAATCACTATTCCGGATTTTATGGCCTTGCGAATCATGTTCCGGTTCTTACTGGTCAGATTCTGCCATATCACCTCTGGGGAAGAGAGGTCCATGGCAATGGTATTTCCAAGAGGTATCACCTCATACGGGCCATCTGAAAAAACGCAGTTGCCAAGTACCGGATGATACCGCACAAATTCGCTTACAATATTGTGCTCCCTGCACCAGGCTTCGTATGCATGGAACAGCTCCGGTTCATCACCCCCGCCTTCCAGGAGCCAACCTCCATATCCATACGGCGTATTAAAGTCAAACCAATAGCCCGCTGCAAGCCTTCCCCTGAATCTGCCGTCATCCGCAATGTCACGCTTCATGACCACATTTATGCCCCGGAGCGGAGAAGTATGGGATTCATAATAAAACAGCATCGGCTCGCCATCGCCGTGCAGCCTGAACGCCTTTACATATCCGCACATAAAGTAGACATCGTAATGTTCAAACGAGCACACCACACTGTCCCATTCTTCCGCCTGCTCTGTTGTATATACAATCAATGACATGACATACTCTCCTCTTTTATCGTCTTAATCCAATGCTGCGCAATGCTTTTGCACATTTGAATCTGATTTTTTTTGCCAGGCCGAAGGTGGTATATTTGCGCAGCACACAGGCTCCGCCGTTTCTCGCGTATTCATCCCAGAACATACCGCGGTTTTTGGGAGGAACAGGCGCGCTGCGCAGATTAATCTGCCTTGGCACAGCCATATCCATGTTCCGCTGTTCTGCATATACCTGAGTCCCAATACGCTCCATCAGACCGGCCCCCTTTTCCGTATTCACAATTGCCAGGGAAATTCCTATATCATCATCTATCTCCGGTTCAGCCTTATCAATTCCCCAGAAATCACCCATGGTTATATCTGAAATTCTTTCTTTTGAGGCAAAGCCGCAGGAAAAACAGGAATCGCGGATGGAGTATTTGCCCAGATACAGTGTAAAGAACGGTTCGTTTTCCCTGCGCGCGCCCTCATATGTCTTGTCTTTTAATTCCACACGGATATGATGTTCCTTCCATCCATATTTCTTTGTGCGGAAACAGACCGACACGGCCCGGTCCTTTTTTATCTTCTCAATGTAAGAAATATAGTCTTTAAAAAGACCAGGGCTCACATTTCCCCCGCACAGTACATCGCACAGAATCAGGTTCCTGGTATCCGAATCCCCCAGAAAAAGCCTTAAACCGCCTGTCTGGCAGGGAGTCCCTGTAAACAGGACTGTCTTTCCGGCTTTCAGGCAGGCAAGGATATCCCTGAAACAGCTTCCCATATCACTCTGTACGTATTTGGATTGTCTCATCCGGTCCCTGTCATCCGCATTGGACGCGCATATATGGCCAACGGAAAGACCGTCCCGCCATACCGCCCCGCAGACAACGCCGCCCTGCGCAAGGACATAATCGGACAGCGCAGTAAACAGGCCGCCGGATGAACTGTTTCTGCGTATGTCATTGTCCCGGTTTCTCACCGACCATACTACTCCGGCCTGGCCCGGGCCGGCGGCAAACAGGGCGTTTCTGTTGGTTTCCACGGCCGGACATACCTGATAGCAGAGATTGCATCCGGTGCATTTGCTTTCATGTATCCAAGGACGGCTGAACCCCTTTTCATCCGTCCTCATGGATATGGCATCAGACGGGCATTTGCTGACGCATGCCCCGCAGCCATAACAAAACGGCGAATCCATTATTTCTTCCAGCTTTATCATTTTGCATTGTTCCTTTTTTATCTGTCTTATAACTGCCTGCTGCCGGTTCCACTGTCAAAAACATTCTGCAGATAACCCCTGGACCGGGTTCTTTGGTTTTCCAATATTGATTCTAAATCCGGGTTGGAAAACGGCTCAATCCTGATACAGTTCCCGTCCGGAGACTGGCTGTCCAGCAGTTGCGTCATCCTCAGGTACTCAAGCATGCGGTTATTCCTGTTGGAATGACGGCCCTTCATCTGCAGCGAATACATTTCTTTGTTGAATATGGTTGAAAACACGGTTGCATGGAATGAATTGGTAAACACTACCTCTGAATGAATCAGAAGCTTCAGGAATTCCAGCGGTCCGGCTGCGGTCCGGGCAAAGGCGTCAAATCCTTTCATTTTAGCGTATTTCGGGACCAGCCTTGGGTTTAACAGCCTTATTCCCCTTTTTCTGGATTCCTTCAGCGCAAATGCCTGGAGCTCCTGCTGCTCTACCACCGGATAATAGAAAGCGTACGGTTCCGGCGGGCAGACATCCTCTGCCTGTTCTGCGGCCCTGAGCCAGTCCTCCCTCTCCGGCAGAATCACCGGGTCCGCAACCACACGGCACTCCCGCCCTGACAGAAATTCAATCAGTTCCCGGTTATTGTCTTCACGGATTGACAGGTACCTGATTCCGGCCAGTTTACCGCGTATGATTGCTGCAGTTTCTTCATCCACCATATTTGAAGGCATTCCCAGGCTGGGGGCATAGGCTGCCGTGATTTTGTCTCCGCCTGCAAAATCAAGAAAAAAGGCACCGTCCAAATCCGTAATGGTCCGGTTCCATATCTGGTCGCTTCCGCACACAAACGCATCATACCTGTCATTGAGCCTGACAAGTTCAGGGCTGTCGCAAAAAACCTGATGGGGAGACTCAAACAGCGGTTCATGGAATTCATTAAACCTTTTCCTGACCTGCTGATAATGCTTATCCGTATGAAACAGGAAATTGCTGCCTATCCGCTTTATATTATGTCCGGCTGAGGCCAGCGAGTTCCAGCTGCCAAGCTGTGTATATCCCCTCATTCTTTCTTCCACTTTTCTGGTGCGGTAGTCAATTAAATACGCACCATGTCCCATATCCCGCAATACCTTTACCAGGGCAAAGGCCTGTAAAGATGCCCCGTAATTCTGGCCGTTATGGACCGTGATAATCCCTATCCTCATCTCTCCTCCTTCACCGGCTGACAAAAGAAAACTGTGCCGTTGCGCTTTGACATGTTGGAAACCATTTTCATAAAGAACATGGGCATCCAAAAGGTCAGGTTTGAATATCCTGTCAGGAAAAAGAGGGGCAGAAAAAATGCTGTCATCAGCAAAAACACTAAAGGGAAACATTCCCGCTGTATCCTCAGCATGTCAATATACATCCAGACAGCAATGACGCCCCCTGCAATCCCCTGGTCGGCCAGCAATTCGATAAAGCAGTTATGTACGGCATTTCCAATGATATTCCAGGAATATGCAGATGCCGCACCAATACCGCTTCCCAGAAAGGGATGGCCGGTAAAGCCTCTGAGTCCGGCTGCCCATAGCCTGATGCGCACATCGGTGCCGTATCCTTCAAAGCCTGTCATTCTGGTAAAGACAGGCAGATTGCGGAAAAAGAAATAGAAACCCATAGTAAATACGCCTAACAGAACCAGGAGTCCTGCTTTGCGCATCAGATTACCATCCTTTAAAATCACCCTGGCAAGCACAAGGGCGCATATACAGAGAATGGTGAGAAAGCTGCCTCTTGAGCCCATGATAAATACTGCAATGACCGTGGATGCACAGTAAATCAGCCGGCGGCTCCGCTCTTTGTCTGAAAAAAACACACCGTATATGTTGACTGCAAACGGAGGCATAAGATACGCCGACAGGTAATTCTGGTCCTTATAAAAGGTTGCAAACTTAATGGAAGCCCTGCCGTAGGAATCCACACCAAACCCAGCTATATATCCTGCAATAACAATCAGGCTCAGGACAAATGCAAATTTTATATAAAATGAGATAATCCTATTTAATGTGACGCTGCTTATATTTACCCCTGGTACAAATGCAAACATGACAATACAGAATACAACATGGAAGATTCGTGACTGGGTAAAATGGATGATGTCCGAAGTGCAGGTCGACAGGACGGCAAAAAAGGCCATGGCCGCGGCCTGTATATAGTGTTTTATCTCTACATCCCTGGGCAGCGCCAATGCCGTAAGAAGCAGAATACAGGCCGGGATGATTGTCTTTTCAAGTATTGCTCCAAACTCATAGTTATTAATGATGTAACAGAACAAAAAAATGCAAAACGCATATTGGAACAAGCACTCCCTGACAGATACGATGTGACAGGCTTTTTTCCGTTTTATTTTAATTACCATTTATCGCGTGCCTTCTTTCCATCTATCTGTTTTTACCGGATTGTGTCAGCCTGTTTTCATTCAGCTTTCTCAGCCGTTCGGCCAGGCCATAGCATTTTAATCTCAGCAGCACATATTTTATTTTTGCGTTTCTTCCCAGGTCAGACACTTTAACCCTCTCAAATACATGCAAATAAGGCTCCTGCCTGAAATACTCCGCACATTCCCTTCTGCGTGCAAAATACGGTGCCGTATTCTGACTGTTAAAGAAGTAGAGCTTAATGGCCAACAGCATTGACGTCAGGACTCTTAAATACAGCTTGCCGGTGAAATCTTCCGACTTATTATACTGTTCTGCAAAGCGGAACAGCTCCGACAGGTACATGTCCTGTTCCTTTTTGGCATTGGGCCTGTACCGGTTGACAATGCTGCCTTCTGTATAACGGTAGTGATATATTGCTTTGGATGCATATTCTACACAGGATGCCGCCTCAACCGCATACATATAGAAAATACTGTCCTCGTCATACGGAACAATGGGAAACAGCAGACCGCTGCTGCGGATAAATTCTGAGGCATACATTTTTCCCCAGGCAGAGCTGATGGTCATTCCCCTCCTGTTTCCATGTTTTTCATGGTGGATGGTGCAGCATTTACCCTGCAGATATTCCCGTTCACCGTAATCCGTAAACCTGGTTCCATCGGCAAAATGCGGAACACATTGCACCTGGCCTGAAGGATACTCGCGGAAACCGGAATAGATATAGATATCTGCTTTCTCCTCCTGATGACTGATTCTGTTCATAAACTCCTCACAGTAGTCCTTTTCAATCCAGTCATCACCGTCCACAAACGTTATCCATGGGGAGGTTGCAGCAGCAATACCCGCATTCCGCGCATCGGACAGGCCGCCGTTTTTTTTATGTATCACAATCACTCTGTTATCGTTTTTTTTGTATTCATCGCATATTTTTCCGCAGTCATCCGGTGAACCGTCATCAACCAATATTACCTCGATATCAGAAAAAGACTGTCCGAGTATACTGTTTATGCACTGATGCATGTAATCATATGGCACCTTATAAAAAGGAACCACAAAGCTTATCTTTGCCATTGTATATTTACCTTATCCCCAAGTGTTGTCTCAAAATCCAGAACCAGTCCAAGCTGCCTTTCCATATCCTGTACGCAGTAGCGCTGGTCACAGATAAGAGATAATTCATTTTCATAAATTTCCCTTGTCATTGTGTGTGCCGTATGACACAGGGGCCAATGCACCGGAGCGTAAACCCGGTTCTCAATGAGATACTGTTTTAATTGGCTGCGCATACCGCCCTTGATTAAAACAGGAACAAAAAGCGGGACATCCTGCGCCTGTACGGACGGAAATATGGGACGGGCTATCCGGCTCTCTGCAAGATGGGCTGTCAGCCATTTTGCGTTCTCACGCCTCTGCCCCGCGCCGTCCTGCAGTAAGGCTGCGGCGCAAAGAGATTCACTGTCCGCACCGTAGCCCGCAAAATCCTTCTCAAGCAGCAGCTCCGCTTCATGAAATACTTCTAAAAACAAGGTTTTGTCATCGGTTTCCCGTTTCATATACTGTTCCTTGATTTTATAGCCCTTTTTTCTCAATTCCATATATGGAATACATTCTGGCATATCACCCTTCCCCGTAAATGTCCCTGCATGTTTACAGGCAAATCCGGCGCCGGCAACCGGCCCCCATTTGCGGAAGCTTGCATAGGTGTAGTCTGGTTCATGGTATGCTGGTTTTGACAAAAGCGAGTGCGTCACGTCGTGAATGTGTACTGCATCAGGCAGAATACATCTGTCTCCCTGGTAGCCGAAATAATCCGCGGTCAGCAGTATATCACATGGATGTCCCTTATCCACCAGGCTTCTCAGCCCCTTGCCGGCTGTAACCGGATAAAACGCAACCTGAATGCCGTGCATTAAAAAAGGCTCAATCATTGTATGGCAGCAATAGTCCGGCAGATATGCAGTCCTGCATGGGCGCTCCTCCACGATATCCTCAATCACCGCATACAGCGCTGTGCGTCCCGACATATAAAACCGAATGTCTCCCTTATTACGTAGCCATAACGGCAATCCGGCCTGTCCATGGGTTACGGCCTGTCCATGGGTGCTTCTCCAGTATTCGCTGCCTATCTCATCTCTCATAGCCTGTCAACCTGTCCGTATCAAAGGGCGTCAGCAGCATATTCCTGCCCTCCCTGTCCTCAATCACAGTATTGGCCTGGATGAAATGTATCAGGTCAATGATTTCAGGCATTGTCCCTGCTGAAAACTTGACAAGCATTGCTTTCTGGCCATTTGTCCCGTTTTCCTCCACCACAGAGCCTGCTTGCTTCAAAAGGCATATATCATCCATTTCCGCCCTTCCCGTTAAGGGGGTGTAGTCCACTTTGCCCACGGTTCCTCCGTGGAGATACATGCACAGTGTACAGGCATACTGGCCAAAAACCGGGTTATCCTTTTCCGGATTGTCACCCATTGACCCGGTCAGGGAGTAGGAGATAAGCATTTTCATAAAGTCAATACCGTTATATTTCCGTATAACCTTGAAATCATCATTGCCGTTTACCCTGTAGCCCATTTCAAAAGCCTTAATACCGTCACTGTCCGCAATGAACTGGAAGTTTGCAATGCCGTTCCTGGCGCCAATTCCCCTCAGCAGGTCTTTAATCCCTTTATCCACTGTTTTTAAATACAGGTCATAATATTTAGACGGCGTGAGGGCCACGTCGCAGAGCCGGGAGGTTCCGCCCTGCTCCCCTGAGATATACTTATCGTTCAGACAGGAAAGACTGATACAACCGTCTGCAAATGTGTAAACAGCACTCAGCTCGGTCCCTTTCAGATACTCCTCCACAATCACCCCGCCGGACCGCGATAAACCGGCAGCCAGCGCAACAGCTGCATCCAGCTGCGCCTGGTCTTTACATATGGATATGCCCTTTCTTCCCCCGCTGTCAGACGGCTTGACAATGACAGGATACTTAATCATGGCCTTTTCCTGTGGCGTCATGGGCAGCGAGCGGCAGTACTCCCGCGGTGTCATGATTCCGTACTCCCTGCACAGCCTTTTAAATAACCGCTTATTCCTTGTTATTCCAATCTGTTCTTCTGTTGCGTAAAAGGGGCTTCCTATGGCCTGGGATATCTTACAGGCCGCCATAACCCGTTCTTCGCTGTAGCCGGCAATCACACCATCGATTCCCTCTTCCATGCATCTTCCTGCAACAGCCTGCGTGTCGGTATAATCCATATCCCAGGCATCATCCGCCATACCCTTGGCAGGACTGATACTCCAGTCAGTATACTTATCGCAGCAAACCACATACACGCCCATGTCCTTTGCCGCCTTTACAAATGCAATATCGTTGGCATCACTGCTGATTACCAAAAGCCTTTTTTGACTCAAGCTTTCCATCCATGTTCCCCTTTCAGACCTTCGGTGCGTCCTCTGCGGCTGCTCTGCATTCCTTAGCCTTGTTCATATCCGCCCGTACAATATAAAGGCTGGCCGTCGTCTGGTCATCCTGTATAATGTCACTGCGCAGGATAACCTTCACCACAGTCAGCAGAACAACCTTCAAATCAAACATAAATGTCATGTTTTTTACATAGTCAATGTCATACCTGAATTTTTCATCCCACGATATGGCGTTCCTTCCATTCACCTGGGCCCACCCTGTGAGTCCCGGACGGACATCATGCCTCATCTGCTCGCTCTCGTAAAAATACGGCCTGTACTTGGTGGGAAGGGGCCTTGGTCCTACAATACTCAGGTCCCCTTTAAGGATATTCCACGCAGAAGGCAGTTCATCCAGACTGGTACTGCGCAGAAAACGTCCAAATCCGGTCAGCCGCTCAGGTCCCGGCAAAAGTACTCCCCTTTCATCCACCTCATTGGTCATGGTCCTGAATTTATATATCATGACAGGCTTCCCCTGTTTTCCGATTCGTTCAGTGGCGAACAAAACAGGCCTGCCCATTTTAAACCTTACCAGAAGCGCCAGAATCCCATACAGCCAGCAAAATACCGCCAGGGCAGCTGATGTCAGTACGATGTCCAGCAAACGCTTCATATATGTTCTGTAAAAACCATGCTTTCTGCCTGGCTGTACGGCTTGTTCCTGCTTATTGTCACCTGTCTTGTCCATGTGCGCATCCACCTTGCTGAAACAGATTTTTTATCAAACGGCAAACCCGGTCCAAATCCCCATCTGTCATTTTTGTATCGCTGGGAAGGCAGACACCTCTCCTGAATAATGTACCTGCAACACTGTCGTCCGCCCATCTTTCTTTATCCGTGATGCAAAGAGGTTCCTCACAGTCTGTTATGAAAGCCTTGTCCCGGAACACGGGCTGCAGGTGCATTGGCTTCCACAGGGGTCTTGACTCCACATTGTCGTCTGCAAGCGCATCCATTATCTGTTCCGGTGTGATGTCCGTTCTCTTTTCATCCACCTGGATACAGGTCAGCCAGCAATTGCTGCTGGTTCCCTCCGGTATGGGCATGAAGCTGACGGCCTCTATATCCTGCAGCGCCTGCTTATAATAGGAATAAATGTACTGCTTTTTTTCCACCCTGTCCTTCAGTACCTTCAGCTGTCCCCTGCCTATGCCTGCCACAATATTGCTCATACGGTAGTTATATCCTATCTCCTTGTGCTGATAGTGTCTGGCCTGTTCCCGCGCCTGCGTGGCCCAAAACCGAACCCTGGCCGCCTGTTCTCTGGCCTGTTCCGGGTCATCCATGCTGCACACCAGCATTCCCCCGCCTGAGGTTGTTATGATTTTATTCCCATTAAAACTAAAAATCCCGTAGTCCCCAAAGGTACCGGTCCATTTTCCATGATAGAGTGTCCCCAGAGATTCCGCGGCATCCTCAATAACTGCAACCCCTCTCTCCCTGCACTGCTTCATGATTTCATCCAGCTTTGCGCTCAATCCATATAAATGGACTATAATAACGGCTTTGACCTGGGGATATATCTGAAACGCCCTGGCAAGTGCTGACGGCGAAATATTCCATGTCTCGTAATCACTGTCAATAAATACAGGAACCGCCCCCTGATATATGACTGGATTTACAGTTGCGGCAAAGGTGAGGGTGGGACAAAATACAATATCCCCCGGGCCTGCCCCCGCTGCCTTTAATGCCATATGCATGGCTGCTGTCCCGGATGATAATGCAGCTGCATCCTTTGCCCCTGTCACAGCAGCAAATTCCTTTTCAAATTCATTTACATTGTTTCCCAAAGGAGCTATCCAGTTCGTATCAAACGCTTCTTTTATATATGCCTGTTCATAACCTTCATCGCTCATGTGGGGTGACGAAAGATATATCCTTTGTTTCCCGCTCATTTCTCTGCCCTCGTATTTCTATTAAAAATGCAATCATTCCGGTTGTTCTATACTATTTTTTTTACAATTTCCAAACCGAGCCTGATATCCAGCTTCCTTCCAAACATCTCCATCTGAACCACGGCTATCCTTTTATGCCGGTCAATGAACCGGATTTGTCCTGCCATCTCTTTCATGGGGCCTTCCGTGATGATTATCCGGTCGCCCGCTATGTAACCCCTTGACATTGCGGTTATATGTTCCCTGCTTCCCATGGCTGCAAGTAACTCTGTCTCTTCCTCCTTCAGCGGAATGAACTCCACACCGTTTCCCAAAATCTTTGTCAGTCTGGGAACGTGCTTCAATTCCTCATACAAAGCATTCACTTTGTCTGTTATGAGAAAAATATAGCCCGGAAACATAATTGGGTATTCCTGATGCCACTGCGCCTGGTAGCGCCTCATTCTTTCGTACCTTGGAATGAAACAGTCTGTCAGTACGCTCTGATTCATCACGGACTTGCAGAGCCGGGCCGTAATGCACTCGCTCCCTGTCCTTACCTGTACCGCATACCATTTCTGTCTGCTGCCGGATGGGCAGGCTCCGCCATCCTCATGTAAAGCACTGTCATCATTTGTCCTGCAGTCTTTCATGAAGTTCTTCCTTTCATATAACAGGCATCCAAACAGAATGCGCAATGGCGACAATCCTGCATGAATGCCCTTTTATGGTTTTGTTACGCTCCCATCGCACGCAAATATGCTGCATACGGCCATTCTCTGGTGAAGCAGCAGCCGGTCGGCTGCCGGTGAATCACTTCCAGGCTCTATTCCAACAGCAGCTTCCTGGGCTGCCGTCCTGGAATCATCTGTCTTATAATGATATTCAGGTACCAATTCATGCACAATCCGGCGTACATCACCTGTTTCGTTCCATGCCGCCTCTCCCAGCCTCCGAAGCGCCCGTTCAAACCTGTCATAGTCCATCTCAATGGGCCTTCCAATAAATATCCGGTCATTCCCAGTCTTCTGAAGTCCTTCCTCATCCATGAGTAATTCTTCATACAGCTTTTCACCAGGCCTCAGCCCGGTAAAGGAAATTTCTATGTCCCTGTACGGCTCATATCCGGACAAGCGGATTAAATTCTCAGCCATATCCAATATCCTGACAGGCTTTCCCATATTCAGGACAAAGATTTCCCCGCCCTTTGCATAGGCCCCGGCCTGTATCACCAGACTGACTGCCTCGGGAATCGTCATAAAATACCGTATGATGTCCCTGTGGGTTACTGTCACCGGTCCTCCGTTCTCAATCTGCTGTTTAAAAAGCGGTATCACGCTGCCGTTGCTGCCCAGCACATTTCCAAACCGGACCGCCACAAATTCAGTCCCGCTTTTCTGGTTGCACATCTGTACCACCATCTCACAAAGCCGTTTGCTTGCGCCCATGATATTGGTTGGATTTACTGCCTTGTCCGTGGAAATAAGGATAAACCGCCTGACTCCGTACCGGATGGCTGTCTTGGCTGTCTTATATGTCCCCATCACATTGTTCTTGATGGCTTCATTGGGGCTGTCCTCCATCAGCGGTACATGCTTATGGGCTGCTGCGTGGTAGACAATATCCGGCCGGTATGTACGGAACAGGTAATCCAGGCGGTTTGTATTGCGCACAGAACCTATCAGCACCACAAGATTCAGCTGGGGATGCTCCCGTTTCAGTTCCTGCTGGATTTCATATGCGTTATTTTCATATATATCAAATATAATCAGCTGCTTTACTTTATGGCCTGCCAGCTGTCTGCACAGCTCACTGCCAATGGATCCGCCTCCGCCTGTTACCAGTACAACCTTATCCTTCACATACCCCATGATTTCATCCAGATTAACCCTGACAGGCTCCCGGCCCAGAAGGTCTTCTATCTCCACTTTGCGCAGTCTGGATATACTCACCTCGCCGTTCATAAGCTGGTATACTCCCGGCAGGGTCTTTACCTGGCAGCCGGTTTTCTGGCATAGGTTCAGGATGCTTTGGATTTCTTCCGGCGCAGCCGTGGGAATAGCAACAAAAATCGCATCAATTCTCTTTTCTCTGACAAGCTCCGGTATATCATTCCTGGTGCCGCAGACCCTTACCCCGTCAATGACACGGCCTTGTTTACCCCTGTCGTCATCTACAATACATACCGGCAGGTTATGAATTTTTTCACTGGCCTTCATCTCACGGATAATCAGGGTCCCGGCTTTCCCTCCCCCAACAACCATGACCCGGGTAATGGTTCCTTTTTCATTTACCCGGTTCAGCCTGTTTATGATTCGTTGAACCACCTGATAACTGGTACGCCCGCACATAGCGGCCGCCGTCATCAGTACAAACCACAGCACATAGTAACTTCTTGGCATCTGTATGCCGAACAGGAGGATTCCTGCGGTCTGAAACAGAGCGGCAGCCAGGCACGCCATGGCTGCCTCCATCATTTCACGTATTCCGGCAGCTCCCCACATAATGGCATAAAGGCGTCCCGCATAAAACACTGCAGAGACAACAGCCATCTGTAAAAGGCAGTATTTCCATACCTCCCCTGCATATCTGACAGGAATGGAGCTGAGATTCAAATCAAATCTCAGCCCCAGGGCAAGATAGGCGCAAATCCACACCATCGCCATATCATATCCCCAAAGAATCCACATCCTTGCCAGTCTGCTGCAGGGCAGGTATTTCTCTAAAACAAATCTGTCTTTACCCTTCAATTTCATCCCCACCCTTTGTACCGCCATTTAAGACTCTACCGCTTGTAAATAACTGAAAACGTACCTGAGTTAGGAACTTCAAACCATATCATCTTGGAGCCAATGTCAACCTTGTTGGGTTTTATCACCTTCCAGGTTCCTGTCATGTTGTCGTAGAAAAGAACTTCAATGTCGCCTAATCCATCCACCATATTGGGAATATAAAGAGGCACTTCCACCGCCCCTGTCTTCTCTGCATTGGTTGCAGCATCTTTTGTTACAATTGCATGGGTTCCCACCAGGGCATTGTATCCTGTCAGGTCCACATCCGGAACAGCCTCGTTTAAAGGACGTCCGCTGTTAATGCCATTGATGGCGCTGACCACTGACTCAGGAAGACCTGCAACAGCGTTTCCGCTGTCCTGTACAAATTCCAGAGCCGTGTTTCCCACAACAGCCTGTCCTCTGCTGTTTGTCTCCACCTGTGCTCCTGATGATGTCTGCCCAACTCCAATCTGGACCACATTATTTCCCTGTCCTGATTTTGTGGCAGATGTACTGCTTGTGGTGGTGCCTGTTTTTACTCCCGAGTCGTAGCTGCTGCCGTCACTGCTGCTGCCGCTGTTGATTACCGGGTCTGTCCCTGCGCTGCCGGCTGCATATGTGCACACAGCCTGGGATGCTGCAAGCGCAGTAGTTAATACAATTGTTGCGATTTTTTTTCTCATGGTTCCCGCCCTTCCTTTCTTGGTGTAACTTATGTTTTTTATGATAAGTATCTGTTACAATACTTATTATCCTGTGAGTGATATACGGCTATTCTTCCAGCCGGTAAAACATATCGAGTATGATTGTCTGTACCTGCTCCTTGTCAGGATGGTACTCGTCGTAAATGGATGTCTCCACAGCCTCCCCCGGAAGGGTCAGCATATCGGCTCCTGCCAGGTCCTGGCCGCTTCCCAGAAAAGCCAAAGCCATATCCATATACTGGTCCTTGGCCATATCCGTAATCATGTACGGCTCCAGGTCCTTTAAGAGCCGCGGAACAAAACCTTCATCCCTTCCGGCCTTTATCCGGGCCGCTTTCAGGAACCCCTGTATGTATGTTTTCTGGCGTTCCGTCCTGGTCAGTGCGCTCTGGGGCTGATTGATATCCCTGTAACGGATAAATGCCTCCGCCTGTTTTCCGTCAAGCGTAATTATTTTGCCCGGGGTAAAATCCGGATTGGCTTTTTCCAGTCCGTCTTCATCCATTACAACCGTGACGCCTCCCACCCCATCGTTCATAAGAGGCAGGGCCGACATGCTGACGGCCATATAACCGTCAATGCCCAGGCCTCCCAGCAGGCTGCTTACAGCTTCCGTCATATACCTGCAGCTCTTTTCCCTGCCATCCCCGTACGCATATCCCAGTGTAAGATGCTGGATACCCTGGCCCAGAACATTTCCGCTTAAATCGGTCAGGGTTATCTCTGTCATAGTATCCCTTGGTATCACAAGAATGCTGACACGGTTTCTGGCTGTATCCTGTGCCACCAGAAAAATACCATCCGCCTGGCCGCCCGAGCCCGGAACCATGGATTCATCCAGCGGTCCCTTCCGGTCAATTCCCAGGCATAATATTGCTTTAACATATGTATTGCGCCGGTAACCCCTTCCCTGATACACGATTCTGTCCCTGGCATCCGCGGAAACAGCCCCTGTCTGCTCCAGACGCCACTGCGCCGCTTCTTCTGCGGAAGCGTTCTTCTCTTTATATAAACGGCAGGTCTGATAGATAAAACATCCTGCCAGAATTATCCCCGCAATCATGACTGCTTTTCTCCAGTTACGTTTACGCTCCAGCCTTTTTCCGTAACGGTGCTGATTCATATCACATTCCACCTAATCTTCTTCACATCCTAAACCATTTCACCCCCCCCCCCATAATATTTACCATATGTCTTGCCGTAATACTTTTTGTAATACCCTTTTTCATATCCGGCCTTAACTCGGTTCAGCACGGTTCCCAATATACGGCATCCGCTTTTTTCCAGCTGCGATTTTACTTTCTGGACCAGGCGGTAACTGATAGTACCGCTTTCCACAACAATGACAGCCCCGTCGCAGTGGCTGGCTATAATGGCTCCGTCTATAACGCTCCCCATGGGAGGCGTGTCGATTATGATATAGTCGTAATTATTCCTGGACTTCTCCAACATATCTTTGAATAATGTGTCCTCCAGAAGTTCGGCCGGGTCCGGAGAATAGGGTCCGGCCAGTATCATGTCCAGATTCTCGGTATCCGTGTGGTAGAGCACCTTGTCCAGTGGCTTCTGGCCGCTCAGATACTGGGACAATCCATTGGGATTTCCTTTAATCTCATATCGCTTTACAAGTACGGATTTGCGGATATCCCCGTCCACCAGAAGTACTTTCTTTCCAATAGACCCAAAGGACGAGGCAAGGGCAAAGGTTATTTCACTTTTCCCCTCGTCCGGCAGCGAACTTGTAAACATGATGACCTTCAGACTGCTGCCGCAAAACTGGATGTTGGTACGCAGGGTTTTGATGGCTTCCTCGTAGTGATAATCCTTTTTCTCCGAATTTTTTAACTTTAGTGTCTGTTCCACCTTTTCACACCGCCTTTTCCGTTATTCTTCCCGTCCGCCTTTTGCTTCCTGCTGTTTTTCTTCCTTGAATTCTCTTCCTTCCTGTGTTCCTCTGCCATCTCGCTGTTGTCCGGCACAGAAGCTAATACGCTCATCCCCAGGTACCGGGCCACGTCTTCCTCGGAACGCACGGTATCGTTCATGATGACCTGCAGGGCTATAAGGCCGCAGGCCAGAACAGCCAGGGCCATTCCCCCTATGGCTGCATTCCTCTTTACACTTGGGGAGGACGGCTCGTCAGCCACCACGCCCTGCTCTATGATTTTAGGAGGTATCATTTCCATGATGTCGCCTATGTAATCGGAAGATGCCTTTGCAATCTCATCCACAATCGCCTTCGCCCTTACCGGGTCCGTATCCGCTACAGACATGTTCAGGATTCTGGTGTCCGCGGGATTAGTGATGCGGACCATTTCCTTTAGCTCATCATACGTGAATATCAATCCCTGTTTCTCAATCACCTGCTCCAATACAGGCCGGCTGGTAATCATGACGCTGTAATCCTTAGTCAGCTGGCTTCCTATCTGGAGGTCCGCCAGGGACGTCAGCGTTGTCTCCTTGGACAGCACATATACCATGGACGTGGATGTATAAACAGGGTTTATAATAAACTTGCTGAACAGGCCGGCTGCCAGGCATCCCGCCACAGCTGCCAATATAATCAGCCAGGCTTTTTTCTTAAATGTAAACAGCAGTTCCATCACGTCTATTTCAATATCATTTTCATCCTCATACAAATTCTTTTCCATTGCAGTTACCTTTTCCATACGTTTTCTTTTGTCACAGCATCCTGTCCGCTAATATATGTTCCGGATTTTCCAGGGCAATCCGGACTGCTGCCTCCCTTCCCATGTGGCGTTCCATCCACAAAATCGTGTCCTCTATATCCGGAGGCCGGATTGTTACATTGTGCATATCCGTAGCAATAAAATGAATCACTCCATTCTTCAGCTTTCGTTTACACCATCGGACCTTTTCATCCGTATACTTACCCTTCAGGCTTCTGGAATTCATCTGCAGATACGCCCCGCAGTCCACCAGTTCTTCGGCCAGCCCGTCCTTTGCAAGGCATTTGTACCGTTCAGCATGGGCAACCACCGGAAAGTAGGATGCCTGCACCAGCTGCCGTACCGCCCTCTCAATCCTGCTGAAACTGTCCATGGGCTCGAATTCCACCAGCACATATCTGCTCTCTGCCAGAGTCAGGGCCTTTCCCCTGTCCAGATACTCCGGGAGATTTTCAAAATACATGACTTCCTGCCCCAGGCTGACATGGTAATCCTTTGATATGGCGCCTGCCCTTTTGTTCAGATGCATGCATATATGCTTTAATAAATCCGTATCTTCCCAGCGCCTGTAATGAGGAGTGGCTATGATATGCCTGACTCCCTGCTTATAGGCCATGTTCAGAAGTACAACAGCCTCCTCCCAGCTGCCTGCCCCATCATCAACCCCCGGAAGTATATGCGCATGTATATCAATCCAGCCCTTGTCTAAAGCCATTGTACCCATTCAGTTCCTCTTTCAGATATTCATGCATGACACGTATGACATCCATTCCGCTGCGGAAGCTGACGCTTCCCTTATAATTCTTAAGGATGCCCTGTATGCTGGAATTACGCCTTGCGTATACCCTTATGGAAAACAATCTCTTTTTGCTGACTGTACAGAGGTCACTGAGGTTGTACCTGGCCGGCTGCAGCTTTTCCGGCCTTGTCACAACCATATTCCCATCCGCCTCCCCCATCGTCCGGGGCGTCCTGCTCAAATGCCGGTATTCATTGCATTTGGATGGGTAAGCAGCTGCATCCATTATGGCTTCTATCAGAACCAGCAAATTATCCAGGCCCCTGAAAAAAAAGGGGTCCTCATAGTAAAATGTCTGTAAATATCCCCTGACTATCCCCTGGCTGCATCCCTCAATGACAATAAACATGGTAGCCGTTTGTTCCGGATACCTTCCCCCATCTCTCAGGATGTCATCCTCTGCAATAATCAGGTCTTTCAGCTCTTCAGCATCCATATAACCTTCCTTTCCCTGCATAGATATGCGTTATTTCCGAAGAACAATGCCAGTCCAAATTCCAGGCCGCTGGTGTGTACCTCAGAATAACCATTCTGCGGTACCTCAATTTATGGAAAGACCACAGAATAACCATTCTGCGGTACACTGTGTGCAATGATTTGTAAGGGATTTTATATTTAGGGAGATTATTTAAAAAACAACTGTCTTTACTGATAATAGAATGCAAAATTATGACATGCGTAAGTGGCCGGCTGACAATTATGTTCATTTCCGGCCTTGTTGCAGTAGAAAAAAAAGAGATATGTATATTGACTCTGTCTGCGTTTTGTTATAAAATACAAATAATGTATGGACCCATCAATAAATATACAGGCATGACACCACAGAATGGTTATTCTGTGGTTTTTGTATTTCTATCCCAATCTTCATTCTGTTCATTATTTTTTCGTATTGTTTGATGCTTCCTGCAACATAAATCCGCGTAGTTTCTATGGACGAATGCCCCAGAACGTCTGCCAGGTGTGCTAGATTTTTTTCAATAGAATAAAAACTCTTTGCGAAAAGATGTCTGAAATTATGGGGGAAAACTTTGGAAGATTCGACTCTTGCGTCCTTGCACAATCGCTTCAGGGCATGACAAACATTGCTTCTGTCCAGATTTCTTCCGGTTCTTGTGCGGAATACATATCCGCTTTTTATATTTAATGCTTTTATATATTCCTTAAGTCTTTTTACTAATTTCTTAGGAAAAATAATGACTCTGTATTTCCCCTTCATGCAGATTTCCGCATTCCCATGATTGATTGCCTCCACCGTAACATAGGACAGCTCACTGATTCTGATGCCTGTGCCGTACAGTACCAGCATCAGATGATATAGCTGTGTTTTTCCCTGGCGCCTGGCTGTCTCCAGAAGTCTTCTGTAATCACTTTCATTCAGCTCCCGTTTTTCATCCAAATATGACCGCTTCTGAACTTTTAAAAACTTAATCCTGTATTCCTCCAAATCCATGAATTTCAGGAATGCATTTACTGCTGAAAGCTTGCCGTTTACAGTCTGCGCCCTGCATTTGGCGCTTATATCCTGCCGATATTGAATGAGCAGGTCTTTATTTATTTCTGAATCTCCCATATACGCCATCATCTCACTCACATCATGCAGGTATTTACTTATTGTAGCTTCAGCCTTTTCCTCATATCTTAAATAATTTTCAAATTGCTGCAACACTGCTGCCTTGTCCATCCACGCCTCCGTCTGATAAATTAAATTGTCTGCAACCAACTGTTCCATACTGCTTCCATTCACAATTACTAAAATTAGTTTCCCTATTGAAAATTGTTTCTATACAAGATATGGTGGAGTCTGCTCTGTTTCTTTCCCTTGATGACAATATTAAAAGGGGTTTTTCATGATATGACAAGGTGGGGGCATGGGATATTTTACAAAAAATAGAAGAAAATGGATTTATCAGAGTTATATGGTCCAAAAGAAGAGCGCTCTGCTCCCGCAGAACGCCCTTATAGTTTAACGATTCAATTCCGTCATAATTTGGATACCTGTCTGGATATCCATACCGCATCAAATTTCAGCTATCCCCTTAAAGCCTCAGCAAAAGCAATCAGCGTCAATGCCTGTCCATAAGCCATAGGGCGGAGTCCGATATTTTTATAATGTTCTGAATCCATTCCCATGGCAGTTCCTGCTGATACCTTGAGAACAGTTCCGTCTTGGGCCACGCAGTCACAGAGGGCTTCAATGGCCTTATTGGCGCAGTGCTCAAAGCTCTTGTCCAGGATGCCCTGACGGACTCCGCGAAGCAGCCCTGCCGCGATAGCAGCTGTTCCGGATGCCTCTTCATAGGAATCCGGGTCGTCCAAAATGGTGTGGAACAGGCCGGATTCCGCCTGGCAGCTGCGCAGCGCCTCTGCATGAGCCTTAAAGGTGTCCAGAAGATACCTGCGTGTCCCCTCGTCCAAATCAGCTGCCTGTTCCAGATAAAGCGTGATTCCCAGCGTAAACCAGGAGTTTCCGCGGCACCAGAAGATACCGCCGAAATTGTCTCTGCGTATAAAGCTGTAGCCATGGTAGAAAAGGCCGTTGTTCTTGTTGTACAGATACTTGATATGGACCAATACCTGATGAAGGGCCTCGGCCTTCCATTCCGGATTGTTGTAGCGGTTCCCCATCTGCTGCAAGAACAACACGGCCATAAACAGCGTATCCACCCATAGCTGTCCTTCGTTTAAGATGACGCCGTTTCTGTCACCAATACCGCTGGTTACATGCTGAAAGCCATTGTCCCCTGTCTTTGGAAGCTCATGAATCAGCCAGTCCGCCTGATTCATGCACATTTCCTCATACATGTCTTTCCGGGGCAGGCGGTCCATAATCTGAAGCAGCGTGAGATAAGGCTCTGTGGTATTGATATTGCGCGAGGGCAGGCCCCTCTCTATGTTTTTCCGGAACCAGTCCTCAAAAAATTTCATATAACTTTCATCACCATTCTGTTCATACAGCATATACAGGCCGTAAAGTCCCACGCCCTGGGGCCAGTCCCATTCCTCAATCCCAAAATCCCTTGCCACATTTCCAGTGGCAATGGCTTCCTCTATGGAAATGTTTTTATCCTTGTCGTAGTCCGCGCCGCCCAGGTGCAGAAGTTTATAGGCCACCTGGTTTGTCTTCGCTTTCAATCGTTCTGTTGTCATTATCTTTTCCTCCTGAGATAAATTTAATATATGCGCTTGGGGTCATGCCCGTGGCTTTTCTGAACAGCTGGCTGAAGTACTTTGGATTATTGCCGCAGCCTACCCTTTCCGCTACCGACATAATCCTGTCGCTTCCCATGCCTTCGTCCAGCAAAAGTTCCTTTGCCTTTTGAATCCGCAGACGGGTCAGGTAGTCGGAAAAACGTTCTCCGGTTTCCTTCATAAACCGTTTGCTTACATAATCAATGTTCATATACAGATGGTTCTCTGCAATCCATTTTAATGACAGATTGCAGTCTGATAGGTTGTTTTGCACGAACT
This sequence comes from Clostridium sp. 1001271st1 H5, assembly GCF_005845215.1. Taxonomy (GTDB): domain Bacteria; phylum Bacillota; class Clostridia; order Lachnospirales; family Lachnospiraceae; genus Enterocloster. The sequence continues at coordinate 105,569 of NZ_SPHO01000010.1, forward strand.
CATCAATGCGGACGCTTATGCTGCCTTTTTTTGTTTCGCCTTTGTGGTATTTGTCAAAAATTTCGTGAAGCTTCGGCACGATTATCTGCAGCATATCACCCGTGCTGGTCAGGGTACGCAGCTTAAGAAGCAGCTCCGTTGCATTTAAAGCGGAAAAAAACAGGCAGCGTGAGGCAGAATACATCAAAACCGATGAGGCCAGCTGGCAAAAAAATACGGTATCCGTAATCTGAGACAGCAGTATCAGCAGTTCATCCAGCGCCTTTTTGGCAGCCAGGATATTTTCCTGGTAGAGCATCTCGGTCAGATGCTCCGCCTCTTTTGTTATGCTCCGGTAATTACAGATAGTAATCAGAGCGCCGTCGTTGTCATAGTAAATAATTTCATAGCGTTTTACCTTTAAAATCACATCATCCAAAAGCAGCTGGAGATTCTCATAATGAATCCGTTTATACTGGCTTGAGATGGTCTGGGCCGGAAGCGGTATTTTCTCCATACAGGCATCCAGACCGCTATACTCTACCTGATAAGACAGAAAGAAAAACAGCAGTGTCTGGTGTACGTACAAAATATGAAAGGTCAGTCCGGGCGTGTGTTCCCGGCGGAAACCGTGGATAAATTCCACTGCCCGTTTCATGGCGGATTCATCCACAAAATAAAGGTAGCACAACTCATAGGGCGTATTTTCAAAGTCTAAGAATTTCCGGTAAGGGGCATAGATAGACTGGAAATCCGTCCTTTTGCATGACGTATCCTGGGCCACGCCCTGGTTGAGCACATTCAGCATCATGGTACTGTCAAGATGCTTTAAGGGTGACGACTGCTGGGGATACCGGCTAATCCTCTTTTGCGAGAGTTCCTCGATTACTTCCTTCACAGTCTGTATAATCAGCGTTTCTTTAAAGGGTTTTAGCAGATAGTGGCGGACCCCAAACTGCATGGCCTCCCTGGCAAATTCAAATTCCCCGTATCCCGACAGAACGATAAATTCCACCTCTGCGTGCAGGCGTTTGATTCGCTGCAAAAGCTCCAGGCCGGACAACCCCGGCATCTTAATGTCTGTAATCACAATATCCGGATATTCATCCATAATGATATCATAGGCCTCTAAGCCGTCTTGCGCAGTTCCGATAACACGGACCCCCAGATTTTCCCAGGGAATGTGCTTAGAAAGAGTTTCTCTTATTATCGTTTCGTCGTCTACAATTAATAGTTTTATCATACGTCCTTCTGGTCCTCCGGTAGCCGAATCTGCACCACTGCCAAATCCTCGGATTCCACATTATAAATATGCAGACCATATGCTTCTCCAAACTGAAGCTTGATGCGTTTATTGATATTTAAAAGCCCGATTCCAAAGCCGTGGGGTGATATCTGGTTGGTTTCCAGATTCTCCAGCACATTATCCGGGAACTGGGAGCCATTATTGCTGACTGTAAGTATAACCATTCCATTTTCCCGCTTTCCGGTTATCTGGATGCGGAATGTGCCGATTATCTCCTCCAACGCATAGTTGATGGCATTTTCCACCAGTGGCTGGAGGGTCAGCCTGGGAATGGGTGTATGGTAAAGCTCCTCCGGAATCGAGAGTTCATACTGCACCCGGTCTCCAAACCGGACCTGGATAATCGCCATGTAATCTTTTACGATGCCCACTTCGCTTTCAATCACCGACTTAGCCGTGCTTTTACTTAAGGTAATGCGCAGCAGGGACCCCAGCGCCTCCACCATCCTGGAAATCGGTTCCGCCTCTATGGCCTTGGCATAGCTGTTGATGGATTCCAGCGTATTGTAAAGAAAATGCGGGTTAATCTGGTTTTCCAGGGCCTTGAGCTGCATTTCTTTGGTCAGAAGCTCGTTGACGTAATTTTTCTGAATCAGTTCCTGGACCTGCCGGGCCATCTGGTCAAAGCCCTGATGGAGGGCGCCAATCTCGTCCGTCCGGCCGGAATAATCAAATTCCCTGGAAGGAGAAAGTGGCTCATCCTTTCCAAACTGGTTCATTTTACTGAGCAGACGGTAAAAATGCCGGCTGATGGAAAGAAACATTTTCCGGGAAAAAAGCAAACTGGCAAACAGTGTCAAACCAATGACGGATAAGGACAGGAAAAGGGATAAAAGCCGGGCCTGAACCACAGAATCATTGGGGCGCAGGCAAAGATAATCCCATCCAAATTCAGGAATTGTACCTCTGGTATAGAAAAAACAGGAACTTCCCGGATTCCCTATGGTCCCATAATCTGCTGCCCTGGAAATTGCAGGGATTGCCTGATTCTCCAGTTGCGGTGAATGGTAGATTTCCTTCCCTTCTTTATAAATGATGTAGAGAGGCGGCGCCGAATCAAAAACCTGTCCTGCCGAATTCTGGATTACCTCGTTCAGGTTAATATTCACCAGAATGGTCCCAATGGTGTCCAACTGAAAATCCTTGGCCCGCCGTACATCCCTGACAAGAAAGAGGCCGTATTCTTCACAGTAATCCGTGACCCATATAGCGTCTCCCGGATGTTCATGGGCAGCGGCCAAAAGGGCTTTTGTTATCTCCGGCGGCACATCCCGGAATCTGGCCGGATTGCTGTAGGTCACGTAGCTTGGATTATATAAATTAATGTAGTAAATGCCGTTTTGCCTGAAATTTTGATAGTAATCCGGTATCACATAAGATAAGGTCCGAAACGCCTTGGACTTGTCATTGTCGCTGGCCTGGGAATCAGAGGCAACCGATAGAAGGTCCTGGATGGAGTTATCCGCCAGAATCATCCCTGTCATGTCCACTGTGTTGGACAGCCGTTCTGCTATGGCGGAAGAACTGTAGTCTGAGGATTCCTTCGTGGCCTCGTACAGAAGGAGGTTGCCGGAATGATAGATACACCACAGGCCGGTTCCTGTCCCTAACGCAGTCATGGCCAGGACAAAGCAGATAATGCAGGTAAACTTCTTATTCAAAGAAAAATTGTTAAATTTTTTATGGATTTCTTCTGTTATTTTCATGTCTATTATTATAGGAAAAGTCCATCCGGTTTGCAAGGGCATAGCCCCCGCAAGCCGGAAAATCGAACTGTAAGGCCGGTTTTTTGGGAAACAGCCCCCGGAAAAACCACGTTTTTTTAGGACCGGGGAACGTTTTTTTGAGTTCCATTTTCTGTACAAAAAAACTATAATATTTTCATAAAGCAGCACGGATTTGTACAAATGTGTGAAAAGGAAAAATGGAAGGAGCTTATTATTATGAAAAAGAAATGGACAGCACTATTAGGATGCGCCCTGGCGGCGGCCGTATTGACCGCCTGCGGCAGCGGACAGAGCAGTGAAAATACAAATGAGGCCACGGCGGCCGGTACAAACCAGAGCCAGACAGGAACCGTCAATATGATTGTTTCCTGGTGGGGGAACCAGACGAGAAATGAGCGGACCCAGCAGGTGCTGGACCTCTACAGCAGCCAGAGCGGCATCACGTTTGACGGCCAGTTTGCCGAATGGGCGGACTATTGGAACAAGCTTTCCACCGCCGCCGCCGGCAATACCTTACCCGATATCGTGCAGATGGATTACGCTTACCTGGACCAGTTCGTGAACAATCATTTATTGGTGGACCTGACTCCCTATGTAGAGGACGGAACCATTGACGTCTCTAACATCAGTGAAGATATTTTAAATTCCGGCAAAGTGGGGGACGGCCTTTATGCCATTCCAACCGGAATCAATGTCCCTACCCTGCTGTACAACAAAACTTTGCTGGAAGAAAACGGAATCAAAATCCACGACAATATGACCATGGAGGAATTCTATACTGTTTGCAAGGAGGTCTATGAGAAAACCGGCTATAAGACAGATGTATTTTATGGAAATGGAGCCGACTTCGCGGCTTATGTCATGCGCTCCCAGGGAGTTTCGCTCTATGGAGACGGCAAGCTGGGCGCTACAGAGGAGCAGTTGAAGACCTTTTTCGATATTTATGAGAAAGGAATTACCGAAGGATGGATGTGCGAACCGTCCATTTACGCGGAACGTACCATTGGAACACCTGAGCAGATGCCCCTGGTTTACGGCTCCACCCCAAGTACCAGAAGCTGGTGCGCATTTTCCTGGTCAAATGCCTTTTCTTCCCTGCAGAATGCAGCCGGGGACAATCTGGAAGTGGGGATTACCACCTGGCCCGCAGACAATCCTCAGGCAGCGAATTACTTAAAGCCAGGCATGTTCTTCTCCATTACCGTTGATGGAAAGAATCCTGATGAGGCTGCCAAATTCTTAAATTACTGGAACAATGACATAGAAGCCAATAAAATTCTTCTGGGAGAGCGTGGAATTCCTGTGTCTTCCGTTGTATCCGAACAAATTTCAGGCTTGATGGACAAGTCCAGCCAGCAGGTAATTGATTTTGTATACAATGTAGTGGAGCCCAACTCCTCCCTGATTGACCCTCCATCTCCGGAAGGTTCCGCAGAGGTGATTCAGGCAGTGAACCAACTGGTGGAAAAGGTGGGGTATCAGGAACTGACCGCAGCCGACGCTGCGAAGGAGCTCTACAACATTGGAAATGGGGCGCTGTCAAAGTAATAGAAAGGAGCGGCCATGAAATTAAAGGCGCATTTAAATAAAGAGAGTACGGCAGGGGTGATTTTCACCCTGCCGTTCATCCTGGGGTTTCTATTGTTCATGGTGGTTCCCATGGGAATCTCCCTGTACTATTCCTTCTGTGATTACAATATCCTGTCACCGCCTAAGTTTGTGGGATTAAAAAACCATCTGGCGGTCTTAACCGATGAGACATTTTACAAGGCCATTGGAGTTACCTTCTATTATGCACTGGTTTCCGTTCCTTTGAGGCTGATTTTTGCGCTTTTGGTTGCCATGATTTTGTTAAAGAGCACAAAAGCTACCGGGTTCTACCGGGCGGCTTACTATCTGCCCTCCATCATCGGCGGTTCCGTAGCGGTATCCATCCTGTGGAAGCGGATGTTTGCCATGGACGGCGTCGTAAACAGCCTGCTTTCCCTTTTTGGAATCCACTCAGAACTCTCCTGGCTGGGAGATACGAGAACCGCCATATGGGTGCTGATTCTCCTGGCTGTGTGGCAGTTTGGTTCCTCCATGCTGATTTTCCTGTCCTCTCTAAAGCAGATTCCGGTCACTCTTTATGAGGCGGCCAGAGTGGACGGCGCCGGAAAGCTCAGGCAGTTTAAGGATATTACCCTGCCCTTGCTGACACCTACCATCTTTTTTAATCTTGTGATGCAGATGATTAACGGTTTTCTGGCATTTACCCAGTCCTACATCATTACGCAGGGACGGCCCATGAATTCCACCCTGTTTTATACGGTTTACATGTACCAGCAGTCCTTTGAGTTTTATAACACGGGTTACGGAGCCATGCTGGCCTGGATTATGCTTGCCATTGTGGGTATGATTACCCTGGTCCTGTTTGCCACAAAGAAGTTCTGGGTATATGAAGGAGGCTTTTGATGAAAACAACACGAAAAATAAGCACTGTAATATATCATGTTCTTGTATTAGGCTTTGGGCTTATGATGATTTACCCCCTGATTTGGATGGTCATGAGTTCCTTTAAGGAGACAAACACCATTTTCGCCACAGCCGGGTCCCTGATTCCGGAGAAATTCACATTGCAGAATTACATCAATGGCTGGAAGGGCTTTGCCAAGATTAGTTTCGGGGTGTTCTTCAAAAATTCTTTGTTTATCTCCATCGTTGCAACCATAGGCACCGTCATTTCCTCGGCTCTCGTGGCCTACGGCTTTGCCCGCTGTGAATTCAAGGGGAAAAAGCTCCTGTTCAGCGCCATGCTGATATCCATGATGCTGCCGGCCCAGGTACTCATGATTCCCCAGTATCTGTGGTATCAGAAGCTGGGCTGGGTGGGAAGCTACCTTCCTCTCATTGTTCCGTATTTTTTCGCCATCCAGGGATTTTTTGTGTACCTGATGATTAATTTTATTGATGGAATCCCCAGAGAACTGGACGAGGCAGCCAAAATCGACGGATGCTCCTATTACACGATATTTTCAAAGATAATCCTTCCTCTCATATCACCGGCTCTGATTACCGCGGGCATTTTCTCCTTTATGTGGAGATGGGATGACTTTTTATCCGCCCTGCTCTATGTAAATGAGTCGGCAAAATATCCGGTGTCGCTGGCTCTTAAGCTCTTCTGCGACCCAGGCTCATCCTCGGACTACGGAGCCATGTTTGCAATGGCATTCCTGTCAGTGCTTCCGGCGGTAATCATGTTCATTTTCTTCCAGAAATACTTAGTGGAGGGAATAGCAACCTCCGGCTTGAAGGGATAAATGGAACCGTGATAATAAACTAATTCATAGAAAGGTCAAAAAATAAAAATGGAAAAGATGAAGAAAATGTCAGCAGTAGTGACTTATGCACCTGGCGATAACCGTTATGAGGAGTATCCGGTCCCGGAGCTTTCCGACGGCGAGATTCTCCTGAAGGTCAGGGGATGCGGTATCTGTGCCGGGGATTTGAAGGCATATCACGGCGGAATCCGGGTATGGGGCACCTCAGAGGCAGACCGTTATATTGAAACCCCCTGCATTCCGGGACATGAGTTCTACGGTGAGGTGGTGGAAACAAAGGGAGATGTGGGAGACTTTCAGGCAGGTGACATCATTTGCGCAGAACAGGTGGTTCCCTGCAATGAATGCTATTTCTGCAAAAACGGAACCTACTGGATGTGTACAAGATCGGCTGTATTTGGTTTTAAGGAATACGCAAACGGCGGATTTGCAGAATATGTAAAGCTTCCAAAAACCAGCCTGAAACATAAGCTCCCGAAAACATTTACAAAGGAGCAGTCCGTGTTGGTGGAGCCCATTGCCTGCGGTATGCATGCACTGGAGCAGGCCGACATCAAAAATGATGACGTGGTGGTGATTTCCGGCTTAGGCGCCATCGGCGTATCCATGTGCAACCTGGCGAACTTAAAGCTTCCGAAGCTGGTCATTGGCCTGGAAATCAGGGATGAGCGTGCCGAGATGGCAAAGGCTTACGGGGCGGATATTGTGCTGAATCCCACGGCCTGCAACGTGGCCGAGGAAATCATGAAGCTGACCGACGGGCTGGGCTGCAGTGTCTATGTGGAAGCCTCCGGCAGCCCCAGGAGCGCTGCCCAGGGATTAGCCGTGCTCTGCAATCACGGCCGCTATGTCCAGATGGGTGTGCTTTCTGATTTGGTAAGCGCTGACTGGAATACCATCGGAGACGGCAAGGAGTTAACCATCATCGGTTCCCATCTGTCCGCCAACGTATATCCGGCTGTCATCCGCGGAATCGAAAAGGGGTTGATTAAGACGGACGGCCTGATATCACACTGCTATAAGCTGGCCGACTGGAAGAAGGCTTATGAGACCGCGGAACGTAATCCCCAGGCAGTTAAGGTTATGCTGGAACCATAATAGGCTTATTCTTTTGGAAAAGGACATTGTCAAAAGGGCGTCCTGCCCTCGCAGAACGCCCTCGTATACGTACATATTTACTTAAAAATACTTCTTGCTTCCCCAAAGATTACTTTTCTTCAAATCCAGATACTCATTATAGGCCTTTTCCAGTATCTGCTTTTCATTGGAAAACTTCAGCAGATGGTATGCCTCGTAGAATTTATAATACCCGGAATCCAGAAAGTATTCTTCCCGCTGTGGTTTGCTGTAATAGCTGTCGGCCATCATCAGATACCAGTGTACATCCTTTTCCACCACATCCTGCGGGGTATTAAAGGAGTATTGGCTCTTGCCGATATACTTGATAATGGATGCACTGACACCAGTCTCCTCCTTCACTTCACGGAGGGCCGTCTCTTTATACTCTTCGCCAGCTTCTACTGTTCCCTTAGGCAAAACCCATCCCTCATACTTGTTCTTGTAATTCTTATAAAGGACGAGGATTTTCCCTCGAAATATAACCACACCGCCGCAGCTCGTTGCCTCAATCATTGCAATTCCTCCTGGTGTTGGTGTGAACCTGACGCGCCTGTACCGGATGCGTCCTGCATGTGCAGCACGGCATTTATTGTCCCGGTTACGCAATCATAACTGGTCTTAGTATACAACTTTTGGAAAGGATATGCAAGGCTTATCTGCTATTTCAGGACTGGCAGGTATTGGATTGTTACAGTCCGTTCATTCCCTTAAACACTTTCTCCGCAGTTATGGGCAGTTCCCGTATCCTCACGCCCACTGCATTGTAAACCGCATTGGCAATGGCCGGGGACGGCGTGTTGATAACCACCTCGCCGATGGATTTTGCGCCAAAGGGACCTGTGGGCTCAAAACTGCTCTCAAACTCCACCTGGACCCTGCCCACATCCAGACGGCTGGGCACCTTGTACTGCATGAAGGAATTCTCATGGACCTTTCCGTTCTTTGAATAGCTTACATCCTCGTACAGGGCCATGCCGATTCCCTGGACCAGTCCACCCTCTGTCTGAACCCTTGCCAGGTTCTCATTGAGAGGAGTTCCGCAGTCCACTGCGGCAGCAAATCTGATTAACTCCACCTGACCGGTTTCCAAATCCACCTCCACCTCGGCAGCTCCTGCCATAAAGGGCGGCGGGGATATGGGGGAGGAATGGGACTGGGTCACCTGAAGGGCATCCTCGTTGGCGCACTGCACCCTGTTTGCCAGGTCCTTTATGGTGATTTCCTTTGCAGCGCCGTCTTCCCCGCAGGACAGCTTATATACCCGCCTTCCGTCAAACTCCAGCTCCTCCTCATCTGCCTCCAGGTATTTGGCTGCCTTGCGGATAATCTTTTCCTTCAGAGCTTCACATGCCTTGACCACCGCTGTTCCGGTGAGGTAGGCGGTGCTGGAGGCATAGGAACCGGAATCATAAGGAGAAATGTCCGTATCAGCCCCAAATACCACAATATCATCCAGTTTACAGCCCAGACACTCGGCTGCCACCTGGGCCAGGGTGGTATCACAGCCTGTTCCCATATCGGCCGCACCGATAATCAGGCTGTAAAAACCGTCGTCATTTATCTTGATGGTAGCGCCCGCCACATCCACTCCGGATATGGAGGAACCCTGCATGGCCATGGCCAGTCCCACGCCCCGTACCTTTGAACCGCTCACCTGGCGTCTGGGGTATTTCTCATCCCAGCCTATCATGTTCCTGACCCTGGCAACGCACCGGTCCAGGGCACAGCTGACCGCTGTCTCGCCGTAATAGGCCGGCATAACATCGCCCTCCCTGACCATGTTAAGCTCCCTGAATTTCACCGGGTCCATACCCAGCTCAGCTGCCAGCTCGCTGACCGCTGATTCCACGGCAAAAATTCCCTGGGTAGCCCCGTACCCGCGGTAAGCTCCGGCCGACATCCGGTTGGTGTAGACCACGTCATAGCTGAACCGGAATGCCTCAGGCGTGTGATACAGCGGAATGGACTTGTGGCCGGACAGGCCAACGGTGGTTGGTCCGTGTTCCCCATAGGCCCCTGTGTTGGACAATGTATAGACATCCATGGCCTTCAGGATGCCGCTGCTGTCACATCCCAGCTTTACCCGTACCTCCATCTCATGGCGGGGCGAGGATGCAATCTGGGACTCATAACGGCTGTAAATGATTTTGGCTGGCTTTCCTGTTATCCAGGTCACAATGGCCGGATATACCTCTGCCACAACGGTCTGTTTTGCCCCGAAACCGCCTCCGATTCTGGGCTTGATAACGCGAATCCTGGATTTGGGTATATCCAGGGCATGGGCCAGGATTCTTCTTGTATGAAACGGAATCTGGGTGGAAGCCACCACGTTCAGCCTTCCGTACACATCCAGGTGGGTGTACGCCCGGAAGGTTTCCATCATGGCCTGCTGGTTGGCCTTGGTGTGGTACACCCGCTCTATTACATGGCTGCAGCCTGCAAACGCCTGTTCCAGGTCCCCGTGTCCCTCTGCGCCGGATGCACAGAGATTGCGTTTGTTGTCCGCTCCCACATCACAGAGGCATTTCCAGTCCTCCTCCGGATGCACCAGTATCGTTGCGTCCTTGGCGTCATGCATATCCAGTACCGGCTCCAGCACTTCATATTTTACACGTATGAGACGCATGGCATGGTCCACCGCAGCCTCATCCCTGCCTGCCACAATTGCCACTGCATCTCCTGCAAAACGCAGCCTGCGGTCCAGTATGAGCCGGTCATAGGGACTGGGCTCCGGATAGGTCTGCCCCGCCATGGTAAAACGGTTCCGGGGCACGTCCTTCCATGTAAGGATACACTCGATGCCCGGTGTCTTGGCGGCCACGCCGCAGTCTATCTCCTTAACCAGGGCATGGGCATGGGGGCTTCTCAGTACCTTCACCACCAGACAGTCCTTTAAAGCCAAATCGTCCGTGAACACCGGCTTGCCTGTCACCAGAGCCCTGGCATCCTTCTTGATGAAGGGGGCGCCTACCACACGGTAATTCCTTCCGGCATATGTACCGTCCGTGCTGCCGCAAGTATTGCCTGCACTGCTGCATGTGCTGCCCCATGCACCGCATGTATGGCCCCATGTCCTGTCGGATGTCTTATCGTCTGTATATCCCATCTGCTCACACCTCCTGTTTTGATTCCAGATATTTCTTAACAGCCCGCAGCTGGGACATATATCCGCTGCAGCGGCACAGGTTACCGGCCAGATACTCCTTGATGGCCTCTTCATCCGGGTTTTTAAGCTCCCGCTCCATGGCCAGCACATTCATGATAAAGCCAGGGCTGCAGAATCCGCACTGCTCCCCGCCTTCCGCTGCCAGGAACATGCCGAACTCCTCCGCCTCTTTCTGGAGTCCTTCCAGGGTGGTGACATGGCGGCCGTCCGCCCTCACAGCCAGGGTGGAACATGACAGCACCGGCTTTCCGTCCATCCATACGGTGCACAGGCCGCAGTTGGCTGTCTCGCAGCCCCGCTTCACGCTGTAGCAGCCCAGATTTCTCAGCAGGTCCAGTAAAATATCGTCCGGCTCTGCCTCTGCCTGTACATTTTTACCATTTAACCGAAACTCTATATTCATACTCTGCTTACACTCCTTCCCGTCAGTCTCTCCATAAGGCGTCTTGTATACACAGCAGCCAGCTGGCGGCGGTATTGCCCGCTTGCCCTTGTATTGCTGCCGTAGGTAAAGGAATCGGCCGCCTCCCCGGCAAGCTGCGCCAGGCTGTCGTATCCGTCATCCTTGATTTTCACTACCCGTGCCCTTCCGGGTCTGGCACCCACTGCCACATACCAGTCATTGCCCCACCGCGATACACAGCAGGCAATCACCGGAAAATCCGTTTCCGAATTCCTCTGGGTGGTGTAGGCTGCCTTTCTTCCGTCTTTCTTTATGATAATACGCACCAGGATATCCCTGTCATCCCGGCGCACAGGCCGCTGGGCAAACTCTTCCAGGGGAACCACTCCCCCGTGATAAAGCTCCACATATGTATCCAGTGCCATCAGGCAGGTCAGAATGTCGGAAAAGCCAAAACGGCTGTATATGCTGCCTCCCACCGTGGCCAGGTTGCGCATCTGGACACCCACGATATGGCGTGTGCATTCCTTGAAAATGCCCCCGAAATACTGGCCAAGCCCCTGGTCTGTCTCCAGCTGGCGCAGGGTGCACATGGCTCCAATCCTGAATTCTTCCTTGGTTTCCTCGATTTTATCAAGTCCCAGGCCGGACAGGTCCACGATGGTACGCTTGGTCACATTGGTCATCTTAAGCCACACCATGCCTCCCACAACCAGGCTGCTGCGCTTCTGGCATAATTCATATGCCTCGGACAGACTGTCCACTTTTACATAATCCTCTGCTCGGAACACGTAGATTCTCCTCTCTTCTCAAACGCGCGAATACACGCCTTAAAATAAAACAAACAGGGAGATTATAACATGAAATCTCCCTGTTTTCTACAAATAGCGTTATTCTTTAAAATAATAGGTGCATGAACAGTGCACTGATTGGTATTGCCACAATGGTCCGCTCAAAGAAACAGATAATCAGTTCCTTCAGTGATACGGGTATCTTGGTAGAAAGCATGACCACAATGGTTTCAGAGAAGAAGATAATCTGTACCATGGATACGGTGACCACCATGTATCTGGCTCCCACGGCTAGGGTACCGACCTTATCGGCAATCATCAGCACAGGCAGAAACATTTCCGCAATTCCGACCGGAAGGGACGGCGCAATCTCAGCCGCGTCCGGTACCTGTAAAAGGACCAGAAGAGGTTCAAATAATTTGCCAATCCAGTTAAATACCGGTGTGTAGGTGGCAATAAGCATTGCTATGATTCCAACGGCTGTCAGCAGTGAAATCACCTTTGGCAGCACATAACAGCTGTCCAGAAGGCTGGACCGTATTTCCTTAAAAAGATTGGGTGCAGTGGCTGCTTTCTTGACTGCCCTGGATGCGCCTGTCTTAAGCACAGCCCTGGCCGGCACACGTTCCGCCTCAATCTCCTCCTTTGTCTGCTGATGACCGTCTGTAAACACAGAGGCTTTGCGGGACAGGGGAGGAATCCTGGCCATGAAAAAGCTGACCAGAAGTGTTATCAGAAGCGCTATGAAATATATGGGCAGAAAATATTCCGAAAGGTCCGCTGTCTCAATTACCTTATAGGCAAATCCCACGCTGACCGCACTGAATCCCGTGGCGATAAGAGCTGCTTCCTTTTTCGTATAGATTCCCCTCTGGTAAAGCTTGCTGGTAATCAGCACCCCTACCGAGGCAGAGCTGACAAAGGACGCAATGGCGTTGACAGCGCTCCTGCCGGGAATCTTAAACACAGGCCGCATCAACGGCTCCATCAGGCTGCCGATAAAATCCACGATTCCGTAATTCAGCAGAAAGGGCATGAATACGGCGCTGACCGGAATAATCCAGGCCACGTCCATGGCAATGGAGTATACGGTTTCCCCTATGCCGGGACTGACGATGGCCTCCGGTCCCCCAAAGGACGGAAACGTGTAGTGCAGTACCAGAATCAGGGCAAATATACTTCCCAGCATATAAAACAGCGGATGCAGCACCGAATCCTCCTGATAATACCGGTAAACAGCTGAATTCCTGTTTTTACAGAAATACTTCCCGTATACGCTGGCCAGGCCGTTGCCCATGATGATAAGTCCGCCCATCCACATCCCTGCAAGGCCCAGGCCAGCCTTGATGTTCTTATATATGATGCCGAATGTGACATCTGTACTTCCCTTTACCGTAACCGGGACAAAAAAGATGATGACTGCAATCAAGGTGAAAATAACTGCTTTTACTATCCCGCTCTTCCACTGATTCCGGGTAAGCACCAGTGCGTCTAATACCGAGTTGTCATTCAGGTTCCCGTTCACATTATTGTCATTTTCCATGCCTTATCCTCCATTGCAGCTGCCGCTATTTCTCTTTTTTCTTCACTGCCAGGATAGACAGGTATTCAAATACAATGTTGGCTGCCAGATAAGCGGTTATCTCACCGTGGTCATATGCGGGCAGCACCTCCACAAGGTCAAATCCCACAAAGTTCAGGTCCTTGATTTTGCGTACCAGCTCCAGGGCTTCCAGGGAAGTAAAGCCTCCCACCTCCGGCGTGCCGGTTCCCGGCGCATAGGCGGGGTCCACAAAATCAATGTCAAAGGTCAGGAAGCAGGGCTTATCTCCCACCCGCTCCAGTATGGTCTTAATCAGCGTCTCCAGTCCCATCTCCCTTACCTTGTGGGCCGGAATCAGTTTCATTCCAAGCTCCGCCGCCATCTTATGCTCATCCGGGTCATACAGGGAGCCGCGCATTCCCACCTGGATGGAATGGGACGCATCAATGAGATTTTCTTCCAAAGCCCTGCGGAACGGTGTGCCGTGGTTATATTTCTGTCCAAATACCTCGTCGCATAAATCGGAATGGGAGTCAAAATGTACCAGGGCAACGGGACCGTACTTTTTTGCAACCGCACGAAGCTCTGCCAGTGTGATGGAGTGGTCGCCTCCCAGTACGATGGGACATGCATTTTCCTTCAGAATGTTGGCAACCCCTTCCTCAATTGCCTGGTAGGTGGGATGGATATAACCGGGAGTAACATTGAAATCGCCTATGTCTCCGCCCTTTAATCCGTCCATGATGTTTACCTGCATGATTACATTGTTGGGCTTCATCATGGCTGAAATATTTCTGATTGCATTTGGACCAAAGCGTGAACCGGAGCGGAAGGAGCTGGCCGTGTCAAAGGGCGCGCCTGCAATGGCGAAATCAAGGCCCTCTGCGGAGTCCACTTTCTGCATTCTCATAAATGTTCCCATATTACAAAATCTTGGTGAAGATAAGGCACTTGCTGGCTGTTTAATTTCTGACATTATGTAATCCTCCATATTATTTAACTGTATTCAATTTGATTCGTGCGCACTTTTGGTTCTACTGGACTTATTGTCGGCAATTTTTCCGTTAACAACAGCATACCATCCGCAAGGCCTTCTGTGTTATATTAATACTTGATATGTTATATGGAAAATCATATAATTAGATAGGGACTATATAAGACTGGCAAGTACGACAGAGGGGTTATCTATGGATATCAAATACTTTGAATATGTAATTCAAATTGTGGAATGCGGTTCCATTAATAAGGCTGCCCAGAACCTGCAGATGCTGCAGCCAAACTTAAGCGTATGCATCAAGAACCTGGAGCAGGAGCTGGGATTTCCCATCTTCTGCCGGCAGCACAGCGGCATACGCCTCACCAATGAGGGGGAGCTGTTCCTTAAATCAGCCAGGAAGATTGCCACTGAACTGGAGACTATCCACAATATTCCGTCCATGTTCAGCCACAAGGACAACCTTTCCATTTCCTGCACCTATTCATTTGACTTCATGAATCATTTTCTTAAATTCAAGAAAAAGAAACCGCCCACTGCCTGCGAGGATTCATTTAAGGAAACAGGCCTTATCCAGACCATACGGGACGTGGTGGAGCAGCGGTACCGCATGTCCTTGTTCTACTGCTTTGACACGGTCAGCGACACCTACTATGCCCTTGCCAAAAAGCATAATCTGAAGCTGATTCCCATTGCCCGCAACCGTCCCCTGATTCTTCTGGCATCAAAAAAGAATCCCCTTTCACGAAAGAAGGAGATTCCTTTTGACAGCATAACTGACTATAAATTCATCATGTATGAAAATTTCAAATTTGATGAATGGCTGAAGATACTGAATTTTAAAAATGACAATACTATCCTATATGTGTTTGACCGGGGCGGCCTCATCGATGCCATCCGCCAGAGCCGGTATGTCACCGTGATGATGAAACGCTTTACCGATACATACAGCGAGGACTGTGTGGAGATTCCCATTGTGGACGCTCCCTTTGGCATGAACGCCTACTGCCTGCATCACGCCTCCTACACCATGAATCCCCGGGAAAAACAGTTCATCCGGGAGCTAAAGGAGCTGTTTGCTGAAAACCCGGCTCACCGGCCCATATAAATATCAAAGAGCTGTCTGGCTATGGGGGCAGCCGCCTTTCCGCCGCTGCCTCCCTCCTCCACCAGAACCGTCACCACAAGGCGGGGAGCTTCCGCCGGCGCAAAACCGGTGAACCATGCGTGGGTTTCTTTTCCTGTCTCAAACTCCGCGGACCCTGTCTTGGCCGCCACTGTATAGGCATCTGTGCGCACAGCCGAACCAGTCCCCCCGGTAACAACGGCCCGCATAAGCTCTGCAAGCCCTGCCGCTTCCTCTGCGCTCATAAGGTTTCCGTATGCAGCAGGCATGAACTTCTTTATGGTTTCATCCCCTGCGCTGACAACAGAGTCCAGGAAATAAGGCTTCATCAGTGTGCCGCCGTTGGCAATGGCAGCTGTGAGCATTGCATTGTGCAGAGGCGTAATCTGGGTGGTGCCCTGCCCGATGGAGGTCTGCAGGATTTCCCATGTGCCGGCTCCTGGTTTCATGTTATAGGTGCTCTCCTTATAGGGAATCCCGCTTAAGGGCAGGGAACCGTTAAAGAGAAGCTCCCCTGCCGTGGTGTTCCATTTTCCCAGGTCCATCTCCAGGCCCAGGCTGGCAAATGCACCATTGCAGGAATTGGCAAAGGCCTGGGTGAAATCCTGATGGCCATGGGCCGTGCCGTGATAGCATTTAATCCTGTATTCCCCGTTCTCATACACGCCGCCGCAGTCAAACTGGTAATTCTTATAATCCGCGGGGTGTTCCCGCATATATTCCAGTGCAGTCACTATCTTAAAGGTGGAGCCAGGGGGGTAGAGTCCCTGGGTGGCCCGGTTTAAGAGCTGGCCCTCCTTATTATCCTCCGCAGTCAGAGCATCCCAGTCCCCCTGCAGGCTGTTGGGGTCATAGCCGGGTTTGGACACCATGGCCAGTATCTTGCCGGTATCCGGCTCCATGGCAATGACCACGCCCTTCCTGGCCCCCAGCGCGGCATAGGCCGCCTGCTGGAGTTCCGTATCCAGGGTGGTGTATACATCGTCTCCCGGATTTTTATTGCCGGTCAGTTCGTTTCCCACCTGCTCCGCCAGATTCACATGGGAAGTCAGCAGGTAGAAATTAGCCAGGGCCTCGATGCCTGTCTTGCCTTTGGTGGAATAGCCCACCGCATGGTCGAACATATCTCCGAAGGGATATACCCTTGTCTCGTTTCCCTCCCCGTCTGTCTGGGTCAGAGCCAGCACCGTGCCGTCCGAGGCCAGAATCCGGCCCCGCACAATACGGTCTGAAAAGCTGTCCAGCCTTGCATTGTAGGAGTTGTTGATTACCTCCTCGCTCTTCACCTGGAGGAAATACCCCAGATAGGCTGCCAGCCCCAGGAACAGGGCCACCACCACATAGGTGATGCCCAGGATGTTCCGGTTGGATTTCGGGTTGGCCTTTGAGGACGGCTTTGGGCCGGTATCTTCCTTCCGAATCATGGCATTACCTCCTCTCCGGTTTCTTCCTCATCGTTGCGCTTCAGGATATAGAGTCCCTGGATAATACCGAACAAAAGGAAGGTTCCCAGAATGGAGCTTCCGCCGTAGCTCACAAAGGGCAGGGTTACTCCTGTGGATGGTATGAACTTGGTCACGCCGCCAACTGTCAGGAATACCTGCACAATATACTCCACTCCCAGGCCAAATGCAATCAGCTTATAGAACACAGCCTGCATCCTGGCTGCAATCATCATGAACTGGATAAAACAGCCCAGGCAGATAAGAAGCACGCAGATGGCAAAAATGGCTCCCATTTCCTCTGACACTGCTGAAAATATGAAATCCTTCTCCACCACCGGTATCTTTCCAGGCATACCCTGGCAGAGCCCCATTCCAAACCATCCCCCTGTGCCTATGGCAAACAGGGACTGGGTAATCTGGTATCCTTTGTTCTCTATATCGGCCCAGGGATTGCTCCAGGCAGCCACCCTGCGGCGTACATGGTCAAACAGCTGGTAGGCTGCCAGGGCTGCCCCTGTCCCCAGTGCGCTTCCTGTTATCAGGTAAATCCAGCTGCCCGTGGCAACGAACAGCATCAGCAGGTATGTGACAAAGAAAATCAGGGCGCTTCCCAAATCCTTTGACAGCACCAGTACCAGCACATGGGCTCCTGCCACAGCCGTTGTCTTGATTATGGTCTTAAAATCCGTGGACTGATAGAACATGGACGCGACGAAAAATACAAAGGTCAGCTTCACAAATTCCGAAGGCTGGATGGAAACACCTGCTATGGTAAGGGACAGCTGGGCCCCGAAGCTCTCATTGCCTGCAGCCCAAACCACCAGAAGAATGAGCAGCCCTGCCCCTGCATAGACCCACTGAAGTTTGTAAAGCTGCCACACACGTTCCATAATATAGGGCACCAGCCAGGCCAGGGCCGCGGATATGACCACAATAGCGAACTGGCGCAGGGCCTTGTCCAGGCCCTTTGCCATGGACAGACGGGTAAGCATGATGAAGCCCACGCACAGCAGCATGCAGGCATTGTTCACCAGAAGCCTGGAAACATTCCGGTACAAAAGGCGGTACAGGTAAATATAGCACAGGAAGAAGACTGCCTGGGCCCCGTAAAATGCCAGGAGCATGGCCTGCATACCCTCATCCTCTGTTTTCAGGAACATGACCAGGTACGCCAGAAAATGAATGGCAAACATGGCCCGGTTCTGCCTGGCGCACACCCTGCGCTTACGCTCCATGTCCGGGAAGGAAAAAAAGCGGAAATTCGCATAAGTGTACACCGCCATCAGCAGTATCATCAGATATTTGGATATTTCTACAATCAGATTGGTCATAAGCCTCACTCCACTCCGCGTTTAAAATGTCCCCTGGTGAAGTCTTTGAAGGGGGCTGTTACGGCCCTGTCATATACAAAGGAACCAATAAATGCATCCAGTACCTTTTCGGTCTGCTCTGCTCCTTCCACTGTAAACTGAAGACGCAGGCGGTCTGCCATGAGCCGGCGCACCTGCTTTTCGCTGCCCAGCAGGGATACAGGCGCAGGATTGTAAATGGTATTGTAACAGAAGGAGCAGTGATTCTTTACAGGTAATAGGGCGCCTGTTCTGTCCTTCATCATGAGGGTTCCCCGTTTACGGGTACACCCCTTCACCGTATTGGTGATGCACTGGGCCGATACCATCATGGGGGCATTGCCATAGATGATAAGCTCGCTGGCCAGCCCATGGCGGCGGCACGCGCCGAGAACAGGCTCCATCTCCCGGCTGTTCAGCTCCCATGGAATGGTGAGTACAGACGCCCCCATGGAGGCCAGCACTTCTGCAGAACGGCTGTTCCAGCCATAGACTGAGGCGTCCATGCCCACAAGCAGGGGATTTGGAAGGTGTTCCTGTTCCATGATATCTTTCAGCCATACAGTCTCCTCCAGTGCCCGGATTAACACGCCGTCAAATCCGGCCTTCAGAAGCAGACGGCGGCTGTCTCCCAGGTACCTCTGCGCATGGGTCCGGAATATCTGTGGAAGGGCCAGCCAGCACTGCTTCCCCTGGCAGTGGCATTGCTTTGCAATATCCTTCCACTGGTCCGGACTGAAACCGTCAGCATCCAGATAGACCGCCCATATCTCACTGCGGGCCAGCACAGGCAAAAGCTGGGCCGGTTCCTCCAGGAAGGCCGTGAGGACGGGGTGGAATTCAGGGACAGGGGACTGTGCGGATTCAGACTGGGATTCGGGGGGCCAGACAGCGGACGAATGGCCGGAGGCCAATTTGGTGTCTTCTGCCCTATTTTCCTTCTGTATACCGGATTCCGCCTCCGTGGCATCTTCACCGGCCAGGGTCCTGACAGGAATCAGCTTTTTTTCCAGCTCCTGAAAGCCGGCGCGGCGCAGCTCGTTAAGCGCCTGGACCGGAAGGAACAAATCCCCCCTAATCCGGGCTGTCAGTGTTTCAAAACGGAAGGGACTGCCTCCTGTTTTATTTAACTGTTTTAATACTTTCTCCTGGGTCATGGGCTGTTTTTCGGCTGCCTGGGGCGCCTGCCCCAGGACCTGGACCTTCGCTCCCCGGCACTCCAGCGTCAGACAGCTGGGGACTCCCTCTGCCAGCTCCACATGTCCCTGCACATCCTCCTTCAGCTCAGCCTCCACATAGGTCTTGTCCAGATAATCAAAGAGTTTCTGGTTTCCCTCCCTGAACTCCGGTTTTTCCCTCAGGGCAACCATACCGCGTCCATTGTGCTGCCCGTAGTAACCTTCTGTGAAGCCGCCCCTGTCAAAGAGGTCCAGAAGTGTCCTCCTGTCCTCCTGCTCCACGTAATACCCGTCCCGTCCGCATTCTAAATACCGGTCCACGTATTTACGGTAAATACTCACCACGCCTGCCGTATATCTGGGGCTCTTCATTCTTCCCTCTATCTTAAGGGAGTACACGCCTGCCTCAATGATATCGGGCAGGATGTCAAGGGTACACAGGTCTTTCAGGCTCAGCACGTATCTCTCGCTGCTTTTGTTGAGCGGGGACGGTCCTGGCTGTCCGGATGAGGCCGTGCGGCCGGATGCGCCCGAATGGCCGGATGCGCCCGAATAGCCGGAACCCCCTGCCCTTTTGTTCCGGGTCTTTTTCCCGGGCCGTTCATTGATTCGGGTCCGGACACCGGTCTGTCCCGCCTGCTCCGGCATGGAACGGCTCTCTTTCAGACGGCTTATATCCCCTGGCTCGTACACCGCGTAGGGAAGACGGCAGGGCTGGGCGCAGCGTCCCCTGTTCCCGCTTCTGCCTCCAATGAGGCTGCTCATAAGGCATTGGCCTGAATAGCAGTAACAGAGGGCTCCGTGCACAAAGCTCTCTATTTCAATATCAACTTCTTCATGGATACGGCGTATTTCCTCCAGGGACATTTCCCTGGCAGTAACCACCCGGCAGCATCCCATTTCCTTCATCATCCTGGCTCCGTATACACTGGTGACCGTCATCTGTGTACTGGAATGCAGCTCCAGTCCGGGGAAATGCCGCCGCATAAAGTCCAGGGCGCCCAAATCCTGGACTATGACCCCGTCCAGCCCTCTCTCCCAGTATGGACGCATATAGCTCTCCAGTTCCTCCAGCTCGTCCTCTTTGAACAGGGTATTGACGGTCATATACAGGCGGCGTCCGTGCAGGTGGACATAGTCGATGGCCTCCAGAAGCCCTTTTTCATCCGGGTTATCCGCATAGGCCCTGGCTCCGAACCGGCTGCCTCCCATATAGACCGCATCAGCTCCTGCTGCCACGGCTGCCTTCATGCTGTCAAATGACCCTGCCGGCGCCAGTATCTCTACCTGTCTCTTCTCCATTTCGTCCAACCTTTCCTGAAAGAAAAGATGCCTCACGTATCCCCATGAGACATCCCCCTCGTAATCTTCTTATCTTCTTCCGCCTTTGTGGGAACCGGCTTTCCTGGCTGCCTGCAGCGCCTTTCTGGCAAGCTCCTCATCTGTCATACCGCCTGCAGCAGGCGCCGCCTGCGCAGCGGACGGTGTCACGGCTGCCGCTGTCTGCGCGGAGGCTGCCGTCATTCCCCTGTCTGCTTCTGATGCAGGGTTTATAACCCGTAGGGCCGGGGCCTGCTGCTCCGGCTGGCCGGATGGTGCGCCGGACATCTGTGCGGAGGCGTCTGAATCCAATGTCTGGCCTGCCTTCTCCGGCCGGGCCGGTTCCTGGACTCCGGAACCGGAAACAGGTTCCGGCTGGGATGGTTTCAATGTGATACCAGCCTCCACTTCCACTGTTTCCTTTATCTCCTCCACTGCCTCTACCTGCAGCCTGGCTGTATTCTCATTCTCAGAAGATGCACTGTTCCTGATACTCTGAAGGTTTTCCCTGGCTTCCTTTAATTCGCCTTCCAGCTGGGCGGTCCGGCGGTTCAGACGGTCCAGCTCCCTCTGTCGCTCTTCCAAATCCTTAAGCACTGCCTCCAGCTTCATCTGTGTGCTGACCAGCTCATGCTTTAAGCTGTAGGTTTCCTTCTCCATGTCATTCTTCTGGCGCTCCATCCCTTCGGCCCATTCCACAGCCTTGAAATAGTCGTCTGCTATATTTAACTCCGTCATGACCATCTGGTAATCCGCACTCTGTTTGGTGAATCCCGGTACCTTTCTCATGGCGCTGTTTTTCTCATTTACGTAGCTGGCAGCTTTCTGGAGATAGCTCTCGTCCTCGCTGCCGCCCAGTGTGTATACTTTTCCGTCTATTAATACTTGGGTGTAATTTTTTGTATCCATGCTTGCTCCCTGCTTTCTTGCTTTGCTGGTTTACGGCTTGACGCCGCGAATGCCTGGTCCGGCAGATTTCCTTTTGTGCCAGCACAACGGCGGCTGGTTTACGGCTCGCCGCCGCGAATGCCTGGTCCGCAGTGCGCGTTCGATTCCGCTCCGCTCCATCTCACTCACGGGCTTCGCCCTATGAAAAAAGGCATAGGCAGATTTCCTTTTGTGCCAGCACAACGGCAATCTGCCTATGCCTTTTTTCGCACTGCTCATTGCCTACGTGGACATTATACCACAGCCCCCGTGGTCTTAACAAGGCGGTTTCTGCATTTCTGCGCCTAGATGGCGGTAGGCTGTTTCGGTGGCGGTGCGGCCTCTTGGGGTGCGGTTAATCAGGCCGTTCATCAGGAGGTAGGGCTCGTATACTTCTTCCAGGGTTCCGGAATCTTCTCCCAGGGCCGCTGCCAGGGTGTCCAGTCCTACGGGGCCGCCGGAAAATTTCTCTATAATCATTAACAGAATGTTCCTGTCGTTCTGGTCCAGTCCCAGCTTGTCTACGTCCATAATATCCAGGGCAAAATCAGTTACCTCCCTGGTAATGACCCCGTCATATTTCACCTGGGCAAAGTCCCTGACACGCTTTAACAGCCGGTTGGCAAGCCTGGGAGTTCCCCTGGAACGCCTGGCCAGCTCCATGGCTCCCCCTGCTTCGATTTCCACCCCCAGCACCTTGGCGGAGTGGAGAATGATGATTTTTAACTCCTCCGGCGTGTAAAATTCCAGTCTCTGAATCACGCCGAACCGGTCCCTTAAGGGAGCTGTGAGAAGTCCGGCCCTGGTGGTGGCTCCCACCAGGGTAAAATGGGGCAGGTCCAGACGTATGGACCTGGCAGTGGAATCCTTTCCCAGCATAATATCAATGGCAAAATCTTCCATGGCCGGGTACAGCACCTCCTCCACCTGACGGTTCAGACGGTGTATCTCGTCCACAAACAGCACATCCCCCTCCTGGAGATTGTTCAGAATGGCTGCCATCTCCCCAGGCTTCTCAATGGCAGGGCCGCTGGTTACCTTCATATTGGTGCCCATTTCATTGGCAATAATGCCCGCCAATGTGGTCTTGCCCAGTCCCGGAGGGCCGTAAAACAGCACATGGTCCAGGGGCTCCCCCCTGGTCTTGGCTGCTTCTATATAGATGTTCAGTGTGGACTTAATCTTCTCCTGGCCCACATAATCCCTGAGGCATTGGGGACGGAGCGTTGTCTCTATGCGCTCGTCCTCCGCCGTCACTTCCGTTGTTATAATCCTGCGTTCCATTTACACCTCTATATATCCCAATCTCACGTTTCCAAAACAGTACCGCAGCGTGGCAAAAAGCAATTTTCTGACACGCCCTACAGGAAGGACAGATGCTTAAGGGACGCCTTCAGCACATCCTCCGACGTCATACCGTCCGTCACCTCCACCTGCTTCACTGCCCTGGACGCCTCCGTGTTGGTGTAGCCAAGGGCTACCAGCGCCTGGACAGCCTCCCTGGCCGCTTCCGCCAGACCGGATGCGAAAACGCCTGTATCCGCAGCATCCAGGCCGGCTGGGCCAGCCATATTGCCCAGCACATCGTCCATGGATATCTTGTCCTTCAAATCCAGTATCAGGCGCTGGGCCGTCTTATTGCCGATGCCCGGCGCTTTGGCCAGGGCCTTCACATCCTCGCTGACAATAGCCAGACGCAGGTCGTCCGGACGGAGCACGGAGAGAATTCCAAGTGCACCCTTTGGTCCAATCCCGTTCACGCCGAGAAGCTGCCTGAACATGTCCCTGTCCTGGCTGTGGAGGAAGCCGTACAGCGTCATGGCATCCTCCCTTACCTGAAAATATGTATAAACCGTCACCTCTTTCCCCATTCCCGGAAGCTCCGGAAGAAGGGATACCGGCACATGGATGGCCAGGCCCACATGACCTGCCTCCACCACGATAACGTCTTCCTCAATGGCCATGAGAGGCCCTTTTACGTAAGAAATCATATATTATTCCTGTTCTTTCTCTCTCTGATGTCCTGCCCTTCATCATATCATACCCATGAATCCAATGCAAGTCTGCCGAACAAATATTCTGTTTTGCGCCAAAGTGAGTCATCAAACACTTGCACTCCCGGATTTTTTAGTATAAACTAACCCATGGAGGATGTCCGGAATATATATGATTTCTATTTGTCCTCTGTCAAAAAAGGAGTGATTACCCATGATAACCATCAAACATCCTGTTGATTTACCAGATACATATCCGCTGGAACGCATAGGGGCGCTGAGGGACCTGCTGTTTTTCGATATAGAAACCACTGGTTTTTCCGGTGACACCTCCCAGCTGTACCTTATCGGCTGCACATACCATGACGGCTTTGGATGGAGGCTCATACAGTGGTTTGCCGACACCCGGGAATCCGAGCGGGAGCTTCTGACGGCCTTCTTCACCTTTATGGAGCGTTTTAAGATACTGGTCCACTTTAACGGCGACGGCTTTGATATCCCCTATCTTTTAAAATGCTGCCGCCGGCTGGGCCTGCCCTATGATTTTGGCCGCATAAAAAGCGTGGATATCTACAAAAAAATAAAGCCCTACCGCAAACTGCTGGGCCTTGAAAACATGAAACAGAAATCCATAGAGCAGTTCCTCGGCATTGCCAGGGAGGACAAATACAACGGCGGACAGCTCATAGAGGTTTACCGTGAATACCTGGCCACCCATGAATCCTTCCTGTACGACCTGCTGGTTCTCCACAATGAGGACGACCTGAAGGGCATGCCCTCCATCCTGCCCATCCTGGGCTATGCGGATATGATGGAGGCCCCGTTTACGCTGGAAGGCCAGCAGCTCTTTTCCTGCGACAGCTTGACCGGCAGTGCCTGCCCCTTCCTCAACCTGACCTGGAAAAGCCCCTGCAGTATCCCGGTGCCCCTGGAATATGACAGCGCCCCGGTAAGCCTGGAGCTGAACCAGGATACCCTGGTATGCAATATTGCCCTTTACCAGGGAGAACTCAAGTACTTTTACGCCAATTATAAGGACTATTACTACCTGCCCATGGAAGACACGGCCATCCATAAAAGCGTGGGAGAGTATGTGGACAGGAACGCCCGCACAAAGGCCACAGCCAGGACCTGTTACACGAAAAAACAGGGACTCTTTCTCCCCCAGTTCGGCTCCCTCTGGTCCCCTGCCCTTATGCCGGAATACAAGGCTCCTCTCACCTATGCTGAATATGAACCGGAAATGCTGTCCGGCTGCGGCATGGCTGACGCCTACGCCAGACAGATTCTCACTTATGTGAGTCAGGCAAAGGAGACTTGATATCCTGCCTGTCCGCCGCCGGCCGCGAAACAGCCTCACCACATCCGGCATACCGCAGACAGCCTTACCACATCTGCACCTCCGGGCAGCCTTACCATGTAAAGCTGCCCGCCTCAGGTCTGCATTTTACTTACATTTCACTTTTCCCCTTCCATCCATCGCTGTCCCTGTATACCCCCATGGACTGTTCCAACACCTCTGACATCTGTTTGGAATCCATTTCCCTTATCTGTTCCAGACTTCCGTCCTCCCCTCTCACCATAAGCAGGCAGGTGGTATCCTCTCCTGCGGTAAAGGCGCTGTTTACATAAGTTCCGCATCCTCCGGTATCCCGGATGGCCTCCACCAGTTTTCCGTTATAGGAGAGGTATCCTGTATCCTGGTCCAGGCTCAGTCCGTACTGGCCGTATTCCTTTATGAATCCCCTTCCCTGCGCCCTTCGGCGGTCGGCGTCCGATGCCTGTTTCAGATAATCCGTCCTCTCCACCTCCCGGAAACCGGTCAGTTTCCCGGCGCTGTCCCGTTCCGCTTTCAGACAAATGCTTCCGGCCAAATCATTCATCTGGTTAAATACACCCGGTGCATACTCATCTATGAAATACCCCACCCCGGTGCTGTTGTATGTAATCACATCCGTACCGGCGATATAATACAGCCCCAGTTCCTGATACTCCCCGAACTGCGGAGTCTCATAAAGCATCCGGGCAGGACTTTCCTCCCCTGTTTCTCCGGACCGGCCCTGTATCCCTTCCTTTGGGGATGCAAACACGGTCATGGACAAAGTCATCACCAATATACTGCAAACAATTCCGATTTTATTTCGTTTTCTGCCTCTCATAAGTACCATTATCCTTTCTTTAACCGGGCTCTTTCCAAAGCCGTTGTACAGTAATGAAACCCTGCGTCCCTTCTCTGCAAACCGCAGCAGGGTCATGGCATAGGCAATCCGCCCCTTCCGGTCCATTCCCCTGACCGCCCTCTCATCACAGGACAGCTCCATATCACGGTTAAAACAATACCACATCACCCAGGCCATGGGATTAAACCAATGGATGCACACAGCAGCAAACACCAGGATTTTCCACAGGTTATCAAAACGTCTTATATGCACATACTCATGCCGTAAAACATGCTCCAGCGATTTCCTGTCATCCAGGTCCATCTCTTTTGGAAACACAATTCCGGGATTTATTATCCCGCAGGTCACAGGTGAGGCAATCCGGTCAAAATACAGAAACCGGACGTTTCTCCCGACCGGATGGGATGCTTTCCACTCTTCCAGAAATTGATTTCCCTCCAAAGGCATGGACTCATTGATTCTAAGCAGCTGCCTGATATAAGCAACGGCCCCTGAAAACAACAGTGCCAAAGCCACATCAGCCCATATCAGGGTGCACCACCATGAAATCCGGTCATATGCTCCCGCTGCCATTTCTTCCCTGGATTCTGCATCATCCCTTCCGGTCTCCTGAAAATCCAGGTGCGCCCCCATATTACCGCCATTTTCCAGAGCTGATTCCAGTGAAAATACGGGCAGCTGTACCGGCAGGCTCACAGGCAGCAGCATTCTGACAGCAGCCACAAACCAGAGGGCAAACAAAAAACCTGCGGGGAACAGCCTTCTTCCCACACGGCGCAGCAGCCATATGACGGCAATCAGCATACCTGCTGATATGCTCATCTGTAATAGATTCATCCTTCCTCCTGTTCCATGGATATCAGCATCTGCTTAAGCTCGTCCAGTTCTTTCCCGGACAAATCCTGTCCCGATAAAAAGGCTGCAAAAAACTCAGCTTTAGAGCCGTCAAACATCCTGTCAATCAGTTCCTCTGTCTCCGCTGCCTGAATCTCCTGCCTGGTCACGGCTGCCCTGCACAGAAAGTTGGGCTCCAGACGTACCACTGCTCCCTTATCAATACATTTCTTAATGACCGTATAGGTTGTATTGCGGTTCCAGCCAATCTCATCCTTCAGCATTTTAGCCATCTGCCCGGCCGTACAGTCACCGTGCTTCCACAGTGTTTCCATGATTTTAAGTTCAGAGTCAAATAACTTCAGTTTCATACTAACTCCTTTCAATGACTATTGCAATAGTTATTACACCTTCAGACTATCACAATAGTCACTCCTTGTCAATGACTATTTTAATAGTCACGCAAATCTGCCGCACCCAGCCTGCCCCCAATCAAAAGAAGCCCTGTCAAAAAGACAGGACTCCTAAAACGGCATCACCGCATTATTCTATTAGTACCGCCCTACTTTCTGGGCAGGGCCGCCCGGTACGTCTCTCCCACCGTATTGCCGGAATAGGCAGCATACATATGGGTGGTGGTGGAATCTGAATGTCCCAGCATGGCCTGGACCGCATGGATGTCCGCACCACCCCGAATCAGATGGGCAGCAAAGGAATGGCGCAGGGTATGGGGGGTTATGTCCGCCTGGATGCCGGCCTTTTCCCCGTAGTACTTGATGATTTTCCAGAACCCCTGACGGCTCATGGCCTTTCCGCTGCAATTGGTGAACAGCCACTGGGACTCCTTCCCCTTAAGCAGCTCATCGCGGCCCTTTTCCAGATACACGCCCAAAGCCTGCTTGGCCGGTTTGCCAAAGGGAACCATACGCACCTTCTGGCCGTCCCTGCATGTGATGTATCCCACCTGCATGTTCAGGTCCGAAAGCTCCAGCCCGATTAGCTCCGACACACGTATGCCTGTGGCATACAACAGCTCCAGCATGGCCTTGTCCCGTATCTCCTTGGATGTTGTCATACCGGGCTGGTCCAACAGGGCGTTGACCTCGTTGACGCTCAGTATAACGGGAGCCTTCTTTTCAATCTTGGGCGCTTTCAGGAGCTCCGCCGGGTCCTTGCGGATTCGTCCTTCTTTGAACATGAAATTGAAAAATGCCTTCATGGAGGCCAGTTCCCTGGATATGGTGGTAGTGGCCTTTCCCTCCTTTTCCAAAAAAAGGATATATGAATTCAGACTTGTCTTAGTCACTTTTTCAACTTCCGTTATTCCTTTATCCGCCAGAAAGGATGCCAGCTGCATCAGGTCCCTCTGGTAGGAAATTTCCGTGTTCCTGGAGGTCTTTTTCACATCCCTCAGGTAGCTCACAAAGCTTTTTATATCGGACGTCATATCGCTATTTTCCCCTAACCCGTTTCTCACAAAAAGTAGCCCAAAATCGTATGCTGACTATCATTATATCTGCATTTTTCCATAAAATCAAACACATTTTTCCCACTTTAGGTCCTATTTTTAAGTGATTAACATAATACATACAACATGTTGGAAGGGGGTATTTTTGCATGTCAATATGTTGTAAAGCAATGGTAAAATTTTTTTCTCCCCCAATCCCCAAAAAGCCCTAAAATCCCTTTTCCTTCAATGCTTTTACCAGCTCCACATAAAACTCCACCACATCAAATCCCCTGTAATCCTCGCGCTTTAAATCTATCATGTCGCCATGGGAAATACCTCTGTGCTTCCTGTTGGCAAGAGTGCCTTTAAACTCTCCCCACATGGCGGACTCAGGCGTCACCAAACCGTCGTTTTTGCCGTCCACGGCCCGGATAATGAGATAGGGAAACCATAAAAGGGGGTCGCTGAGGAAATCCCGCATCACCGATGCATAGCTCTGGTAATACACCCCCGGCGCATCCGCCACCTCTTCATTGAAACACAGGCTGTCCCGTGTGCTGAACTGATG
Source organism: Clostridium sp. 1001271st1 H5 (assembly GCF_005845215.1). Classification (GTDB taxonomy): domain Bacteria; phylum Bacillota; class Clostridia; order Lachnospirales; family Lachnospiraceae; genus Enterocloster. The sequence continues at coordinate 134,288 of NZ_SPHO01000010.1, forward strand.
GGTGGCCGTATAGAAATCCGGATGGGAATCACCAAACCGGCTGAACCACCTATCAAATATTCCTGCAATGCCGCGGTACAGTCCATCCGGCAGCCTGCATGCGTAATCCACAAACCGGCAGCCCCGGTGGGGCGTATTGATGGTGGTCAGGGACGCTACCATTGGGGCTGCCCCCAGCCTGGATATGGCATACCGGGAATCCAGGCCGCCCTTGGAGTGGGCAATGATATTCACCTTCTCACATCCTGTCTCCCTGCATATGTCCTGTATCTTTCTGCAGATATCATTTGCATTGAACGCAACCGTTGCAAAAGCCTCCTGGTTGCCATAGTAGATATCCGCCCCATACCGGGCCAGCTCCCTTGGAATCCGTCCCCAGTAGTTAAAAAACCGCAGGTCCCTGAAGCCTACCCCGTGTACCAGAAGCAGCGGATACCTGGTACTGCATATCTGTGACTGGGCCCGTACCTGACGCACGGATTCCTTGTAACAGGCAAAATCATATTCCCCATGTACAATCCTCATTGCATAGAGCAGGACCGCCAGGTTAAGCCCGGGAATCCACATGGCCAGAAGCATCAGAATACGGTATTTAAGCCTGAGCCGGACCGAGGTGAAAAATATGCGCAGGATGCCGTTCCACAAGAGGATGAACAGCATAATAATCCCGTAGATGCCGTTCAGCCACAATATCCTCCGGTCATGTACGGCCGGTGCAGCCTTGGGATAAAGACGCCAGAAAACAGCCGCCTGGACCGCAAAACCATACAGGGCAGTGTAGCACAGACTCCTGCCGCCTTCCATGATGGTCACCCGCCACGAGGCATAGAAATCCTTTTTTTCCGGCATAATGTTGTAAGCCATCCAGACCAGCCAGGTACAGGCCAGTCCCGCCGCCAGAAGAACGGTCCGCACTGCGGGTGCAAGGGCGCCTTCAGGCGGCCATATTCCCCCTGCCCACACATAGGCCGCCAGAGGGATATTCACTGCATATGGTATGTAAAAAGCCAGGAACAGCCGTTTCAGGCAGCTGCTGCCTGTTCTCCTCTTCTTCACGTATATCTCTCCTTTTGACCGCCTGTCATAACAGCCGGGCTCCTATAATAACAGCAGTAGGGTGCCTGCTGTCAGCAGGAACAGCCCTGCCAATGATTTGCGGTTCAGTTTCTCCCCGTCATCCAAAAATCCCCCAGAAGAAGGGAGACACGAAAACCTCCAGAAAGGCCCCTGCCCCGGTAATAACCAGCAGAAGAAGGCCCGGCAGGATATGGAGCTTTTTCTGCACCTGTCCCGACCACCCTGACAGCACGTACCACACCAGGAGATAGACCAGACCATGGGGCAGGACCGTACACAGAAATGCGGCGATTCCCAAAAGCCCCTTGCGTATGGTCAGAACGGACAGGACCACAGCCAGGCTCATTCCGGCATAAAAAGTCAGGAATCCGAAAAGCATCTGGCTGCACACTGTAATTCCGGCCAGCCAGCCTCCGCAGGTCTCAAGTGCCCGCTGTCTGAATACGGTCATGAATTCCTTCACGCCCCGGGTTCCTCCCCCGAAGGTACCCGCCGCCCCAAGGATACATCCCTGCACCGTAGGACCTCCAAATGCCAGCGCGGCCGCCGTACCGCAAAAAATCCCTGCCGCAAAGCAGAACAACAGCCAGTCCTCATAGGTGAGCGTCCCCAGACGCAGCCTGAACCACCTCATTCCCATGCACCATCCTCCTGTCCCAGTTTACAGGTAAGAAACATAACCGCTGCAGCTTCTCCCCCTCTACTGTATGACAGGAATCCATGGTTTATGACTTAGAGCATACTGTCCTTTTTATCCACGGAACGGTATTTCCTGGCATAAGCCATTATGGCGGCAATGGTCTTGCCGTCCGTAATCTTTCCGGTATATATCATTTCCTCCAGTTCCTCCAGGGTGCAGGGAACCACATTAATTACCTCGTCCTCGTCCAGATGCTGGTGGGAGGGAATCAGGTTGTGGGCCACAAATATGTCAATGGCTTCGTCGCAGAATGCCACGGTTGTGGTAAGACTCATAAGGTATTCAAGCTTCTCCGGTGATTCCACCTTAAAACCGGTCTCCTCCTCCAGCTCCCGGAACGCACACTCCACCTTGGGCTCTCCCGGCTCATCCAGCTTGCCCGCAGGAATCTCCAGGGTATAGCGGTCCAGGGCATTGCGGTACTGGCGCACCATAAGGATTTTACCATCACCGGCAACCGGCAGAACAGCTGCCGCCCCATCGTGATGGATGAAATCCCATTTTGCCTCATGGCCGTTCGCCAGGACTGTATCCTCATATATCTTAAGGATATTTCCCTTATATTTAAGCTGGCGGTCCAGCCGCACAACCGGTATCTCCGTGTTCTTTTCCTTGTCTTCCATGTCTGTTCCTTCCTCTCTCTGATAATTCGTATATATTTTCTATTTCATACGCTGTGTCTTTTCATAGCAGGCATCAGCTGCCTTGATGACCGCGTTTCTCAGGCCATGCTCTTCCAGGGCCGACACGCCTGCAATGGTAGTTCCCCCAGGGGAACACACCTCGTCCTTCAGCTGTCCCGGATGTTTTCCCGTCTCCAGTATCATTTTAGCGCTTCCCAAAACAGTCTGGGCAGCCATGGCATAGGCTGTCTTTCTGGGAAGGCCGTATTTGACCCCGCCGTCAGCCAGGGCCTCAATGAACATGTACACAAAGGCCGGCGAACTTCCGCTGACGCAGCCAACCGCATCCATGAGCCGTTCCTCCACCAGCTCCACTCTTCCGCAGTGGGAAAATATGGCCTGGATTGTTTCCATTTCCTCCTGGGTGTAAACTGAATCCCCATAAGCCACGCCTGTCATTCCCTCTCCCAGCATGGCAGGCGTGTTGGGCATGGCCCTTACCACCCGCACATTTCCTCCCAGACGCTCCGCGATATTGGCGATGGTAACGCCGGGGGCCAGGGAAATCACCACCTGCTCCGGTGTCACCGCCCCCCTGATTTCTGAGAACACTGCCTCAAAATACTGGGGCTTTACTGCCAGAATCAGGTATTTCACTGCCTCTGCGCATTCCCTGTTGGAATCAGCGTGATTTACCTTTGTCCTGGCTGTCACTGCCTCCATCTTTTCCCAGCGGGCCGACGAAAATATCATATTCTCAGGGCTGTATACCTTTAGAAGCCCGTTTAAAATGGCGCTTCCCATATTTCCCATTCCTATGAATCCTATCTCTGCCATCCTGCATACCTCCTTATCATGAACTTTCAAACCGCAGCAAAGCCCCGGCAGACTGCCTTCTGCAGTGCGCCAGGGCTTCCGGGCATACCTGATGCCTCTTCACTCATCAGTCAATATCTTTGAGTATATCACAAAAATCAAATGTAGCAAAGTAATCCTCAGGAGTTTCTGCCCTGCGTATCATTTCCACAGTGCCGTCCTCCTTTAACAGAAGCTCCGCTGATTTAAGCTTGCCGTTATAATTATACCCCATGGCAAATCCGTGGGCCCCTGCATCGTGGATAAACAGAAGGTCCCCCTTCCTGATTTCCGGAAGCATACGGTCAATGGCAAACTTATCATTGTTCTCGCACAGGGAGCCTGCCACGTCATACATATGGGTACAGGGCTCATCCTCCCGGCCCATGACAGTGATGTGATGGTAAGCGCCGTACATGGCCGGCCGCATCAGATTCACGGCGCAGGCATCCACGCCCACATACTCCTTGTACGTGTGTTTCTCATGGATGGCCTTTGTCACCAGGGCGCCGTAAGGTCCCATCATGAAACGTCCCAGCTCCGTGCACAGGGCCACATCATCCATGCCCGCAGGAACCAGAATTTCCTCATAGACCTTTCTTACCCCGTCGCCAATGGCCAGGATATCATTGGGCTCCTGGTCCGGGCGGTAGGGAATGCCGATGCCCCCGGATAAATTGATGAACGCGATATGGACGCCTGTCTCCTCTTTCAGCTTGACCGCCAGCTCAAACAGGATTTTCGCCAGCATAGGGTAATACTCGTTGGTCACGGTATTGCTGGCCAGGAACGCATGAATGCCGAAATGCTTTGCGCCCTTTTCCTTCAGAATCCGGAAAGCCTGCCCAATCTGCTCTGTGGTCATGCCGTATTTGGAATCCCCTGGATTATCCATGATGTCATTGCTTATTTTAAACAGGCCGCCCGGATTAAAACGGCAGCTGATGGTTTCCGGAATATACCCCAGGGTGTCCTCCAGACACTGTATATGCGTGATGTCGTCCAGGTTAATGATGGCACCCAGCTTCTCTGCATAGGCAAACTCCTCAAGGGGCGTATCATTGGAGGAAAACATGATGTCCGGCCCGGAAAAACCGCAGGCCTTTGACATCATTAACTCTGTCATGGACGAGCAGTCCGTGCCGCACCCCATGTCCTTCAGTATGTTTAGCAGAAATGGGTTAGGCGTTGCCTTGACTGCAAAATATTCCTTATATCCCCTGTTCCAGGAAAATGCCTGCTTAAGCCTGGCGGCGTTCTCCCTGATTCCCTTCTCATCGTACAGATAAAAAGGCGTGGGGTATGTCTTCTCAATCTCCCTTAATTGTTCCAGTGTCACGAATGGCTTCTTATCCATTATCTATCTGTCTCCTTTCCCTTTTTTCGCAAAAAGCCTGTCAGGAAGTACAATATGTACAATTGTACTCCCGGGCAGACTTCCTTGTCCAGTGTTTTTATTCGATATTGATGACTCTCATAATATTAGTCTGGGTGGCGGCCTCATGGCGTCTTGCGTAGGTCACGACCCCGGCCGTAATGACAGCCAGCTCACCCTCATCCACAAGACCTCTGTCCTTAAGCTCTTCCACGGAGTTCTCAATCAGTTCGTCTGTGGACTCTGCGCGGCGTGACCATACCGGTACAACGCCCCACTGAAGCTGCATCTGGCGTACGGTAGCCATGCTGGGGGACATGCCGATGATTCTTGCGCCCGGCCTCCATTTGGAGAGCATCTGTGTGGTAAAGCCTGTGATGCTGGGAGCAATGATTACATCTGCATTCAGGTCATGGGCGGTTGACACAGAGGCAAAGCACACGGCGTTGGAAACATTCTTCATGTTCTGCTCTGTTACCTTCCTCTGGCGGTACCCTGCATAATCCAGATGCGACTCTGTCTCCAGGGCAATGGATACCATCATCCGCAGTGCTTCCACAGGATACTTGCCCATGGCTGTCTCGCCGGAAAGCATCACTGCGTCCGTGCCGTCATACACTGCATTGGCAACGTCCGTCACCTCAGCTCTGGTAGGTCTTGGGTTGCGAATCATGGAATCCAACATCTGGGTGGCTGTAATAACAATCTTACATGCCTCGTTGCACTTGCGGATAATCTTCTTCTGGATGTGGGGAACCTTCTCAGCCGGTATCTCCACGCCCATGTCGCCTCTGGCTACCATGATGCCGTCCGCCGCCTCAATGATGGCGTCCAGGTTCTCAATGCCCTCAGCGTTCTCAATCTTTGCAATGACCTTCATGCTGGAACCCTGCTCATCCAGCATTGTCTTGATTTCCCTGATGCAGTCAGCCGTACGCACAAAGGAGGCCGCGATAAAGTCAAAGCCCTGTCTGATTCCGAAACGGATATCCTCTTTGTCCTTATCTGTCAGGGCAGGAAGCTTAATCTTCACATTGGGAACATTGACGCCCTTTTTCTCTCCCAGCTCGCCGCCGTTGATAACCTCACAGACAATATCCGTGTCCTTCACCTCACGCACTTCCAGCTCAATCAGTCCGTCGTCAATGAGAATCCGGTTGCCCGCTGTCACATCTGCATTCAGCCCGCTGTAATTGATATAGCCGATGGTATCGTCTCCCACCAGCTCCCTGGTGGTCAGGGTATAGGTCTGGCCTTCCTTCAGCGTCACCTTTTTACCGTCCTTCAGCTGTCCGGTGCGAATCTCCGGTCCCTTTGTATCCAAAAGCGCCGCAACCGGGATATCCAGCTCCTTGCGCACTTCCTTTAACAGCTCCAGGCGTCCCAGATGCTCGTCGTAATCTCCGTGGGAAAAGTTAAAACGGGCCACATCCATACCATTTCTGGCAAGCTCCATCATAACGTTTTTGTCGCTGGTATTGGGGCCCATCGTACAGATAATCTTGGTTTTTTTCATGTTTCTTCCTCCATAAAATTGTGAGAGTTTATAGTGTAACGGTTGGTTCAGACGTGAAAATCGGAATTATGATTGGGGGGAATCCGATTTTTTCACGTGCTGGTGTGTATATAAATGATCCATGCAGTACTCATAGCTGCCTTCACATTTGGAACAGTAACGGAACTCCATGCCGGGACTTTCCTCGTCCGTCCTGCCGCAGACCGCGCACTTGTGGTGGGTGCGGTTTACCGGCCGCATGGTCTTTACCTTGAAATCCTGCCTGCGCTTCACTTCCTTGGGACTGTACTTTTTAAAGTCCTTTGTCATCAGGAAGAAAATAATGAAGTTGGCCAGGGACAGGAAAATGGCGATTCTCTGTGGGAAACTGCCGTATACAAATCCGAATACCAGGAAAAAGGCGTCAAACAGCGCCAGCCATTTGGCCTTAATGGCAAGTACGAAATAAATATAAAAGTATTCCTCCGGGAAAATCACCGCATAGGCCAGGAATATGGACATACTCAGGTACGTGGTGTCCAGGTGCATATCCCAGCCCCATATAAAATACACGATGAACTCGGCAAGTATGATACCTATGGCTCCCATAAAAAAGAACACATTAAAGCGGAATGCGCCCCACACCGCCTCCAGGGAACGTCCCAGGGAATAGTACATGAGCGCCGCAAATATAATCCAGAATGGACTCAATGTGGGCGGGTACAGCAAAAATGTCACCAGCCTCCAGACCTGCCCGTGAAGAATGGCCTCCGCGTCCAGGCTCAGGTACCGGGTAAAAAACATGGGGTCCATGTACATCATGACAAATCCCATGATATACATGATAATGATGTAATACATCAGGTTGTGGATAGCATATTTGCCAAACCTTCTCTCAAGCTTATAAAAAAATCTCATCCTATCATCCTTTTCATCTGCCTGTATGGTTTTAATCAGAACAGGTCTTTCTTATTAAATATATACGCAACAAACAGTGACAGCAGCAGGGTCAGGCCCAGTACAATGGCAAAACCATAGGGACTGTCTGCAAAAGGCATGCCGTGGGAGTTTACGTTCATGCCGTAGAAGCTGGCTATCATGGTTGGTATGGAAAGCACGATGGTAACCGTAGCCAGAAACTTCATGACAATATTCAGGTTGTTGGAAATGACCGACGCAAATGCATCCATGGTGCCGCTCAGGATGCCGCTGTATATGTTGGCCATCTCAATGGCCTGCTTGTTCTCCACAATTACATCCTCCAGCAGGTCCGTGTCCTCCGGATACTTCTTTATCTTCTCAATGCGGAGCAGCTTCTCCAGCACCACCTCGTTGGAACGAAGGGATGTGGTAAAGTATACCAGGGACTTCTCCAGCTCCAAAAGCTCAATCAGCTCCTCATTCTTCTGGGACTGGTGGAGCTTGCGCTCAATGACTTCGCTTTTTTTGTCTATAATCCGGAGGTACTGCAGGAACTGGGTAGCGTTTTTATAGAGAATCTGCAGGATGAACCTGGTTTTCATGAAGGTATGGAAATCCCTTACCCTCCCGTCCATAAAGGAAGTGAGCACAGGCGTTTCCTCCAGGCAGACCGTAATCAGCACATCCTTGGTGGTGATGATGGCCAGAGGTATGGTGACAAACCAGTCCTTGCCGTTGCGCTCCTCAATGGATGGAATGTCCACCAGAATCAGGGTGTAATCATCCTCCACCTCTATACGGGACCGCTCCTCCTCATCCAGAGGCGCCCGCAAATGGTCCGGGTCTATCTGATAGGCATCTGCAATGTCAATGATTTCTGAGGCTGTAGGGTTTGTTAACGCAATCCAGCAGCCAGGCTGCATCTCTTCCTTTTCGTGCATAGCACCGTCTTCGGTCTTAAAAATCCGTATCATGCGAACTCTCCCCCATTTTGAAATTATACGTTCTCATTATAGTGACTGCCCCCGCTTTTGTCAAATGAAATAGCCTTCCATTTTCTATTATACCGAATATTTTTCAGATAGAATACATAAATTTTACCTGGACAGGAAAAAGGAGTCCATAGAAACATGCACAATTTTCGCCATTTCTTCACGATTTTTTAACGCCTGTCCCCAATTGTATTTATACTTGTTTTATGTTAAACTCTACTATGAATGTCCAGCATTTCAATGCCGGAATTTGTTGCATAAGTCACAGTATTCCCCATAAAACTGTATTATGATACATGTAAAACAGCTTTACGGTCTCCCAGTACTGCAGGGCATGGTTTTTACCCCATGCATGGCAGAACAGCCGTCAAGTTACAAAGGAGGTCAGGGTAAAACCCCGCATATATGAACTTACATACAAATACCCTTACGCTTGGAATCGATATCGGTTCCACAACCGTCAAAGTTGCACTGTTAAATCAGGCTTCCCATATAGTATTCTCCGATTATGAACGCCATTATGCCAATATACAGGAAACTCTGGCGGGACTTTTAAAAAAAGCCCGTGAGATAACCGGTCCTGTCCAGGTAATCCCTGTCATAACCGGTTCCGGAGGACTTACGCTTTCCTCCCACCTGGATGTTCCCTTTGTCCAGGAGGTGGTGGCTGTTGCCTCTGCGCTTCAGGACTATGCGCCTCAGACCGATGTTGCCATTGAGCTGGGCGGTGAGGACGCCAAAATCATCTATTTCACCGGAGGCATCGACCAGAGAATGAACGGAATCTGTGCGGGAGGCACCGGTTCTTTTATTGACCAGATGGCCGCCCTGCTTCAGACAGACGCATCCGGCCTTAACGATTACGCAGAACATTACAAGGCCATTTATCCCATCGCGGCCCGCTGCGGCGTGTTTGCGAAATCCGATATACAGCCTTTGATTAACGAGGGCGCCACCAGAGAGGACCTGGCTGCATCCATTTTCCAGGCCGTGGTCAACCAGACCATCAGCGGCCTGGCCTGCGGCAAACCCATACGCGGAAATGTGGCGTTTTTAGGCGGTCCCCTCCACTTCCTGCCCCAGCTTCGGGAAAGCTTTATCCGCACGCTGCGCTTAACACCGGAGCAGGTCATTGCGCCGGACCACTCCCACCTCTTCGCGGCCGTGGGAGCAGCCATGAATCCCCAGGAACACCAGGAGGCCGTTGCCCTGGAAACCCTGATTCAGCGGCTGTCCTCAGGTATTAAGATGGATTTTGAGGTAAAGCGCATGGACCCCCTCTTTAAGGACCAGGAAGACTACAGCCAGTTCTGTGCCCGCCATGCCAGCAATCATGTAAAGAGCGCCGGCCTTTCCTCCTACCAGGGGTGCTGCTACCTGGGCATTGACGCCGGCTCCACCACCACCAAGGCGGCGCTGGTAGGCGAGGACGGCACCCTGCTGTACCGCTTCTATGACAATAACAACGGAAGCCCCCTGGCCACTGCCATCCGGGCCATCCGGGAGATAAAGGACCAGCTGCCTGAAAGCGCCCGCATTGCCTACTCCTGCTCCACGGGTTACGGCGAAGCCCTGTTAAAGGCAGCGCTGATGCTGGATGAGGGCGAGGTTGAAACCATCTCCCACTACTATGCCGCCGCCTTCTTTGAGCCGGATGTGGACTGTATCCTGGACATCGGCGGACAGGACATGAAATGCATCAAGATTAAGGACGGCACGGTTGACAGCGTACAGCTCAACGAGGCCTGCTCCTCCGGCTGCGGCTCCTTCATCGAGACATTTGCCAGGAGTCTGAACTACAGTGTGGAGGATTTTGCCAGGGAAGCCCTGTTTGCTGAAAATCCCACGGACCTGGGCACCCGCTGCACGGTGTTTATGAATTCCAATGTAAAGCAGGCCCAGAAGGAAGGGGCCACCGTGGCAGACATCTCCGCGGGTCTGGCCTACTCCGTTATCAAGAACGCATTATTTAAGGTAATTAAGATTACAAACGCTTCCGACCTTGGGAACCACGTGGTGGTTCAGGGCGGCACCTTCTACAACGACGCCGTGCTCAGAAGCTTTGAAAAAATATCAGGATGCCAGGCAGTGCGCCCGGACATCGCAGGCATCATGGGCGCCTTTGGCGCAGCCCTTATTGCCAGGGAGCGGTATCACATGGCCAATGAACCGGAGACTTCCATGCTCTCCCTTGAAAAAATCATCGCTCTTAAGTACAGCACCTCCATGACACGCTGCAGGGGCTGCAACAACCACTGTGTGCTGACCATCAACCAGTTCGGAAGCGGACGCCGCTTTATCTCAGGCAACCGCTGCGAACGAGGACTCGGCCTTGAAAAAGCCAAAAAGGAGATACCCAACCTCTTCGATTACAAGTATCACAGGATGTTTGACTACGAATCCCTGCCCCTGGACCAGGCGGACCGCGGTTCTGTGGGCATTCCGAGGGTGCTTAACATGTACGAGAACTTCCCCTTCTGGGCTGTGTTCTTTAAAAAGCTGCGCTACCATGTAGTGCTGTCCCCCCAGTCCACCAGGCAGCTCTATGAGCTGGGAATCGAATCCATTCCCAGTGAATCCGAGTGTTATCCTGCCAAGCTGGTGCACGGACACGTAACCTGGCTCATCAAGCAGGGCGTGAAGTTCATCTTCTACCCCTGTATCCCTTATGAGCGCAATGAAAGCCCGGACGCCGGCAACCACTACAACTGCCCCATGGTCACCTCCTATGCGGAGAACATTAAGAATAACGTGGAGGCCCTGGCCGAGGAAAACGTGCATTTCATGAACCCCTTCATGGCATTTACCAATGAGGATATTCTCACCGATGCCCTTGTAAAGGAATTTTCCGGAACATTCCAGATTCCGGCTGCCGAGGTCAGGATGGCATCCCATGCCGCCTGGCAGGAGCTGACCGCCTCCCGTGACGACCTGATGAAAAAGGGGGAGGAAACCCTGGCCTGGATGAAGGAACATGGAAAAAGGGGGATTGTCCTGGCCGGCAGGCCCTACCATGTGGACCCTGAGATTCACCACGGCATACCGGAGCTGATTACCTCCTATGGATTCGCTGTACTCACCGAGGACTCCGTATCCCACCTGGGAAGGGTGGAACGGCCTCTGGTGGTGACGGACCAGTGGATGTACCACTCCCGTCTCTACGCGGCAGCCAGCTTTGTGAAGACCCAGGATAACCTGGATTTGATTCAGCTTAACTCCTTTGGATGCGGACTGGACGCAGTGACCACCGACCAGGTGGCTGATATCCTGACCCATTCCGGCAAGATTTATACGGTACTGAAGATTGACGAGGTCAATAACCTGGGGGCAGCCAGGATACGAATCCGTTCCCTGATTGCAGCCTTAAAGGTCCGGGACCAGAGACATTTTGAGCGCAAGGTGGTGTCCAGCGCTTACCACCGGGTAATGTTCACCAAGGAGATGAAAAAGGATTATACCCTTCTCTGCCCCCAGATGTCTCCCATCCATTTTGACCTTCTGGAGCCGGCCATCCGCTCCTTTGGTTATAAGATTGAAGTACTGCAGAACCACAACCGCAACGCCGTGGATGTGGGACTCCAATATGTAAATAACGACGCCTGCTATCCGTCCCTCATTGTCATCGGACAAATCATGGACGCCCTGCTTTCAGGCAGGTACGACCTGGACCACACAGCTGTCCTCATGAGCCAGACCGGCGGCGGCTGCCGTGCTTCCAACTACATCGGCTTCATCCGCAGGGCCCTGGAAAAGGCGGGAATGCCCCAGATACCGGTTATCTCCGTCAATGCCAACGGCATGGAAACCAACCCCGGCTTCACCTTCACCGTGCCCCTGCTGACAAAGGCCATGCAGGCCATTGTGTACGGCGATATCTTCATGCGGGTGCTCTATGCCACCCGGCCCTATGAGGCGGAACAAGGCAGCGCCAATGCACTGCATGAAAAATGGAAGGCCCGCTGCATTGCCTCCCTGTCCAAGAGGAATGCCGCCATGGTGGAATTCGGACGCAATATAAAGGGAATCATCCGGGACTTTGACGCCCTTCCAAGGCTGGATGTAAAGAAGCCGAAGGTGGGCATTGTAGGGGAAATCCTGGTGAAATTCTCACCTCTGGCCAACAACCACATTGTGGAGCTGCTGGAATCCGAGGGCGCCGAGGCAGTGATGCCCGACTTGATGGATTTCCTGCTGTACTCCTTCTATAACAGCAATTTCAAGGCCGAACACCTGGGCTCAAAGAAATCCACAGCCAGGCTGTGCAACGCCGGAATTGCCCTGTTAGAGTACTTCCGCAGGACAGCCCGAAAGGAGCTGACAGCCAGCGTGCATTTCACGCCTCCGTCAGCCATCAATGAACTGGCCCAGATGGCCAAGGGCTTTGTATCCCTGGGCAACCAGACCGGCGAGGGATGGTTCCTGACCGGCGAGATGCTGGAGCTGATTCACAGCGGCGTAAACAACATTATCTGTACCCAGCCCTTTGGATGCCTGCCCAATCACATTGTAGGAAAAGGCGTTATCAAGGAACTGCGCCGGAATTATCCCCAGTCCAATATCATTGCCGTGGACTATGACCCCGGGGCCAGCGAAGTGAACCAGCTGAACCGAATCAAGCTAATGCTGGCAACCGCCCAGAAGAACCTGAAAACAGAGATATCCAGGGAGGACCGGGGAAACGGAAGGCGGCCGGTGGCCACCTTAAGCCCCTGCCTGGGAACCATGTCGCATACATAAGTTAATAAAAGGAGGCTGGAGTGTGCCTGAACAGCACTTCCAACCCCCTTTTTATCTGTATATTTCCATCATTCAATCATGCATTATGAACTGTGGCTTCTCTATTTCCATAGCCCCTTCCATAATTACACTATAGTTATTAAGCTCCCCTTCAGGATATTCCCATGTATTTACTTTAATCATTATATCCTCACCACATTGAGGACATGGGCTTTCAAATATCGCTACATACTCCAATTCAGGTCCCATATTTCGTTCGTATGAGCTTACACATTCTAAATCCATATTAAGAGGGATAACAAAGCCGCATAATTTACATTTAACCCTATATGGTGTTTTAATCCTCAATATTATCTCCCCCTAATTATATAAAAATGTTTTACTAAACAATTTGTTTTAACTGCGATTCTTTTAAGATTATTCTGGACTTATTTTCATTATTATAAATATTAACTATTGTTTGGAATGTATGGCCGTCTCTTCCAAACACTGATAATCCCCGTTCCACCTGTATGATATATCTACTTCCCTGAATAGACCTTGCATGTTGATATTTTACCGATTTAACGTTATAAATAGTAAACTTCCATTTACTGTAATAATTTTTTGAAAACTCTTCTTTAACCATTTGTTCTGAAAAGGATTCACTTACTTTCGAATAAATTTCAATTTCACTTCCGTCTTTTATGTATTTAAGTATATACTTTCTTAAATAGTTTATTCCATCTTTAGTTAATAGATAGTTATCAAAAATTTGCAGATAACTCTCTGTAATCAAAAAACGTCCAAACCATTTTGCTATTGCATCACTATCCTGACCTTCTTCAATATGTTTACCATTTACAGGTAAAGTATACATAGAAAATATGTTAGAGCCTCTATCATCTTTTATATCTGAACTATCAAGAACTGTGATACCCCATTTATCAATAATAGATTTCTTAATCTTATCTTTAGGTTCCATAAGAAGGATTTTATCAGCAGTCTCTCTGCTTAGTGTCACTAGTTCATTATAATATGGATTTTCAGTAACTAATTTACCGTTTCTTTTTGGTGTTACCATTACAGCCCGTTCCTCTGTATATAAAATATCAGCACAAAAATTCCTATACCATTCTTGCCACTGAGGTGCCTTATTCTGAAAATATTCATCATAATAATCCATAAGCGCCTCAGTCAGCACCATTCTATGCTGCCGCAATCTAAGCACCATCTGAATTGTGCCAGAATCAGAATAAAATGCATCTAAATACCCACACTTTTCCAAAATACTGTAACACAATATAATATCAATCATACTTATTCTCCTGAAAAGCCACCTTTTGATTTGCTTTCATTAAAAGACGCGTTAATTCATAATTTTTATCAAAAAAACCAGAAGGCCACGGTTTTTTGAATTGTCCATTATTACATAACTCCATTTTATCAATATAGGAATTTCCCATCTTATCCTTATCAACATAATATATAGCCACTTGATCACTTAAAATCGGAACATCTGGATCTGCAACCAACACTTGAAGTTTTCTAATCAAGTGTTCACTGTGTGTCTCAATCAATACCCTATTAATTTCACCTTTTTTATGATTGATACATTCAACAAACAAATCTGCCAACTGCGCCTGTGCCGCAGGATGCAAATGAATCTCAGGCTGCTCAAAAATCACAGTTTTCTGAACCAATGAATGTCCCACTTGCATCCTTCTGTTATTCCTACCAATGTTTAACAACTGCGTCACTATTGGTAGGACCTGGGATATTCCATATCCTACATCCATAATATTATCCGTCTCTTCATTTCCCTGAACCACTAAACTATACAGCCCATTCTCCATATCCTTGATAGCCAATTTGTATCCCATGGCATCCTGCAGCCAGTCAGATACATCTTCTAACAACTTTCTATTCCCCTGTGCTGCCTGTCTAAGCAACATGCTAGTATTTTCACCATTTACACCGACATCATCATAACTGCTCTCTGAATCCCGATATATACGTTTGGGATTTTCCCTAAACGGACCAATATATGCTAATCCAGCTGCCTCACTCGCTAATTGTCTTCTAATCGCCCTATAATAGGCTGAAATAATTAAAACAGTATCATAAATACTTCTATATTCCATTTTATTTTTCTTATAAATATTATGTTCTATATAATCACCAATTGTATATGAATACCTGAATTCAGGTAACGGTTTACTATTTTTTCTAACCATATCTGCACATAGTTGATTCACTATACTTTCTACATCAAGAAGGGGAATAAACTTATTAAATAGTGTATCTTTAACCTCGCATTCCCTCTCACCATTTTCCCATATTTTTCCATCCTGATTGTAGAGCTTATGAATAACGAACGTATAGCTGTTGACAGAATGCCGGCTTAGGGTAAACACCTTTTCTCCATTTAAATGCAGTTCTGTCTTCTCAACCTCCAGCTTCTTGGAAGGTTTCGCTATATACACCTGCACATCTGCATTCATATTTGCCAAATGTTTCATCAGAGAAAATTCATCTACGGTACTTCTTAACTCCATATTCACAAATCGTGACAGTTCTCGTCCAAAAGATATCCCAAAACCCAGAGGACTACTTTCATGTCTATATGCCACATCATCATAGTTTCCATAATCAATCATATTACCAAATAATAATAACGGCGTTATAGCATCTTCCCTAAAAGTCTGTGCCAACACAACAGGGAAACGAAGAAGGCTGCTTTTTCCACTGCTGTTTTTTCCCACAAATATCGTGATTGGTTTAATCTCTATCTTCCCTGAATATTCAAACGATTTTATATGGTCTAATAAAAACTTCTGCATATTACCTCCTAATTATGAACATTTGTAGACCTGCCCCGGTCACTTATATGTGTTATATATCATTAACACTTTAACGAAATATTCCATCAGTTTAACTTGTGTGTAAAAAGTGCTGGTAGCTGTACCAATTTGTACAATAGCAAGACCGGATTGAGAATGCTAAGTTGGACTACATTCATAAAATCCGGCCTCGACAAACAACAAACTGGTAAGTATATGTCTTGTACAAATATTTCAAAACGTTATTCTTATTTTATCATACCGTAATTGCAGGAGCAAGTTTTTAGATTACTTTTCACTATTTCTCTCTTAATTATAGAATCCTGTTTTATTCCGGAAACAGCGGCACAATCCGTTTTGCAGTCACCTGCACCAATCCCATATCCGACATCTTTGCATCGGGTATAACCGGAAGGGCCAGGGTCACAATGCGCAGCAGGGGATTTTCCATGTTGGTCAGGCCCAGGGCCCGGTTGGCATCCTTCATCGCAGCGCTGTCCTCTGCCAGCTCCTCTGCCGGTTTAAGGGACATAAGGCCTGCCAGCGGAAGGGCCAGGGTATGAAGGACCTTCTTCTCCTTCACTGCGCACATGCCGCCTCCTGTCCTGGCCAGCTCCTCTGCTGCCATAAGCGCCTCCTCCGGGTCATCATACACAATGGTCAGGTTATGGCTGTCATGGGATACCGTGGACGCCAGGGCGCCTGTCTTTGTGCCAAAGCCCCTGACCAGGCCCAGGGCTATGTTGTCATTGCCCTTATACCGGTTGACCACGGCCACAAATTTCAGGTCCTCATCACCGTTTATATCAATTCTGCCGTCCTTTACCGGAACTTCCTCACACACAATATCCGTTGTGGATAGGTTCATGTCATAGTATTTCATCAGATTGACCCTGACCGCTCCCTGGGATACCGGAGGATGGATGGTGAAATCCTCCGCAGTCAGCGGCCTTATGTGGACAGAGTTGGCTGACTCCAGCGGATAGGATTTGTCCTCAATATCAGCCAGCAGCCTTCCATCCTGTGCCACCAGCCTTCCTCCATAGAACACATGGCTGGGCGTCAGTTCCCTCAAATCATCTGCCAGCAGCATGTCGGCCGCATATCCCGGCGCAATGGCGCCCAGGTTCTGCAGTCCGGCTTCCCTGGCTGAATTCAGGGTGGCGCTCTTGATGGCCGCCACCGGCTCCATGCCGTATCTTATGGCCGCCCTGACCACATCATTGATATGGCCGTTGCGGAGGATATCATCCGCCTCCCTGTCATCGGTGCATAGGCAGAAATTGTCAAAGAAACGGAAATCCTTAACCCCGCTCCATATGGCCTCCACATTCTTGGTGATGGAGCTGTCCCTGGCATCCACCCTCATGCCGCTTCTCATCTTTTCCCTTGCTTCCTCCGCTGTCCTGGATTCATGGCAGGTATCCGGGCCGCCGCACAGATAAGCGGACAGCATCCTGCCCTCCACAAAGGGGGCGTGGCCCTGAAGGTACAATCCGTGGTCCTCTGCCGTTCTGATAATATCCATCATGCGGTCTCCGCCATGAATCACGTCCAGGTAATCCATAACCTCCGCCAGTCCCACCACGCGCTCAAGCTCTGCCAGCTCCTCAATCTCCGCCGGCCCGAACTCAGCGCCTGCGTGCTCCAGCCCGGGCACGGCAGGCACACAGCTGGGTATATCTATGAGCTGGCGCATGGGAAGTCCCTCTGAAGCTTCGTGCATATAGCGCACGCCCGCAACACCCCACACATTTCCAATCTCATGGGGGTCCGTGATAACAGTGGTGGTTCCCTTTGGAATCACTGCCTTTGCGAAATTCCTGGGCGTCATCATGGAGCTCTCAATGTGCTCATGAGCGTCTATCAGGCCCGGAATCAGGTACTTACCCTGGCCGTCCACCACCTCTTTCGCGAACTGTTCTTCCCCGCCCGGCGCCTTATATTCCACATGGGCAATGAAGCCGTCATATACATATACGCTGGCCGGATAAATTTCCCCTGTAATGACATTGACCAACTGCACATTTTTGATGGCCAAATCACTTTTTATCTCTCCCAGAGCCGCCCTGAGCAGGGCCCTCTTATCTCTTGGCTGTATTTTCATCTCTGTCTTTCCCTTCTTTTATTTGTAAATCCTGTTATTTGAACACAAAATACATAACCAGCGGAATGGCCAGGACATACATGACCGGATGCAGCTCCTTAAACTTACCCGTGGCAGTCTTGATAATGATATACGCCAGGATGCCTGCCGCGATTCCGGCTGCAATGCTTCCGCAGAAAATAACAAACATAATCATGACAAACGGCCCGAAGGCTTCCGTGAAGTCGCTGAAATCAATGTTTCTGATGCCTGATACCATCAGAAAGCCCACAAAGATAAGGGCCGGGCCGGTGGCTGCATCCGGAATCATCAGAATCAGGGGCGAGAAAAATACCATGACCGCAAAAAGAATGGCCACCACAATGCTGGTCAGGCCGGTTCTTCCGCCTGCCTCCACGCCCGAAGTGGATTCCACAAAGGTGGTGATGGTGGTATTTCCGGTACAGGCGCCCACACAGGTGCCGATGGCGTCCACCAGGAATGGTTTCTGGATACCCGGCATGTTGCCGTCCTCATCCAGCATACCCGCCTTTCCGGCCACGCCCAGCACGGTTCCCAGTGTGGAGAAAAAGTCCCCGCAAAAGGCAATGAACACATAGATGATGGCCTGGAAGGACAACAGTCCCTTAAAATCAAAGCAGAACACAATATTGCCCCAGGAGGAAAAATCCGGCATCTTGGCAAAGGTGTCCGGCAGGGTGGTCACGCCCAGGGGAATACCCATGACAGTGACGGCAATGATACCCATAAGGATGGCCCCGTTTACCCTGTAGGCGGTCAGAATAGCAATGATAATCAGTCCCAGCAGGGCAATGAATACAGCCGGCTCCTTAAAATTTCCCATACCGATTCCATTGGTAAAGGTGCCGATGCCTGAATTCTTAAAGCCCAGATAGGCAATGTAAAAACCAATGGCCGATCCGATGGCCACCTTGATGTTCTTAGGTATGGCCTTGACAATCAAATCCCTTACTCCGAAGATAGTGAGCACCACAAAAATCAGGCCGGATATCAGTGTTATGGCCATAATAGAGCCAAAGGACAGGGTGTTGGACTGAAGCAGGGCCCCGAACATAAAGTTGGTTCCCATCCCCGTTGCCAGCGCAAAGGGCAGGTTGGCATAAAAACCCATGAGCAGGGTAATGAGCGCACTGATAACAGCACATGTAACTGCAATGGCCTCTTTGGTGATGACCAGCCCGTTGACGTCCGTAAAGGATACGGCATCCCCGAAGCCGATGATGGCGCTGGGCTGGACCACCAGCACGTAGGCCATGGTCATGAATGTGGTAAGACCTGCCAGGACTTCTATCTTGACACTGGTTCCCCTTTCTTTTAACTTAAAAAATTCCTCTAATTTTTCCATAGTAATCTCCTTTGTCAGTCAATGGTATCGTCAATGCCTGCCGTTTCAAGCAAAAGTCCCAGCAGCACCCTGGCCCCGCAGGCGCAGTCCTCCCTGGAAGTAAACTCCTCCTTCCGGTGGGACAAACCGCCCCTGGACGGCACAAAAATCATGGCAGTGGGACACGTATTCTTAAAATTCATACAATCGTGTCCCGCCCCGCTCATCAGTTCTATAAAGGAATAGCCTTCCGTCCGGCAGATATGCCGGATGGCTTCCCGGTATGGTTCATGGCAGCGGCATGGCGGAATCTCCAGGTCCTGATGCAGGCTGATTCTGATTCCGCGCAGGCCGGACAGCTCTGCCCCGTACCGTTCCATCTCGTCCATGATATCCCTCAGGTCTTCCTCGTGAATGGAACGCAAATCCAGGGAAAATACCACCCGCCCGCAGATTACGTTTCTGGCTCCGGGCCAGGCGGCAATGGAGCCCACGGTGGCCACACACGAATCCCGCTGCTCCGCCAGCTCCGTCACCCTGCCAATCCATTGGCACATGGCCGGAACCGGGTCCTTCCTGGCCTTCATGGGAGTGGCGCCGGCATGTCCGCTTTCACCCCTTATCTCCACGGTATACCGCACCAGCCCGGCTATGCCGCTTACAATGCCGATGGATGCCCCATGGTCCTCCAGTACCTTACCCTGCTCAATGTGAAGCTCCAGATAAGCCCCTGCATCCTCCATCCTGCAGGAAGACAGCTCACCGGGCCTGCATCCGTAGTCTGTCATAGCCTGTTCCAGGGTAATTCCATCCTTGTCCCGGGAGGAAAGGCCTGCGGGGTCCACCATGCCGCAGACGGCTTTGCTGCCCACCATCCCATATCCAAAGCGGCTTCCCTCCTCGTCCTTAAAAGCGGCCAGACGTATGGTCCGTTTTGTGGTGATTCCCTGTTCCCGTATTCTCCGGACCGCTTCCAGGGCTGAAAGGATGCCAAGGGTCCCGTCAAACCGTCCGCCTCCTGGAACCGTATCGTAATGTGAGCCGCAAATAATGCAGGATTTTTCAGGACAGCTGCCGGAAAGCTCCCCTATCAGATTGCCGGCAGCATCCTCCCTCACCAAAAGTCCTGCATCCGCCATCCTGGCTTCCAGCCAATCCTGGGCCTGGCGGTCCTGGGGTGTAAAGGACAGGCGCGTAATGCTGCCGTCCGGATTGCACCCAATCCTCCCTAACTCCTGGATATCCGACCACAACCGGTCCCCGTTAATATCCACACTTCCACCTCCTCTGTGCGCGGCGCAGGATGTACCAGAATCTGTTTAAAAAATCTTTTTCTAGTATTCCACGATTTCTGCATACAATGCTATAATATCACTATTACTCATATCGTTATCTTTGTCAATACAGTTTTTCAATATACCCGGACACGGAAAGCCAAAAGACCTAAATCCCGGCAAACCTGACACCCAACATCGAAAGGAGGACCAACTTGACAACCAGAAAACATTCCAGGAAAAAAAGAAAGCAAAAAGGCATTCAATGGTTTTATATTACTGCGGCAGGTCTGGTGTCTGCCGTAATCATTGCTGCCGTTCTATTGAAAATCAGGGCTGATAATACGGATTCCCAGCGTCTGGCCGGGACAAGGGCCTCACAGGAAATTGACGGGGCCGGACAGCAAGACAGCGCCGGGCAGACAGACAGTTCAACGCCGGCGGAAGAAACCGGCAGCACCGGACCATACGATGAACCGGACAGCACGGACACTGCAAAAATCCAGGCCATAATCAGCCGGATGACCCTGGAGCAAAAGACAGCCCAGCTTTTCATCATTACCCCGGAAGCCCTCACCGGCTATCCGGCCGTGACCCAGGCCGGCGATGCCACCTGCAAGGCGTTACAGGAATACCCGGTAGGCGGCCTCATTTATTTTCCCCAAAACCTGCAAAGCCCGGAACAGCTGAAAACCATGACAGCCAGAACCCAGGAATATGCATCCGGCCTGGACCAGCTCCCTCTGTTCCTCTCCATTGACGAGGAAGGCGGTAAGGTGGCCCGCATCGCCAACCATGAAGGGTTCCGGCTGCCCAGGGCGGACACCATGGCCGAAATCGGAAAGAGCAGGGATACGTCCAGGGCATACGAAGCCGGTTCTGTCATCGGAAGCTATCTGGAAGAATTCGGGATTAATTTAGACTTTGCGCCGGATGCAGATGTGCTGACCAACCCGGACAATACCGTTGTGCTGGACCGCTCCTTTGGTTCTGACCCAAATCTGGTAACACAGATGGTGAAGGCTTACATGAGGGGACTTGAAGAACATCATGTCTATGGGACTCCCAAGCACTTTCCGGGCCATGGGGCCACAGAGGGGGACAGCCATAAGGGCTTTGCCTACACCTATAAGACATGGGATGAACTGGAGCAGGCGGAGCTGGTCCCCTTTGCCAGCCTGGTTGAGGACGGCACGCCCTTCATCATGGCAGGCCATATCTCCCTGCCCCGGATAACAGGGGACGATACCCCATCCTCCCTGTCTCCCCGGATTCTCACCGAATATCTGCGCAATACCATGGGATACAAAGGAATCATTGTCACCGACGCCCTGAACATGGGAGCCATCCAGAACAATTATACCTCTGGCCGGGCAGCTGTCATGGCCCTGGAAGCCGGCGCTGACCTTTTGCTTATGCCCGCTGATTTTAAAGAAGCTTACACCGGGGTGCTGGATGCGGTCAAAACAGGTGAATTGACAGAGCAGCGCCTAGACCAGTCCCTGGAGCGTATCCTGAGAGTGAAGCTTGAGCTCTCCCGGTAGGATTACCGCCCGCAAACACAAACATCCTTTGTAAACATTTCCTGGAAACATACAATGACAAAACCGCCCTGCACATCAATTTCGCAGAACGGCTTTTGTCATTTTTTATGCGGTTTTTACCCGATTAATTCCTTAATATAAGCTGCCAGCTTCTCATCCTTGCATTTTCCAAAGAAAAGTTCTCCGAACCTCTCCCCTGCAAATGCGCCCTTAACCAGCTCCTGGTCCAGGCCCTTGAAGATTTCTACCAGGTCCTCCTTGAAGGCAGCCTTTCTCACGTCATCCAGAATCCGCTTGTTCCTCTGCTCAGGAACAGCCCTCTCCCTTGGATATCCCTGGCCGGAAGGCTCACAGAACAGTTTCTCGAATATATACTCCAGATTCAAATCACCGCCCCAGCCAAATCCCTTGGCAAAAGGAATGGCAATGGCGTTTCCATCGTTAATCTGGGCAAATGTATAGGCGTCCAGTGCATCCTCCACATGGCCGCAAATCACGCCCGGGAATGAGTTGCAGGCCAGCATGGCTCCCTCGCCCGTGCCGCAGCCCGTAATCACATAATCCGCTGCCCTGCCGTTCAGTATGGCTGCTGCCAGGATACCTGCCTGCACATATGTCAGCTGCGCTTCATCCTCTGCTGTGTACATGCCGTAGTTGTCCACCTCAAAGCCGTACTGGTCAGCCACCTTCTTTAAGGAATTGTAAATCATGGTATTTTTGGCGCCCTGGCTGTTCTCATTAATCAGTGCTATCCTCATGTCTCCACCTCTCAACTTTATTCGTTTGGTTTTTCCTGATATTGTAAGCATATATCCCAAAGGATTTTCTGTCAATAGAGATACGAAACAGATATCACTGTTTCTTCTGTTCCCGCGCCATTTTTTCCATGCGCCACAGGGTGGTCCGGCTGACCCCCAGTTCCTTGGCTATATCCTGTTTCTTCTTCCTTGGCTTCAGATTGGCGTACACTATCCCGGTTTCCGGCAGAACCTGTTCTTGTACCGATGTCTCTGCACCGGGCAGGGCGCTTTCTTTTTTCCGGAATATCTTAAGCATCTGTATCTCCCTGAGACCGATTTCCGGAGTGTCGCTCAGCACAATCAGGCGCTCGCAGATATTACGCAGCTCCCGCACATTGCCGGGCCAGGCGTAATGGGTCATCAGGTCCACTGCCTCCCTTGACAGCCTGGGGATAGGCTTTCCCATCTCGCAGGCAAAGCGGGTCAGGTAGAAATCCACCATTTCCTGGATATCGTCCCCCCGTTCCCTGAGCGGCGGTATGGTGATGTCCAGCAGGTTCAGGCGGTAATACAGGTCCGCCCGGAACTGGCCTGCACGGATTTTTTCCTCAATATTTATATTGGTCGCCGATATGACACGCACATCCACCGGCTGCACCCGGTTGCTGCCGATGCGGCGTATTTCCTTTTCCTGGAGCACCCGCAGCAGCTTGGCCTGGAGCGATATGGGGATTTCCCCGATTTCATCCAGGAAAATGGTCCCTTTATGGGCCAGCTCAAACAGCCCGGTCTTACCGTTCTTGGATGCTCCGGAAAATGCTCCCGGCTCGTATCCAAACAGCTCGCTCTCCAATAAATTTTCAGGCAGGGCCGCACAGTTTAACGCCACAAATGGTTCCGCACTGCGCCGGCTCTCCCGGTGGATGCTGTGGGCAAACAGCTCTTTTCCGGTTCCCGTCTCACCCACAATCAGCACATTGGAATCCACACGGCTGTAGCGCTTTGCCATAAGAATATTTTCCCGGATAGCAGGACTGCTTCCAATGATGTCGTCAAAGGAATACTTGGCCGTAAGCCCCTGCTTTGCAAGGCTCTGGCGGATTTTTGTCTCTGCCTCCATAATCTGCTCTGTGTAGCGGGCAACAATGATGGCGCCCTTTCCCATCTTATCCACCAGCACGGGACGGTATTCCGTGTACAGCTTCCGGTCCTTCCACTGGATGACCTCCTCCCGTTCCCGCCCTGTCTCCACCACGTCCTTCCACTTAAGGGCAGGGCAGACCTCCTCCACGGGGTGTCCTGTGAAGTCGGACTGGGACGAGAGCTGGAAGGTACGGTACGCCTGATTGTTCAGCGCCTGAATCTGCCCGCTGCCGCTGACGGCAATCAGGGCATCCGCACTGGTATTGAGGATGGTGCTGGTCATCTTGGACCTGGCCCGCTCCATATTGATGGTCCTGGCCGCGTCCATGGCCTGCTTCAGAGCCTGCTCTATGGCTATATCCTTTGTGTGGATATGGACACGGTTCAGCGATTCCTTATCGCACAGTCCGCACATGGTGCCGGCTCCCACAAACACATCCGTGCCATTGGCCCTGGCCCTGTGGATGGCCTCCAAGGTGGATGCTTCGTCATGGACCGTGTAATACGCAATCTCTGCCTGGCACAATTTCTCCAGCTCCGCCACAGCGCTCTCATCCATATACCGGACACAGAGGGCAATCTTCCTGGGGCTAAACTCCTGCCTGGCGCAAATCAGGGCCTTCAGTATATCAAAGCTGGAAAGCTGTATCTCCACCACATGCTTTTCCGGGAACAGGTACCTGAGCCTGTCATAGGTCATGCCCCTGGCCACTAAAATGTCCGCATCCCCATACCGGGACAGGGATTCCGGGGTGCCGAATACGTGGAGCAGCTCCACCCTGACATCATCCTGAGGCTCTAGACGGCTCACCGCCGCCTCGAACCTGCTCTTCATATTCATATAAGGAATAAACATCCGCACTGTTACCATGAATTCACACCCTCTCTCAATCTGTATCCGCCCTGCATCTGCCAATACGGAAATACGCCGGGAGGAATCAAAGCGCTCTCATACCCGCTTCTGCCGCCCGGCGTCTGTCCGGGCCTGCAGCGCAGACCCGTGACCTTCCTTCTATTTATTTACCACATTCTGCGGTGCTCCGTCTACAAAATGTTTCAGATTATCCACTGCAATGTCCATAAGTCTCTGTCTGGATTCCTTGGGAGCCCAGGCAATGTGGGGGGTAATAATCATATTCCTGGCGCCCAGAAGCGGATTGTCCTCCCGGATAGGCTCTGTGGAAACCACGTCCACGGCTGCTCCGCTGACTTTTCCGCTGTCCAGCGCTTCCCTCAGGTCTTTTTCCACAATCAGAGGACCTCTGGAGGTATTGATGATTTTCACTCCGTCCTTCATCTTTGCAATGGAATCCTTGTTGATGATTCCCTCTGTGGACGGGAACAGCGGACAGTGAAGGCTGATAACGTCAGACTGGGCCAGAAGCTCATCCAGTGACGCGTATCTGCAGTTGTCTGTTTCCAGTGCTTTATTTGGATATTCGTCATATGCCAGCACCTTCATCCCCAAAGCCTCTGCAATCTTAGCGGTTCCCTGTCCAATCCGTCCAAAGCCAATGACGCCGAAGGTTTTTCCTGCCAGCTCCACCAGGGGATGTTTCCAGAAGCACCAGTCGTCATTGTGGGTCCACTCCCCTGCCTTCACACAGTCAGAGTGCTCACCTATGTGGTGGCACATCTCCAGCAGAAGAGCAATGGCGTACTGCGCCACGGCATCCGTGCCATAGGTGGGGATGTTGGAAACCACCACGCCTGCCGCCTTGGCTGCTGCTGTATCAATCACATTGTAACCAGTGGCCAGTACCCCGATGAACTTCATGTTGGGGCACTGTCTGATGGTCTCTGCGCTGATTGGGGTCTTATTGGTATAAACCGCCTCTGCATCCCCAATCCGCTCTGCAATCTTGTCAGCGGGAGTTCTGTCATATACGGTCAGCTCCCCTAATCTTTCAAGTCCCTCCCAGCTCAAATCACCGGGATTTTCTGTATATCCGTCTAAAACTACGATTTTCATGCTGCATTCCTCCGTTATCTGATTTTTTATTCTGTCCGCGCATCCGGGCCTCCGGGGGCCTGCGCTCCGGCGCAATGATTTTCAGAAGCACCCTAATCCTCTACCAGCGCCCATGCCCTGTTGATGACTCTCTTGGTGTTAGCCAGTATGATATCTCCGTCCTCAGACCCCCATGGCTTTACCTCCAGGGACAATACATACGGGTTTTCCTTATTGAAGAAGCCTTCCTCCTTCAGTACGGTAAAGAAGTCCGCAAGCTGCTCTGTGTCGTTGGCGCTGTCAGGGAAGCCAAACCTTGGATGCTGGTCGCCGTATGCCTCAAAGCCTTCCTTCACCACGGCATTGCCGATGTGCAGGTGGGTGATATAAGGACGCAGGGTCTGAATCACAAACCTGGAAGTCTCGTAGGTAGTTGGGAAATGGGACAAATCCACCAGCAGGCCGAAATTGTTGTGGGTGGTGCGCATGTCCGCTGCAAACCTGGCTGCATAGGGAGCTGGTCCCATAAGGGCTGCCTTGTCCATGTCAAAGTCAAAAACCTCCAGCTCCACCATCATTCCCTTGGAAGCGGCATGGTCGCACACAGCCCTGGTTGTCTTAAGAAGCTGGGCATATGCCTGGTCCTTTGTCCCGGGTTCCCATTTTCCTGCCAAGAACGCAATTCCCTTTGCTCCCATGTACTGTGCCTCGTCTATGGAATCCAGGAGAACCGCCTCCGCCTTTTTTCTGCCTTCCTCATCCAGGTCATTGGGGTTAAGCTTTGGTCCCAGAAGACGGGGCTGTGCGCCGTAGCACACCTTCATATGTCCCTGGGCCAGCATATCCCTTACCTTGTCCTTTGTCTCCTGGTCCTCAATGTGGGTAATCTCCAGGGCGGTAAAGTATTCGTCGCAGCAGATGGTCTTAACGGAATCCAGGATTGGATAATTTACCGGCGGATGGGTCATCCACTGTATGGTTCCTACCTGAAAATATTTTTGGATTGGGTCTTTCATAATTATATACCTCCTTATTTCTGTTTGCAAATCTTGTTTTATACAGCTCCAATTACTTCCTGCTATATATCTCTATATCAAATGCAGGTACTGCCGCGCCAGGTCCTTGTCACACCAGCTCCCAGGCCCGGTTCAGGGTACGTTTTGCATTTGCTATCACCACTTGCGGAGGTTCGTCCTTCCAGGGCTTCACCTCAAAGCTTACAACAGGCCGGTCCTTCTCATTGAGAAAGCCAATTTCCTTAAGGGTCCTCAGATAATGAGCCAGCTCCTCCACGTCATTTTCACTGTTTGGGAATCCGAATCTGGGATGATTATCCCCATAAGCCTCGCATGCAGGGCTCTTGATTACCGTGTTCCCCATATGGGCGTGGATGATGTAGTCCTTCACCGGAATAATGCTCTCCTCAATGGTCTCATGAATCATGGGAATATGGCTTAAATCCACCAGCAGGCCGAAGTTCCCATACTCCCTGCGGATTTCCCCTGCGTAGCGGGCAGCCAGAACAGCCGGGCCAATGAGGGCCTTCTTGTCAATGTCGTAGTCAAACACCTCGCAGCAGACGGGCATCTTCCCCTTCTTTTCTGCATGGCTGCACAGTTCCCTGGTGGACTTTAACAGCTGTTCAAAGGCCTCCTCCTTCCGGTCCTCTTCATAGCGGCCGGACAGGAAGGAAAAGCCTGCGCAGCCCATCTCATAGGCCTCGTCGATTCCTTCCTTCAAGGTGTCCACGGCCATGGCCCTTCTGGTTTCATCCAGGTCATTGATGTTCAGCCCCGCCGACAATGTCCTGGACTGGCCGCCGTAGGCAGATACCATATGGGCCATGGCAATCATCTCCGCTGCCTTTTTCCGGACCTCCCGGTCCTTCATTCTGGCCACTTCCACTGCCTCAAAATAATCATCCCCGCAAATCTTCTCCAGGCATTCCAGGATAGGCCCCTCTCCCCCTCCCAGCTGCGGGTAGGACACGTGGAGGATGATTCCCACCTTCATGAACCTTCGCATGGATTGTTCCATAAGCGCGCCTTCCTTCCTGTTTTCTCTGTCTCTACTTGCGCTTCATAACTTCCGCGCATTTATCTGCAATGGATTCCGGGCCATAGCCGTATTTCACCAAAAGCTGTTCGTAATCCCCTGACTCAGCAAAATCAGTTGCACCAATGCGGGTCATTGGCACAGGAGCATTTTCTGCCAGGACTTCCGCCACAGCGCTTCCCAGTCCTCCGTAAACGGAGTGTTCCTCCACCGTTACAATGGCGCCCGTTTCCTCAGCGCATGCAACAATCAGGTCCCTGTCAATGGGTTTGATGGTATGCATATCCACCACCCTTGCCTGGATACCCTTTGCTTCCAGAAGCTCTGCAGCTGCCAGGGCCTTGTGAAGCACGGTTCCCGTGGTGATGATGGTTACATCCCCGCCTTCCCTGACCGTAATGCCCCTGCCAATCTCAAATTCCATATCCTCAGGATAATACACAGGAGCCGCCGCGCGGCTCAGCCTTAAATATACAGGGCCCGGATGGTCTGCAGCGGCAAATACCGCCTTTTTTGTCTCCACTGCGTCCGCCACCGTAATCACCGTCATATTGGGAATCGCCCTTACAAATGCCAGGTCTGTAATGGCCTGGTGGCTGGCCCCGTCATAGGAGTCGGAAAGCCCGCAGTAGGTGCCGCAGAGCTTCACATTCAGGTTGTCATAGGCAATCAGGCTCTGTATGGGGTCTGCCCCTCTGGTGGTCAGGAACACTGCAAATGTATTTACATAAGGAATCAATCCCTCCCTGGCAAAACCGGCTGACATGGATACCATATCCAGCTCGCTGATGCCCACATTAAAGTAACGTTCCGGAAATGCCTTTCCAAAAATGCCGCTCTTTGTGGAGGAAGCCACATCCGCCTCCAGGCCCACGATTTTCTTATTCTGTTCTCCCAGCTCCTTAAGCGCTTCGCCGTAAGCGTCGCGGATTGCTATGTTCTCTCCCATTATCTGGCACCTCCTAATTCTGCTTTCGCCTGTGCGTATTCATTGTCATTGATGGCCTTGCCGTGCCAGGTGTTCCTGCCTTCCATAAAGGAAACGCCCTTGCCCTTTACAGTGCTGGCCTGAATCAGGACAGGCTGGCCCTTTGTCTTCTTTGCCTCTTCAACAGCCCGGCAGAAATCCTCCACATCATGGCCGTCACATGTTATGACTTTCCAGCCAAATGCCCTCCATTTTGCCCCGATATCTCCCATGGGCATGATTTCCTCCAGGGTGCCGTCCAACTGTACCCCGTTGTTGTCCAGTATTCCAATCAGATGGTCAGCGCCGAACTTGGAGGCGGACATGGCGGCCTCCCATATACAGCCTTCCTCAATCTCTCCGTCGCCCATAACCACATAGGTATAGGAATCCAGCCCCTTAATCCTGTCCGCCATGGCCATGCCCAGGCCCGCTGAAAGCCCCAGTCCCAGAGGACCTGTGGACAGCTCCACGCCCGGTGTCTTATGTACGCAGGGATGTCCCTGAAGCATGCTGTCCATCTGGCGCAGTGTCTTTAACTCTTCCTTGGGGAAAAAGCCTTTCTCTGCCAGCACCAGGTACAGCATGGGGGCTGCATGGCCCTTGGACAGAATCAGGTGGTCCCTTCCCTCCATCTCAGGATTACCGGGATTCACATGCATGATTTCAAAATAAAGAGACGTCAGTATCTCCGTACATGACAGGGAACCGCCGGGATGGCCTGTCTGGATACTGTGAAGCAGGTCAATCAGGTCGTTCCGGAATTTGCTGCATTGTCTCTGTAATTCCTCTTTTCTCTCATTCGTCATCTCTATATCTCCTCCAATTTATTCTTGATTTCTTCCATGCACAGCTTTGGACTGGTAAGGACAGGGCAGCCTGTGATGGAAGCTATCTCGTCCTCCAGATGGGCCATGGATGCCTGGGCAAGGACAATACAGTCATAGCCGCCAAGCTCCCCTGCCTTTTCCTTAAGAATCATGTCGTGCTTCTTCATGTCCATGGCTTTCATGGCATGGAATGCATCCATACACACGCAGGTGGATATATCTGCTTCCCTTCCCGCCTTATCCGCCTCGCCCTTAATCTTGGACACGGTTGGGGCCACTGTGCTGTCCGCCGTGGCCATCACCATGATGCGTTTTCCGTAGACAACGCTTCTTCTGGCCATGGCGTCGTCAATGGCAATGACAGGAACCCGGATAAAAGGCCGAATCATCTCCACCACAGGGGTCAGCGTGGAGCAGGTGGTGACAATGATATCCGCCCCTGTCAGCTCCTGGGCCTTTATGTCACAGAGCAGGCGGTTCCGGTTCTGAATCGTGAACTCCCCAATCTCATTAGGATTATTTGCCAGGAAATCATCCCACAGGTTATGTATCTTCACTTCGTATCCCAGGTAATTCCTCAGGCTGTCGTCAAAGCCTGCTGCCACGCTCTTTACTGTGTGAATTAATGCTATACTTTTCATTGTTTCCTCCCATGCTCTTCCATGTGTTTTCCCTATTAACGGGCCTGGCCGTAGACCCGGTCCGCAATGGGACGCAAATGCCGGATGGCGCCTGCCGCAGCCTCCTCCATGGAAGGAATCTGGAAGATTTCCGTACAGAAATTGCCGTCGTATCCGCATTCCTTAAATGTGGTAAGAATTTTCTCAAAATCCAGCCCGCAGTGCCCCGGATACCGTCTGTTGTTGTCCGCCAGATGTACGTGAATGTTGTAGGGGCTATACCTGCTGATGGCTTCATAGATGTCCTTCTCCTCCAGGTTCAGATGGAAGATATCCATCATCAGCCGGAAATTGGGACGGTCCACACGGTCCACCATGGCGGCTCCCTCTGCCAGGGTGTTGATGAAATTGGTCTGCATGATGGTAACTGTCTCCAGTGCAATTCTCACATTTCTGGGTGCCCCGTAATCAGCCAGTTCCCGGAATGCTTCCACTGCCAGGTTTTCTGTTTCTTCTCTGGAACATTTACTGCAATACTGTCCTCTCACCCGTCCAATGTTTATGTTTGCTCCCAGAAAGCTTGCAAAATCAATGATTTCCTTGCTCCTGCGGACAGCCTCCCTGCGAATCTCCTCCCTGGGGTCAGTATAGCTCAATCCCAGCTGTCCGAAGATTTCCCCTGTACATACCAGCACAACGGACAATCCGTTCCTGCCGGCTGTCTCTTTTACTTCCTCCCAGTCCAGCTCCCCCGGATTCAGGGTCATCAGCTCCACCCCGTCATATCCCAGCCGTCCCAGGTCTCCAAAACTTTTCTCCAGGCTTCCCTGGTACGCTGTCACTGAATCAGCAATTGCCACGTCCGGTGTGGCCACCTGATAACATAGTTTCATATCCAAACCTCCTTCAGTGCTTTTCCTTATTAATAAGCAAAAACCGTGCCAATATCAAAAGACATAAAATCCGTTAAAATCCGTTTCATTTGACCCAAATGAATGAAACATTTTAGAACACCTCGCCATATTTGTTTCTTTACGTTCCATTTTGTTTTTTCGTTTCAATCTCCCCAGACACCTACGTTTCATTTTGTTGCTCCCACCTGTGTTTCCAGCTTATTTCAGGGTGCAAAAAGGGAGAGGATACGTCTCCGGTTCTCCCATATGTCCCGTTCCGGTCCTCTCCCGCATTCCTTGGTTTCCTAATGCTTCATCTGCGATTACTGGATTCCGCTGGCAGCCATAAAGTCTTTTTCATAGGTTGTCACGTATTCCGTCGCAGCGGCAGCATCCATGTAGTTGCCAATCAGTTTGTTCTTTTCCAGATAATCATTCTTCCAGGCATCGGTCTCAGCCACCTTGCCCAGCTGCTCGCTCCAGTAAGCTACAGCAGCATCGCTCATGGCCGCAGGAGCTGCCACGCCGCGCCATACAGGAACTTCCACGTCTTCATAGTCTCCGATTTCGCTCAGTGTAGGGGCGTCTGCCAGATTGCCGGTGTACCGCTCCGTGGACAGGGCCAGTACAGGAATCAGGGAACCGGCTGTCACATACTCAGAAGCAGCTGCAGGCTTTGAAATAACAAATTCCACATGACCTCCCAGAGCTGCCGTAATGGCGTCGCCGGTGGAATCATAGGTGATATAGGACATCACATCCTTGCTGATGCCGATTTCCTCAAGCATGGCATCATAGGTAGCAATATCATCTCCCTTGGACCCGCCGATGACAATCTTTGTACCATTTTTAGCTGCCTCAATGGCCTCCTTGAAATCAGCATACTTGGTCTGCTCCCCTTTGAAAATCAGCTGTTTATCCACTGCCATAACAGCCAGGATACGGAAGTTGGATGAACGGTTCTTTGTATTCTGCACCATGGGCATCAAATCGCCGCTGTTAAATGTGAGAAGGGTATAGTCAGCCTTGCTCCCTTTGGTGGTAGCCACTTCGTTCCGGCCGATTTCGCCGCTTCCGTCCGTCTTATTGGTTACAATGATAGGCTGTCCATTAACCAGCTGGTCCTTTGTCATGATATCAGATATCATTCTTGTATAGATATCGCTGCCGCCGCCCGGACTGGATGTAACGGTCCAGTTAATGGTTTCCTTTGGTGTAAATGTGCCGTCGCTGCTGACAGCCTTGCTTGAACACCCTGTTACTGTTGTAATTGCCATAAGAGCCGCCATTGTCATTACAATACTTTTTTTCTTCATTAATAAATACCTCCTCAATCCATGTTCATAAACAGATGAACAAATTAGCATACCGCCTTCTTTATTTTACTGTTATCCAGTTACTGTTATCATATTGCTATTATCATGTTGTTTTTGTCTTGCCGCCCCACCATGCTGCCCTTATCATGCCGCCCCCATCATGCCGGCTGTAAAAAATGTTCCTGCCTTATTTGGAAGCCCTGGCCCTTTTAAGGACAGCCTTTATCATAGGCGTACAGATAAATGCCAGGAAAATCAGCATCAGAACACAGGTAATGGGTCTTGTAAAGAAAATGTTCAGGCTTCCCCCCGATATGATAAATGCCTTGCGCATATTGGACTCCAGCAGTTTTGCCAGTACAAAGGACAAAAGCATAGGAGCCGTGGGATAATCATTTTTGACCAGCAGGTAGCCCAGGATGCCTGACAGGAACATAATCAGAACACCATACATGGAATAGCTGGAACTGTAGGACCCTACCACACATACAATGGTGATAATGGGAATCATGTACTTCACGGGAACGGATAATATCTGAATCAGGAACGGAATTACCCCGATTGCAACTGCCAGTGCAAATATGTTGGACAGGAACAGGGATGCAATAAGGCCCCATGTAAATTCAGGTTCATTGGTAAACAGGAGAGGGCCCGGGTTAAGTCCCCACATCATCAGGCCTCCCAAAAGCACTGCCCCGGTACCGCTTCCCGGAATCCCCAGGGCCAGCAGCGGTGCAAACGCACCGGCGGCAGCCGCATTGTTTGCAGCCTCGCTGGCTGCAATGCCTTCGATGGCGCCGGTTCCCAGCTCTTCCTCATTCTTAAACTTCTTCTGGGCTGCATATCCCATAAAAGCACCCGTGGTTGCCCCGGCCCCCGGAAGCACGCCCACAAAAGTTCCCATGACGCCGGAACGCAGGGCAGGGGGCAGCAGACGTTTAAAATCATGCTTTGTCAAAAGGCTTCCGCGGATGGTGAGTTTCATATGAGGTTCCGACTTTACTTCATTATTGCGCTCCATAACCAGCTTGATAACCTGGGAAAATCCTACCGTACCGATAATGAACGGCGTAAATGGAATACCGCCCAGCAGGTACATGCTGCCAAAATCATATCTGGGCGAACCCGACAGCGTGTCCATGCCCATGCTTGCCAAAAGGATACCCAGCATGGTAATCACCACGCCCTTGATGGGATTCTCCCCAACCAGCCAGCTGATGGACGTCATGGCTATCAGAAGCAGGGCCGTCATCTCAGAGGGTCCGAATTTAAGACCCACATCAGCCAGAGCCGGTCCCGTAAAGGTCAGAATCACGATGCCAATGGTTCCTCCGATAAAGGAAGCCATATTGGCCGTAAACAGCGCCTGCCCCGGACGTTTCTTTTTGGATGCCATGGGATAGCCGTCCATCGCCGTACAGATAGCAGGCGAATCTCCCGGTATATTTAACAGGATAGCGCTGAATGCACCGCCGTACATGTTGGAGTAATACAGGGCGCCCAGCATGATGATGGCAGTGGTGGGATTAAACTTGTATGTCAGCGGAAGCAGCAGAGCCACACCGGCCAGGCTTCCGATTCCGGGCATTGCCCCCACAATCAAACCCAGAACCGCTCCCAAAAGGGCTGCTCCCACGTTGCTGAAGGTAAACAACGTGGAGAAACCATGCATTAACAGTTGAATATTTTCCATTTTGTCTGCCTCCTTCTACAAAAATGCTTCCAAAAGCCCCATCGGAAAATGGACTCCCAGCCACACCCGGAACACACCGATGGAAATAGCCATACAGACAGCAAGGACAATGAGCGTCTCCTTCCACCCGGTCTTCTCAAATACCTTCAGCCACAGTATCACAAACAGATAGCAGCTGGGAAGCAGACCGATAACAAAGGAACCCGCTATGATTCCCGCTCCCCCGGCTATGACCATCATCTCATCCCGTTCATACTTAGCCGCCTTTTCTTCCTTAAGGGACTGAAAGAAAGACGCAATACTTGCCAGGAACATGACAATAGCCATAATGGCAGGGAAAAAACCGGGCTGGGGCCCGTCCACGTCCTTCCAGAACCCCAGCTGTGTAAAACCAATTACTGCAAATACCACAGCAACTGCTGCCAATACCAAGGGCACAATCTGCTTTGTCCCTATTTTTTTCATGTAAACCCCTCCCTTTTATCAGCAGCCCTTCAGGTGGGCAGCCATCTTGGCAGCCATCCTGACCGCATTCTCAAATGCCGAAGTCTTGACGATACCCTTTCCTGCAATGTCGTAGGCCGTGCCATGGGCGCATGTGACGATTGGCGCCGGAAGACCTCCTGCAATGGTAATGCCCTGGTCAAAGCCCTTCAGCTTAAGCGCAATCTGCCCCTGGTCATGATACATGGTCACCACTCCGTCAAAATCCCCGTTAAAAGCCTTGATGAACAATATGTCGGACGGGAACGGCCCATTGGCGTCAATGCCCATCTCCCTTGCTTTCTCTATGGCCGGTGCGATTACATCAATTTCCTCCCTGCCGCATTTTCCGCCCTCTCCGCAGTGGGGATTCAGGGCAGCCAGGGCAAGCCTTGGCTTTTCAATGCCGGAGTTCTTAAGTGATACGTTTGCCAGCCTTATGGCTCTCATGATGGTATCCACTGTCAGGCTTGCGCTGACCTTGCTAATCGGGATATGGCTGGTGGTTCTGGTGGTCCACAAATCTCCCAGTACATTGATTTCCCCAAACGGCTCCGTATGTCCGAAGAGGTGTGCCATGTAGTGGTGTTCGCTCTCAAAAGGACACCCGGCCTGAATCATTGCCTGCTTATTCAGGGGAGCAAAACAGAACCCGTCAATCCTGCCGGCCCGGTAAAGCTCAATGGCTGTCTTCAGCATATTCAGGCAGGCCCGGCCGCTGTCAATGCTGATGTCTGCAAAGGGAACCTGCTCCGGATCCACGTCCCTTTGGTCCAGTACAGGTATTCCCTTGGACCAGTCTGCGTCCTCTGTCTTGTCAATGACCTGTACCGGAATTTCCAGACCGCATATCCTGGCCCCTCTCTCAAACACCCTGACATCTCCGATTACCACCGGACGGCAGTACTCATCGTAAAATCTGGAAGCTGCCAGCTTGGCAATGATTTCCGGCCCCACACCGGCTGCATCTCCTAATAAGATTCCTAAAATTGGTTTACCGTTCATAAAAAAATCATCCTTCCTTCTATTTTGGTTTTTATTTCTGCTCTTGACCTATGCCTATATTAAAAGCAAAAACTGTGCCAAACTTTTCAGGAAGAACGATTTTTTATATTTTAATTACAGGAATCCTTTATTATCGTTATGCATATTGCATATATTATCATCATTTAACCCTGCATGTGTTCATACTTTTCACAGCAAAAATGTTTCATTCTCTTAATCACGTTTTATCTTTGTTTCAAAATGTATTTTCGTTTCATTATGTTTCTCTTCTCAAAGCCGGCCCGTCCGTCTATCCCTCAATGCCGTACTTTCTCATTTTCCTCCAAAGAGTGCTCTTGTCAATTCCCAGATATTCTGCCGTCCTCCCCCGGTGATAGCCGCACAGCTCAAGGGCGTCCTCCACTGCCTGTTTCTGGGCCGCTTCCAGGCGGGGACCATGGCAGCCAGTGGACGGCAGCGATATGGGATTCCCGGTTCCAAGGGAACCCGGCCCCCGGGAAGGCTCCGCTGCCTGCCGCCTGTCTGTCCGCCGCCCATCCGTCTGTTTTCCATCCTCCTGCTCTTCGCCGCCCCATTCTCCCGGGAGAGCCTGCAGCACATCCTCTGCGCCTGCCCTTGGCTTTTCGCAGAGAATGCAGATACGCTCGCAGAAGTTGCGCATTTCCCTTACATTGCCAGGCCAGCTATAGCGCAGCAGAAGTTCCTTTCCCTCCTGGGATATGGCCTCCAGCCTGCTTCCCGTTCGTTCATGCTCAAACCGCACCATCCGGTCCGCCAGATAGAGGATGTCCTGTTTCCGTTTTCTCAGAGGCGGCAGATTGAGTTCAAGCACATCCAGCCGGTACAGTAAATCCTCCCTGAAATTTCCCTGTGCCACTTCCTTCTTTAAATCCTTGTTGGTGGCGCAGATAACACGCACATCAATGGGAATCACCGTGTCATTGCCCAGCCGTATGATTTCCCTTTCCTGTATAACCCGCAGGAGACGGCTCTGAAGCTTTGGTGATATATCGCCTATCTCATCCAGAAAAATGGTTCCCTTATGGGCAATCTCAAAAAAACCCATCTTGCCGCCCTTGGCTGCACCGGTAAACGCTCCCTCCACATAACCAAAGAGTTCGCTCTCCAACAGGTTTTCAGGCAGCGCAGCACAGTTAATCGCCACAAAGGGTCCCTTTCTTCTCCTGCTGGAGTTGTGGATGCTCTGGGCAAATAATTCCTTTCCCGTGCCTGTCTCCCCGTGAATCAGTATGTTGGAATCCGCATAGCTGAATTTCACGGCCTGATTAATGACCGCCTCCATGCAGCTGTCCCTGTAAAGTATATGGGAAAAGTCATACCTGGCCGTAAAACCGTCGGAATGCATCTGCTTACGCAGCTTTCCTTCCTCTGCCTGTATCTGTTCCGTGCCCTGGAAGGTAAGCACACAGCCGAATTCCTCCGAATCACCCTCCACCGGCACGCAGTTCACCAGCACCTGTTTACCCCCGAACTTGCACACCTCCGACAGAATCTTCTGTTTGTCATGTATAACGCCGCCGAAATCAATATCCGGAAAAAATTTGCTTACAGGCTCTCCTGCCAGCGAAGTCTTCCTGTCCTTCATATAGGTGTGGCAGCAGGTATTTGCAAGAGTTATGATTCCCTTCCTGTTTACGGAAATAATTCCCTGGAAGGAGTAGTTCATGATATTTGCTATCTCATCCCTTTTCTGCCTCTCATAGCGGGTGAGATGGGCCACCGCAATGGCTTCTGAGATGGCGTGGTTTACTGCTTCGATTCCCGAATGAATCATGGCAGCCGGCACCCCCAGCCGCTCTGCAATCTGGACCGTGGAATATCCCCCCACAACAGCCTGGTTCCCGTCCTTCAGCGCCTGATGCACCGCCATATCCAGCTTGGTTTCATCGTCCTCCGCATAGCATCCCAGCCCCAGCTGCGGATACAGGTGGCTCATCTGCTCCGCCCCATACACCATATTGAAGGCGCCCACCACGGCTATCCTCTCAATTTTTCCCTTCTGCATACATTCATTGACAGCCTTCATTACATCGTATCCCGTGGATTTAAGCTCTGCACAGGGAATGTTTTTGCGCTTCAGGGTGTGGGCTGTAAATCCCCTGGCTATGACCACGTCTGCGTCCACCTGTTCCAGTCTGTTATTATAGAAATCCTGGATTACCTCATACCGGATTGCCTCTGATTCAGGCCGTTCCCGGAATACCTGCTCAATGACTGGAAGAATGTCCGGATATGGTGCAAAAAATACAATTTTAATCATGCTTCCCCTCCTCCCATTGTCCATATTATCCCATATATTGTATTTTTGCAATCATATAATTGCATTAAATTGCTAAAATACAATTAATGTGCAATTCTATAGATTCCAACTCATTCTCTGTTTCCTCCAATTCTTTGTGCAATTACTACATATATTTCCCTCTGTTTTTAGATGATTTAGATAAAATTCATTGCTGTTTTCTCTGCAAATCTTTTTTGGCACGACAATTGCTATTTTAATCAGTCAGCAACATTGCAATGGTATGTGAAAAACAACCAGAGGCTGATGCGGCTCACATGGCCAGTGAGCATGGCAGCCCGCGTAAAGGAGAAGAGATTTATGAGGATATTAGCGACAATGAAGCGTTTTCCGGCAGGAGTGATGGTAATTCCCCTGCTCCTTGGATGTGCAATGAATACCTTTTTCCCAAATGCCCTCACCATAGGCGGTTTTACTTCAGGCCTGTTCAAGAACGGGGTCCCCACCCTGATTGGCCTGTTCCTGTTCTGCAGCGGCGCCACCATTGATGTAAAAATGGCAGGCAGCACTGTATGGAAAGGCGTTGTCCTCACTGCCCTGAAGTTCTTTATTGGTTTTGGCCTGGGACTTCTGCTCAATGCATTATTCGGCGAAGCAGGGTTTCTGGGACTGGCGCCCCTGGCTGTCATCGGTGCCGTGACCAATTCCAACGGCGTTATCTATGCCACCCTGGCAGGAGAGTTCGGAGATGAGACAGATGTTGGCGCAACCTCCATCCTGGCCCTCAACGACGGGCCCTTTTTTACCATGATTGCATTGGGCGCTTCCGGCATGGGCAACTTCCCGGTTACAGACATTATTGCCAGCATCATTCCCATGGTCATTGGATTCATCATAGGCAATCTGGACCACGAGTGGAGAAAAATCCTGGCCACCGGTATGATTCTTCTGCCTCCATTCAATGGTTTTGCCCTGGGTGCAGGCATGAACTTCAGCAATATCCTTAATGCAGGTATTTCCGGTATTATACTGGGCCTCCTTACCGTATTGGCCACCGGACTTCTTACCTTCTTCCTCTACAGCGCCCTGCGCAGGAAGGCTGACCCCATGGGCGCTGCCATCGGCACCACAGCCGGAGTGGCAACCACCACGCCCACGGCCGTTGCCATGGCTGACCCATCCTTCCAGCCCCAGGTGGAAACCGCCACAGCCCAGACAGCTGCCGCTGTTGTAATCACAGCCGTGCTTTGCCCGCTGCTGGTATCCTGGCTGGCCAAGGTATCCCGCAAGTGGAATGAAGCCCACGGCATTGTCGCGGATTCACCGGCCCCAGGACAGGAGGATGGCGAAATCCAGCCGGCTGCAACGGCTGATTTTGATTAGAGAATGAATGATTTTGACAGACGGAGGAAACGTACAGACATGAAACGAACCATATTGAATGCCGGAATGATTTTATGCGGGGAACAGCTCACTCCCATGGGCAAGGGCTCCCTTATCATTGAGAGCGGAATCATCCGGGAAATTCTGCCCCAGGACGCCAGACAGTCCTTATCCATAGACGATTCGGAGGAAATCAGCCTTCCTGACATGACCCTGATGCCGGGCATGATAGAATGCCACAACCACCTGTGCATAGACGCCACTCTGCCGGAACACCTAGAGCTGCTGGCCTGGAGCAATGAATGCCAGCTGACGCTGCTGGCCTTAAAGGGTCTTAAGGACGACCTGATGAGCGGAGTCACCACAGCCCGGTGCATGGGGGATAAGTATTACATAGATGTGACCATGAAGAAACTGATTGAGGAGGGCAGGGTTCACGGCCCCCGCCTTCTGGCGGCAGGCATCGGCATGAAGGGAAGCCACGGAGCGGGCCATATAGGAATGCCTCACTGCGGGCCTGAAGAAATCCGGCATACCTGCCGTGAGAACCTGAAAAAAGGGGCGGACCTGCTGAAGCTTTTCATAACCCCCGGTGTTCCGGACCCAGTCAGCACCTTTGTGCCCAGCTTTCTCAGCCCGGAGGAAATCTCCGCCGCTGTCAGCGAAGGCGCGCGCCTGGGCATCCCCACTGCAGCCCATTGTATCGGCGGCCAGGGCCTGAAGGACTGCATTGACGGCGGTGTGGATGTGATTGAGCACATGTATATGGCTACGGAACAGGACGTGGAACGGCTGGCTGCATCCCGCTGCGTGGTAGACCTGACCTCCGGTATTTTCCTGGACCCCACCCGCGAGGAATTCCTCTCCCCTGCCAATGCCCTGAAGGTAAGGCTGAACCGAAGCCGGGTCCGTGAAAATGTGGCCCGCATCATCAGGGCCCGCCTTCCCTTTGTCCTGGGAACAGACGCGTATCACGGCCTTCTGTACCGTGAGGTAGGATATGCGGTGGAGCTGGGAGCCGACCCCTTAACCGCTATCCAGGGCGTCACCTCCCACGCGGCTAAGGTCTGCCGCATGGAAGACAGAATCGGAAAGCTGGAAACCGGCCTGGAAGCAGATATCATTGCCGTAAAGGGAAATCCCCTGGAGGATGTATCCCGTCTCTCACAGGTGGGGCTGGTAATGAAGGGCGGCTTGATTTTCAGACAGCCTCAGGTGTGACACCGCACAGGTAAGTATTGTTTAAAAGCGCAGTTTCAAGGCACATCCAGTGCCGTTGGAGCTGCGCTTTCAGCCATAAAACACTTACTGCAGGCCAGAACATAAAAAGGACCGCTGTCCGGATGTGAAATGTGCAGCTCAGACAGTCCCCTTATACCGTTCCAGATATTCTCCGGACTTCTCCCGGCTTAAGGAGAACATCCGCATCAGTTTATCCATTATCTGCTCTTCTGTTCTCCCTTCCTCCAGATTATCCAAAACAAAGACCCTTATGCCCTCTTCAAGGCCGGCCTCCATTCCCACTTCTATTCCCTCCGCTTTTGCATCCTGAAGCTGATACATCCGTTCTTCCCATTCCTGCATATATCTCACTCCAATCTCTTCACTGACTTTGACCTGGCTGACCCGCCTGTGCAGTTCCTTAATCCGCGGACTGCTGCTTCCGGCTGCCTCCGTTTCAGAGGTGTGTTCTATGTAATGAAGCAGGTCTATCAGCTCACTACTCACTCCCTCCGGCACAGTGCCATGGGTATTGAGAAATATTCTGGTCGCCCCGTCTTCCAGAAACAGGCCTCTTTCCTCCTGGCATTCCATCCGGAAGGTATATCTGTACCTTCCATACCCCCATAAATCAAAGGGCATAATGGTGATAAGGCAGGAAGGCTGCATCCGGTTAAAATCAATCTCACCGGGGGCCAGCAGGGAACTGTCAATCAATGCCTGATAAAACCGGCTTCTCTTAATCAGGTTCCCGGTATTCTTTTTCTGAACTTCTGCATTGTAGATACGGCTTTCCTCATCCACTGAATATACATCCAGGCGTATGGAACGCAACCAGGGAACTGTCCGCATTTCCCTTTCTGCCTGTGGTTGTTCCGCCAGATGAATTTCCCCGCCAAGTATGATGGAAAGGACCAGTTCCATTGTCTCACGGTCCTCCATGACACATGCAAATAAAAAACGGTCCAGCAGGGTCAGGTCTGCCAGGGGTTTCATGACAGCTCTGTCCGGGTCATTCATTTTTTTCATCCTGTTCTCCTTTTATTATACAAAACCTTTACCGGCGTTGCAAGAAAATACACCCATCACATCAAATCTAAATCACATATACATAAAACCACCGCCTGACATTGCAAAAAACATTCAACCGCATAACCCGGGGATACAAGGGAGAAACTCCCAGCAGAACATCTTGGACAGAACGTCCTTAAGATTCATATATATAAAATAGCACTTACTGCCGTTTAAGTCAATTATGTGAAAATAAATCATGTAAAAATAACACAACGCAAAAACTGCTGCCTGAAATGAATCCCCGCAATAACGAATCCATCCCAGACAGCAGCACACGGTCACCCTTGCCTGAATTTATTTCTTCCCCAGGCTCATGCCGGCCTTCAGCATTCTGAATGTACGGTCCGCAGCACTGATGTACAGCTCCTCTGCCCGCTCCAAGGCTTCCTCAATATCCATGGCGCCGTTTATCGTGGTTATGATACTGTCAATGCCGTAATCAAAAATTGTCTCAGCCTTGTCGCCCATGCCGCCCACAATGGCCGCTACCGGGATACCTCTCTCCCTGCAGCGCCTGCCGATTCCGCTGGGCACCTTTCCAAAGGCAGACTGCCAGTCCATCCTTCCTTCGCCGGTAATCACCAGGTCCACGCCCTCCAGGAGACTGTCAAAATGCACCAAATCCAGCACTGTATCAATACCGGATTTCAGATTGGCCTTCAGAAATACACAGAACGCCGCCCCTAATCCACCGGCCGCGCCCGCGCCGGGAATCTTATCCACATCCACGCCCAGCTTTTCCTTAAGCAGCGCTGCATAGCGCACCATTCCGCCCTCTAACACATCCAGAATTTCCGGGGTCCCTCCCTTCTGCTTTCCAAATGTATAGGTAGCTCCATCCGGTCCTGTAAGGGGGTTGGTCACATCACACATGACGGTAAACCTGGCCTGGGCCACTGCCGGATGAATCCGGCTCACATCGATGTCAGCCACCCTGGTCAAATCCCGGCCCCTGCCCTCCAGCTCATTTCCCTGGTCATCCAGAAATCTTACGCCCAGGGCGCGCATGGCTCCCATGCCGCCGTCATTGGTAGCGCTGCCCCCAATGGCAATGGAAATCTTCCTGTATCCACGGTCCAGGGCATCCTTAATCAATTCTCCCGTGCCGTATGTGGTGGTGTTCAGGGGATTGCGCTTGTCCGCAGGCACCATGGGAAGGCCGGAAGCAGCTGCCATCTCAATAATGGCAGAGTCCCCTTCAAACTCCCCGTAAAAGGACTGCTGGTCCTCCATCAGAGGACCATGGACCGTCAGCCTGCGGTATGTACCGTTTAATGCAGAAATCACGGCGTCAATGGTCCCCTCCCCGCCGTCAGCCACAGGAACTCCGGCTGTCTCACAGCCGGGAAATATGCGTCCTGCCGCCTCTTCCAACAGCTGTGTAATACGTTCTGATGACAAGGTCCCCTTAAATGAATCTGATGCAAATAAAAACTTCATGGTTCCGCCTCCCAATCGCAATTGATTTTCTTACATCTATTGTACTGTTTCGGGACCTCCGCGTCAATGTTCTGCAAAACACATATTTACTACTTTAATTATTCCACAGCACAATCCCATTTTACCATGGACTGCCACCCATTCCGTCTCCTGATTCCCCATCCTAATCCTGCATCATTTCCTTCACATCACGAAAAAATACCAGCGCCATATAAAACACCGCTGCCTGACTCAGTACGCGCACATCATAGCCTGTCAGCTCCTCCAGTTTTCTGAGCTTATAGGTCAGTGTATTCTTGTGGATGTGCATGGCATCCGAGGCAGCCTTCAGGGAACCCTCGGCGCCAAAATACGCCTCCAGAAGTCCCATCCACTGGCACAGCTCTTCATAACCGCAGTTCTTAAATACCTTGCGCAGGTACTCTGCCTTCACGCTGTCGGCCACATCCTCCGTAAACAGCTCCAGGGTAACGCTGTCATAGGTCATAATGTCCCGTTTGGACATACCGGCCGAGCGCCATGCCTTGTTGGCCTGGCCGTAGGCCACATGAATATCCCTGGCCCTGCCGTCGATTCCCATAACCAGCCCTATGCCGAATTTCTTCTGCACGCAGGAACGTATGCGGCCGGCCAGCTGTTCCATATGGCGGTCGGAAGCCCCCTGAACCAGAAATATCTGCCGGCCCGCATTCCGGAACACCAGACACCCTGCCCCTGCCAGGGAAACAGCTTCCCCCTCCGCCTGCTCCAGCAGCTTCTGGCCTGAAGCAGTGGATGCATACTCCTGGAAGTTCCTGACGCCTGCCACCATGACCCTTCTGGGAACCGAAATGTCGATTCCCAGGGCAAATCCTCTCTCCTCCAGTATCCTTGGCTGAAGCAGCCCGCTTCCGAGAACCCAGTCTTCCAGGAACCGGTTCAGCACACGCTGTCCCATACGGCGCTCATCCTGCTCCGCATTTTCCCGAATCAGGATTTCCACCATCTTCTTCACAATCTGGCCATAGCCAGCCACTTCCTCATACCGGCCTGTGATGCCGATAACGCCTGCAATGCTTCCGGCCTGGTACACCGGCAGGTTCAGTCCCGGACGGGAGGTAAAGGTAGCCTCCTCCTCCCTTACATACAGCTCATCCAGATGTTCCCTGATGATTCTCCTGGCCCCCTCATGCAGGGTGCCGATGCGTTCCGGGTCCGTACTTGCTATGACACAGCCTTCCGGGTCCATCATATTGATATGCTGTCCCACAATGGCCCCCACTTCCTCCACAATGGCCTGGGCGCCCTGCTGCGAGAGCCTCAGCATCCGCTCTGTCTGTTCCATACATTCCACCTGCCTTAGCCGTCCGGCCCGCACTGCTGCCGGCATATTTCAAAAAGGGGCTGCGGTACGCCAACCCGGCGCCGCAGCTCCCCTTATTAGCCTTGTCTCCCCGAGACTCTGTTCAGCGTATTCTCCCAGGCCTTACCGGTAAATGGGGTATCTGTCACAGAGCTTTGTCACTTCATCCCTGATGTAATCCGCTTTATTCTCAAAATCCGTGGCTGCCAGCCAGATGCATTCGGCAATCTTCGGCATGTCCTCCTCCTTAAGTCCCCTGGTGGTGATGGCCGGTGTTCCGATGCGCACGCCCGAGGTAACAAAGGGGCTTCTGGGGTCATTGGGAACCGTGTTTTTATTCAGGGTAATATAAACCTCATCGCAGCGGTTCTGCAGCTCCTTGCCCGACACCTCCATACCCCGCAGGTCAACCAGCATCAGATGGTTGTCCGTGCCGTCCGTAAGGAGTTTGAAGCCCTGCTTTTTAAGGGCCGCGGCAAGCGCCTTTGCATTAGCCGTCACCTGATGCTGGTACGC
The DNA here is from genome assembly GCF_005845215.1 of Clostridium sp. 1001271st1 H5. Lineage (GTDB taxonomy): Bacteria > Bacillota > Clostridia > Lachnospirales > Lachnospiraceae > Enterocloster. The sequence goes on from NZ_SPHO01000010.1 coordinate 179,087, forward strand.
CTTAAACGAAGGCTTTAATGCCTCTCCGAAACACACTGCTTTTCCTGCAATCACATGTTCCAGCGGCCCGCCCTGGGTTCCCGGGAAAATGGCCTTGTTGAAATTAAATTTCTCGGCTGCTTCTTTATTCGCCAGAATCATGCCGCCCCTTGGTCCTCTCAATGTCTTGTGGGTGGTGGTGGTCACCACGTCCGCATAGGGAATGGGGCTGGGATGTTCGCCTGCTGCCACCAGGCCTGCGATATGGGCCATATCAACCATGAGATACGCTCCAACTTCGTCAGCGATTTCACGAAACCGTTTGAAATCAATGGTCCGGGCATAGGCGCTGGCGCCTGCTATTATAAGCTTTGGCCTGGCTTCCTTTGCAATCCGCTCCAGCTCATCATAGTCGATGAAGCCCTGGTCATTAACCCCATAAGGTACGATATTAAAGTAAAGGCCGGAAAAGTTCACCGGGCTTCCGTGGGTCAGATGGCCGCCATGGTCCAGATTCATACCCATGACCGTGTCCCCTGCCTTCAGCATGGCCACAAACACCGCCATATTAGCCTGGGCGCCTGAATGAGGCTGGACATTGGCGTAATCGCAGCCAAACAGCTTCTTGGCCCGCTCTATGGCCAGGGTTTCCACCACGTCCACGCACTGGCAGCCGCCGTAATAGCGTTTTCCTGAGTAACCTTCCGCATACTTATTGGTGAGAACCGTTCCCATAGCCATCATAACGGGCTCCGACACAATATTCTCAGATGCGATTAGTTCCAGGTTACGTCTCTGGCGCGCACATTCGGCCTGGATGGCCTCGCCCACTTCCTTGTCATATCCGGTAATAAAATCCATTACTTCATTAACCATTATCTTACCTCTTCCTTTCGCAATGACAGCCTTTTTCTGCTGATTATAACCTATATAATAGCAAATTGCAAGACATATGGCAGGGCCGTTTCCTCTTTGTCTGTTTATTTTTTATCATTGTTTTTCTTAAGAAATTCATAATAATTGTAGCACTTTCTTTAAACTTTAGACACAATTCGGACACAATTATAGGATATTATCAAACTCGTTCCAAAAAAAATTTGTGTTTGGAAAGTCTCACCGGGAGGCTTTCAGAGGAGGAAAACTATTATGAAGAAGACCATCGCAAAATCCATGACCGCTATTATGGCTGCAGCTATGATTGCAGGAAGCCTGACCGCCTGCGGCGGCAGCGACAACAAGGCTGAGACCACTACTGCTGTAGAAACCACAGTAGAGGCTTCTGAGTCTGCTGAGGAGACCACTGCTGAGGCCGAGGAAACAACTGAGGCCGCTGAGGCTGAGGAGTCCACCGAGGCTGCTGACGCTGAGGAGTCCACCGAAGCTGCTGATGCAGAAGAGTCCAGCGAAGCTGAGGAGACTGAGGCTTCCAAGGAAGAGGCTGCTGACGAGGCCAATGCTGAAGTTGTTGAGGAAACAACTGAGGCTGCTCAGAACTAATCTTCTTTCACCCAAAAGGGTGCTGTCCGCTGCGGCAGCACCCTCTCTTTATTTTCCCTTTTAGTATCGGCTTAATGAAATTTCCAGTTCTTCACCACAATCTGAAGATTCCGGCTGCCGTTATACTCATTCACTCCCGGATAGTAGATAATGTCCATAACACGGCGGTCACCCTTTTCCTCCATGAACAAATCCCCTTCCGTAAATATTACGCCGTCCATGGCTGTTCCCCGTTCATTCACAAGGCTCACCCGCACCACGTTCCGGTTCCGTCCCATGACCCTGGCACTGCGTATGAACAGACCCTTCTGGGCAAATTGTGGTTTCTCATTTCCCTGGCCATACGGTTCCAACAGTTCCAATTCCTCTATAAACGGTTCTGTTATGTATTCAAAAGGCATGGCCACATCTATCCACACCTTTGGTATGAAGTCCTCTTCGGTCAGCCATTCCCGGGCGTTTTCGTTGAGACGGCGCCGGAATTCGTCCACATCCTTTTCCTCCAGTGAAAATCCGGCCGCCATGGGATGGCCCCCAAACTTCAGCAGCAGGTCCTGTACCTCCACCAGGGACTGGAACATGTGGTATGCTTCTATGGAACGTCCTGACCCCTTGACACAGCCCTCGGCCCGTGTAAGCACGTAGGAGGGCTTATTGTACCGCTCCCTGAGGCGTCCCGCCACAATGCCGGCCAGGGATTCGTGGCAGTCCGGCAGAAACACCACCAGCACCTTATCATCGCTGTATCTTTCATCCACCATAGCAGCAGCCTGTTCAATGCCCTCCTGGGTCATATCCTTGCGCTGGTCATTGAGGGCCTTTAATTCCTCTGCCATCCGGTCCGCCTCAGACTCATCCCCGCACAGAAGAAGCCCCAGGGCTATCTTTGCCGTCTGGAGCCGTCCGCTGGCATTCAGGCAGGGGCCGATGACAAAGCCAATGTGATAGGCCGTGATTGCCCCTGCCTGGAGATTATTTTTCTCAATCAGCTTGCGCAGACCCAGGTTGGACGTATGTCCCAGCCTGGAAAGCCCCTCTTTCACAATGATGCGGTTCTCTCCCTGAAGCTTCATCACATCCCCTACCGTGGCAATGGCTGCAATTTCCAGCAGATTCAGCCACTCTTCCCTGGGAATATGGTGGACCTCATAAAGCACCTGTACCAGCTTATAAGCCACCATGCCGCCGCATATATCCGGAAATGGGTAAAGGCTGTCCCTTCGCTTTGGATTGACAATGGCATCTGCAGGCGGCAGTATCTCCCTGCTCTCCGGCATCTCCCCGGCTGCCGCTGTCTCTCCGGCCTCAGTCAGTATATCGTGATGGTCCGTCACTATCACGGTCATCCCCAGCTCCTTGGCCCTGGCTATCTGGCTGATAGCGGCAATTCCGTTGTCACAGGTAAGGATGGTATCAATTCCATCCTCTGCCGCTGCCTCTATAATCAGTTCATTGATGCCGTATCCGTCCTTAATGCGGTCCGGAATTTCATAATCCACATCGGCCCCAATCCTCTTTAAGGCGCGGTAGAGCAGATAAGTGGAGCACACTCCGTCTATATCATAATCCCCTACAATCCGTATGCGCCTGCCGTCAAGCACCTTCTGTCCAAGCATTTCCACTGCCCGGTCCATGTCCGGCAGCAGGTGCGGATTGTGAAGCTGCTCCACGGAACCGTGAAGATACCGCCCTATGTCTTCCATGTCCTCCAGACCCCGGTTGCGTATAATTCTGGCTGTAACCGGGCTGATGTGGTATTTCTCCGCGATTTTATTAAAATCCGCCTTCTTAGCATATAACATCCATCTGGCTTCTGTCATTCTCTCGTCCTGTCCTTGTCTGTCTTTATCTTCTTTATCTGTCCTTATTTATTCTTCCTGTTCTCCCATAGCTGAGGAATAAATGATACCGGCTGCCATTCCCACAAACGCCGGCACAATCCATCCCAGACCTGCTCCGTATCCAGGCAAGAACGTAGTTGCCTGGGTTAGAAAGGGAATCACGAATTTGCTCTGTTCCAGGGCATATACCACGCTGACCGCCCCTGTAAACAGGATGGCCCAGGGATACATAGCCGGCCACCGCCTTGTCAGCGGTCCCATAAACGCCAGCACAATCAGCACAATGGCAATTGGGTAAATGGCGTCCAGGACCGGCACTGACACGGCCAATATTTTATTAAGTCCTGCGCTGGATATAATCAGGCTAATCAGGGCAAACAGAAATACCCATACTCTATAGCTGATAACCGGTATAATGGAATTAAAATACTGGCTGCAGCAGCTGAGAAGCCCCACGCAGGTATTAAAACAGGCTATGAGGAAAATAAGCCCCAGTATCATCATACCGGCATTTCCAAAGAGGTTTCCCGCAACATAGGTCAGTATCCTTGCCCCATTATCCATGCTGCCCGCCGCTGTCCCCGCAGGAGCGCCGATATGGGCCAGGGCCGCATAAATCAGGGCCAGAAGAATGCCTGCTATGATTCCTGCCTTAATGGTTTCCCTGACAACCGCACCTTCCTGCTCCACTCCCTTTGCCCGGATATTAATGGCAATGATGATTCCAAAATTCAGGGCCGCAATGGTATCCATGGTCTGGTATCCTTCCAGGAATCCCGCCACAACGGGACCCGACTCATAGACAGCTCCCGGTACCCCGTAATGACCCATGGGCCACACCAGGCATCCGATGAAAATGACGCCGATGAGCACCAGAAGTGTGGGACACAGTATCTTTCCCAGCCGGTCCGTCAGCTTATCCGGCCTGAACGCCACTGCCATGGCAGCCGTAAAAAACACCACGGAATATCCGAACTGCGCCATGGTCTGGACCGTGAGCCCGGTAAGCCTTACCGTACTTTTCAGTGAAACTCCCAATTGTTCAAGAACCGGAAACACTGTCATCTCAAAAGAAGTGCTGGAGGTCCTGGGAATAGCCAGGCACGGGCCTATGGAAAGGTAGATAAGAAGGGTAAACAGGAAAGCAAACCCAGGGTGCACTCTGCCCGCCAGCCTGGTCAGGCCGCCGGAAAGAGCAACTGCAGCCACGCCCAAAACAGGCAGTCCCACTGCACTGAGCAGAAACCCCGACATGGCCCTCCAGGTCATGACACCTGCCTGAGCGCCTAGAAAAGGCGGGAAAATTAAATTCCCCGCGCCAAAAAACATGGAAAATAATGTAAATCCCACAAGCAGAAGATTCTGCTTCGACAATTTCTGCTTCATAATTTTATCCCCGCTCAATACAAAATAAGAGATAAGAATCAGACATCCCCGCTCTTTCTTACCTCTGCTTGTAACATAATACCACAAAATGCGACATCTTTCAAGGTAGTTACATACTTGTGAAATGAACTATTTAAAAATATTTTTAAAAACCCATTGACATTTCTTCCAGGACAAGATATAATAGCTCTTGCGCTGTTAGAGATACAAATCAAACAGCAGCATGCGTCAGTAGCTCAGCTGGATAGAGCATACGGCTACGGACCGTAGTGTCGGGAGTTCGAATCTTCTCTGGCGCATGAAGAAAACCTCGCAGGTATAAGCCTTGCGGGGTTTTTTTGTTTTTCCAAAGCAGGGGTAAAATCCAGCTGTCCTTCTCTCTGTTCACCGGAAAAACAAATCCTCCTTCCGCCCAATTTCTCCGGCTTGTAGAACATTACTATGATTGAGTAAGTCAGGGCGCTGTTGCAGCGCCCTTCTTAACATCTGCCACCCCAATTAATGCGCATAAATAATACCCGGAAAGAGGTTCTTCCTAACTTCAAAGGTTTCACAAGACAAAAGGACAACCGTCACTGATTGTCCTCCATCACCTCTCTCACCTTCTCCAGCATCACCGGCGTCAGCTTGAGAATCCGCTGCTTCTTAGACACCTTCTCCACAGCATCCTCAAAGCTCATGCCGTTCCCGGCCGTCATGGCATCCTTCACCAGGATATAGTAAAGCATAACCGCCTTTTTGTCTTCCTTTGGAAGCTTCTCCTTAAGCTGCTGCTCCACAGCCGCCTTCTGCGCTGTTCCTCCCGGAAAAATGCGGTGCATATATTCCCGTTCCTCCTGCTCCCGCTCCTCCTTGCTCTTAATCTCAAATCCGAATATATTCATATTCCCCTCCTGCACGCTCACACCAATATCTGGATATAGTACAAGTATAAAATCCAGAGGGTGGTACGTCAAGAAGTTTCTCATCATCCCTGTCACATCTGCCCCATCGCAGCACCCTGCAACAGCGCTCTGTCACATCTGTCCAATCACAGCCTGCCCGTTCATCCAGTCTCCATATCATCAAACACAGCCCTGTCCACGCCTCCATCCTGGAATGCAACCACTGTGGTGCACACTGCGTCCCCGGTAATATTGACGGCCGTCCTGCTCATATCCAATATGCGGTCAATTCCCATAATCAGGGCTATGGCTTCCACCGGCAGGCCCACGGAGGCAAATACCATGGAAAGGGTAATCAATCCCACTCCCGGCACGCCGGCTGTTCCCACGGAAGCCAGGGTAGCGGTCAGTATGACCGTCAGATAATCCGCCACAGACAGCTGAATACCAAAGGCCTGGGATGCGAACACCACGGCCACTCCCTGCATAATGGCCGTCCCGTCCATGTTGATGGTGGCTCCCAGCGGTATGGTAAAGGAAGAAATGCGCCGTGACACCCCCATCTTTCTGTGGAGGGTATCAATGGACATGGGAATGGTTGCATTGGAGGTTGCCGTGGAAAAGGCAAAGCCCATGACAGGCAGGAATTTCCTGAGGAACTTAACAGGGCTGAGTCCTGTAAATCCCTTTAGAATTGCCATGTAGACCACCAGCCCCTGTATGGCCAGGGCTGTCATCACTCCTGCCATGTATTTAAGCAGGGGCAGGAAGGCGTCAAATCCAATACCGGAAAATGTCCTGGCAGTCAGACAGAACACACCATAGGGAGCCAGCTTCATGACCATGACCGTCATCTGCATCATCACATCATTAAACTGGCTGAACAGGTTTCCCACTGTCTCTGCTGCTTCACCTAAGCCGGCCAGAATGATTCCCACAACCAGCGCAAAGAGGATAATGGACAGCATGTCCCCATCCGCCAGCGCCCTTACCGGATTCACCGGAATAACGGCCAAAAGGGTGTCCGCCAGCCCCTCCTTCTCACCGATTGCCACCTGGGCTGTTTCTATGGAGGAAAGGTCCAGTCCGGCTCCCGGATTGATGACATTGGCAGTCAGTATGGCTGCGGTAATGGCCAGCGCAGTGGTTGCCAGATAAAATCCCAGGGTCTTTATTCCGATTTTTCCCAGTTTCTTTGTGTCTCCCATGGACATGCTGCCGCATACAAGGGAACAGAATACCAGGGGAACTACCAGCATCTGCATCAGCCGCAGGAACCCGTTTCCCACAAGGTAGAAGATGCCGTCTATGAGCAGGCCGTCCCGGACAGGCCCCTGGGATACTGCATAGTGGAGCAGTATGCCTGTGGCTGCTCCCAGTGCAAGCCCAATGAAAATAGCGGTGGTAAGGCCCGGCCTTTTCCTACCTTCCATAGCCGATACCGTCCTTTCCCGCCTTTGCGTTCCTGCCCTTTTGCAGTCCCTCCATGTAGGCCTCCAGCATATCCTTCCAGTGGGGCAGAAGGCTCATGCCGGATATGCGCAGCATCATATTGTCCAGTACGCTGTAAGAGGGCCTCATGGAGCTCAGGGTATCCTCATCGGCATTCACCGGCTCCACAGGAACCTGGAAGCCCGCAAGCCTGACAGCCTCCTTTGCCAGTTCATAGCGGCTGCACCATCCCTGGCCCGTCACATGGTACAATCCGTCCTCCCCGTACTCCATCAGCTCTATGACCTTGGCCGCCAGACTGTCGGCACCTGTAGGGGACGCCATCTGGTCCCTGGCAGCCCTGATGGTCCTGCCCTGTCTGGCCATATCGAGAATCCGTTCCAGGTAGGGGCTTCCGTCTCCAAATATCCAGGAACTCCGAACAATGATATGACGGCTGCTGAACTCCCTTACAAAATTCTCCCCTGCCATCTTTGACTTGCCGTACACGGTCCGCGGGGAGACCGGGTCAAACTCTGTATAAGGAACCTGGCTCTCCCCGTCAAACACATCATCCGTGGACATCTGGACCAGCCTGGCCTTACCCATTCTGGCGGCAACACTCAGATTCCTGGCCCCCAGGGCATTTACCCGGTACGCCTCCTCCGGACACTCCTGGCAGACAGCCACATCGGTCAGTCCGGCGCAGTTTACAATATAATGGGGCCTGTTGATGTGGGCATATTCCATCACAGCCTCTGAATCCGTGATATCCACCGAGTCCGCGTCCGTCAAAAGCAGCTCCACGGGCCTGGATGCCAGAATATCCGTCATCTTCCTGCCGACCCGTCCGCCGGCTCCGCATATCCATATTTTCCGCATCCTGTACCATCCTTCCATGCATATAAATGATTACACTTTTTCCATAAATACACATGTAGTATCTGCAAATACACGTTGTTCATACGTCCGCAGGCACAGATGCCGGCAATTCACCGCACCAAAAAAGCCCGGGCATAAAATACCCGGACCATTCTGTATTCCGCATGACAGGCCAAGCTTAAAACAGCTTCTTAAGCACCGTTTTCTTCATCTCCATACGCACCGTGCGTTTGGGGTCCACCACCTGGCAGAACTGGAGATTGCCCATGGCGCTGAGAAGCATCCCGGCATCCTCCAGGCCCATGCCCAGTTCCCTCATAAGAATTTCCGTCATGGCCTTAACCGCCGTATGGATGGCAGTCTCCACGTTCTCATGGGAGGCAATGGTATAGCAGGCCTGGCTGTCCTCCAGCATGGGATTTACGATGGAAACGCCTTTCAGGACCTCCAGGGTCACAGTCACCTCTGCCGGAATCTCCAGCCCGGTTACCATGATTTCTCCATCTCCCATACAGGCATGGACATCCCCCATGGACAGAAGGGCTCCCTCATGAAACACCGGCAGGTACAGGGTGGCTCCTGCCTTGATTTTGGTGTTGTCCATGTTTCCGCCGTGGCTTCCCGGCTCTCCGCAGGGAATCTCCCCATGGGCAGGGGCCACGCCAATCACGCCAATCATGGGAGCGCAGGGTATCCCTATGTCCTGGTTAAACCAGGCCACTCCGTCCCTGACAGGAATCCGCTTTACCTTTCCGCCGGATATGCAGTCCCCCAGTACCCCGTTGTCCGGTATGGCAGCCATGGTTCCCCAGGATGCCACCCGGATGTCCTCAATCTTAACCTTCAGCACATCCCCCGGCATGGCTCCTTCCACATAGACAGGTCCGGTGGCCGGATTGATGCAGTCCCAGTTCAGGCTGTCCAGGCCGGCCCCCTCCTCCATAAACTGGTTGTCAAAACAATCCTTTGTGACAAATATGACTGTTTCATGATTGTCCACCCTGCAAACCGGGACGGCTGACGATGACATGGCGAATACGGTCTTCCCCTCCACCTTCCTAACCGCCTTCTTAACCTCCATCTTCCCTTCTCCTTTCATTGTGTGTCTCAAACTCCCCTTCTATCTCCTCCAGTATCCGGGCATAGCGGCAGAAATCCCGTTCCAGCTGCTCCTTGTTCCTGGGCTGCTTTTTATAGCATACCCGGTGCTCCATACTGGCCCAGAAATCCATGGCCATGGTCCGCAGCTGCACCTCCACAGGAAAATATTCCATGGTGTCCAGGAAATACACCGGTATTCCCAGCACAATGTGATAACTCCTGTACCCGTTGGGCTTGGCATTCCGGATGTAATCTTTTTCCTTGATGACCACCAGGTCCGACTGTTTCTTAAGCGCTGCCGCCAGGTTATAGATGTCCTCCACAAAATAGCAGATAATCCGCAGTCCTGCTATATCCTGAAGCTGGTTCCTGGCATTGGAAACCCCTGACGTAAATCCCAGACGGGCCAGTTTTGATTCCATGCTCTTTTTTTCTTTTATACGGCCCTGGATATTGTGTATGGGACCGGCGGCAGACCTGTCCCCGTAAAGACTGTGATTGAGGATTTCCAGCCGGGTATTAAGTACCCGGCCGGCATCCTCGTAGGGCTTTATCAAATCATAATACTGCTCATTTGTCATCACACGGACCCCCGCATTTTATCTCAGGCAGACTGCCGCAGCCGGCAGCTTCCATTTCTATTCAGCATACAGATAAATTGTGAGCATTCTGTGATTGTTTTCTATAGAAATTCTAAAGTCCCCAAAATTTTAACTCCTGGGCCATTATGCATTCTTAGCCTTTCTCTCCATAGCCCTGTCACACAAATCCAAAAACAGGCGGTTCATATCAGGGGCGGACACAAGGAGGCTTTCGGGGTGCCACTGTACGCCTACAATCATCCCCTCCTCATCCTCTATGGCCTCAATAACCCCGTCATTTGCATATGCGGAAGCCCTGAGCCCCTTTCCCAGCTCCTTCACCGACTGATGGTGCATGGAATTGGTCATGCAGATACCGCTTCCCAGAAGCCTTGACAGCCTGGTTCCCTCTTCCACCCGTATCTGGTGGGTCAGGTAATCCCGCCTGCCAAGCTGCAGGTGCCTGATGCAGTCAGGTCCCTTAAGGGAAAGGTCCTGATACAGGGAACCTCCCATAAGCACGTTAAGCAGCTGGTTTCCCTTGCAGATTCCCAGCATGGGCTTATTGTGCTCCAGGGCGTAACGTCCCGCCCTCATAAGAGCCTCGTCAATCTCAGGCTTATATACCTGGATAGCCGGATGAGGGTCCTCCCCATAATAGGAAGGTGTCATGTCCTCCCCTCCCGGAAACAGGACTGCGTCGCAGATTCCCATGATTTCCTCTGTCTGCTCCATAACGGCAGACGCCGGCAGAATCACAGGGATACCCCCATTCTTCATGACGGCATCCACATAATAGCTGTTCTGATAGGCCCTCTCCATGCTGTCAAACAAGCCTGGCTGGGTCATGTATGTATTTCCCATAATACCGATAACCGGACGCTCCATTTTCTGCACCTCCATCCTACAGTATATCCTGGCGCAGGATATGGCGGATGCGTTCTGCATCCAGACCCTTGATTACCTGGGCCGCCAGCTCGGTGGCTGCCTCCAGGTCATCCTTTGCACAGAAATTATAATGGGAATGCACATATCTGGACGGCACGCCCAGCACAAGAACCGGAACCGCCTTTCCGATAAGGCTGATTCTGCCCGCATTGGTGCTGCCTCCCCGCCTTACCGCCTCCTGGTACCGGATACCGAATTTATCAGCCAGCTCCATGGCATATTCCATGAACACAGGATTGGATATGTAGCTCTTGTCCATACGGCGAATCTGAACGCCGCTCTTCATCCTTCCCTGGGCCTGGGTAGCGGAAAAGAAAAAGTCGTCTGAGGGAGAACCCTCGAACAGAATGGCCAAATCCGGCTTCACCACCTGGGTGGTGACGGTGGCGCCTCTCATACCCACTTCCTCCTGGGATGCAAATGCGCCCACCACATCCACGGCCAGCTCATTCCTGCTGTCATAAACCTTATTCATGGTATCTACGATGCAGGCGCATCCGGCCCTGTTGTCAAACGCCTTTCCAAAGCAGAGCCCGTGTTCCTCATCATAGGAAAAGGACACCTCCGGCACCATGGGGTCTCCGATGGATACCCCAAAATCCTCCTCCGCTTCCCTGCGGCTGGTTGCCCCAATGTCCACATACAGGTTTTCAATGCACAGCTCCAGGGAATTCCGTTCTTTGTCAGTCATGAAATGCACCGGCTTTGACATGATAATGCCCCTGACTTTCCTTCCGCCCCTTGTCCTTATAATGACCGTGTGGGCAGGAAGGTTGGTCAGATGAAATCCTCCCAGCATGAGAATACCCAGGCAGCCATTGTCATGGATGCACTGCACCATGAAGCCGCACTCGTCCAGATGGGCGTCCAGCTGCACCACGGGCTTGTCCCCGGTTTTGCCCGGCATGCGCACATACAGGTTGTTCATGGCGTCATTTTCCACCTGGTAGTTACCGCAGTAACCAGCCACGGTGCGCACCACCTCCTCCTCAAACCCGCTGGGACCAAAGGCGTCTGATATCTTTCCAAACATTTCTATATCCATTGCTGTTATCTCCTTATCCGTTTAACATTCTAATACACCACAAAACAATGGGCGGTCACCACATCCATCCATCTGGATGTCTCCAGCCTGTTGGTGAATGTGTCCACTGCCCTCATTCCCGGATAAAAGGACATCTGGTACGCCTTTTTCCAGTCTTTGTAGGTCACTTCATATGTAAATGTCTCCGGAAGCTCCACCATGCACCTGGAGGGATTGCCGGATAAAGCCGTCTTCACTCCCCGGCGGATGGACGCCTCCACCTGCCCCGGCGCCTTACAGTAAGTGGACGCCCCCAGGCCGGTCTTTGTCACGGCCGTTGTGATGCACGGCACCATTTCCTCAGCCATGCTGCAGATGGTACTGTCCCCGGAAACAAACAGCACCGGGACCTTGTGGGAAGCAGCCGTGTAGCTGTTCAGCATGAATTCACTCATATAATTGCCGTTTAAACGGATGTACAGGCTGTTGCCTGTGGAAGTGTGGCTGATGGCAAAGCCGGGATTGCCTGCCGGGGCATGGTATCCTATATACATGACCCCGTCAAAGGAATCATCCAGGCCGGACATCATGTTATAGGGATGGCCGCTCTTGCCCCGAATCAGGGTTACGTAATCCGGCATGCAAAGCGGGTCGATGTTGGTGGCGTCCCCGTGACCATCCTTTACCACAATCTCGTCAGCTCCCGCCTCATGGGCAGCCTCGCAGGCAGCCACCACTTCCTTTGTCATCTGCTCTGCAAATTCCCTGTATGCAGCTTCATTCTTATGGGTTTCATATGCCAGGGCCACCCCTGCGCATCCTTCTATATCTGCACTGATAAAGAGTTTCATCCCTTATTCTCCTTGATTTTGTCATCATAGAGATGGCAGTATACATAATGGTCATCCGATACCTGGTAACGCTCCGGAGCCTTTTCCTTACAGATATCCATGCACCGGGGGCACCGGGTGTGGAATTTGCAGCCGCTGGGCGGATTTAACGCCGACGGGATGCTTCCTTCCAGGATAATGCGGTCCTTCTTTGCCGTTGGGTCCGGAACCGGTACGGCTGACAGCAGGGCCTGGGTATAGGGATGGAGAGGATTGGTGTAGAGCTTGCGCTTATCGCCCACCTCCACAAAGTTGCCCAGATACATGACGCCCACCCGGTCGCTGATGTGCTCCACCACGCTCAGGTCATGGGCCACGAATATATAGGTCAGGTTAAGCTCCTTCTTAAGCTGGTGCAGCAGGTTTAACACCTGTGCCTGGATGGACACGTCCAGGGCCGACACAGGCTCGTCCGCAATAATCAGCTCCGGCTCAACCGCCAGGGCCCTGGCGATACCGATACGCTGGCGCTGGCCGCCTGAAAATTCATGGGGATACCGGTTGGCATGGTAATCATCCAGTCCAACCTTCCTCAGAAGCTCCATGACACGGTCTTCCAGCTCCTTTTTGCTCTTTGTCAGGCTGTGTATGATTAAGGGCTCAGCGATAATGTCAAATACGGACATCCTGGGGTTCAGGGATGCATAAGGGTCCTGGAATACCATCTGGACCTTTTTGCGCACCGCGCGCATCTGCTTACGGCCATAGGATGAGATATCCTCCCCGGCCAGGATGATTTTCCCTGCCGTGGGAGTCTCCAGCTTGCAGATTCCCCTTCCCAAAGTGGATTTGCCGCAGCCCGACTCGCCCACGATGCCGAACACCTCGCCCTTACGCACCTCAAAGGAGACGCCGTCCACTGCCTTGACGAATTCACGTCCGCTGCCAAAATCCCCCTTCACAGGGTAATACACCTTCATACCTTCAACATTCAGCAGGATATCTCCCATCATGCGTCACCGCCTTTCTTTTCACAGAGCCAGCAGCGGCTCATGTGGCCTCCTCCCACGTCGTAGAACCCAGGTTCTTCCTCCCTGCACTTGTCAAAGGCACAGGAGCATCTGGGAGCGAACTTACAACCCTGGGGCATGTATTTAGGATTCGGGACATTGCCCGGTATGGATTCCAGCTCTTCCGCGCACGCTCCCAGCTTGGGGATGGATGCCAGAAGGCCCTTTGTATACGGATGGGACGGATTGGCGAAAATGGACTTCACATCCCCCTTTTCCACCACCCGGCCGCTGTACATGACCACCACGTCGTCGCATATCTCCGCCACCACCCCAAGGTCATGGGTGATAAACAGGATGGAGGTTCCGATTTTCTGCTTCAGGTTCTCCATCAAATCCAGTATCTGGGCCTGTATAGTAACGTCCAGCGCCGTGGTAGGCTCGTCCGCTATGAGGATTTTGGGCTTGCACACCAGTGCCATGGCTATCATAACCCTCTGGCGCTGGCCTCCGGAAAGCTGGAAGGGATATTCCTTCATCATTCGCTCCACCCTGGGAACGCCTGTCAGCTTCAGCATCTCCACTGCCCTGTCCCAGGCTTCCTGCTTGCTTATGCTGTTGTGCATCAGGATACATTCCGTAATCTGGTCGCCAATTTTCATGACAGGGTTCAGGCTGGTCATCGGCTCCTGGAAAATCATGGAGATTTTCTCTCCGCGCATCTTTCTGCGCTCCTCGTCGTTCAGCTTTGTCAGGTCGCGCCCCTCAAACAGGATTTCCCCGTCAGCCACCTTTCCCGTGGTTCCCATCAGAAGGCCCATGACGGACAGGGCGGTCACGCTCTTGCCGCTGCCTGACTCTCCCACGATTCCAAGGGTGCTTCCCTCTCTCAGTTCAATATCCACACCGTCTACTGATTTAATCACACCGCTGTCCGTGTAGAAGTAGGTGTGCAGATTCTTAATCTCTAAAATATTATTATTCGTATTTTCCATAAGTCCCACTCCTAATCAGTCAGTTTTGGGTCCAGAGCATCTCTCAGACCATCGCCCAGCAGGTTGAAGCAGAGCACGGTAAAGAAGATTGCAAGGCCCGGAAACAGGGTGATATGCCAGCTTGTCAGCATGTAGTTACGTCCATTGCTAAGGAGCAGCCCCCACTCAGGCGTGGGTGGCTGGGCTCCCATGCCCAGGAAGCTAAGGCTGGAAGCAGTGATGATGGAGGTACCGATGGACATGGTGTACTGTACGATAATATTGGGAATCGCGCTGGGCAGGATATGCCTCCACAGGATGCGCATGTCGCCGGCTCCGATGTTGCGGGCAGCCTGCACAAACACGCTGTTCTTTGTCTCCAGCGTATTGCCGCGCACCAGGCGGGCAAACTTGGGGATATTGAATACCGCAACCGCGATTACCACGTTGTAAAGTCCGTTTCCCAGGATAGCCACAATGGCAATCGCCAGTATAAGGCCGGGAAAGGCCAGCAGGACGTCGCAGATACGCATGATAATGGAATCCACAATTCCGCCGTAATATCCGGCCAGAAGTCCCAAAACCGTTCCCACCAGCATACCCACGGTAACGGCGAACAGTCCCACGCTGAGGGATATCCTGGTTCCGCAGATTACTCTTGAGAACAAATCCCTGCCGAACTCATCGGTGCCAAAGAGATGGGCGGCCGTGGGCGGCTGCATAATGGCGGAGTAATCATATTCATTGATGCCGTAGGGAGCAATCTTATAGCTGATGAATGCCAGCAGCACAAGGAACCCAAGGAATACCATGGCAACCATGGCTGTCTTCTGTTTCTTAAACTTTCTCACAAACTCTGAAAACGGGGTATTGATGTCCGTCTTTTCATTTAATACTTTATTCTTAGCCATCTTTTGTCGCCCCCTTTTAGCTCAATTGGATTTCAGGATTCAGCACTGCATACAGCACGTCCACAACCAGGTTAATCAGTACAAAATGCAGGGAAAATATAAGAATCAGCGACTGGATTGCAGGATAATCCCTGTAGTTCACGGATTCAATCAAAAGGGACCCCAGTCCCGGGAAGGCGAAAACCGTTTCCGTCACAACGGAACCTCCCAGAAGGAAACCGAACTGAAGACCCACAACCGTTACAACGGATATCATACAGTTGCGGAATACATGCTTCCAGATAACCGTCTTCTCCCGCAGGCCCTTTGCCCTGGCCGTACGGACATAATCCTCCTTCAGTACCTCGATAATGGAGGAACGGGTAAAACGGGCAATAATGGCCGCAATGCTGACCCCCAGCGTAATGGACGGCAGAATCAGGTTTTTGAAGGAGCCGGCTCCCGTGGTGGGCAGCAGCCTGTATTTGACCGCAAAAACCATGATAAGCATGAACCCAATCCAGAAGGAGGGCATGGATATACCCGAGACAGCCACTGTCATTCCTGTATAGTCCTGCCACTTGCTCCTGTTCCTGCCTGACCAGATGCCGATAAGAACGCCTGCAATCACGCTCCATGTCAGGCTTAACAGGGTAAGCTGCACCGTATTCATGTAGCGTCCCTGGACCTCTGTCAGCACCGGACGCTTGGTCCTCAGGGACGTGCCCAAATCCCCCTTCACAAGTCCTGTCACGTAGCTGACATACTGCTGGGGAAGGGGCTTGTTAAGACCCAGCTGTTCCCTTACCAGTTCCACATCCTCTTTGGTTGCCTGCGGACCGGCGACCTGACGGGCCGGATCTCCGGGAATCAGGCGGACAAAGAAGAATACAAATGTAACTACGATAATCAGGGTTGGTATAACTCCAACAATTCTTTTACATATGTATCTCAGCATATAAACTCTCACCTCTCATATCATTATTGGGTATACACCCTGTATGTTTATACGGCCTGGCCGTATGACGTCTGCTGCCTTATTCTCAAAAAGGTCTGGCAGAGAATCCCCCTCCGCCAGACCCTTAAGCCTTTTATTTCGTCATCTTACCATTTCTGATATTAAGGCAGTTATCTGGGAACATCTTTACATTTACCATCTTATTGGAAGTTGCCCAGGAGTTGAAGTCAGTTGCCAGACATACAAGCGGGCTCTCTTCCCAAATCAGGTCCTGAGCCTTGGCATATGCTTCTGCTCTCTTATCGCGGTCAGCTGTGTTCAGGCCGTCCTTCAGATATCCGTCTAATTCATCATTCTCGAAATAGCAGATATTGTAGCTCATAGGAGGCTCAGACTCTTTTGCCAGCAGAGGACGGATGCCCCAGTCAGCATCACCGGTAGAGGATGACCAGCCGATGATATACATATCAACCTCTGCCTCAGCGCCGGGAGCGTCCGTATCCTGGACCTTCTCGTTTACAATTGCGCTCTCTAAGCTGATAAGCTCAACATCGATACCCACCTCGGCAAGCTGCTGCTTTAAGAACTCGCCCTGCTTCATGTTTGCGGATGTGTTGGCAAATATCAGGGTTGTCTTAAAGCCATCGGGATAACCTGCTTCTGCCAGCAGTGATTTTGCCTTCTCAGTGTCGTACGGATAAGGATCATTTCCCTTGTAGTACTGAAGTTTCGGAGCAATGACAGAGGTTCCCGGCTCGGAGTTGCCATTCTTAACAACCGCCACATAGGCTTCCTTGTTGATGGCATAGTTGATGGCCTGGCGGACTCTCTTGTCATTGAATGGTTTCTTCTGGTTATTCATCATCAGATAACGCACTACCAGGCCCTGGTCCTGTCCCACAATAACGTTGGGGTCGGATTTAAGTCCTGCCAGGTTCTCATCCGGTACAGGCCAGATAAGCTGGGCGTCGCCGGACTGAATCATGGCAACCCTGGTTGCTGACTCAGGTACAGGCTTTAAGGTAATGGTCTTGAAACCGGCATCCTTGTCGGCCAGAGGCGTTCCGCCGCAGATATCCGCGTCATAGCCCCACCAGTCCTTGTTCAGTTCAACCGTAAGGTGGTCGCCCTGAATCCACTCCTTAAATGTATACTGTCCGGTACCCACAGGCGCCTCCGCACATGCCTGGGAGCCCTGCTCGATTACCTTGGGGCTCATGACAACGCAGGCCGGATGGGCCAGTGTCTCAATGAACGCACCAAATGGGGAGGACAGCTTTACTACGATTGTATAATCATCCTGCACCGTAGTGGTGTCCAGTATATTACATAACAATGTGGTTCTCTTAAGTCCCAGGGACTTGTCCGCCCAACGGTCAAAGTTGGCCTTGGCCGCCTCTGCGTTCCATGGAGTGCCGTCAGAGAATGTGATGCCCTCCCTCAGCTTGATGGTGAACTCGGTGGCGCCCTCATTGGCCGTATACTCAGTTGCCAGCATAGGGATGATTTTCATGTCGTCGTCAAATCCGAACAAACCATCCATGATAAGGCGCTGAACACCTCCCGAAAGGGTGTCGCTGGTATCCAGCGGGTCCAGTGTGGTAAAGTCCACATTGACTGCTCCTATAATATCCGTATCCTGGGAAACAGACTCTCCCTCCGCAACAGCTGCCGCTGCTGTCGTCTCTTCCGTGGCCGGCGCCCCGCCTGCAGCTGCCGTGGTATCAGTTGTGCCTGATGATGAACCACATGCCGTCAATCCCAGCATGGCAGCAGCCAGTGCCAGTGCACACAGCTTCATTCCGCTTTTCTTCATAGAATATCCTCCTTTTTTGTGATGATACAAAAAAAGCCTGGAAACCTACAGCTCTCACGCTCATTTCGTAAGCATCCTTGCTTATCAATAATTTTACACGTTTTTATACTTCCTTGTCAAATAAATCATTCTTTTTTCCGTAAGGCATTCGTTACAAATTAAAATTTAAACCTATTAGGTTGTTATATCCCAATCTTTTTGTTATAATTAACCTAATAATACCCAGGAGGAAGGACCATGGACAGAAGCCAGCCAAAATACCATGTGCTAATAGTCAGCATCAATTCCAACATACGCCTTGAATTCCAGAGTTATCTCCACAAGATACTGGGCGCCCATATTGCCTTTGACACAATTGGACTGGACCAGGTCCAGCGGCCGGAGCAGATTAAGGGATACCAGTGCATCCTGTTTTCCAGCCCCCTGGTCCAGTCTGAATTTCCCATCCCCATCCCAAAGGAAGTCATGCAGATTGTCTGCACCAGGACCTTCAACCACGCCTGTCTGGACCAGATTATCCGCATACCGCCAGGGGAACGGGTTTACATAGTAAACGACACCTATGACTCCATTGTCACCATCATGGAGCAGCTCAAGGAAGCCGGCGTGGTGCAGTACCGGTTTGAACCCTTTTATCCGGGCTGCATCCTTGCCGACGAATCCATCCACTATGCCATCACCGTGGGCGAGCCCCAGCTGGTGCCCGGCCATATCACCAATGTCATTGATATCGGCAACCGCATCATTGATATTTCCACGGTCAACGAGCTGTGCGAGTATTTTCATCTTCCCGCCAGCCTGTCCAACCAGATTACCAAGTCCTATGTAAACAGCATCATGCAGATTGCCAAGCTGACCAGCGCCTATTACCAGGATTACATCTATTCCCGGCAGCTTCTCCAGACCGTTATCAGCAATCTTCCCATCGGCCTGTGCCTTTTGTCGGTCCGCGGGGAAATCAATATGGTAAACCGCAGATTCTCCATGGACCTGGAGCTTCCTGAAACAGGCACCACAGGCAGGAACCTGTCCCAGTTCCTGCCGCAGCCCTGCAAAGGCATGGATTTCTGCCACAGCGCGGATTACAAGGTGATGAACCGCAGCGGAAAACATCTGCTCCTCAGCTCCCTTGAGCTGCTGCTGCCCAACCATGAGCCCCTGTACCTGCTGACCAGCACGCCCTGCCCTGTGCTGGCTGACGGGACCACGGAATATCCCGCTGCACCGGAACCCGTATTCTCTGACTCCCGGTATACGGACAGCATGTTCACCAGCTTCACCACTGCATCGGAGCCCATGAAACATATCCTGGAATATGCCCGCAGGCTTTCCCTCTATGACTTTCCTGTACTGATTCAGGGCGAGAGCGGAACCCAGAAAAAGCTTCTGGCCAGGGCCATACACAGGACTTCCTCCAGGAGGCAGCAGCCCTTTGTCTGTCTGAATATGCCCATGGGACTGAACGTGGCTGCAAGGGTAAACGGAATTCCCGGCGTGCATGAAGCATCCGGCCCGGCCCTGATTGTCTCCGACCCCCTTTCCCAGATGCTGGAACTGTTTAAGGAGGCCAACCACGGAACCCTGCTCATTGACAGTGCCGAATATCTGTCCCCTGAGATTCAGGGACTTCTGATTCACATTCTTCAGGACAACCGGACCGGCAATGTTTTCGGCACCCGCTTTTCCCCCTTTGACGTGCGCATTATCGCCACGGCCGGGCAGGACCTGTATGAGATGGTCCGGCAGGGACTTTTCCGGGAGGAGCTGTTTTTTCTGCTGAATGCAGCCTCCATCGACACCCTGCCCCTCAGGAAGCGCAGGGAGGACATCCCCCTGCTCATGGACCAGTTCTTCCGGGAGCTGTTCCACAACAAGAGTCTTATGGCCAGGGACATCCTGTCCTCCAGTCTCTTTGACTTCCTGATGAATTACGATTATCCCGGCAATGTCCAGGAGCTCTACAACCTGACCCGCTATTTCTTCTCCCACTATGCCGCCCATCCCCTGATACTGGCGCAGCTTCCCTCCTATATCAGAAACCAGATGCGCAAGCCCGGCCAGGACCACAGCCCGGTCCGCCTCAGGGTGCTGGCCGCCATAGCAGCCTCTCCCCGTATCGGCCGCGGCGCCATAAAAAATGCCCTGGCAGAGGCCGGCGTGGAACTGAGCGACGGCCGCCTGCGGGGGCTGCTGAAAGAATTATCGGAAGAAGGCCTTATCCGCATCAACCGCACCAGGGGAGGCTGCGAGATAACGGAGCAGGGACTTATGTCCCTGCGCCATTAAGCTTTAAGAATCCGGGGGAGGAACTCTGACAGGCTGTAATACACCTCTCCTGCCAGGCCCGCGGTATGCCCGGCTGCTGTCATGGAATTCAGGATTGCTTCATTGACAGCCTCTGCGGCTGCCTTGAAGGCCACATTAATCAGGTCTTCCCTGATACTGGCGCTGGTCATGATTTCCGGCGTATCCTTTCCCTGAAGACGGCCTGCCGTGGTGAACCCAATCATCACCTCACCGCTGCCATGGCCGGTGTAAGCGCCGGTCCTGGCGATTCCCACCCCCGCCCTGCGGATGATGCGCTTCAGCTGACGGTCACTGACAGGCAGATCCGTGGCAATGACGGTCATGATGGACCCCTGGTCCTGTTCTGCTGTGGCCATGTTCCTGCGCCTTTCCTTTTCAGCCAGAATCCGTTGGCCGGCCCGGACACCGTCTATAACCAGGTCCTCTGTGGCTCCGAAATTAGACTGTACCAGGACTCCCAGCGTATAATCCCTTCCGCCGATTCGCATGATTCTGGACGCAGAGCCGATTCCGCCCTTCAGGCCATAGCACACGGTCCCTGTGCCTGCCCCCACGTCCCCCTCCTCAAAATCCCCTCCGGCAGCGGAAAATGCATCCATCACATCTTCCATGGACACAGCCCTGTGCTGTATGCGGTTAATCCTGCAGTCATTGCACTCCCCCACCACCGGGCTTACGCTCATGACTTCCACCTGGTCCTGAGCGCACTGCCTGATGGTATACTCCACCAGGGCGTCAGCCACCAGCCCCACATTCAGGGTATTGGTCAGGGCAATGGGCGTCTCCAGGGTCCCCAGCTCCTCCACCTGGACCAAACCGCAGGTCTTGCCGAATCCGTTGTGCACATATCCGGCCGCTATGAACTTCCGGTCAAATGCATTTCCCGGTCCCGGTACAATGACCGTGACACCGGTTCTGCTGTCCCCATTCCTCACGGTCTTATGGCCCACCAGCACCCCGGGCACATCTGTAATCTTATTTTTAGGTCCGGTCTTCATAACGCCCGGAACAATGCCGAAATCCCTGATTCGCTTTCTCTCCATTATCCTTCCTCCTCCCCGTCCTTTCAACAATATGGGGTTATATGATTATGTGTAATCTATTTATTTATAGAAGGAAAGCCCGCAGAAACGCCCTGAAACAGACGTCCCTGCGGACTTTCCCAATTGTACTGGGCCGGCGGGATTCGAACCCTCGAGTGCAGGAGTCAAAGTCCTGTGCCTTACCGCTTGGCGACGGCCCAACAGACCAGATGATTAATCCGGCATGCCAAATTATAATACCATAGAATTTAGCGGTTTGCAAGATTTTGAAACCCACTTTTACAGAATTGTTGTCCGGCAGAGTTGGTTCGGCCGGCGCAGGAGCCGTCACACCTGCCCGGCCATCTGCCGGCGGATATGTTTCCACCAAATCCACGCCAGCAGCGCAGCCATTGCCTCTGAAACCGGAAACGACCACCACAGAGCATCCAGCCCCAGAAGCGCCGCCAGCACCCAGGCAGCCGGCAGCAGTATAATCAGCTGGCGGAAAAAAGAGATAACCAGGCTTTCCATGCCTCTTCCAAGCGCCTGGAATACAGCGCTGTAGATAACGGAGACAGAGGCAAACAGATACCCGAAACTGATTGTCCTAAGGGCTGTGACGCCAATGGCCATCATGTGTTCTGATGCATTGAACATTGCCATTATCTCCACTGCGAATACCTGGGATACGGCAAACCCGGCCAGCATGATGGCGGTGGCATACCCCAGGCTGTAATGTATGGCCTTGCGTATCCGTTCAGGTCTTCCCGCCCCCAGATTATATCCGATAATGGGAATCATGCCGTTATTGAGGCCGAATACAGGCATAAAGATAAAACTCTGGATTTTAAAATAGACTCCCATCACTGCGGCAGCTGTTGCGGTGTAGGAAATCAGTATCTGATTCAGCCCGAAGGTCATGACCGATGCAATGGACTGCATTACAATGGCCGGTATGCCCACCTTATATATCTGCCTGATAATTCCTCTATCCGGCCTGAACCCCCGGAATACAAACTGCACCTCATGGTTGACCCGCTTATTAAAATAAACGTTCATCCACATGCCGGCCAGCTGCCCTGTCACGGTTGCAATGGCTGCCCCGCTGATACCCATTCTGGGGAAGCCGAACCACCCGAATATCAGAATAGGGTCGAGAATCATATTAATAACAGCTCCCGCCCCCTGTGTAATCATGGTATAAAGTGTCTTTCCCGTGCCCTGCAGTATCCGTTCCAGCACCACCTGTTCCAGCACGCCCACAGAAAAAACCAGGCAGATGGACAGATACTGCACGCCCAGCTCTATGATTTCTTCTGAATCTGTCTGCAAACAAAAAAACGTCCTGGTGAAAAACAGGCCAAACACCAGAAAGAACAGATAGGTCACCAGCATGATAAAAATACCGTTTACAGCTGTCTTGTTAACACCTTCCTGGTTTCGTTCCCCCAGATACCTGGACAGCAGGGAATTGACGCCCACTCCGGTCCCCACCGCCACTCCAATCAGCAGATTCTGCACCGAATATGCCAGGGAGACAGCGGTAAGGGCCTGTTCGCTGATTCTGGCAACGAACAGGCTGTCAACAATATTGTACATGGCCTGGATAATCATGGATACCATGATTGGAAGCGCCATGGTCACCAGCAGACGGTTGACCGGCATGACTCCCATCTTATTCTCCCCATCTGTCCGGGGCATTCTTTCTATTTGCTTCATGTTTTCCTCATTTAAGCGATGGATGAATCCGTCAAATCAGCATTTGCCAAACCTGAATCTGCCAAACCATTGCCCCGCAGCTTTACTATGGTCCCATAGACCGTACCTGACATGGCAACCGCGTTTGCCTCATCCGTGTCTATATGGGCTGCCGTGGAATAATGTTCGCTGACCCGGACCACCATGTCCTTGAAAATCAATGAACGGTCATTGATATTTACCTCAAAAGCAACTGTTTCCCGGTCGGTCACGCCCAGCTTTATGGCATCCTCCGGCGTAGTGTGTATGTGACGCTTTGCCGCAATGACTCCTTCCTTCAGAATAACCGTCCCCCTGGGGCCTTCCAGCACGCAGCTGCCGCTTCCCTCCACATCACCGGATTCCCGTATAGGCGCGCTGACCCCTATGGTCCGGGCATCTGTCAGTGATATTTCCACCTGGGTGCGCTCCCTCACAGGTCCCAGCACAGACATGGAGAATTTGCCCTTGGGTCCAATCACGCTCACCCGTTCCTCGCATGCAAATTGTCCCGGCTGGCTTAACATCTTCTTCACTGTCAGTTCATAGCCTTCCCCAAAAAGTATATCTAAATGCTCTTTTGATAAATGAATGTGTCTTGCTGATATTTCAATCAATATATTCTGCCCCACAATTATATCCTCCTGATAAACTAAATGCTCACTTTTTGAAGCGGTACCGTAAGCGCCTTCATGGGTGGCAGTATTTTTTCATATTGTTTCATGTCTTCTGACATCATATTCCGGAAATGAATCCTGTCATCCTCCGCAAAGGGAAGGTGACAAAAAATAATTTTTTTCGTCCGTACAGACTGTGTAAAAACCCTGCGTCCCCTGGGAAGATGGAGAAAAAGCGGATTGGCAATAACAGCATCAAACTCCTGCGCACCTGTCATTCGCCCAAAAAACACGCTGTCATAATCTGAATCTCCCAGGATTAATACCTTTTTCCCATCAGCCTCAAGCACATAACACAGATGGCTGACTCTCTCATACTCGTTTCCTGCATGTCTTGATGGAAATGCAGTCAGGCTTCCCGTCTCCCACAGCCCTATGCTTTTGCACTGGCCCATTGGCAGCTCAATGGACTCTGTCCTGCATACGCCTGTCTCAAGCCTTGATAATACATCGTACTGTGTATCCTCCGGCATCACCAGCATCTCAGGTTCTGCTGCCTGCAGATACCGGTTTACCAGTCCCAAATCAAAATGGTCCTCATGGAAATGGGTAAATGCCATCCATCTGATTCCGTCAAAGGGAGGAACCCGCCTCATGATTTGCTCTCTGATATCAGGAGGCACCGGACTGAACATCCCGTTTTCCGTACAGTGCAGGCCGTCAAGCAGCAGTTTCCCGCCGCTGCACTCCACTAACAAACCTGCGTTGGCCACCAGAGTGATATGTATATCCCCCATCAGCCAAGACTGCGCAGCTGGTATCTGCAGTCTGTTTCATGGCCAGCCCTCACAAAGGTCATGTTTTCCGCCCCAAATACCCGGGCAATCTCGTCTTTTTTCCCGGACAGCCACTCCTGGTCAATGTTCCGGTATGAGCTGCAATCCTTCCAGAAATAAAGAGACGTCACACGGCCGGGATTGGTTTCGCTCACCCAAATCTGCCACCCGGAAAAGCCCTCCAGCACAGCCAGCTCTTTTGCCATGATTTCATATTCTAATTCCACATACCGTTTTACCAGCTCAGGCTTTACTTGAAATACCAGTTCTTCGATAAAAAGGCCTGGTTCATTTACTTTCAGTTCCATATGTACGCCTCCTTTTCCTGATTACCTGCTTTTTACCGGCGGCATATGAATGGCTTTTCCCAGAAGATTGGACACCGCCTCATCAAAGGCCTCGGAGAGGGTGGGATGCCCGTGCATAACATTGGCTGCCTCCTCCGCCGTAAACATTCCGTTCATTGCAATGGCTGCCTCTGCAATCAGGTCGCTTGCATTGGGGCCAATGATATGTACGCCTAACAGCCTGGATTTATCTTTTGAAGCAATCACCTTTACCATCCCCTCGGCGTCGCCCATGGTAAGGGCTTTGCCGTTGCCGGAGAACTGGTATTTGCTGGTGATATAGTCGATTCCCTGCTCCTTTGCCTGTTCTTCCGACAGCCCGATGCTGGACACATCGGGAAACGTAAAGATGGAATTGGGAATCAGGCTGTAATCCACCTGGGTCTTCTCACCTGCCATGCGCTCAACTGCAGCCTTGCCTTCTTCCGATGCCACATGGGCCAGCATGACGCGTCCTGTCACATCCCCGATTGCATAGATTCCCGGCACATTGGTTTCATAGTTTTCATCCACCTTGATTCCCTTGCGGTCATACCGCACACCGGCCCCATCCAGATTCAGGCCCTCTGCATCCATCTCACGACCGGTTGACACAAGCACCTGCCGGCAGGAAAGAACCTGCTTTTTGCCGCCTGCATCCACCTGCACAGACAGTCTGCCGCCCTTTTTCTCAATCTTCTCAACCTTGGAGCCTGTCATGATTGCGATACCGCGTTTTTCCAGCAGTCCCTTTAATCTGGTGGTGATTTCCACGTCCACATTGGGAATGATGTGGGGCATAAACTCTACCACAGTTACCTTGGCGCCAAAGGACTGATAAATACCGGCAAACTCAATGCCAATCACTCCGCCGCCGATAATCACGATTTCCTCCGGAACCGTCTTCATATCCAGCGCTTCTTTGCTGGTAATGACCCCCTCCAGGTCCATGCCCTCAATGGGAAGCCTGGATGATTTGGAACCGGATGCAATGAGAATCCGCTTTGTTTCCAGTTTCTTTACAGCGCCGTCCCTGCCTGTCACCTCCACCAGACCGGCTTTTATGATTTTAGCGCAGCCCTTCTCTATGGTGACCTTATTGGATTTCAGCAAAAATTCCACTCCGCCTGTCAGCGTCTTTACAATCTTGTTCTTGCGGGCCTGGACCTGTTCCATATCCAGCCTGTAGCCGTCAATCTCAATTCCGAACTCCCTGCTGCGGTCCATATAGCTGACTACCTGGGCATTTTTGTATAGTGCTTTTGTGGGAATACAGCCATAATTCAGACAGGTTCCGCCGCATGCGTCCTTTTCCACAATCACAACCTTCATTCCCAGCTGCGCAGCCCTGATAGCGGCCACATATCCGCCCGGTCCTGCACCGATTACCACCAAATCCGTACCTGCCATAGTTCCTCCCATCTGACACTCACTCTATAATTAGTACTTATACCCCGACAAATCTGTTTCATTTGTAACTCCGTAACGAATCTTCTGACGGGTAAATATAAAATTGCTTTCATGGATTCCCAGTGTCAGAAAATCTGCATGGGGATGGTCCATATATCCAAATTCCGTTGCATAGCCCGGTGTTTTTCCGCCCCCTGCAAACACCATGGAATAGTTGATAAAGTATTCATCCAGCATTCCCTGCTGCAGTAAATGGGTGCAGTAGGAAGGCGCCTCGATACAGAGCTTCTCCAGCCCCCATTTCTTAAGGGCATACATGAGCACCTTTGTATCCGGGTTCTCCCCCTCTCCCGTCACTATAACCGGGAACGTGGTAAAGTCTGTGTAAAGCTCACCCAAATCCGCATTATCCACATCCTCAATTGTCTTAAAGGGTCCAATCACCTGATGCTTCAGAGGGGAATTGGCCTTTATGTATTCACTGCCCTTTGGGGACGTGGCAATAACCAGTTTGTATTCCTCCTTTGGGTCCACATTGAAAATGTAATGGTCAAAGGGAATATCCGTGCCGTCCAGGGAAACAATCACACCGCAGGGCTGGTATTTCTTCCCCAGAACCTCACGCCGCTGCCTGGACAGGCGCTCCTCATATACATGACAGGTAATGCCCGGCTCACTGAGCAGTGTGCGGGCCCCTATGATGATTCCGTCCGCATAAGCCCGCAGCACGTTCAGCACCCAGAAATCCCCCAGTGAACCGTCCGGGTCAAGGAAATTATTCTTTGCTATAAGGGGCCCGGACGGATTATCCCCATATGCCATTTTTCCGTCTGAGGAAAGCACGATGGAAGAAAAGGTATAGGGCCGGTCTGCCGGCGCCTTCGGGAAATAGATATCCGTGTAATACTCAGCCACATCCGGCATCACTGCTGTCTCAGCAGACTCTTTCTTTATCTGTTCCAGTATCCCGTCGCTTTTTTTGACGATTTGAATCTTCAAATTCTGTTTTGGTATTTCAAAGAATACTAATTCGTTCATTCATTTCCTCCTATAGCCCCAGATTTCCAATCTTTTTTCCCCACTGCGTGTTGCCCAGTCCCACTTCGGATATCAGCTTTTCAGCTGCCTTCTGCGTTGCGTACAATACTTTTTCTTCGTCAATCATGGTCATGTGTTTCTGCTCCATTACGAACACGCCGTCCACCATAACGGACTCAATATTTGCCTGGCTGGAAGAATATACAATTGCGCTGACCGGGTCATGGACCGGTATGGAACGGCCGTGGTATGGGTCGTAGATTACCAGGTCTGCCTTCATTCCGGGTGCGATTGCCCCCAAATCCCCTTCCCGCATAACCGCCTTCGCTCCTCCCAGGGTTGCCAGCTCCAGCACCTTGGATGCAGGCATTGCGGCTGCATCTTTTAAGTGCACCTTCTGGAGCAGGGCGGTTGTCTTCAGTACCTCCATCATGTCCTGGGTATCGTTGCTGGCTGAGCCATCGCAGGCAAGGCTGACCGTCAGTCCCTCCTTCACCATCCTCTCAACCGGCGCAACGCCGGAGGCAAGAATCATATTGGATACCGGATTGTGGCTGACCTTTACATCGTACTGTTTAAAGATGTCAAAGTCTTCCTCTTCCATGCAGACACAGTGTACCGCTATAAAATCAGGTCCGATGAATCCAAGACGCTCCAGATGGGGTATGGTTCTTCCTCCCCTTACTTCCTTGCAGTATTTATCATCATCCTCTGATTCCAGCACATGCATGGTAAGAGGTATATGCATCTCATTGGCCATTTTGCGCATCTCACGGTAGCCGTCATCCGTATTATCCCAGATAATGCCCGGAGCCAGGGCAACGCTCATCCTGGAGTGTCCCTGATACTTCCTGTACAGGCGTTTCACATCATCAAACATATCCTGTTCCGTGTCATGATGGGCCACCTTAAATTCCGGCGGAAAGTTTGCGGTATTGGTGAAGCCCCTGCCGTATATGCCGCGTATTCCTATATCCTCCATGGCCTGTGTCACATAATCGCTGAGTCCGGGGCTGGTATGGCAGTACATATAATCCAATATGGTGGTGGTGCCGGACTGAATGGCCTCCATGCATCCTGTGAGGGCGGCGTAATAACACATTTCCCCGTCGAACCGGTGCAGGGCCGTGCGCACGGAGCTGTCCAGCCAGTCAAATAAAAGTTTATCCCTGCCCAGGCCCTTTAGCATGGTCTGGAACAGATGGGAATGGGTGCTTATCATGCCCGGAAATACAAACTTCCCTTTTGCATCTACCACCCTGGAGGCTTCGTAACCGGATGCCAGCTCCCCGCCTCCAACTGCTGTAATCTTATCTTTATCAATCACAATGCAACCATTGCTGATGATAGTCCTGTCATTGTCCATTGTTATGATATACGCATTCTTAATCATAACATCTGCTTTTTTCATATGGCTTTCCTCCTGTTGGCGCACAGACGGCGGGATGAATGTTCAACGGTTTCCTATACCCACTTAAAATCCTGCAGGCTGGCAGTCACTTCCTTTAAGAATCTTGCTGCCGGCGCTCCGTTGACAATACGGTGGTCATGGGTAAGGCTGAAGTTCATAACGGATGCGGGATAGAATCCTCCGTCCTTCACCATCAGCTTCTCAATAATGGTTCCAACGCCTAAGATGGCTGATTCCGGAACATTTAACACCGGTGTAAAATAGGTGATTCCAAACATGCCCAGGTTGGTAATGGTAATGGTTGCCCCGCCCAGCTGGTCTGATGTCAGTTTATTATTCTTTGCCCGCTCTGTAAGGTCTGATAATTCCAGACAGATTGTGCGCAGGTCCTTCATATTTGCATCGCGAATCACAGGCACAATCAGTCCGCCCGGAATATCTACGGCAACGCCGATGTGGATGCGGCTGCTGATTTTGATATGGTTCTCATCCGCCATAGTGCTTCTCAGGGCCTTATGGTTCTCCAACGCCATGGCAACTGCTTTTATCAGCATTGCCGTATAGCTTAATTTAACGCCTGCATTGGTATATTTTCCCTTTAACTGTTTGTATACCTTAACCAGCTCCGTTATCTCCGCCTCTGTCGCTATGGTGGCCTGGGCGGTTGTCAGCAGACTGTTCTGCATTGCTTTTGCAATGGTAGTCTCCATGGAGCTCATCTTGACAATGACATCCTCGCCTTCACATGGCCGCGTGTCATAGGTTGCCTTTGGAGCAGCAATCCGGGCGGCTGCGGCGGCTGCGGGTGCAGCAGATGCGGCTGCAGCTACACCTGCATCAGATACGGCTGCGGATGAAGCTGCGGCTGCAGATGAACCGGCCGGGGCAGCACCTGCCAGGTCCTTCCTGGGAATTCCATGCTTCTTCAAATCAGAAATCGTGATTGCCCCCAGCAGTCCGGTTCCCTCGATATGTGAATATTCCAGTCCCTGTTCCTCCGCTACCTTTTTAGCCCTGGGCGTGATTTTAATGTCGGCCGCATTGGCCTTCGCCGGAGCCGGGGCTGTCTCAGCCGCCTGCTCCCCGCTGTCAGCGGATGCCCCGCTATCTCCCTGGCCCCCTTCACACTCTGCCGATATATCCTCGTCAGCCGTGTCGGCCAGAATCGCAATGGTTTCGCCGCAGGCAGCCTCCTCCCCTTCCGGCAGCAAAATCCTGCGGAGGATTCCGTCTTTGGGCGACTCGCATGTATTGGTAATTTTATCTGTTGTTATCTCTGCCAGTGCGCTTCCTTTTGTAACGGAAGCTCCTTCTTCCACCAGCCAGGAACCAAGGACTCCTGTTTCCATGGACAAACCGAACTTAGGCATAATTACTTTTGTAACCATATGTATTCCCTCTCAATCTCCGCTCACGGCATTTTTAATATTCCATCAATTCCCTGCATGTTTTTACCAGGTCATCCAGCTGCGGCAATACGTAATCCTCCAGCACAGGTGCATATGGCACCGGGGAATCCAGGGATGTGACACGCTTAATCGGCGCGCTTAAATACTCAAATACATCCTCGCTTATCATTGCAGAGAACTCCGCTCCCCAGCCACCGCATTTGGGGCCTTCCTGGGCCAGAATGATACGGCCTGTTTTTGCCACTGATTTCTGAATCGTATCCTTGTCGTACGGATAAATGGTTCTCGGGTCTATGATTTCCACGCTAACCCCTTCCTTTGCCATGATGTCAGCCGCCTTGTGGGCCTTGTCAAGCATAATCTGGGTTGCAACGATTGTGATGTCGCTTCCCTCTCTCTCCACCTCAGCCTCATACAGCGGAATCTCATACATATCCACCGGCACTTCGCCCTTCACATTATAAAGGGTTTTGTGCTCTAAAAACAGTACCGGGTTGTCGCTTTTAATTGCGGAAATCAGCATTCCCTTTGCCTCGTAAGGAGTGGTGGGGCATACAACCACCAGTCCGGGGGTGTTCATGAACCAGGATTCCACACATGCAGAGTGATGGTAAGCACACCGGATTCCTCCGCCCTGTACGGCACGCACTGTTATACCGCAGTGTGCCTTTCCCTGATACATGAAATTTAATTTGGCTGCATTATTTGTCAGCTGGTCAAAACAAACGCCCAGGAAATCGGCAAACATAATTTCCGGTACCGGTTTTAACCCGCATACAGCTGCTCCGCAGGACAATCCCAGGATTGCCGACTCGGACAATGCCGTATCCTTGATACGGTTGGGCCACTTTTCCCAGATTCCCTTTGTGATTCCGAAATCTCCGCCCATCTTTGCCACATCTTCGCCTAATATGAATACTCTTTCATCTGCGCCCATCATCTGGTGCAGCGCCTCATTGATTGCCATTCCATAAGAAAGTTTTCTGCCCATTATCTTAATTCCACCTCTCTATCAGCATATGTATATGTTGTTGCAGTCTCAATTCCCGGATACCCGCTCTCCAGGGAGAATTTGAGCATTTCCTGTACGTGTTTTTCTTCTTCCTCTTCAATTGCCTGAATCACGGCCGTATCAACCTGCTCCCTCTCAAGGAGAATTGCTTTTGTCAGTTTCAGCGGGTCTCTGTCATTCACCCAGTAAGATACCTCGTCCTCGGGGCGGTATGCTGCGGGGTCGCCTGCAAAATGTCCCTGCCAGCGGTATGTCATGAACTCCAGCACAGTGGGTCCTTCGCCCTTTCTTGCACGGTTCGCGGCTTCTTCCACTGCTTCGATGACAGCCTCAATGTCGTTTCCGTCCAGGCGGTAGCTTGGAACCTCGTATCCCTCGCCCCATGTCTTTAACTCCTTCTGGGGATGGGCTTCCTCGTAGCGCGTGGATATGGCGTATCCGTTGTTTACCAGACAATAAATGATGGGAAGCTTCCAGGTGGCTGCCATGTTCATGCTCTCATGGCAGGTTCCCTCGCCCAATGTTCCGTCCCCAAGAAATACTGCGGTCACATCATCTGTCCCGTTATACACAGATGCAAAGGCGGTTCCCAGACAGGTTACCATGGTGGAACCCTGGATTCCGTTAAATCCCATGTTCCTGCACTCCAGGTCATTGACATGCATGGAGCCGCCCCGTCCATGGTTGATTCCTGTCTCTTTTGCAAATATCTCAGCCATTACCAGTTTCGGGTCTGTTCCGCAAAGGGCAATGGCCCCATGGCCCCTGTGGTCCGGAAATTTATAATCTGTTTTCTTCAGGGCATCCACCACGCCTGCCTGGCACGCCTCCTGGCCAATGGACAGATGTACGAATCCGGGAATCGTTCCGTTTGCAGCATACTCCTCAATCACCTCTTCAAACCTGCGAATCATTACCATGTCCCGGTATACCTTCAGAAGTCGTTCTTTACTTAGTGCCATTTCATTTCCTCCTAATAATCTTCTTCGCCATAGCGTATTTATATTAATTTAAAAATGACTGTTCCAATACCTTGTAATTAATCTCTCCCCCGCAGAATGCCTTTCCCGTATTAATATTGTGAATCTGCACTCTTCCCAGGGAATGGACATCATGGTCAACATAGAAGAAATCCCTTCCGGCTTTTTCAAACACATCCTCAAATAACTGACCGTAGCAGGGCGACGAGGTCTTTCCCACCAGCCCGGGAATCACCTTTTCAATGTCCTCGTCCGATGCGTCCACCCAGATTTCCACGCTGCTGCCGTAGATAAGGGCATCGTTAATCCGGCCCATGGACTTCATTTCATCTTTTACAATGGGGGCAATGGGGGCTGTTCCCCGAATCATTACAATCTGTCCCGCATTAAATCCCTTTTCAAACATTTTGTGGCAGGTCTGTTCCAGCATCCGGCCCGACACCTGGATGGATGCAACCACACAGGTACTGTCGGAAATAAGGATATAGGTGTCCTCCGGCTTTACATGGCAGGCGTTCGCCACCTCCAGGGCCATCTGGTCCGTGGGATACTTCACATCCTGGAGGCACAGCACCGCCTCGTTATTTTCTTCCTTGTAGTCCGTCATCTCAAAATACCAGTCCGAGTCCACATGGGCAATTGCCCTGGCAGGTCCGGAACCAATGGTGGCAAACTCCCCGTCCCCCAGTTTCCATCCCGCTATCTGGGAGGCCATACAGGCAATCAGAGGCTTGTTGACCAGCACCTCAACCGAAGCAAAGGTATAATCCTCATTCAGCCTGAATTCCCCAAGGGTAACTGTGCTCATGTCTCCCATGGATGCCCTTGTGAACAGTACCCCTGCTTTCCAGCTTCCCTCACAGTTAATTCCCATGTCAATGAGCGTTGCCCCGCAGTTCATTTTTATGACCTTGCATCCAAGGGCGTCTGCATCCTCCATGATTTCACGTACGACTTTCATTGCTTTTGCATTAATGTTCAGCATGTATGCTCCTCCGTCTTATCTTTACTTGCTTATGATTTCTTTCCAAACACATCAATGGCTGCGCCCATAATCGGCGCCGCTGCATCCGATGCCAGGAATGTCACTACCTCCGCCACCTCTTCCACCTGGAGCATGGAATCCAAATCAATGGTAACCGCCTGGTCGCTGTCCATCCGTTCCCTTGTATGCTCCGTATTGGTCATTCCCAGGTAGATGGCATTGACATTCACCCCATATTGTTTGACTTCCTCGGACAGCGTATGGGTAAAGCTTACGATTCCGCCTTTTGACGCAGCGTATGCGCCGAATCCGGGAAAGAAATGCTTGGCTGCCGAAGAACTGATGTTGATGATTTTACCGTACCGGTTCCGTATCATGGCCGGCAGGACTGCCTTTGTACAGAAAAAGGTTCCGTTGAGATTAATGGAAATCTGGCTCAGCCAATCTTCATTGGATGTCTCTGCCACGGGAACAGACTTGTGATAAGCCGCATTGTTCACAAGTACATCCACGGTTCCCGCCTCCTGCTCAATTTCGCGGAAGCATTGCTCCACCTGTTCCGGTACGGCGATATCGCAGGTTTTCACCAGCGCCCTGCCGCCCTCTTTCCTGATTTCCTCCGCAACTGCCTGCAGCTTTCCCCCGGTTCTCCCAATCAGCACCGTCACCGCTCCCTCTCCGGCAAATGCCTTTGCAAACCCTGCGCCCAGGCCCTGTCCTGCGCCTGTAATTGCCACTACTTTATTTTCAAATCTCATACAGTGATTCCATCCCTTCTGTCAACTGTCCCATTTTCCCGGGCCAGGAGTTTCAGCACTGCATCCGGTTTTAACGGCAGGTGGTGTACCTGGACCCCGATTGCATTTGCAACAGCATTTGCAATTGCACCGGCGGACGGCACCACGGAACATTCCCCGATGCTCTTTGCCCCATAGGGCCCTGTGGGCTCTGTCTCCTCCACCAGCCCCACCTTGATGGGCGGCATCTCATTGGCATTCATGATATGGTACTGCTTAAAGGTAGTGTTTTTCACCTTTCCCTTGTCGTCAATTATGATGCCCTCCGACAGCGCGTATCCAAGTCCCATCTGTACCGCGCCTTCAATCTGGCCTTCCACGGACATGGGGTTTAATGCCTTTCCAACATCGTGCACCGCCGTATATTCCAGGACCTTAATCCCGCCTGTCTGGGTATCCACCGATACCTTTACAAAGTGGGCGCCATAGGACATGGCCAGCCCATAGGAGGCAAATGTGTCTGCACAGCAGATATCTCTCTGGTTCACCTTCCTTGCATGTGTGATGACCTCCTCCAGGGTTGCCCTTTTATCAGGATTGGTTTTCACACAGACCCCGTTGTCCTCAAGCTTCAGGTTCTGCTGTTCCTCCTCCAAAAGCTGGGCCGCCTCTTTCAGCAGCTCCTGTTTGATTTGCCTTGCCACCTTCACTGCGGCATTGCAGCTCACATAGGTGCCTCTGCTGGAGTAATTTCCCAAATCATACATGGTGGTGTCGGTATCCGACTGTATACATTCAATCCGGTCCATGGAGATTCCCAGTTCCTCTGATACAGCCTGGACCTGGGTGGTAACGGAACCATTGCCCATATCGCTGACCCCGGTAAACATGACAACGGAACCGTCCTCATTCATCTTAAGTATGACGCCTGTTGTGTCGGGACACACGCCGTATACTCCGTTTCCATGAGTGGCTGCAGCCATTCCCGCTCCAATGCGGTACCTGCCGCCTGCCGCCCTGGATTCCTCCTGCTCCCTTACAGCCTCTTCCCAGCCGAATAATTCCATTCCCTTTTTCACACAGTCAATGGGCCTTGCATTTCCATGCTTCTGCCCGTTCCTCTGGTCAAAACCATCCGGCTCAACCAGGTTTTTCAGCTGCATATCAATGATGCTTATATGTAAGTCCCTTGCTATCTGGTTCATCTGGCACTGCTGTGCAAAAAATTCCTGGGGGGAACCAAATCCCCTCATAGCGCCTGCAATGGGAGTGTTGGTATAGACCGGTGTGGCCCTGAACCGGATATTGGGGGTCTTATGGTTTTTGAAAAACTTACCGCTCATGGCCCACACAATACTCATGGTCCCGCCTGCATATGCTCCCGCATTGATGATGACCTCCATGTCCTGGGATATAATTGTCCCATCCTTTTTTACGCCGGTCTTAATCCTGATTTCCATTCCGTGCCGGGTCCTGGAGGACACGATATCCTCCCGCCTGTTGTAAACCAGCTTCACCGGCCGTCCTGTCTTCATGGCAAGCAGCGCTGTCACAGGCTCTGTCACTGTGTCGATTTTTCCGCCGAATCCGCCGCCCATCCCCGGATTCACCACCCGTACCTTGCTCATGGGGAGTCCGAAAATCCGGCTCAGGTTCTTCCTGTATCCGAACACATCCTGGCTGGGCGTATAGACGGTCAGCTTGCCGCTGCTTTCATAGACAGCAATGGATGCATGTGTCTCAATGGCGCTGTGGTGAATGGCCGGTGTGGTATACGTATCTTCATATATATAATCCGCTGCCTTAAACCCCGCCTCCACATCACCGGCTCCCATATCCACCGGAAAAATAATATTGCTTTCCCCGTGAATGGGATAGGCTCCTTCCTTCAGCGCTTCCCTGGGGTCTGTATAGAAGGGCAGCTCCTCATATTCCACCTGGATTAACTTTAACGCCTGTTCCGCAATCTTCACTGTATCCGCTGCCACAGCCGCCACCTTATCACCCACATAGCGCACCGTATCGTCAAATACCCGTTCTGTCTTGTGCCCGTCAATCTCTTCGCCGCAGCTGTTGTACTTTGTGTCCGGGGAGTTTAAGTAACACACCACCCCATGGACACCTTCTAACGCCTCGGCCCGGCTTGTATCAATCCGCTTTATCCTGGCGTGGGGCACGGGGCTGAACAATATCTTGGCATGGAGCATTCCGGGAAATTCCAGGTCAGCCGTGTATTTCAACTGCCCGGTTACCTTCATGGCCGCGTCACGGACCGGGATATTCTGTCCTATCATTCCCATTCAGTTTTCCTCCTTCTGCACACCGGCCTTTGCCTCCGCCATCCGCTTTGCAGCCAGCTGGATGGCCTCCACAATCTTCACGTACCCCGTGCACCGGCACAGGTTATTGGAAATGCCGTTGTTCCTGATTTCCTCCTCTGTGGGATTGGGGTTCTGGTCCAGAAGAGCCTTGGCGGACATCACCATTCCCGGTGTGCAGTACCCGCATTGTACTGCCCCGGCGTCTATGAATGCCTGCTGAATCGGGTGAAGGGCGGTTCCGTCGGAAAGACCTTCAATGGTTTCAATCTTCTTTCCTTCCATGTTTCTTGCAAGCATCAGACAGGAATTCACCGCCTTCCCGTCAATAATGACTTTACAGGCGCCGCAGTCCCCTGTACTGCATCCGCACTTTGCGCCTGTCAGTCCCAAAACCTCCCGCAGCACGAATAATAAGTTCCAGTTTTTTTCTACGCTTACCTGTATTTTTTTTCCGTTAATATCCAGACACACCTGTTCCATTATCTCACTCCCATGCGTTTATATTCTGTCTTCTCCCATAATGCAGCCGGCCACTTCTTCTTTTGTTATGGTTCCAAAATAGGGTTTTATATCTAAATCTTCAAGAACACGGCTGACAGCATCCCTTTCATAAGCCACACCTGTCAGCAGCTGTTCTATATCTTTCATTTCCATACATCCCAGAAAGTCACCCTCAAACCGAATCTGCTCTATCCGTGCATTCTTTAAAGATGCCCTTACCGTGATGCCGCCTCCTGCAAACCGTTTGCTGTATATAAAATCTGCCGGCGGATTTTTGCCGTAGGTCCAGAGAAATGATTGGTATTTGTCATGGGCCAGGCTCATTATCTCCATGTGCTCTTCCCGGGACAATGCATATTCCTTTCTCTCCGTTCCTTCAAAAAGGGCATCCAGCAGTCTTTCCCTGAATTCCAGAACCTCCATGTCATAAGGAAGATGTTCCGCAATTGTGGTAACTCTTGACCGCACTGACTTGATTCCCTTTGACACCAGCTTATCCTGCTTTACCCGCAGCGCCCTGCTCAATACTTCCAAATCCGAGCTGAATAACAGAGTTCCGTGAAACAGTACCCGGTTCTTATAGATTCTCACCGCGCTTCCGGATATCTTGGCGTCTCCCAGAACCAAATCATTCCTTCCGTTTATCCCTGCCCGGATTCCCATGCCCTGCAGCGCTTTTACGACGGGCTTCAGGAAAATGGAGTAGTCTGTGTTTGTAAAGTCCCCATGTTCCATAATAAAGCTGAAACATAAGTTTCCCAAATCGTGGTACACAGCGCCGCCGCCGCTGGTTCTCCTCACCACATCGATTCCATGGGATTTTACAAATTCCCCGCATATCTCTTCGTGGGTGTTTTGAAATGCACCCACAACAATGGTGGGACGGTTCCTCCACAGCATGAGTACCGGCTCCCTGATATCTTCTTTTTTTAAGAAAAATTCTTCATATGCCAGATTTTCCGAACCGATAATGCTGTTAGTTTCCACGTATATCATAGTAAGGTCCTCTCATTTCCAGCTATTTTTCCCAAAAATATCCACATGGTGCAAGGCGCTCCATGTGGATATCCTCTCAAATTAATAAATATGCTCTTTTCTGTTTCCTACACAGCCGGCACTTCCTCCTCAAGCTTCATTTCAGGAACCTCATCCTCCGTTGTCTTGGGAAGAATAATGTTTAAGATAAGGGCAACCAGAGCCGTTCCGGGAATGCCGGTAAAAATAGTTGTAACGGTTGCCGGTAAAAATGCCAGATTAGCCACTCCGAAATTGCCGCCGATACCAATGGCCAGCGCAATGGCCAATATGGTTGTATTTCTCTCCGTGAAATCACTCATGCTGATAACGCGCAGCCCGGATGCTGATATCTGGCCGCACATGACAAGGACAGCCCCTGCCATAACGCAGTTTGGAATGAGCGCCAGTAACTGTGCCAGTTTTGGAAATACTGCAAATGCAAGGAAGATGATTCCTCCTAAGCCGGTGACAAAACGGCTTCCAACGCCGGTCA
The DNA here is from genome assembly GCF_005845215.1 of Clostridium sp. 1001271st1 H5. Taxonomy (GTDB): domain Bacteria; phylum Bacillota; class Clostridia; order Lachnospirales; family Lachnospiraceae; genus Enterocloster. The sequence continues at coordinate 217,281 of NZ_SPHO01000010.1, forward strand.
TTGCCACAATACCCACATTAGCGCTTCCCGTAATAACCGGAGCACCGTTAAAGACCGATGCGAACATGCCTGTGATGCCGCCTCCGCGGATGGTCCTGGATAATTCCTCAGATGACGGAAGACGGTTGGATACCGCAGTAACCAGTCCCGTGGTATCTCCCACCATTTCCATCAGCGTGCCGATGTGGACCGCACAGATTGTCAGGATTGCCCCCACATTGAATTTCACGCCCCATGCAAAGGGTTTAACCATGGAAAACCAGGAAGCCTCTCCGATGCTTGAGAAATCCACCATGCCGAGGGCTGCCGCAACAATGTATCCGATAACCATACCGATTAATATACAACATTGTTTAATTAAGCCTCTTCCGAAAAAGTTTAAGAGAACAATCACCACAATGACCATTACGGCAATTGCCAGTTCAATCATCGCGTTTTCGCTTTCCACATTAAAGTTGCCGAATGCCGTTGCGCCGATACAGACGCCTACGGTCAGAACCACTGCCCCTGTTACGGTAGGGCTGAAATACTTATGTAAGTACTTGATTGCAATGGGACCAAGAATAAACAGCACACCGCTTCCAACCAGGGCCGCCCCAAATGCGCCGCCGATTCCGATATTCGGATTATTGGCCGCCACCACCATTGGTGTTATCAGTGTAAAGCTTCCTCCTGATACAATGGGGAGTCTGGCTCCAATATGCTTACCGATTCCAAAGGACTGGATAATAGTAGCAACACCGGTGATAAATAACGCACATTGAATTAATAAAGCAGTTTCCTTGACACTGAGTCCAAATCCCATGGCAAGCAGCATACCTACTGCAATCTGTCCTGTAAATGCTGATAATACATGCTGGAATGCCAATGGAAATGCAACTGCCAATCGGGGTTTGTCTTCAATACCATAACTCATCATTCTCATAACTAACTCCTGTTTCTGATACTCCCGCCATTTCTGCCTAATGTATGAAGTTCTCCTTTTTATTTTTTATATTCAAAACTTTACCCGACGAATTGGCGCCATACTTGGTCAGGTATTGGCAGGGTTTCCATAATGTACCTTGTCCGCTCATTTGAAAAAGACAAACGCAAGGGCAAATGAACATTTGGGACTGTGTCCTTTATGGAAACCGGTAGTTTGAATCCTAGCCAGCTCAGAGTGTGTCTGAAAATTGCTTTCCGCCAGGCCCTAATTATCCGGGTTGAGCTGCTTTGTCAATTCAGCCGTCTTCGCACCAAGGGCCCTGGCTCTTTTTAAGCCTTCCGGGTCATCCATTACCCCTGACCCGTCACCCGGATTCCAGAGACTGGCACCTGCGTAAGTTCCCGCTCCCCCGTTGCAGACAACCATTCCCTGTGTATGGTAAAATCCAAGGATTGCATTCAGTGCCGCTTCCTGTCCTCCGTTTCTTGTTCCGCCCACTGCAATTGCAGCGCCCACCTTGCGGTTGAAAAATGCGGGATTCTTTTTTATGATATTCCAGGTCGGCCGGAACCGGTTGAAAAAGGCCGCCAGCTGTGCCGTAATATTCATCTCATATACCGGGGATGCTATAATCATCCCGTCAGCCCGATAGACTTTTTCATAGAGGGGAGTCATATCGTCCTCATAGACAGTACATCGGACCGCGTCCTCTTTCAGGCATTTGTTGCAGTGGATGCAGAAGTTCAGCTTTCTTGCCCTCAGCTCTATGAGCTCCACTTCCACGTCCCCTGTTTCCCGCGCCCCCTCCAGCGCTTCCTGCAATGCAGCATAGGACGATTTCCTTCTTGGGCTTCCACATATTCCGATTATTTTTACCATGCCGCCTACTCCCTTCAGGTCAGAACACTGATTTTTTTCATACTCTATTTTTACATGTATCCTTTTTATCGCGCAATTATCTCTTGTGCAATATACACAATTTTATTCTGTGTTTTTGTTATTTATTATACGTTTTTCTTAATTATATCAAAAAAAAACAGATTGTCAACGAATCCAAACCAGTTTCCGGATGAAACTGGTTACATCAGACCTTCTATATCACGGGTGTTATCTATCGCTTATCTCTATCATTTTTTACATTATTTATGGTGGTTTCCCTCAGCTTTAATTCCACCGGAAACAGCACGCTTTTATTCTCCGTATTGCCTCCCAGCTTTTCCAGCAGCAGCCTGGCCGCACTTTCTCCCAGCTGGTAATTGGGCGCTACCACGGTTGACAGGGACGGTATCACAAAGCTGGCCACCGGGTTATCGTCAAAACCCATTATCTCCACATCTTCAGGCACACGGATGCCATGGAGCGCCAGATACCTCATGGCCGCAATGGCCATCATGTCGTTAAACGCAAATATGGCTGTGGGTTTCTCCTCAAGCCGCATCAAACGGCCGCATGCGTCATGGGCATCCTGCAAATCCGCGTAATGGGCCTTAACCATATGCAGACGGCAGTCCTTTTTCTCCGTGAAAAAATCATATACTGCCTTTCGGCGCCTCTCTGTCACCAGATATGTATCAGAGGTGCTGATGACCCCGAATATACGGTTTCCCTCCCGGTACAGATAGTCCAGTGCCAGCTGGACGCCTTTGTAGTCATCGCTGTACACGTATGTCACATCCCCCGGTGCTTCCGACTGTTCCATATTCTCAATCAGCACATAGGGCACCTGAATCTTGGCCATGCGCAGCTCCTCGCTGTTAATAAAACCAGAGCCGGATATAATCATTCCGTCAACACTTCTCTGGTCCACCCTCTGCCAGAAATCCTCGATGCTGTCCGTTGAAAATACAAGGACCTTATAATCCGCCTCCCTTAATACAGCCTGGCTTCCCTCCACCAGCTGGTTGAAAAATTCATTGCAAAGGGTTGGAATGACGCATAAGATTGTCTTTGTATAGCCGGTTGACAGGCTTTTGGCAGAAGGGTTGGGTATATAATCCACCCTCTTCATAACTCCAATGATGTGATTGCGTGTTTCTTCCGATACCTTTTCCGGCTGATTGATACATCTGGAAACCGTTGCAACCGAAACCCCTGCCAGGTATGCAATTTGTCTGATATTCAAAATATAACCTCCTTCTCCTATATCTGCTACACAGTATTATACTATATAAAACCGTAAAACAGATAACTTAATCCGTATAAAGATATTTTTGTGCAATTTTTACTTTTGTTTCTGTTTTGTATGTGCGGTGAACCTTCCGGGCAAGGGATTTTAGGCGGAAATACAGAATTTTTATCAGACGGATGGAAATCAGGATTTTTGTTAAATATTTCCAAATAAGTGCAAAAAAAATCCCCTCTCCATATCCGGAAAGGGGAAAGGGTGAGTAGAGGGATTCGAACCCTCGGCCTCCAGAGCCACAATCTGGCGCGATAACCAACTTCGCCATACCCACCATAATTAAGTTATGAAACATCAGAGCTTGCGCTCAATGAGCCTGAAGGGATTCGAACCCCCGACCCACGGCTTAGAAGGCCGTTGCTCTATCCAACTGAGCTACAGACTCACAACTTCGGACAGCTTGATGTGACTCTGCACTTTCATGCCAACTGCTGTCAACGAGCTATAGTTTATCATATGTTTCTGGAGATTGCAAGCACTTTTTTTAAATTTCTTGTCCTTTTTTGCAGCCTTTTTCAAAGCCCGGACTCCGGAGCCTGAAAAAGGCTGCTCCAACGCCATATTAAACCGCGGAAACTACTGTGGCTGCCGGCGGAAGCGAATCCGCATATTGTCACCATCCATACGGCATATGGTGCCAAAGGGCAGGGTTCCCATGGGCTTATCATGGCCGGACCTGATATGGTACATCACAGGCATATCAAACCCTCCGAACCGGTCATGAAGAAATTCCTCTGTTTCATAGGTCCCGTCGTACCGGTCATTGGTACAATCCGTGAAATCGCCGAGAAGAATGCCTGCCGCATGCTCAAACAGACCGGCGTATTCCATCTGGGTGATATACATGTCAAGGGACGCGATTCCTTCCTCCACATCCTCCAGAAACAGAATCTTATCCCTGGTATCCAGCTGGTAAAAGGTGCCGCAGGCCCTGGCCAGTACGGATATGTTTCCGCCTGCCAGAACACCCTCCGCCACACCGCCGCGGATGGCCTTAAAGCCCTCCTCCCCCGGCGGATTCCAAAACTCCAGTTCATCCTCCATATTGAGGGCGGCATACAGCCCAGACCGGGTGTAGGCGTCAAAATCCTTCAGCATGTTGGAGCACACCATCGGCCCATGGAAGGTAACCAGATTCCCAAACATCTGGAATCCGGAATGAAGGTTTGTTATGTCGCTGTACCCCACAAATATTTTGGGATTCTGTTTCACCAGCTCAAAATCCAGGTACTTCATGATTTGGGAACTTCCATAGCCTCCCCGCACGCAAAAAACCGCCTTGACCTGTGTATCCCCAAACATGCGGTTCAGGTCCTCTGCCCGTGCCCTGGCATCCCCTGCCAGATAATTATGGAAATTATACATGTTCTCAAGACATGCGCCCAGTTTTACCCGGTATCCCATGTCCTCCAGCAGCTTTACGCAGCCATCTCTCTCATCCTCCTTTACAGGAAATGCAGGGGACACCAGACCTACCGTGTCCCCTTCCCTCAATCTCTCCGGAAATACCATCTGTCCCAATCCGTCCTTTCATTCATATTCAGCCTCATTTAGCCAAAAAGCTGCCCACGCCCCATTACCCGGCGTGGGCACCTCTGCTTTGCTTCATAACCATGGCCTGGCTTAATTACCACGCTTACTGTCTGTCAGCATATTTAAATATCGTATGACCGATATAGGTCTTGATAACGCCCTGGCATCCCGGCTTCACCAAAAGCTGGGCATTGCGGTAGTACAGAGGCAGGATAGGCATTTCCTCCATCAGAAGCTTTTCACCTGTCTCAAACAGCTCCATGCGCTTCTTATTGTCCGTCAGGCTCCTGGCCTCTTTCATCATGGCGTCGTATTCCTTGGCTTCATCATTCAGCCAACGGCACTGGGTTTCATTTCTCTGAAGAAGGAAGCAGTCCAGATTGGTGCTGGGGTCAGGATAATCTCCGGTCCAGCCGTCATAGCAGATATCAAAATTACCGGCTGTCTGCTCATCCCAGTATACCTTGGGCTCAAAGGTAACAATCTCCACATTCACTCCCAGATTTTCCTTCCACATAGCCTGCATGGCCTGGGCCACATCCTTTTTCTCCTGGTCGTTCTGGGTAATCAGGGTCAGGGTGGGATAGCCCTCTCCGCCCGGATAGCCGGCTTCTTCCATCAGCGCCTTTGCAGCCTCCACGTCCTCTGTGAACAGGCTGCCCACCGTGGTGCGGTAATCATCGCCGGAGCCCTCATAGGGAATGCCGTGAGGCACAAAGGCATAGGATGATTCCGGCCTGGACGCAACGATGGACTGGTTGATGACATCCCTGTTAAGGGACATGGATAATGCCTTTCTCACCCGTGCATCTGACAGATAATCTTTCTCACAGTTAAAATCATAATAGCAGGTTCCTATGAGGTCATAGGACTTAAGCTCGTCGCTTCCGCCGTACTGTGACTGGGCCTGGGTCTGGATGATGGTATTGTCCACCACATCCACCTCCCCTGCATTGTAGGCGGACAGGGCTGCTTCTGCGGACTCAATAAACACAATATTCACGCCGTCCAGCTTCACTGAATCCGCGTCAACGTATTCCGGATTCTTCTCCAGCACATAGCTGGCCTGGGGATTGATTTCCTTCAGGCGGAACGCTCCGTTGCTCACATAGGTATCCGCCGACTTGGTCCAGGCTTCAGGGCCTTCCACCGCATCCTTCTTCACCGGGAAATAGGCGGTAACAGCCGTAAGGTCAATGAAATAAGCGGTGGGGTTCTCCAGCGTGACCTTCAGGGTCTTGTCATCCTCCGCCTTTACGCCCACATCATCGGCAGATGCCTTTCCCTCATTATATGCTTCGCCGTTCTTCAGATAGAACAGGTACCATGCGCCGGGAGAGGCTGTATCCTGCGCCAGGGTGCGTTTCCAGGCATACTCAAAGTCCCCTGCCGTCAGAGGGGAACCGTCCGACCATTTTAAGCCGTCCCTCAGGGTAAACGTATATTCCAGGCCGTCCTCGCTCATGCTGTAGGTCTCAGCGCAGCCGTTAATCAGGCCGCCGTCCGGTCCAATCTGCATCAGCCCGGTGAACAGGTTTTGAAGCACAATGGACGAGGTGGCATAGTTGTTCATGGTCGGGTCCAGTGTCTCAGGCTCCTTCTGCATGGCGTAGGTCATGACCTTTGCACCCCCGCTTTGGGCGCCCTCTTCCTTCCCGCCCGATGCCTGGGTTGTCTGCCCCGCCGCCCCGCTCTCAGCCGTTTTCTCAGAACTCTGTCCGCCGCATCCTGCCAGCATGGAAGCAGCCATTACAAGGCTCAATAACACTTTCAGTTTTTTTCTCATTTTGCTCCTCCTTGTCTTGGGCACCAAGCAACCGTCTCATGGCCGCTTACGTGCAATACATGTCTCTGGTTCGTTTTCCCGCTTCCGTAATCTTCTATTACGAATCAAAAAGATGGCAGGCCACCTTATGTTTATCATTGACAGCTTTTAACTCCGGCTTTACCTGGCCGCATATATCCTTTGCATAGCGGCACCTGCTTCTGAAGGGACAGCCGGGAGCCGGATTAATGGGAGAGGGCACATCCCCTTCCAGGATAATTCTCTGGTTCCCCCTGGCCAGCTTCGGGTCTGCCACAGGCACTGCGGAAATCAGGGACTGGGTGTAAGGATGAAGCATGTTGTCATACAGCTCATCCACCTGGGCGTACTCAATCAGGCTGCCCAGGTACATAACCCCCACCTCCGACGAGATGTGGCGCACCATGGACAGGTCATGGGAGATGAACAGGTAGGTGAAATGGAACTTATCCTGCAATTCCTCCAGAATATTGATGACCTGGGCCTGGATGGATACATCCAGGGCTGATATGGGTTCATCGCAGACAATAAACTCCGGCTCCGCAGCCAATGCCCTGGCTATTCCGATTCTCTGTCTCTGTCCTCCTGAGAACTCATGGGGATACCGGTTAATATGGTCCGGTTTAAGTCCAACCATCTCAATCAGCTCCCTGACCCTGTCATTCTTATCCTTTCCCGTGTGGAGCTTCATGGCCCATATCGGCTCGGCAATGATATCCCCTATGTTCTTTCTCGGGTCCAGGGATGTATAGGGGTCCTGGAATATCATCTGCATCTTCTTCCTGTAGGGAGCCATCTGGCTGTCGTTCAGTCCGGTGATGTCCGTTCCCTGGTACAGAATCCGCCCTTGCGTTGCCTGGTACAGTTTAAGGATGGTACGGCCAACCGTTGTCTTGCCGCAGCCGGATTCCCCCACCAGTCCCATGGTGCGGCCCTTTTCAATGGAAAAGGATACGCCGTCCACTGCCTTTAACACCTTTGGCTTGGAAAAAAGACCGCTTTTCAGTTTAAAATGCATCTTCAAATCATTTACTTCAATACAGTTATTTGTATCCGTACATTGAGCCATCACAGCTTCACCTCCCCCATCCGGGCTTTCACCGATTCATTGTGAAGCCAGCAGGCGCTGACATGTCCATTTCCCAGGTCGTAAAAGGGCGGCTGGTGGGCTGCGCAGAGCTTCATGGCATGGGAACATCTGGCTGCAAAAGGACATCCCTTCGGCGGGTTTAAAAGGTCGGGCGGCGTGCCGAAGATTGGCACCAGCTTTTCCTTTGTCCTCTTGGGTATGGAGGCCAGAAGCCCTGCTGTGTAGGGATGGCCGGTCCGGTAGAAGATATCCTCAATATCCCCTTCCTCCATGATTAATCCACCGTACATGACAATAACCCTGGTACACAGGCTGGATATAACGCCCAGGTCATGTGTAATCAATATGACGGAGGTGTTAAACTCATTCTTCATATGGGCCATCAGCTCCAGAATCTGGGCCTGTATGGTCACATCCAGCGCCGTGGTGGGCTCGTCTGCTATGAGCAGCCGGGGCCTGCAGCACATGGCAATGGCTATCATCACCCTCTGGCGCATACCGCCGGAAAGCTCATGCGGATACTGTTTCAGCCTGCGCTCCGGACTGGGAAGCCCCACAGCTTCCAGCATGGCCAGGGCTTTTCCGTCTGCTTCCCTTCTGGAAAGCTTCTGATGCCGCATCAGGGGACCCCGGAGTTGCTCCCCCACCGTGAACAGGGGATTTAAACTGGTCATGGGGTCCTGGAATATCATACCAATCCGGTTTCCCTGAATCTTCCTCATTTCCTTTGGAGATTTCTTAAGCAGGTCCTGGCCGTCAAAGAGCAGGGCATCTGCCCGGCGTAGGGCATTGTCCTCCAAAAGCCCCATGATTGACAGCATGGTAACACTTTTGCCGCAGCCGGATTCCCCCACGATTCCAAGGCTCTCTCCCTTCCCCACACGGAAGGTGATGCCCCTTACGGACTGCACAAGGCCTGCGTCTGTTTCAAAACTGGTGCGCAGGTTCTCCACCTCTAAAATTGTATCTTCCATCATGTTCATCCACCTATTTCTTAAGTCTTGGGTCCAGAGCATCCCTCAGCCCGTCACCGATAAAGTTCAGGGCAAATATGGTAATGCTGATTGCCAGCGCCGGAAACAGCATCTGGTACGGATATGAAAACAGATATTCTATGGCATCATTGGCCAGGGTTCCCCAGCTGGCCTTCGGCACCTGGATGCCGATGCCCAGAAAGCTTAAAAACGCCTCCTGGAATATGGCCGACGGAATCAGGAACGTGACCGTCACAATAATGGAGCCCATGCTGTTGGGTATGAGATGATGTATCAGAATCTGCCATTTGCTCAGTCCGCAGACCTTTGCCGCCAGGGCAAAATCCTGCTCCCTCAGCGTCAGTATCTGGGCCCGGACCATTCTGGCCGTGGTAATCCAGTAGGTGAGGCACATGGCAATCAGGATGCTCTGGATGGTATTCCCCAGAAACATCATAATTAAAATCATATAAATCAGGCTGGGAATGCCGGTGAGTATATCCACCACTCGCATCATGACGATATCCGTGGTTCCTCCCACATAGCCTGATATGCCTCCGTAGAGCACGCCGATGACCATATTGATGGCTGCCGCCGCAAAACCAATGGACAGGCTGATCCGGGCCCCGTACATGGTCCTGACGAAAATATCGCGTCCCATCTTGTCTGTTCCGAACAAATGGGCTCTGCCAGGCCACTGGAGGGCGTTTCCAAAATCAGTCTGGTCATATGTATAAGGAGAAAACATGGGGACAAATATGGCAGCCAATGTCATGATAACCACAATGGCTATGCCCAGCATGGCCAGCTTATCCTTTTTAAGCCGTATCCAGCAGTTTTTCCAGTAGGAGATACTGGGCCGGTTTATGGATTCCATCTCCCGCTCTGCGTCCGTAAGTCCGGCCAGAAGTTCCTCCGGAATCACATCCGACATGGTAAATTCAACTCTCTCTTCCATCCTCTTCACCTACTCCGTAATCTTTACTCTTGGGTCAATCACTGCGTACATGATGTCAACAATCAGATTGCAGCCAATAATCATCACGCCTAAAAACACGGTGAGTCCCAGTGTGACGGAATAATCCCTGTCCGTGATGGCGGATATGAAATAGCGTCCCAGTCCCGGGATACTGAACAGCTTCTCAATGATAAAGGTACCTGTGAGCAGCGTGGCCACCAGCGGGCCCACATAGGTCACCACCGGAAGAATGGAATTCTTAAGGGCATACCTGCTGATGACCTCCCATTCCGGCACTCCCTTGGAACGCTCTGTCCTTATGTAATCCTGGCGCATGGTTTCCAGCATGCTGGAGCGCATGAGACGGGTGATATAGGCCACCTGGGAAAAGGCCATGCAGAACACCGGCAGCACATAATGTTTCCATGAGGTCAGGCCGTAGGAGGGAAATATCTTCCACTTCTCGCAGAACACATACATCATCAGCACGCAGAGTACAAAACTGGGCACCGAAACGCCGATGGTGGCCAGCACCATGGAGACCCCGTCCGCCAGCTTCCCCCGCTTTACGGCAGCCACAATTCCCAACGGGATTCCCGCCGCAAGGGCCACTGCGATTCCCAGCGCCCCCACCTTTGCCGATACCGGAAAGCCGTTGGCAATGAGCTCATTGACCGTGGTATCCTGTTTTTTAAAGGAGGTTCCCATGTCGCCGTGGAGAAGGTTGCCGAGATACCTGACATACTGGGCCGGAAGCGGGTCGTTGAGACCATACTTTTCGGAAATCTGCTCCAGGATTTTTTCCGGCACATTCCTTTGCTCAGACGGACTGAAAGGACCTCCCGGAATGACATGCATCAGAAAGAATGTAATGGTAATAAGAATAAAAAGAGATAACACACCTGCTACCAACCGCTTGATTATGTATTTTGCCATTGCCATACCACCTTTGTCTTAGATAAACTGAATCCGGGCCGAACCGCCCTTGTATAAAAAAAAGGCGACTTAAAGAGCAGTAAGTTCACTGCGCCTTCGCCTGACATACTTAATTAAAAATTATACCCATTGGCAAGTTAAAAGTCAATAAAAAGGACTCAGTTTCACATTGCATTTTATGGCAGAAATACCTATAATTAAACTTGCGGCCGCCGGGCTCTGTGAATAAAGGGAATTTTCACCCCTGCCGCCGGCCGCAAGACGGAAAGAAGGTATGAATCACATGGAAATCCCTGTTATGAATGAGATAATGAGAGATACCGTGGTGGAGGTGGACCTGGACCGCATTGCGTACAATGTAAGACAGATTAAGGCCATGGCAGGCCCCTCCACCCAGGTGGCGGCAGTGGTGAAGGCGGACGGCTACGGCCACGGCGCCCTGGGCATTGCTCCCGCCATCATGGAAAACGGAGCCAGCCTGCTGGCAGTGGCCACCCTGTCCGAGGCAGTGGAGCTGAAACAGGCATATCCCGGCTACCCTGTATTAATCATGGGGCTGACGCCGGACCGACTGCTGCCCTGTGTGCTGGAATACGGCATCATCCAGACCATCGACACCCTGGCCCAGGCCAGGCTCCTTAACAATCTGGCGGCCGAAAGGGGACGGCAGGCCGTCATACATATCAAATATGACACCGGCTTCCACCGCATCGGATTCCCCCGCGGCAAGGAAAGCCTGGAGGAGATTCGCCAAATCTGTTCCATGCCCTGGCTGAAACCGGAGGGCATCTACTCCCATCTGGCCCTGAAGGACGACGAGTCCAACCAGGTCCAGTTCCGGCGCTTCATGGATGCCGTCAATGCCCTGGAGCAGGATGGATGCCATTTTCCCTGTAAGCACATTGCCGACAGCATTGCTGCCGTTGATTTTCCTGAATACAGGCTGGACATGATACGGGCCGGTGCCATTGTGTACGGGTTAAAGGGGTTCCACAAGGGGCAGCTGGACATCCGCCAGGCCCTGACCTTTAAGACCCGTATCAGCCACATCACCCCTGTATCAAAGGGCGAAGGCGTGAGCTATGATTACCTGTGGACAGCGCCTCAGGACACCCGGGTGGCAGCCCTGCCCTTTGGGTATGCCGACGGCTATCCCCGGAACCTGCGGGGCAGGGCCGTGGTTACCCTCAGAGGTAAACAGGTGCCGGTGATTGGCGTCATATGCATGGACCAGTGCATGATTGACCTGACCGGCGTGCCTGAGGCTCAGATAGGGGATGAGGTCATCATATACGGAGACGGCACAGGGAACACCCTGGACATAGATGCGGTCAGCCGCCTGGCCGGCACCAATAAAAATGAAATCGTTGCCCGTCTCACCAGACGGCCCCCAAGGGTCTATGTGGGCGGAAACGGTTTTACCCCGCAAACTATTTCCCGGAAAGGATGACGCCATGAATATAAAACAACGGACAGAAGAATTATACCCGGAGCTGGTGCAGATTCGCAGGGAACTGCACCAGCATCCCGAACCGGGCCTTGAGGAGCACTGGACCAGCGCCTATATCTGCGGCCTTCTGGATAAGTGGGGCATTTCCTATGAATTTCCTGTGGCCGGTACGGGAATCGTGGCCGTGATTCAGGGGCAAAAACCAGGTGCGGGAAATACGGTTGCCCTTCGCGCCGACATGGACGCCCTGCCTCTGACAGAGGATTCCTCCCGCCCCTACTGCTCCCTGAATCCCGGCCGCATGCATGCCTGCGGCCACGACGCCCATGTGGCCATTGCCCTGGGTACGGCCCGCATATTGATGGAATCCAGGGACCAATGGCCCGGCTGGGTGAAGTTCCTTTTCCAGCCAGCGGAGGAAACCACGGGAGGCGCCCTTCCCATGGTGGAGGCGGGCTGCATGGAGCACCCCCGCGTGGATTACGTCACCGGGCTCCATGTGATGCCCACCCATGAGACAGGCGAGATTGAAATCCGCTACGGCGACTTAAACGCTTCCTCGGACGAGATTCACATAAAGGTCCATGGAAAAAGCTGCCACGGCGCCTATCCCGATACGGGTGTGGATGCCATTGTCATGGCCGGAGCCGTCATAAACAGCCTCCAGACCCTGATAAGCCGCAGCATATCCCCTCTGGACAACGCCGTCCTCACCCTGGGGACCATACACGGCGGTACTGCCGGCAACATCGTGGCAGGCGAGGTGGAGATGACAGGCACCCTGCGCACCACCGACCCGTCCGTAAGACAGAAAATCATTGATGCCATGACCCGGCAGGTAAGCTGTACCTGCCAGGCCATGGGGGGCAGCGGGGAGGTTGTCATTGTCCCCGGATATGCGGCCCTTATAAACTCAGACGAAATCGTGGATGTGCTGGCGGAGACAGCCGCAGAGCTTCTGGGCAGCCAGCACATCCACCAAAAAAAATTCCCCAGTCTGGGGGTGGAAGACTTCTCATTTTTCCTGGAAAAGGCAAAGGGAGTTTTCTATCATCTGGGATGCGCCAGCCGGGAAAAGGGGATTACAGCCCCCCTTCACAGCCAGGATTTTGATATTGACGAAACCTGTCTTAAGCTTGGCGTGGAACTGCAGGCCAGCCTGGCTTTAAAACTTTTAAAACGGAATATTGTTTAGAAAAACCACGATACAGGAGGAAAGACATTTATGAAGGTTTATATCAGTGTGGACTTTGAGGGGGTGGCCGGCTCCACTTCCTGGAACTCAACCAATTTAGGTGATTTGGAACACGGCCCCTTAGCCAGGGAAATGACACTGGAGGCAGCCGCGGCATGCAGAGGCGCCCTGGCAGCCGGCGCAACGGAAATCTATATTAAAGATGCCCATGACTCCGGCAGGAACATGGATATCTCCCTTCTTCCCAAGGAGGCCAAAATCATCCTGGGCTGGAAATACTCCCCGGATTCCATGGTCTGCGGCCTGGACGAAAGCTTTGACGCCCTCATGTTTGTGGGATACCACTCTCCGGCCGGCACCAGCGGAAGCCCGCTGGCCCATACCATGAACCGCAAGACCAATTACATTAAATTCAACGGAAGGCTTGCTTCTGAGTTCCTCATGCACGCCTATGTGGGAGCTTCCCTGGGCGTTCCCTCTGTATTCATCAGCGGCGACAGGAACCTTTGCAGCCATGTCCACGAATACGACCCATGCATCACGGCTGTGGCGGTAAAGGAAGGCATGGGCGCAGCCACCGTCAACCTGTCGCCTGAGATGGCCCGGGAACTGATTGAGGAGGGCGCAAAGAATGCCCTTCTGTCAAAGGATGCCTGCCATATGGAGGTGCCGGAAACCATTACCATGGAAATCAACTTCAAGGACCATTTCCAGGCACTGAGGGCTTCCTATTATCCCGGAATGGTTATGAACGATGATTTTACGGTTTCCTATACGGCCCACTCCATCAATGAATTGATGACAGCCAGGATGTTTGTGCTGTAACCAGGTACGGCTGACGGCCGGAACGTGATAACGGGCTGTCCTCTATGGCTGACAGAGGATAGCCCGTTTTTTTGTTATGATAATTTCAGAATGATGATTTCATATCTCCCGCTAAGCCGGCTTCCGGTTCTTTGCAAACATAACAGCATACTCAAGGGAATTCTTAAGGCTCAGCTCGCTGGCTGTTCCGGTCCCTGCCTGGTCAAAGGCTGTTCCGTGGTCCACAGACACGCGGATAATGGGAAGTCCCAGGGTGATATTGACACCGGCCACCGCATCCCAGGCCTGTTTGGCCTGGTCATAGACAAAGCCCACCACCTTAAGGGGGATATGGCCCTGGTCATGGTACATGGCCACCACAATGTCATACCAGCCGCCTCTGGCCTTGGAGAAAACAGTATCAGGAGGCACAGGGCCATCCGCCTGGATACCCTCCGCCCTGGCAGCCTCAATGGCAGGAATGATTTCCTGGATTTCCTCCTGGCCGAACAGACCGTGCTCACCGCTGTGGGGATTCAGCCCTGCAACTGCAATCCTGGGGTTCTCAATGCCCATTTCCCTGCATGCCCTGTCACCAATCCGTATTACATCCAGCACACGCTGCTTCTTAACCCGGTCGCAGGCCTCCCGCAGGGACACATGGGTGGACACATGGACCACCCTCATGTTCTCATGGGCCAGCATCATGGTGTAATTCCTGGTTCCGGTCAAATCTGCATAAATTTCCGTGTGGCCGGAATAGTGGTGCCCTGCCAGGTTTACCGCCTCCTTATTGAAGGCGTTGGTGACAGTTGCATCCACCTGTCCGTCCATGGCAAGTTCAATTACCTTCTCCACATACCGGAACGCGGCGTCCCCGCACATGGCGGATACCTGTCCCCGCACCAGTTCATCCATGGAAACCAGTTCCATGTCCAGCACGTCTATGGTCCCGTGGGTAAAGACAGCGTCCTTCACATCCTTTACGGCGCGGACCGTCAGCTCCTCATGTCCCACAATTTTAAGAGCAGCTTTAAGGACGCAGGCATCTCCCACAACAATGGGCCTGCACTCATCATATACGGCTTTGTCGGCCAGGGCCTTTACCGTAATCTCAGGACCGATGCTGGCCGGGTCTCCCATGGTAATACCTATTATTTTTCTGTCATCCACGCTTACGCACCTCTACTTTATGTAAATACGAAACAAAAATCGGACAAAGGATAGCTGTCACGATAATGGCAGCGGTAATCTGCGCAGTGGCGGCTTCCGCTACCGCTATCAGAGTGGCGTCCACTGCTGCCACCGAAGCAGGCGTTGCCGCCGCGTTGCCGGCTGTGGTTCCAATGGCTCCGCCCACTTCCGGATGCTCCATGCGCAGCAGCTTATAAACCAGATAGCCGCCCAGGCCGGTAATCAGGGTGCAGGCAACGCCCAGAAGGATACCGGGGCCTCCTGCCTTTAACAGGTTCATGATGTTCAGTCCTGCTCCCAGAGGGAATGCAAAAAAAGGAATCAGCATGGTGGCGCCAGGCTCGCAGAACTTGCGGATGTCTTCGTCCAGATTGCCCAGGATGCATCCCACGATAACCGGGACAATACAGCCGACCAGAATGGACATCGGTATCTTGGCAACGCCGGCAGCCCCCAGGGCAACCATGGTAAAAAACGGGCCGTCATTGATGGAAAGAATGGATACAGCGCCTACATCGGTTGCATCTCCGTACTCTCCGGCCAGGGCCGCATACAGTCCGCCGTTGGAGTTGGCCAGAGCGCCCACAATAGCCAGGGTGGACAGTCCCAGAAATCCCTTCTCGCCAAACAGGGAGCCGCAAATCAGCCCGATGATAATGCCGATTCCAACCTTCACTCCGGTGATGACCACGCCCTTGTATATGGTGACGCCGGCCTTCTTAAAATTAATGGTGGTGGCATTACAGAAAATGAACACAGCCAGAATGGGCATGGCTCCTGATTTCCATAAATAGGTTGTAAAGGTGCCGTCAAACGCGCTCCACAATACATTTCCGAAAAAGGTGTTGACAATTGCTCCCAAAAGCAGCGGCACCACCATCAATCCTCCCGGAATCTTCTTAACTGCCTGTAAAATCTTCATACTTAACGTTCCCCCTGTCCGGCTTTTATAAGCCTGATAATATTATCTACCGTATAAGCCAGGTTCTCCTGGCTGCGGTGCCTGCTGACGGAAAAATCCTGGGGAAGCCGGTTGATGGGGAACACTGCTGTCACGCCCATATCATAAGCCTTTCCAATCTCACCGTCATCCGCACCGCCTACTACTGCAATCACGGACCTGCCCTGCTTTTTGGCCCGCTCCGCGATTCCAATCACTACCTTGCCCCGGAGGCTCTGGGAATCCAGCTTTCCCTCGCCTGTCAGGATATAATCCGCATCACCTATGATTTCATCGAACCGCACCGTATCCAGCACGGTCTGGATGCCCATCTGAAGCCTGGAACCAAAGAATGCAATCATGCCCGCTCCCATGGCTCCTGCTGCCCCGGTTCCCGGCACCTGGCTTATGTCTGTCCCGGTTGCCAGGGCTATGACCCTGCTCAGATTCCTGATTCCCTGGTCCAGCTGAAGGACCATGGCCTCATCCGCGCCCTTTTGGGGTCCGAAGATATAGGAAGCCCCTGTTGGTCCGTACATGGGATTATCAATATCGCACATGGTTACGATTTCCACCTGCTCCAGAAGGCTGTTCCTTCCGGACAGGTCGATTCTGTCAATTTGAGCCGTGGTGCCGCCTGTGGGTATAAACTCCCGGCCGTCCCTGTCATAGAACTTAATCCCGGCAGCGGCCGCAGCGCCGCAGCCTCCGTCATTGGTGGACGACCCGCCCAGGCCCACTATGATTTTCTTAACGCCCCTGCCTGCCGCGGCAAGAATCAGCTGCCCCACCCCATAGGTGGTGGTGAGCCTTGGGTCCTTCCTGTCCTCCACCAGGGGAAGACCGGCGCAGGACGCCATCTCGATAACAGCTGTCTGTCCTTTGTCTATCAGTCCGTAATAGGACTGCATGTCCTCAAAGTAGGGATTCTTAACCGTGACATACTCCTTATCACCGCCCACAGCCGAGATAAAGGCGTCCACAGAGCCCTCTCCCCCGTCTGCCACCGGTATGGAGACAGTCCGGCTGCCGGGAAAATGCTTCTTTATTGTTTCTTCCATCACTCCGCATATCTGGCCGGAGCTTAAGGTTCCCTTAAACGAATCAGGTATTAAAATGAACTTCAATGCCATATCCCCCTTTATTCTTTTTTGATGACAATCCATTCTTTTGCAGCAACAGATTACTCTCTTACGATAACGGACACGCCGTCCGGAATTACTGTTACCTTGTAATCCTCCTTATTCACCATTGCCTTTGCCTTTTCAAGGGCCTCCTCCATGCTGTGGGCCGGAATCATGTGAAGCTCCTCCACCAGCTGGTCGTCGCAGGAAGACACGAATACAATCCTGGCCTTCAACATAACCCTGGCAAAAATCTGTGACTGCCACTGGTCTATGATGGTTTCCTCCGGTTTTCTGTCCATGAAGGTTTTCATCATGCGGTTCAGGTCCTTTTCGTCCCGGAAGGTTTCATGGAAATACTTGCCGCCGTGGCCGTCAGCCGCCTTGGAAAGCATGATGATAACGCCGCCTTCCTTTACCGTTACCTCTGCCGCCGTCATGCCCTTTACGGACTGGTAAATGTTCTGGTCCAAAGGATAGCCGCCGTTTGTGGAGATGACAATATCCGCCGGAACCGCATCCACCTGGCACTTGGAAGCCAGGAATTCCCTGCCCCTGCGGTGGGCCAGGTCACAGTCGCCTGCCACTGCAAAAATCGGGTCATGGGCGGAATCTATCACCACATTGACGATAAAGTCCAGTCCTGCCACCCTGGCTGCGTACAGCATGTCGTTGTGAATGGGGTTGCCCTCAATGATGCCGGTCCTGGAGTGCAAATCATCAATAAAAGCCGAGTTATGGTTGTACATAACGGTTTCACGGCTTGCCACGCCCGGAAGCACGCTCTTTCTTCCGCCTGAAAATCCCGCAAAGAAATGGGGCTCAATGAAGCCCTCTGCAACCAGCAGGTCTGCCTCCACCGCCAGCCTGTTGATATACATGTTTCCGCCTGAGGGCAGCTTGCCCAGATAGACCATGTTGTCCGTATCATCGCAGTCATGGACAATAATGGTTTCATGTTCCGTAATCTCAGGGCCGAACTTTGATTCCAGCTCCTCCCTGGTCGTTTCCCTGTGAAGCCCTGTGGAGATAAGGATGGTAATTTCAGCATCCGGGTTCCCCCTGCGGATTTCCTTCAGGATGAGAGGCATAATGATATGGCTGGGCACAGGTCTTGTGTGGTCGGAAGAAATAACCACCACCTTCTTCTTGTCAATGGCCATATCGCACAGCCTGGGAGTGCCGATGGGATGCTCCAGAGCTTCCTGCACCAGCTCGCTCCCCCCCAAGGGCGCCTTGTAATCGTGGAGCTCTGATACAAGCACACCGGCCAGGTGCGCGTCCTCAATCTCCGCTTTCATTGTTTCCTTTCCGTAAGGCAGTAAAAATTCTTTCATATGTTATATTCCTCCTCTTTCTTTTATTTTTCTCATGGCAAAAGCAGCCGCATCCTCTGTACCGAAGGCTCCCGCCTTTGTTACCAGTCTGAGCCCCTCATACGCTCCGCCCTTCACCCGCACCAGAGGAACGCCCACCAGGATTTCAGCCAATATCTCCGCGCCGTCTGCCCCGATGTTCATCAGCATTCCCAGGGCAGTGTCCCCGCCGGTAAGATACACGCCGGATACCTCTGCAGCGTCCAGTACTTCCTTGGCCATTCTGCCCATAAGGGAACGCACATAATCCCCCACCTCAGTCAAATCCATACCGCTTTTCTCCCCCACTTCCTGGGAAAGCTCAATTAATTCCCTGTCATAAGCCGTATCCGTAAGAAGGATGGTATCCCTTCCGCTCTTTAAATATTCCACAGCCATGTCCCGGTATTCACCGGCCCTGGCTGTTCCCATCATGATTTGGGCCACAGGCACCTTGACCATGGCGTATCCGGCCCTTTCACAGTAATGCATCTGTTCATTGGCCACCGAACTGATGCTGGCCACCACGCCGAAGGACGGAAGGGTGGGATTTTCCAGCTCCATCAGATTGTCAGCCATGCCCGCGGTCCCCACGTACAGGGTCCGCCGCCCGTCCTGCCTGGCGGCTGCAATGATTCGTTTCAGGTCGTCGTCCGACTCAGCGTCACATACAAAAACCCGTCCTCCATCAAAGGAAAACGACTGGCTTCTTACATCCGGCAGATATTTTAACTGTACCGGCTCCTCATAAACCTGCTCCAGCAGCTTTACCAGATTGTCTTCCATCACCGGATTTTTGGGGTCCTTGGACAACTCTGTCTTACAGATTTCCACGCCCCTTAAGCACTGCACACCGTCCATAGTGGTCCTTCCCAGGGCGGGAAGTGCAGGAGCAAACACCACCAGCTCCGGGTGCAATGCATCATCCACTGCTTTTATTTCCTGGGAAATGTTTCCCCTCATAGTGGAATCCACTTTTTTTATTATGTAGCGGAACTGTCCGAAATCTACCTGTTCTAATGAATGACGCACAATTTCATAGGCGTGGCCAGGCAAGGCATTCCTGCTCTCCGTATCAATCACAATGGAATTCTGTGAATCCACCGGTTTTCCCGCAAACAGGACTTCCGTCGGATACCCCCTCCTCTTAAGCTGCACTCCGGTATCATTTGCCCCTGTAAAATCATCCGCAATAATCAGATATCTCTCTTCCATTGGCCCCCAACTTTCCTTTACTGTTCATTTTTGAAACATATCAGTTTCTTTTATCAGCTCCGTAGTTTATTGTAATACAGGGGGCCTTTTCAATTCAAGGAAAATGTTGTATAATATGTTTAAATTTGTAACATTCGGAGAATTTATATTCAGGAGGAGGCAGAATGAGCGAAAAAGTCAGGATACTTGGAATTGCTCCCTACAAGGGATTGGTAACATTAATGAAACGGTACGGAAGCCAGAGGGATGATATCCAGCTGACAGCCATGCTGGGCAATGTGGAGACAGGACTTTATCTGGCAAAGGAACATTACAGGAACTACGACATCATCATCTCAAGAGCCAACACCGCAAGCCGTATCGCAAAGGGCGTGCCCATTCCTGTCATTGATATCGGTATTGATTATTACGACGTACTTCTCTGCCTGAAAACAGCAGAAAATACGAAGACAAAGTTTGCAGTCCTTGGATTCCGTTCCCTGACCACCATTGCGAAAAGCATATGCAATGTCCTGAAGATGCCTACGGACATATTTTCCATCAATACCACGTCCGAGGCCAGCTCCCTGCTGGACAAATTAAAGGAACAGGGCTATAAGACCGTCATATGCGATACAGTGCCCTACAACTACGCCAAACTGATTGGAATTACCCCCATCCTTCTCACCTCCAGCATAGAAAGCCTGAAGGCAGCTGTTGACCAGGCTGTCTACACATGGCAGACCCACAGGGATTTATATCATTCCCTGTCCCTTATGCATCAGCTACTGGACAGCAGCGCCAACCGTTTCCTTGTGCTGTCCCAGACAGGCGAATGCATTTACACCACACTGGAGGATGAAATCGCCGTCCCCATACAGGCAAAGCTTCAGAATGAATTGGACCAATGCTGCACCGGACGGAAGCGCTCCTTCTTTATTACAGTAAACAACCAGATGTACTCCATCACCTCCCACCTGGTGGATGAGGCGCTGAACCCCTACATTATTTTCCATATCATGCGCTCCGAGATTCCCCTGGCCTACTCAAAATACGGGGTGACCATCATGGACAAGCAGGCTGCACAGAACAGCTTCATGGACAGCTTTTACAGCAATACGGAGCTGGCACGGGAAATCCTTACCAACACCGAGGATGCTGTACCGTCCACCCTGAGTCTTATGATAACCGGGGAAACCGGCACAGGAAAAGACCGGGTGGCTCATATCTACTACGCAAAGAGCCCGCTGTGCGATAACCCGCTCTACGTCATCAACTGCTCCCTTATCAGTGATAAAAGCTGGGACTTCATCACAAAACACTATAACTCGCCCTTTACGGACAACGGAAATACCATCTATATTTCCAACCTGGACGCACTGCAGAAACACAAGCAGAAGCAGCTGCTCTCCATCATACTGGACACCAACATGCATGTCCGCAATCATTTGATTTTTTCCTGCACCCAGACTGCCGGAAGCGCCACCCCCCACGTTGTCTTTGAATACACCAATGCCCTGGGAAGCATCCTGGTTCCCATCAAACCGCTGCGTGAACAAAAGGAGGACATTATCTCATCTGCCGGACTCTATATCAACACCCTGAACCAGGAACTGGGCCGCCAGGTCGTTGGGGTCGACGATGAGGCGGCCGCGCTTTTGGAGCAATACGAGTATCCCTACAACAGGACCCAGTTCAAACGGATATTAAAGGAAGCCGTCATACGGACAGACGGTCCCTACATCTGCGCCAAAACCATACAGGAGGTAATCCAGAGGGAACAGGTGCTGTTCTCCGGATTCCCTTTCCCGTCCCAGTCATCCTTTGCCTGCCGCGGCGAGGACACGGCAGCCCCCGGAAAGGATATGCAGCCCGCCCCTCATCCCCCTTCCTTCTGCCTGGATACCAGCCAGTCACTGGACGGTATGAACCGGGACATTGTGCGCTATGTGCTGAAGACCTGCGGCGGCAACCAGACATCCGCGGCCAAAAAGCTGGGCATCAGCCGGACTACCCTGTGGCGGTACCTGAACCGGTAGAACCCATTGCGTACGGAAACCCCTGCCGGGTCATGAGGGAAAACAAATAACACCCCTGAATAAGCAGATTCCGGATTGACCAACACAACAGGACACCGGAGATTATAGAAATCATCCGGTGTCCTGTTGTTTACAGGGTATGTTGTTTCAATTTCATGTTCTGTGTTTTGCTTGCCTGCCTTCTGTCAGTCTTCTGTCCCCACTTCAATCACAGGCGCTCCGGGGCCGGTTATCCATTCTGCGCCGTCCTCTGTCACCAGAACCTCATCCTCCATCCGGAAGGACAGGTAGATGGACTCCACTCCCTTTTCCAGGTCATAGGGATAGACCCCGTTTTCCACGGCAAACACCATGCCCGGCTTCAGTTCCTCACCGGCCTCATCATGTATGGTTGGATATTCCACCACATTAAGGCCGATACAGTGACCGCTGGAGTGAAGCAGGAATTGGCCGAATTTGGAATCCCGGATGAATCCCTCGCAGATGCGGTTGATTTCAGCAATTGAAACCCCCGGCTTCATGGCTTCCTTGGCAGCGGCCACGCAGCCGCTGGCTGTCTCAGCCATCTCCCGTTCCTCCCCGGGCACGTTTCCCAGATAGAACACTCTGGTAAGGTCGGACGCATATCCGTCTATATGGCCGCTGATATCCACCAGGACATATTCGCCTTTCTCCACCACGCGGTCTGTTGCATATGTATTGAAGGTGCAGTACTTGTCAATACCGCTGGTCACAGTCAGATATGATATCTTATCCACCCCGCCCTGCGCCATCCTCATGGCAATGCCCCTGGATATGTCCTTCTCCGTTGTTTTTCCCGCCACAATGGTCTTTCCCGTATCCAATATAGCCTTTTCCGTCACCTGGCAGACATAGCGGATGCGCTCAATCTCCCACGGCGTTTTCACCATCCTGGCCCTCTGTATTGCCAGGGAACCGTCCGTGAAGCAGATGCCCGGCTGGGACTCAATGATTTTCTTCAGCAGGTCCATGGACCAGAAGTACTGCATGCCGTCTCCTGCTTCCAGTCCTATGGTTTTTGTTTGGGGCTGGATTTCCTTTATAATTCTGTCAATGATGCTTACCGGCTCCTCTCCCTCCAGGGGCCCCAGGTTCCTGCTGGCGGTTCCCCAGCAGTAGATGCGGCTGGTCCAGCTGGTGTACTGCACCGTGGTCTTCTCCAGTATTCTCAGGATAATGGCCGGGTCCCCCTTCCTGGGCACCAGCACATATACCGGCCTGAAAAGACTGGATGTATACCAGGAACGGTAACCTGTGGAATAATAGATATTTTCCGGAGTGGAAAGCAGCAGCATGTCTATGTTCTGCCTTTCCATCTCAGCCTGAAGCTTCTCATTGTGGAGCCGGAATTCTTCCGGCGAAAAAGATTTGTATTCCTGTGTCATATTTCCTCCTAATGATTATGCAAAAATTCCCAGAAGTCCGCCTATCAGGCCGACCACCGCAACCAGGATGATGATGTTGACGGACGACCATCCCTTCTTTACCAGTTTATATGTGCCAAGAGTCAGAAGAAGAGGCAGTGCTCCGGGAAGAATCACGTCAAATAACTGTTCCTGGATATTGAACATAACGCCTCCGCCCACAGGGACCAGGAGCTTTAAGCCCAGGGTCACATAATTGCCCACCAGGCCGCCGAGCACCAGACATCCCATGATGGATGCCCCCAGTATCAGCTGGTTAATCAGGCCGCTTTCCATGATGGTCACAATGGCGTCGCTGCCCTTTTCATATCCCAGCTTATAGGACTGCCAGTAAATGGTCCACATAAACAGGGCTTCCACTATAATGTAGCCAATAACGCCCATGATGTTGCCCGTATTGGTGATGCCGATGAATAATGTAAGGAGCAGCGGCGTCACCACGCCTCCGTCAATGGTATCACCGATACCTGCCAGAGGTCCCATAAGGCCGGATTTAATGGATGTGATGGTATCCCCGGTTATCTCCTCCGACCCCTGGGCCCTCTTCTCCTCCAGGGCAGCCGTAAGGCCGATGATACAGGCTCCCCACTGGGGCTCTGTGTTAAAGAACTGCATATGGTTCTGCATCAGTTCCGCACGTTTTCCTGCGTTATCCGGGTACAGCTTATTGATTACAGGCACCATGGCGTGGCAGAAACCGGTTCCCTGCATTCTCTCATAATTGTAGTTGGCCTGGTTGAACATAATCCATCTGAGCCAGGATTTCCGGATTGTCTTCTTGTCCAGAAGTACATACTTGTTCTCGTTATTTCCCTCTGCCCCAAACAGGCTGCCACCCACGGAGCTCAGCTTATGGCCTTTTAACTGCATATAAATCAGGGTGAATACAACGGCTGAAAATCCCAGGGATATCATATCCAGGCCAAAATACTGAACCAAAAGGAAACCGAAGAAAAAGAACACCACGGACTCGCCCTTAAAGATGGATTTCAGCGTCAGGGCAATACCGACTGCCGGAAGCATACCGCCGATGGTGGTAAGGACGCCCACTATATTTTCCCCTAAAAACTGGATAGCTGACTTGAGATAATCCGTCCCAAAATACACCATCAGGAAACAGGGTATAAAGGACATCAGAAACAGCAGCAGCTGCGGCAGCACAATATTCGGTATCCAGTAATACCTGGTGTCCCCCTTTGCCGACATTTTTTCTGCAATCCGGACCCATGCCGTATTCACCGTCATTTTCACCACCCATATGATGGTTCCCAGAAGTCCCACAGGAACTGCCAGGGCCATGGCTGTCTCCACTGGAAGATTGCCTGTAATGGCAATGGTGGTGCCCACCACGCCGGCCAGGCAGATATCCCCGGGAAGGGCTCCGCCGGCCCCGATGAATCCCAGATACAGGATGTTAATCTGGGCCCCAACCATGGCTCCCTTTACAGGGTCCCCCAGGATAACGCCGGCCAGGAAGCCGGAAACCAGGGGCCTCATGACGGTCCACCAGTTTACGCCCAGAACAAATGCACTATTTCCCCAAAAGTATAACAATGACAATAATGTGGCTGTTAAGATGCTCATACGCTACCTCCTCCAAATCAAATTCTGCCCTGCTTTACTAAAACAGGCTTCTGATGTTAACGGCCTTATCATTTGGAACCAGTTGATAAAAGATTTCGACGCCCCCTTCCACAATCCGCTTAAAGCATTCCACTTCCTCTCCGCTTGCCGACACATTCCTGTTAAAGGTCTTGCGGCCGTTCTTGGCCCCCATGCCGCCCAGAATCACCTTCTTTATTTCAATCCCCTCTTTGAGAAGCGATTCTATGATTTCCGGAACCTTCACAAGAATCAGGAAATTCTCTCCCCGTACAGGCTCCTCCTTCAGGAACCCCTGGGCATCGGATACCGACTGTATCAGCACCTCCACCCCCATGGGCGCAGCGGCCTTATAGATGCGCTCCATCAGCCGGTTCTGTGAAAGCTCGTCATCAATAATCAATATCTTATTGATTGGATACTGCTTTATCCAGGCCGTCACCACCTGTCCGTGAATCAGCCTGTCGTCAATCCTTGTCAAAACAATGTTCTTCATATGTTTTTGCTCCTTTCCTTTATGCTTCAGCCCAGCTGCAGCAGAACATGGCTGTCCACAATACCTTCCTTGGCTGTCTCCACCAGTCCCCGGAAATCACTGCTGTCACCATTCAGAAGACGGCGGTTAATGGCCTCTATCAGCAAAGGGAGATTGGTACCCGTAATGTGGGTAAAGGAACATTCCTCCTCCAGCTGAATCATAGTGTTAAAGGGTGTTCCGTACATCAGGTCCGTAAGTACCAGGACTTCCTGCCCTGAGGCGTTGGAGCGCCGGATGGATTGTTCCACGCCGTCCCTCATCTCCTCCAGATTACACCCCGGCTCCACACAGTAAGTCTCTATGTCTGGCTGGTTTCCCAGGATGAGCCGGGATGTCCTTACCAGACATTCGGCCAGCGAGCCGTGTGTGAAAACAATGATTTTATACATATTATCTCCCCTCCGTAATGATATTCTGTATGAATTCCGTCATGGCCCAGTCCGGACAATTGTCCATAAGATAGACCATTTTTGACGCAAAAAGCATGAAATCCCAATTGGACATATTCATAATCACTTTATCCAATTTTTTCCGTAATAAATCCGTTACAAACTCGCACTTGTTAATGCCTGCCTCATTGTGGATATAGACAAACTCCACATCCTTTAATGCCGCGACCTTCAGGAACCCTGCCGCCGGAATCTCAGTTGCCTTCCGTTTTCTCACTTCTATGGCGCATCCGATATCATTCAGGTCATTCCTGGTCCTGATAAGCTCCCTCAGATAGAAATCCTCCCTGTGGCGTCTTGATTTCAGCAGATTGTTGACAGCCGCACAGTCCTTCTCATCCAGCAGCGGCGAAACCAGGACATAGGGTATCACATGTTCCCTGCTCCCCAGGGGCACGGTGGACAAAATCAAATCATACTGCTTTTGAGACGTTTCCAGGAACCGGTTGTAATCACAGCTCAGCACGGTCCATTGGGGATAGTTCTGGGACAATTTATGCTTCAGTATATTTGTGATGCTGTTGGACATATTGGAAACCAGAATCACATTCATTTTTTCCTCATCCGCCAGCAGCTCCCCCTGTATGTACAGCATCAGGTAGCAAATCTCATCAAAGCTTATCTCCGGCAACCTGAACTTCTCCGTCAGTATCCTGCATATTATCTGGCATACGTTGATGGTTCCCTTATAATTATCCAGAAGTATATCTATAATGGGATTCCGGGCAGGCGTACTGGCGGCTGCCCGGTTCAGCATCAGCGTGATATGGGACACCACATTTACGTAAAATGTTGATTTCGTCCTCAGGTTGATTCCTGTAATCACGGAAAATGCATCGATAAAATCCTCTCCGAAGGCCACGGCCGTCTTCCTGGACTCCTCCTCCGGCAGCTCCCTGTGCATCAGGAAATTCCCCAGATGGGTGGAGGACAGAATGTTATAAATATGTGCTGTTTCCGATACCGACAGCGTGTAGCGGTAAGCGCCGCTCATCCGTGATGCCAGTTCAAATGCAATGGCATCTAAGGGGTCCCTTTCCTGTTTCCGGTAATTGCTTTTAAGAACCGGCTCCATGAAAAATCCATTCCGCACCCTGTCAATCATTACCAGCAGACTCACGGAAAATTGCATGTACTCCCGCTCATCAAACCGGTATCCGGCGGACGCCTCAATGTGCCTTATGCGCCCTTCCACAAAATTCAGGTCCTCCTCCGTGAAGATATCCAGGATGGTCATCAGGGTATCCGACTCAAACATACCTGCTGCAGACGGATTTCCTCCGGTATTGGCATTCATGTTGTTATTCAGGATATACAGCAGCAGTTCCGCCAGAGCCTTCCTTAAACAGCTCTCTGTTCCCTCCACCGACGTCCCCCCGTGTCCCTGGCTGATGTTCAATTCATGCTTTCTGGCAAAAGGCGCCAGGGCTTTCAGGTCCCCGGCTATGCTGCTCTTGCTCACATAATATTTGTAGGCAAGGCCGGACAGCGATGTAGTCTCATCCGAATAAAGCAGCAGGTTCAGGGCTATATCCATTCTTCTGGACAATTGGTTCCAGGACCTGGATAATGTGCTGGAGTCCATAAGCTCCATCATGTAGGCTGAATTCATCAGCCGTTCCCGCTCCTCCCCGCTGATTTCAAGCTTGATTCCGGTTCCGGGCCGGCTCTCAACCGCGCCCCCATAGGACTCCAGAATCTCATTGACTCCGGGTATCATCCTGCGCAGCGTCTTGTCCGATACATCCATCTTTCCTGCATAACAGCTCACAGGCAGATACTCTTCTTGTTCCAGTAAAAGTCTCAGGAATGCAATCTGTCTTGAATTCACGTCTTATCCTCTCCATACCTCCCAGGTGCCTTTTGATAACTTGATTATAGCAAGAGCACCTGAAGATTGTTAGTTTTGCGGTTTCCTTAATTTGTCCGGAGCCATGTGGACAAAACTGTACATACTGCTGTACAAATATGTCCTGCTCCGGTGAATATCTGCCTATTGTATCATGACAGCCTCTGCAATATAAGGTGGGGGAAATAAGCCCTGTTATGACGCACAAAAAAAGGAAGCCCTGCTGCAAAGGCTTCCCTGACAAAAAAACAGAGCAGGTGATGGGAATCGAACCCACGTATCTAGCTTGGAAGGCTAGTGTTCTACCATTGAACTACACCTGCATAATGAATATATTTGATTGTAATCGGGGTGACAGGATTCGAACCTGCGACCTCCTGGTCCCAAACCAGGCGCTCTAGCCAAGCTGAGCCACACCCCGGCGCCGGCATAATATAACCTGTCATCCAATCCCGTCTTACGACGCAAGAATTATTATATACTATGCCTTCACAAATGTCAACAAAAATCCTACAGAAAATTCAGCGAAAAATGGGCCTCTCCCTCTTTGTCGATTTCCATGAGCATAAAAGAGGGTTTATGCCCGTCCTGGCGCGGATAGGACAGGCTTCCCGGATTCAGAACAATCAAATCCTTATCCCCTTCCTTTTTCTCCACCTCGTAAAAAGGCCTGTGGGTGTGCCCGAACATGACAATGTCAAAGCCCCTGGCCCTGGCCTCCTGTTTCAGGTACTCAGCCCCCACCGATACATTATAGTAATGACCATGGGTCAGCAGGGTCTTATACGTTCCAATCATCAGCTCCTTCTCTTTGTCCAGACATGAGAAAAAGTCATTGTTTCCCAAAATTATCTCTAAATCGCAGCCCTCATTGACCCAGGTGGCAATGGCGTGTTCACTTCCCTCTGCGTCTCCCAGATGAATCAGCATATCAAGGGGTCCTGTACGCCGGATTACCTCTTTTAGATTTTCATCCCTTCTGTGGGTGTCACTGACAATTAATATCCTCATCCTTCGTCCTCTCCATCTCTTACTTAAGCACATCTTCCAGGGCTTTCTTCATCGCCCTCAATGCCTTCCCCCTGTGGCTGATTTCATTCTTCTGCTCCATGGTGATTTCAGCGGATGTCCTGCCGAACTCAGGCAGATAGAGGATTGGGTCATACCCAAAGCCTCCGTTTCCGGCCGGCTCCCCGGCAATAAGCCCCTCCATCACAGCCTCTGTGTGGAGCACCCGGCCGTCCGGCAGCATGGCTGCAATGTTGCACACAAACCGGGCGCTGCGCTCCCGGCCCTCTGCATCCTTAAGGCGCTCTATGATACTGCGGTTCTTAACCTCATAGGGCGTATCCTCACCCAGATAACGGGCGGAATAGATACCGGGCTCCCCGCCGATATAATCCACCACCAGTCCGGAGTCATCCGCCAGTACAATATCTCCGGTCAGATTCCACACAGCCCTTGCCTTAATCTCGGCATTTTCCCCAAACGTGGCTCCATCCTCCACGATTTCCGGTTCAGCGCCCGCTTCCTTCATGGAAAGTATGGGAAGCCCCAAATCAGCCAGTATAAGGCGGATTTCCCGCATCTTCCCTTCATTACCCGTTGCAAATATGATTCTGTGTCCCATGTCCAAAGCCCTCTGCCTTCTGTTCCTGTATTATTCCTTTGTTATTCTCAGTTATTTCTTTGTTATTCCTTTGTATATGCCTTCAGGCACAGGTTGCAGGACTGTGTTTCCTCCACATGTTCCCACACCTTTCCGTCATGGCTCAGATACCCTTCGCCGTCCCTCAGGTCCACCTGGGCAATGCCGTCCCCGGCATCGTATTCAATGGCCACCGGATGTACGGTTCCCGGCGTTATTATTTTAACTATTATAGCAAATTTTTCGTTGTCCTCCAAGGGGATTTTTTTATCCAATGGAATCGTATAATAACCTGCATTGTCCAGTCTGCCCTTTGCCAGGAAAATCCGCTTACCCAGGGCGTCCTCCATTTCCCCGGCTCCTGCATCCGGCAGGTTACGGGCCACATACAGCTCGTACTCCGTATTCCTGTCCGTTGCATAGAAGCCTGCGGCGGCCAGGTTTTCTCCCATGCCGGCCCTGTATGCATTGGCAAACCAGGCTTCATCCTGTCCGTAGCCAATCTGTCCCACCCATCCGCACAAATCGCTCTGATAGATGCGGTCATAATTGTCCACCGGCTCCACGCCTGTGTATACAATATTATGGACACCGATATTGCTGTCAAAGTAGGATACATAAAAGTATCCCTGGTCCCCGAAATCCTCTCCCCAGCTGTTGGTGCAGATAAAGGCGCCGTCCCCGGCCAGGTCCATATTAAAATTCTCCCTGGAATAATCGTCGTCCCATCCCACAATGACAGAATCGTGGTTCGGCTTCTCGCTTCCAATGTAACAATAGGAATTGGTTTCCCTGTTATAGTACACGGACTGGCTCTGATAATCCCTCATGGATGTATACAGAGAACTCTGGACTCCCCCTCTCAGGTACACAGCCCGTTTAATGGCCTCGTAATCTTTGGAAGGCAGGACCTGAATCTCCTGTACATGGACACTGGGCGTAAGACCGTCCGGCGAAACTCCGTCCCCATATGGGTCCTGGGATTCCAGCACAGGGCCCTGCCAGGCCAGCAGATAGGCCATGGACATGGTGTACTCACCGCCCTCGTCCTGTCCCAGAAGAAAACTGTTGTGCATGGACATATGGTCCACTGCAAAGGTCATGGGTTTTCCCGGAAGCAGGGAGGACTCCAGGGCTGTCAGGGAAGCAAATGCCCAGCAGGTTCCCAGGGACCCCTGGTTTCCAATCTGGGGCGCCCTTCCTGTCTTCCGGTAGTCATAGGCCGAAGGAAGCTTCACATTTACCATATCCCGTCTGTCCCACCGGTATTGGCTGCCCGTACCGCTGCCCGGTGCCGTTGCGCCGCCCTGTCCCGGGGCATTGGTACCAGTATCTGTTTCCCGTGGGCCTGCTTCAAAACCGCCTGTCCCGGAGGGGTTCCGTATTCCGTCAGATTCCTGTGACCCATCAGGGGTTTGAAGTCCCTCCCTATTCTGTGTCTCAGCCGGGTCCGCCCCATAGCCGCATGCGGCCGTACCCAGCGCAGCTGTGACAGCCAGAAGCAGGACGGCTGCCCTTTTTCTTATTCCATTCCGTATTATATCTGATACAACAACCATTGGCAGCCCTCTCAATTTGTACCGTTCTCCTGGCTGCGCCTGGGTGGCTTTGGCCCCATGAACTGATAAAAGTAGGTTTTCAGCATGCCGTTGTATATCTTCCTGTTTTTGTCCGCCTTCCGTCCAATATACTTCTGTGCGTCTTCATAGGAAGTAATGAGATACATGGACCAGGCGTCCAGGGCTTCAAAGCGCTCCCCTATCTCCCGGTATAGTGCGGGAAGGTTCGCCTTTTCCTCAATCCTCTCGCCGTAGGGCGGATTGGAAATGATAAAGCCGTACTTCTTAGGATGGCTCAGCGCGCTGACCGGGCGCTGCTGGAAGTGAATCATGTGGTCCACCCCGGCTGACTGGGCATTGGACCTGGCGGCCTTTATAATGTCGCCGTCCACGTCATATCCCTGGATGTCCGCCTGAACATCCCCGTCCACCAGGTCATTGGCCTCGTCCATGGCCTCGTACCAACACTTGCGCTTGATAACATTCTTCCACTCCTCAGCCAGAAAAGAACGGTTCATGCCCGGCGCCATATTGGCCGCCATCATGGCCGCCTCAATGGGAAAAGTACCGCTTCCGCAGAAGGGGTCCACCAGGATTCTGTCCCGGTTCCAGGGTGTAAGGAGAATCAGGGCAGCCGCCAGGGTCTCCGTAATGGGGGCTTTGCTGGTCAGTGTCCTGTACCCGCGCTTGTGCAGTGATTCTCCGCTGGTATCAATGCCGACTGTCACCACATCCTTGTAAAGGAACACCCTCAGCGGATAGCTGGCTCCGTTTTCAGGGAACCAGGTAACCCCATAACGGTTTTTCAGCCGTTCCACCATGGCCTTTTTCATAATGGACTGTATATCCGACGGGCTGAACAGCTTGCTCTTGATGGAGGACGCCTTTGCAACCCAGAACTTCCCGTCTTCCGGTATGAAGTCCTCCCACGGAATATCCCTGGTGCCCTGAAACAGCTCCTCAAAGGTTTCCGCCTTAAAGCTTCCCGCCTTGAGAAGCACTCTCTCTGCCGTGCGGAGGAACACATTGGCACGGCAAATAGCCTCGTCATCTCCTATAAACGTAACGCGGCCGTCCTCCACCAGGGATATCTCATATCCCAGGTCCAATATTTCTTTCTTAAGTACTGCCTCCAGCCCAAAATGGCAGGGGGCAGTCAATTCGAATGTTTTCAATGAATTTTCCTCTCAATCAGCCTCTCTTTTTTACAGCTTCAGTTCCTTAACCAGTTCACCCTCCAGAGTCCGTATAGAAAATACGCCATCCTCCAGCATGGCATAGGTGTTGGGATTACCTCCCTTTGGAATGGACACAGAACCTGGATTTAACACAGCAATGCGCCCGCATCCCTCCGCCTCCATCATCTCGGCCTTCAGCAGATGGGTATGTCCGTGGACCAGGATGTCACCGTCCTGCAATGGCGGAAGGCGGTCCTGATTGTATACATGTCCGTGGGTGACATAGAAAGCCCTTCCGTCAAATACCAGAAGACCGTAGTCAGCCAGTATGGGGAACTCCAGAACCATCTGGTCCACCTCTGTGTCGCAGTTTCCCCTGATTGCATAAATCTGGTTTTTAAGGGGATTCAGCATAGCAATCACTTCCTTGGGCGCATACTCCCTGGGCAGGTCATTGCGGGGACCGTGATACAGGATGTCTCCCAGAATTACAAGCCGTCCAGCTCCTGATTGACTGTATATATCCAGCATCTTCCTGCAATAATATGCAGAACCGTGTATATCAGATGCAAACATTATCTTCATGGGTCTGTCTCCTCTAAAATAGAATAATCACGTTTCTATTCTAAAGCCGAAAGCGGCCTTCTGTCAATGTATTTCCCCCTGTAATTCAACATTCCGCCCGCCAGGTCCACGGCATGATAACCCATCCTCCACAGGTCCCGGCAGACCACCATGCTCTTGGCCCCCCTGTCACAGTAAAATACAATGGTTCCATCCCTGCGGATTTCCCCCATCAGGTCCTGAAGCTCATCATAGGGAATGTTCACGCTTCCCCATATCCTGTCCTGTTCAAACATCCAGGGCTCCCTCAGGTCCACTAACTGGGCAATCTTCCCCTGCTCCAGCCATTCATCAAACTGTCTGTATGATATCATTGGAAATGTCGTCATTTCCCACTCACCTTCCCTTTCTGTCACGTTCTGTCCGGGCCGAAACCTGTCATTCGTGTCCTACTACCAATATATGCAGGCATTTCCATGGGGTGAGGACAAGAAAAAGCCCACTCCGCATCATGCGAAGCAGGCCCCTTCCATCATCTGTACTCAGTACGCTGCAGCTTTTTCGATATTAATAGTTGTTGTTCTGGCTGCTGTTGCGGCTGCTGTTCTGAGAGCTGTTCTGAGAACTGTTTCTGGAGCTGTTCTGAGAGCTGTTCTGAGAATTGTTCTGAGAACTGTTCTGAGAACTGTTCCTGGAACTGTTCTGGGAATTGTTCTGGGAATTGTTCTGAGAGCTGTTCTGG
>NZ_SPHO01000011.1 GCF_005845215.1 Clostridium sp. 1001271st1 H5
ACAAGGACTGAAGGTCCAAGAAAGAACTTTCAGCCCAGTTATTATCATAGAAGATCAGCTTTTACAGACTTTTCTTCACACACTCCATTTGCCTCATAATAAGTATATCTAGATGCAAGCATTTCACTCCCAAATCCATCTTGCATTTGGATAGATGCTGAAATTTACTACAGAATTATGAAGGTGTTTCAAACAGTGTCTATTCAACCCCCAGAGCCTTAAATACTGCATCTTCTGGAGAATTATAAAAGATTATCTGGAATGCCACAAATAAATCATCCGGCACATCCACAATCTGTTTCTTCGCATTTGACGGAAGCAGAATTTTATTTGCCCCTGCATCATGTGCTACTTGAAGAACATTTGCCAGCTGGTCAATCCGATTTACTGTACCACCAATACTAAATCCACCCAATACTGCAAGCTGGCTCAATACCGACTTTTTCAATGCCGAAGAGCACAATGCAATCAACACTGCCAAAGATAAATCATCTGCTGGACCTTGTCCCTGTAAATCTCGGATGTCCATCATGAAATCCGTATTTGACATATTTATCATTGAACTAATATGCTGCGAATTTGCCTTGAAGAAATTGATCGCATTGGAAATACTATTGTTTGTATCTTTATTCGTACTACCCACTTTCGTAAACTTACCGTTACCGGCCACGGCTTCATTTTCCAACCGATAAACTCCAAGCATTCCACTCGCTGCACAGCTGACTGTGTGCACTGTTCCTGGCTTTGGAGTACCCTCTGGAATCAGCTTGTCGCTTCCTTGCTCAGAAACTCCCACATACCGTTCCTCAAAAGTATCATTATCTATGTATGAGAAGTTAACTGCATAGAATTCCATTCCACCGATTCGTTTTAACTGTTCCTTTACACGGCGACGACCTTCCAGAGCATATTTCAAAATCTCTTCAATCTCATCTTTGGTATACTCTCCATTCGGATAAAGCACTTTTACAAATCCTGAAACTGTCTTTCTAACAGCTATCACATCTCTTTGATTCAGCGTTGTTCCCAGTTTAAAATACTTATCAATTGCATCCGAAAACGTATACTTGCGCATACATCTAAAAAACTCTGAAACATAGTCCGTAATAAAACCATATGCATCTGTGAAATGCTTTGGGGCAAGTTTCGGTACTTCCCAGCCCGGCAGATAAAAATGCATTCTGTCAAAAAAAGCTGTATCACTTGCCATTAAGTCCGGGAATGGCTGGAATAGATGCGATGTTTTCAACAATACATCCACCGAGTAATTAATATTTCCAACAAATACCATAGATGCTGATGCTGCCACCTCATCTTTACCTCTTACGAAAGATCCAGAGTTCATATAATCTTTCATGATCTGAATTCCATCTTTATCCTTAAAATTGATTCCTGCTACCTCATCGAAGGCAACAACATCCCAATGGCCAACTAATCCAACCTGACGGCGTCCCATGTTATAAAATAAGTTAGCAACCGTTGTTTGACCGCCAGACACAAGTATACTGTTTGGAGATATTTCCTTATATACATGAGATTTACCCGTTGAACGCGGTCCTAATTCACATAGATTATAGTTGTTCTCAACCAAAGGAACTAGTCGTTCAAGAAGATGCCATTTTTCGCGTTCTTCCAGCTGAGTGGGTTCCATACCTATAGACCGAAGCATAAGATCAATCCACTCTTCTTTTGAGAACTGTTTCCGTCCCTCAAATACCTCATTCAAATCAAGATTAGGCATCTGAATTGGGGTAAGTTCTTCTACGATTACAGTACCGGAGTTCTTTTCTCCATATGCATCATAGATTTCACATGAAACTGCCTCCATTCCTTCTCCACCATATCCCAATTGAACAATACACCAAATGCCGCCGGCCAAAAGCTTCTCAAATTGAGAAACATATTCAGATCTAATGGGAACTTTGCTCATTCCGAGATTCATTAAATCTGCAAAGCAAAGCCCCTTTTCAACATTCACAGTAACCTGAACGCGATCAATGACGGTAAATGATCCACGCTCTGTAATTTTAAACTTTATTTTTTCTGCCTCATCCGGTCGCACATAGTTGTCAGCAAGAATTTTCTTTACACGTTCCACACCCTGATTAATACTATCTTCATCATCCGTTGCACAGTACATGCCCAACAGATATTCTAAAACATAGATTGGAACATTCAAACTGCCCTTAATCTTTTTGGAAAGATCTTTTCTTACAATACGACCAGTAAAATTATTTATCGCAAGTTGGTCTAATGCATCCATATTGACCTCCTAAAAATTGAATTTGTTGCTGAACAGAATATCAATTGCAAATGGTATTCTCTCTTCTTCTGCATAGTTATCATTGTAGTTCTTGATTACCAAATAGTACTGCTCATTCGCATTGTACTTTTTGTTTTTAAATGTAAATTTCTCCTTATAGGACCTGTCTGCCATTTCCTTGCTTTTACTATCACAATTAATGACAATAGAGTTTGTAATCTGCTCGTTTTTTGAATCGACAAAATACGCCTCATAATTACACGGCAGGGTCTTATCATCAACTTCTTCGTTCTGGTAAAATTCCAAGAATGTGATGAGCGATGTTATCTTTCTGCTAATCGAAACAAGTTTTACAGTCGCAACATTAGGACGGTTTCTTTCTCGATTTTTCTTCTTATTCTCAATCTGGATAATTGGAATAACTACTTCCTGCAGAGCATCCCCGCCATGTACATACTTTTTGCTTTCCCCTTGTTTAGGGAAAATATTTGTACCATATGGAACCTCCACAATCAAATCAACATCTATATCTCCCATATCTGTCTGAATCATATAAGACATTGGAACTTTTCTGGTAAAATCGTTCCCACTATTTCCATGTGTAAGGAAAAATCTTCTCTTCCAGTTCACTAAATGTCGAATCGACTTCCTGCATTTTCTGCAAGAATCTACAAGCATAGTGGATTGTCATGTAATCATGCATCAGTTCACTATTCCAATACGACTTCCTTCGCTGCTTGATAATTCGGATATATCTCTCATACTCTCCAGTCTTATCCACCAGTAGTTTCTGCAATCTTTGGATAGTCACCAAATCAAAATCCATGAATGTATCTACATCTGCAAAACTATCCAGATCCCATCCTGATACATAGGTAAAAACATTCAGTTTTTCAGCAATCTTTTTAGAAATTGCTTTATAATCCTCAGCCTTATCGCTCTTCATAAAACGATCAATAAAGATATACGCATTATTCTTAATTGACGCATTCATAGAAGTTGGTAAATTCTTCGACCAGTTGTCCGGTATTATACCATTCAGATATAAGCTCATATGTAACAACAACATATTGGTTGTCATCTTTTCAATATCATCTAAAGCATCCACAAGTCCAAATTTTTGCTGGATAAAATCATTCAATACCGTGCAGTCACAATATTTATGAACCTGTTCAACAAGATTTCCATCTCAAAATTTTTTCCCATTCATCTGCCACTGTTCGTGCTTCTTAATTGCTCTCACCGCCTGTCTCATGGTATTACTTTACCCATGCTGATGAAACGGATGGGATGCCTGATGCTTATGAAATATAATGCGGTTCCCTTCCTCCGGATACTCTGGATAATGAATATACCAAGTCAGCAGGGGCTGTCGCACCAGTGATTGAAAAATCATAGGTGTAACAGCCCCTTCTTTGTACTTTCGGACTAAATACAGGAAATTATAGGTTCTTTGAAGGTGCATAAGGCACACCTTTACAGACCCTGCCTTCTTGCAGTGTCTCTCTTGTTTCACGATTCTATTTTACGCGCTTTTTTCAGTGGAAATAAATAGGTTCCAGTTCGATCCGCTTGGATTTTATTGTGCAGTTTCCTCATGTTGTGGGCCAACGCCAACAGGATGTCTTCCGTTTTTACATTTACTGTCCCACGACACAGGAACCGTCGGAACCCACTGTCCGGTTTCAGATCACCAAATGAACCTTCCGCCTGGATGCTTCGGTTCATCCGTAGTTCACAACCTACCTCGCTTATGATCCGTTTCAGGTCTTCCTTCCGGTACTCCACAAACTACCTGGATACATACAGTGCCTTGCTCCGCTCCTTCAGCGGCTTCTTGCTGCGGTTCCTTTTAATACATTCTTTTTTATGTGGACATCCATCGCATTCCTGGCAACTGTATACCTGGGTTTCCCGCTCATATCCCGTTTTGCTCCGTTCCTTTTTGGTATAGCTGAACTGCAGTTCCTTCCCATTTGCGCATGTGTAGGTGTCCGTTTCTTCATGATATACCATATTTTCAATCCAGCCTATGTCCTTCTAGTACTTCCTCGTTTTTGATATCTCATAATTAGCCGTCTTTATAAAGGCAATCTGGACATTCTCCTCCAGATAGCTGTAATTTTTATCACTTTCATATCCCGCATCTGTCACGACCTTTTCATATTGAAAGTTCAGGTTTTCCTTAAGGCCCTTAAAAAAAGAGATGAGCATGGTGGTATCTGTGGGCTTATGGTAAGCCAGGTAATGTATTCGCTGTCTACCCCATGCTGTACATTATACCCTGCCTTCAGCTAGCCATTCCCCATAGCGTCTTCCTTTATCCGCATGAACGTAGCATCATGATCGGTCTTTGAATAGCTGTTACGCTCCCCACACAGATAAAGTTTTTGTGTGTATTCTTTAAGTTTATCTAAATGGCCCTCCAATGTTTCTATACTTTTCTGAAGAGGGGATTTCTGCTTTCCGGTACCATGTACGAATACAATCCCCTCCGCGTCTTTCAGAGCATACAGTTTTTTCTCAGCATCTTGGCATGCTTCATTTTTACTTGTTTATTATAAACCAGTTTCAGCCCGTAAAGGCCCTAACACTCTTCTACAAATGCTGCCAGCTTTAAAAGCAGTTTTTCCAGGTTTTTTGTAACCGCTTTTTCCAGACAAAGGTATACGGAATAAGACCCGAAGCCCTGAGGATTAACGATATAACTGCACAACGTTTGGAAGGCTTTCTTGACTGGCTGGAATCCGAAAGGACAAACAGCCCTTCAACGAGAAATATAAGGCTTGCGGCAATCCATTCCCTGTTCAGGTATCTGTGCAGCCAGCGGCCGGAACATATATTTCATGCACAGCAGATACTGTCCATACCTGTAAAGAAAACCGCACAGACAGAAGTAAAATATCTGGACACGGCACAGACGGAAAAACTGCTTGCAGCACCAGATGTCACAACCGTACACGGAAAAAGGGACCTGGCTCTTCTGTGCCTTCTTTATGACAGTGGATGCAGGGTGCAGGAATTAGCCGATGTCAGAATAAGGGATATCAGTTTTACCGTGCCCCCGCAAGTAACGCTTACAGGGAAAGGAAGAAAAACCAGGACTGTACCACTCATGAAGGAAACCGCAGTCATACTTAGGGATTATATAGCCTGTTACAGACTGGATACTCCATGCAGGGCAGACACGCCGCTATTTTTTAATCACCGGGAAGAAAAACTTACGAGACAAGGTATCACTTATATCCTTCAAAAATATGCAGAGGATGCCGGTATGGGAAAAATCACACCTCATATCCTCCGGCACAGTAAAGCTGTCCATCTGACAGAGGCAGATATCAATCCAGTCTATATCCGGGATTTCCTTGGGCACACTGATTTAAAGGTGACACAGATTTATTCAAAAGCAAATGTTAAGATGAAACGCGAGGCAATAGAAAAACTTGCCTAGCAAAAAACACCTTCACCGACCCCCCCCCCCCAACCCCCCTTTTTTTTTTTTGGTAAAAGCAAAAGACTGGGTTGACGATAAGGCTCTTATGAGCTGGTTAAATTCTCTGGGGCATTAAATTATGTAAAGGGAAGCAGCTGAAAAAGACTGTATTTATTAGAAAATACTACTTCCCTTGTCATAATATCCCGCTTGTCATTATGCAGATAATGTAAAGCTTTACATTATCTGCACTGCATTGTTTCCGGCGGCGGCCTTACACGGGATGGAAGAATCCGTACATCATCCGGTCATTTTTTTATTCCGGTGGCTGTTCTGCGGGATAAATTCAGGGGCAAATTTATGGCGCTGCTTTCTTCTCTTTATGAAAGCGGCTCCCTGGTATTTTCTTCTTCCTGTGAAACGCTGCGCAATTCTTATGACTGGAACGAATGGAAAAACAACCTTTACAAAAAAGACTGGTGTCCTTACATCAAAGAAACCTTTCACGGTTTTGGCAATGCCATCGAATACCTGGGACGTTATACCCACAAAACCGCCATTTCTAACAGCAGAATCCGTTCTGTTACACAGAATCAGGTTACGTTTTCTGCCAGAGGAAAGAAGCCGGAAGAACCCAAACGTCAGATTACCCTTGACAGCACGGAATTCATCCGGCGTTTCCTGATGCATGTACTTCCTCACGGTTTTTAGAAAATCATGTATTATGGTTTCCTGAACAACCGTATGAAGACACGAAACCTAAGGCTTATTTTCAGGCTTCAGGGTGGGCAGCGTTATGCCGGCTTATCAATGGCAGAACTAATAAAATCAGTCTGGAAGTTTGATATACGCATATGTCTCCAATGCGGACATGCCTCCATGAAGCTGCTTGGAAGGTGCCATGTTCCTTACCCATAAATCCGGGTTACCTGATATATTTCTTTTTCAGACCTCCCTCAGGAAGGTCTACAAAGCATACCCTGAAATGCGGGAATCTCAAAATACCAGGCTGATTTTACCGTATATTCCCCGTATGGACTCTGTTTTGGGTTTCCAGGAAGGATACTATCCCCATATAGTTCACGGCTGAAGTTCCGCGAATTGGTACAATTGAGAAGAATCACATTCAGAGCAGTTTTAGGTTTATTCAAAGCTACTCTTTTTCTGCTCTGAATCTGATACTTCTCTAAAGAATTATACCACAAGATCGATCGTTTTAACTATATCTTCCCCTTCATAATCTCCGCATTTTTACATTTTCCCTCACCCCCCCTTGTCCCCCCTAATAAACTATACTAACCCCATTTATCAAACAAGGAGCATATTATGAAGAAAATTATAATCCCCCTGCTGGCAGGAGCCCTCACCGCCGCTGCCCTAACCGGCTGTTCAAAATCATCCGGCAGTTCATCCTCAGGCAACACCCCGTTGGTCCTCAACGAGGTAGCCCATTCCATCTTCTACGCCCCCCAATACGCAGCCATTGAACTGGGCTACTTTGAGGACGAAGGCATCGACCTGACCCTTGTCAACGGCGCGGGTGCTGATAAGGTTATGACCGCCCTTATCTCCGGCGACGCCCAAATTGGTTTTATGGGCTCCGAAGCCAGCATCTACGTATACCAGGAAGGTTCCCAGGACTATGCGGTGAACTTCGCCCAGCTGACCCAGCGCGCAGGCAACTTCCTGGTGGGACGCCAGCCTGAGGACAATTTTAAGTGGGAAAGCCTGAAAGGCAAGAAGGTTCTCGGCGGACGCGCAGGCGGCATGCCTCAGATGGTCTTTGAGTATATCTTAAAGAAACACGGTATGGACCCCAAAACAGACCTTTCT
The DNA here is from genome assembly GCF_005845215.1 of Clostridium sp. 1001271st1 H5. Lineage (GTDB taxonomy): Bacteria > Bacillota > Clostridia > Lachnospirales > Lachnospiraceae > Enterocloster. The sequence goes on from NZ_SPHO01000011.1 coordinate 7,530, forward strand.
ATTGACCAGAGCATTAACTTCGGGCTGACCGCAGCTGCATTTACCAGCGATGATGCGGACTATACCGTGGAATTTGAGCCTTTTGCAACCACTCTGGAGAGCGAGGGAAGCGGATATGTGGTGGCTTCTCTTGGAACAGAATCCGGATATGTACCTTACACTGCTTACTGTGCCAGGAAGAGTTACGTTGAACAGAACCCGGAAATCATTCAGAAGTTTACCAATGCAATTCAAAAAGGCATAGACTACGTAAACTCCCATTCAGCCGAAGAAATAGCCAAAACCATACAGCCCCAGTTTAAAGAAACACCGGTGGATAAACTCGCGGTTATCGTAGGCCGTTATAAGGACCAGGATACATGGAAGGATGACACCGTATTTGAAAAAGAAAGCTTTGAGCTTCTGGAAAACATTCTGGAAGAGGCAGGCGAACTGTCGGCACGTGTTCCCTATGAAGACCTTGTGACCACACAATTTTCTGAACAGGCGGCAAAATAGACGGCAATACAGCCAGCAATACAGATAGCTGAACAGATAGTAGAACAAACAGAAAAACAGACAGCAGAACAAACAGTAGAACAAACAGCAGGCCAAACAAATAAAAGCAATCAATCGACAATACGGCAGACAACAAGCCCGACAACAAAACCAGCTAACAAAGTTATGCCCTTTAGCTGGTTTTGTTGTCATTTTCCTTGCTGTCTTTTATTTTTCGCTGCTTTTTACCTTTTCTGTCATTGATTTAGTTTATATCTGTTTTCTGCTTCTTTACTCACCATGTTTTGCCAGCAAAAGCGCTCCATGCCAATCAACCATTACGCTGCCCAAAATACAAGCTTCTCATCCATCCCCATATCCCCAATCCGTTACTCCACAGAGCCTCATATATTTTGCCGAAGGTCATAGAATGCGATGGAATATATAGAAGTTGATAGGGGCACATAGAAACAGTTAACAAAAACATTTGCGGCATTTTAATCCCCGTTAAAAAGGCTGCCATCCATCAGGATGACAGCGAAATTAATACCCCTTATTTCATTACCCTGAATATCAGCCCCTGCAAATAATCCTCTGCACATAAAGCTATTAGCTACTGCCGGTTCAGCTTCCAGGCCCCCACAAGCTTCTTCAGATAATCCATATAACCTGCCTCCCGTATGCTCCCGTTGGTCAGCACATTAACCTCTCCCAGTTTTTTGCCTCCCAGGGAGTACTCCAGCACACCTGCCTTCTGCCCCGGTTCCACCGGAGCGGGTACGGATTCCAAAAGCACCAGCTTTTTCTCAATAGCTCCCAAATCCTCCCCTTTAAGGCTCAGATAGGAAAATGTTCCCTCATAGGTAAGCCCTACCTCATCCTCCACGCCGCCGGTAACCGGCATCTGGGGAAGCGGCAGATGTTCCTTGTCTTCATAGAGCTTGCAGTTTGCATATCCATAGTTGAGAAGGGTCTGGGCGTCTGCAAACCTGGCCTTAAAATCCGGCGCAGCCATGATGGCGGCAATCAGGCGCACCCCGTCCTTTTCCGCTGTGGCAGACAGGCAGTATTTTGCAATGGAGGTGGAACCTGTCTTAAGGCCTGTGACCGTAAAATTAGTTGCCATCTTGAGCAGCTTATTTGTATTGGACAGGCCGAATTCCTTGGTTCCCTGCTTTGTGACATGCGTTATATTCTCCATCCATATGGTGGAATAATTATGTATCTGAGGATATTTATTAATCAGCTCGCGGCTCATGATGGCGATGTCCCTGGCCGTAGTGTAATGGTCCGGGGATTCCGTAAGTCCGCAGCAATCCACGAAATGGGTGTTGGATATGCCAAGGCTGGCTGCCCTTTCATTCATCATCCGTACAAACTCATCCTCGCTGCCTGCTATGTACTCCGCCATGGCCACAGACGCGTCATTGCCGGATGCAATGACAATGCATTTAATCAAGGTTTCCACGGTCTGTTTCTCGCCTTCCTCCAGGAACACCTGGGAACCTCCCATGGATTTGGCGTGGGCGCTGGTAACTACCTCGTCCGTCAGCTGGATCTTTCCGGACTGAAGGGCATCAAAAATCAATATCAGCGTCATAACTTTGGTAACACTGGCCGGGCTTCGCTTTTCATCTGCATCCTTTTCATAGATTACCTGTCCGGTAGATGCTTCCATGAGAATGGCCGATGGAGCGGCTATCTGGACAGCTGCCTGACTCTGGTCCGCAGGCGCTGCCTGGGCATCTCCCGCCGTCTGAACATCTCCCGCGGCCCGCGCGTCCCCCGACGTCTGCACATCTACCGCCTGCGCGTTTCCCGACGCCCGAACATCTCCTGCGGCCCGCGCGTCTCCCGCCGTCTGCACATCTACCGCCTGCGCGTCCCCCGACGCCCGAACATCTACCGCGGCCCGCGCATCTCCCGCCGTCTGCACATCTACCGTCTGCGCACTTTCCGCCGCCTGTACATCCTCCCCTGTCCATCCATCTTCCTGTCCATAGAGGCTGCTCCCTGATACCCCCGCTCCCACGGGGATGGCGATTGCCGGTTCCTGGCCCAGGGCGGCAATCCCGGGATAGGAGGCCAGTATTGCCGCCGAGCATAATATCGCTGCAATCCGTCTCATATTTTCCTCCAATAAAATCATCTGCTACTAATTGTATGGGAGTGGACAGACAGCTTATGCCCGCAAAGCCTTGATTTTTACCGCAAAAAAATGCAGCAAGCCGTGATTGTCTCCCGGCTCCTGCTGCATATACCCCTTTATCTTCTTACCTTATTATATTTATACTTCCTTCAGGGCCTGTCTTAAGTCCTCTGCCATCTTCTCGTACTCAGCGTCTGTGAGCATGGTCCTTCCGCTGTTCATCTCAAAGGTGCCGCCCCATTCTTCACCGCCTTTATATTTGGGGACAATGTGGAAATGCAGGTGATGTCCTGTATCGCCGTAAGCGCCGTAGTTTACCTTGTCCGGCTGGAATACCTTATGTACGGCGCGGGCCACCTGGGCTACCTCTGCAAAGAAATCATTCCTCTCCTCATCGGTCAGGTCAATGAGCTCGCTGACATGCTTCCTATGCGCCAGAACAACCCTTCCCTTCTTGCTCTGCTCCTTAAATACATAGAGAAAGCCTGTCTTCATCTCACACACAGGATAACCGAACTTAGCCACCAGTTCGCCCTGCATACAATATGCGCAATTAGGATCCTTTACCATATCTTCCATGTTCCTGTTCTCCTTTATGTTTATTCATACCAACTTAAACATACCACGGAACAAGTTGAATTTCAATTCCAATATTTGTTTTTTCTTTCATAGTACCCACTTCATGGAATCTATGCTATAATAGGTAGGCAAGTACCAGTTACAGGAGAAATTTTATGAGCAGAGCAGATTTCAGACGCCGGCAATCCCGCAGGCGCAGGCAGAAGCTTGCACGGATGTCACGGCATCTTCCTACATTTATTTTATTATTAGCAATCACTGTACTGGTAGGGGGCGGCATTTTCGCCCTCTACCGGTTTGTTTTAGCGAAACAGCCGGACGGAACGGTCCAGGTCATAGCCTCATCAGGGAACGGCTCCCCTAATCCGGACGAGGGCAGCAATTCCGACCGCTATCCCGACAGCGGTTCCGGCCCCGCTTCCGGCGGCGACTCATCAAACCAGCCTTTTGCCGAAATTCCCCAGGACGACATTTCCCGGCTCATAGCCCAGGCTGACCGTATCGCCATGGGGTATGATTATGACAAGGCGGCAGAGCTTATCAACTCCAGCGGCCTGGACCTGAATGACTCCCGCATGAAGGAGGCGCTGGCACGGTATGAATCACAGAAGGCCGCCCTGGTTCCAGCTGATATGAACGCTGTCACCCACATTTTTTTCCACTCCCTTATCATGGATACCTCCAAGGCTTTTGACGGGGACTCGGACAGCGCCAACTATAATTCAGTCATGACCACCAAGGACGAATTTCTTAAAATACTGGAGGATATGTACCAGAAGGGCTATGTGCTGGTCCGTATCCACGATGTGGCCTATGAGGCACCTGATGAAAATGGAAACGTTCGTTTTGTAAAGGGAAGCGTCATGCTCCCTGAGGGAAAGAAGCCTTTTGTCATGTCCCAGGACGATGTCTGCTACTATCCCTACATGGACGGGGACGGGTTTGCCAAACGGGTCGTGATTGGCGAGGACGGAAAGCCCACCTGTGAGATGGTCATGGACGACGGCACCACCTCCACGGGTTCCTATGATTTGATTCCGCTTTTGGAGGATTTTATACAGGAACACCCTGACTTTTCCTACAAAGGGGCAAGGGCCATTATCGCGTTTACCGGCTATGAAGGCATACTGGGGTACAGAACCGCCTCCTCCTACCAGGACAGCCCCACCTATGAGGCTGACCGTGAGCAGGCAGCCAGAGTGGCCCAGTGTCTGAAGGATAACGGCTGGGAGCTGGCATCCCACAGCTGGGGCCATCTCCACCTGGGGGTGGCGGATGATCCGGAGGCCGGATTTGCCATTGACGAGGAACGGTTCCGGGCTGATACGGACAAATGGGAGGCTGAGGTGGAATCCCTCATCGGGCCCACTGATATCATCCTTTATCCTTACGGCAACGACATTGCAGACTGGCGCCCCTACCATCAGGACAATCCCCGCTTTGCCTATCTGGAATCCAAGGGATTCCGCTATTTCTGCAATGTGGATGCCAGCAAGCCCTACTGGACGCAGATGGGGACAAACTACTTCCGCATGGCCAGAAGGAACCTGGACGGCTACCGGCTGTATGAGGACCTCATCCAGACAGATCCGTCCAAGAAACGACTGACTGATCTGTTTGACGCAGCCCAGGTATTTGATTCGGCCAGACCCACGCCGGTAAGCTGGAGTTACCAGAAGTAGGGAGGGGGTCCCACGCTCATATTGTTATCATGCAGGCTTCCTGCCGCTATCAAGCGGCAGGGGCCTGTTTTCTTTTTCCTGCTCCGGGCGAACGGTTTCCCGTTGTCTACATATAATAAATCAAGGAATTGATTTCTAATTGAAAGGAGCTTCTTCATGATTCCCAAACTGGAAGTAAACGGGGTCAGCTATTCCTACCATTCGTTAGATGGTGAGACGCTGGCCCTTGACCATATATCATTTGATGTGTCACCCGGGGAATTCCTGGCTATCGTTGGACCTTCCGGATGCGGCAAGTCCACCCTTCTGTCCATGCTGTGCGGACTGACAAAGCCTGAGGGCGGCACCATCACCATAGACGGCGTCCCCCTGACCAAATCTCCTTCTGCCATTGGATACATGCTGCAGAAGGATCATTTATTTGAATGGAGAAATATTTTCTCCAATATATCCCTTGGCCTTGAAATTCAAAAGCGGTTGGACGAACCTGCCAGGCAGGAACTGCTGGAAATGATGGCAGCCTACGGTCTGGCAGGCTTTGAATATGCCAAACCTTCGGAGCTGTCCGGCGGCATGCGCCAGAGAGCGGCCCTTATACGGACCCTGGCCCTTAAGCCGGACCTTCTTCTCCTGGACGAACCATTTTCAGCCCTGGATTACCAGACCCGGCTGTCTGTGTGTGACGACATCAGCTCCATCATACGCCAGACACACAAGACCGCCATACTTGTAACCCATGACCTGTCTGAGGCCATCAGCGTGGCTGACCGCATCCTGGTCCTGTCTCCCCGTCCCGGCCGGGTCAAAAAAATCCTGTCCATTGATTTTCCGGAAAATTGCATCCGCTCCCTGGACCGCAGGAACTGCCCGGAATTTTCCACTTACTTTAATATGGTATGGAAGGAGCTGAAGACTTATGAATAGAGATAAACAGCCTGTATCAGCCTGCAATATGTCCGTGGCACAGCAGGAATATGTGGCCCGTGAAATACGGCGCCACCGCCAGGTGACCATATGCCGCGTCATGCTGCTGGTCCTTCTTCTGGCCCTGTGGGAGCTGGCGGCCGACATGCACTGGATTGACAGCTTTATTTTCAGCTCCCCTGTGATGATTGCCAAATGCCTGGTTTCCATGGCAAAGGACGGAAGCCTGTTCCTCCACACAGGGGTCACCCTTATGGAAACCCTTATCAGCTTTGCCGTTTGCACCATCTTCGGCCTGGCATGCGCCCTGCTTCTGTGGTCCAGCAAAAGCGTGGCCCAGGTGCTGGAGCCCTTTCTTGTCCTGTTAAACAGCCTCCCCAAATCCGCCCTGGCCCCCCTTTTGATTGTTTGGCTGGGCAATAACATGCGGACCATTGTGGTGGCTGCCGTGTCCGTGGCTGTATTTGGATCCATTCTAACCTTATACACCGGATTTTCCCAGATGGATACGGAGCAAATCAAGTTGATTTATTCCCTGGGAGGCGGAAGGAAGGATGTGCTCTTAAAGGTTCTGCTGCCCGGTTCCCTGCCCCTGGTCATCAGCAATATGAAAGTAAACATCGGGCTGTGTCTGGTGGGTGTGATTATAGGCGAATTCCTGAGCGCAAAAGCAGGCCTGGGATATCTGATCACCTATGGCTCCCAGACCTTTGCCATGACCATGGTGGTGACCTCCATTGTAATCCTCTGCATTGTGTCAGGGGTGTTGTACCAGATTATCGCCTATGCGGAGCTGAAGATTAAAAAGAGACAGTGAGTTAAAACTGTCTCTGGCCTGACAATATAAGGGACAGGAGGAATGACAAACCCTCCTGTCCCTTATATCCTGATTTTATCACAGGCACACTATCCTTTGTTCCAAACAGCCTACCCAGCGTTCTCTGCTGCAAACTGGCTGTTATACAGGGCTGCATAGTAACCGCCCTTTGCCAAAAGCTCCCTGTGGTTTCCCACTTCCTTGATATCCCCATGCTCCATGTACACAATCAGTTCCGCATCCTTTATCGTGGATAAGCGGTGGGCGATGACAAAGCTGGTCCGGCCCTCCATCAGTTTATTCATGGCCTTCTGGATTGCCACCTCGGTTCTTGTATCCACGGATGAGGTTGCCTCGTCCAGAATCAGGATTTCCGGGTCTGACAGGAAGGCCCTGGCAATGGTCAGGAGCTGGCGCTGGCCCTGGGCGATATTGGAAGCCCCCTCATGAAGCTCCATGTCGTAGCCTCCCGGCATAGACATGATGAATCCATTGGCATGGGCTGCCCTGGCAGCGTCTGTCACCTCCTGGTCAGTGGCATCCAGCCTTCCGTAGCGGATGTTCTCTTTTATGGTACCTGCGAACAGCCATGTATCCTGCAGCACCATGCCTATCATGGAGCGCAGGGCCTCCCGTTTCATATCCCGCACATCCACGCCGTCAATGGTAATGCTCCCTCCGTTTACATCGTAAAAACGCAGAATCAGATTGACCAGCGTTGTCTTTCCAGCTCCGGTGGGTCCCACAATGGCAATCTTGTCGCCTGCGTGTACATGCAGGTCCAAATCATGAATCAGGGTCCGGTCCTCTGTGTAGCCGAACCGCACATGGCTGAAATCCACATTTCCTTCCCGGATTTCGGGGAATTGCGGCTTCTCTGCTTCCGGCACCTCCTCCTCGGCATCCAGGAACTCAAATACCCTTTGGGCCGCAGCCATGGTGGCCTGCATGATGTTGGCAATGTTGGATACCTGGTTGATGGGCTGGGAGAACTGGCGCAGATACTGGATAAAGGACTGTATCATACCGATGCTCAGCCTGCCGTTGATGCAGAGCCATCCGCTGACAACCGCCACCCCCACATAACCGATGTTGGTCAGTGCCTGTGTTAAGGGCATGATGATGCTGGAAGAAAACTGCGCTCTCCAGCCATTGTTGTAGAGACGGTTGTTTATGTCCTCAAAATTCCCGATGACGTCCTCCTCCTTTCCGAAGGCGGCAATCACGTTCTGTCCGTTGTACATCTCCTCCACATACCCGGTAAGATCCCCCAGCGCGGACTGCTGCCCCTGGAAATACCGCTGGGAATGTTTTACCACCTTCATGCTCACCAGGCCGCAAATCGGGATAACACAAATGCCGATCAGTGTCAGCACCGGGCTGACCACCAGCATCATTACGAATATAAATACCATGGTACAGACGGCTGTGATAACCTGGCTGATGCTCTGCTGAAGGGAGGTATCTATGGTGTCCACATCATTGGTGACGCGGCTCAGCACATCTCCGAATGTATTGCTGTCAAAATAGGCCAGAGGCAGACGGCGGATTTTCTTGTCTACTGCCATGCGCAGATCATGCATTGTGCGCTCCGCCACTCCTGCCACAATGTACTGGCCGGAATAGTTGAACAGAAAGGCCAGTACATACACACAGCCCAATTGTATCAGAACAGTGATGAACGTTCTAAATCCCTGGAGGACCCCGGCGCTGTCCACGGCCACGGCCACCAGCGCATCCATGGCCCTGCCAAGGGTATATGGCCCCTGGGTGGTAAACACGGCTCCCATCACAAGGCAGGCCACCATGAGAATGATTCTGATTCGGTATGGTTTCATAAAACGGAACAGACGGCCCATGGTGCCCTTGGTATTGATTTTCTTATCTGCTGCCCTCACATTCATTTGCTTCATGCACTCATCTCCTCCTCTGACAACTGGCTCCGGACGATTTCCTGGTAGGTGCCGCAGGTATTTAAAAGCTCCCTGTGGGTACCAATTCCCATGACCTTCCCTTCATCCATCACTATAATCCGGTCCGCATTCATGATAGTGCTGACACGCTGTGCTACGATTACCACAGTGGCATTTCCCGTCTCTTTGGACAATGCCTGACGCAGGGCAGAATCCGTTTTGAAATCCAGGGCGGAAAAACTGTCGTCAAACACATATATCTCCGGCTTCCTGACAATGGCCCTGGCAATTGCCAGGCGCTGCCTCTGACCGCCTGAGACATTGCTTCCGCCCTGGGAAATGGATGAGTCAAATCCGTCCGGTTTATCTTCGATGAAATCCGTGGATTGTGCAATGGCGGCCGCTTCCTTCACCCGCTCATCGCTGGCCGAATCATCCCCAAAACGGATATTTTCCATGATGGTGCCCTTAAACAGCAGGGCTTTCTGGGGCACATAACCGATTTTCCGGCGCAGGGTCCTCCTGTCATAATCCTTTACATTGACTCCGTCCACCAGGACCTCGCCCTCCTGGACATCATAAAAGCGGGGAATCAATCCCACCAGCGCCGTCTTTCCGCTTCCTGTACTTCCGATGATAGCCGTGGTCTCTCCCGGCTTAGCCTCAAAGCTGACATGGCTGACAGCCGGCTCTTTTGCCCCCGGAAAATAGAAGCTTACATCGCGGAAGGTGAGATATCCCCTCTGCCCGTCTGACAGCTTGGGAACCGCCGGATCCCCGATGGAATTTTCAGTATCCAGCACCTCACATATACGGTCCGCTGAAGCAGCACATCTGGGATACATGACGAAAATCATGGAAAGCATGGTGACAGACATCATGATCTGCATGACATACTGGATGATTGCCAGGATATCTCCCGGCATCACAGGCTCCGTGCCGATTCCCTGGCCCGCGCGCCAGAGAAGCCCCACCACGGTCAGGTTTAATATCAGTATCAGTGACGGTCCCAACAGCGACATGGCATGCATCATTTTCATGGCATTGTTCATCAGGTCCTTGTTGGCGCCGTCAAACCGCTTTTCTTCGTAATCCTCTGTCCCAAATGCCCGGATAACCCGGATACCTGAAAGCTTTTCCCGCATAATCAGGTTGATTCGGTCAATTCTTGTCTGCATCTTTCTGGAAAGCGGCATGGCTCTCCTGCCAATCAGGCTGATAATCAACACCATCACCGGCATGGACACCACAAGTATGCTTGACATTTTCGGATTTTTGCTGTAAGCCAGCATGATGCCAACCACGCACATGATAGGCGCTGTCAGAATAACGCGCAGAAACATAACCATGAAATTCTGTACCTGGGTAATGTCGTTGTTGGTGCGCGTAATCAAAGACGCGGTTGAAAATGTGTCGATCTCGGCCTGGGAGAAATATTCCACCTTTGTAAAAATCCTGCTCCTCACATTCCGTCCTAAACCCAACGCGATTCTGGAGGCAAAAAAGCCTGTGGTAATATTACATACCATTCCCAGAATAGCGATTCCCAGCATAATAACGCCGGTGTGAAGAATGTAATTCATATCCTTATCCGCGATTCCCCTGTTGATAATATCTGACAGATAGGTGGGAAGCCCCAGCGTGGCTCCTACTCCGGCCGCCACACTGACCAGCACGCATAGAAGTTCCGGCCGGAACGCGTTCAGCTCCGCAAATATTTTTTTCATGTTGTGCCTCCTTGTTCTTGCAAAATAAAAACATCCGGAAAAGCTGTTCAGCTCTGCAAATACTTTTCCAGACATTTTAACCCTTTTAAAATAGTCTCCAAATCTTCTTTGCTCATAGTATCCTTCTCAGAATGACTGCCCATCTGCTCTATCATGCCCTGCACCAATGACCGCCCTTTTTCCGTAAGGGCCACATTTATAAAACGGGCGTCTTTGTCATTCTTGACCATTGTAATATGACCAGCCCGTTCCAGACGCCGGCAGAACATGGAGCAGTTTCCTTTTGTAACATGGAGACTCCTGCTCAGCTGAGTCAGGTTTACCTGTCCGTCCGCCAGAAAGAGATGGTTGAGCACCCTTCCCTGTTCCGGGGTAATGCCGAAGGGCCTGCACTTTTCCTCCACACATTCCCGGACAAGCCAGTTCACCTTGCGAAGCTCCTGAAACCACTGGTCCTTAAAATTAATAAACGCCATAAGGAACCTTTCTCCCGATTCTCTTAATTTTTTTACTTCCCCAGATAGTTTATATATAAACTATTATAGAATATCATTACAGTCGTTAAAAATAAAGAGCATTTTTATTAAATAAATATAAAAATTCAATAAATTGACGGGACTTACCTTACATTTTTTGAAGTTGACTGCATAATTATTCTCCCGGCAAAGAAACATTTTAGAGGAAAAATTTCAAGAGGAAACTCCAAAAAAATTTCAGGCCGCCGATACCTCTCATCAAGATATCAGCGGCCTGTTTTCCGGCTCTTATTCCATCTGTTTTGTTATCTGTTTTTTTATCTGCTTTATTATCTGTTTTGTTATCTGTTTTACTATTTACTTTATTATCTGCTTCACGGTCTGCTTTGCTTGTCTGTTCTGTTATTTTTTCTGCCTGCATCACACCTTGATCCGCTCCGCAACCTCATTTCCGATTGCAAGGCGCATATTGTTCATTCCGATTATCATGCTGTCCCTTCCGTGCTGGAACACATTGATGGTACTTCCCTCCCTGATGTCATGCTGATGCATAAACTCCATGACCTGGGGATTGCCGAACATCCATTTAATCGTACAGACAGCTCCTGCCTTAACCTCTGATAATGACTGCATAACCACACCTCCGTTGCCTTTTCGTTCATACCCGGTATGAGCAGGGGGTCCCTTTTTCATGCCGGCCCTTCTGTTTAATTATATTGTAAACACCCTGAAGGCTGTTAGTCAACGGCAATGTGGGTTAGGCATTTTTAATCTTTTTATTTTTTGATGTTTAGTCCTCCGGGTCCGTAAATCCCATCAGCCTGCACACGATGAATCCGGCGGCATAGGATGCAAACAGACCTACGAAATACAGGGGGAATCTGGTTGTAATGAAGGCCAGCGGGATTCCCGACAGCTCAGGAACCTTGGCAGCCACCTTCATCACAGCCATGACGCTTCCGCCGATTCCGCCGCCGATACAGGATGCTATGAACGGTTTTCCAAGGGGAATGGTACAGCCCCACATTAGGGGTTCCCCTATGCCCAGCATTCCCACGGGAAGCGCATTCTTAATGGTCTTCTTCAGTCTCTGGTTCTTGGTTTTCAGGTACACATAAAATGCAGCTCCCACCTGTCCGGCTCCGGCCATACAGGTAACAGGCAGCAGATAGGTCACGCCGAAATCCGCTATGAGCTGGGTGTTGACCGCTATAAGTCCATGGTGCATTCCTGTCATTACCAGAGGCAGGTAGATGGCTGAGGCCAGGCCGGCCAGCACAGGTGCCTTATAAATGATGAAGCTGACAAAGGCTCCGATGGTCTCTGATATGAAACCGCCTATGGGCTGGAACACCATCAGGCCCACAAAGGTCATGACGCAGACTGTAATCAGCGGCCGCAGGAACATGTCCAGGAAATCCGGAATCACTTTTTGAAGCTGTTTTTCCAGCAGCACTGCCACATAAGCAATAATCAGCACGGATATCACGCCGCCGCGTCCGGGGGTAATGGACACATGGAACAGCTGTACCCCGGCCAGGGAGGAGCTGTTCAGTATGGAGGCCAGCACAGCCCCGATGATGGGACTTCCGCCGAATTCCTTGGATGTGTTATACCCTACAATGATGGGCAGGATGGTAAAGACTGAGTAAGCCAAGGCGCTCATTATCTTGCCGAAATCCGTATCCTGAAAGCCCGGGAAAAATACATAGGATGATTCATAGACCGCAACCACCAGTCCGCAGGCAATGAACGCAGGAATGATGGGAATAAAGATATTGGCTATCTTTTTCAGCATGTTCTTGTAGGGGACATTATTTTTTGCCCTGTTTTCCTCTTTCAGCAGAACGGCTTCATCCACTTCCTCGCTTTTAATATGGGTCATATCGCTCATAAGCTGGGCCACTGCCGCCGCAGTGCCCGGTCCCAGCACCAGCTGGACATTGTGCCCCTCCTCAATGACTCCCAGTACGCCGTCCAGCTTTTTAAGCTCCTCCCGTTTCATTTTTTCCGGGTCCTTTACGGTCAGCCTGACCCGGGTGTAGCAGTTTGCTATGGTCCTGATGTTGGATTCATCCACTAACTTGCAGATTGCCTGCGCCAGCTCTTTCTTTGTCATAAGATACCTTCCCCTTTCTTATCCCTTGCCTATACCATTTTTTTAAGTATCGCCCACTCCTGTACTGCCATAAAACCTGCCTTCTCATAAATTCTTCTGGCAAAATTGGTTTCCGTTACAAAAAGCGTCATGTATTCCGCCCCCATGTCCTTAAGCTCCTGACACAGGCTGAAGAACAATACATTGCCGATTCCCTTTCCCCCGTCAGCCGGGTCCACTGCCAGGGCCGAAAAAAATCCGCGTCCGTTTTTCTCCGGATAAACGGTTCCGGCCGTGCCCATAACCCTGCCGTCCCCGTCCTCCACTATGAGGATTTTCTTATGTTCCCTGATTCCGTCGCGAAACTTTTTCAGAAAGGACTGGTCCTTGAGACGCCCAAACATTTCCTCATACCCGAAATTCCTGGCGCCGTCAAACCAGGCTGTCCTTATCCCCTCCTGCTCCAGCTTCAGGATGCGTTCCTGTATATCTGCCGGAATGTAAAATTTTTCCAGTTCAAGATAATAAGAAACCTCTTTTTGTACCAGCTCATACCCCCTTCTCAGAAAAAAGCCGTATCCCGGGGAATCTGTCCTGATTCCCGGCGCCTTGTTATGCTCATGCCCCTCCCGGTCTATGTACCAGGACATTTTAACGGGACATTTGTGGCTGATTCTTACTTCACGCTTTCCCTGGGCTTTCAGGTATGCTTCCGCCTTTTCCAAAAGGCCGGTGCCCACGCCTCTGCCCTCATACTCCTCCTTTACCGCCAGCATAAATATATACCCCGGCGTGTTATCGTTGTTTTGTCCCGGCAGGAATTCCTTTTGGCTGACAGCGGTCACAAATCCTGCCAGACTGCCGGAATCCGTAAAAGCCAGGATGCACCCTTCCGGGTCAAAATCCGGTTTGTCCAAAAGCTCCGCCTTCCATTCTTCCGGCGACTCATAGGCCTTATACCGGATACGCACTGCTTCCTCTTTCCACAGCCGCACCAACTGGGGCAGCATGGTTTCCTTATACGTCCTGTATTGCATTCCGAACATACCCCCCTGCCCGATTTAGTCTTTCCTCTGCAGCTTCTGCGCTGCACTGCAGCAGAATCATGGTGATTGCCAGCTTTACGCTTCCCTCTGCCTTCTCCAGACAGTCCCTGGCCTCTTCCCGGGTGCATCCGGTGGCTGTCATGACAATATTTTCCGCCCTTGTAATCAGCTTCTTATTGGTCTGCACAACATCCACCATCAGGTTCTGGTAGACCTTTCCGATTCCCACCATACTTCCTGTGGATATCATGTTCAGCACCATCTTCTGGGCCGTGCCGGCCTTCAGCCTGGTGGAACCGGTCAGGACCTCGGGGCCCGGCACAGGTTCAATGGCAAGGTCCGCCTCCTTCCCTATCTCCGAATCCCGGTTGCAGGACACTGCCACGGTCCTGCAGCCAACCCTCCTGGCATACCGGAGGCCGTATATGACATAGGGCGTCCTTCCGCTGGCCGCCAGACCTATGACAATATCAGCCGGAGTCAGATGAATGCCCTTTAAGTCTTCCTCCCCCATGGTCTGGCTGTCCTCTGCTCCCTCCACCGCCCTGACAAAGGCAGCGGAGCCTCCGGCCATCAATCCCACCACCACATCCCGGGATACCCCGAAGGTGGGCGGACATTCCACTGCATCCAGAACCCCCAGCCTTCCGCTGGTGCCGGCCCCAATGTAGATGATTCTTCCCTTTTGCTTCAGGCTGTCCGTACACCATGCAATGGCCTGGGCAATCTGCGGCAGAACCTCCCCAACAGCTGCCACCGCCTTCCCATCCTCCCGGTTCATGGCGGCAACGATTTCCAGTGGCGTCATCTGGTCCAGCCCCATGGTTTCCTCATTCCTGCTCTCTGTTACCAACACTGACAAATCTATCATTGTGTTTCCTCCCCCTGCAATGCGTTCTGTTTTTCATCCGTGCCCCCGGATTTGGCTATATGGGTCTTCCTGAACTGCTCCATGCACTCATCATACCGCCTGTGGACATAGGCAGTGTACAGAATATCTATCATGTTCAGCTGGGATATTCTGGACGACATGGCCCCGCTTCTGAAAATCAGTTCCGTTGCAGCCACTGCCAGGTTATAATCCGCCAGACGGACCAGCGGCGACTGCTCGAACCTGGATATGGTGATGACCGGCGCCTCCCTCAGCCTGGCCTCCTGGGCACATGTTATCATTTCCTCTGTCAGGCCCGAGTAGCTGACAATCAGGGCCAGGTCGCAGGACCGGATGTTTCTGGCCTGCAAAAGCTGGGCATGCCAGTCATCGCAAATCACACAGGGCTTATTGACCCGAAGGAGCTTCAGGTACATGTCCCTGGCCACCAAAAGGGAAGAGCCGATTCCAAACAGATACACGGTCTGGCTCCGGTCCAGCAGGTCCACGCACTGGTTCAGAATGTCCAAATCCACCAGCTTCCTGGTATTGTCAAGGGACACAATATTCTTGTAGGTCACCTTGTTTACCAGCTCCTCCAGGCTGTCGTCCTTTTTTATCTCCTGCTCCATGGGACGCGTGCTCTCCCTGCGCAGGGCCGACTCATACAGCAGCGATTTCTGCAGCTCCTTGTAGCCCTCAAAGCCCATTTTCCTGCACAGCCGGACAATGGTAGCTGCAGAGGAAAATGTTTTGTCCGCCAGCTGCTTTATGCTGTATCCGGCTGCTTCCTCAGGATTTTCCCTTAAAAATCTGAGGACACCCTTCTCAGCCCCGCTGGCCTGTGCAAAATATTCCTGTATCCTGACTAGTACACTTTTCATATAAGTTCCTTTCTATGACTTTATATTACTCCTTTGAACGCTTTTGTCAATATTATCCGATTTTTATGAAAAATTGTTTCACATTTTGATATTTTAACCTTTTATTGTGCATAAATACTGAAAAGCCGCCGCTTTTATCCAGCGGCGGCCTTGACCGTACCTTGTCTGTGAATCACTATTTGGAATGGTTATCCGGAATCATTCTTTGCCCTCCATCCCAGTCTCTTGCGGCAGCCAGTCCGCCCTGACATAGTACAGGAACATACCGGCCGCACAGACGACCCAGGTAATGGGCCAGCCAGCCATGACCACCATCAGGCTGTGGGTCATGGGCACTGCAATCATCAGATAAATCTGTCTCAGCACCACGAAGCAGCCCAGCATAAAGAACATGGGGACCTTGGAAAGTCCGGCGCCGCGCAGGGCTCCGTTGAGTACCTGGACCACGGCCAGGGCAATGTACGCACGGGAGAAAATGCGGAGCATACTGCTCCCGTTTGCAATTACCTGAGGGTCATTTGTAAATACGCTGATTAACAGGGGCGCGCCAAAATACATTCCCACGGAGCCGGCCAGGATAATCAGGGAGCTCATGACCCAGGCAGCAAATATCCCCTTCTTCACCCGCTTATACTTACGGGCGCCGAT
The DNA here is from genome assembly GCF_005845215.1 of Clostridium sp. 1001271st1 H5. Classification (GTDB taxonomy): domain Bacteria; phylum Bacillota; class Clostridia; order Lachnospirales; family Lachnospiraceae; genus Enterocloster. Next base: position 23,821 of record NZ_SPHO01000011.1, read on the forward strand.
GTTCTGCCCCACAAATGTAGTGATTGCCATATTAAAGCTCTGCAGGGGCAGCTGGAGGAATCCGTCAATCCGTAAGGTGGCCGAATACCCGGCCATGGCAGCCGTGCCGAACCCGTTGATGTAGGACTGGACCACCACATTGGAAAAGGACGTGATGCTCTGCTGGCAGGCAGCCGGAAAGCCGAAGGCAATGATTTTCCGAATCATTTTCTTGTGGAACCGTATCTTGCGCAGTTCCACCTTATAGTCCTCCCCTGTGTGCATCAGCTTGTACATAACCATGGCCGAGCTCACTGCCTGGGCTATGATAGTTGCTATGGCCACGCCTGCAATACCCATGTGAAACCCGCACACAAAGGTAAAATCCAGGATAATGTTCACAATACTGGCCACTGCCAGATAGAACAGAGGGTGCCTGGAATCCCCCACTGCGCGTAGTATGCCCGAACCCATATTGTAGAAAAGTGAAAATGTGATTCCGCAGAAATATATCATCAGATACAAAGAAGAATGGGGGAGAACGTCCTCCGGCACCCCGATTGCCCTGAGGAGGGGTCCTGTGTACAGCAGCCCCAGCCCTGTGAACACAATACTCAAAATCCCTGTGAGAGCCATGGAGCTGTGTACCGCCCTGCTCATATCCTCCCCCCGTCTGGCTCCGAAATACTGGGAAATGACCACACCTGCGCCCGTGGACAATCCCATGAAAAATCCCACCAGCATGTTGATGACAGGAGTTGAAGCCCCCACCGCCGCCAGGGCATTGGTATTGACGAAATTCCCTACCACATAGGAATCCACTGTATTGTACAATTGCTGGAAAAAATTCCCAATCAGAAGAGGGATTGAAAACCAGAAAATAGATTTAAAGATACTGCCGTCAATCATATCCGTATCAGCGCCTTGCAAGACAACACCCCATTCCCCAAACACTGTTGGCTGCCATTCCCTGTATGTTATCACAAAAAAAGAGAAAGCAGTCTATCACCAAGCTGCTCCCTCTATCATACATGATTTTAACTGAATTATCTATCTATTTTTCACCTGTTCCTATGCATTTCCTTTCCTTCTTAATGCTCATAGCGTACAGGGCGCCTCCGGCTGCCAGCCAGAACACGGTATACAGAGCTGTTCCGGCCAGATGGGGCCAGGCAGCGTCCCAGCCAATTCCTTTCAGGTTTACAGCCTTTAACTCCACTGCAATGTTGGCAATGGGAGAAAAAATCCTGGAAGCAACGCTGAGCCACTTCGGCATCAGGTAGAAAGGAAATATAAGCCCTGAGGTAAATATAATCAGGTTGCTGCACATCATATACAGCTGCGCAAAGCAGGCCACCCGCCTGGTAAACGACCCCAGCATCACGCCGAAGGCCACGGCCGCCAGCATGAAAAGCACTGTGCTGAACAGATATAGCCCAATCTCCCCTCTCAGCGGAATATTCTTATACAAGCCCACCACGCAAAGGGCCGCGAACTGGGTCGCCACCGCGCCGCCTGCCACCACGGCTGTCCTGATGATTCCGTCCTTCAGCTCCTCCCCCCGCTTATCCGGGGAAGCTGCCGCCAGGGCTTTTCTCTTTCGAATCATCAGCGGAATGAAAAATGAAATAAGGAAGGTCTGCATGGTGATGGAGGGAACCAGCAGATAGCTCATTTTCCTGATATAATCCCCCTGGGGCTCATACAACGTCCTGTCCACATAAGAAAATGTACCCAGGCTGGTCTGGGCCGCCGAAGGGTAGAAATTATTGCCCTCCAGCATCTTAAGCTGCATACCCGCACTCATGGTTCCCAGCACGGACGAGGCCGCGCCCACTGCCCCGCCTCCGGTGATAATGTTGGAGCAGTCTGCAAATATCACGGCCTGGGGTGATTTCTTAAGGGACATATCGCGGCTGAAATTCCTGGGTATCATGACGCCGGCCTCAATCTTCTTATCCAGGATGGCCTGTTTTAAATCCTGTTCCGAATCCGCATAATACACAATATCCAGCGTGGGATTGATGCCGAACTGCTTCACAATGGACTGGGACAGGGACGAACGGTCCTCATCCAGAATTCCAAAGGGAACATCCTCCGTGTAATCATTTTTCCAGATAGTAGTAATCAGCAGCATACCGGCCAGCACGGAAATGAACAGGCCGATGACCGTGTTTTTCTCTTCCTTCCATATCCTGCTTATCATATCCCGGCCACCCCGCTTTCCGTCATGTGAATGTCCGTCAGCGGATTTCCCGCCTCTGTCCTGACATTCCTGAATTTCCTGGCCGCCAGAAGCACCATTACCGCGCTGAATCCCATGAGCCACAGAACATGATGGGCCTCGCTCAGAAAGCTGCGCTCCACCAGAGCCATGTCCCTGAGCGGCAAAATGTAATGGGTGTTTGGCATGAACCAGGTAAGAAACTTACAGGGCCAGGGCATGGAGATGACCGGAAATGTGTAGCCGGCTAACAGCATGGTGAAACTTATAATGCCGCATTTCTGCACCGCCTCCTCGCAGTTACCCCCGGTTCCCAGGTTCTGGAGTATCCCGAAAAGGGTAATGCCGAAGCAGGTGAAAACAGTCATCAGGATACCGGCCCAGGGTGAGCTTTTATAGGGAAAACCAAAGCACAGGCTCTGGGTCACCATACAGCCCAGGGCTGAAATACAGGCAATTCCGGTAATAAACCCCGCCTTCTTCATCAGCCTTCCAAAGCTTTTCCGCTCGCACACACAGGCACCCACGCAGCCTGCTCCTATCTGCACGATGGTAAGGAGAATGCCCTCCATCATCATATATGCCACGTTCTTGGAGGGATTGCTGATGGCCTTTGTCACATATCCCATGGGCGCAATCAGGTTCATGGCTGCCTGGGGCGGTATGCCCTTTCCCTCTGCCAGCTTCAGCATATAGCCGCTTTTGATGGTTCCCAGGGCCTCGGCAATGGTCCCCCTCATGCCGCTGGCAACCGTTGACAGGGCTCCGTCATTAAATATCATGATTTTGGCTTCCCGGCCGTTGAGCAAATCTTCTGAAAAATGCTCCGGAATCACGATGCCGGCCAGTGCCTTATTATAGTAAAATGCTTCCTTCAGGTCATCCTCCTCACCAGTACATGCAATGACGTCGAAGGTCCTGTTATCCGAAATCATCTGAATCAGGCTCTGGACCGTCTCCGAATGGTCGTGGTTCACAATGACCGTGGGAACCTTCTGAAAGGGCAGGTGAATGAACTCCGCCCCCATGAGCAGACTCAGTATGGTAGGCGCCAGAAGAAGAATCAGCATGGGAATTGTTATGTACCTTTTTTTCACAGAAGATGCCAGGCTTCCGGCCTGTTTCATCCATTCTCTCATATACCATCACATCACTTTCCAAAGTCAACATAGGCTGTCATACCGGAACGCAGCTCATCCTGCAATTCTGCCAGGTCGTCAAAGGTCACCTTGATTCCATAGGTCAGGATATCCCAGTCCGCTTCATTGGATGCTTTCTTGGTGGCAAAATCCGCCTCCTTGTTAATCCGCACCACTTTTCCCTTGTATTTCGTCTTGCCCAGAGCTGCCAGGGTGATATCCACCTCCTGGTCCAGCTTTACCCGGGGAAGCTTCATTTCATCCACATCGCATGTGATATAGGGTGCATAAATGTCCGCAACCACCACAGAGGGAAGTCCTGAGGACACCACATCCCCTGCCTTGACATTCACGGTTGTCACCAGTCCGTCCACAGGGGAGGTGAGGACGCATTTGTCCAGGGTGGTGTCAATCTGCTTCAGGGCTGCCTTGGCCTGGTCCACCCCGGCCTGGGCCTGGGCAATCTGCTCCGGCGTGGCTCCGTTTTGGGCTTCGGAAAGCTTGCTCTGGGAAATCTCCAGATTGGAACGGGAGCTGTCCAGGGCTGCCTTTGCAGAAGCCAGGGCTGCTTTCTGGGCATCCACCGAGGACTGGGATACGGCTCCTGCCGGAACCAGGGCCAGGGTCCTCTGGTAATCAGCCTCCATCCTGGTATAGGATGCCTGGGCATTTTCCAGGTTTGCCTGGGCAATCCGGACCGCCAGCTGCAGCTGTTTCATCTGTTCCTCAGTTGCGCCGTTTAACAGGCTCTGGTAGGCTGCCTGGGCCTGGGCAAGGGCTGCCTGGGCCTGTTCCCTCTGGGCAGTCAGGGTATCGCTGTCCAGGCGGACCAGTTCCTGTCCCTTCTTTACCAGCTCCCCTTCCTCCACCAGAACCTCCTTAATCTGGCCGCCTGTCAGCGCATTGATGTTGCTCTCATCCATGGTCACATAGGACTGCACCACCAGATTTTTCTTGTTCTTAAATAATAAATCATCTCCCGTTACATGGCCGAAGATGATTGCCAGGACAATGACGCACAGAATAACGGCTGCCGCTGCCCCTATGATTTTTTTCTTGGATTTTGCCTGCTTCATGTTGTTACAGTTTCTCCCTTCCGATAGTTCTCTCATACTCCCTTACATTTCCGACGATTTTACACATAATCTGCTCCAGGGCCCGTTCTTCCTCCGGGGTAATTCCCGCAAAAATGATTTTCTCCCACTGGTCCATAATATCCTTCAGCGCATCGGCTGCCTCTTTTCCTTTATCCGACAGGCACACCAGCTTTTCACGCTTGTTCTCAGGATTGACCTCCCTCCTGACATATCCCCGTTCCTCCATGGCAGCCAGCACCTTGGCTGTCTGGTATTTGTCGATACCGGACAGGCTGGATATGGTATCCTGGTTGCCGTATTTGCTGTAGCCAATGACCAGAAGCACGATTCCCTCGGAAAAGGAAAGGCCGCAGGACCTGAATTTAATGCACAGAAACCTTCGTTTGCTTTTTTCAATCATGGTGGATATTTCTTGTATGGTACTCACCTCCCCGCCTTAATTATATGTGTTTGACAACTGTTGTGTTTGACAAATATTATATGCATTTTGCGAATGAAAATCAACCCGTTTATTTTTCACAAAATTACAGCCTGACTTTTACGATTTCTCCGTTTAATTGACGGTATGGTTCCTCCGGCCTGCATACAGACGAAAAAATGCCGTGAATCAGTTGGATTTCCGGTTGGGAATCCGTCCGATTCACGGCATTGGCGCGGTTGTCTGTCATTCCATCATTTTCACAATCAGGTCCGCGCAGCCCTCATACCCCAATACGGAGGTGTTCAGGCAGGCGTCATAATTTTCCATATCTCCCCAGTTCTTACCGGTAAAATAATGGTAATAATCGCTTCTCTGGCTGTCCCGCTTCTTAAGCTCCTCCTCCGCCTTCTCAAAGGCTATGTCGTCTACCTCGCAGATACGGCGTTTGCGTTTTTCCATGGAAGAGGCATAAATAAACAGCTTAAGCACACCCCATTCTCCATCCAGGGCAAAATCAGCGCATCTTCCGATAAAGATACACGGCCCCTTACTTGCCAGCCTGCGGATGGTGTCAGACACTTCCTTATTGATATCAAAGGGCTCCTGCATTTTGTTGTAGTTCTGGAAGCGGAAGGCGTACAGCACCAAATCATGAAGCAGGCTTCCGGTCCGCTTTTCATCCAGCTTTTTCAGTTCCTCGATGCTGATTCCGTTGTCTGCCGCTGTCACTGCCAGAAGCTCCCGCCCATAACAGGGAATCTCCAGGCGCTCCGACAGGATACGGGCCACCTCCCTTCCTCCGCTTCCGTACTGACGCTCAATGGTGATACATCTGTTTCTGCCCATAATCATTCCTTCTTTCTTATATATCCCAAATGTCCCTGAATATCCTTAAGATTATGATACCTCAATTGCGTACTTTATCACATGGTCCTTCTTATGTTCGAACACGTCATAGGCCTCCATGATATCCTGAAGCTTTGCCCTGTGTGTAATCAAACAGCTGGTATCCAGTTTTCCCGCCTTAATCAGCTTCATGATTTCCCCGCAGCAGGAAGCGTCCACTCCTCCTGTCTTAAAGACCAGGTTCTTACCGTACATGTCCGGAAGAGGAAGCACCTGCGGTTCTTCATATAAGGCCACCACGCAGACTACTGCATTGGGTCTGGCAATCCTCCACGCCATCCGGAAGGTGTCCCTGCCTCCCGCTGCCTCCAACACGGCATCTGCGCCGCGTCCCTGTGTCAGATTTCTTATCTCCTGTTCCACGTCCTGGTCCAGCGGGTTGAGTATCACATCTGCCAGTCCCTGCTCCTTTGCCAGCTTAAGCCGTTCATTGGATGTGTCAACCGCAATGACCATTCCCGGACCATAAAGCTTTGCACACATCAGGGTACACAGTCCGGTGGGGCCTGCGCCGATAACAGCAACCGTATCTGCCGGTTTGATTTCCGCCAGGGAAGCACCCCAATATCCGGTGGAAAGGATGTCGCCGGTAAAAAGAGCCGCCTCATCCGTCACCTCATCGGGTATCCGGGTAAGGCCATTGTCCGCAAACGGCACCCTGACATATCCGGCCTGACCGCCGTCAATCCTGCATCCCAGCGCCCATCCTCCGTGTTCATGGGTGCAGTTGTTGACATAGCCCCGCCTGCAGAAATAACAATCCCCGCAAAAAGTCTCCACATTCACAGCCACCCGGTCCCCTGGCTTGAATTTTCTTACTGCCTCACCGGCCTGCTCAACAATGCCTACGAACTCATGTCCCAGTATGGTTCCCGGCACAGCCCTTGGGACAGCGCCGTGCTTGATATGTATGTCGCTGGAACAGATGGTGGTAAGGGTTACCTTTATGATGGCGTCCCCGGGGTCCTCCAGAGTGGGAACCGGACGGTCCTCCAGGGTTATGACTCCCTTTCCTTTGTAGACCGCGGCTTTCATTGTTTGGGGATTCACTGCCAGGGGAGTCACTGCTTGGGGTTTCATATCGTTTGGCATCTTTAATTTACCTCCAATGTATCGCTGTTTTTTAAATCTGATATTATCCCACAGATTTAAGGTTATGATAGAATTAGGATATCACAGTTTGGCCGGCAGAACAAGGAATACCCAACCCCCGGACTCCTCCCTGAAACCATCCCTGCGTTTCTGGCACGCACCGCATACGCCATACGCTTCTAAAAGGACGTCCATCCCCCGTCTGTCTGCACCGCTGCCCCTGTCATATGGGTGGCATCATCCGATACAAGGAACAGGATGGATGCTGCCTGCTCCTCTGCCGTGGCCTCCCGCTCCAGCATGGAAGTGCGCTTCTGACCGGCCATGGACTGGGCTTTGGCAGGGTCCATACCGGCTTTGATGGCAGCCTCCCTGTGGGCTTTCACATACTCGTACGCCTCGGCTACCATGGGCGTGGTGGTGCCTGCCGGATTGACGGAGTTGATGCGTATTCCGTATCTGGCATAATCAAGGGCCAGATTCTTAGTCAGACCATTGACCGCATGCTTGGATGCCACATAGGCAGGATTGCCCGGAAGACCTGTGAGACCGGCAATGGACGCATTGTTGACAATGACGCCTCCATTTCCTTCCTTCATAAATTCCTGTATTTCATGCTTGCAGCAAAAAAATACGGAATAAAAGTTATTTGCCATGGTATAGTCCATCTGCTCCTGCTTCAGCTCATGGAGCGGGCTTGGATTTCCCATGACTCCTGCGTTGTTAATGGCAATATCCAGATGTCCATAGGCTTTAACCGCCATATCCACCATCTGTGCTGCATGCTCCTCTGCTGACAGGTCCAGGTTCAGGAAAATGGCTGTGCCCCCTTCTGCCCTGACAGCGTCCAGCACCCGCTCTCCCTCCTCCTTCAGCCGGTCAACCAGTACCAGCTTTGCGCCCTCCTTTGCCGCCCGGATGGCTGTGGCCTCACCAATACCCCTGGCCGCGCCTGTCAGAATCATTACCTTGTCTCTAAAACGGTTGGGATAATATTGTTTCATATATAAATTGCCTCCTGTTGTTTGGTGGAGTTATTATATCCCAAATCCAAACGTATTTCCACCACGTCAGATTGTGAAAAGATTATTAAAGTTTCATTAAAAAACACAGCAGTACGGAAATCTCCATACTGCTGTGCCCTATCTCTTTATGCCTTATTTGATATGCCTTTTTCTGTCAAATACTGACAGGGTAAGTACGATACCGGAGAGAAGGAATGTCAGACTCATTCTGTCCATTACATTTCCGGTCTTTGGAAGAGGAGCCAGAGGAATCTCTCCATCATCAATAACCGCCATGCCTGTTTCCGGCCCTTCGGCCATCGGAACCTGGTTATCCTCCAGGGTAACTGCTCCGGGACCTCCCGCTGTGGAAACATACCTTCTGCCGGAGCCGCCTGAACCTCCGCTTCCGCCTGAACCTCCGGAGCCTCCGCTGCCGCTGCCGTCAGGAGTATTTCCACCGGTTGCGGACCACTGGGCTGCAAATACCGCATCCTGCTGATACTTATTGCTTCTGATATCATTTAAATCGGTAAACTCTGTATTCACATCGTCCATGGCTGCATTCCATCCGGAAAGAGTATATCCGGAATATGCCTCGGCCGTAACCGCCGCATCGGGGCTCACCCCATCCTCCAGGAATACGGGTTCTCCATCTGCCCCAATGACAATGCGTCCTTCTGAATCAAGTTCCACCAGACTCTTCCACTCTGTAACGGTTCCATATGCACCTGTACGGTTATCACGGATACGTCCCTGCTGCTCATTCGAGGATTCATAGATAAACTGAATCTCATAGGCATCCGGAATTCCATCCGGTTTATGGTCCGGTCCATCGTTATCCGCCATGTAATAAAGGGTTATGGTTCCATTTTCCCTTACCCCCTGGACAGGTTCATAGGACTTGCGCATCATTCCGGTATAGATATAGTGGGTTCCATCTGTTCCCTCGATTGATTCGGCAATCAGTCCGTGGAGCCTGCCGTCTGCTTCCGGGTCCGACCCAAAGGGCACCTGCTCCAGAAGCCTGCTGTCAAGCACGTTTGCAGGCACTGTCTTATCAACCATCTCCACCTTCACAGTGTACATATTGATATCCCAAACTGCTTCAAAGGCAACGCTGCCGGTAAACTCATGGTTATTGATATCCGCTGCCTGATATAACTGGTTCGCCTTAAAGTCAGCATCCATGGAATCCACAACCCTCCAGCCGCTGAATCCGCTTCCGTCCAGTGAAGGAATCAGGTTGTCTGTAATCACTCCGTATTTCTGCAGGCTGTAGGTCACCAGCGGGTCAGCCGAATCATTCAGTGTTCCGCCTTTCAAATCAAATACAACCGCTATATTGTGCTTTAATTCACCATCCACATGCCATTCGTACGGGTCGCCTTCCTCAAACTGAATCCTATACCATATGATATCGTCCTTGGAATAGGTCCTGCCGTCCATGGTAAATGTGTCGTTCTCCGGCCACTGGGCAATCCGCTCTATGACCGCTTCATTGCTCTGGCTCAGTTCCCCGGCCGGCGCCGGAACCATCACCGGGTCGGCATGAAGGAAGCCTTCCCCGAACAATACATACTTATAAGAAGAATCCGGCTCATTGCCGTCCGGCCTTGCAATCTTATCTTTTCTCACAAAGAACCCGCTCCTGACCGTATCTTCCTCAAATACAGCGGTATAAACCTGATTCTTTGTAACTGTCTTGGGAAGCTGGCTGTCCTGCAGTACATTGCCTTCCATATCCATCCAGCCTGCAAACCGCATTTTTTCATCCAATGGCGTCTTTTCACCGATAAACGGATTTAAGCGGTCGCCATATTTGTAATCGCTCTTTGACTGCTCTGCAAATGCGCCTTCGCTGCCCGGCTGATAGGTCACGGTAAACTGCTGCTTAAAGTAAAGCCTTAATGTAGTGGAACCATCCTCTTTTACCTTAGCCTCCTTGATATTCCATTTATCTGTATCCAGAACATAGGTGCATTCACTCTCAACCTTATCCGCCAAATCCTGCTCTGTTACCTTCGCCATCCCATGGAGAGGCACATCATTCCTTATCTCCGTGTATGTTGGCTCTGACGGGTAACGGCCCCTGGACTGCATGCGGAACTCCACTTTGTAACGGATGTTCTCATTATCAAGGAAGTTAGCTGTAAATACAGTGTCGCAATAGAACTTATGCGCAGCAATGTCCTCTGTGTCATCAAACACATAATCAGGCATCAGCTTTTGATAGCCGGGCTGGTCGGATTTCCAATTATTAAAGGTAAATCCGTCATCTGCAAGGTATTCCACACCGTCAGCAGCAGGACTTACAGGAGCGTACAGGCTTAATTCCCCGGTTGAATCCCTCCGTGTCATTACCTCCATGATTGTTCCTGTCATGGCGCCGTTTGCACCGGCCCTGTAGGTAAATGTAACCTGGTACCGGTCCGGTATGCCGTCCGGATTTGTCGGCTTTCCGCTGTCCTCCGGATTAGCCTCCCCTATTTCATCAATGCCGTAGTAGACATTAACTACATTGGCCAGCGGATTAAGGGAAACCTTTTTGCCGTCCCCGTCAATGTGGTCCAGCGCATAATGGCGTCCGTCCTTATCCAGGGATGCTGTCTTATCAAATACAATGTCGGAACCATATTCTGCATTTGTCACATGCTGTGCATGCTCGTACTGCCTGTCAATGCGGAACGTCCCCTGGGTATTTTCAAAGAAATAATTTACCGTGTATGCCAAATCCCGGCGAATCTGGCTGGTGACTTCCACTTCATGGTCCCTGGTACGTGTCAGAGACACATATCCCAGAGCCGCTGCCTTTTCAAACTCCTCCCCCTGAAGCGGACGGCCATCCACCGTAATGCTGCTTATGGTATAACCTGTATCCGCCCTGAACCTTACCAGCACAGGCAGAATTGCATCATATCCGTAGCTTCCGCCTTCACTGATACTGGAATGTTCATCAGAAGCCGTAGTCAGAGTAAAACGCATGGCCTCCGATGTCACATAAACGGAATGACATGCCTTCCTGTCAACCCTTACACTGCCTGCTTCAATGGCATCCTGCAGTTCCTGTCCCTTAAGGGGATGTGCATCTACAAAAATCCCGGAAATGCCATACCCTTCTTTCGCCTCAAAGGTAACCTCTGTCATTTCCTCTGAATCATAGCTGTACGTATAAATCCTATCCAGCGGGTATGTAATCCGGCTGTGCAGGTCTGACCCGGTAGTAAGGGTAAATTCCAAGGGACTGCTCTCTATGAATACACTGTGGTCGCCCTTGCGGTCCACTGAAACAGAATGATAGGCCAGCGCTTTGAGAAGCTCTGCTCCCTCCAGGGAAACATCATCCACTATCACATTACTGATTCTGTAGCCTGTATTGGCCTTGAACTTAACCACCAGGCTCTTGCCTGCATCATAGGTAAAGGTGGTTACGGCCTGCTTTGGTTCTGTAATCTGACTGTTTTCATCCGCTCCCACAGTCAGCTTATATTCGTTAATCTTGCTTGTGACCGTTACAATGTGGTCCCTGTTGCGTTCCAGCTCTATATATCCTCTGGAAACCGCCTCTTTCAGCTCATCTCCTCTGTATGGGCGCAAATCAACCCATAGGCCGGATATGGAATAGCCTTCCTTTGCGCCGAATTCCACTCTGAGCTTCTCCGTTCCATCATAGGTGAAATCCATGGAAGGGGTAATCCAGCTGTTGCGGTCTGAGTCCGTGACCAGACGGTAGCTGTTTATCCTTGTGGTCACTTCGATGGTGTGGCTGCTCCTATAATCAAACCGGTAAGCACCGGCAGCTATGGCAGCCATCTTCTCAAGACCAGTTAATTCCTTCCCATCAATAATGATATTCTGTATCTGGTAACCATCCTTTGCCCCAAACTCGACCTTATAGCTGCCGGCCCATTGATACTCGTAGCTCTTGGTCTGAGGATTAATCCAGGAATTCTCATCTGCCCTGGCTGTCAGTGTATAAAGCGTCTTATCAGCCTTAACCACCACTGTATGGTCCTGCCTGCGGTCCAGTGTTATATGGCTGTAGCCCTGCTGGTCCGTCTCCGCCAGTATGGCCAGGATTTCATCCGATGTGTAAGATTTCCCATCCACAGTAATGCTGGTAACCGTATAGCCCTTATCCGCCTTGAATTTCACATCCAGCATATCCGTATCGCTGTAGGAGTATTTAGTTCCTTTGGTGATATCGGCATTTTGGGAGCTGGTAATAAGCTTATATTCAGACCTGACGGAAGTCACCGATACCTGATGGTCCTGTTTACAGTCCACTTCCACCCATCCGTTTTTCACAGCTTCATCCAGTGCTTTTCCTGTTAAATCAACACCGTCCACCCTGACGCCGGATATCCGATACCCCTGTACGGCTGCAAAGCTCACCTTGATAAGAGCTTCTGCGTCATAAAAATACTGCGCGCCCTGGTCAATGACAGAATATGCATCCGAAGCCGTGGTAAGTGTATACTGTCTGGGATTCCACTTGGCTGTAAGGACATAGGTGACCGGATTTATATTTATATCCTTCCAGACATTGCCTACAAACAGCTTGTCTCCCTGCTGATATATCTTACTGCCGGCCTGGTTGACGCTGGTTTCGGCAAGTTCCCATCCGGCAAAATCAAAATGATTCTTTTTCAGATTTCCGGAACCCTTAATCTCAATATAGCTGTTTTTATTTTTAATTGCTGGGTGGTAATAGGTTTCGTTGTCAACCGGAGCCTTTCCTTCCGCCCCATTGCCATCATACCTTACCTTAATCCTTGCAGGCGTTGCCTGGATTTTAAATTCCCTGTACCGGTATGCCTCGTTCCTGTCGGAGTAATGGAACTGGTTGGTACATCCCAGGGAAACAGCTTCTGCGTTTGCAGATGAAAAATCCCTGCTTGCGCCGTCAGCGGAAATGGCGTCCGGTGCATCCGCTATATCCACATAGATGCCTTCCCCATACCGCGCTTTTGCCAGCTCTGCCTCGGACCCGCCATTTCTGTGCTCAAAGGTGGTCGGAGTCACATAGCCGGTGGCCGGTTTTACATAGAAGGATACAATGTCCGTTCTGGCTGTCTGAAGGTTCTGGCCTCTCTCCATTTCTTTGAGTTCTCCGCCGTTGACGCTATACCATAATGATATATCGGAGGATTCCTGATTGAATTTGAAATGGAACTGGCTGGCTGTGTCTTTGACTATAATATTGAAAAACTCATTGTATAATCCATTGCCATACCAGATTGTGGCTGCTTTATCACCTTCAAAAGCCTTTACTTCTGCCACCGAATACCATTTGCCATTTTCCTTTGTATCCTTCACTGTCCGCACAGCAACTGCCTTTGGGTCTGATGCGGACCATTTACCGCCATAAATCCGGTTTGCTTTTACTAAGAAAGATTCTCCCTTGTTAACCTTCACCGTAGTCCAGGTTATATTATCTCTGCTGATTACTGCATAGATGGAAAAGTGCTCTGCTTCAAAACTCAGTGTATCTACCGTTCTGCCAGATACATCCACCGTATCCCGGACCTCTTCCAAGGCCTTTACATCCTCAGCTTCTGTTTCCACGTGAACAATGGACAGTTCTTCTGCGGTCTGGCTGGCCTCCCTCACGGGAATACCGGAAAATGTCACTGTCACAGCGCCCTCCTGGTTCCAGATTCCGGCGTCCAGCTTCTGGTTTCCAAGCCACAGATTTATGTCATAGGCTGCCACTGATGAGACATTCTTTCCCTCTTCGGAAGCCGCCTCCTGTGCATTTTCCCGGATGGAATCCTCAAGGGCTGCATCCACTCTTTCCGCTGAAGCAGTTACACCCTCCGGCAATACGCCTTCCGGCGCATAAAGGCTGATAATCATGCCATCATCCACCACAATGGTATCTGCAAATTCCGGATGCTCGTCTGTCTCAGTGGTATAAACCTCAATCTCCAGTTCGTCCGTCACATCTTCTATGGTGAACCAGGTGATACTTTCGGATGAAGCCTCCGGGTTTGCTTTCCCGAAGACTGCTGCCTCTGAGTCTGGGGCACCTGAGTCTGAGGCTTCTGAATCTGAGGCTTCCAGGATATCTCCATTGGCTGACACTGACTGTATGTCATAACCAACCTGGGTCTTGACGCCAAATGTAAGGCTTCCGCCTTCCTCAACACCGCGCGGGCCGTCTACAATGCGGGCTGTTCCCTGTGAATAAACAGCATAGGTTACCTTATATCCCTCAAAATCATTTAAGGCCTTCAGCGTATTTACAGTAGTGGTATAAACCTTGGCCGTGCTGCAGTATCCGATTCCCACAAGGTCATCCGATGTGGCTGATTTAACCTTATGTACTTCTTCCGCCTCTGTTTCCGCCGGTGCCTGCGACGGCTCTGTCTCTATGGTAATGACAGGCGTTTCATCGGTTATGGCTGCCCCTGTTGTTTCGGACGGAGTGTCCGCAGCGGACTCTTCCTCTGTCTCCTTACCATGACCGGATTCGCCGGATGTATCTGGCTGGCTGGTCTGGTCAGCCTGGCTGGACTGCTCTGACCCGCCGGTTGGTTGTGAGACATCGGTTGGTTCGGTATTGCCGGATGCAGCTGAGTCATTGGATGTATCTGACTCGCTGGATGTACCTGACTCGTTGGATGTATCTGACTCGCTGGATGTACCTGCTTCATCTGATGGTTCCACATTACTGCTGTTTTGGCTGTCAGAGGTTTCTTTTGTTGTGGTTTCTTTTTCAGAGGTATCTGCGGCTGTTTCCTCATTTTGGTGTTTCTTTGGGGGTTCTTTATCTTCGGATTCTTTGTCTTCTGATTTTTTCTCCTCCGATTCTTTTGTCTCTTCCTCGATTTTCACACTTGAATCATGATTTTCAGGAAGGGCTGCTGACCCATCACCTGCCTTTTCTGCAACAACAGGCGCATAGTGACGGTTTATGGATGCAACAGGCCTGTTATCTGTGGACTCATCTTTCACTGTTTTTTCCGGCTCTGCCTCTGACTTCGCATCCTTTTTTTCAGCATCGCTCTGTCCTTTGTCCTGCTCTGCCTTCTGTTCCGTTTCTTCTTTTACGTTATCGGGTGCTTCCCCGGTCTTATCTGTATTCTCATTCTGTTTTTCTTCTGTTTCCTTCCGGGTCCCGTCCGTTTCCTGTTTGCCAGTGTCTGTTTCCTCTGTAGCAGGAGCTGTGGTTTCTTTCTGCCCTTCCTCTCCTGCTGAATTCTCTGTCTCCTGACTCTGGGATGTCTGGTCCTCCGTTTCATCTGGAGCTGACTCTGCCGGGGTTGACTCTGCCGGATTGGTTTCCGATGGGTTTGATTCTGACGGCACGGTTTCTCCTGGAACTGTTTCAGCGGGAACTGTTTCCGACGGCACGGTTTCTGCAGGAGTCGTTTCCGCAGGAACTGTCTCCGTAGGAACCGTTTCCGCAGGCTTGGATATGATATTTACTTCCTCATCTCCAAACGCAGCCTCGTAGCTCTTTACAGTCAGTCTCTTTGTTCTCTTTACCTTCTCCTTGCCATCTTCCATTCTGGTGATGGATGCGGAACAGCTGATGGAACCTTCCCCATTATTCACATACAGGAATATAATTTCCTCATCTCCGGTGACCATATACATGTCATCCGTGTCATCCGGAAGCCGGACAAATACGCGCAGCTCCGCATCCATGTCCCCTCCGTCATATTCCGGATAAATCTCATATACATTTCCTTCACCATAAAATAATGCTTCAAACTGTTCTGTCTTTCCGTTGGTAAAGTCAATGTCTCCTTCCTGTAGGGGATTTCCTGCAGCAATCGCCTCTTCAATTGCGGTAACCAAACCGGCACCGCTCATCTCGAAAACTACGCTGTCGGAAGTTTCCGCCGCATATGCTGTCGTAAGGTCCGTACCAATATTAGTGGTAATCATAACCGCAGCAATCAATGCAGCCAGCAGCCTTTTGCATAAACCATAAGGTTTTCTATGCAATGCTCTTGATTTTCCTTTCTCCTTCATACCGTTTTCTCCTCTTCATACTTAGTCCTATGTTATTAATCATATCAAATGGGACGTTATTGGAAGCGTTAGGTTGGCCAGATAATGGGAAAATTCTTAATATTTATTTAATTTGTTCTAAATCCCACCCTAACGATTGACAAAGAGCCAAAAAGAACCCCTGGCCATAATGACCAGGGGCTCCTGTTATACTGCTATTTTGTTTTACATTGACTGTTATGAATCCTCTTCTTTACGTTTCTTGCTCAATGCTGTTACCGCAACGAAGATTCCTGATAACATCATAGTCAATGTGGTTCTCATAGATGTCTGACCTGTCTTTGGCAGTGGTGCCAACGGCACTTCACCGTCATCGATTAAGGTTACATCTACTGGTGATTCTGGAAGAGGTGCTAACGGCACATCCTCTGGAGTGATGGTTGTAGTTGCTCCCGGGCCACCGGGTGATGGGGTGTAGCGTCCATTGCCTTCGGTGTTCCCGCCGGTGCCGCCACCGCCTCCTCCGCCACCGCCACCGCCACTATATCTGAATTGTGCGGTAAACGTGGTGCTCTGTGTGAACTCTGCAGCTTTGATTTCGTCTGCATTGGCATAGCTCCTGCTTCCATCTGTCCAGTTATTGAAAGTATAATTTCCAATGCTGGATACTGTTACGTTAGCGCCCGGTCTTGCAGGCCTCAGTTCCCTATGGTCATTGCCATCTTCTCCTGTAACGATTTCATAGATGGTCTTGACTTCAGTTACTGTTCCTGATACTGTTCCACGATTTGCGTCTTCTGATACATACTGGAACACAATCTGGTACTTATCAGGTACTCCATCTGGTGTATTCGGCTCTTCAGTACCGATTTCATCAACGTCAAAGTATGCTGTAAATGTTGTATCTACCAGATAGGTATTCAACTTCATCTTTGACATGTCTGGAGTGTAGTCATTTACTTCTCTGTCAGTCCAATAGTCGAATGCATAGCCATCCAGAGCTGTTGCGATTGAGCCATTCGGGCTAATCGGTGTCTTCTCTGTGTAGTTGCCATCTGCATCCATGAATACATGTACTTCTGCCTTAAGTGGGTCTGCATCTACCGTACCCTTTGTCACATCTGCACTCTTGTATACGAAGATTGTTTCATATTTATCAGGTACTCCGTCAGGTTCATTTCCGTCTGGGCCATTTCCCTTCTCGTCTGTATCAAAGTATGCAGTGAAGGTGGTGTCTTCCAAATATGTCTTCGATTTCAGAATGCTCATATTGATTGTTGAATCTTTTGCATCGTTGTCTGTCCAGTAATCGAATGCATTGCCATCGGTTGCGGTTGCGGTTGCTCCATTGGGGCTTATTGGTGTCTTTTCAGTGTAGTTTCCATTATCGTCCTTGAAGGTATGGACTTCTTCCGCAATACTTACCGTTCCCTTACTAACATCAGCACTGACATATCGGAATATTGTCTGGTATTTATCTGGAATTCCATCCTCGTTCTCGTCCAGTGCGTAGTATACCTCCACTACGTTCTTGCTCTTATCTGTGCTAATCAGAAGGCCGTTGTTCCTGACCTCATCCAGCGCATAATGCTTTTCGTCATGTGTAAGCTCCGGCTCCGGTGCTATCTGGAACAGCTCCCCGAAGTATTCCTTCGATGTCTCTGTCAGGCCTTCGTCCAGCTCTCCGTCAAAGTAGAACTCCACGCTTGCGTCATACTGGCCCTTGGTACTGAACGTGATAATGTAGCTTAACTTCTCACTGTCCTTGCTTACCTGCTGGCCCACCGGATTCACATCCCAGCTTCCCTCGCCTGTATATCCGTCCGCCGCTTTGGCTTCCGGTATATCACTGCTCTGCAGCTCGTAGCTTCCGGTCTCGCTCAGCTTCCCGTCCTTCTTAAGGGTATATACCCTTTCTGTATAGGTGCTTCCCGTTTCCGTAAACGTTCCGTTCACTGCCCCGAAGGTTACTGTTACCTGGTACTTATCCGGCGTTCCGTCCTCGTTCTCGTCCAGTGCGTAGTATACCTCCACTACGTTCTTGCTCTTATCTGTGCTAATCAGAAGGCCGTTGTTCCTGACCTCATCCAGCGCATAATGCTTTTCGTCATGTGTAAGCTCCGGCTCCGGTGCTATCTGGAACAGCTCCCCGAAGTACTCCTTCGATGTCTCTGTCAGGCCTTCGTCCAGCTCTCCGTCAAAGTAGAACTCCACGCTTGCGTCATACTGGCCCTTGGTACTGAACGTGATAATGTAGCTTAACTTCTCACTGTCCTTGCTTACCTGCTGGCCCACCGGATTCACATCCCAGCTTCCCTCGCCTGTATATCCGTCCGCCGCTTTGGCTTCCGGTATATCACTGCTCTGCAGCTCGTAGCTTCCGGTCTCGCTCAGCTTCCCGTCCTTCTTAAGGGTATATACCCTTTCTGTATAGGTGCTTCCCGTTTCCGTAAACGTTCCGTTCACTGCCCCGAAGGTTACTGTCACCTGGTACTTATCCGGCGTTCCGTCCTCGTTTTCGTCCAGTGCGTAGTATACCTCCACTACGTTCTTGCTCTTATCTGTGCTAATCAGAAGGCCGTTGTTCCTGACCTCATCCAGCGCATAATGCTTTTCGTCATGTGTAAGCTCCGGCTCCGGTGCTATCTGGAACAGCTCCCCGAAGTACTCCTTCGATGTCTCTGTCAGGCCTTCGTCCAGCTCTCCGTCAAAGTAGAACTCCACGCTTGCGTCATACTGACCCTTGGTACTGAACGTGATAATGTAGCTTAACTTCTCACTGTCCTTGCTTACCTGCTGGCCCACCGGATTCACATCCCAGCTTCCCTCGCCTGTATATCCGTCCGCCGCTTTGGCTTCCGGTATATCACTGCTCTGCAGCTCGTAGCTTCCGGTCTCGCTCAGCTTCCCGTCCTTCTTAAGGGTATATACCCTTTCTGTATAGGTGCTTCCCGTTTCCGTAAACGTTCCGTTCACTGCCCCGAAGGTTACTGTCACCTGGTACTTATCTGGCGTTTTGTCCCCATCGTCATCCTTCGCATAATACACGTTGATAACGTTCTTCGATTCATCTGCACTGATGGTCAGCGGCAGGTTCTCCACATAGTCAAGCACATAATTATCTCTCGGCCTATCTTCATAGGCCGTTACCTGGCTTCCGAATTCTCCGCTGCCCAGCTTCACTCCGTCCTCTACTTCATCGTAGAAGTAGTGCACGCTGTATCCATATTCATCTAGTTTCCACTGTGCAAATAATTCAAGACCACCTTTTTCCATCTTTATGGTACTACCTATAGCATAGTCATTCCCATTTCCATCAGCCATGGTATTCCAATTAACAAAGGTGGAATTTGCTTTAATAAATCCATTTGCTTTCACAAATACATCCGTATTCACTGGATAAATTCCATTATCAACAGTACTTCCTTCTGTAGCGCCATTTCCATTATAGATAATTGGATATTCATACATATCAGGCACTACATCCGGTTTCTCATCTGGACCATTTGCATCCAATGCATAACGAATTATAATTGTAAGAGTACCTTTTCGATTGACTACACCGCTACGTTCCCTAACATCATTAGATATACAAATATAATTCTGAGAGGGTTCGTTATTAGTATAATCATTTACTGGTTCAGTTACATAGGTACCAATTTTAGCTGTTTTAATTTCATCAACTACATCACGTACCTTATTCCCATTTGCATCTAACAGCCTGTGGATTACTCTATAAGTTGACTGGTCTTTCTTATATCTGAAAGTAGCTATAGTATTGTCAGGACTCACCTGTATCTGTGCTTCTCCTGTCAAAATATAATTATCTATTGGCAAATATGAAACCATCACCACATTGTCTGTTGTTACGTATGGGATGGGGCTTATGATGTCATCCCCGGTTGCCTCGTCAACATACTTTACTGTATATTGCCATTCTCTATGCCGGACATACTCCACATCAATCTGCTTCCCATTTTCATCAATCAATACATTCATAGACGGAACTTTTGCGGTATAACCAGCAATAGCTGGTGCATCGACTACTATAGTTGCGTCTTTGCTGACAATCATTGGCTCTTGTGGATTGGTAATAAGCGTACCATCTTCGCTTACTGGATTGCTTATAAGTTCTCCATTTTCGTCCACATAGCGAACTGTGTAGCTAAACTCTTCACTACTACTCCACTTTGCATATAATGTCATGTCAGAAGTGATTTGCTGGTTTTTAATGAACGGCATCGTACATGCCTCGTCAATATACCAGCCCAAGAATTCGTCGCCTTCTTTTACAGGATTATCAGGTAAAGTTATGGTTTCATACTTGGTCACAGTTTTTGGAGAAATAGCATCTGCTCCATTCGTTTCAAAATAAACTGTATATTCCGGAGCTTTCCATTTAGCATAAAATTTCAGATTATATGCTGGCATAATATCTTTATCCCACTCAACTTTCTTATCGTAACTTGGGGATGTATACCAGCCATCAAATACATAATCAGAATCAATGCCCGCAGGCCTTCCAATTACACCTCTAGGCTCTGCATCTCTTATGCTATCTTCATATTTTACTTCTACCGGATTAGGGGTGATTCCTGTTGCATTATAAAACTGAATCTCATATGATTTCCTAGTGTAATAAAGCCATGAACCATTATACCATTTGTCCGAATCATTTTGGCCAAATCCCTTAAAGAAATCTGGGGATTTCAACCAACTATCATAATCAAAACCTAGTATTTCGGCTTTATCACTATTATCTAAACTAGTGAAACTTTGATTTTCAGCAATCTGTTTAATTAAAGGCTTACTATTTCCAAGGCCTTCCACATAGTAAATTATCACCTTTTTTCCAGAATTAGTACCACCATTAAATGCCCTTAAATCATGTGCTGGCATATTAAACTGCAAAGTATAATAACTTATGTTCCCAGTATGTGCATCCGGATTCTTCCAAAGATACACTGAATGGGCATCATCATTCCACTTATCTGAGATATCCTGGCCAAATTTTGCTGTGATTTTTAAATTTGTATATTCATCACTCCCCCACCTATCATAAAAACGAACATAATACGTTTCCCTATCATAATATACATTCTTTACTGCTTTTCCATCGGCCGTAATTTTAACGGGTACATTACTTAAATCCTTATTAAGTTTAAACCCTTCGTATGTTTTTGTAGCATATGTTGCATCATTACCGACATACGCATTTTTAATTACTACGGATTCTTTAAAATCATACCCATTAACTTTACCATCTTTATCCGGGACTTTCTCCTGCCAGTATATAACAGTATAATCAGCCCGCTTTTTGGAGTTCCACTTAGCAGTAATCACAATATCCTGATTAGGCATAGTGGTTAAATTCTTATCCCACCCATTAAAATCATACCCTAATTTAGTAGGACTATCCACCGCTGGAATTTCCGCCCCAAAGCGTAATCTTTTAGGTGCAATATATGTTCCACCGTCTGTATTATACTCTAATAAGTAATAATTGCGATTATAATTAATACGTACTGTAATATCTCCAGTATTTCCAATTGTTACATTATTAAAGCTTTGTACAGTAAAACCCTCATAATCTCTAGCCACCGCCTCAGTACGAGTACCTGCATGACCAGTCAAATCTTCTGTATCCTTTAAGGTATATCCATCGTCATTCGGATTCTGAAGCCAGTGTTCTACCTTATAGCTACGTACTTCACCATAATATGTGACAGTAACAGCCTGACTCTCTTCATATATACCATTAAAGGCGACTGATTCCTTTCCTGATTCTACGCTAAAGCCTTCAAGAACAGGACTTGTTACCTGATAATCAGCATTCTGACCTTTTAGTATATTGGCAATGAACGGCTGCGCAGCTCTTGAACCATCTTCATATACATAATCAACTCTCAAAGTAATCGTTGATTCCAACTGTGTATATAAAGGATAAAAAATACAATCTGATGTAATAGAATCAAAATTAGCTGGAATTCCATTCCCATCAACCCATCCTGCAAATGTGTACCCTTCTTTATCAGGAACAATAGGAGCAGTTGTAGGTTCACCGTCTTTTACATACTGAACTACAAATGGCTCTGATTCATCTTCGCTAGAAAAGAATTTAACTACATGCTCATCTGCTTCCCTGGTTTCTATCATTCGAATCTCAACGACCGTAAAGTGCTGTGCATCAAATGATACATCGTCTGTCGCAGTACCGGATACATCTTTTTCCTCTACTGTGGTTACCGCAAGCTCTTTTGCATTTGCATTTTCTACCGCCTCTTTTGTTGAGACTCCATCGTTTTCTACATATGAAATCTGAATCAAATCAGCATCTTTAGAATTCTCTTCTATTCTAGTACCTGAAAACCTAACATTAACAGTCTCACCGTCAAAATATACATTATTACCATCCGGAGTCAGTAACTTAATATCATACGCAATAACGTCAACAACTTTCGCGGATTCCATCGATGGGTCAACATCATCCTGTGCAGCTTTACGCAACTGTGATGTATTAGTCACTTCCCTAACATCCAGTATAGTATCTTCGGGTAATACACCTTGGCCTGCTGACACTTCGATTCTAATACCCTTAATAACTTTAAAATCGTAATATGCCGGATGGGGTGCTATTTCATTCATATTTACCTGGATATCCTGTTCTTCCGTAATTCCAGAAACAGTATACCATGCTATCTGGGTACCATCTCCCCCGTCTTCAATTGAGTCAGCTGTTAAAATGACTCCATTGGCAACTACACTTTCTGTCTCATAACCAATCTGATTTACAACACCAAATGTTAAATCATTACCTTCTTCCACACCCCTGACGCCATCCACAATACGCGCGCTGGCTCCCGGATTAATGGAATAAGTAACCTTATAACCCTCAAAATCATCCAAAGCCTTCAGCTGATTAATCGTAGTGGTATATACCTTAGCAGTGCTGCAGTATCCTATACCAACCAAATCAGTTGTCACAGCCTTATTAACTGTCTCTTCCGGCTTAACTTCTGGTTTTGTAACTTCAGAAGGAGTTCCTACCTGAACCTCTTGTGTTTCAGCTGGTGTCTCTGCCGCCTCTGTAGTTGTCTCAGGAGCTGTAGTCTCATCACCTTCTGACGGAGCAGCGGTAGTTCCCTCTGTGGTTGTTTCACTTGGGTCCGTGCTCTCCCCTGCCTCGGCAGATGTTTCATCCGGTGCAGTTGTTGCAGATTCTTCCGTATTTCCTTCCTGCGCTTCCTTGGTACTTTCAGTCTCTGCTGGGGTTTCCGGCTCTGTCTCTTTCTCTGTCGGAGCCTCTGTTTCCTTAACAGGTTCCGTCTTTTCTTCCGGCTCAGCCTCAGGTTCCTTTGCCTCATCAACCTTAGGAGTTTCCTCAGCATTGCCTTCCTCATTATCAGCAACTACCGGTGCATAATGGCGGATAATGGATGCCACTGGTTCACCAGCTGCCGCTTCCGGCTCTGCTGCTTCCGGTTCAGGAGCTTCTGTTTCTTTTACTTCTGCTTCTGTGGCTTCCTGAGTTTTTTCCTCAGTTGTTTCCGGAGCCGCAGCTTCTTCTGTCGTTGCCTCTTCTGTGGTAGCTGCTTCTGTAGATACCTCAGTCTGTTCCTCCGTCGGAGCCGTGCTGCCTTCTTCCGGCGCCGTGGTCTGTTCCTCTGTCGGAGCATCCGTTGACTCATTTTCATCCGGAGCAACTGTCGTTGTATCATCTACGGTTCCTTCATCAGTTGGTGCTGTGGTATCAGGAACTGTGGTTTCCTCAACTGCTGGTCCATTGACATCTTCCGGTGCAGGGGCTGTAGTCTCTTCTGCCGGCTTGGAAATGTAATTAATCTCCTCATCGCCATATGCCGCTTCAAAGCTCTTTACAGTAATCCTCTTGGTCTTTTTAACCTTCTCTACGCCATCGTCCATCCTGGTGATGTTGGTGGAGCAGCTGATTGTATCTTCCCCATTATTCACATATAAGAAGATAATCTCCTCATCGCCGGTCACCATATACATGTCATCGGCATCTTCCGGCAGACGTACGAACACTCTTAGTTCGGCATCCATACTCCCGCCATCCGGGTCCGGGAATACTTCCAATACCTTCCCTTCTCCGTAGAACAAACTCTCAAACTTCGCAATGTCGCCATTGGTAAAGTCGAGGTCGCCTGGTGATATTACATTGCCGTTTTCGATTGCCTCTTCGATAGCTGTCACCAATTGGGAACCAGTCATTTCGAATGTGACAGACTCTGACGACGATGTAGCCGCATACGCTGCGTTCAGGTCCGCACCGACGTTGGTGCACACCATGGCTGCCGCTAACGCGAAGGCCACCAGACGCTTCCGCATGTTATAAACTGATTTCTTTAACATGCCAGACCTTTTTCGTCCTTCCATACTTACACTCCTCTCATATTTTTTCTTCTACATGATTCCAGATAAATCCAACTGTCTGAAACTAGTATAGCAAACCACAGTTACAATCTGGTTACAATTTAAGAAAGTTTAAAATTTTTCTTAAATTATTTATGTAATTATAGATTCCCTCGCTATAATCATAGCAAAGATGGCGTTACGTAAAGCGTTATTTATCCCACATTTTTCGTTACTTTTTATTTATATCAATAAAATCCCGCTTGTTTTTTATAACCTTTCCATGTTTTTGTCCCCATACATTTCCATTTATAAAACTTTAAGAATATACCCAGCCAGTGAGAAAAAACCTCATTTTTAATTGTGTTATTGTCAATTTTATGGTAAAATGATTTCAGATACAAATGACGCATATTCATGAGTTTTTTTCTCACATTTCGAGGTGCTATTATGCTGGTCCAGTTCAGTTTTAAAAATTTCAAAGCATTCAAAGAGGAAGTTTTGTTGGATTTCCTACCTGCCTCCATTAACGAACATAAAAATACCCTGTTGAAGGACCCGTCTGACGGCGAACGCATCCTTCCTCTTATCGGAATCTATGGCCCTAACGGCTGCGGGAAGTCCACGGTTCTCAACGCCTTGTCCTGTCTCTCCTCCCTGGTTACAGCCTCTGTCACCGTGCCAACCAGAATCAGGGATGTGCACTGCATGTTATCATCTGAGTGCAGGGACATTCCAACCCAGTTTGACGTGTTATTCCGCAGTCAGGGATTTCTGTTCCGTTACCAGCTCCAGTTCTTAAAGGGAGCCATTGTTGAGGAGAATCTGTTCTACGGAAGCCTGGGGGGAAGTGATACGGGTATTCTTTTTAATAGGAAGGAATCCGTCATCCATCCCGGACGGGAACTCATCTCCTTCTCCCTTAAGGCCGTGCCTCCATCGGTGACTCTGCTGTCATGGCTCAATGCTTATACGGATTCCATGCATGCCAGGGCTGCCTATTCCTGGTTCAGCAGAATACAGGGAAGCAGCCCCAGGGAACTGCCATCCGATATGGACACGCGGCGGAGACTGTGCCGCATCCTGCAGGATTTGGGACTTGATATAACGGATTACAGCATCATACCTGATTCCGACCATAAGTCTCCTGCCGCCTTCCTTGTTCACAGTCCTTATGAAGGATGCACCTTTGAACTGCCATGGGAGGAAGAATCCATGGGCACCAAAAAGCTGCTCTCACTGCTGCCCTCGGTTGTGGCCAGCCTGGATGACGGCAGTCTCATGATGGCCGATGACCTGGACTGTGTTCTTCATCCCCATGCACTCCGTTACCTGATTTCTCTTTATGCTAATAGCGAGAAAAATCCTCACAATGCGCAATTGTTATTCACTGCACACAACACCGCCATCCTGCAGCCAACGCAGATGCGCAGGGATGAAATCTGGCTTTGCTGCCGTCAGGAAGGACAGGATACCGAATTATACCCTCTCTCCAGTTACAAAAAAGAAAACGGCCTCATCCCGCGCAACGATGAGGCCTATGGTAAGCAGTATCTGGAAGGCCGGTATGGGGCTATGCCCAATATACATGCCTGACGGACTGATAATTATTTTCTAAATTCGTATACTGTATGTTTTCGATGTAATTAATAAAGCCGCCGCAGACCACTGCGACGGCTTATCAACTGCCAACCAATTTATTCTATTGCAAACTTCCTGCTTAATCTTCCCGCTTAATCTTCCGGCACAATCTTCCTTCTCCCCTACATCAGACTCTCCGGCATCACCTGGTAATTAAGCTTCACCTTCCTGCCCCCATCCCAGAGATGCAGGTTCCTGTCAATCCGCTCATAAATCCGCAGACAATACTCATTGGACGTGCCATTGAGCATGACCAGATATTGGCTGGGATTATAGCAGGTAAATAAGTCGCCTTTCCTGAGGGATTTGCCTATGGCATCGTGAAGCTTTTCCGAGGCAGCCTTTAAAAGTTCCCCGCCTGCATCCAGAGGCTTGCCCTTTGAATCCAGCAAGGTGCAGCACAGAAGCACACTGGAAAAATCCACCCTCTCCGCCATGCGGGCCAGGAGCCGGTAACAGTCGATAAAGGCCGGATACGCACAGTAATACGGCCCGTTAATCCGGTCCCTCTCATGGAGGC
This sequence comes from Clostridium sp. 1001271st1 H5, assembly GCF_005845215.1. Lineage (GTDB taxonomy): Bacteria > Bacillota > Clostridia > Lachnospirales > Lachnospiraceae > Enterocloster. The sequence continues at coordinate 50,182 of NZ_SPHO01000011.1, forward strand.
TGTCCCTTATATCCTTAAGGGTATCCGATGTATAACGAATCTGCCCGCTCATGATGCGGAACCGTTCCAGCATCTTCTCAGAAGGCGGAAGTCCCTGTTCCTCAAAATACTGGGAAACAGCAGCATCATACACCTGCATGGCCTCCTTAAACCGTTTCATGGCAATGAGGCAGTCAATCTTCATAATCTGGCATTCCTCATACGGATACAGCTCGCAGGCATAGTTGCACAGCTCCAGAAGTCCGTTATATTCCCGGTTTTTCTTCATAAGGCTGCTGGCAGCCCGCAGACAGCTGAAATACAGCTCCTGATAGCGCACCCCCACCACTGATACCCATTTCTCCCCTGCGAGCTGGGCCAGAAATTCACCCTGATACAGGCTGCATGCCCGTTTTATGAGGATTTCATCATGGGTGCGCAGGGCCTCCTTTGCCGTATTTTCAAAATCCCTGGCATCGATATACACAGGCAGGTCCCCGCTGTCCCATCTGTAGATTCCGCCGTCTGTGCGGATATATTCCCGGGGCGGCAATTCACTGCCCTCCAAAAGCTTGCGGAGACGGAACACCGTTGCCCGTAAACTTCCCGAAGGATTGGAGCACTCGCCGCTGCCGTAGAGCATATCCAGAAGCTCCTCCCTGTGTACGCCCTCTCCGCCTGAATACAGCAGTATAAGTATCAGCTGCAGTACCTTCCCCGAAGGGCCTCCGGGAATCTGCAGGGGCTTCCTGTTATATTCCAGCATTATACTTCCCATCATGAATACGGTCAGGCCTTCCCCAACTCTGGCCGGATAATATGTACTTTCCTCCTTCATTTGTATCCCCCTTATGGCTAAGCGTTATTCTATATATAACACATTCTACTACAGATTCCTGGGTTTTTCCATTATTTATCTCTCATAAACCAAAAATAGTAAGGAACCTCAACCAAAAGCATTACGCTCCAGCCTATGGCGCAGGCATACGCAACCCCCGGAAGTCCGATTCCGGGCGTTAACAGGTATACAAATACCACCCTGAGGCTGGTTTGGACAAAGGTCCCCAAGAGTGTAACGCTCATATTCCCCATCCCTCTGAAAAATCCCTGGATTCCATTGGTAAATGCAGGGAACACATAAAATAACGCCATCATCCCCAGATAACTGCTTCCCAACGCCACGATTCCCTCATTTCCCGCTGTTACAAACAATCCCATAAGCGGCTTTCGGAACAAGGTAATGGTTATACAGATGAAGACCCAGTAACACGCCTCCAGCGTCAGCCCTCTCCTGAACCCTTTGCGGATGCGTTCCTTTCTGCCTGCCCCCCTGTTCTGGGCCACAAAGGTGGTGATTCCATGGGAAATGCTCTGTTCCGGCGTAAACGCATAATCATCAATTCGATTGACCGCATTAAAAGCCGCAATCATATCCACACCCAGAGGGTTTACAGCGCCCTGTATCAGCAGCTTTCCGATGGGCTGGCAGGACTGCTGCAATGCCGTAATGCTGCCGTAACGCAGAGTCTGTCTGAGAAGCTGCCTGTCCATGGTGAACTCTCCCCTCCTGAGCTGCAGCATGGGAATTTTCCTATACACATATGTTATACAGAGAAAGGCCGAGGCTGCTTCCGCCACGACCGTGGTAACAGCAGAGCATACAATGCCGAATCCAAGACCTCCGATGAAAATCAAATCCAGAACAGCATTTAATATAGAAGAAAAGGCTAAAAACTTAAGGGGCGTCTTAGAATCTCCCACGCTTTTCAGGGCGGCCGACACTGCATTGTAAAAATAAGTAAACGGAGCGCCTAAAAAAATGATGGACAGATAAGAAGCCGCCTTGCCCTGTATCTCTTCCGGCACTCCCAGCACTCCGAGAAGGGGGTTTGAGAAAAATCCTCCAAGTATGGCTATCAACACTGAAAAATAACAGCCGAATATGACCGTGGTAGACATTTCCCGTTTCAGCTTTTCTTTCTGGCCAGCCCCATAGAACTCGCTCATCAGTACGGATGCCCCCATGCAGATACCGGATATTCCGAGTATGACAATATTCATCACCGGGCTGGCCGTGCCTTCCGCCGCCAGGGCCTCTTTTCCTATGAATCTGCCTGCTATGATGGAGTCCACTGCATTGTAGGTAAGCTGGAACATATTGCCCAGAATCAGGGGAATGGAATAATCCACCAGATGTTTTGTGATACCGCCTTCCGTCATGTTAACTGCCGCCATATGGTTCTCCTTCTGTCCCTTGTTTTATGTATGAATCCCTTTACCGCCTGAGAAGGCCCGGCAAGACCTGCTGAATCTTCTCAACCTTCTGCCGGGCCTGAATCCATGTAGAATCAAACGTAAATGTTATTCTGTTAAAAACTGCGCAGCTTATCTTCATCCTCTTCCGTGGTCTTATCAATGGAACGTATCTCCACATCATATCCAAAACGGTCGTCCACCTTCACATAAACCGTATCCCCTGCCTTGTGTCCCCTTATGGCCTTGCCCAGAGGCGAATCAATACTGATTAATCCCTGAAGGGAATTTCCCCTGACCGTAGTTACCAGCTTATACTTCTCTGTCTCATCGTCATCGGGTATATAAACCTCCACCGTATCCCCCAGGCCCACTTCGTCCTCCCTGGAGTTATCCGTTATGATTCTGGCTGTTTTTATCATCTTTTCCAGGTAGCGAATCCGGCTCTCATTCCTGTTCTTATCCTGTTTGGCCGCCTTATATTCAAAATTCTCACTTAAATCCCCATGAGCCCTGGCTTCCTTCACTGCCTCCAGCGCTTCCTTGCGGACCACTAATTTCCGGTACTCTATTTCTTCCTGCATTTTCTTTATGTCATTGGCTGTCAGATTATCAAACATTGTATTATTCTCAGTCCTTTCTTTCCGGAATCTTTCATGTCTCCGGCATTGCTTTACTGAATCACGTTCCGGTAACAGTTAAACCATCTTTAAAATTCTTCCGCCGCCGTGTTCCCCAGGCCAGGCCGCAGCCTACGGATATTTCCGAAGCTGTCCTCCGGCGCTTAAGTCATATACCTTTCCGGGAGCCAGGTTTCCATAATCCACATGGGCAATGTATGGATTGGACTTATTGTAATAAGCAGCAAAAATACGCTCCACCTCCTGGTTCGCAGTGGTCTTAAAGCACCGGTCCACCATGGTCTGGGGCATCAGTCCTGTCACGGATAAATCCACCTTATACCAGCTGCCGCCCGCTTCCACATAGACAAACATATGGTCCTTGTCATTGTCATCCGGAGCACAGAAGCAGTTCAGGCCCATGGACCTGGCTAGCATCTGGTATGCCACGGAAATGCCTTCACAGACAGCCTTATGGTTTACCAGACAGCCATAGGCTGTAAAGGAAGGGTCCCCGGAGGTGTCTTCCCCGTTAACAAACCTGGTATACAATCCCGTATCATACGTACAGCCGGAGGCAATGTAAAGGGCTGCATGCTTTGCCCGCTCCAGTTCGCTGGCATCCCTCCACCGGTAGCTGTTCAGATAATCCCGGACCACCAGGGCCAGGGCATTGCGCCGCTGCTTGTAGGTATCGCTTCCCACGCTTTCCTGATACAGGGCCACCTGGCCCAGTACCAGAAGACTGTCGCCGTCAACAGCCGTTTCCCCGGTTCCTATCTGGTCGCTCTCCCCGTACAATGCCTTGCACAAATCATCGGAAAGGCCAAAATAATTGTACAGCCCATAATTATAATCCTGGCGCAGGCGCCTCTCCATCACCGGCTCCCCCTTGGCATTCCACCCCATAATGACATCCACATACTGAAGTCCGGCCTGGTCCAGGTAGTCCTTCAGTGGGTAATTGGCATCATAGGCTGCTTCCCAGCCGCCATCCGCCCATGCCCCGTCCGGTCCCACCTGGTATCCGTCCGGTGTGACCGTGTCTGCCAGCATCCTTCCGTTTGCATCAAAATAATACCATTTCCCATCCGTGCTCTGCAGCCATCCCCTGGCATAGGACCCATCGTCCTTCTGGTATCTCCATGTTCCGCCCGCCTGTGACCAGGTCCCTGCGTATGCAGGCGTGGATAATAAAAGGAATGCTGCAGACGCCGCTGCCAGCAGCCTTATAATGGTGCGGCCTGTGTTTGATGACTTCATTCCGGTTTCTTTTATACTCCATTCTTTCATGTATTCCGCCCCTCTGACGAACCGTCTTGCCATAATCTGACTCCTGCTTTTATAAATTGTTTATTTTCCCTTTAGTTTCTTTATTGAATCTTTAGCGTGTGCTCAAACTTTGGCCACATTTTCCCTGTATAGTAATACTTGTAAGGCGATAGACCTTTTACTATACAGGAAAACACTTTTTCATACCTATGACCGGCAGCTCCCCTTCTGCCGGTCCCCTCCAAATGAAAGATAAGTTTACCGATTCAGGTAAACTTATTTTTTTATGCGCATATGCTATAAAGAAATCATTTTTACAGGAGACCATTATGGCCAACCAATCTGTCACTCCTGCTGACATCTTTGCTGATTTGCTGCGCTTTCGGGCCCCTGCCGCCATTGCCTGGGTCAGAGGCGGAAGTGCTGCGCCCGGCTTAAGCGGCCTGGTGAAATTCTACCAGACTCCTTATGGGGGCGTACTGGTGGAAGCCGAGATATTTAATCTTCCCAATAAACAGGCTCCCGGTTCCACGGATTTTTATGCCATGCACATTCACCAGAACGGTGATTGTTCCGATGACTTCGCCCGTACGGGGGACCACTACAATCCTTCCGGCGAACCTCATCCGGACCATGCAGGGGACCTGCTTCCCCTTCTCGGGAACGAGGGTTATGCCTGGCTCTCCTTTTATGACAAGCGCTTTTCCACAGATGACATCATCGGCAAATCGGTTGTCATTCACAGTCATGCCGACGACTTTACATCCCAGCCTTCCGGAAACTCCGGAACCAAAATCGGATGCGGCGTCATTGAAAAAGCGGATTATCTAAAAGTATAGCACAATGGCAGGGAAATATCATCCCCGCAGTTTTCACAAAAATACCCAGGAAATGCAGAGGAACAAATTACAGTCAGAAAATACCGGATACCGCCATTAATATGTGCGGAATCCGGCACCTTCCAGGATATCCAGGTCCCGGAACACAGCAGCCACCGCAGCCTCATATTCTTCCAGTCTCTGGGATTTTTTTATTTTCTTAATGTATTTTCCGTTGTCGGAAAAAATCTGAATCATGCAGGCCCACAGTTCTTTCATTTTAAACAGGACATTTCTGTCCCCGGACATGATTTCACGGTAGCCTTCGTATACCATCTGGTGGAATTGTCTTAATGTTTCCTTGTTGTTTTTGGCATTGCCTGAACCTGCTTCAACCCCAATCCAATCCAGCAGTCCGGGATTGGATATGATTCCCCGTCCCAGCATCACCCTATCCAGTTCCGGATATTCTCCGCATAATGTTTCATAGTCAGATATAGTAAATATATCCCCGTTATAGCAAACCGGGGCCCGGCTGCCGTGAAACCCGCTATAAAATGCATCCATGTTTGGGGTGTTTTTATAATAATCCGTGCGGATTCTGGGATGGAGAACCAGCTCTTTTATGGGATACCGGTTATAAATTTCCAAAAGACCCGGGAATTCATCCGGAGAGGTCATCCCCAGCCTGGTTTTTATGGAAAGCTCCATCCCCATCTGGCTCAGACCTGTGCAGACTTCATCCAGAAACCGGTCCAGGCTGTCCGGCCGCTCCAGAAATCCCGCCCCCTTGTGCTTGGATACCACGGTTCCTGAGGGGCAGCCCAGGTTCAGGTTCAATTCAGTATAACCGTATTCCCGCAATTCCTTCGCCACCCGCATAAAATCTTCCGCCTGGTTCGTGAGAATCTGCGGAACCAGATATATTCCGCGGTTGTGCTCCGGCAGGATGTCACTGAGTTCCCGGAAGCTGAGATTGCTGTTTGCCTTTGGTGACAGGAATGGGGTGAAATATTTATCCATAGGGTGGTAACAGGCGTGGTATGCATTGCGGTATATGTAGCCGGTAAGGCCTTCCATGGGGGCTAAATAGAAGTTCATTGAATGGGCCGTCCTTTTCTTGTTAATTAATATTGTGATTTTTTAATTGCGGCTTTTGTTATTGTGTTTCTTTGTTACTGTGTTTCTTTGTTACTGCGTTTCTTTGTTGCTGCGTTTCTTTGTTGCTGCGTTTCTTCATTGCTGTATTTTTTATTGCTAGAATAGCTATTTCAAATGTCAAAAAGCGGCAAGCCGTTTCATAAGAACACCTCGCAAACCCGCATGAAATGGACGTTTTCTCAAATCCGGCGAATAAACCGGCACAACCTGCAACCGCATAATTTTGTAAAGTTGGGCACCACAAAACAAAAAACAGCAAACCCTTGCGTGGCCTGCTGACAGACTTAGCAGACAGCACATGGCCAATCCACCTGTGGCGCGTTCGCAAGGCAGTGCAAGCGGCCCTTGCCGGGGGGTTGGGGGCGGCCCACAACAAGTATATTTTTCAGGTTCTCGCGGAGGCGAAAAACGAAAAATCGCAAAGTGTGTACCACTTTGCCCTGCTTGCCACTATTGAAAACGGCTAAAGAGGAAGCACGTCTTATACCAATAAGGCGCAGGAAACCAGCTGGACGAACTGGAATTTATACATTTTCCATCATCAATTCTTTGCACTTCCATTCTTCGCCTAAAACGCAATATGTTTCAGTTGTATCAAGAATCACATCATCAAAACCAACTGCTTTATAGCAATAATAAGCAGGCAGATTGTTTTCAAAAACTCCTAACGTTGCTCTTTTAGCCCCATATATCTCAAACACAAACTTGAGTCCCAATCGAAGCATCGTTTTCCCATAGCTTTTCCCACGTTTTTCGGGATTTATAATAACAAACCCAAAACGCAATTCATCCAATGATTCATTAGGATTTCTTAACGTAAAAAAACCAACGATTCCTGTCTCATCAAATGCAGTAAACGGCATTAAAGATTCAACGGAACGAAATTCATTTTGTGTTATAGGATAATTTCCAAGTACGCCTGCTGTCCACTTATAAAATGCTATTTCATCTTGACACCACGATAAAATCGTATTTGCGTCCGCAGCTTTATATGGTCTTATTCTAATCATATGTTCTCCCCCGCAAATTCCAATTCGTACGTCTTTTAAACCTAAATCGTGCAAATTCATAACTACTTTTTTCATTTTAATATGACCGCATGGAAATGTCAAACAACTCATTTTGTTTCATTACTTCATATAACTGCTCATAACTCAGTTTGTTCGCTTGGGCACCATTCAGGCACCATTTTACCCTTTGCAGAACGGTTTCTCACATGGCAGAAATGCTGATTTCATCGGCCTTTCCGGCTGGAAAAAGAATTTTATAGCCACTAAATATTTACTATTTTTTATTTAATAGGTTAGCATAGACAACCAACATATAATAACTATAATTAAATTGCTGTTGACTCTTTCCAGCAGGAAGGAGGTGCTCACATGGACTACATAATAGCTTTCCTTATCTCAGTCCTGGCAGGTATTGTCGGCCACTTTATCTGCAAATGGCCAGACCGGGATAAATAGCAACAGCTGGCCTAGGTTATCCTACCATATAAGGGAAAAGAACCCCAGAAAGTGGCCTCTTTCTGGGGTTCGTCTTTGTCACACGGACAAAATAGCTTTCCTAGCTATTATTATATTATAACTATCTTAGGAAAATGTCAATAGCTCTTATTTTACATTTCTTCGTTATTCTAACCACCAAGCATTTCCTAAATCTTCAAAAAACCTTATTCCATAAGCGTTTTTTTAAATTTTCCAGCCTTAGCCGCTTCCTCAATGGAAACTGTGAAGGCTGGATTTTCAAGGATTTTAGGGGTGGTTGTGCGCTATGAGTGTTCTACTCTGCACTACTGATGACTACCTATTCCCACTCTTTATTTTATAAATTGACATAGACATTCCACCACTTAACATCTATAATTAAATTGCTGTTGACTCTTTCCAGCAGGAAGGAGGTGACATAATGCACTACATAGATTCATTTCTCATTTCTGTCATGGCTGGTATAGTCTGCTACTATATCAACAAATGGTTAGACAGAAAAAAATAACAACAGCTAGCCTGGGTTATCCCACCCTATAAAGGAAAAAGAATCCCCAGGAAGCTGCAACTTCCTGGGGATTTGCATTTGTGACACAATGCACATAAATTCATTTCTCTGCTACTATCATATTAAACCAGAATAGCTGAAATGTCAAGAAACACATATATAATGATTTTTTTAAAACCATAAAAATATGGTTCATCCTCTCAAAGCCTTATATCATAAAGCTTTTCTTAGGATTTCCCTGCTTTAGCGCTCTCCTCACTGGAAACTGTGAAGGCTGGATTTTCAAAAATTTTAGGGATATTTGTATGCTATGAGTGTGCTACGCTGCCGTTCTGATTACTGTTCCGATTTCTTTATGGAGTTTATATAAAACAATGGACAGCCTTCTATCAAAGCGATATAACAAAGTTGCTGTTGACTCTTTCCAGCAGGAAGGAGGTGCGACCAGTGCAATACATAACCACTTTTCTTATCTCTGTTATGGCAGGTATAGTTTGCTACTATATTTGTAAATGGTTGGACAGAGATAAATAATCAACAGTCTGCCTAAGTTATTCCTCTTCAAAAGGAAAAAGAAACCCCAAGGAGGTGCAACTCCTTGGGGTTTCGCTTTGCGTCCAGTAGACACAACCACTTTTCTCTGCTAACATTATATTACGCCAAGGAAGTGAAAATGTCAATAATTTATTAATTATCAAAACATTTATTCCAACCATCAAACACACTCAAAACTTCCAAAACATCTTATTCTATCAGCATTATTTAAAATTTTCCAGCCTTCGCCGCTTCCTCAATAGAAACAGGAAACCTTGATTTTTAGCCATTCTTTTATCAAAAGTATAGGAATATTCAAGAAGTAAACGACATTTCTACACCTTTTTATACACCGTTTCACCCTGTAGTACATTATTCGAATTATCAAGGATCTTTTCTCCATTTGAATCCTGAAGAGGGTCAAGAAACGAATATCGCTCCGGATAATCGGCAAATGCTGTTCCCACAATCTGCGTCCCGTCCGCTTTATGAGCCGTATAACCTCTTAGCAAAGCTTCCTCTGTTATAGTATCATCGGTCAGGTCTATGAGGGTCCTACCGCTGTAAACAACTTTATTTGTAGCCATTTAAGCCTCCCTCCTAGCCGATAGTTACCGTAGTACCTCCAGCGGGATTCTCGCTTTCGTTATATGGGATTGCTTTGACTGTAACCTGCGATAAGTAGTTATATCCTTCCTCAGAATCCGGAAGCACTGTCTGCTCCTTTGTAGAAGGTGTAACTGTCTTTGCCTGTGGTTTGGCATCTTCCGTACCTGACATAGAACCTTCTACACCAAGCAGAGTAATACCCTCTCGAATATTATCCGGAATGATTTTCTCTTTTTCTGCTGCCGAAATCCCAACTTTACCAGAACCATCGTGATGTCCCTGCGGAATGGTGTACTCTTCATCCTTTGAAGAAATTGTACCTGTCACAGCTCCGTTATTCTTCATGGTTCCCGTCAGTTTCTGACCTCGTACATACGCCGTCTTCCCCTGAAGGATTTCAGCAACAGCAGCCGTTGCATCGGATGAGTCTACATCAAACTCACAAGTACCTGTAATCGACTCACCCCCTTTGTCATGGGCGGTAAAACCGGAAAGAATCTTATCAGCGGTTACGGTATCTCCAGTCAGGTCGATCAACGTCCGTCCACCGTAGATTACTTTATTGATAGTCAATATTCTCCATCCTTTCTTTGAAAATAAAAAAAGAGAGCAGTTTACCGCAACTCCTCGTTGTTACTCATTTTTATTTGCCTGTTTAATAATCTGATTTACATAGGTACTGAGGCCAGCCATTAAAATTCCCTGAACAATTGCGGTAAATATAGCCAATGCAATCTCCTGACCGCTCCCTAAGGGACAAGTAGCCATAACCCAAATCCCGCAAAGAACGATGCCGCCGGCACCGAGAATCAATGGAATATACTTGTCCTTGATTGCCTGTGTCTGCTTCAGGCCCATGCCGCAGAAATACAGAACAATCGCTACAACGATTAACTCAGGCTGCACATAGTTCATAATCTGTTCCATCATTTTAATTCCTCCTACTGATTTTCTTGAATATAGGTTGATTTGTGAATGGGCAATTTATTGATCTCCTGCATGACTTTCTTAGCTGAGCCATTTCCACCCATCTCTTCATAAGGTTTATAGAGATAATCATGCAAATTTTCATATTCATCCTGCGTGATCCATCCCCGTTCGATGTAGGACATTCCCAGATAGATAATTCTATCGTGGGCAAGACCGATCAACATCTGCGTCCTCACATCTTTTTTCTCACTTTTCTTCTGGATATATGCCCAAAAACCAGAAGAAGCGACGACTGCACATACAATCGTCGCCGCCATTTGAAACCATGGTTCCATTCCAGCATCCTCCATGTCTATTCGATTTTATCGGTTATAATCATTCGCTTATCGACAATCTTAATCGACTTTTCAAATAAATTCTCAAAGAGACCTATTAAATTTTTCCGTTGTTCTTTAGACAAAAGCTTATAGAAGCCTCCCATCCAGCCTCGAAACATATTCTCTACGTTTTCATACGAAATCTCCCCATTCTTCACTTTGCCAGCGAGTTTCTTGAGCTTTCTTCGCATCGTAGTAACCCGCTTTGGGTTGATTCGTTTGATTACCCTTCCGGAATCTGTTAGTCTATATTTTATTTGCAGAAATTTATAAGTGCTGGAAATCTTCACAATTCGAGTTTTCTTCTTATTGATATGAATTCCGTACTCTTCTGCAATCCGATGAATATTATCAAGCAAATCAATCAGTTCTTCTTTGCTCGGATTCATGATGTACCAGTCGTCCATGTATCTTCCGTAGAACTTCTGGCTTCTTACATACTTGACGTAATTATCAATCCGATACGGATAATAAATCCCAATGACTTGTGATAGCTGGTCGCCGATATTTACCGATTTCTCCATCCATTTTTCGCCCGTCAGCTTGGATTCTGGAATATTCCTATACTCCAGCTTATTGAAGGTATCGGATATACAGTTGGCGTATTCCTCATCCGTCATATAAGAAACATCAATTTTGAATCCATCGAAAATCTGTGTCAGCAGCCAGTCAATAAATTCATCGTCATCAAACAGCTTTAAGAGTTCCCGTTTGGCAATCTCGTGAATGATATTGTCATAAAATTTGGAAAAATCTCCGAACAATATCCATCCTTCATTTCCATACAACCGATAGTATTTACGAAGATGAACTTCGAACCTGTCCCGCTGGTGGGAGATACCTCTTCCTTTAATCGAGGCGCAATTATCGTAGATAATATGCTTCTTCACTTCCGGAAGCAAGACTTCATCGCATAAGACGTGCCTAATAATGCGATCCCGAATTTGAATACTTGTAATAGGTCTTACTCGGCCTCTCTCAAACAACGTGAATTCCTGTGTCGGTCCATTTTGAAGGGTCCGATTCATCAGATCATCTTGAATGGAAAAGATATACCGAAGAAAATTCAGCATGAATTTCTGGGTAGTCTCCTTCCATTTGCTGGTTTTGACAGAAACCTTGTAAGCCCTATACAAGTTGTTGGCGTCACAGATAATCTCCTCATAGTTCATAAATCATTCACCGTGATAGCAATACTTACCGTAGTAAATTGCGTCCGGCTTTGCTATTTATCCGTTCGGAAAGGACAATGTCTCCTTCTCTGTTGGTTAGGCAGAGAATCCGGACGAACTCCATTAGAGTTCGAAGCGTTGTTGTAGTTCGTATTGCCATTGTTGTTCACATTAGCGAAATTAGCCGAAGAAACGACGCATAAATTAGACATTACCCTCTTAACTGTGACTTGATTCGGTTATCTCGTTGACGCCACTTCTTTATCAATCCGATTTCTCGGTCGATAGCTTTAACATAACGACTGTAGAGATTAACGTCCACTTCGAATATCTCAACGATTCGTTGCAGCTCTTTTAAAAGCTGCTCGCAGTTTACTATGGCTGTATTCTGATAATCTCTTCTTTGTTCATACTCGTGTAGCGTAGTTGGATAGATAGAGTTTGCTGCTCGAACATTACTGGTCAGCATAGAAGCCAACTGATCAATACGATTTTTGTAGTTCAGCATCAAATATCTATACCTTGAAAAATCTTCTGTCGCATCCTTTCCGTGAGCATATCTTACTCGGACAAGCTGATCCAAGTCTTTCACTCCGAAACTACGCTGCATGAAATCAATCAACATATCATGTAATTCGATGGAATATGTAATTGCTTCGAATTTAGATTCAGTCCGATCACTCACAAGAACACTCATGCATAATCCTTGTCTGTGATCTCTTTGAATTCTTCTTCCGTAATCCAGTTCTTTTTCACTGCATTCCGAACCCGTACTTCATTCCACATACCCAAATTGTAGTAGCGTTTTACCTTGTCGTAATTCTTGCTATGTTCCATAACTGTTTCCTCCTTTTATAGTTCGATTTCAGACATCATGGCAACATATTCGATATCTGACTGCATTTTAACAAAGGCCAGCTCTGTTTCTGGAACCTCCCGCAAGACAAACCAATACTTGTCATTGACCTTGGTAATCTGGACAAGTTCCATGTTCATGTGAACTTCATCCTTTTCTCCATCGTTGATTGTTACGATCGAACAATTTCCGTCAAAAACGGACTCATTGATTTCCGATGAAGATATAAAGTTATTACCGTTCAACCTCAAATTATCAAGAACAGTTTCATCGGACAGAGTAATCTTATAAATCTTATCCTCCATTTTGATTCACACCTTTCATTTAGATTTTTCTTTTTTTATAGCACAGATTGTTGTCACCTGTGTACGGTTTTCGTGGGGGCACAGGGCCCCTGGATTCAGACTAACCAATAGCGAAGACCGGACGAACTCCATAAGAGTTCGAAGCGTAGTAGTAGTTCGTAATACCATAGCCGTACACAAAAGCGAAATTAGCCGAAGAAACGATATCTCTGAGCCAGAACGTTGCACGATTTGAGATCATCTTCGGAACCACCGTAAACAAAGCAAGCTGCGTCTTTCCGATCGTATAACGGTTCACAACGACCGTACCATCTCCTGCCGGAGTAAAGACAAGGCTTCCGTACATCATAATTTCATTCGGAAGTTCCAGCGTAGAATCAAACCAAGCACCAGCCGAAGGATATCCATTCGAAACGGCGTTTGTCAGATATTCACGGTGGGTGAGAATCAAGTCACCAAAGGCACTCGCCGCCAACGTTTTCGCCTGCGCCAGATTCTTGGTGTACATTTTAGAACCAACATAGCCGCCGGTTGTGATGTTCGTCTCATTCATCTGTGCGTTGTAAAGAGGTTTATCCGGCATGATAACCAGATGGGGCGTGGTGAAAGCCGTATCGCCGCAATTATACCAGTAATCAAAATCTACGATTCTCCATGTATAGCTGCCGATAGACCAGTAATCTCCAAGGAAAAATCCTTTGAAGGTTCCGTTCTTGATATTTGCCTTCTGGTCGTCTGTAATAACGCTCCCCAGATTTTTTCCTCTGTAAATCATGCGGCGCTGCTCCTTCGGAACAAAAGCGTCCAGAATTGCAAAGAGTGCATCGTCCGCACCAATCGCTTTGTTCCCTGCTGCGGTGCCAATCAATAACTTATCATCCGCAGACAACGTATTGATTTGCGTAAGTTCCGACAGATTGACGCCGGAAATGAAATCCTGAGAACTGGTAAGCCCAATCAAGGATTTAATAAAATCAGTCACCATAATTGTTTTGGTTCCATTGTTACCATCAATCAAGACGATGTTGCTTTCATCTAGTGTCTGGACCTTCTGATAATCCGTAATTTTCATCTCGATATGTCCTCCTTTTACCTAATACAAAAAATAACGCGGCCATCAATTGGCTGTCCGTTGCTATCCAGAATTAAGGAGCTGGAATATGCACGCGCCACAATCGGGTCCACGTTACTATCAATGATAGTTCCTTCTGATGAATCGAGAAGATTATCGTAATTCTCGTATCCATTGTCATAAAGATTGTTGTATACGGTGAATTCCGTCCGAATCCCCTCTACAATTTCTTCAAGAATCGATGTCCTTTTTTGTAACTCTAATATCTGGTTTGCCAGATTTGCTTCTACATCCTTCGAAAGAGTATCCTTCAACTGCTGGAACCACTCATCAAACAATGCCTGAGCATTTTCTCTCCATGCAGCCATTTCAGATGTATTATTGTTTGTGTACTCGTTAAACCAGGTCGCCCATAACTGTTTCCAGTAAGCACTTGTTTCCTGCATATCTGCCGTTTGAGCAGCATACCAGTCGTTCCATTGTTTTTCCCATGCCAGATAAGATTTCTGGATTTCTTCCGTCTGGGTGCTGAACCATTTTGACCACTGGTCTTTCCAGAAAGCATTTGTCGCTTCCATATCAGATGTCTCTTTTTCATAAAATGCATCCCACTGGTCTTTCCACTGAGCAACCAAGGCGTCAATGGACATTTTCTCCAGTGGAGCTGTTACGAACGGACACTCCGATGTACCAACAGCATTGGTGATATTCGCCTGACGGATGGATGTAACGCCAGAATTTACCCGAATATAGGCCAATGGATACTGCCAACGGTCGGTCGTGCTAATCATTGTTGGTTTCGCTGGATTAGTAGCTGGCGTACCTTTGATGATTTTAATCGCATTTGCACGAACAGATTCACGAGCATCTACTTCCAAAACAACCACATCAATCCGATTTAGAATAACTTCCGATTGTGGTACAGTCAAAGGAAGCAAGGCGTCATTCAACGTCCATGTATGATTAAACCAAGCTCGACCAATTCCGACATTCACCATCATGCCAGTAGACTCTTTCACCATCATAGCAGTCCCAACATGCTGCAAAATGCCGTCACGTATGATCCCGTCAAAAATGCTTGACATTTGAATGGCATCGTATCTCCGATCTTTATTCTTTGAGTTATAGAACCCATAAGTGACACTCATTTTTCTTCACCCCTTTCCTGCTATTCTACGGTAACGAATGTCGGATACGAGTCGAGTCCTTCTTTGCTTTGAGAGCGAATGAATTCCGTTACCCGAGCTTTCCCCTCAATTCCGTATTCATTCACAATCTGTACCATATCTCCTAAGAAGAAATCCTCTCCATATCGGTACATCCTCGTTGTTTCAACCTTTCCTTCGAAAGATTTAGTTAAAACATTCTCTGCCAAGTTCTCCAAACCTCTTTGGGAAAGCTGCGCTTTATACTCAGCATCTGTCAGAGTTTCGTTATCTACGGTCGAAGAAACATCTCTGGCATCTGTGTAAAGTTCCCGTCGCTTCAAACCTGTTCCAGCTCCGGACGAGCAAGCCACGGTCGTAGTTCTCCGATCAGCCCCCTCTCCCTCTCCGGCAACCAAAGTGACTGTTTTCAAAGTTTTCTTTGATTCCAGATAATTGGTATTGATCACATTCTCAAATTTAGGAGAGAAAATGACATAGGGATTAGTAAACTGATCGTAGGAACGGTCTGTGCCGGCGTAGAGTTTAAAGACGAATTTGTTATCATCAGATAGTTTGATTCGGAAACCAATATTCTTAGAATCGCATAGCTTTTTTATAGCATCATACAGATTGTCTCCGGTAAACTGCGCGTCTACCGTCAGTCCAGTAATCGCTGGGTCTGTAGAAGCCTCGAATATCAGTCCTTCCACCTTTCGGGAAGCATCAGAAGGATTGATGATGTTCTCATCCAGCAGCTTTTTGATTCCATTTTGAAAGTTTCCGCTCAGAATCGTTTGCTTCCAAATGATGCGGCGTTCCAGAATGGATTCCAATGACCTTCCAGTGACCGTGAAGTGGTTTCCGTTTTCAGCATCAGACTCGATCTTTCTATCCTCGACAATCATAGTCTGGTCAGATTCTTTCAGCCAGAGATAGTAGTCATCTTTCAGGATTTCAAGAACAGAATCGTTGATGCTTGTATATACCTCAAAATCTCCATAGGCGGAAAACCGCTCCGTCCATATCAATGACTCAAAGGTATCAAGCACAGAAAGCATTTTCAGAGAAGTATCCAGAACAATCAATTCCATAACTATGCCCCCTCAAACGCCGTTCTGTTTTCAATCTTAAACTGCACGTTGGTTGTTCCTTCTTCAACCACATAAGCGAAAATATTATCGCCTTTTGATAGCTGAAACCAATCGGAATCTTTGTCAAGGCAGTTTAAAATATTAGTGTAGATACCGTTTCGAAGAAGCGTGATTGATTTATCCCCTTTGATTGTTGAGATAATGATTTCATCGCCAGCAACCATTCCAGAACCAGTTAGCTGCTTTAATTTATCAGTATCAATACGCATTACCTCTCTCGTCCCGGTATTGTAAATCGTGATGTTTCTCACATTTCCAATGGCATGGATGGTAATCACAACCCCGATCTCGGCATCACCGGAGTAATATACCGTCTGCTCGGTTTCATTCTTAATCTCGCCAAATTCAATCAAGGACTCGGTTAAAGATTCATTCGAAAAAGCGAACTCAAACAGAGGTTCCACTCCATAGAAGATAGTGGTATTAGTTCCATCCGGACCAGCAGAATAAAAATAAGGATCAGGACACACGATTGAAATCTGCGTCGTCTCATCGCTGCTGAAAATATCTGGTTCATTTGATTCCACATAACCATAAGTCTCACAAATACGATTATCAGTCTCTATGAGAAGTGTTACTTTCTTCTTTATCGGAAAGTATTTGTAGGAGTCATGTCTTGTGTCTTCAATCTGAGGATTAAACATCAGTTTCAGAGACATAACGATATTTCTGGAATTTACTCTTGCCGAGTTATACAGCGATCCGTCATTCGTAGAGATTTCGGTCGTGTTAATATCTGCCTTGCTCGGTCCCAATCCGCTGATAGATTGAACAGCGAACCCGGATTCCTCCGGGAACGCTAATTCAAATCTTTTTGATTCGCCCAAGTAATTAGTTACAGTTACTGCTCTAATCATGTGTTACCCACCAGCCCTTTCATCGCCGAAAATTGATTCTTTGTCTGCCGATAAATATCAATTCTCGACAGAGCTTTAGGCGAATAATTATTTTGCGTGAATTGATAGGTATTTCCCGTAGGAGAACTTTCTCCATTTTGAACTTCCATTTCAGAAACACGATCATTCATCCCAGTGCTGACAGATAATGCCTGATTTCTGCTAAACAAAGTATTCAGCCTTCCGGTCCCTGCTTCTACAGCGGATAGGTCAAGAACCGGTCGAATGGTGGGCTGAACATCCATGTCTGCATCTACATAGTCTGCAATCTTGGAAATGATGTCATTCAGTCCATCGATAGAAGATCTGGCAATTTCCCGTCCAGCCTTTCCAGCCTTGGAAACATTGTCAATCAACGCATTTATGAAGCCGACTCCTGCAAAGTTACCGATTCCATAAAAGCGTTTAGAAGGAGAATGCTCGTCCAATTCGTCTTCCGCTGCTTCAGCGGCTGCGGCTGCCATAGCTCTTGCTTTTGCTTCTGCTTTCCAGGTATTTTCGCTGATACCATCACAGAAACCATCGACCAAGTATGAACCGGCAGATTTGAACTGACTATAATAGTCTTTGATGGCAGTTACAGAGCCACTCAGCGTAGTTGTAAAAGCTGTTCGGAGTTCACTATCTTTGCTTCTCACACCGGCGATAAACTTAACCATGCACTCTCTACCAGTCGAGGTAAACTCCGCATATTTATTTTTAATCACCGTAAGACAAGCGCTGATAATGTTTGTAAACGCCAGCCTCGCACTACTGTCCTGCGATCTGACGCCGGCAATAAGCTTCACCATCGTCTGGGTTCCAGTTGACGTAAATTCCCCGTACTTATTTCGTATTGCAGTCAAACAACCGCTAACGATATTGGTAAAGGTTGTTCTGGAAGAACTATCCTGAGACCGTACACCGGCGATAAACTTAACCATAAGTGTAGAGCCACTGGTTTGGAACTCTCCCTGTTTCCCATTGATTGCCGTCAGCACAGCCTGAACCAGCGTAGTGAATGTCGTTGTCAGTTCGGATTTCTTCGCATTTGCGCCATTGATGAAGGATGACAACATACTTGAAGCTGCGGCTGTTACTTTCGATTCTGCATTATTGAATGCATTGATAAATCCGGTTACACCGGTTTCGCCAAGCGTTGTCAACGCAGAGCTGAAGGAAGTCATACCGCTTGTATCCAGACCAACCATCCCATTTGCCATACTGACAAGCCGGTTTGTCTGGGTAATCACTCCGGACAACAACGTCGTATCAATACCACTGATGCTGTTGTAATAATTACTGAAATGAGAACCGAACGAAGCCATATCGCTACCGAAGCTGGAAAGTGTCATATCATCGGAGAACCATCCGCCTTCTTTTGGAAGACTTTTCTGAAGCTCAACAATGGATGTAGCAGCATTAGTTGTAGTGGTAACGATGTTCGCATCCACATCTTTCATATAGTCGGAATATTGTGCGAAGCTCTTACCAAAGGAGACCAAACTTGTGCCAAAAGCAGCAATATCATTGTCTCCGGTAAACCAACTCACCAATCCACCTGTATTCGGTAACGTATTCGCCAACTCAACCACTGCTTTGCCAGCCGTTGCGGAGTTCGTAACGGCCTCCACATCAATGCCCGCAATCGCATCAGAGTAGGATTTCATCGCTCTGCCAAATGGCACCAACTTCTCCCCGAACGTGTCCATGTCGTTCTCTCCGGTAAAGAAGCCCACGACACCGCCACTGTTGGGAACAGTATTTGCCAATTCGATTAAAGCCTTTCCCGCAGTAGCAGATTCCACGATTACATTCGCATCCAAACCTCTTACCGCCTGAGAGAACAGCATCATCGCCTCGCCGAACGGTACAAGCTGCTCGCCAAACGCATCCATATCATTTTCGCCAGCAAAGAAACCTACCACGCCTCCAGAATTCGGAATTGTGGTTGCCATTTCAGCCATAGCCTTTCCTGCGGTAGCAGCATTCGTTACGGTATCTGCATCTAGTCCTCTTACGGCATTTGCAAACCCCATCATTGCTTCGCCAAATGGAATAAGCTGGGCGCCGAAAGCACTCATATCGTTCTCACCCGTAAAGAAGCCGATGACTCCTCCGGAATTCGGAAGGGTTGCCACCATCTCCGCAAGTGTCCTTCCCGCCGTAGCCGCATTTGCCACCAATTCCCCGTCCATACCAGCAATGGCAATAGAGAAATCTCGCATCGCTTCACCAAATGGAACGAGTTGAGTAGCAAAGTCGCTCAGAGAAGATCCTCCTGTAATCCAGGAAGTCAATCCGTTCAAAATATCGGCAGCGGTCAGAATAAGAATTGTTTCTGCCAATGCTTTTACGCCATCCAGCATAGAAGGATTAAGCTGTGTAGCACCTTCGATAAATGGCTGCACATTCGTCATAAACGCAGAAAGATCTGAACCAATTTGAGGGAATTGACTTGAAACTCCAGACATGAAACCGCCGACAATTCCGCCAACAAATTGACCGATAGCCGTACCAATTCCCTGCAATAGATTTCCGCCCTCACCGATAAGCCATTCCAATCCCGGAATCTGAGCCAAGGCACCGACAGCCGCCAGAACCAATGCCAACTCTGCAATGACTGCTCCCATCCCGAGAACGCCAAGCATGGCTCCTGGTACCAACGATGCCACTGCACTAAGAGCAAGCATGATTGCTGAAAGCAAACCAATTCCAGCGATTCCTTTGATGAGTACATTTACGTCAATACCACTCAAAGCATCGATTACGCCATCAAAGAAAGCCATCAGCAGCTCCACACCGGCTACAATCAGTTCTGGCAATTTTGTCGTGATAGCCTGGATAATTCCGATCAGAATATCGAATAACTGCTCTACGATGATCGGCGTATGCTCAACCAGAGCCGAAAGCACACTGTCAACCAAGACAAATAGTCCGTCCACGACTGCTGGAACAGCCGTAACCAAAGCCTCAACTGCTGCAAGTACCAATACTGTAAATGCCTCGGCAATAGCCGGTCCCCCATTTGCAATTACTCCTGCGAGAGAAAGGATTCCTTCGCCTATCGCTTCAAACAGCAATGGAATCAGACTGAGAATACTGGATACCGCCACTACAAGGGATGCCGCTCCCGCTGCTCCGGATACTGCCAGAGCAGAAAGTCCAGTGGAAAATGCGAGAATACCAGCACCTGCGGCCAGACATCCTACTCCCAATACGGCAATAGCGGCTGAAAGTCCTAAAATAGCCGGAGTCAATGGTCCTAATGCCACTCCTGCAACACCGAGAACGGTGAAAGAGCCGGCCAGTGCCACCAACCCTTTGGCGATGCTCTCCCAAGACATATTCCCCAATGACTTGAGAACCGGGGTAAATATCGCCAATGCAGCGGACACGGTAAGAACCGCTGCCGCACCCGGAAGTGCAGTTTTCATTGCGTTGAGTGCCACAACAAGAATGGTCATGGAACCTGCAAGGGTTACCAGTCCTCTGGCAATTTCATCCCAAGACATTCCGCCCATATTTCGAACTGCTTCGCCAATAATGAGTAATGCTGCACCGACCTCCACCATTCCAGTCGCTTTCGACATCATTCCTTTTGGAAGTAGATTCATCGCAACCGTTACAGCAGCCATAGAACCAGCCATTGTGGTAAGACCTCGTCCAATCTCCCCCCATGTCAAGTTCCCCATCTTTTCCACTGCTTCCCCAAACACGAGCATAGCCGCCCCAAGAATTGTCATTGCTGTAGCGGTAGAAATCACATGCTTCGCATTGGCTGTCACTTTGGTGAATACCGCCAGTTCGGTAAGAACCACCGCAACCGCAGATAATCCCTTCAAAAGAGTGGAAATATCCAAAGCACCAAATGCTCCAACCGCATTCGCCAGAATATTGATGGACGCCGCAAGAAGAACCAAACCAGTTCCTTTCAGAACACCCATCCCATCCAAATCCGTAGCTTTCAGGAACAACGCCAGTTCGGTGCAAAGAACGCCGACTCCAATCAGACCTTTCGCCAAAGAGCCTACATCCAACGCTCCCAAATCTTCAACTGCTCCTACAAGCACTCGAATCGCTGCTGCAAATACTACTAAACCAGCAGAACCTTTTATCAACCCCTTCGATGTTTTGGAAAGAGCTGTCGCAGATGCTACCAGAATAGCGGATAACCCGGCAACGCCAACCAATCCTTTCAGAAGCTCATCCCAATCCAAACCGGATAATTTCTGAACTGCGCCTGCAAGAATAAGAACAGCGGTAGACATCCCAATCATCGCAATGGTCAACTGTCCCATTCCTTTGATTGCCGCTCCGTTCATTATCTTTTCAAAGATGGCCATTGAACCAAGCAGTTCGACGAACAGAACACTCAAAGCTCCCAAGGACGCATTCAGCTTTTCGGAATCAACCAGGGATAACGCCACAATCGCTGCGGTCAGGATTGCCATAGCTCCGGCAATCTTCAGAAGAGTGCCAGCTTTCAGACTTGACTGCCATGCTTCAAGACTCCCCTTAACTCCATCCAAAATATCTTTGAATGAACCAAGAATTCCGCCGCCGTTTTCGGTGATTTCCGATAGAGAGTCAATAAACTTTTTCACCCCGATTAGAATTGCAGAAAACAATCCGGTATTGATTAAATCCAAAATTGGGTCAAAACTTGCGGTATCAAATGCTGTGAGAATTGCTTCCCCAAGGTTTCCAAACGCATTTGCGACAATGGAACCCAGCTTCAATAAAACAGGCGCTGCCTTCTCGACAATCCCAATAATTCCTTCAAATGCCTTCTTTACCAGTTCGCCTAATTTTACAAACGGTTCAAACCGAGTCTGTACCTTATCCGCAAAATTATCGAGACCACTGGTATCAACATTCGCAAACTCGCTGAACGCATCGGCAACTGTTTTTACAAAAGTCTTTATTCCATCCGCAATTGGTTTCAGGAAATTCCCGATTCCTTCGATAGCTTTGTTAAAGGCATCGGACGATTTAATAGCTTCATCGATACTAACAATGAAATCTCCAATGCTGGCCGTAAACCCGAGAATTCCATCTCCGGCCGGAGCCACATAACCAATCAGATCTGCAAATCCACCAACAAGCGCTTTGACACCTTGAAGTCCAATATCAAATAAAGCGAATACCCCTTTGAATGTTCTCTTCAGGTTATTCGCTGTTTCTTCGCCCATTTTGAATTTTTCGGTAAGTTCCTGTAATCCTACAGTGAGATTGTAAAGCTGTTCTCCGGTCATCGGCGGAAAGACTTCTCTAAACGCTTCTTTAACTGGCTTTATAATGCTTAAAACACCCTCGAAAGCATTCCTTACCGCTTCAATCAACGCAGTTCGTCCGCCAAGATCTTTCCAATCCTGCAACATCTTATTTCTCGCTTCGGCAGAAGCATTTACCATGTTGCCAAGGGCGTTGCTAACCTCAGTTAAAAGTTCTTTTGCCTCTTCGAAATCACCAATGATGATTTCCCAACTCTGAGTCCAACCAGACTGAACCGATTCTTTCAGGGTGTCCCATAACTGCGTGAATGTCTTTACCTTGGTAGCTGCATCCAATGCTGTCTGAGCCAGTTTTGTAATCTCTTTAGCTTGTTCTTCGGTATATCCCTGAGCGATAAGATCTGCTTCTGAGTAAGCTCCAGACAACTGTGTCAGAGTTTCGGTCAACACCTCTGTTGTCAGCCATCCACCTTCGGTCAGAGAAGCTCTGAATGAACCATACTGTTCAATCATCGCATCCATGTTGGTTCCGAAATGTTCTGCGGTTCGAGTTAAGGCGTCTTGAAATAGCTGACCGCCCATTCCCGCATTTACAACGGAATTCCAGTCTTGCAAACTAACCTTGCCCGCTGCAATCGCCTGCGAAAGCTGATACATAGCGGTACTGGCCTGATAAGCATTAGAACCCGAAGCTGCTGCTAAGTTGGCAATACCTTTGATTGATGTTACTGATTTATCCAAGTCAACACCGGCAGCTGTGAAAGTGCCAATGTTACGGGTCATTTCCGTAAAATTGTAAATCGTCTGATCAGCGTATTTGTTCAACTCATCAAGAGCAGCATTTACCTGGTCAATGGTTGTCCCCTTGCTCTGTGTATTAGCAAGAATGGTCTGAACTGCATTGATCTGTGTTTCATACTCCTGAAATCCAGTCTTAATTGGATCGATTGTCAGTGCAGAAACAATATTTTTACCAGCATTTAACGCTGAATTTGTGATGTTCGCCAGAGCCGTAACTGCCATGACTTCCAACGCCGAAAACCGCATCTTTACGGTTTCGACCGCATTGGAAAGCGGAGTCATATTGCAATTTTTTGCTGCGGCATTAACGTCATCCAATCCTTTGGAGGCACCTTTTAAGTTTAAGCTTTTTTCGAGCTTTTCAATTGAAGATATACTGGTCTGAACATTCTGCTCAAACTGTTTGTTATCGAATCGCATTTCAACGACTCTTTCATCAATCGTCTTACTCATAGCTTAGTAACCTCCTTCCATGCGTTATTTGCAATTTCGTCAAAAATAGGCTGGATAGCAGGATTGATGTAATCTCGCCCCTGTACCCAGCCGCCGTTTCGAGTTCCGTGTCCATACTGCAAAATAACAGCGATTGGAACTCCATTTTGAACATTCGAATTATGAAATGAAATTGTAACCGAACCTTTTCGATTCTCAATTTCGTAATACCAGGAATTCGCCGTCTCCCCAGAATCCACTGGTGTTGCAGACGCAAGGGCGGCTACTCCCTCTTTACCAAACTTGTCCAGGTCTCCGATGTGAACCGCTTCTTTTGCTCTCTCCAGAAAGCGTGTCAACTTGGAGAAGTCACCCTTTTGTCTGAAACTTATCATCGTGCGTCCTCTTTAAATTCGAGTTGCGTAATCCAGTGAGATCCATCCTGCTCCGGATTTCAACTTACCCCATCCAGCATCAGAACCAGCACCGGTTTTAACCTCGACGATGGTGTAGACTCCTTTCGGACAGAAACCATTGGTTCCGTAATTCGTTCCAGGACCTTTACGGATATACAGATCGGAAATGTCCACCTGAACCAGAAAATTTCCAGAAGGCTTCTCTACTGATCCACCAGAATCAGAAGAAGCTGCGCCTTTATAGGTACAGTAAGCTTCATGAACGCTGATCCATCCTGCTCCGGATTTCAACCTACCCCAGTAACCGTTCTGAATTTCGGTAATCGTGTAAGTACCTCGGTCAGTAATCATCCCATTGGTTCCGTAATTCGTCCCAGGGCCTTTGCGAATATTCAAATCACCGATGTTGACTTTGTAAAGTCCAGTTTTGTAGGTTTTCTGGACGCTGTCAGTCGTACTTCCGCCAAGCTGAGCAGTTACCCGATTTGCAAGATTCCCCAGCCTGGAATACAGCCAATCCCCAGGACAAGATTTGTTGGCAAACCACCGATGAACCGTAAGGATCATCTCGTTTGATTTGGGACTGTAGTTCAGAGATTTGTCCTTGTCGCCAAACCAAAGGAGTTTTGTCTTACCATTTCTCCGGCAGATATCAACGCACAGAGCAACCAACTTTTCATATACCGCATTTGTCATGGCATACGGATCGGTCATATCACTGGCACACTCAATCGTCACAGCCCGCTGGTCATTCGCGTTACTGGAAGAGCACCAGCTTCTGTTTGCCTCATCCACGCAAAGAACCACACGTCCGTCACTACCAATTCCATAGTTGCAAGAAGCCTGTACGTTACTACTGTCAAAACAGCCCCCAATAGATTCTGCTGAAAGCTGACCGACTACACAATGCGGAGTGATCCGGTCAATTGAATGCGTCCTAGCTCCGCTATGGTTTGGACTTTTTACTGTACAATTCACCAAGCTGCTATTACTCATAGTAATCACCCTTTCGTATTCCACTTCTTTTTGCGGGCCGCATTTAATGCCGCATTCCGTTTCATAATTTCTCTGCGGCTATGTTTCTTCGGCGGCCTGCTCTTCACATCGCATACTCTTATCAAAGTGAACAGTTTATTGAGATGCCATTTCTGACATTCAAATGGAATGTTTAAAGCTATCATCCAGTAATAAACGAGTTCTGCCGTAATCTGCTCTCTGCTCCCCTGCGTTTTTTTCTCCTCGAAAAACCGGGTGGCGGTCATAGGAAGAGCAATATACCGATTGACCTCATTGATATTGCTGTTCGTCAGATAGTTATAAACTTCCGGGTTCACGTTCTGTGTAAGAGTCATACATTTTACATAATCGATGGTTTCTTCCAAAGTTTTTTCCTGCTTCGTCAGAAACGGCTTATTCCATCTCGATTCCCATTTTGAAAGAGAAACAAGAGAATGCTCCAATTGCAAGGTCTGAGCCTTTGTGTAAACAAACTCTTGCTTCACCTCCTCCCAGAATTCCGTGGATGGTATTGTGATTCGGAGCATCTCTCACCTCTCCTTTAATTCTGAGTGTTTGCTGCGATTGCAGGAACTGTGGCAGAATTGCCGATGTTCATCACCGCATTCACAAAGTCTGCTGCTGCCTTGTCATTCGTAACCAGTTCCTCAAAGAGAACCTCATAAGCAGGAGATTCCATAAAGGATCTGGAAATCTCCTCAGACTTCATAAAGCGACGGCCATCTTCACTCTTGACACCGTAAGCTTTCGTAATGAGATCTTCAAAGAATTCCATAATCTGGCCGCCATCAGCACCGGCGCCAATACTCTTGAGCTGTACATCATAGCCACCCTTCACGCTTGTCTGCATCTTGACAATTTCCGGCTTTGACAGGTGGAAATAGAAATCCTCTTTTCTTTCGACACCATTCAGATCGATATAGGGAATGGTTTTCTTCAGCATAATTTTTTCTCCTTTCAAATAAAAAGAAGCCCCGCACATTGAATACGAGGCTTCCTATACGTTATTCTTCAACATAACCATTGACATACTTCAGAGTGCCTGTCACTTCATCATCAGCAACAACCACCTCACTCTGCAATTCATTCACTGCTTTTCCAAATAAAACAGCCTCTCCGTCTTCAGGCTTAACAGAAAGGCTCATTAAGGGAGGTCTTCAGCAGCCAGAAGCTCAATCACTTCATCAGGAAACGGCAGTCTGGGATCAACGCCATCGTTACCCTCTGGAGTAGTCGGGTCTTTACCATACAGGATTTCTTCCAGAGCTGCCAGCTTCTTCGCATCAATCTTAGTAGAATCCAGTGTAAGGATTGCGGTAGGTTTCAGCTTCTTACCATCGATTATCTTCGCAATCTCCGCCGGAGTCGTGCTGAATTCCCAGGACAGAGCGATTGCCTCCGGGCTGTCATTCACAGTGGTATAGCCTTTCTCAGAAACAGAGGCAAGGCAATTATAAACAAGATGCAGCTTATAACCATAGTCATTGGAATCTACATCATTGCCAAGAATAGTGCGATAAGAAAGTCCAAACTGCTTCCTGCTCTGCTGGCCTGCAAAGACACCAGGAGCGACTTCAACGGAACCGTCACACTCCGCAAATTCATCCGGAGAAGTATAAGCCTCAATCGTTCCGCCGAAATCCTCTGCGGACATCAGGTTCAGATACTTGATGTTATCCGCATAGATCGGGGAGGGCTCCGCCCCGGAAGGGCTCTCTGTCACCGCGCTCAGACCGTTCCAAGCAACACCTTTGTTATACTGTCCACCAGTCTGAATCGGGTAGAGAACACCATGATCAACACCAGTTTCGTAGAGGCGTTCCCCAACTTTATCCCAAATAAGCTTACTCATTGAATTATTCCTCCAATCTTAGAAATACACATTAAAAATGTAGTGATTCAGGTTATCTTTTTTGAAATGCCGGTCAAACCGGCTCATCGGTAAATTCGTTACTTTCTGCACCAAGGATGTATCCGGATCTTTATCAATAACGGTAACGGCATATCTTCGATTAGATAAATATACCCCGTCGTTTGCATATGTCTTGTCTACATCATCAAGGCTATATACAATAGCGGGGTAATTCATCTTAATAGATTCCGGAGGCTGAAAATAACATCGGCACTGTTCACCTTCTATCGGGCAAGATAAAATCTCGCACAACAGTTTATGAAACAGGATTCGTCGATCAGTCATTATACACACCTCCTACCGTCAGAATCAGACGCGGATACTGTACTTCAACACTGGAAATCTTCCACTTCGCTCCCATGAACTCGACATACCGCATTGCGTGAAAATTCTGATAAGCAAAAGGATCGGCCACGATGCTGATCTCATTGGAAATGTTGATATCGTCATTGAGTTTATTGGAAGTCTGATACCGACTGGTATTCCGAATCAAATCGCCGAAATACTCTCGCTCAGTAATTTCCCCGTCCCAAACACCCGGACGAACGTCCTTTGATATTGCATAGCCGATTTTCCCAAAAAACTTTGCCATTTTGAATTCTCTCCTTTACTCTGTCTCCAAAGTCAATCCAATAAGCCCATAAGTCTTCGTAGTGGAATTTTCTCCATTGTCTACCGTCACCTTAATGCTCTGAGTATCCTTATTCTTAATAAGGAGTACAATGTTCATGTCGTCATCAAGCGTAACCGGTCCTTTGGTACCACCTACGAGTTCAACGGTCGCAACTGCATCTTTGGAATCAGCATCAACTTTCAAAGCAAGATAGTTTCCTTCCTGCTCAGAAGTATTACTGCTAAATCCCGTGTATCCAGTAACATGCTTCAATGTACCGGTAATCTCAGACTCTCTGATAGCAATATTCTCCTGTAACGAATTTACCGTTTTCCCGAACAGATTGGCTTCTCCATCTTCGGGACTAACGGAGAAGCTGATTAAGGGTTTACCGTTACGTCCTCTTCAATCGCAATGGCGGAGTACACTCTGGTCAGAGCGCCGGAGCATCTGGTTTCCAGAAGGGACTTCTCCTGGTTAAAGTCGATATCAAACTGCGTGAAGTGAGTAACTTCGCCGCCTTTCGTAGCACCCAGAGAGTAGTCATTCAGGTTCGTGATGATGGCAAGCAGCTTCTTGGTCTTGCTGTCGTCCGTCTTACGAGTCTTGCCTTCGAACTGCTCGGCCGTATGGATTTCCCCAACATTCAGAGCAGAAGCCAGCTCTGATTTAGAGCTATAAATGCGGCGGCCGTTCATATCACGAGCCAGGAGCATTACATTGAGCATGTGAGGAGTGATGTACATATCGGGAGTGCCAGTACCCTTATAATCCTCTCTTGCATACAAAACCGCATTGATCATTGCTTCAGCGTAAATATAGTTCTCGCCAAAGTTCACGCCGGTATTAGTACCCTGAAGTTCCTTTTTTGCGGCGGCAACATCCAAATCTGCATGAATGGTATACAGGTCATCATCGGTCCAGATAGGTCTGATCTTATCCGGATCGATCTTACCCTCATCACCATCATCACGACCGTCCCCCAGCATCATCGCAATAGCCAGCTCTTCATTGAGCATCAGGCGGTCGATGTCATACAGATACTTTACATAATCGAAATCCGTGATATCGACAATGTCGTCGCGATGCAGAGCATTCTTCACATAAACGGTCTGCGGATCGGTGGTTCTGCGTACCAACTTGAAATTTCCGGCCTGCTTCTTCTCTTTTCCTTTCTTGTAGCCCCTGGCGCGAAGTGTATCAATACCGCGAATATCGGTCTGGCTGGTTCTGATTCTGGAAATCGGGCTCTTATGTACTTTCTTCATCACATTAGTAATCCAGCCCTGGTCATTGGTAATGAGTTCGGGAGCCCCCGGACGCACTTCCTGATATTCCGGGAACAGACTCGTCACATTTCCGTCGCCGGTCTGAACAAATCCGCCGCTGACAGCATCATGCTGAAGACCGTTCTGCTCCGCATAAAGCTGAAGCGCTGTCTGGAAAGTACCAACCTGGCTGGTCTTCGCCGCCTTGATGATGTCTTCCTGTGCGGAATGCGTCAGAAAGCCACCGGTTTCGTTTTTCTTATCGTTGTCAAACACATTATGCTTCATCTCGGTATTTCCTCCTTTAGAATCGTCATCATTTTTATCTTCAGGCTTATCGGTTTCCCCAATAGCCTGTCCGATCATTGCATAAACCACATTTTTCTGCTTTTCATTGAGGGTATTAAATACCTGCTCAATTGTCTCGTCAACTTCCTCAGGTTTTTCTTCAGAAGTCTTATCTTCCTTAGATTTGGATTTCTCCTCCGTCTTCTTTTCCTCGGATTTGTCATCCTCCTCGGCGGAATGATAAATCATAATGTTCTCGTCATATCCAATAATGGTACGGTCTTCTGAAGTCTCACCGTGAGCCATAACAGAATCAATGAAAGCTCCCGGATTAGCTCCAGCCAGAACAAGGCTCAGTTCGTAGATAACGCCATGCATCACATTCGCTCCGGCCTGTTTAAGCTGACCGGCACAAATAGAAAGTGAACGAACATCTCCGTGCTTAACTAGCTTCTTCGCTGCCTGTCCGGATTCACTGTCATTGAAACTACAGTAGGCATAAACGCCCTCATCACGATTTTCCAGTACCCCATGACCGAGTACACGATTGGGATCGGAATGATTATGTCCCCAAATTAGTGGAACAGTTTGTCCATTCTGGTTCTTAAACGCATCCCTTTTGATGGTACGGCCATCGGTGCAAAGAAGATCGTTTCTAGTGGCCCAACCACTAAAATCGTATTTCTCCATTTTGAAAATCACTCCTTCTATCAGTATTGTGCGAAAGCCATTGCTACTTCCTCCGTTTCCTCTTCTTTACCGCTTTATATTCGGAAGCTATCTTGTCAAACTCTTGCTGATAAAGATCTTCATAAGTGGCATCAAGATTTTCTTTTGCCGCTTTATAAGCTTCCCTTGCGGCGGTAACGGCAGCCTTTAACTCTGTACTAACTTTTTCTCTTTCCGATTTAGCATTCGCAGAATTATCAGCCCTTTCTTCTTTGGTGTCCTCGGTAATTCGCTTCTTCTTAAGACTTGCGGAAGTTCTCACCTCTTCCTTTTCAGCTTTCGCCTGCTCACTCACCTTAGATTTATCCTCGCTGGCATCATCACGAAGCTTTGCAATTTTCTCATTTCGCTCCGCTACTCGCTTTACCCTTTCCTCTTTGGATAACCCGGATGGAATTTCTATCGCCATTAAGCGTTCGATCTCAGTATTCTTCTTTTCATCGATACGCTCTTTCTGGTCTTCTGCTTCTTCTCCAATATCCTCCAAATCAGATTTTTTACGGGAGTCAACCCTACTCCTTCTCGACGAAGATTCCTCGGTAAGCTGAGTATTCAGTTCCTTTAATTTAGCCGAGATCTGCTCTCGGGTCGCCTTGGCCTTTGCTCTCAGCTCAGCAATTTTTTGTTTCCGTTTTTCCTGTTCTTCTTTTACCTTTTCCTTCTTCTCACCAGAAATCTCATTTTTTGTATAAGCCCAGACTTTCTTTCCCTCATCGTTAAGCTTCGTTGTGGAACGACGCCCTTTGAGTTCTCTGGTTCTCATATAATATTCATGAGCTTTCACCGGGTCGTAATAAGGAGATGCATAGTGTTGAAGAGGCTCGTTAATATCCATTAGGTCTCCTCCTCATCATCCGAAAGATAGCTTCCTATAATTTCATCAATCTCCTTTTCAAGACCGTCAAGCAGCTCGTTTATGATACTGTCATAATCGGCTCCGGCATCACTTTCATTGGATTCGACATCAGAACTACCGTTTGAAGGATCAGATTTGGCCTCACTGATATTGCTGTTCTTCAGCGCATCAGCTTTTGGATCATCAGACGGTTTCATACCAATAATCTGGCGAATTTCGTTTGATGTCATAATCTCATTTCTTGTGAATTTGTCAGCAATTTCTGACAGATCAGCTACTGGTACAAGTTTGAAGGGGTCACGGAAGAACAGAATCGATTGCTTTTGAGACCTGGCTGTTTTAGTAAGGAACTTACGTTTCATTTCGTCAACGATTGCTGAAATGATCGGCTCAATAGTACGGTTGTAGTAATTCAGCATGGTCTTCTCGTCTGCGGAACCATCCAATATACTCTGAGTGATACCTAACTGGCTGTATAGCATACTCGTTAGATATTCAATCTGCTTCATCAGATTATTTTCCACAGAACGATTCAACTGTGTGATTCGCTCCGTACCATCGGTATACGCAATACCATATTTAGAACCGGCCAACTGACGCTCAATCTCGACACGCCTCTTCTCAGCCTGTTGACGCCTTGCTTCTGTTTTTATCACATAGGGAAGCTGGATAATTAAATCGAGTTTTCCTGAACTGCTCTGCTCATCAACAACGTCCAATAAATTCAGTTTTCTTATCAAACGCTGCATCGTTGAGTTTGGCTCATTCATCACCGCATAAAGCGGATTTTCAATAATGGCGACCGTATCTTTTGGAACTACAATGTCTTCCTTTAATCCAGTCCGCTCATTATAAACTCTTGCTTTGATATGATTCGGAAACCATTCCAGAATCTTCCCGGTTCGCATTGACTCGATTTTATAGGAGCCTGTAGTGTCAGGGTCATCATCCGTATCCACCGGGATAATCGCCACACATCCCTCATCGAGCATTGACAAAACCACATCCTGAAGGAAAGCCCGCCCAGTCTGGTCAATGTTGGCTGATAAATTCAGACAATCATTTAGCCCCGAAGAAATTTTTTCAAGAAATCTTTCGGAGTCGTCCAGACGGACATGTTGAATGTTAATTGAAGCGCAATCCAATGCGATTCGATTATATACAGAGGTAACGATAGATCTTTCATTTCCTCTTGTGAGTCTTGGACGGTCGGGCCTGTACGAATATCCAACCCCTATGTCCCGATAGAAACCTGTTGGGTCTCTATTTAAAAAAGCATTCCAGGCATGTTTAATCCTGGAACCGATTGAAACTTCCATTTTGAAATCGTCACCTCCTATTCAAAAGCATCTCTGTTCAGCTTGAAAGCAACAAACGCATCCATCATAGCTGCCACAGCATCAATCTTTGCGTCATATCGCTTTTTCAGCAATTTACGATTTCCATTCGTATCTTCCATAACGATACAGTTCCCCATTGCAAAGGTCATAAGTTCTTCATCAAACAAAAGCATCCGCTCCTCAGAAAGTTTCTTTAACTCTCCCAAAGGAACGGATTCTGTCTTAGCACCCTGTATTACCTTTTCGATTCCAAACGGACCATTTTCAGAAGACCATCGCTCAATGAACTCCTTTGCGTTGTACGGGTCATACCCCAAGCAACGAACGTCATAGCCAAATTCTGTGATATGGTTATCCAAATCTTCATAGACTTCCATCATATCCAAAACGGTTCCCTCTAGGACAATCAGGCTTCCTTCATCCATGAATTGGTCGTATTTAATTCTCATTGCTGCCGGAAGTTTCATCAGAGTCGATGAAGAAATGTAGTTCCTGGTTTTAACTCCAAAGGAACCATTCGATAACGGGAAAAGGAACGTAAAAGCACAGAAGTCATCCCCCTGCGACAAATCAATTCCCAAAGAGCAGGGCATCTGCCAATAGCTTCTCTTCTTATGAGGAAGAGTTTCTTCATATGTGAAGTAATAGGTGTAGCCCTCCATCGGCAATCCAAATCTCTTAGCCAAGATATCGTTTCTGGCCGCCGGAGACTTCTCTGCTCTTTCCACATCGAGCTGATAGGTCTCATAGCTTACCGTTTTACCGATATTGGGATTCGCCTTCAACCACATGTCTGGATTTCCAACTTCATCAATGGAATCAAGCTTATACCACCAAATGGAAACATGTGGATTGACATATTCTCCTTTAAGAATGTCCATCAACTCCATTTTGATTGTATCGCCTGCTCCATTTCTCACTGTTCCCTCTGAACTCGTGGCAACAATGATATAGTCATCCAATTTCGATGCTCCTTGCTCTAAAGCGCCCACCACATCTTCCCTGGTATCACCGGACAGCCACTCATCCACTGTAGAAATCTTAGGTCGTAATCCCTGAAGCTTTGCGATGGACATTGGCCGCACTTCCAAAAGCGAACCTGTGAGAAAATTCTCAATACCCTTTTTGGTGGAGGCCAATTTCATTCTCTTTGCTTTAGAACCAGTCGTATTCTGCAAAGAGCCCTCTGTCAGAAACCGGAACAATGGACCTCTCGACCTTGTAATCGCAGTGCGAAAAGGTGACATTACTTCATCCGCCTGTTTCATGGTAGGAGCTGTCGTGACTTGATGAGTCGTGGATGTGTCGATATTCAGCCCATAGGAATGAACACAGGTGTCATACAAAGATTTAGCAGCTCCTCGCCCAATGATAAGATATTGTTTCTTCGTCAGACGCTGCTTGATTCTTTTATTCACATATCGGCCGCCATGTCCGTCAGAACTTGGCTCCCACACACTTCGTTCGACGAAGTAGTACCATCCATAAAGCTGCTCACCCCACAATTTAAACGAGTCCAGCAAATTCAAATCAGAACCGTCCGTCAATGTTAGTTCTGATTCGCAATAGGCAATCCATCCTTCGACGGCCTGGTCATCATAGTAAATACCAGGATTGGCTATTAGGTCGTCAATTCTGTTCATCTCCATAGAGATTTCTTTACAAACCGGTATCTCTCCCCTGATTACGGCATCCCGAAACATGCCGTAGTATTTGGGAACGGCAGTGTTTGATAATGCCATAATTGAATCACCTACTTGCTTGTTGCTTTCTTGATGACCGCGTCAATTCCCTTCGTCATGTACTTCGATACATAATTGGTGGCGGTCTGCTTTGCGGCATTGGTCAGCACATCCTGTACAAACTTTCTACCGACAGAAATTTCTGAACTGGTAAGCTGTTTATACTGCTTTTCCATTTGAAGACGGTTGATCTTTGAGCGGAGTTCCGAATCAGACATCTTCTTCACCTCATCATCGGAACTCGTCTTCTTTCCGCTTGCTCTTGCAAGCTGTTCGGGAGTTCTTCGGACGCCCCATTTCATTCCAAGAATCCCGTGATGCTGTAGTAATGCTTCATTACTCATTTTGAATCTCCCTCCTTTGCGATATATGATGTCACTCCGTTTGCTGCGTTCCCAGTCTCGTAATACGGAACTTCTGTTACCACAATATTTCGATCCAGAACTTTATTCTCAGTATCCAGCATTTGAGATTGGAACGCTTTCGGCGTTACCCTATACTCGCCATCGTAGGACTCGTGTTCTTCGGACTTTTCTTCGTCAGTTTCCGCTGCAACATTCAGTCTCCACTCCGCCTCAGCAATCATCTTTTCCATAGACGCCATTACAGCGGAACTCAAAGGAGGATCAAACAGCAGCTTTACCTTCAAATGCATATATGATTTTACTAACTGAAATTTTGTCTCATCGGAGACGAATTCTTTCCATATAGAAGTTTTATCCCGAATGGAAAATCCCGATGGCGGACCAACCCCAAGTTGTGTCAAAATCATAAACACTGAATTGATATGCATGATAAGATCTGAATCGAAATGTTCATATTCTTCCGTAATACCAAGCATCTTTTTGATTGAAGTCAATATACTCTCTATAATTTCCATAATCTCTATGATCTCCTCTCCATCAAAGTTTCCAGGGACATGTATCGTTTCTGCTTCGAACAATAGGTTCTGCGACAAGAAGACTTTCATCTCCATAGTGAATGGCATTATGTGTTGTAAGAATTGTTGAGATGAGAAATTCTGGATTTAAAAGAAAATCACTTCTCTTTAAAATATCCTCCACGGAAATCGGATTCATATGGTGAATCAATATCTTCCCATATATCTCATGACCTTCTATTCCGAGGTCACATCCGTTATCTCTCACAATCACAAAATCACGAACTGACTTCCACTCCATAGACCGATAGAAAATCTGATTCAGATATCGGTCAAACCCAAACGTGTCTGCCCCGATGACTCCGCCCAAACGAAGATACTCGTATCGTTCTTTAAAAGTCTTCAATTTTGATAATTCCGAATATGTCCTAATCATCATCGTTACCCTGTCCACTGTATATACGAAACGCATTGATGGCGTCCTTATAGAGATCTTTAATCTCATCTGTGGAGTCAATAGCTCTTACTTTTGCCCGCAACAGATTGTTCTCTTCCTCCAGTCTCTCCCTCTCAAGCTTCTCTCTGGAAGAGCCCAGTTTCAAATAATGAGTAATGACCTGAGAAGAAGCAGTCCCTTCCAGCAATTGTCTTTCAGCCAGGTCAACAGCCAAAGAAATCATCTGAAGTTCCCTTGCTTCCGGAGTCAAAGCAGGACGAATCTTTTTGGAAGAACCTGTCGATTCAGAACTCTTTACTTTTCTAGCCATTTACTGCCTCCTTCCCGTCTGTTCTTCAATAGTTTCATAAAAGTTTTCCGGCAGTATTTAAAAGAACCCACAAGGCTGACTGTAACTTTTTTACCGAAAGGAGAAAAAAGAGTAAAAAGAACCACAGCTTATTACTTAGCCAACCTTATGAGCTCTGTTAAATACTGCCGGAAGGTAAAAACATTCTCCGAAAAATACCCCCGGGGAATTTTTAAAGACCGCCGCGATGACGGAGGGGGTGCGATTTTTGCTACCCCCCCCCCTATACCATCTGATACCTAGACAGCCCCCGCGTCTCGCGTAACTTTTTTGTAAATGTTTCGGAAATCGTATTTTACGATCTCATCAATTGCTCGTTCAACTTCCAAGTCATTCTCTTCATCGGAGAGTTGGTCCGAGGTTCTGGCAATTCTACCAAGATACGAACATGAATGATAACCTTTTTCCTCATCAAACAGTAACCATGAAGTGAACTGTTCAAATGGATCGAAAGGATTGTCAATGGTTGTAAGCATACACTTCTTCGCCATTTACTTTGTTCACTCCTTTCCATTCAGATACTTCGACACAGTAGAACTGGAAACACCCAAAGCCGCTGCTATCTCAGCAGTGCTATAGCCAGAAGCGTTCAGCGCCGCAATACGATTTACTTTGGCAGAACTAAGGGTTGTTGTTGCACGAGGGGTAGCTCTCTGTCTGACTGTATCTATGTTTGTACTGTTGAGAATCTGGGTAAGCTTGTTCTCGCTGATAGCGCCGGCTTGAATCGCTTCCCATTCACGATCTGTAATCTCGACAGGGGTTCTCTTGGCACCAACAGCAGTACGGGCCGCAGTAAGGGCCTGTTGATTAGCCTTCTTGATTTCAGCCTTTGTCATATCAGGGTTGTCTATCTTCTTAGCGGCCACAATAGAATTCGCCATGGTCTGTGCCTGACGCTCGCGGGGGGCGTTCTTTAAAGCTACATTAAGCTTAGCCATAAGAGAATCAACCTCTGTCTGGTAGGTCTGTTTTGCTGAAGCAGAGTAGGCTATCTTTCCAGTATTAACCATCTCCCTGCGGGCCTGATTAGCCAGAGACTTCATGGTATTTGCATAGTCTGCATACGCCTCTTCCTGTGGTGTCCCAGATGAGAGAGTGCGAGCGTCTCTGGTTTCTGCCATCTTGGCACTCTTTTGAGTCCGCACCTGGGTCTTTCCGTTCTTATCTATGTACTCCTCCCTGACGCTCTTCCAGCTTTGCTCTCCGGTTTCCTTGTCAATGATCGGGCTTCCTTTTCTTTTCAACACAGAAGTCTCAGACTTGGCACGAGAAATCAGCGTAGAAGCTCCGCCATAACCATCATCGTCATCGTGAGCCTGGTACTTCTTCTTCAAAGCCGTAATACCATTGTCCTGCTCACTCTTCTTGTAGTCTAGCTTATGCTTCTCTGCATCGATGACGACCATACTGTGACGTACAGCTCTTGCAAGCTCATCTTGAGTAGCACCTTTCAAAGTCATATCAGTAATCAAGTTTGAAATCTTACCCATTTCTGTCTGGGTATTTTTCATAATCTTAATCTTCTGACCGCTGCTGTTACAATAATCGTCACCTTTCTTAACGGTCCCATAAGACATCTTAGGATCGAATCCTTCCAACCCCTTTAATTGTGGAGTAGAAGTAATCTTCACCCTACTATTAGAAGAATTACAAGGAATCACCATGACAGTATCGCCATCGAAGTCAGCTCCGGAAAGACGGTCAGCAACCTTTTTGTTAATGCCAATAGCGTCTGTCGGTGTATTCCCAAGAACTCTTCTTCCTTCTGGCTGCTTATTATTAACAGTTAAGATTGGAATCTCAAAAGTTCCACCATGCGGATACCGCACAAGAGCTACTGTTTCTCCATTCTTGTAGTTCGGAGCATAGACCTCATTGTCTTTGATAGATGTCAATGGAAGAATAACTTGATACTTCTGTCTGGGAAGAGCGGCTGCCTGTAAATGAACAGCGGCTGCATCGCAGTCATCAGCAAAAGATTTCAAAAGAACCTTTTTCACTGTTGGATTCGTAAGAGAACAAATCTCATCAAATTCAGACTGCTTGTCTGCGGCCGCTAAATTCAACTGCTTCTTTATCAAAGTTCTACTCTGTTTCGACAGAAACTGAGATGGAAGCTTGTCTGCCCATTCGCCCCAATCCCCTTCTTCTGCTCGCTTGTTGATAAGGGAAAGCTGTTTCTTCCCATTTTTATCATAGTAGTAACTCTGACCTCCTCTTTCAGTAGTGGGGTTATCCGGGTCATTAACTCCCTCTTTAATTAAAGAACCGAACGGGTTATCCGGGTCATCTTTGATTGGTTTCAGAACATCCATTTTAGGTGTCCCTTTTTTCTTATTGGTGTTGAACATAACATCCACACCATCAGGAAGGTCATCTGAATAAACCGCCATCCCTTTGATGTAGTGTGTCTTGTCAACTAAGATGCGAACCTGAGCATAATGGGATTCTCCAAGAGACAGGTCGTCAACACCTCTTCGAATTTCCACAACACCATCCTTCAATTCGCCGCCATCTTCCGAATACCGAATCTGCAACCGCTTTGAATCCATGCTTTTGGGATAAACAAATTTGGGATCAAAAGATTCCCCATCATCATGAGAGACATAATCTTTCAGAGAATTGATATTCTCAAAATCGTAAATCTCTTTATGCTCTGTTCCAGGAGGACAAATCACACGAAGCGTTGTTTTCTTCCCAGGATTTGTTACCTGATCCACTCGTCCGCCGTAAACAGGATAATCCTCCATCTCCAGCATATAGAGTGCTTCATTCAGTTTCTCCTTGGAAATTCCAAGTTCACGTTCCACACCGGCACCAACATCAATCATGCCTTTTTCGTCAATTTGCTTTTTGATAATTTCAGCAGTTGTCTTAGCTTGGTTCATACGAACCTCAGAATTTTCATTCAAAAGCGAACGAACAGAAGAGTCGTTTGCGAAGCCCATTTCTTTCGCAATTTCATTTAAGCTCAAACCATCTTCTCGAAGAGATTTTGCTCTCGCCACATCCAGCGCACGACGTTCATCTTTTGCTAACGATTTCTGCGTACGGTATTGAGTGGTGGTTAAACCCATGGCTTTTGCAATTTCGGTATCACTCATACCCAGACTTTTCAGTTCATCCACTCGACTCAGAAAATCTCCACTATGCTGATACGGATTATCACCAGATCCCCACGGATAACGACCGGAACGGCGGGGCATTCCATAATGCATCAAAATTTCTTCTGCAATCGGATTCATAAGTTAGCCCTCCTGTTCTTTGATTTTGTTGATTACTTTGTCGAATGTGATGATCTTGTCCATGATGGGAACAATGGTTTCAGCCGTTGGATTCTCATAAAGAATCTGGTTGTTCTGATAAATCCGAAGTTCCATTTCAATGTCGGCTGGCTTGATTTTGTATTCCAAACAAAAAAGAGCAGCATATATTTCAAGCTGCTCCATGTGCGCAGGAATGACGCCGGTTTTTAAATCATGAATGCGAAGCATACGATTTCGAAATGCAATCGCATCTGTTGTTCCAAAGCAATTCTCCGAATAGAAAAGAGGCTGCTCAGGAACCATCTTGAATCCTATGGCATCATTCACATACATATTCAATGTTTTCTGGGACTTCGGAAGTTTCTGTCCAAGTGTGATACATTTTGCCGCAAAATCGTGAAGCTCTGTTCCTTTTTGAGTTGCAAGGAATTTTGAATACGATTCTGCAACTTTGGATTCGTCATAGTTGATCCAGTGATATTTACTTGCGCCAAGAAAGGCGTGTTGCCCTTCAAGAGCAGAATGCTTGTTGAAGATCATGTAACACTTCCTCCTTATTTTCAGGACAAATAAATCTTGAGAACGACATCTCGTTCATTCGTCCAACATAATATTCTTGATTTGGTTGTTTCTTGGCGCGAACACTTTTCTTACATTCTAAAGTGGCCCACTTATTGTTATAAAGGATCAGCAAATCAGGAATTCCCTGAATGTGGCTGGAATCCAGTTTTGTTACAATGCAGCCTTTGAACATTTTTTTCAGTTCTTGGATCAGTTTATTCTGAAATTCGCTTTCCAGCATAAGTAAGCCTCCTTTCTCCAAAATAAAAGAGAGAATGGCCATTTTAACCCTCTCTCTTCATAACAGTCGATGTATTTTTCGCGCGCAAAAAGAAACAAATGAAAACATAAAAATAGCCCGTAC
The DNA here is from genome assembly GCF_005845215.1 of Clostridium sp. 1001271st1 H5. Lineage (GTDB taxonomy): Bacteria > Bacillota > Clostridia > Lachnospirales > Lachnospiraceae > Enterocloster. The sequence goes on from NZ_SPHO01000011.1 coordinate 89,840, forward strand.
CCCAATTCCAATAGGTACAGGCTAAATAATTTCTTTATTTTATCGGGACTCAACTTTCACAGGATTTAGATAAAAAACACCTTCATTCTCACTAAAATACTCAACTTCAGCGGTCACATGTACATTTGATCCGACACTTATATAATCAGGAAGATATAAATCCTCGATTCCCATTCCATAAGTATTCACATCTTCAAACTTAAAGATTGGTCCAGGATTGACCATTTCATCATCTACATAATTACCGCCGCTCATCAAAATATCATATCGAGTATCGTAATCGCCATGGTTTGTAATGTAGGTAATACAACCATCGAATACTATCGTTGAGCCTTTATATTGTTCTGCAAAAGTGGAATAAAAATCGTTTATTTCTCCTTCAGTCGATAAAAGTTTTTCGAGATCAGCACAAGTTTCAATTGTGAGTATCGATTCTACTGCTTTGTCTTCGGCTTTTTCGCTTATTGACTCCTTCGACTCCTCATCTTCTTCCAAATCACTCTCTTCCGAAAATGTATGGTAAGTAATAATAACCTCTACATCATTTGAATACCATTTATCAGCGGAATAATTTTCATCACCATCTACAGAAACATTTTCAACTTCTCCATCTTTCGTCAGCCAACCTGTTATTAAATCATCAAGAGCAACTAACGATATGTTTGTAAATCCACGTTCTTCAAAATCTTCAACAACTGACTGATAATCCCTTCCTTTTTGAGCTCCCGATGCAGAAGGTGTCTTTGCTTCGCCATCATGTGTCTGAGAATCAGAGCAAGCAATAAGCAAAAACGTCATAATTGCTGCGATCATAAACATAACAATCTTTTTCATTTTCAATCTCCTTTTAATGGTTTTCTTCTTCGTCATCGCCGGGAATATTGTTTTGCTTAGAAGTTAAATTGACCCCAATGGCGGTACCTAAAACTGTAATAACACCCGCCACCACTCCACTCACAATCCCTATTAACTTTATGCGGTTAGCCGACTTTTCGGAATCCTTTTTCGATATTTCATCGGCAACCTCTCTCATTTGTTCGAGTATGTAAGTCTTTTCTTTAAAGGTCAAATTGTCATTTTCAAGAATACACTCAAGAGAATTCATCACACGATTATACATATCGTAACATATTTCCGCACCATCCCTGTCATCATTCATCAACTGTTGTAGAATACCCCGATACTCTTTCATAATTTCAAGAGATATCGATACGAAGTTAGGAAACTGCTCTAAAGCCTTCTTTGCCACTTCAGGTTCCATTCCCGGAATCATTGTAGCAAATGCTATGACTTTATCCTTTGTCAGATGACGAAAGTCAGGAATATCTAATTTTTTTAGAACTTGTATTTCTGTATATGGTCTATCCACAATGTCACCGTCCTCTAGTCAGATAGATTTTGGCGCAATAAAAAAGGTGCGGCCCCAACAAGAGACGCACCTAAAAAAGTGTTCTCCCATTGTTGCCACACAATCTCGTTCCGTTTAAGGTATGAGTAAAGAGAGAATACACCTTTTACCAAAGTGAATTCCCTTAAACGGATTCTATATTAGATTGTGTGGCTCTTACAGTATATCACAAATTTTTCCAGAAGAAAAGAAATTTTTCATTATCTCTTGACATTTTCTTTAAGCTGTGATATATGCCTGTTTTCTGAGATCATCATAGACCATCTTCATTCCATTCTCAAAATACACTACTATACTCATATAACCGAACGGACGAAAATATACGGATGACCGCGACAACCTTGGATAGATTGACTTAAAATTTTCATACAAGCTCTCCCAACTAATCTTGCTCATGATTTCCTCCATTTTTTTGCTCGTGGCCAAAAACCCACTTTTTTTGCGCTATTACTATATACTTTTAAACTTTCTATCATAATAGTTTAAGAAAAAAAGTGGGAAAGTGGGCTTTGAGCCCGCAAACCCGCATTAATACTGGGTTTTTACTGACCAAATCGGGGTTTTAAAAGTGGGCAGAAAGTGGGCAAATGGCCACAAATTTGACCAAAATCGTCCGAATCCTTCCCCAAAATTCCCTGCGTTTCTCAAAAAGCCCACATAAAAGTGGTCAAAGCCCATTTTTCAAAACCCAAAAGTGGGCGTGATTTTCACCCACTTTCAAGCTTTGTACGGACGATTTTCAATAGTTCCTTCTCTGATAAGGTAAGTGTTTCTGAACAATTGGCCGATACGAATACTGCTTAACGAAGGATTCTCTTCGAGATTTCCGCAAAGACATCCCATATCGAGCCGGAGAACCTAGACTCTTTTTCTTCTCTTTCTCAGGTGTCGAAACTCCAAACGCCTTGTTCAGAGCATCCGCCATCTCTTTTATAGATGCTGTAAACTTTTCCCAAACTTCTACAAGTGTATCAATCGCTCGCTGTAAATCAGTCATATCCATAAGCTACCTCCAAATTCGCCCGGTTCGTTTGTCCTTGATGACGATCCGCTCTTCAACGTGGAAGTCGGACAGTTCACAAAGAGTAAAAATCGTATCCAGCAGCTTATGGAACCGTTCTTCTTCCCGCTCAATGTTTCTCAGTGCTTCACAGGCAGTCGGATCGGAATACCCTTCTGCATTTTTACGATAATCATTTTTAACGCCCATCTCGTCCTCCCCACCGGAATGAATCGTCCATATAAGTTGCAGAAGAGCTGGTCGCCTTTAACACAATCAGTCCGATCAGACCCACGAGCCCAACAATACACGCAATAACTCCCATTACACATTTCATGTTGCTTCACCCTCACTTTCAACTAATTTCACACCACCATATTCCCACAAATCCTCTTTCAGTTTTTCCATATCCAACTCACCATTTTGCCAGCGTTCGTAGTATTCCAGAACTCGTTCGGTGAACTTCGGAATTCTCTTCGCATAGGATTTTGTCCAATAATGGTCCATCAACACTTCCAATGGCAAAGTCAGAAGCAGAACCATCGCAGTATTTACCGCATCATCGGTAGCCTCCTGCTTTACTCTGATAAGTTCGTCTCCGATTTTTTCCCGAACCATGACATCGAGTTGTGCCTTTGTGAGATTGTATGTAGTGGTTTTCTCTTTTTGCTTTAACTTTTGAGCACGTCTTCTCTCGGCTCGTCCCATCGTCTTCCTCTCCTTCATAAATCCAATTCTCTTTCGAAAAGAACAGATATCCACCTATAATCAGGGTAAATAAAAAGAACGTTGCATCCCATTCAATCGGGACTGACAACGCTCCTAGAAGAATAAACAGAACGGCATGGATTTTATTTTTTACTAACTTATGACTCCACATTTTTTCTTGCATCCTCCTTCTCTTTTCCGATTTTAATAATGCCCGCCTCAACATCGCTCATTTTAGTCATAACTCCGTTTTCTCTTAATTTAGAATAAGCTCTGGCGGTAGCACAATGTTCAATGCATTTACAGATTCTACAAATCAGAGCATATACATAAAGATATACAAGGCTAAATAAAATCACATATTGAATAGATGTCATTATTACGCTCCTTTTAATTTTTTTAGTTTGTAGCAACTCAGTTCAAATTGAGGCTTCACACCACTTCGATGTGCGATGGTACTAAATTGAATACCTTCTCCATATTTTGCTTTCAACCGCAAAACATCCGGATGGTTGGGTTTCCAAGTTGCTAATAGTTCTTCCAAGGTGTTGTAAAATATAGACTCATAGTATTGAATCATGTTTTATCTCCACATTCTACCAATGATAATGTCTGAATATGGAAGCGCCTCAATCCACTTGCAGAATTTTACCCACTCATCCAGCTCATGATTTCTTAGCATGGGATAAACACTGGTTAGTGTTTCATAATTCGTCATCACAGTACGTTTCTGATTATGATAGGACGCGGGAAGAAGCTGAATCATCTGCCACCAATATTTCTTGTCTTTGGTTATTAAAAACATCTCTCGTGCCGAATTTAATGAATCGATGATGACGTCCAAATTACAAAACCAGCAGTTGTCACCTTCGTCGACCAGATGCTCACATGAGAAATCGTCCAATGTAAACGCCTTCGCAGCCAGTTCAGACATCGCAGAGCGAGTATCAACAGCTATACCAACCTCGTAGGTATAAAAATCTTTCCACCAATACAACGGAGCCGTGATGTCCAGATTCACCGTAATCATTCGCCGATACCTCGCATCCGCAAGCCGCATCATCAAATCGTGGTCTGCTTTACCGAGCTGCCAGGAATGATCATATGTATGCTCGCAGGAATCATAATTGGCACAGTTCTCACATCCGATACCATCATCCCCACCTTTGCAGATTCCACTATCCGATTTCTCCCAACTGTTCATCGGATTCCGCATTCCGCGGATAGCGTGTTCCCATCCCATAACTTCAACATTTTCAATTTTAATCATTGTCTTCTCCTTTCATGGGTTCCGCTGCAACTTTAATTTGATACTCCAATTCCTGAGCCATGTCTTTTAAAAATTGAACTATAACAAATTCAAACTGATTGCTTCTAATACGACGAAAGTCATCGAACATAACTTTACGAACCAACCTATGCCGTTGATGACAGTCTCTTTTATCCATCTGAATAACGATAGAATTCGTTGCGCTCTCATATCTCCAAAGAATTTCAAAATGGCGTTCTCCCAGTTCTTTTAACAAACTTTCAATCATCGCTTTCTCCTCTCTTCATTCGCAATTTTTCCTCTCAAAATAGTCCAATTCTTCTTTAAATAATCTGAAGAACTCGTAATAATCATCAATAGTTCTGTCTTTCTGTGAGCAAGTGTTTGTCCTTCCGAGATGTTTATACCAATTTACCATCATGCCACTTTCCAAATGGATGATGTAATACTCGTCGGAGTTAGAAAACCAAGCAAATTCATCACAAACGACAGTTCCATGACAGAATGCGTCCATAAGTCTATCGTAGCCAACGGTTTCTTTTACAATCTCACACAGTTTATCTCTGTCGATATGATACTGTGGTAGAGGACTCAAATGTTTTTCATTCATAAACTTTCTCCTTTTTTAACTTCCTAATTTCAAGCCTAACCCTGAATATAACTGGAAATAAATCTGTTTTTCTATTTCGTCTTTATAAACCTTGGTTGGCGTACCGTTTACCATAATTGTCATAGTTTCTCGTAATAAAGGCGCTGCTAAGTTTTCGAAACTTGGACCTGCCGCGTTTGCTAAAACTTGTGTTTCAGTCATATACGCCAGTGCTTCCATTCGCTTATTTTTACACCGACTGACAAACGGGCAATTCTTGCATTCTTCTGAAAGTTTTGATAATCCCATTACTGACAATTTCTCCTTTCCCGTTCCAGCTTCACATCAATGGCTTTCTGTAAATCCTCTGGCTTAATATCAAAAATGGACTCCAGGAAGTTCGGACAAATATAAGCATCTGCCATCTCTTCCAAGAGTCCAATTCTATCGCCATAACCTCGAACCTGTTTGCTGATCTGCTGCTGAAGCTCTGCAAATTCCTCCATTGCCACCGTACATTTTGTTTTCCAGGAATGTTTTTGAAGGCTTCTGTGAATAATACGCCGTCTTTCTTTTTCAGAAAATTGAATGTCACCTTTTTATCCCTGGATAAACCTATTCCGATTCATACTGAAGCTCCTCCTCGCAACGCAGACAATCATTATTAGCGGCTCCGAAACAGCCATGGCAATGCTTCCTCATATCATACTCAGCCTTGGTTATTTCAACAAATTCGTCATTTTCTTCTTTAAAGAAGCGATTAAGCTCCACTGTACAGTCTTCTGGTGTAATTGTATAGAAAATTCCAACTGTGTCGTAATCTCCATTTTCCGGATCAACTAAAAAATCTTCGCAATAGACCTTAAATGGTTTACTTGCCGGAAAATATGGCATGGTAATAGGGAACTTCTCTTCCATTACCCGATTGATCAAGCTACTATGATAGGAATCATGTGGATTGTTCATATTGATTCCACAGTATCTATCTACATCGTGATACTTTACGGTTCCATCAGAATATACATATTTGAAAAGAGAACTCATTCGCTTACACTGATAGTTTACAATTTCACCGCGATATCCCGAAAGGTCCGTAATATCACTCCAAACATCCTCTGTATCCTCGATCGATGTAAGTGGCTTTCCGTCAATTAGGCGATTCAGAATATATTTAGTCATACCGATACTGAAACCGCTATGGCCGTCCTCGGACAGACTGTGATAGGCTTTCAGAGCACTTTCGTAGCAGACGCAACCATAATCCCACTCCCTTTCTTTTGTTCCGGAGGCTTTTCTTTCGTTCTCACAAGCAATCTCTACCTCTTTTTCAGCCCATGTCTGCGTATTGGATTTTTCCCGGCAGGATGACAAAGGAATATTCCGGTCATCTATATACTCATTTGCAAAAATCTTTCTGGTATCAGAACCAAAGTTCTCGATGATTTCCGGAAGATTCTCATTGACCGCATCAAACACCAGATTTCTCTCCTTACACCACTCAACAGCTTTTTGAAGCATGTCTTCCACGCGGCAGGTCCACAGAATCAACTTATCTCCATCCTTTTTCCGATTACGAAGATACTCTATCAGTTCTTCGTTCGGCGCTCCGATCCCTGGCCAGTTGTTCTCACATAAAGTTCCATCGAAATCTACTGCAATAATTTTCACTGATTTAAGATTCATACGTTTTTTCTCCTTTCTTATAGCGGACTCATCCCTTATGCAACTACTATATCCGCCTTGTGGTCGCCCTCATTATTGCTCGACCCTCTCCCAAATTCTCCAATTACTCAAGCCATTTGTTGTCGATATAATAGAAACTGTAGACACAGACTCCAATTAAGACCATCCAAATAATCCAGAATATCCACATTGCAAAATCGGTTTCTAAGTATTCTACGGTTTCATCAATCTTCATATTTTCATAAAATGGTGAGTTATCGGCTATTGTTTTATCAGCCAGTTCTGTAAATATGGTTCCGGTAAAGTTTAAACCAACTCCATAATACTTATAACGAATGTGGCTGGATTCTTTAACAGTGTCTATATACTCCTTTCCCGGCAGGTCGATTTTACTAACTGAAAAAACGTGATTTAAAAATGATATTTCATCACATATCCGTTCCTCACTACCAGCATAATCCCATGTCCAATAGGTTTCCGTTGTATAGTAAGTATGGGTTTTTCCATTCGTAGTTGTTGTATGTGCAACCTGGCGAGTATGCATTGTATATCGTTCTTTCACTTTTTCAATATAAATGTATTCTCCACCAATTTCAGGATATGTAACTGTATCGACCGCTTTCAAATCGCCATATACAAAAGCGTTCCCGGCATTAGTCCTCATTCCGTACTCAAACAGTTCCTGCGATTCTATTTTTATCGCCTTGTTGTATTTTTCATTTTTATCCAATTGATAATCCGAAATTTTTCCAGCAATAAGGACTCCAATCAGAAGCATAATAGCGACAATCGATACACTTACCAGTATTTCCCGTTTCGTAATCTCGAAATTCCCGAAATCAAAACTTCTACGCTTGCGTCCTCTCATAGCTTTTACTCTCCAAACAGATTCTGCGGAGCATCGGCAGGAGCACTATAGTCAAGATAGGTATATCCCCGAACCTCATATCCGAGAATATTGAGAAAAAATCTTGTCGGGAATTTGCGTATATATCGGTTGTATTCTTTTACCTGCTTATTGTAGTTACTCCGATATTCTGCAATTAAATTTTCTGTAATTGAAAGTTCATTCATTAACTCTTTATAATTTTCATTAGATTTTAATTCTGGATACGCTTCTGACACCGCCGTGATAGCTGTAGTAACGTTTTCGATATCACCGGTAGAGCCTCTATTTTCAACAATCGCCGTCAATGTTTCCGCTTCATGCTTATCGTACTGCTTAACACAATTAGCAAGGTTGTAAACCAAATCTACACGTCGTTTTTCCTGAACTTTGATGTCAGAATCAGCAGTATTAACTTGCTCTTCCAAGGTAAATGCTCTGTTCTGGGAACTCTGTATACAAAACACACCTAACAAAATAATAGCAATAATACCGACTGCTACAATTAAAGCTACTTTCCAGTTGTTTTTAATTGTTCTCATGATTTTTTCTCCTTCTTACTCTTCTGAATTTATCTACACTCTTTATCACACCCGTATTCTTATTGATAATGCGATAATAGAACTCTGTCTCCTCAACCAACATCCAATCTTTACAGTTTAAATAATGAGCAGATAAGCATTCTTTTTGCTCTCTGGTCAATTTTTTCGGTTGCTTCATGTGGTTTTCTCCTCGCTGTAATTGATTTTCTTAGATTTGGGGAATACCAGCTTTTGATAAATTTCTTTGGCTTCTTCCCCTTGATAGGCATTGATAATTTCTACCCTTCCTTTTTGCTGCCTTCCAACAATCAGAACGCCAGCGTCTTTCCCATGAGAAAAATCCCAACTCACAATAACACTATCTGTTGATTTCATTCACTATCACCTCCCCAAGCTTATTTTTGATACGTCCTAAGATATCCTCCACCAATCTTCTCGTATTCGGATGCAGTTTTATATAGCTTTTCCGCTCCTCATACCAAGAGAAGATCTCCAGCAGGTTCCCTTTAAACCAGCTAAAGGACCACCAATCACAAATCATCTCCAGAATATAACAGTAAGGCATTTCCAAAATGATTTCTCCTTCTTCGGGATCGTCATTGATAAGCACCCAATACTGCCAATGATGAGGGTTTCGATGAATATGTAACAGCCAAGCTTTTCTGAAATCCTCAACTACTCCATAAGAGCGATTGCCTCCATAAAAATAAATATCATAGGGGCCATACTCATCGGGCTCCGTTTTGGATTGGTCATGTGCAAATACGATATTGTGTTCCGCACCACTGCCCTCTGTAATTTCAGGAAGATTTTTCTGCAACCAACGAAATCCGGCTTCAACGTTGGATTTATGTTGCGCCAAATATCGGTCATATTGATAGCTCATTTTTTCTTTTCCTCCCACTTCATAGGTTTCTGGGAATTGAGATTGTATCCATAATCCAAGCATTCATTACATGGGTCGAATTTTTCTCCCAATTCCTTGTGTTTACAGGTTTTACAATACTTTTTAAAATCCACTTCCAAATACTCTTCGTTCATGGTTGATCTCCTTTCACCACTTCACAAACCTCGATTCATTAAAATCTCTCTTATCTTTCAGTGCCTTACTAATTGCCAAATCAATCCCACTACGAGATTTCAAGTGATAGTAATACAAATCTTTGAATGGCGTATTCAACCTGTCTATTCGCCCCGCAGATTGCTGCATGATTTTGTAAGAATAGTTCTGTGAGTAGAATATAATGGTATCTGTCTTGATGCAGTTCCATCCTTCCGCTCCAGCATTGTACTGAACAAGATACACCCAGTTTTTCGACTCTGGGATTGGCTGGTGTTTGTGACCATTCCACTCTGCAATTTCAAAGACTCCATCGTCTTCATAAATTCGAAACAACCCGTTCAAAAGCTCCAGCTCATAATCAAAGTTGTAAAATATAATGGCTCTGGGATGCTTCTCTACAATTTCCATCAAGGCGATCTGTCGTGACTCGTCCGTATTCACAATTTTCCGCCATACATAGCAAAGACCGGCGGCATTCGCAATCGGCTCATTCTTATACGGGTCCCATCGTGTTCGTCCAACATCTTTGTATCGCTCTATGCTGTATCGAACAAATATATCTTCGTGATGAGAAACCGTCTGACGCTTGAAATCCATATTCACCAAAATACGATTTCTGAGTCGAATCAATCTCCCAGTATTCAAATATCGGTCAATCTTTGGGTATTTACTGAATCGACTATAAACCACATGTTCTCGGATGAATTCTGTCCGGTTTTTGTAAAACCCATTTGCGATGAATGCCGGAATATAATCCTGCCAGGTATCTCCCGGAGTTGCAGACAATAGAATCCACTGATTTGATTTGGTGATTTTCAAAAACGCCTTCACCCAAGCTCCGGAGCCTATCACTCTCTGCTCGTCAAATATAAAGAAAGCATCCTTTACATCCTCGTACTTCTTGATATTATTCCAGGAATCCACGACAATCTGATTTGAATATAGATTGACATCCTCGTGAACCGAAAGAAGGAAAGGCGAAAGATCACCCTCCCATTCCATCGTGTCCCGCTTTCTGGCTGTTGTGATGATGTATAAGTCCTTTGGGGGATCGTCCATCGCAACATAATCCTCAACCCCCATCAAGCAATCCGGATTTCCGCCATTCTGGAGATAGTAATAAGCTAATGCTGTTCTTGATTTTCCGCTTCCAACGCCGCCACACAGAATACAACCATTTCTCATTTTTTTTACTGCTACTATTTGATAGTCATACAATTCAACGGCCATTCCGTTGCTCCTCAAGAACCGCTGTTATGCTGTTTTTCAGGTTCGCCATATCCGAATACATCTCGTTTTCATTCTTCGTGCAGTCATCTTCTATGGGGGCCATATTTAACAGACTATCCAGCTCTTTTTCTAATGCTTTCAATCGTTCATTCACGCTTATCCCTCCTCATAAACTTTCATATACTGTGAAATAATCTTCTCATAGTCCACACATCTGAAAAATATATAGGTGTAAACCAGTAATTCTTCAAATCATCAGCCATAGTCATTGGTTTGGTCAAAGAATTTCCAACTTTAAAATATCCAGCAATTCCTAGAAGAGAAAGTTGAATATAGCACATCAAAGCTGGAACTTCTTCAATGTCTTGTCCGGAAACTAATAAATGGTTTTGATAATTATAATTTTCTTTTTCTAATTGCTTTCGTGCTTCGTGAATAGCAGCAATCAAGTTGGCTCCCGCTCCGCAACATGGATCGTTGATGGTAATATAGCCATCTTTCCTTACTTTCTCAGTTACATCCGTAATGGTGATTTTTGCCATAAGCCGACACATGTCATAAGGAGTAAATATTTGTTTCAACTCATCGTAGCCAAGATTTAAGCTCATGTACATCTTTCCTAAAAAATCCTGCTCCGGATTCATTTCTAAAGACATGACCAGATTTGCAAACAACTGTGGAAAAAGTTCCTGTTTTGACTTACTGTAATGGCGAATGATATCCAAGTATCGTTTCTCTCGCTTATCATATTGAGATTTGTCCACAGAATTTGATATAGAACAAGCCGACATAACAATAAAGTCTTTCCAAATATCCCACGGTCTGTTTTTTTCTGAAACAAGTTGACGAAAGATGTTCATAAATTCTTTCTCATATCTGTCGGGTTTGAAAGTGGGAAGATTTTTCATTTTCGGCTTCGGTGATAAGCTTACTTGATGTTCCTCTTTATGAACTACAAAGTCGTGCTTCTCTGATATTTTCTTTGGTTTTTCGACCTTGGAAATAGAAGCATTGATCTTCGGTTTCGCTGTGGTTCGCTTCTTTTTCCGATTCCAAAATGCCATAACTTTCTCCTTTCGCAGAAATATAGGGCTGTTTCCTCTAGCCTTAGGACATTTACCTTGCTGGCAATATCAGGCACCCTATTTGTCGCTCATCAGTGGAATGGGACCTCTTCCGGCCCTTCTTCCTCCGCATACTTCTCAGCAAACTCATCCTCTTCGATGGTGACATACATCGTTTTCAGATAAGCCTTAATACCGCTCTTACCGTTCACGTCCCAAGAATACGGCCGAATCGTCAAATCAACCTTCCGAATCTCCGCATAGTCCAAAGTGGAAATGGATTCATCATCCAACGGTGTTTTTGTCTTTCTGGTAATCATATACACCTTAGGCGGGATATTCTCAAAGCTGACTGCCACCTGGATATAATGTTTCGGCTCTTCGTCCTCGTCTCTCGGAGCCAGCGCTCTTACATTCCATCCATCATTGGAGAGTTTCTCCGCCTGCTCCGGATCTTCGATGATGACACAGAAATTCCGATTTCCAGCCCGATTGTATTTAGACTCTTCGCCTCGGAAGTTTCGAAAAATAATTCTTGCGTTTTCAATAATGATATTGGGTACATTTTTGTAAGCCATGATATACTTCTCCTTTTCTTTAATTAAATGGTATTTCCTCATCAGCGTCTTCTGGAATGTTCATAAAATCCTCAAGCTTAGGTTTGGGAATATAAGGATCATCGGATATGAACCATTCAAAGTCACCATATTTGGATATGGTTTCCACTGCATCGTCTACAAGCTTGTCATAATAAGAACGATCAACGGAATCCTCTTTAGAGAGTTCCTTTACCATCTCAGACTCTAACCACCGATAGCCCTTTGACCCAGTGGCAGCATAATATCGTCCGTCCTTTTCTCTCATGAGCAATCCGCCACCAGCCCCCGATTTAATCGGACAGAACTGACCAACTCGTCCAATGAAAATATAATTGTGAGTCGCCTCGTCTTTTTTACAAAGCTCGCTGTATCTTGCTCCTATTTCTTCGTATGTATATCCGTATTTAGATGCGACATCTTCAAGAGATTTCCCTCCAGCCTGACTATTCCAAGCCTTGTCGATGGCATTTAATTCCCTTTCTTCCTCGGTTGTAAGCCGCGGAAGTTTCTCATTCATATCCAAATATAAAGCGCTGCTTACCGACTTGGTTTCACACACATCTTCAAAGGCAATTTCTTCGCCGCTGAAAAGTTTCTTGAAGACATACGGAATCTGGAACTGAGTTCCTGTGGCTGTCCATTTTCCGTCTTTATACTTGGCGATATAGACGGCGTCATTTACAAGGCACATCCGGTCGTATGTAGCCTCATGCTCAAAGGTGTAACCATATCGCTTTCCGTAATCCATAACAAACTGGATAATCTCCGGTGTCGCATCAGGAATCTTGATAGAGTCCGTCTTAATGTGAGCAACAGTAAAGCCCCGTTCCTGTACCTCGTGTTTAAGGTTAATCATGAACAGAGCTCCTCGTTTGGCTACAATATTATCTTTGTTTCTCGGATCACGGAACGGATTCTCGAAGTTAGCAGAAGTCAGACCATATACCGAGTTGATTGCCGTCTTCAAAGCATTTGCCAAATCCTTCGCTGTCATCTCTCCGTCAATGACCTTCTGGATATATGGTGTCAACTTCCCATCCAGCATATGATTGACTTCGTCCCAAGCTTCGTGTTTGATGCTGACTCGTCCTTCCACAATGTCACGGAAGGCTCTCGTAAATTTCACACCGAACAGAACTTCTGCAATTGCACTATGAGGATGCATAGAGGAAATATCCAGCAATGCCACATTTCCGTACATACCAGGTTCTGCATAGACATAACCGCCTTCTCCAACTTCTTCTCCTCGATATGTCGATTTTCCATTCTCATACTTGTATCCAGGAAAATATGGTAAGAGACTTCCTTCATCGCCATGCGTTTGCGCCATCATTTCGGGACACGCTTCGGCCAAGAAGGAATAGGTTTCTTCATCAAGGTGATGCACTGGCTCTGCCAGATTTCGGTAATTGAACTGATCCTGTGGTTTCCGCTCGTTTCCAAATATAATCTTCTGGGTAAGCGTATTGGTCGTATCATTCACTGTCATTCCAGCCAAATCCGCCAGAATCTGTCGAGCTGTCCAATCAGCTTTCAGATAATGGAATGCCGCTTCGGTTGCAATTACATCGTTATCACAATACTCGGCAACTTTCGTCCACATTTCTTCTGGAACCGGTTGATCCCAAGGAAGCCCAAGCTCCTGATGATGGATTCCCATCTCAATTTCCAGCTTCTTCAAGCTCTTTTTATTTCCGGCAGATGCAAAGTCATACACATCCGTATAGGAAACATTGTAGGCTTCTCCAAAGAAACAATTCGGACTTCCACTGATAATTTTTTGTGAGAGGTTATAAAGCTGCTCGTTTGTATAACCCATGAGTCTTGCATACAGAATATGATTATCATATCGCCGACAGTTAAACCCGACCAACCGGAATCGCATCAATTCCTCAATCTCCGTTGGAGTCGGGTTAATCATACGCACCACAGGCTTTCCTTCGCCCTCGATTTTCCAGTTTACAAGGAACAGATTTGGAAATACCTCAATATCGTAAAATACCAACTTTGCTTCTTCGTTTCTCCCCGCTGTGGAAGGGTCTGCTGATTTAAACTGCATCTTATTAACCAGCTTGATACAGTATTCGGCCTGATGCGTACTATTCGCAGCAAATGCTAAAACCGCATTCCGCATGTCCGTCACGTCATAACTCAAATCGCTGGAATATGCGTCCTCCAGTATTTTGTAGATAAAGTCGATACTGGGCTTAGTACCCGGATGGATTTCTTTATTCAGATTTCTCTTGATTAGTGTTCTAAGCCCTTTCTCGCTTTTAATCGCTTCAAAATTTACCATTTTATCTTCTCCTTTCGTCGGTAAACCAGAGCTAATCGTTGCGATGGGCAAATCATTACACTTTGTAAGTTTTCTTCGTAATGAGCTTTTACCCGTGAACACTTTCACTTCGATGTGGTCGTCATAAATACGACTCAGTTTTTTCACATCTCCCGTATAAATATAATGAAGATGAACCCCCTTTCCGCTTTTGCTTAGCTCTGCATAAGTCGCCGGCCACTTGCTTGCTTCTTCTACATTCCGTTCGAAGGATTTGTTCCCTTCCTTATTTGGAATATCGAAATCAATTACGATGTGGTTTTCCGGGACTTTAACATAGTGGATTTTAGAAGTATCCAAATCCGATAGCTTCGTTTTTACCTTGTTCCATTTCATGGAAGGTGTTTCTTTGTCTGTTGCATACTGCGATGGACAATCGGAACATACCTGATCGAAAATGGATTTGGCAGTATTAAACTGCAATAATGAAGGCTTCTCTTCCGGCTTTTCAGCAACCATTTCCTCTTCAAATTTTTCAGTCCGGAATCCGATATAATAACTTCGTACTCTCGAACCGTCCTCCATGTTGAATCGCTCTTTGTAGTCATGGAAATAGTTCTTCAGTTCTTCCTTAAAAATTCTCTGAGAAAATGGATAGCCTACTTTGGCTTCATCACAATAGGTCTTATACATCTCCCAGGCAGCTTTCAAAGTCGTGCCGTTTTCCCGTTTGAATACATGGTAGGAATCAATGATGAAGTTATAGAAATCATTGGATGCGCCCAGCATTGCAATGGGAATATAGTCATCATACAGACCGGGATTGTTTAGATAGATTTCCCGGCAGTGATATGCAATCGCTCCCAGTTCGAATTCAATCTGTTTCATAATTGCTTTGTATTCCTTCGGGCTCAGCTTATTTCCTGAAGGAGATACGTCAATCAGTCGTCGAATCAAACCAGATTTTGCATCTGTAATCTTTACCGGCTTGTTGGTACCCATGAACAAAAAACATTTGAATCGGTTGGAGTAAGTCGATTTGAACTTCTCATTTACGGTCATCAGCTCATGGGACACCAAGCTGTTTAACCTGGTATTATCCTCAATTCTTGACAAATCGCCATCATGCTGGATCGCAACAAGCGGATTACTCTTGAATGCCTCCAATGCAAAAGAATTACTGGACGCCCCCAGAGCTTTTGCGTCAAAGACCGAATAATACCCTTCAAAGAGCTGCTGAATAATATTGAGAACTGTGGATTTACCTGTTCCGGCAGCTCCATACAGAACCATAAATTTTTGCAGTTTTTTCGATTCTCCACATACCACAGAACCGATAGCCCATTCAATTTTCTGTCGCTCAGCCTCAGAGTACAGAGTAGACATCAATTGGTCATAAGCAGACAAATCGCCAGCTTCAAGCGGATATTTCAGCTTTTTACTGGCGTAATCTTTTTTATCGGTTTTTGTGTTGGAGAATATCAATTTGTCATCCAGCATGTGGAAAGAATCCCGCATTTGTTTCTGACAATATTTGTGCCAGGAATCAATCATTCCAGACTCTGCATCCCACATGTGAAGAACTTTTATTTCAGAGTCAAAGCGCTGGCGGCTTTCTTCTGCGTACCTATCCAGTTCACGGTCGATAAGTTGTAAAGCGTCCTGTTCATCAGTAGACCATAAACCTCGTTCCTCAATCCAGATAGCGTAGAAGTCACCACCTCGAATCATCAGATCGGAGCTTTTCTTAATAATGAACTTCGGATAGATTTCAATTACACCACGCTTTGTACTACGTGTAGAAATCATCAAAAAGTCGATCATCTCATTTTTTACTCTCCTTTATCGCACTTCATTTCCTCTATTGTTGATTCCAATTTCTCGATTCTCTTTTTCTGCTCTACTCGATCCAGTTCCAGGAGAACCAGATTAACCGTTACGATAAGAACAAGCGTACTTAATTTCCGATTATAACGTGCCTGTTTATTCATGGATTTCCGGATAGACCGGATCGCTGTTTCCGAGCTGCTAAGACTTCCAAAAATATAATTCATAACCTCGCACATTTTACTTTTTTTCTCCCTTCATTCCATTCAGAAAGCTAGTAATCGTTTCAAATTTCCAATCTTTCTGACCGTGATAAGTGAATATAAATTCTTGGCCATTTTTCTGGCGGATACGGATACTGTTCCTTCCATTTGGAAACCACATATCAATCCGCTCTCCTGAAAAATCGGGAAAATAACTCTCAAACCACTTCATTACTTCACTGTGACCCATGGCAATCTCTCCTTCTAAGTATTTTCGTCCAAGTACCAGCACATCTGATACCAGATTTCAACAGATCTCAAATCGTATCGGCTGCGATTTACGGTAAACAGTCCTCCGTCACCATTACGGCTATATTTCCGATCCAGAAACTTCTGGACAATGTCCTCGACATAATCTCTGTCAAACTTGGAATCATTCATAGAACCCAGCCCAAGATTGACAATCATATTCCAAAACCACTGTCCAGTTCGGTTTCCAATGTCTGGATCATCCATAATATGTTCTTCACACCGAATCGCAAGCGCGATCATCATTTCCAGCACACTGCAAGTCCGATTATCCAAATAGGTGGAAACCATAGAGCTGCTGTATCCGTTTTCATAACCAAACCGATACCTTAAATCCACTCCATCTTCCGCCCGATTTCCATCCATCGGAATACTGTAAGTAAATTCGATTCGATGCAGCTCTCTTAAAAGCTTTTGATACGATAATCTCTTTGAATATCTCCCATCAAATACAAGCTGATACATCCAGTTAAAATATGCATCATTAAGCTCGTTCTTTGTCATTACTCCTCCATTCGATGTGGCATCGTTTTTACAACATCGGAATAGTTTCTCTGGTCAAGCAGGATTTCATAATCGCACTTTAACCGGTCATTTCGGACAAACACAGAGTCGTCTTCATATTCCCCGAAATGATTCAGAGAGCCCTTACCGACAATTTCCTCCACATCGTCTACCTCTTCATCATTCTCGTCAGCCAGAACTTCGTCTGCATAGTAAGTGAGGCTGATTTTTTCATACTCTTCAAATTCGCCAAATTCCTCTGGCGAGATGACATAAGGTTTTTCCACAAACGCCTCTCCTTTCTTTTCCTCAACCGTTTTGGAATAATCCGTATAGCCCTCTTTCTGAATGATAGACGCGTACTTTTTGAAATCCATGTCGTCTACATCCTTCGGAGTTCTATCTTCCGCTACTTTAAGGCCATCACGAAAACCCTTCACAAAACTCTTTCCCGCTTTCTCTACGCTTTCTCTTTCGGCATAAGCTGCTTTTACGGAGTCGATTTCTTCCTGAGCGATCAGCTCATATTTCCGTTTCAGCAGTTGCCATGTACATACAGAACCAATCCCCGCTCCAGCAATAAAAGCAAGGAAAGTCAATCCTTTACTGCTCATCCTCTTCCTCCTCGTTTTTAATTGTCATTACGGTTATTGCCAAACCGCCAAAAAGAAAGGAGACACTCAACAGAATGCCTCCCATAATATGTCTTTTTCTCTTAGTATCCAGAACATAGTCCAGTACCGATATCACATTCTCCAGACCGTCCATATCAATGCTCCCTTCCCGTTGATAGAATTGCGATTCCACCAACAAAGCAGATACCGGACATTGCCGCCAGTGTATAAGACACAAATGCTAAAAGATTACGCATGATGATTCTCCTTTCTTCACTCATACCTTGAAAAATAATGATTTTCAACTTGGAACATCGGAACGCCATACGCACTGTATTCTCCTGCCGTAAAGAACACAACGTCGTAATTGCTCCTTGACTCCAGTTCCTCATAGACAAGGTCACAAATATCCGCTCGGACTTCGCACCTGTCCACTCGACCATTCCACATAGATGAAAATTGATTCGGTTGATAAACCACTTCATATACCGTATCGGGAAAATGTTCGGAATCTACCCGATTCAATATAGTATCGATAACAAGGCGTTTTCCTTCTTCACATTCACCTTCGGCTTCTGCCATAGTAACTAGGGCGATTAACTCTACATCTTCTCTCGACATTTTCGGTATAACTTCTTCTAATCCCTCCATTTCCTCAGTGGCAATTGGAATGGATTCCTCTTGCAAAACTGTAATAACCGGTTCTGTCTTTTCGACAACGCTGGCCCTAGGTATTGCTACAACGTCTTCCCCTTCTGAGTGAAATTCAGATACAAAGAACGAAGATGCTATCACGATACCACACAAGATCGGAACCGCTATTACTTTGATTAACTTGCGCATAAATTCCTCCCAAATAAAAACTATCCCCAAGAATCGTAATAACTCCTAGGGATAGTTATAAATTTATCTCTCACATCAAATCCCAGATGTTCCCATCCACATTAAAATCCAAAAGGATTGCCTGGTCGAATCCATTGACATAATCCGAATAACTCAGATTATCAGAATACAGACCGAAATCAATGTAATTATCTCCTTTAGAATTTTCCGGATTATAAACCCAACCAACAATCTGGCCGGCTTTTGTTCTCGGAAGTCCAAGCATCTCATAGACTTCATTCAGAAATACGCGCTTCTTTGCTTTCAACAAGTCGTTTGCATAACGCTCTTGGGCTTTGATGAACATCAGATTATATTCATTGTTGCTTTCCCAATGAGGATTAAGAATGGAATTTCCATCCTCATCCTGCGTGTACTTTTCAAAGAATCTGGCATAACCGCTGATATCCCCCGGACTTACCACAAAACCATTCTTCTTAACTTTCTTCTCTTTTCCAGTCTCTTCATCAATAACCGTTTCATCAAACTTTTTGGCTTTGAGATTATATTTCAGTTCACGGTCAACCTCTTCGCCAAATCGTTCGATCACACGGCTGCGATACTCTTTAAATCCTTTATCAATAGCTGCATAAGCCGCACTTAGAGCTACATTTCTCTTACGAAGAATGTTATTAGATGCCAAAATACTGGTGATTGACAATGCACCGAGTATGACGGAAGGCCCATACAGTTTGGCAAATTTCATACCGGTCTGAACATAAACAATCGCCAAATCTTTTTGGGCATCCTCGCTGGAATACCGCTCCTTCACGGATTCGTCTGCTTCACATTTATGAATTGTTTCGACATCTTCTTTTGTCTTGTCCAGAATTTCACCCACTTTTGTCGTTGCTTTACAAGCCATTACCGCGCTTGTAACCACACCGATAACTCCAGCCACAACGAGAATCTCCGGACTATGCTTCTTTAACTGGAAACTGGTTTTACTAAGAAAACCATTCATGCTCTTTACAATCTCTGCTTTTTTCATGATTATTTATTCTCCTCTTCTACTTTTTCTGTTTTCTTTAAATGGTCGATCAAATGCTGGGCGTACCAAAGGATTTTTTCCAAATCCTGGATTCCGTTTTTCTTCTTCCAACGGCAGGCATATTTGATGATGTTTGCGGTATCGGCAGCCTCAATTCCTTTTAAATCAGAAGTAAAGGCTTCGATTACATCAATAACTTCCATACCCGTTTCGGAAATATAATGATCCGGATGAGATACCATCCTGTCTTCTGACTCATACATCTTGAATCCCTCCTTTACAACGGCATTGGTTTAGGCAATTTTAAAATATAACCATCCCTTACTCGAACCGCCCTGCATCCAGCAATATCAGTCCATCCGTATTTATTGGCAGCATAATTGTCATTGGACACGTTTGCCAAATCATAAAGATCTGCAACACTAACTACCTCATACTGTGCAATAATTTCGTTCATGGCGTCTAATACCGATTCCGCATCTCCACGAGTTTCGAATAAAAGCTCATCATATTCGTAGCTCGTCCGGCTCTTCGGTGCTGTATAATCTTTCTTTCCGCTGTCGTAATACTTCTGATAGGATACCTTGGACGCTGTAGAGTTCTTTTTTGACTTCCCAGTTTCTCCATAGAGGATCATATCAATACCATTGGTAACTATATCGGAAATTGCCTTTTTTATTGCCGGCACCAGAACATCCATCACAATATAAGATTTTACGTTATTGACATCTTCAGAAATGAATACGTCTGCAAACTTCTGCATTTCTGATTTTTTCTTTGATTTTACCGTCCCAGAAATCACTTTCTCTACACGTTTTTCGGGAACAAGATTTTTCTGCTCCTCCTTTGATTTGTGGGAATTCGGCTTATATTCCTCCATTAAGTTGTCTCCTTTCCGCTCACCAAACTGATCTTTCCAGGCAATATAATCTTTGTACCCGGAAGTCGGTTGTTTTTCTTTTTAAACTGATAAGTAAGGTTTGACCTTGCTTTCTTTTCTGAAACTGCCCGTGTGGAAGCAATCCAGCGATTTGCAACACAGTTGTCAAATTCCATAACTGGGCCATCATACGAATACATGTTCATAAATTTCACCTCCGGATAAAAGAAGAAAGGGAAAGCACCTTGTTACAGGTACTCTCCCTCGTGTTGAAACACATTTTTTCGTTTAGGCTTCTTCGGAATCCTCTTTTTCATTCTCAATGATTGGTTCTTCGGGTTCATCCCACTCAGCATCGATAATCTGCTGCTCCTTCTGAGCTTTGATTTTGGCAATCATCGGCTTACCCACATACCTGTAGATTACAACACCTGCAAGTACGGCTAAACCGATACCGGCCGCAACCTTAAACCCCTTACCAGAACTCGCTTTAACGATTTCCTCTGTGGCTGTTTCCATAACCTCTTCGTTGTTCATGATTTCATTGGTTTCCATGTTTATTCTCCTTTCAATTTTTGAAAATGTGTGGTTCTTCTTCCATTAAAGCCACTGTTTTTTTCGCGCGTCACATCAGCTCACTGAAATTGTATCTCGGAGCAATACTGTAATCAATCACCAGGCAGGGAGTTCCATCGCTGGTCAATTGAGAACTAAATGATAGATCAATATACCCATTATCAATATTCCATCCCAACTCATCGCCGATTTTGATATTATCCAGACCGACTTCGTAGTAGAAATCATTTAAGGATACATACATCTCATCGCGCATCCGACGATTTAATTCACATTCCGCTTTCTTAATTTTGTCGATATCGCCTTTAAAATATCTGCCAGAAATCGCGTCATAGCAGAGCGTATTTCCCTTTTCTGTAATGATTATCTCTCTTGTTACCACTGGATTTTTCTCGATTTTATCCTTTGCAATAGCATCTTTCACAGTTTCGTGCTTCTTCTCTCCGAACATCTCAACGACTTTTCCCTGATAGTCCTTGAGAGCGGATTCCGATAAGGTATATGCCGTTGCGAGTGCTGCATTCCGTTTAGCGTTTACTGAGCTGGCTCCAATTAAACATGCAATGGAGAGGGTTCCCGTAATCACTGCCGGAATATAACAGAACCAAGTTGTTTTTACCACATCTGCGACTTCAAGCTCCTCGGCTCCAATCTCCTCTTTTCTATCTTCAATGAGAATCAGCGCTTTCGGCGTTGCCCGGACCGCCATGACAGTCGTTGTGATCATACCAGCAATACCAATTCCGGTAAGAATTTCAGGGCTGTGCTTCGCCATGGATGTTCGAACTGACGACAAAACTTTTGATATGTTCGATTTCTTCATTATCTCATTCCTCCAAATATCACACTGAATATCGTTTTAACCATGTCAAGAGCCTGATTCTCAGTAAAGCCAGCACGAACAAAGCTGTCCATAATTACTTTGGTTTCCGCTGTTGCTTTATCGTACTGCTTATATTTTTCTAACTTCTCAATTTCCTTTCTCAGAGTATCAATCTCGTTTTCTTTATTCCAAATTTCCATCTTTAACACTGCTTCTTTTGTAACCATTACATCATTCTGACAATAATGCAGAATGTCTTCTGAACCAGCATCAAAGCCCCAAGGATAACGGCCAGATCTACGGGGCACAGGGCCCCTAGATTCCTGCTTAACCAACCAGAATTCCGGACGAACCCCATGAGAGTACGAAGCGCCGTTGCAGTACGTAGTGCCATAGTCGTACACACGAGCGAAATAAGCCGAAGAAAACTCCTCTTTTGTAGCATTTCTCAGCCATCCCCACGTAAGCTGATCTTCAAAACAAGCAATTCGATTCTTGCACTCTTTCATCAAAGGAAGCTGTTCATCGCTATCTGGTTCCAGATTCTTGTTATCCCATTCGTCCTCATGACCAACAATCTGTCCAACGGTTGGAATAGTAAGTCCGTAAATCTTATCACGCAACTCTTCTGGGAACGCCATAAACAGAACTGTATCCATCCACTTCTTCAGATCGGACTTTTCAAAACCACCTTTGTTTGTAGAGCAGTTATTCATCGGCCGGCAGGTAACATATTCGTCAAATATAAACATGACGCCCTCGTCCGTAACCTTGTGAGCGGTCGCGGTAAACTCTCCAAGCTCTGCCAGCGGAATGACTATCTGATCTCCTACCTGAATGTTGGCTGTTTCGATTTCCTGTTTTCTTAATACCTTCATAATGCTTCTCCTTTCGAAATATAAAATTTGTGGTTATAAAATAAGACCGAGAAGTGTCTCGGCCGTATTTTCTGCAACTTGAAATATGTGGTTATTTGCTGGATTTTCCGACAGGTAAAGAAAAAGCTCCATTTTCAATATAAACCCTTCTATCACTAAATCGGCTTCTGTCATCGGATGATCCATAATGGCCAGTAGAATCTCGTCAACCGCCCACCGTTCATACGAACGTTCCATAATGGCTGATTTAGGCCAATTTTCTCCCGGTTCAAACAGATGCATATTCGTATAATTCATGATTTTTTGAATAGCCTCATCATTCATCAGCACTTGCTCCAAACTAAAAAGAAAGAGCCCTTGTTAGGACTCCTCTTCGTTTTCATCATCTTTTTTGGCAAGTGCCTCGTTTACCTTTTCTTCAATTTTCTCATCCATTTTCTTTTCGTTTACCCAATCGGTAAGAATACTTACTCCAAATCCGATCGCCGTAACTGCAATCCCAATGGCTTTGATAAAATTTTTGTTTTTCATAAAGCATTAGCCTCCTTTTCATAATACGGTCTGTAATTTTTGCGAATCATTCAAATTTGTTGACCGCCATCGTGTCTATAATGATGCACTCCAAGCTATCTTCCAACGTTGATTTGTAATTATCAAAATCCAACCAATAGCAATCCATTTCTTCTACCATATAGCTGATATCCCATCCGAGTTCATCGCCTCCGTCTATGCCTTCGACACCTAAAAATGACAAGTATTCATTTAATGAACAATCGCCTTTAATGGAAAGATTCCGATTTACATGATATTGGGCGTTTAACACCGCTGCCATTGTGGTTCTAAAATACTTCTTTGAGGCAAGATCATAGAAAAGCAACCGTTCACTTTCAGAATCCATGTCCATGTTGTAAACCTGATAACCCCAGTCGTAGGAAGACACCATGGCATCTTTCGCCATTTCCGCATGGATTTTATCATCCGCATCCTCTCCGTAAACTGTCTTGGCTGACTTCCGATATTGCTTATAGGATTCATTGAGCATAACGTATGCACTCATCAAAGAAGCCTGTTTCTTTTGATTTAATGCATTCGCTCCAAAGATACAAGCAATAGTTGAAACTCCCAGCAGTACAGAAGGAATATAAGTCGGCCCCGCTACTCGGACGATTTCTAATTTAGTTAGATTTTCGCCCTTCTCCAGCTCTGCCTCTTTCAACAATTTTATTGCTTTAGGGGTTGCCTGAACAGCCGTAATGGTTGTTGCAATGACTCCAATAGAAGCTACTACCGTTAAAATTGTCGGAGATGAGCGATATAATTGACGCCCGACTCTTTTCAAGATTTTAACTTTTTGCATAATATTCTCCTTTCGTTTTATCCTATTCCATGGCATATAACAGATCTTGAATATTTTCTCCAACCATCTTAGCGGTGGTAAATATAGAACTGTTCTGTTGATTCATAGAAGCAAAGTCATCCATTTTTTCTATAAATGATCGAGCCATCGCTTCTAAATTTTTTATGGACGTTTTGGTCTGGGGAAAAATATGATCGGCTACATAATTTCGAAATTCTCCAATCGCCCACAATGTATTGCTCACCCTAGTGAACTCTTTCTTGTCGAATACCGGATTTGGCAACCATTCGTCCATTTCGTACATATCACATAGAATCAACGCCAATTCGTCCAAACTCAAATTTCTGACCACCTTCTTAAAATCCCCCTTTCTTGATTGATAAAAAAATAAAAGAGAACCAGTATCGGACTCGAACCGATTACCTCCACGGAAGTGTGGCGCTCTGCCAATGAGCTAACTGTTTCTCCATAATAGGAATTGTAAATTTTGCGAAGTAAAAAGAAAGAGCCATTGCTGGCTCAATCCTCTTAATTTAAACCGATTTTCTTCAGAATTTTCATGAGTTCTTCTTTACTCATATCTGCATCAATACTCACATGTACGTGCGCTTTCTCATCTGAAATCGAAGCATTCAACTCGTTTAACTGGATATCTACGTTATATCCAAGCTTTTTATGTAATACCCCTTTTGCTAATTTCGAAAGCAACATCCGTGTAAATTTTGAGTTGATTTTCATTTCGTCCATACTCCTCTTCCTCCTCTCAAGATCTATCGGTTTCCATAAGAGAAGCTGTAAAAATCACGCAAAAAGAAAGAGTCCTTGTTAGGACTCGCTCTTATTGATAATGGTGATCTCTTCAATTTTCTTCTGGCGATCAAGCCAATCTTCGAATTCTTCTTTGTTTCTAAACTCTCGATAATCCTCGACTCCTGATCGCTTATACGTTATTTTAATCATAAAAGTCACTCTCCTTTCACAATAGGAGATGTAATTTTAGCGGACTAAATATTTCTCCTGTCAAAAACAGTCTCCCATCGTTCCCTCTTAATCGGCTTCATTTTTAAAGCCCACATAATCTGACGAAGTGTCACAGTGGGATAAAGCCCGTCCGTAGCCATTCCGGAATGTGTATCAAAGTATTCTTTAAAACGAGGATGCAAATATAAATCATCCGTAATCCATGGGTCCACGTCTCCCCACCAGGTACTCTTTGTTTTCTCGTCAAATCTCTGCTGAATAACTGCCAGTCCCTTTTCTCCGATTTGGAACAGCGTGCAGCAATGATAGACTGGATGGTCACAAAAATATACTTTTCCGTACATCGACAAATAGATGTTCGGTTTTTCATAATGGTATCGCATCATTTATTCTCCAAAAAGAAAAAGCCTATGCCGAAGCATAGACCTTCTCTTAATAATATTTTTAGTCATCAAATAGCTTACATGACGTTTTGCAATACGGATATGGTCCTCCGCAGGCTCTGCATCCGGCTGGCGGAATATCTCCTTGTTCCATATCGAGCATTTCTTCCGTCCATTCTACTTCTTCATCGGACTCATACTCGTAATCCTCTTCGTCCACCTTTAATCCACACGATGGACAGATATAAATTCCGCATCCAGTCTTCGGATCTTCTGTTTGCCTCATGACGGCTCCACACCGATTGCAAATCGCATATCCGTTATTCAGGTACTCAATCAATTCAATACCTTCGGGTTTGATAATTTTGTAGCTCATAAATATTATCTCCTTTCGTTTTTCGAAAGAACCGCTATTATTGTACGGTTTCTTCCGGTGTACGGTCAAGAGACAAAGAGCTCTTTGTAGCATCTCCTTTCCATAATAGCGTCTGTAAAAATCACGCAAAAACGAAGAGGACATGTGTAAATCACGCCCTCCTCATTTCTGACCGGTTAATTATTTCTTTGTCGGTCTAAAACGATTGAATAATCCTCTGAATGTTGTTGAGGTATAGGTTCCCGTTTCTTCAAACTTGAATCCTTTCCGCATCCAGATACCATAGAACATTATCGGTATGAGAAGTTCTGCCGCTGCAATCCCCAGTTTGAAATATCGATCCTTCACTTGCTCGTCAAGCTGAGAACGCTTATACTGCTCATCCTGTACGTCGGCTTTGATCTGTTCGTCCAACTGAGATTTCTTAATCTCATTCTCCCGGACATTTGCTTCACTTTCCAACGTACGCCGGCTTCGCTTATCCTCTGCGTCCAGCTCACTTTTGGTTTCCTCGATTCTCAAACGGTAGAGTTTTGCCAGATCCTCTATAGCCTTTGATTTCTCTTCGCTACCCGAATCCAGAGAAGATATTGCTTGAATTTCCGCTGCTATCTCCTCATTCAACAATTCTTTGATGTTTTCACTCATTTTAGTTCTCCTTTCGTGAATTCATTAACTGCTCCATAAAAGGACTTGTTATTCGTGCGAAATATAATTTTTGATGTTGACTTTCAAGACTACATATCTTTTCTTATATATCGCATCCGCTCCCTTATGGGACAGCTCCAAAAACAAATAAGGTCCGCTGTCCGGATCGGATTGATCAACCCGCAGCGAACCAACGACATCCCTTCGGAATACCTGTCGTCCGAAGACAATTCCGATAACAATACCAACGATAATGCAAATAACCAGCTCCATATTTTGTTCTTCCTTTCAAAAACCTTTTTCCAGATTTCCCACCCGGGATTTTTTCAAATATCAACATAGCATGTCTTTCGGATACCTTGGTACTGTGTTTTAACCTAGGATAAAAAAGAAAGAGCCATTGCTGGCTCAATCTCTTAAAATTTAGTAACCCCTTCCCGTTCAAATGTTTCTAAAACCTTCGCTGTTAAAGATTCATACTCATCTGGGTAAAACTTTGCTATTGATTTTTGGCACGCCGTGATACCTTTTTGGTAGCTATAACTCGCTAACAATCCAATACCGCAACACGCACATACCCCAGCCGCAAACAGTCTACCAATTTGTTGTTTTCTAATTTTCGCGTTGATTTTCATAAGTTCTTCCATTATGTGTCACTCTCCTTTCACAATAGGAGATGTTATTTCTGCGTTCCTTCGCCCTCATACACGATCTTCTTTCTCATGTCGGACCAGGCAATATATCGCTCTTTCCGACACACGGGGCAATGGAATTTACACACCTTTCCTCCGATATCCACCACCTCTTTGCTGTCCGCCTCCAATCGACTTTGACAATTCGGACAGTTGAAGCGATAGACTTTTTTGACTGCTATGTCTACAATCTTCATTTCAATCCCTCACTTTATTCAGTAACCAGAAGAATCGTCTGTACAAGTTGTAATAAACATCCTTGCAGCATGGAATATTTAACCTAGCTTTCAATATATCGTAGGACCATCCCTCGGTTACTCCTTTTAAAATGTAAGTGGATAACTCTGCATCTGTCGCAATCGCCGCTTGCTCGACCGTCTTCATACGCTCTAAATAGTGAGATCGAGCTTCTGCACATCGAGCAGTCGGATCGCCAACCACCCCGTTCTTTGAAAATACTTCCATATCAGAAGGCCGCCGGCTAAGCCCATCCAGGGCGGCGTATGCTTTCTTCCATATCGGATACTGTAAACAGAAAT
The DNA here is from genome assembly GCF_005845215.1 of Clostridium sp. 1001271st1 H5. Classification (GTDB taxonomy): domain Bacteria; phylum Bacillota; class Clostridia; order Lachnospirales; family Lachnospiraceae; genus Enterocloster. Next base: position 117,620 of record NZ_SPHO01000011.1, read on the forward strand.
GCTTCAGTTCATAGTAGCGATGACGTTCAATCCAATATGGATTTTTCTCAGATAATTCCGGGCGAATCGTTGTTCCCATATTAACGCTTCTCTCCTTTCCATAAATATCCGGTTTCTTCCCAGAGCCGCTTCGGAGAAATATAAAAGTTAATGCGTCCATACTTCGAATTCATCTCTTCAATGTTGGTAATCAACTTTCCGTTTCTAGTAGCCTTTCCAATAGGAAGCCATCCGGATATGATACCGGCTCGAACCCAGGAAGCATCTTTCCCATACACCCTGGCAACGACCGCTACCGGAACAGACCCCGGCGCAAATATAATTTCTTCCATTGGCTGTTACCTCCTTTCAACGGCTATTCTAGGATAAGAACCGCAATTTGTTAAAACAACCTCGGTGGCTATTTACATTGACTGAATGAAAAACCACAGTTAGAATGTAAAGTATCGAAAGGAGAACTATTTTTAAAGGGATGGAGGTGATGGTCATTGGTCAAAAAGCAGTACGTCTCTTATTCTAAGTGCTTTAAGCCGAAAGAGGAATCCAAACTTTTACCCGAGTACCTGGTTTTCCTTCTGAAGAATAAAGACACCAAAAAGCCTATGAATTACAGGCAATGCTACACAAAGTAATTCATCACGAGAAGCCGCCACCAACGGCTTCTTTTGATTTTTAACCATTCTCCCCATCCCTTTAAAAATAGTTCTCCAAACGATAAAAAAGAAAGAGCCCTTGTTAGGACTCCATTCTCTTGAAATACGATTTTTGTAGTTTTGCTCTCATTCTTGTCAATTCAATTTGAATCGCTTCTGCCTGACCAAAATTCTTACATCGTAAAAGCATATCCTCGAATATACGAATCTTAGTTTGTAAGTGCTTTTCCTCTTTTGACATCCTGAATCTCCTTTCGATTTTGTCTTTCACAAAAGGAGTTGTAATTCTTGCGAATTCTTCCATCGAGCCATCGTCATCTCGCATGGATAATCTTCATATCCATATGTCTCGCAGGTAATGAATCCCTCTAGTACGCCACGAATCACTTCGGCTTCGTACTGCTTATAAGGGGAAATATAATCCGGCAATTCTCTGCGTATCTGTCCGCAGGAAGGACAACGAAACCGATTTACTTTTACCCATGAAGTTTTTCTTCCTTTAGTCCGAACAATTCTCAATACATTATCGTACCTCTTTAACCTTACTCCGCAATTCCGGCAGGTTAATTCCTCATTGCTAACCATATACCCATCCCTTTAAAAAGTTTAAGTGTAGGAGTTGACAATTCCTACACTATCATATATGATTACTAATGATAAATCAACCTTGCCGCACAAAAATCTCGATTTATAAAATATTTAAGGAGGTATTGAGAATGTTGATAAAATGCCCCGAGTGTGATCTACAGGTTAGCGATAAAGCTACTTTCTGCCCGCATTGTGGCTATCCGCTACAACCCGATATCAAACAACGAAAGCCTCGAAGCAAAAATAACAAGCGAAGGCGACTTCCTAACGGTTTCGGACAGATAAGCGAAATCAAAAATCGTAATCTCAGGAACCCCTTTCGAGCTATGGTCACAGTTGGAAAGACATCCACCGGACGTCCAATATGTAAACCATTAAAACCGGAGTCATATTTTCCAACGTACAATGATGCATATACGGCCCTGGTGGAATACAATAAAAACCCGTATGATCTGGAACCAGATATTACGATAAAGGAACTGTATGAAAAATGGCTCAGTGAATACTTAAAAGATGCATCTGATACTTATATACGTTCTGTAAATTCCGCATGGACATATTGTTCTTCCATATACGATATGCGCGCAAAAGATGTTAGGGCTCGACACATTAAAGGATGTATGGAAGAGGGATTTCGAATCGAAACGAGAGGAAAAAAGAAAGGAGAAAAAATCCATCCATCACCAAGTACAAAATCCAGAATAAAATCTTTATTTAATACTATGTTTGACTACGCTCTTGAGTATGAAATCGTTCCTATGAATTATGCAAGAACATTTGAAATTTCTGGAGACATTATTGTTGAAATAGAGAAAAACAAGAAAAAACACTTTCCATTTACCGATGATGAAATGAAAGTTTTGTGGCAAAATGTTGATAATGTAAAATTTGCTGATTGGATTCTCATTCAATGTTATATGGGTTGGCGCCCGCAAGAACTCGCTACCTTACGGTTGGACGAGGTCAATTTAGAAAAAAGGTATATGCAAGCTGGAATGAAGACAGAAGCAGGGAAGCAACGGATAGTTCCTATTCATCCAAGAATCCTAAAATTCGTTGAACGTAATTATAAATTTGCAATTTCTATCAATAGTGAATATCTTTTTAATGATAAAGGACAGACACATTCCGGTTCCTGGTCTGTAACGTACGACAAATACGCTAATCGTTTTGAAAAAGTGATTAGTCAATTGAATCTAAACCCGAATCATAGACCTCATGATCCACGAACAACCTTTGTTACGATGGGGAAAAAATCCGGTATGGATGAGTATGCACTTAAAGAAATGGTTGGACATACCATACAAGACATAACAGAATCTACTTATACTGTCCGCGATTTGGAATGGCTGAGAGAAGATATAGAAAAAATAAAATAGCTTGTTTTTAGTGTAGGAATATGGGTGTAGAAGTAGTGTAGGGATAATGTATGAGTTACATACATTTCCCTACTTTTTTCTACTTTTAACAACATCTTAAATCCTTAATTTTACTGGATTTCTTAGAATTTCCCAGCCTTTGCCGCTTCCTCAATACTAACCGCAATAGCCACTGTCATTCCAACCATTGGGTTATTACCAGCGCCGATAAGACCCATCATCTCAACGTGTGCAGGTACGGAAGAAGAACCAGCGAACTGAGCGTCAGAGTGCATACGTCCCATGGTATCTGTCATACCGTAGGAAGCAGGACCGGCTGCCATGTTGTCTGGATGCAGGGTACGGCCTGTGCCGCCGCCGGATGCTACGGAGAAGTACTTTTTACCCTTCTCTACACATTCCTTCTTATAAGTTCCTGCAACCGGATGCTGGAATCTGGTTGGGTTGGTGGAGTTACCGGTGATGGAAACGTCAACGCCTTCCTTCCACATGATGGCAACGCCCTCTGTTACGTCGTTAGCGCCGTAGCAGTTAACCTTTGCACGAAGTCCCTCGGAGTAGGATTTTCTCCACAGCTCCTTAACCTCGCCCGTATAGTAATCCATCTCTGTCTCTACATAGGTAAATCCATTGATTCTGGAAATAATCTGTGCAGCGTCCTTTCCTAAACCGTTCAGGATAACGCGCAGTGGTTTCTGACGAACCTTGTTTGCCTTCTCGGCAATACCGATAGCGCCCTCAGCAGCAGCAAAGGACTCATGGCCTGCCAGGAAGCAGAAACAGTCGGTTTCTTCTTCCAGAAGCATCTTGCCCAGGTTACCGTGTCCTAAACCAACCTTACGCTGGTCAGCAACAGAACCTGGAATACAGAATGACTGAAGGCCTTCACCGATAGCAGCTGCAGCGTCAGCAGCCCTTCTGCAGTCCTTCTTAATAGCAATTGCAGCGCCTACTATGTATGCCCAACAAGCGTTCTCAAAGCAGATTGGCTGAATTTTTTTAACCTGATCATAAACGTCCAGGCCTGCATCTTTCGTAATCTTCTCAGCTTCTTCAATGGAAGCAATGCCATAGCTGTTTAATACAGAATTGATTTTGTCAATTCTTCTCTCATATGATTCAAATAATGCCATCTTCTTATTCCTCCTATTCGGTCTTCATCATTCTTTACGTGGGTCGATAATCTTAACAGCGTCAGCAACGCGGCCGTACTGGCCCTGTGCCTTCTCCCATGCTGTATTAGGATCGTCGCCCTTCTTGATGAAATCAGTCATCTTGCCAAGGCTTACGAACTGATAACCAATAATCTGATCGTCTGCATCCAGTGCAATACCGGTTACATAACCCTCAGCCATTTCCAAATAGCGGGGACCTTTCTTCAGAGTTCCGTACATAGTTCCAACCTGGGAACGGAGACCCTTTCCTAAATCTTCCAGACCGGCTCCTACAGGAAGTCCATCCTCAGAAAATGCACTCTGTGTTCTTCCGTACACAATCTGAAGGAACAGTTCTCTCATAGCTGTATTAATAGCGTCACATACCAAGTCTGTATTTAAAGCTTCCAACACAGTACGTCCTGGCAGAATCTCTGCTGCCATAGCGGCGGAGTGTGTCATACCTGAACATCCGATGGTCTCAACCAGAGCTTCCTGGATGATTCCTTCCTTTACATTCAGTGTCAGCTTGCAGGCACCCTGCTGAGGAGCACACCAGCCTACGCCGTGGGTCAGGCCGGAAATGTCTTTGACTTCTTTTGATTTTACCCATTTTGCTTCTTCTGGAATTGGAGCAGCGCCATGATGAACGCCCTGTGCAACTGTGCACATCTCTTCTACTTCATGTGAATAAATCATGTGTTAAAACTCCTTTCAAAAATGAATTTGACCAAGTACAGTGCCCATTTGTTAAATTTATCACATCATACTTGGTTCTATTTTCTCACAAAATGCGACATTATGCAAGTGGTTTATTCTCTGGTATTCCTTATATTTTAGACATGTTTTAGTATCACTTTCACCAAATTGATTGCCAGATATTTGGTGCATCAAAAATTCCAGTATCATTTGAGTATTAAAACAGGCGGGAACATATCAATGTGCACGGCCCGCCTGTTGAACATTTTTTAAACGTTAACTCTTCTTTAAAATAGGGATTTCCTTTAATCCTCCATCTTTTGAGTTTTACCCCTCTGTTTTCTGCAGTCGCTATGCCTTCATTTTTTTCATGATATGAAGATAATACACAAAGAAAATAATTCCCTTTACAACACTGGAAATGGTAAGGGCCCACCAGATACCGTTCAGCCCCAAAACTGTACTTCCCAGAATCACAGCAAGCGGTATACGCGCCGCCGTAAGTATAATGGTTATAATGGAAGCTTCCTTTGTCTTACCCATGCCGGACAGAGCCCCTACTGTCATCAATTCAACGCACATGAACATTTCGGAAAAGCCAATAATCCGCAGATAATCAGCACCAGCGGGTATCACCTCCGGCTCATGGATAAACAGGCTGAATATGGGCGCTGCTCCAAATATAAGGAGGCAGGTCGTAAAAATACCCCATATGAACATGATGACAGATGCTGTCATATACCCCTTTTTAACCCGTTTCAGGTTTCCCGCACCAAAGTTCTGCCCTACAAAGGCATTGATAGCTGTCCCGAAGCCGTCTGCTGTCATCCATGATATAGATTCAATCTGTCCTCCTACCCTCTGGACTGCCACCGCCGTATCCCCCCACGCAGTGACGAATCTGGTTAAAACCATGGATATTCCGCAGTACAGCATACTTTGAATTGCGGCAGGAAATCCAATCCGCACCATTGTTTTAATATTGGATAGAGGCGTGGCAATCCAAATCCGCATCTGGGCTGCCAGCACAGGGTCCCTTCTCATGGAAAGCACCAAAACCAACGCAACGATAAACTGGGCTGTCACTGTAGCAATGGCTGCCCCGGCTACTCCCATGCCGGGAACAGGCCCCAGTCCAAAGATAAGCAGCGGGTCTAACACGATATTGGCTCCCATACCAATACAGTTGGCCACAAAAGGAGTCCTGCTGTTGCCGGAGGCCGTATACAGCCCGGTCAAAGTCTGTCCGATGAATGCAAAGAGGATAAGCCCGCATGCGATTCTCAGATACACAATTGCATCTTCCACTACCAGAGACGAGTTGAGATGGAAAAACCCTATTAACGGTCCTGCAAAAAGATTTGTGATGATTCCATACACAGCAGCCAGCACAAGGGCCAGCTGCAGGGCTCCCTTTCCATACTGGACCGCCTCCCTGTGATTCCCTTCCCCATAGGCATGGGCTGATTTCACCTGTCCACCCATTCTGGCCAGGGTTGCGACACCGGAAGAGAGCCAGGTATACATGGCTGCCGCCCCCACTGCTGCCACTGCATCGCTTCCCACCATGCCAATCCAGGCCATATCCGTCAGATTATAAGCAGTCTGCACCAGTGACGTGGCCATGATTGGCAGTGCCAGCTCCGTCAGAGATGTCAGTATATTTCCATTCAGTAAGTCTATATTCTTTTTCACTCATGTCACCTATTGTCATCGTATTTGCATAAAGCTTCTATTACTATACTATTTTTCTGCTTTATATGCAATATACATGACATACGGGAACAAAGTTAACTCTCTTTGGACTTTCTTTGCTGTCTTAACCGCCCTTCCCATGTTCACTTTTGAGGTTGGCTTTTTAACCAAAAGAATATAATACAAATCCTCCCCCCAACATTCCACCCCTCATTCCAGTTACCATTCCAATCCCCATTTCAGCTCCCCTCCTCCTCCCCTTTCCCTGCCATCCTAACAAAAACAACAATGTCCAATTATCACATATCATTCAACAGAGCCTGCACAATCAAATATTGGTCTTTGCCTTGACAAGTCGAAAGAGTTATGAGCTTCTCATCCCCTTTGGGAGTAATTCCGGTTTCATAGAGGGACGCCGCCCCCATCTTCTCAAGATAGGGCAGCCACTCTTCCTCCATGAAGTTAGCGCCATAGGCCCCCGCATCATTCTGGTGTCGGAGCTGACAGGAAAAAACAGGGCATTCCATCCATTTTCCCCTATAAAATATCCGTATGACAGGATGTTCCCGGAAAAAGGCCTCTTCTCTGTATTTTTTCAAACCGGCAAACATGCTTCCATCCTTCATGTTATGTCCATACAGCACTGTGTTGTCCACGGCCAGGGGAATCCCTGAGGAATCTACAAAAATACAGCCCGCTATATGTTGTTGCTGATAAAAATTGTGATTCAGATAATACTCATTATCTTCATGCCATACCACCGGATAATCGATTCCGGTACCGGGAACAGCCAACCAGAACTGGTATTCAGGATTAATTGAACGCAGGGCTGATTCATTTAAGGAAAACATTCCCCAGTCCATCCTACTGCGGGCGGGTTCTCTTTGGGTTGTATCTCTCTGGGCTGAATCTCCTTGCGCCGTATCTCCCTGCACCAATTCTTCCCCCTTTCCGTACGCCTCATCCCGTACCATGCCATACATTCTGCGTCCGTCAGCATACTCCATCCCTGTTTTTACCAAAAACTGAAGACTGAACACAAATCCCAACAAAAATGCCGCCATAACCATGGTCATACCCTGCGGTCTGGTCCGCCTTATGATAAGCAAAACCATGACCGTAAGTAAGACCGTCAAAAGAATTCCACCTGCAAACTTCATTGTCTCCGCAGAAAATAACGGCTGCATTCTGTCTTTTACAACATGTCTCTCATCCATTCCAACGTCTGCAGCCTGGCCACGCTCCTCATTCCTTTCATCGTCATTAAGAAATATATTTCTGCTGACCTCCCCTCCATAAACTGCAGTGCAGTCTGCAACCATTTTGCGGCCGCTGGCTGTCATATTGCGGCATAACACACCATTATTTTCATAAATCGCTCCATCCCACTGGAACCGGTCAATTTTATATACTTCCGGATTCAGCCCTGCACGGCTTAAAATTTCCTCTTCATATCCAACCAGTTTGTCTTTTATCTCCTCCCTCTGCGCCTCTATCCTTATCCCCCCAACTTCATAAAAACCTGCGTCATAATCAACGACTGTCAATTCCAGTTGAAATCCCTCCGTCCAATGCTTATCAGAAAAATGATAACTTATGAGAGGCAGCAGGACATTCCGCTCCTTCCCGGATATGTGGTCCCTGGCTAATATCCAGGCAGTTTGAGGAACAGGTTCTATACTTTCCATGGAAGGGTATACCATCTTCCCTGAGACAGATATGGTATCTGTCTCCTCCGCCATTACATTAAATGCCAGAAAAATTGTAATAGGAATCAGAATGAAAATAAATGCCGCCCATTTCCCTCCATGTCCCCATTTCTTCTTTTGCTTCATACGCAGACATGCAGCAAATCCCGTCATACACAAAATCACCATTGCCGCTGCTGCTGCCAAAGGCAGGTCGTCTCCTGTCCTTACCGTATTCTTGTAACCGGAGCCGAAATGATATGTCCCTTTTCCAAAACGGTTCCCCACTTCATACACCGCTGTAATACTCCCGATTTTCCTTACCGGCTGTTTTTTCTTCCAGTTATATATGATTGTACCATTCTGCGCGCTTATGCTATTCTGCATATTCGCATCGCCCTGAATTCCTGTGCCGACCCGCACCTGCCCCTCTGCATCCAATGTGAAATCATATACCTCATCAGATAATTCATACCCCTGAGGCGCTTCTATTTCACGAATCGTATACAGACCGGGGGATGCCGGACGGTATGTTAATGTACCGTCAGTTCCGGTTTCATCCTCATATACATCCCCCGGCCCATTGCCCGGTACGCTGCCTTTTTCCATTTCAATCCTGAATCTGGCTCCCATAAGAGGCAGACCGCTGTCCCCATCCAGCTTTGTGACGGTAAATTCCAATTCTTTATTGACAACCTCATATGTACCTCTTATGACATCACTGCCATTGACTGTAAAACTGAATATGGAGGGATTCAGTACATATCCGTCCGGGGCCTTTGTTTCCCGGAAGGTGTAAGTGCCATTTTCAGGCCTTCTTATACGGAATGTTCCCGTGCTGTCGCTGACAGAGGTGCCCATGACACGGCCTGTCTGGTCATAGAAAGTGAATTCTGCCCCCTGGAGTACCTCTCCTGAAACATCTGTTTTCTTAAATGCAATGTACTCCACCTTCGGCCTTGGTCTGCCGCCTCCCCCTCCGCTGGATGAGGATGCCGTCCGGTTCTCAAACCGGAATACCTGGACCATGTTATGCAGTTCCCTCCCGGATTCCCGGACCATTTCCGGCCCATCCATTCCCGGCCACTCTTTTACCACAATCTCCCTGTCCTCAGTCCGTTCATATCCGGAAGGGGCCTGAAGCTCATGGATAATATATGTTCCTGGCCTTAGGCCGTAAAACCGCTGTCCCTTTCCTTCCTCCGATGTCCATTCCCGGACTGTTCTTCCGTCCAGTTTATCAATGAGCTGCAATCTGGCTCCACCCAGCAGGTTTCCTGTTTCGGCCGACGTCTTTTCCACGTCAACAATCGTTGCGTAGTTGCGCATGATTAGATGGGGGACCTCCGTCATGCCGTCCCGGATGGTAAATTCAATGGGAGTTTCCTGCAGTTTAAACCCTTCCGGCGCTTTCACCTCAACCAGACGGTATACTCCCGGACTCAGATTCTTCGTATAATGCCCCTGTTTTCCGGTAATCCATTCCTCCACTGTCTCCCAGCCGGAGTCTGTCCTGTGTTCAATCCGCAGTGTTACTCCTTCCAGCATTTTTTCCGTATCGCCTAATAGCTTATCTGTAACTACCCGGTTGGAGTCATTAGTGGGATTGTATTCCCAGACAATCATATCTGTCAGTTCATTCCTATACTGAAATTGGAATTCAAAGGGCTCAAGGGTCAGCATGTGCCCTGCCGCTGCCTTTGTTTCACTGCACACATAGGTATAGGGCCTGAAATTCCCGTTCTGGTCCATGTAACCGATGGGTTGAGGACTAAACTGTGCCTGTCCCTGCTGGTCTGTAACCACGGTCCCGCATATGGTGCCTGTTGTCTGGTTCACCAGACAAAACTCAGCTCCCTGCAATCTTTCATCCGGCTCGTCTGAATCACTTTTTATGATACGGAGAATGCCGTCCGGGATTTCATCTGTCATTTCTGCTGTTTGCAGGACCTGGCTGTCTGCAATGGTAAATGGAATATCCACAGATTGCAGGAAACCGTAAGGAGTTATTGTCTCCCTGAGAATATAATTACCTTCCGGAATATACTCCACTGTATGCGGTTTTAAATCCCCCGGTTGAAAACCTGCGGGAATAAGTCCCTGTTTTCCATCCTCCTCCGTGTACCTTCCGTCCAGCCCCGAAATCCAAACAGCCTCCACATCCTGATATTGTCCATCGGCTGTGGGTTGGTGGAGTATAAGAGGCAGGTCCGATACAGTTCCCCATTCATCCACCGGATAAATGGCAAGTTCTGCACCGTTTACTTCCTTACCGCCGGCGATATCCACCTTGGATACCTCCAATGCAAGAGGCTTATCCCCCATCTTAAAATATTGTATTTCCTCTAAGTGTCCTGTTTCTTCTATATTAATTAGTATGGGGTCGGCTGTGGCATAGCCATCCGGATTTTCTGTCTCTGCCAGTATATAATCGCCCACAGGCAGATACTCCAGGCGAACCGTTCCTTGCTCCGTATAGTAATACCGTCCCTGATATGTACCGGGAATCATGCGGTAATCATAATCGTACTTCATAATAGGATGATTTCCGCCTGCATCCGGGACCACGCGTCCGGTTGCTGCCACATTCTGACCATCCTTGTAGGTGGCTGCCCGGAATGTGAGTATCCTTTCGTTGTCATCGTACTGCAAAATCCCATTTTCCACCACTGGAAACCCCTTTTCATCCAGTATTGGCCGGTACAAGGTCAGGTACGATTCGCTGTCTTCATAGATTACATCCCGGTTCTTTGTATCATATTTCAGGATTTCGATGGCTGTAAAATCATTCTCCATCTCAAAGCTTTGGACATTCCCTGTTTCCAGTACATCAATATTAACTGCTGCCGACTGAACATATCCCTGTTCATAAGGACAAATGGTCTCCTCCAACACATAATATCCAACAGGAATATGGTCAATCCAATGCGGTTCTGTTGTTGGAACAGGTTCCCCTTGCTCATCCAGTTTCAGATTCCCATTGTCATCGTACTGGTATCCGCTTATCCAGGAAGAATACACCTGGCCTTTTCTGTACATACCATCCTGCTCTTTATGCGGATTGCCGTGGCTGTCCAGACTGGCCCGATACAAGGTCATAACTGCTCCCATGACTTCCTTCTGTGTCCGCACATCCAGTTTTGCAAATGCTGTTTTGGTGAACTCATTCTGCAGGAAGTATTTCTGTACCTCATCCGTGTCGTGCAGTACAAGTCCCATATACCTTGCCTGGATATACCCCTGGTCATAGGGAACCCCTTCCTCCTGAAGTATGTAGGAACCAAAGGGCAGACGGGCAATGGCATGCTTAGCGCCAAAGTTCTCCTGGATTCCATGAGAATCAGTGCTGCTGTCTGTGGTCCAGGACTCGTCTTTTGTCACTGTCCTTCCGTCTGTGTAATAGATGGGAAGCCCATTTTCATCGTCCACCGTGGTTTTATTCTCATAAATGGTCTGCCCGTTTTCCTTTCCCAGCACCTGTATTGATTTTACCAGCATCTTGTTTCCCGCATCATCCACGGTGTATGCCAGCATACGTCCGTAATCATCATACACATAGGCCATGCCGGAAACAGAATCCGCATAGCACAGCGGGTTCCCTCTTTCATCCAATACCAGCAACTCTCCTGTGGCCGGGTCTTTCCTGGTATTCACCTGGTTTAAATCATAGAAATACAAATTCACCGGCGCATTGTCCACGATTACGGTATCCCACACATCCCACGACGCCCTCTTTGTTCCTATGGCATTTTCCAGGTCATTTTCCGTTTCAATCCCCAGACCCTTCCTTCCGTCATTGCCTGACCTGGTTTCCTCACCAACCATGCGTATTTCCTTATGGGTTCCAGTATTTGTATCCGTTATGCCTGTTATCCTGCCGTCCTCCACCGTGACACTTACGCCCTTATAGGCATTCTCTCCTGTTTTTTCAATTTCCATGGCATGGTACAGGGACAGCCTGGCGCCGGATACAGATATATCGAACCGGATTCCCTTTCCTGAAAAGGCACCATCCAGCCGGTACAGCGGTTTTACACCGGACATGGCCTTAAGCTCCATCTCCGTGCCGTCCACCATATGTTCTGAGTACTCGTCCAATGGCTTAGTCACATATCCGTCCCACTGCAGGGTTTCAGGATTGTAAACAATGTCCCTCACATCCCCCCGTTCCTCCAGCTTTTCCCTGCGTCCGCTTACCTTATAAATCAACCGGTCCCCAGCGTCATTTACCGCAATATCATCTTCAAAACCTCCGCTTGATTCCACCATGCCCTGGGCATCGGCCCTCTGAAGGATATTCTGGTTACCCACCAGGGAATCCCCGTCCTCCACTTTAAGTATTTCGACCCTGGACGGATAATCCTCCACCTTTATCCGGCTGACAGTCTCAGTCCGGACTTTATTGGTGCTTCCTGCCACGGGAATGGCATACTGATATCTCACGGCTGTTTCTTCTTCCCATCCCTCCGTGGTTCCGTCCCCATTTCTTCTCTCCCTGTAAAACGACACACTGTCTGCATACACCTCAAATGCCACCGGGCGGCTCTTTGTATATCCCTCAGGGGCCTGGATTTCCACCAGCACATAGGCGCCTGCTCCCAGTGGTTTATATGTCTCGATGTATCCCACCGGTACCTTTTTTACCTGATTGTCTATGATGATTTCCCTGATTGTGGAATATGCCCTGAAAATCCCTGTTTCATTTCCCTCCTGGTCTTCCTGCCTAATCAGCTGGCTTTCATCATACTGTGGAATTCCATCCTTATCCAGACGTACAGGCAAATCATCCGTACTTCCATTGTTCTTTCCCACCCGCGGATACAAAATCCGGTTCCCGTCTGCATCTGTTACAGGATTCCCTTCCCAGTCCACAGCCTCGCCATACAGAACGTCTCCTGAACCCTTTACTGTATTTATGCCTGTCTTTTCCACATCTCTTTTGGCTGCGTATATTTTAAACAAAGCGCCGTCATGGATGATGGAATCACCTGTCTCGGAATCCAGCTTCTCAATGCGCAGCCTGGAATTGTAATATTCATCCTCAAAATCCTCCTGGGCAAATGCCACGAAATTAAAATCCATTCCGTTTCCGGACGGAATCAGTGTCTCCACATTTCCTGTGTCCGGATTAATCCGGTCCACGGCCGGCGGCAGCACAGTCCACGGCACCAGCATGGGGGCAAATTTACCGTCAACCGCAGTCTGCATCCCCTTCATTACCGCCACACGGTCCCTGACCTCCCACTGTCCGTCCCCTGTTTCATATCCGTCATAGACCACCCCATCCATTATCCCGGCATCTTCGCTCTGGGATGTATATCCGGCATAATACTCCTTCACGGTATCATTACCGCCATCCATATATTCTGCTTCATACGGCTTCTGGGTTGTAAGGCTGTGGCCCGGGCGTATGTCCTTATCCAGGCCGTATTTGAATATTTCAAATCTGCCATCCTGTCCATTGGCCTGTATAATATGTGTCTCTTCGTTAAAACGAATCTTATATTTTCGAATCAGGTCTTCCGGTGTATCCTTACTGTTATAGCGGAAATAGGGGCTGCCTGTCAGGTAATTTATATCTGTTTCCCCTGTATTGGCATCCCGGCCGATTTCCGGCACAAACGGAAGCGTGATTTCCCTGGGATAGTCCCTGTTAAAATGTCTGTTTGCCAGTTCCCTGTCCACGTCTGCAGGAACCTGTTCCGTTATAACATAGGTGCCGTACGCAAGCATGATGGATTGGTTGTAATAGTCATCCTTCCCATTCCTGGTATTACATTGCAGTGTGGTCACATCACCGTCCGCCCCTCCGTCTGCATCGCTGTCCCAGGCAATGGCCAGTCGTTCATCCAGTCCGGTAAAAATGGACAGATAGTTTCCTGCCTCTTTCTCCGCCCGAAGGAGCGCCTTTTCATAGGCGGCATCACTGTTAATTTCCGGTTCTGCTTCCAGAATCTCTCTTTTATAGCCGTCCACGTCAAAGTAATCAATGGCAAACTGCCTTATTGCCTCCTGGGATTTTTTCCCCTTCTCCACCTGTACAGCGGCATACATGGCGTCAAAAAATTTTGTGTAATCATAGGTTCCGTCTTCTTTTGTCTCCAGCAGCCGCCGTCCTCCTCCCCCTCTGGGAGGAAGATATATTTTCTGTACATCGCCTTTGAAATCCTCTGTCCCTATATCTTCTGAAATGATAGTACCTGAGCTGTCCACAAAGATATTTTCCAGATTACTTTTCAGATATGCCTTAAATTTAAATTGATTCAGAAGCTTTGCACCCTGTGAACTGCTGCCTCCGTTAAACAAACCCAGCAGTACGGTCAGCGGGTCATTGTGGACAGCTCCGTATGTATTTACACCGTCATAGGATGACTGGGAAATATCTTTTGTAATCTTAACGGACTGTTTTATGACTCTCTGTAATACCTGCAGCGGTCTGGAACCAGTGCCGGCATCCTGCACGGGCTGTTTCTGCCCCGGATAATGCAATGCCTGGTATACAATATAGCTTCCTTCGTCCAGCGGGGGGATTGCTGCGTAGGCGCTTACCCCAGCCCCGGCTATGTTTGTCAGATACTGGTTACAGGGCATTCTCTCCCCCTCCCAGTCAATGGCTTTCTCCCTGGTCACCACCCGGAACCCTGTATATAAAGGCTCTGTCCTCTGATTCCAATCCACATAATTCTCCACATGAATCATATAGTTCCCGGTGTCTGAATCATAGACAGCCGCAACAGGTTCCAGCTTATCAACGTCATATGTTTCTGTCCTGTCTTCGTATTCATAGACCCGCTCCAGAAGAGGGATGGGATTCCCCTCTCTGTCAAGGAGCATTTCCCCCTCTTTGTAAGTCTCATACACCGGCTGGTACAGGATTCCGGCCGCTGCTTCCATGTCGCTTCCATAAGGAATGGATGCGGTTATCTCCCGCTTTTCCCGGATTGAAACAACTCCGCTTTTCAGGCTGAATTCACCCTTCTGATACTGAATCCAGTAACCTGCCCTGCCGGTCGGACCTCCTGACACATCTGCTGTCTTGCGTACATAAAGCTTCCGGTTCACGGAGTCATAGACCGCCGGGAAGGCAGCGTCACCCAATGAATAATCATGGCGCAGCAAGGCAAACCAATTGCCTTCCTTCTCATAAATATCTTCCACTGAACCGCAGTCATAAAAGTTATGGACCGTGTACCAATCCATGATTTCTTCTGCAGCCTGCACGTTGGTCCGGCCTGAAAGTTTGATTACAGTCCAGGGCGAGTCGTCTGCAACCCTTCTGTATCCAATCTGGACCAACATGCCGTTAACCTGGTCTGACAAATATTGGGGTTCTATGGCCTGTCCCCATTTACTCATGTCAGCCGGTACTGCCGTACCGCCGGGATATGGAGCTGTCCTGAAACGGTAGGGCAGAGTCTCCCCATAGGGTATCCGTTTTCCTGTATCGCTGTCCGTAGCGGTATCCTCCCGGGTAATCGGGTTTCCGTCAGAGCCAATCTTATACTCCCCTCCTTTTGCCGTCTGGCAGACAGGGTTCCCCTGCTGGTCCGTTTTGGGCTGTAGGGAGCTTCCCAAAACCACCTTATACGTCTTTGTCTCTGTTCCGGTTTTTATGGCGTAAAATTCCGCCCCCTGCGGATATCCGGTCAGGGTGATATCATATCCATTTTCGGTTTTATAACTCTCCACTATAAAATCATTCCAGGAACCATCTGCATCCATGGAATTATAATCGGATAAACCACCCGATATACGTGCCTGTCCGGCCTCATGTATCCTGCTGATTGTATCCTGGGTCCGGTTGCTTTCCTTTAAGGAAATGCCGCTGACAGACAATTCGTATCCCTCTGACCGGCTGAGCTCCATAATATAATAGCTTCCCATTATCAGAGGACGGCCAATCCACTGGTCCCCATTGGAGGACAGGTAATCAGGATATACATCTGTGCCAAATCCTTCGGAAGATGAGGTGATAGATGAACCATTATAAAGGTTCTCCGGTCCGGTAATGTTTTCCGATGCAATTACGTTTCCTTCATGGTTCAGCCCGGTGCCTGGCTTTTCCGTATATGCCAGGAAAGAGGCATTGCCCTGTTTATCGGTAGCGGCTATGGCTGTCAAATCGTTCTGGTTAAACACAATACCGGATTTTCCATCCGGGTGAATGATATCCTGGGCCGCAAACAATCCATAGACAGCCCCCTCCAGTGTGGCATCTCCCTGGGTCAGTCCATGACTTTGGTCCCCTGCCCCATTGTATAGCTCTAAATCCTTTTTATTGATGTGAAGCCGTCCTTCTGTCCGGTGGTTCCACACCTTAAATGTGTAAAGGATGGTATCCGGCTCCCCATAAACCGATACATCCATGGAACCCAGGTCATCATCCATAAAAGCCGGCAGAGATACTGTTATGGTATCGTCATCATCCTTTTCCCTGAAAAACAGGGATTTGATGAACTGTGCAGCGCGGTTCCCTTCTTTCTGAGTTTCCCCGTTGTCTTCGTCCGTGTCTTCCTGGAAGTATGCCTCTGTATCAAAGGATGGTGAGATGGGATTTCTGGTATATTCGTACTCCTCAAACATTACACTTTGGATGCTGTCCTCATCGTCTGCATTGCTTTGGTCTGTTGCGACGCTTTGGTCCTTTGGGTCGCTTTGGCCCATTCCATCACTTTGACCCATATCGTTCTGATGATGTTTAGTGGCATTACCTGCATAGGAATTCTGTATATCTGTCACTTTTATGGTACTGCCATCTATATCCTGACTGCCTTTAACTGTCTCAGCTTTTGTATTTATTTCTGTTGTATCTATGCCTGTTGTATCTTCTATCTCCTCATCAGCTTCATCTTTCTGATTTTCTGTCTCTTTTGGTCTTTTCTTGGATTGATGCTTAGAATTAACTATGTGTTTCTCTTCTGAAATGCTGGAAAATAGAATTGTTCTTTCATGACTGGATTTTAATAAGCCGGATGATACGGATAGTGCAGATGCCTTGACCTGCCGTTTTTCGCTTTCTTGATTATAGTCCTCTGCATTCTTCCCCCCATGATTTACTTCTCCTGAATTTTTGTTATCTGAATTTCCACCTCCTACACCTGCACTGTCCGGTTTCCCATTCTCCGAATCCCCGTTTCCCGAAGCCTCATTGTCCGGCGTTCCATTCCCCGAATCCCTATTTCCTGAATTCCCATTCTCTGAATCCTCATTTCCTCCATCCATATTCCCTGCATCCGCATTCCCTGATTCCTCATTCCCTGTGTTCCCATTCCCTGATTCCCCATTCTCTAAATTCCCATTCCCTGTATCCGCATTCCCTGTATCCCCATTCCCTGCATCCCCATTCCCTGTATCTTCATTCCCCGATTCCTCATTCCCTGGATTTTCACCTTCCGGATTTCCATCTTCCCCGTCCCCACTCTCCGGGCTGCCGTCTGTCTGTTCCCCGCCTTTATCCTCCCCGCTGCCCGGATTATCATTACCTCCATCACCTTGCACTCCATTTCCAGAAAGATTATCACCCTTCCCCTGTTCACCGTCCTCCACCGTCTCCTGCTCTCCTGTACCGCTGGCGGCATTTTCCTGTTCCTGAAACATGTTTCCGCCGGCCAGGCCATTTACCGGCACCTCCGCCCTCTTCTTTTCCTTCTCTTCTTCCAATAAGCTGAATATACTGCGCTGTTCCCCAATCTCCATCTCCTGACCATCGGGAACCGGATATTTATAAGACCTTCTCTTCCTCATTTCCACCACATAAGTATATATGGGTTCCACTGCCTTACCTGCAAGGGATTGGGGCCTATACCCGGCTGACCGTACAGCAGCTCCCGCCTGGGCAGACATCAGTATGACATTCTCCACTTCCTTGTCATCGTTGTGCAGTCCGTGAAGAATATAGCCGGTCCGTGCTGTCTTTTCCTGCAAATGATAACTGTATTCTAATTCGATGAATCCTTCGTAGGTTTCATCCCGGTCCGCCAGCATGGCTTCCATGGCCGAAGTATCCCGTTCACGGTTATTCTCATCATGATTCGGAGCGTGGAAATCACATGTGGCAGCACACAGTTCCTGTTCAGCCATCCATTGTCCGCGAAGCCGGTCATTTTCCTCATCACAGCTGCATTCCTCCTCATCTTCATGGTCACACTCAATCCATTCCGGAGCAGGATGTCCCATGCAGTAGGTTTTGCTGTAATTATAATATCTGGTATCACTGTGTCTGGCATACCCATCTGCATCCGTGGTCATGATATCACAGATATAATCGGCCTCCGGTTCCGGCGACATACAATTCAGATAGACCTGTCCGCTGGTCCCATCCGGATTCCCCTCCTCATAGCCATGTTCATTTACCTGGGAAAAATCAAAATCCTCCCACACATTGAATACAGTTCCCTCCAATGGCTGATTGGTCTCAGCGCAGTATTTCTCTAAATCAATATTATAATTACTCTCAAATGTTTCAGAATGCCGGTATAATTCCAACCCGCTGCTCCCGGACAAAACCGCATCCGCGCCAACGGAAAAGGAGACAGCTGCCATGGGCCGGTGGAAATCCAGCCATCCCAACTGTTTTTGAAGGTTATCAGATGCAGCCGGGGTAAATATATAGGCGTAAAAACGGCTCTCGATTCCCTGTATTTCCGCTGACGTAACCGTTCCCATAGGTTCCTGGCTTCCATTGTACTGAAACGTTATGCTTCTTCCATCCGGCGCCAGTTTATATGACCACTGATTATCCGGAAAGGACCAGGATGTGCCCTGAAGCTGCGGGCAGCCGCTGATATCCAGTGTAAGCTCATAATGTCCGTCCTTTAGGACCATTTTTTGGACAGAACCAGTCCAGACAGGCAGAGAAGAACTGCCGGTCCCATTATACTCGCTTTCCCCCTGGAGGATATGCGCCTTCATTTCCTCAAAGTAAATCATGACCATGGGGTCTCCGTTCATCACTGCCTGGAATTTTTCCATGGCCTGCTTCTGTAACGCCCAGTTATGTTCATATCCATTCATACATCCCCAGTAATAGACCTGAACCACCCCATAGCGGGCCGGAATATAGTAGTTGTCTGAGACCAGCCACTCATAGGCAAGCACCATAGGCAGATAACGCTCAAATGGTCCGATGACAGGAACCGGTTTTCCCGGCTCTACATTATATTGCTCGTATTTCGCCGGACTGCCGTCCGGCAGCTTGTGCCCCTCCTGTATACATAAAGCAGGCAGGGCACCTGCCCCTTCCCCTACCTGGTAGATATTCATATCCCGGTGCGTCTTTCCAAACGCATTTAAATCTTTCCCCCGGAACACCTGACGGTATGGATTCAAATTAATTAAATCTCCGGCCCCGCTGGTTGTCCGGATTGTTGTACATACCAATACTGTTACAAGAAATAATGCCATCATACGTTTCAGTGTCTTCGTTATTCCCATTTCTCCTCCTCTGATAAAAAGCATTTGCGCTATATGCCTTTGATGAATATCTGTGATATGAAAATATATCCATCCCTCTCACAGACACCTGCTCCTGTCTTTCCATTTATACGGTTCGCCATATCCATGAACCGGACATACTCTGCTTCCGACATGTTTATGTTCCATACCCGGTTGTCCGCTTCGTTCATTTCCTCCCTTTGGACTATCCCGTCTATTATCCAGGCACCATCTTCATTCACCTGCTGCCCGTCCGGTGCCGTGGTATTTGAAATCATGTATCCGTCCGGACCAAAATAAAAATGCTCCGCCAAACCAGCCTGATTGCCGCCCAGCCACAGCCAACGGTTCTCAGGTTGATTTCCATTTTCATCCTGCCACCGCCAGCTGGTATTATCATACATCCACTGGCCCCCATGAACCGGCAGCGCAATCATAACTGACATTAGCACTGACAGTACAGATGCCATGATACCTGTTCTGAATTTACTTTTGGTTATCTCACGTTCTCTTCCAGTCATTTTCCTTTACCCGCCTCTCTTTCCCTGATTTTTCCAACATCCCTGCTTCAAATATCGTCCTTTTTATGATTACCTTTTCCCCTTCTCCAGGCCGTCAGTTTATCAGGCAATGCTGCACTTATCACACATCCCACCGCAGCACACACGTCCCACCGCAGCACACACGTCCCACCGCAGCACACACGCCCCACCGCAGCACACACATCCCACTGCAACACACGCTCCCCACCGCAGCACACACATCCCACCGCAACGCACGCCCCCCACCGCAACAAATTTCGTCAGCAAATAAACGCCGTTAAAACAATGATTTTTAAGACGCGCAAAACATACCATTCAATTTTAATGTTCAAACAATCCCATCTGATTTTTCAAGAATATTGATTTACGAATATAACCGATTACTGATAAACAGTACTGACTCACAGATACTTATAGATATTGATTCAAAAACACCGCTGCATCCTGCAGAACACAATGAATCTTGCATCACCACCTTTTTTCAAACATCCATACGAGAAAACGGCTGAACCAGCCAAATGACCACGAAACTGCAACTAAGAATCCGGCACAGAGATTTCCATGCGATTTTTTATAGAATACCACATATACCCATAAAGCGTCAATACCTAACTCATTTTTCTTTTCCTCTCCTGTCTCTGCTGCCCCACCATCCTCTGCCGCCTCATCTTCTGCCGCCCCATCTTCTGCCGCCTCATCCTCTGCCCTCTCACCCTCCCCCTCCCCATCCCTCACACAAAAACCGGCATCCAGGTTCCCCTGTCCATTCAGACAGACTCCCCCGGATACCGGCTCCTTATATCCCAGATTACATATTTACTTATTTATTTCCGTTAAGGTACTCGTCAATTCCTCTTGCACCTGCACGGCCTGCCTCCATGGCAAGGATTACGGTTGCAGCGCCTGTTACGGCATCGCCGCCTGCGTATACGCCTTCCTTGGTGGTCTTTCCGTTGCTCTCATCCGCAATGATGCATTTCCACTTGTTGGTCTCCAGACCTTCTGTGGTGGAAGAAATAAGTGGGTTTGGTGATGTTCCCAGGGACATGATGACAGCGTCCACGTCGATGGTGTAATCAGAACCAGCAACCTCTACCGGTCTGCGGCGGCCTGATGCATCCGGCTCGCCCAATTCCATCTTGCGCACTACCATTCCCTTAACCCATCCATTGTCGTCGGTCAGAATCTCTACCGGATTGGTCAGCAGGTTGAAGATGATTCCCTCTTCCTTAGCATGATGTACTTCCTCCACACGGGCAGGCAGCTCGGCTTCGCTTCTTCTGTACACTACATGTACCTCTGCTCCCAGACGGAGTGCTGTTCTGGCAGCATCCATGGCCACGTTTCCGCCGCCTACTACTGCTACCTTCTTGCCCAGGTAGATTGGCGTATCGTAATCATCGCGGAAGGCCTTCATCAGGTTGCTTCTGGTCAGATACTCGTTGGCGGAGAATACGCCGTTGGCGTTCTCGCCTGGAATTCCCATGAACTTGGGAAGTCCTGCGCCGGAACCGATGAATACAGCCTTAAAGCCTTCCTCATCCATCAGCTCGTCTATGGTCACGGATTTTCCAATGATAACATTCGTCTCAATCTTAACGCCCAGTTTCCTTACGTTGTCGATTTCAGGCTGTACCACGCCTGACTTGGGAAGACGGAATTCAGGAATTCCGTATGTAAGCACGCCGCCTGGCTCATGAAGGGCTTCAAAAATGGTTACTTCATATCCCATCTTTGCAAGGTCGCCTGCACAGGTAAGTCCTGCAGGGCCGGAACCGATTACAGCCACCTTGATGCCGTTGGTCTTCTCCGGTTTAGCCGGTACAAACCCATTTTCCCTGGACCAGTCTGCCACAAAACGCTCCAGCTTTCCGATGGAGATTGGCTCGCCTTTGATACCGCGGATACATTTACCTTCGCACTGGCTCTCCTGTGGGCATACACGTCCGCATACTGCAGGCAGGGCGCTGGATTCCGCTATGGTATTGGCTGCATCCTCAAATTTACCTTCTTTTACTTCTGCAATGAACTTTGGTATATTAATGGCAACCGGGCATCCCTGGATACATTTGGCATTCTTACAGTTAATGCAGCGCATTGCCTCTTCCTGGGCTTCTTCCTGGTTGTATCCCAGACATACTTCCTTAAAATTGGTTGCCCTTTCCTTTGGGTCCTGCTCCCTTACGGGTATCTTCTTTAATACGTCCATTATTCCTCACCTCCGCAGTTTCCGCATCCGCCGTGATGGGTAGCTCCCTCACGCAGCCTTAAGATGGCCCTGCCTTCCTCTGTCTTGTACATCTGCTGGCGTTTCATGGCCTGGTCGAAATCTACCAGATGGCCGTCGAACTCAGGTCCGTCCACACATGCGAACTTCACTTCCCCGCCAACGCTTACACGGCAGGCGCCGCACATTCCTGTGCCGTCCACCATGATTGGGTTCATGCTGACGATGGTTGGGATTCCCAGCTCCTTGGTGAGCTTGCATACAAATTTCATCATAATCATAGGTCCGATGGCAACGCAGACATCATACTTCTTCCCCTGGTTCTCCACCAAATCCTTAACAACATCCGTTACCATGCCCTTGCGTACATAGGAACCATCGTCCGTGGTGATATAGAGGTTTCCTGCAACTGACCTCATTTCCTCTTCCAGAATCAGCATATCCTTGGTCTTGGCGCCTTCCACCACATCCACGTCAATACCGCGCTCTTTCAGCCATTTTACCTGTGGGTAAACAGGTGCGGAACCAACGCCGCCGGCTACAAAGAGATAGCGTCTCTTCTTCACTTCCTCCAGGTCGTCCTTCACGAATTCGGAAGGCTGCCCAAGGGGGCCTACGAAATCTGCAAAGCTGTCTCCGGCCTTCAGTCCGGCCATACGCTCTGTGGATGCTCCCACAATCTGGAACACAATCGTTACCAGGCCTTTCTCACGGTCGTAGTCACAGATGGTTAACGGAATTCTCTCTCCTACTTCGTCCATCTTGACAATTACAAATTCGCCTGGTTGACAGGCCCTGGCTATACGCGGTGCTTCCACGTCCATCAGATATATCTTATCTGCCAGGCATTCTGATTTTACAATCTTATACATGGTTCTCCTCCTAGTAATATATACTCGCGTCCTCAGCTGGTTTTCCGCCGCGCGTCCGGACGTGACATTCATTCGTTATTCCACCCTTATCTGGTAGCTCTTCTGCCAGGTTTCCCAACCGGGCAATGATATGACTCCCCTTCTGTCCTTCAATTCCCCCTTATATCCATCTGATGCGCAGATACCGTACCATGGTTCCAGACATACAAAGGGATGGGTGGCCTCCATTGTCCATATTCCCAAATATGGGAAATCGTCGCATTCCAACGTCACATAGGGGCTTCCATCCAATATCAGGCTTACGCTGCTGACCTGTGCTTCATCAAACATATATGTAAGAGCTGTATCGAAAAATCCTTTTGTCAGAGGCACACGGCCCTCGGACAGCTTTAAATCTCCCTGTAGTTCTTCCTTCTCGTAACCATCTGCATTGGGCGCAAGATAATGGAGACAATCCGTAAACTGTCCCTTGCGGCACCCCTTTTGGTTAAACTCAAAGGTGAAATCGTATATGTTCTTTCCTTCCGGCACCTGGAATGCAGGGTGTCCGCCCATCATGAACAGCATCTCACCCGAATCCGTGTTGGTGACCTTCCACATGACCTGGATGGTCCTGCCCTCCAGCCTGTGTCCAATCTCCACTTCAAAATGGAACGGATACTTCCCATATGTCTCCGGCGTGTCCTTCAAACGGAACCAGCACTCATCCATATCGCAGAGCAGGGGCTCAAAATCCATATCCCTTGCAAAGCCGTGGGGCGTCATGCTGTATTCTTTCCCGTCATGGATATACGCTCCCTCATAACATTTTCCCACAAATGGGAAAAGCACAGGGGCGTGTCTGTTCCACACAGACGGTTTTGCGCACCAAAGCACTTCACGGTCCGCCTTCTTGTCATAAATCCTGGTAAGTTCTGCACCGCGGCGGGCAACAGTAACTAGAAGTTCATCATTTTCAAGTGTAAATAATGTTCCATCCTGTTTCATTATACATTCCCCCGTTCTCCTGTTTTTTAGAAGCTTGTGAGAATTTACCCTCGCACAAGCTTTATATTAACATTTTCTGCTTCATGTTACAACCGGTTTTTATATTTTTTCAAAAATTATTTTCTTTTTTTCAGCGTGTTGAACAATTTTTTTATTACTTTTTCCGCCGGAACCTCCGGAAGGTATAACAGAGGTCAAAATAGGTCTGTTCATCCCCCTCTTCCGCCAGATACCAGCCCTCATCCTCTTCCAAATCAGGAAAATACGCATCCCCGTCATAGGAATAGTCAATGCTGGTCACATGGGCCTGCGTACAGTAGGGAAGAAACTGCCGGTAAATACTCTCCCCTCCTATGATATAGATATCATTTTCATCGTAGTTCTCCAGGGCCTCCAGCGCCTCTTCCAGGCTGTGGCAGACAGCCGCGCCCTTTACCTTATACTGCATATCATGGGTCAGGACAATGTTTACCCTGTTTCCAAAGGGCTGTCCTCCCGGCAGTCCCTCCAGTGTCTTCCTTCCCATGACCACCACCTTGCCGGCTGTCTCCTTAATGAACATCTGTCGGTCCGCGGGAATGGTCACCAATGGCCTGCCATCCTTACCGATGGCCCAATGCCTGTCCGCTGTCACACAAAGATTCAATGTAATATCACCTTACCCTTCCGTATATTCTGAATTCGAAGGATATGCCTTCATGCTCCTTTGCATCACTGACCGACTCCAGCTCCCAGTCCCCATTCCGGTCCAGATTTTCAAAATCCGTGTCCACATCAAAGGTGCGGCGGATATAAGTCACATATGCCTTGGTGCAATACGGCAGAAACTCCCTGTATATCATGCCTCCGCCGATAACAAACACGTCATCCTCACCGCAGCCCTTTAATGCCTCCAGCACATCCTCCACCCTCTGGTACACCCGGACGCCCTCAGGGGCATATTGTTCATTTCTGGATAAAACAATGTTCACACGGTTTTTGAGGGGCTTTCCTCCCGGAAAGCTCTCCAGGGTCTTACGGCCCATAACCACTGTCTTGCCCCTGGTGGTCTCCCTGAAATACTTCATGTCTTCCGGAAGATGCGCAAGGAGTCCGCCGTCCCTGCCAATCCCCCATTTTTCATCCACTGCAACGATTAAATTCATGCGCAAGTACCTCCCATATTTTTCCAACAATGATTCATCCCTGCCGCCTGCTTTTACACAGGCCTGCCCTGACACTGGTCTTGACAGATTATATCACGAAACCCTTTGAAAGAAAAGGTGATAGAAAGGCTTAACCTGAACTTACTCCACAAATGTCTTCCTAAACAGCCTGTCCTCTGTTATAATGATTCCATATTTAAAATGGAGGACAATAAACATGAGCTACGCAGACCAGATATTCATACAAAACTGCAACGATATATTGGAACACGGCGTCTGGGATACGGACTATGACGTGCGTCCCGTATGGGAGGACGGCACTCCGGCCCACACCATTAAACGCTTCGGCATCGTGAACCGCTACGACCTCACCAGGGAATTTCCCGTCATCACCCTGCGGCGTACTGCCTTTAAGTCAGCGGTGGACGAGCTGCTGTGGATATGGCAGAAAAAGTCCAACAACATCCACCACCTGAACAGCCACATCTGGGATTCCTGGGCAGATGAATACGGCAGTATCGGCAAGGCTTACGGTTACCAGCTGGGCGTAAAGCATCATTATAAGGAAGGGGATTTTGACCAGGTGGACCGCATCCTGTACGACTTAAAGCACAATCCCTTAAGCCGCCGAATCATGTCCAACATCTATAACCACCATGATTTATGTGAGATGAACCTTTATCCATGCGCTTACAGCATGACCTTCAATGTCTCCGGCAATACCCTGAACGGCATCTTAAACCAGCGTTCCCAGGATATGCTGACAGCCAACAGCTGGAATGTATGCCAGTACGCTGTCCTGCTTCACATGCTGGCACAGGTAAGCGGCCTGAAGCCCGGTGAACTGGTTCATGTCATTGCGGACGCTCATATCTACGACCGCCACATTCCCATGGTTCAGGAGCTTTTAAAACGCGAGCCCTATCCCGGCCCCACCCTGTCCATGGATACCTCCATCCAGGACTTTTATAAGTTCACCACAGACAGCTTCCGGCTGGAAAATTATCAGTATCACACCTTTAGCGGGAAGATTCCTGTGGCTATATAGGCAGGACACACAAGCGAATAAACGTGAAACAAAAGACGGATGGCTGCCTTACGGTTCATCCGTCTTTCGTTCCGCACCTAAGTCTATTTCTTTTAAAAAAGTCCCTCATTCTTCTGTTCCAGCACCTTGATTCCATGGTAAAACATTTCATTATAAGGCGTAGGCACTCCCAGCTCACGGCCCATGCGGATGATGGTGCCGCCGAACATCTCCACCTCTGTCTTGCGGCCTGCCTCAATGTCCTGAAGGGTGGACGGCTTATTTTTAGGGGGCACATCCTTAAGCACGCCGGCCTGTTTTTCCATATCCTTCTCCGACAGGTCGATTCCCTTTTTTCCGGCAATGGCTATGACCTCACGCATCAGTTTTTCCCGGATAAAATTGGCATGGCTGCTGACGCTCCAGGCTCCAAAGGGAATTCCCAGGACAGCAGCGCTCTGGTTCTCACTGACATTGCACATGTATTTATACCAGATGGCCCGCTCCATATCCTTGGGAACAACAGTACGGATGCCTGCCCGCTCAAACAGTTCCTTCACGGCCTGAACCCTGGGGGACACTATCTCATTGTACTTTTCCCCCATTTCAATCCTGGCAGCCTTGGGATTAAAGGAGGCGCAGCCGTCCTTCATGACAACGCTCACCTTTGCCAGGGAATAGAGCAGATTGTCCCAGCCAAATACCTCCGCCACCTTATCCTCTGCCTCCACCCCGTTCAGGGGAGCCATAATAAGGGTATCCGGGCCAATCTGGTTTCTTATGTCCTCCAGCGCCTGGGGCAGGGCGGGAAACTTGGTGATGATAATAGCTAAATCCGGATAATCCTGACCGCAGGTTTCCTCCGGGGACATGGTGCGGAAACGGTAATTAACCCCGTTGACCGTGACTCCCTCCTGTTCCAGGCGCTGGCGGCGGCTGCCCCCTGCAATCACCCGAAAATCATTTCCCATCATCGGGCCAAGATGGCTTGCCAGGAAACAGCCGATGGCTCCCAGTCCTATGAGGGACACAGTCCTTATTTCTCTCTTCTGATTCATCCTTATTCCTTCTTTCATACGTTTATACTCATCTGAAGCGCAAGAGAATAGATGATGCGCTCTTTTACATGCTTCTCAGTGAGCTGCGTCAGTGCGCGCTCATAATAGTCCAGCTGGACCCTGTAGCGCTCTGCCAGTATCTTTGCTCCCTGCTGCGGATTTCCTTCCGGCACATGGTCTGTCTTATAGTCAATGAGGACCAATCCGTCCTCTTCCTCCAGATAGGCGTCAATGATTCCCTGTATAAGCACCAGCTCGTCGGAATCGCCAAGTCCCATTTCCCTTGCAGGTATGCCTATGATGAACTGCTGTTCCTTATGGATACGTCCCTCAGACTGTGCTTTGGCCATACGCTTTCCAAGGGGACTGGACAGGAAATTCCATATAACAGCTGGCTGGATAAAATCATGGGCCTCCTGATCCAGGAAACCATCCTCCAGCAGTTTATCCACCACAGGCTTTACCTCCGCCGGACCGTGTATATCATGAAAACAAATGTGCTCCAGGACTGCATGGTAAGCGGTTCCCCGCAGGGCTCCGCGGTTCGGTCCAGGCGGGGACTTGGGCCTGTGTTCACCGGATTCCCCGATTTCCCCGGCTTCCGGGGCAGCCATATTCCTGCCCCCGGTCAGCGCCTTCAGACCGTCCAGGGGGATTCCCTCCAGATTACCGCTGTCCGTGCCAATGGCGTCCTCTGCCCTTCCTATCTGGCTCTGCTTCTTCAGTTCGGATACAGACACCATGGCGTACAGCCCGGTGTCTGATTCATAAGGATATTTATATTCCAGGGCTTCCCTGAGACGTGCTCCAAATGCTTCATCATACACCGTATCCTTATCCAGGTTCAGAAGGTCTTCCTTTTTCATCTTCCGTATAATCTGGCGGGTGATTTCTCCGCCAATCAGGTCCTTTACCTGAATCTGGCGCATTTCCATATGGGAGGACGGGATGGCGGGCTGCGCCATAAGGAGCCAGTCCAGGCAGGAATTAGCCGAAGCCAGTATGGTATAGGGGAGCTGGCCCCCGGAAAAGGGAATGTCCCTCCATTTTCCCAGCTTATTTTCCAGCGATTTGTCTGCGGCTGTCATAATCAGCTTTTCCTTTGCCCTGGTCATGGCCACATAGAGGACCCTGAGCTCCTCTCCCATTGTTTCCAGCTCCATCCGCCGCTTCAGAGCCTGCTTTTTTAGGGTCGGCGCCTTGACCCGCAGATTCAGGTCCAGAAAATCCGCTGCCGCGCCCAAATCCGCATCCAGAAGAATCTGGCCGTACGCATCCTGCTTGTTAAACCGCTTGCCCAGGCCTGCCAGGAATACCACCGGAAATTCCAGGCCCTTGCTTTTGTGGATACTCATGATGCGAACCGTGTTGTCCTGCTCGCCGGCCACACTGGCCTCGCCAAAGTCTGTATCGAATTTTTTCAGCTTCTCAATGTATCTCACAAAATGGAACAGGCCCTTGTAGCTGGTGGATTCATAGGCAGCAGCCTTTTCCACCAGCATGTCCAGGTTTGCCCGTCTGGTCTCCCCTGCCGGCATGGCGGACACGTAGTCATAATATCCGCTTTCTTTGTATACCCGGTACAGCAGTTCATGGATAGGCAGATGCCTTGCCTCCCTCCGCAGCTGTTCCATAAGAAGAAACAGCTTAAGGGATTTAAGTGAAATGGAATGGGCTGCCTTTTCCGGTATGCCGGACAGGCCTACTGTAACCCATCCTTCCTCCATACCCGGATTTTTCTCCGGGCCCGGTTCACCCTCCGGCCCTTCCTCCGGGTCCGGTTCACCCTCCGGTCCTTTCTCCGGCCCCGGCCCATCCTTTGAGCCCGGACCTTCCTCCAGCCAGAGTCTCCACGCCCCGTACACGCCCCTGTCCTGTCCCTTTTTAGAATTCCGTTTGTAGGCAGCCATCATCCAGGCCATTTCCTCATCATCCATCCCCACAACCGGCGAACGCATGACTGCCGCCAGAGGGATGTCCTGCATGGGATTGTCGATAACGGACAGAAGGCTCAGGATTGTCTCCACCTCAACCGTGTTAAAATATCCGGTTCTGGTCTGGGCAAAGGCCGGAATGCCTTCGTTCATCAGCACATTTACAAATACCTCGGACCAGCCGGTCATGCTTCTGAGCAGGATGACCATGTCGCCGTAACGGGCCCTGCGGTATGCTCCCCTGGATTTATCCCACACCATAAGTCCCTGGCTCTCGCTTACCAGCTGGCGTATCCTCCCTGCAATCAGCCTTGCTTCCAGCTCCTTTGCCGTATAGTCAAGGGAATCTTCGTCCAGCTGCCTCAGCGTCTCTGCGCCTGTATCCACCAGAAGCAGTTCAGTGGGAGTTCCGGCTTTGAGCGAAACGGTTCCGCCTTCCTGTCCGCCGCTCTCCCTGGCATCCGGCTCCTGCCCGCCAGCCTCTTCCTCATCCAATTCCAGGCCACAGACCGTATTCCTGCTCACTTCCTCAAATTTCGCGCCCGGATAAAGGGCTGTCTCATCTGTATATGTGATTCCTCCCAGATTCTTTGTCATGATTTGATAAAACACATCATTGACACTGGTAAGCACTGACTCCCTGCTCCGGAAATTCTGCTGCAGCTCTATCATCTGGTATAATCCGCTTTCCCTGGAATAATTCTCATATTTATCCATAAAAAGCTCAGGCCTGGCCAGACGGAATCTGTATATGCTCTGCTTCACATCCCCCACCATAAACACGTTGGGATGGCCGGACCGTTCCCTGGAAATACTGGTAATCAACGCCTCCTGGACATAATTGCTGTCCTGGTATTCATCCACCAATATCTCCTCGTACTGCCGGCTCAGTTCATCCGCTACCGGTGAAGGACGGCGGGATATCTTACCTTCCCCATCCCCCTGCTCTGCCGTGTCCGCCTGCTCTGACCCGTTATCCGTCTCTTCCCCATCCCCCGGTCCCTCTCTCTTATACAGAACCTCCAGGGCCAGATGCTCCAAATCATTAAAATCCAGCACATTCCGCTCTCTCTTGGCTTCCCTGTATGCCTGGTCGAACATGCCCGTAAGCTTTAAGAGTTCCCGGATAACCGGCCTGGTCCCCCTCATGCTTGCCACCACTTCCTCCGGGCTCTGCTGGCCGTAGAGCTCCCTGCATTTTGCCACAGCCTTCTTAACCCGGTCCCGGCAGGCACTCACAAATGCCTTTTTATCACCGTCAATATCCTTGCTCCGGATGGAGGCCAGCCGGTCAAAGCTCATGTTCTGAAGGCTGTGATACAGGGCTTCAAAGCTGCCTGCCGCAGCTGCCCTTCCTATGGCCTCTATCTTGCTCCTGTCGCTTACAAGCATCGGCTCATAAGCCAGGGGCCCGTTTTCCTCCCTGCACACCTTAAGGGCTTCCCCCAGCTGCCCGGAAAGCTCCTCCATCTGCCTGGCTGCATCCTCCATAAGGAAAACCATCCAGGGACTTCCCTCCATCTCCTGAATGTTCTCCTCCTCCAGCTCCTTCTGGCAGGAGGCAAGCCACTCCCCCGGCCATGGATGGCTCTGTGAGAACTGCCAAGCCTGGAGAATCACATCCTCGATTCCCCGGTCTGACTTTCCCCGGCCGAAGTGCTCCACGAACCTGGCAAACTGCTCATCCGCCTCATCGTAACAGCGCTCCAGCATTTCCCCCATACAGTCCCCCCTTAAAAGGGAAAGCTCTCCCTCATCCCCGATACGGAAGGCCGGGTCTATATCCAGGCTGTTATAATGGCTGCGTATGATGTTCAGACAGAAGCTGTCAATGGTGGTAATCTGGGCCTGGGGAATCAGGGCTGCCTGGAGCCACAGATGCTCGTCCTCAGGGCGTTCCTTCAGCTTCTGCTCCACCGCAGCTCCAATCCGCTCCCGCATCTCCGCCGCAGCCGCATTCGTAAATGTCATTACCAGCAGCTGGTCAATATCCAGAGGATGTTCTCCTTCACTTATCATCTGGATGATACGCTCCACCAGCACGGCTGTTTTGCCGCTGCCGGCAGCCGCGGACACCAGAAGGTTCCTGTTCCTGCTGTCTATTACCTCTTGCTGTTTACTGGTCCAATTCACTGCCATCTGCTTCCTCGTCTCCTTCAGCTTCCAATTCCGCCCAGATTTCCTCCGGTTTAAGTCCCCTGAGCTTGCGGTATCCATATCCTGCTGTCTTGGTGTCAAATCCGCATACAGCATGGTAGGGACAATAATCGCAGGCCGTCCTGCTTCCCTGTTTATATGGCTTTAAGTCCACATTTCCCCTTAAGATGTCCTGTCCGGCCTCCCTGAGCTTCCGGTTCACAAACCGGCGCAGGTCCTGGAAACGCCGGGTGCTGGCCACGGATGAACGGCTCTCCTGGACATAACCGTCCTTTATGGCAACGGGTATCACATCAGACTCCTTTTCAATCTCCCTGTCCAGATGATGGATAATATCCAGCTCACTGTTTACCAGCCCGTTCATCCTGAGCTGTTTTAATATCTGTTTTTTGATATCCTTTTCATCCATACCCTCCTGCTTATCCGCTATCGGGTCACCTATGTGGTAGTAGAAAATACCGGCCGGCACCACCTCCTTATCCGGGTGCCGCCTCTCCTCCATCTCCACCGCCGCGTCCATGTAAACCACCAGCTGGAGCTGTAAGCCATAGAACAGGGCAGCCAGGTCAAAGGACGTGGTTCCTGACTTATAGTCAATGATTTTCACATATACGTGGTCTTCATCCCTGCACAAATCCATACGGTCAATGCGTCCCCGGAGCTGCAGCTCCTCGTCCTCTGACAGACCGATGCGCATGGCCTTCAGGTTATCAATGGCTGAAAAGGACACCTCAAATCCCACCGGTTCAAAGTCGCCCTTTTTCACCTGCTCTGCCAGGGCCCATATGGTCCTGTCCGTAATCCGCTCCACCCGGCCTGCCAGGTACGCGTTGCGGGCTGAGCTGGACATGATTGTATTGCCGTATTCTTCGGTTACCTGGGTCACGCATTCCTTAACAAGGCTTTTTCTGCCCTCTTCCGTCAGCTCCCGCCAGTCCTGTCCGCTGTCCTTCATATAGGCAAAACACCTGTCTATGGACTGGTGGAACAGGTTGCCCATGTCCACTGCTTCCAGCTCATACTCCTGCCGTTCCATCAGTTCCAGCCCGTACCGCAGGAAATGGGCGTAGGCACAGGAGGCGAACTGTTCCAGCCGGGTCACGCTGCCCTGTAATTCCCGGCCGTAAAGGGCCCTGGCAGCCGCCCGCCCGATTCCTCTTTCCTCATAGGAATAGAATGCAGCGTCCAGGAGCTGCCTTACCTTATGCCGGTGCTCCTCCGAGTGATAGAAATGTTGAAAGAGCTGCAAAAAGGCGGCTTGCTCCTGTTCCCTTCCGTCCTCATCCTGTTCCTGCATTTTGCGTAGTCCCTGTATAAGAAGCTCCCTGGCATCCCCTTCAGTCCGCACCGGCCATTCCACGGAATGCTCATCCAGGGTTTCCATTTCCGGAAACAGCTTTCCCACTTCTCCCATGAGGTTGGAGGGCCTCTGGCTCTTGCCGTCAGACGTAAGACCAGCATAGGTGAGCACCAGCTGTCCGGACGGCTTGGACATCATGAGATACAGGTAAAACTTCTGGATACAGCCATCCTCTTTCACCGTGGGCGCCAGCTCTATATCCATTTTTCTGAGCGCAGCCCTGTCCCGGTCCGTCAAAAGGCTTCCCCCGCTCTTCCGCTGGGGCACCGTTCCCTCATTCACGCCCACAAAAAACAGTACCTTCACTGCCTCCAGACGGCTTCGGGTGATATCACCCACCATAACCTGGTCAACCGTGGCAGGAATTACTCCCACCTGGATTTCCTGGAATCCAGCGTCCAGAATCTGGATATAATTCTTCATATCCGCCTTTTCCGCGCCCAGGAGTCCCTCCAGCCGTTCAAACAGCTCCAGGACCCGGTCATAGACCTGACCGTACTCCCTGGCCAGATTCTCGTCCCCAGGCTCCCTGCGCTCCAGGAAGAAGTCCCTGTAGTCCTCCAGCTTTTCCCTCAGCCTCATATGCTCCAGGAACCGGCGGAGGGCGGCCGTGACAGAGGCAATCGTGGCCCCCTCTGCCTTAAAAGCCTCCCGCAGCGGCCTGAGAGGCTCCAGTATCCACATACGGTATTCGTTCAGTTCCTTCAGGTTCAGCTTTTCACCGCCCCTGTACTGCCGTTCCCAACAGGAATCCCAGCGTTTCCACCCGCGTATGCCCAGGGCCCGCACATAATTTTCCAGCCGGTCCGTCATATTTTCCACATGTTCCCTGGAACCGTCAAACCCGGCTTCACTATCATGCTTTGGGGAAATGCCGTCCACGGCCCGGCCTGTATCCGCCTCCGAATCCATCCCGGCCTCATCATACACCGACCCGGCCCTATCATACACCAGCCCGGTCTTCAGGTACCGGAACACGCTCTCATAGGAGAAATCCTTCACCATCTCCAGCGCCGCGCGTATCAGCTCCACCATGGGATTTTCCAGGATACTCTTCTTATCATCCAGGAAATAGGGTATCCCGGCCTCGTCAAACTGGTGGGCCAGCTCCCGGCCATAGGATGGTAGGTCCCCGGTAATCACGGCTGCATCCCGGTAGCGCAGCCCTTCCTCCTTTATCATCTGCTCAATCCGGCTGCACACATAGGCTGCCTCTCCTGCCGGGTTGCGTCCCTTGTACACCAGGATACGCTCTGTCTTTCCCTCCCAGGTTTTTCCGGAATACCGGTACAGGTTCTGTTCCAGAAAGTCCAACTCCGGACTTTCATTAAACCGCCAGGCCGGACGACGGTTACAGATAATGTCCTCCTTCTTCGTGATTCCGTGCTGCTTTGCCATGGATGCCACGCGGCACACCGTATGGCGGCTCATATGGAACAAATGCTGGATGCTGCTCTCCTTGTAGGCGTTCTCCCTGGAATCAATGGTAACCGTGCACACCACATCCCTGGCATGCACCAGGAACAGCTCCACCAGCCTGTACTGGACCGGCGTAAAGCCGGTGTAGCCGTCCAGAAGGACGACGCTGTCCTTAAGGGGCTCCCACTTTGGAAGCTCCCTGCAAAGGATGTCCAGAATCTCCTCAGCCGTAATGTAATGGCTCTCTATATACTCCCTGAAACCACTGTAAATCACCTCCAGGTCCTTAAGCTTCTGGACCAGAATGGGGGCAGCTGTCACCTCCCCCACTTCCCGCAGCATGTCCGGAGTAATGCCGTACTGGTACAGCTCCGAAATCTGGGACTTAAGCTGGCTGATGAAGCCGGTCTGCTCCAGATGGCCCTTGTAAAGGGACAGTTTCCCCCTCTTTAAACCGGCCACCTTGCGCAGCACCATGGATTTTCCCATGTCATCCAGCACAACCGGGATTCTGACTCCCAGGTCCTCAAACACCCGGTAAGCCAGACGCTTAAAGCTGAGGATATCTATGTTCATGACCCCGTGCCTGGGGTGGAGACGGATGATTTCCTTCTGGGTCTGCATGGTAAACTGCTCCGGCACCACCACCAGATACCTTTGTTCCGGATGCTCCATGGACTCCTTTATGACCCGGTCATAGAGCATCCTGGTCTTTCCTGAGCCTGCTCCTCCCAATATGAACTGTAACGCCACCTTTTCTCTCTCCTTCCGGCGGACGGGACAACGAAAACTTCTCATATTTCCCCGCCCTGCAACATAAGCTTTAACAAACTATCTTAGAGGTCCTGACTATGAGCTCTAAAACCAAAATTGTGGTACTAAGGATGAAGGAAATCATCTACACCGCAATCTTCGTAGGCCTTGCCATCCTTTTAATTACCCTCTGTTTCATCATGTTCCGGCCTGGGAAGGACAATGTTTCCGTCTCCGCTGAACCTGCCGGCTATCTGCCGGGCGTATACAGTGCGGCACTGACACTTGGCAGCGAAGATGTAAATGTAAAGGTAACTGTGGATAAGAACCGCATCACCTCCATTGACCTGGTTCCATTAAGCGAGGCTGTCACCACCATGTACCCTCTGATGCAGCCCACCCTGGACGACCTGGCCGGCCAGATTATAAGCAATCAGTCCACGGAGAACCTTACATATCCCAGCACCTCCCGCTATACCTCCACGGCCCTGTTAAATGCCATCAACACAGCGTTAGACAAAGCAAAGGCGGATTGATAAAAGCGGACGGATGTATCCCAAAGCACTCCTGCACGTCTTAAAGCTCCTGCCCCTTGTCATGAAGGCGGGGGCTTTTTTGACGCGTCAAATGTAAAAAAACGGCAGATTGCTCTACCGTCTTATCCTCTGAAAGAATATATTTTATCGTACCATGTTTCCCGGTATGTGTCAAGTTGGCGCCAGGGCAGTTTGAGAAGCCGGAATATGTCGTTGGCTGTCAGTCCCTCCAGCACTCCCGGAACCTACATCATCTCCCAGCCCGCCTCTGTCGGCTCGGATGTGCTTTGCTGCGAACCGCTGATGGAGGGACGCCTTTCCTTAGACCCGTCCGGTCTTTATGTGTCCGGCAACATTGAAGCCATCAAACGCGGTATCCGCAACCGTCAGGGCATCTCCTTCATGTCCGAATATGTGGTGAGGCAGGAGCTGGAATTAGGGCTTTTGAAACAGGTGCCTCTTCTGGACCATCCCGGACTGAAACGGCAGCTCTATACCATTTTCCGCAGGGATACCCAGTTCAAGCTGTCTACCAGGCTGTTTCTGGAATTTTTCAGAAAGGCCGCGGAGGATAACCGGCTGTTATCACAGCTGTAGGTATGACCCATAATCATCAAGACTCCCGCCGGCATAACCGCTGGTTAAGAAAATTCTCCCATTGTTTAACAATGCCTCCATTGTGCGGCGCTCTCTCATGGACTATACTAATTATATCCGGCCGGACAACATTACAAGAGTGAAGGAGATTTATTACATGGACATAAATATAGGCCCGCGCATTGCGGCGCTGCGCAAATCCAAAACCATGACACAGGAACAGCTGGCCCTTGCCCTGGGCGTGTCGCCTCCTGCTGTCAGCAAATGGGAAACCGGAGTTTCCCATAGTTAAAGATACCACACCAAATATAACGAATCCACGCTTATATGATACTGCATGAAAAAAGGTACTTGATAAAAGCAATGAAGCGCAATATCAAGTACCTTTTTGATTTGTTTTTTACATGGTTATTAAGAGAATTACTCTTATTCCGAAGTCCTCAATCGTTCCACCACAGTTCCTTTGTTAAAGAAGTGGAGAACGATCAGCGGAATGACCGCAGCCAGCAACAGATAAAGCACGCCGATGACCAAAGCTGGAACCAATGTAATGTGCAGAGTAAAGAACCACATAGATGGCGAGTTCAAGACATTTTTCAGCACCGTCACAGCAAGCAGCAGCGCAACCACTCCACCAATGATGTCTGCACCAGCGGCATAGTAAACGCCTTCATAAACCATCAGCCTTTGAAGCTGGCGATTTGTCATACCGATACTCTGCATAGTCGCAAACTCATGGCGACGGGTAATAATATTGGTGATGATCATATTTGTAAAGTTAATCAATCCTGCCAATGCCATGATACAGCCAATCAGACTACCTACAACCCAAACCATACTTGCAACAGAATTTAATTGTTCTTTCAGTAATTTTGTTGAGGTATAGGTAACAGAGGGGTTCTTTTCAACATAACTGCTCAGAAAGTCCTCCATTTGCGGATGCAGAGAAGCATCCATATTAAATCCATAGTTCAACAGGGTCGGGGTCGTGTAAATCTGTTTGAATACGGTGTCTGGTAAATACACAAAAGGCGCATCGCCGCCAATATGCATCGTAGCCGTAGTTGTTGTCGGCGTTTCGTCCTCAGTCCCAACGGTGCAGGCTTTTGCCAGAATTGTGCAGGTTTTGACTAACTCACCATCCCTGTAAAAAGAAATGCTATCACCGATCTGCAACTGCTCTGACAGGGATGTTGTTTTCGGGCCACCACTCAGTCGGTCTAATCGGTTTCCGATAATGACATATTCTCCGGTTAGCATTTTCTGTTTCAGTACATTAGGATCTGTTTCACCATCATAAATCATCATGTCAGACCAAAAATGTTCGGAAGCGCCATAGACATTTCCAAAGAAAAGATTTTCTGCATCCGGGGCAGTATTCAGCGCATAATTCCCGAAAGACTTGCTAATCCCATTTTCATATTCAAAAGTATTTGTGCAAGTAAGTCCCTCAAAGCCGTAATCCACAAGCACGTTACCGTCATCTACGGTGTTACGGTAAAGATACCGTTCTTCTTCCAGACCGTTCTGCTCACGGATCATATCTACTACTTGCTGTGGAAGTGCATCTTCGTGATGTCTAAAGCCCTCCTGAACATTGACTGCAATCGAATTGTAGACGGTAAAATCTGTTTTTGTTGTGCGGGTAATCCACTTTTCTTCATCCATACTCTGTGTCACGATGATAATAGAGTTGAACAGAACGATACACAAAAGCATAGAAACAACAATGAATACACAACGGCGTCTGTTACGTCCTAAGTTAGAAAATGCCATGTGAGAGAGCTTTGCTCCACTGATTCGTGTAACCGTTTTCTTTTTATAATCATCCTGCTCCGTATAACGAATTGCCTCCATGGGAGATACTTTTGATGCCTTTTTGGCCGGTTTGCGGGTACTGATAAACACTGTCAAAATCGTAAACAATGCGGCTATAACAAATAGCATAGGAGATGCCGATGCCTGCAAACTTGCCGTAGAATACTCATAACTGAAAATTCGCATTACTACCGGAAGCAACGCCCTGCCTGCAAAGAACCCGGCAATTAAACCGATCGGCAGACCGATTAGGGTCAGCCATACCGTCTGCCGATTGACGATGCTTTTAATTTGCCGTGTAGAAGTACCAATCATCCTCAATAAGCCATATTGCCGAACATCCTGCATAACGGAAATATCAAAAATATTATAAATCAGCAGATAGCCGCACAATACAAACATCAGCACAAATACTACGGCAAATAAGATGGACTCCGGAGAAATCATGGCTTTTCCCATCTGGTTTTCAACAGAGAGGATAAAGTTATCCGCAGACATATCCTTTGGATTGCCCCCGATGGAGTAGACAAAGTCATCCATCTGCTTCTGAATGTTCGTCTTGTCTTTCAGCACAACATCAGAAAAAGTAACCCCTGAGATTTCTCCATCCACTGCGCGGGTATTTTTCACCACATCCGGATTATCTTTTACAAACTGCTCCGAAAAAACGGCCACACTGACCATATCGTTGCTTGCTTCCCACCAGCCGGAAAGCACCATATCATAATGATAAGTTTTTCCACGCAGTTCAAATTCCAGCGGAACTTCTGCTCCGATCTCCGGCTCCACACCAAGGGCTTTCAAAGCCAGTTCGGTAGTAGCAATTTCATTCGCCTTTTCCGGCGCTGAACCATGCGTTGGCACACAGAATGTAAGTTCCTGCTGTATGCTGTCCGCATAGTTTAATTCAACAGAATGACCCACGGCGTTGCTTGCATAGCCAATCGTCCGCCGATGACCTGCCTGCTCCACAAAATCACTGTTTTTCAGTTGCTCAAACTGTTCCTCTGTCATGTACCCAAAGGTTCCATCTGCCTTACTGCCTTTCTGCATCTGCATAGAGAGCTGCATGGAGGATACCATGTTAAATGCCAGTGAAGTGATGGATGTAAACAAAAATGCTGTCAGAACGATTGCAAGAATCGCCGCCAGATTACGAACCTTATTCTTCTTGAAATATTGTTTAGACAGGTGCTTGATGGTTTTGGTATTATTGTTGCCAAATAGAATATCGCTCATGTCATCTCCCCCTTTACTGCATAATTCTGCCATCCTCAATCCGAATAATGCGGTCGGCAAGCTGGGCGATTTCATTGTTATGGGTAATCATTACAAGTGTCTGGTGGAACTTCTGGCTGGTTACTTTCAGAAGCCCCAGCACATCACTGCTAGTCTTACTGTCCAGATTGCCGGTCGGTTCGTCGGCCAAGACGATAGCGGGCTTTGATACCAAGGCGCGGGCAATGGCTACACGCTGCTGCTGACCGCCGGAGAGATTGTTTGGCATATTGTTCAGCTTATCCTCCAGCCCCAGTATCTGAACGACTTCTTTCATAAACTTCTTGTCTATCTTGTTTCCGTCCAGCTCCACGGGTAACACAATATTTTCGTAAACATTCAACACCGGAACCAGATTGTAGTTCTGGAAGATGAAGCCGATCTTTCGCCTGCGGAAGATAGTAAGCTGCTCGTCTTTCAATGTAGAGAGGTCGCGCCCATCCACAATGACCTTGCCGGAAGTAGGCACATCCAGCCCGCCGATCATGTTTAGCAGAGTGGATTTGCCGCTGCCGGAGGTTCCAACAATTGCTACAAATTCCCCCTGCTCAACAGAGAGGTTCACACCATCCAGGGCCTTTGTGATATTCGGCTTTGCACCGTAGTATTTTTTCAGTTCAGTCGTTTGCAAAATGCTCATAAAGAACACCATCCTTTCTTTTTGATAAATCCATTATAACGACCAAACCTCACAGAAATGTCACAGCCAGCATAATAAATTGCCCTGAAATGTCACAATCCTGTGACATTTCAAAAAAACAGGTTATTCATGGGGAAGAAAAACGGAGAATGTTGAACCTGTTCCTACTTGAGAAGTTACTTGTATATAACCGTTCTGTAAGCTAATAATTTCCCTTGCAAGATACAACCCAATGCCGATTCCCTCTATATCGTGGACATCTTCTTCCCGATAAAAGCGCCTAAAAATTGCTCCTTGCTGGTTTTCGGGAATACCTTTGCCGGTATCGGTAATGCTGACTTTCAGGTGCATTTCCCAGCTTTCAACGCAAACACGAATAGAACCGTACTCCGGCGTGTACTTAACTGCATTATCCAATATGTTAAATAAGGCTTCTGCTGTCCATTTGCGGTCATGGGAAACAACCAATGTTTCCGGGCAGTTTACTTCAACTTGTATGTGCTTTCTTTCAGCGTTCAGAAAAATACCGCCCAGCGCCATAGCAAGAGTATCATAGATAGGCTGCTGTTTCTTTTCAAGTGAGATAACGCCAGTTTCAAGTCGGGAAGTTTTTATCATAGCCTGCATTAAGAAATCCAGTTTATCAAGCTGTGTGCCACTGGCAAGTAGAAATTCCCGCTGTTTATCCGGTGGCACTTCTTGTTCTAATAAGGTGGCATTTATCATTTTTAAGTTTGCTATCGGTGTCTTTACCTGATGAGAAATATCGGAAATTAACTCCTGTAAGTCAGCTCGTTCACTGGCAACGCTGTTTTTGCTTTCCTGCATAACCTCATAAAGACGCACCAGCCGATGATTGATTTTATAAAATAGGTTTTCTTCTTCGGCAACCTGTGATACATCTATTTTTCCATTCATCATTTCGTCTAAGGTGCAGCAAAGCATTTCAGAAAACAAAGTCAGCTTTCGCCGTATCAGTATCACAAAAGCAGTAACACAAAGTAGAAAAAGCAGACCAAAAGCCATGCTACAAAATACCACAGACATTTCTTTGGTCAGGATATATAGAACCGAAAACATGACCACTGATAAAAGTAAAATGGTAGTTGCCAGTATTATGCAGACTTTATTTAAGGAGAGTTTTTTTGAAATCATTTTTGCGCTCCTCCAATCCACATATAGCCCATACCGTAAACGGTTTTGATGTAGGAATGCTGGTTCGTTTCAATTTTACTGCGGATGCGGCTGATCGTTGTGGTTAGTGCGTGTTCATCCACATAATTTTCATCTACATCCCACAGCTTTTCAAGCAATACCTGACGTGTCAGGACAGTTTGAGAATTTCTTGTCAGCACTTTTAATAAACGATATTCCAACGATGTAAGGGTAATCGGCTGTCCTGCGAGACAGGCTGATAATTCGGAAAAATTGATATACAAATTCCCGTCATCGTAGAAATCGCCGCCGGATTGTGCTGAAATGCGGTTCAGTAAAGCAGATACTTTCTTTTGGAACACGCTGATAGGAAAGGGCTTTGTTACATAATCATCTGCGCCCAATTCAAATCCTTTCAGCATATCGCTTTCCATATCATTTGCGGTTAGAAAAATCACGGCGGTATCAGGACGGCGTTCTTTTACCTCATGGCATATATCAAACCCGTTCCCATCTGGCAGATTGACATCCAAAACGATTAAATCATAATCCTGTTTTTCAAGAAATCTTATGGCAACAGCCTTTGACATAGCCCCATCCACGGAATATCCGACAGCCGACAGATTATAGCTTAATGTCTTATTCAAAAGCTGGTCATCTTCAACAACCAGTATTCGCATAGTATCACATCCTTTTTCTTTTTATAGTATCAGCAAAATGTCACAGAAACCTCACAACGAGAAAAAATTTAATATTCTGTCAGTTCCACAATTACATTACTTTGCAGATACAGCCAGTCCGTAAATTCTTTCGGGCTGGCTGTTCCTGTTTTTACAGCCTTTTTTCTCTGCAAGGCTTCTTTCTTAAAGTCGGAAAAGGCAGCCTGTATTTTTTCCAGACGGTCAGCCGGAAAGCCTGCGGTATTCTTTACCCGGTTTATTTTGTTGCGCCAGTTCTGGCATTCATTTTTATAAAGCAGGTCATAGTTATTTTCTCTTGACCTCTCGTCAAATTCCCGCTTGTTTTGAAGCGCCTGTGCTTTTCGGCACTTGTCGCTGCACAGCTCATACCGCTGGCTCTTTGCCAGAAAATATTTTCCACAGACCTTGCACCGCCGGAAGCAAAGCCCCCAGTCATTCAGCCTGTTCAGATAATAGGTAATCAACGGGTAGAGGGACGCATAGGCAGACACACATTCTTCTGTGCGCCGGTTGTCCGGGAACCAGAGGTCAAGCCGGGTATCTTCTGACGGTGCGCCTTTGAAATAAAGGCTGCCAGCTTGAAAATGTTTCGGTTTTCCTGTCTCCCTGTCAAAGCTCATGGCTTCGTTATGGAATACCCCGGTCAGGCTGCTCATTTTATCCATGAAGCGGTCACAGGCGGCGTTACGGTCACGGGGTTCTCTGGCAAGCAGATAGCTGTTCCAGATACGGAACGCTACATACATTTTCAGAGGATCGTTGCTAAGATATTTTCCCCAGAGAAATTCGCTTGCCGCCTGCTCCAGCTCCGGCTGTTTCCATCTGTTGGAGTGGAGGGCTTGCCGCAGCGGAGAAAGCCCATATAAGTTCCAATCTCTGTCCGTGTCATGCTCAAAGTTTATCAAAAAAGTTCCCAGTGGGCGTGTCATATCACAAAGCACCTCTGCGTTTTGGCTCCCGTTCAGCCGGAAGCGGATCTGCTGTTCTTCCCCAATCAAAATCCGCTCTTTCATTTTCTTCCTGTCCAGCGTCAGGACAAACAAAATCCTCTCAAAACATGGCTCATGCCGTATAAACTGATTCTCCATCCCTATCCCCTGCCTTTGTTTATGGTAATTATATAATTCGGTTATATCAGTTACACTCATGGTATCGCAGAATCATTGTTTTGTCAAGGATAGTACGCTATGATGATTGCGGTTGGTAATTTCGTGCCACACAGTACCTTGACAAGTGAATGACCGTCCAAAAGGGATATGACCGGCAGGAGAAGTGACGCATCCGGCGCACCAATGCAGGGAAACACCGCAGGAATGGGGCAGGAAAACGGCTTTTGGGGAGAACGGCAGCAGGAAGCATTTTAACCTATTTGATTTATGGGAGGAACAGAATGAACGATAAAAAGAGATTGAACAGCTACGAGGATTTACCGCTGGTTCTGGATGTGGCGGACATTCAGCGGATTATGGGAATTTCAAGAGCGAGCGCCTATGAGCTGGTACACACACCCGGCTTTCCGGCGTTCCGCAGGGGCAGGCTTATCAAGGTCAGCAAAATTGCTTTCTTTGAATGGATGGCAAAAGGCTCCGAAACCGTACCGGGAAGCGACAAATAAGCGTGAGGTATCATTCCCTGACTGCAATACTGCCGTACTTTCCAAAGGGGCATACAGAGGGAAAAAACCTTAAAAATAATACCGAGACGCTACACCAAAACAGCCTATCTGCGTACATCAGATAGAAACGGAGAAAGGAGCCGGTTATGGCAAGAATGAGTAACAAGCGACGGCTGGAATGGTCTTTCTTCTTAAATGACCGCAGCCGTATCACTTACAACGAATTGTGCCGGAAATGCCAGCACGAATGTAAACAGAGCTTCCGGGCGGTTGTGGTTGACTGCCCGAAGTATCTTTCCAAGCGTTCCAAGAAAAAGGACAAGACTGCCGGAAACGGCAAAATCCCTTAGGAACTAAGGGCGCACTTCTATACATAGTCTAAAGACCATGTATCGTGCGTCCTGCGGAGCTTACCTCTGCCGCTGATAAAATCAGCAATCCGAGGTCTGCGTTCGCTTCGCTCCGACAAGGTGGCTACACCCCCTTGCGCCGCTAAAGCGGCTATCCCCTGTGTACCCGCCCAAAAGAGAAATCCGCTCTGCGTTTTTCCCTTTTCATCGGGTTTTATAGACGCACTGACACACGGACTGTCTGCGGATGGTCTTTCTTTATCTTATCAGTAAAGGATGTGAGAACATGGAAAAAACTTTGGAACAGTTGAAGCAGGAATATGAAAAAACCGCTGTCCTGCTGGAACGGGAAAAACGGAAAATGCAGCGTTTGAAAAACCGGCAGGCGTATCTGGAAAGAGGTTCCCGGAAACAGAGGACGCACCGGCTGATTACCCGTGGGGCAGCCGTTGAGAGCATTGCGCCACAGACAAAGGAGCTGACCGAAACGGAATTTTATTCCCTCATGGAAAGCATTTTGAATCTGCCGCAGGCGGAGCATTTCATCCGGTCTGCCGCAGAGAACCACGCCCGTATTTCCG
Organism: Clostridium sp. 1001271st1 H5; assembly: GCF_005845215.1. Lineage (GTDB taxonomy): Bacteria > Bacillota > Clostridia > Lachnospirales > Lachnospiraceae > Enterocloster. The sequence continues at coordinate 161,661 of NZ_SPHO01000011.1, forward strand.
GGCAGGAGAAAGGCGGTGACTAAGGATAGCACTTTATCATTTTTCAATCGCACAGATAAAGCGCAGCGCCGGTCAGAGCGCCATTGCCAGCGCAGCCTATCGAGCCGGGGAGCGTCTTTACAGCAGCTACTATGGAGAAGTCAGCGACTACACCAAAAAGGGCGGCGTGATCGCTTCGGAAATCATGCTGCCGCCCCATGCGCCGGAAATATATCTTGACCGGGCGACCCTCTGGAATGCTGTGGAGAACTGCGAGAAACATCCAAAAGCACAGCTTGCCTATTCCTTTGATATTGCCATGCAGAATGAATTGACGCTGGAAGAAAACATGGAGCTGGCGAGGAAGTTCGTACAGGAGCAGTTTGTGACAAAAGGCATGATTGCCGACCTTGCTTTTCACAGCCCGGAGAAAGAGGACGGCGGCATCCCTAACCCGCATTTTCATGTGATGACAACCATGCGCCCTTTGAACCCGGATGGCACATGGGGACAAAAACAGCGTCGGGAATATCTTCTTGATGAAGATGGAAACCGAATCCGGGATAAAAACGGCGATTATATGTTTAACGCTGTCCATACAACAGGCTGGCATGAACCGGAAACGCTGGAACACTGGCGGGAGCAGTGGGCGGCTGCCGTTAATACAAAATTTGAGGAAAAAGGGCTGGATGTACGTATCGACCACCGTTCCTATGTGCGGCAGGGGCTTGACCTGATACCTACTGTCCACGAGGGAGCTAATGTCCGGCAGATGGAAGCAAAGGGCATCCGCACCGAGAAAGGGGAACTGAACCGCTGGATTAAAGCCACCAACCGGCTCATGCAGGATGTGAGGAAGAAGATCAAAGCCCTGTTTGTCTGGATGGCAGAGGTAAAAGAAGAACTTTCCAAACCGCAGACACCGAGCCTTGCCGACCTGTTGATCGCTTATTACAACCAGCGCAACGCAGGGGCATGGAGCAATAAAGCCAGAACCGGAAACTTAAAGCAGTTTGCCGAAGCCGTCAATTATCTGACGGAAAACAAGCTGCTCACATTAGAGGATTTGCAGGAGCGTCTTTCCTCTGTCAACGAAGAATTTGAAGCGTTAAGCGACTCCATGAAAAAGAAATCTGCCCGGATAAAGGAATTGCAGGAATTGATACGGGAGGGCGAGAATTACCAGCGGCTAAAACCTGTTCATACGGAATTGAACAATATCAAGTTTAAGAAACAGAGGGAGAAATTTGAAACATCCCACGATGCGGAGTTACGGCTGTTTTATGCCGCCCGCCGTATTTTGAAAGAAAAACTGGACGGAAAACCCATTGCCCTGAAAGCATGGAAACAGGAATACGCACAGTTAAAAACAGAGTATGCCGAACTGTCTCCGCAGCACAAGCCACTCCGGGAGGAAGTCATACGGCTGCGGCAGGTGCAGAACGCCGTAGATACCGCACTGCGCCGGAGGGAGCAGCCACAGGAAGTACAGAGAAAGAACCATGAGATGGAGCTATGATATAACCGGCAGCTTTACCGCTACCGGTATTTTTATGGAGGGAGCATTTGAATGTATTTGAAGCGGTGAAACAGTCTGTTACCACCCGGCAGGCTGCTTCATTCTATGGAATCCGGGTGGGAAGAAACGGCATGGTCTGCTGTCCATTCCACAATGACCGCACGCCCAGCATGAAAGTGGACAGCCGCTTTTACTGCTTCGGCTGCGGGGCTTCCGGGGATGTGATCGACTTTGCCGCTTTGCTGCATGGATTGGGGAAACGGGAAGCTGCGGTCAGGCTTGCGGAGGACTTCGGCGTTTCCTATGAGAAATCCGGCAATGCGCCACCAGATAGGAAGCGTAACAACAGGTCACAGCCCCGACAAAAATCAGCGGAGCAGAGATTTCAGGAAACGGAACGGTATTGTTTCCGGGTGCTATGCGATTATCTGCGCCTGCTGGAGCATTGGAAAACAGCATACGCCCCACAGCCGCAGGATGCCATCTGGCATCCTCTTTTTGTGGAAGCGTTGCAGAGGATAAGCTACACAGAATACCTTTTGGATATTTTGTTATACGGAGAAATAGAAGAAAAAGCGGCATTGATCGCCGCACAGGGAAAGGAGGTGTTGCGGCTTGAACAGCGAATTTCAGAGCTTGCCGCCGGAAACGCAGGAAGCGGTCAAAAGGACGATGGACACAATGGAACCGGCGCAGACACCGGCAGAAATCCGGGAAACATTAGAGGGGACGCAGAAAGGCGGCGTGAAGAACAGCATCCGAAACTGCCTGACGGTGTTCCAGCGTGACCCTCTGTTTCGCGGGGCGCTGCGCCTGAACCTTTTGACGGAGCAGATTGACATTGTGAAGCCGCTGGGCTGGGAGCGCACCAGTACCACGCTGACCGACATGGACATGAACTACCTGCTTTTGTATCTGGAAGAAAATTACGGGCTTACCAGCGAGAAAAAGGTGCAGAGCGCCATCAAGATTGTTGCCAATGAAAACCGCTACCATCCAGTCAGGGATTACCTGAACAGCCTGCAATGGGACGGCACAGAGCGCATCCGTTACGCCCTGCATCACTTTCTGGGAGCCGATACGGACGAATACACCTATGAAGCCTTGAAACTGTTCCTGATGGGAGCCATCCGGCGGGTATTCAGACCGGGGAGCAAGTTTGAGGTCATGCTCTGTCTGGTTGGTGGTCAGGGAGCCGGGAAATCTACCTTTTTCCGGCTGCTGGCAGGCAGGGACGAATGGTTTTCAGACGATTTGAAAAAGCTGGACGATGAAAATGTGTACCGCAAGCTTCAAGGGCATTGGATTATCGAGATGTCGGAGATGATTGCCACAGCCAACGCCAAGAGTATTGAGGAAATCAAGTCATTCTTAAGCCGCCAGAAAGAAACCTACAAAGTGCCGTATGAGACACATCCGGCAGACCGGCTGCGGCAATGTGTATTTGGAGGGACGACCAACCGGCAGGACTTTTTGCCCCGTGACCGCACCGGCAACCGGCGCTTTCTCCCCGTGACGGTGTACCCGGAACGGGCGGAGGTTCACATACTGGACGATGAAGCGGCGGCGAGGGCGTATATCGAACAGATGTGGGCGGAAGCCATGACGGTTTACCGCAGTGGGAAGTATAAGCTGTCATTCAGCATAGAAATGAACCGATACCTGAACGCCCATCAGCAGGACTTCATGCAGGAGGACACACAGGCTGGCATGATCTACGCCTATTTGGAGGACTACACCGGCGACAGGGTATGTTCCAAGCAGCTTTATGAGGAAGCGCTGGGGAACTTAAATTCCCCGGCAGACTGGGAGACACGGGCAATCTGCGAGATTATGAATACCGGCATTGCGGGCGGCATCATACAGGGCTGGGTAGCCTACAAAAGCCCGAAGCGGTATAAGAAATACGGTTCTCAAAAAGGCTGGGAGCGTGTCAACCAAGCTCCGCCGGAGGGGGACGGTTTTCAGGAAATCACGGAAGAAGAAGCCCGGCAAATGGAACTTCCATTCTGAAAAGCCACCGGTTGACAGTTTGGTTGACGCTTTGGTTGACAGCCGGTTGACGGGGAAAAGCCTGATATTTGGGGCATTTCTCTCCTTTGTCAACCATGTCAACCAAGAAATCAAAGAAAAAGTAAAAAGTAATAATAGAGCGCCTATGGATTGTTTTCAAAGTCTTTTCTGCCGGTTGACACGGTTTGGTTGACACGGAGACAGTCTGCGGCTGTACACCTGTCTGACATTCCCTTGTCGGGCATATTTCATTTATGGAGGTAACTGCCTATGGCAAAAAGCAAAAACGAGAGCAATAACAAAAACAGCGGCACCCTGCTTACCGAAAAAGACGGCACCCAGTATTTTGTCATGGGGAAAGTCCGTATCAAGGTATCGGAGCATTTCGCACAGGATGGGAAGCCGCTTGACAGCCTGCTGGAAGATGTGATCCAGCACGCTGCCGCCGCTTCCTGAAAAAATACGGAATAACGACTGTCAATCAGCCCACGCTTATGATATACTTGTACCAGCGAGTATTGTATAAGCGTGGGTTGTTTCTTTTAGAAGGAGGATTTTTAACCGTGAAACAACCATACAATACAACGATTTATAACACTGCACTATATTTGAGATTGAGCCGTGACGATGAATTACAGGGGGAAAGCGGCAGTATCCAGACCCAGCGCATGATGCTTAGACAGTATGCCGCAGAGCATGGGCTGACCGTTGTAGACGAGTACATTGACGACGGATGGAGTGGGACAAATTTCGAGCGTCCAAGTTTCCAAAGGATGATTGATGACATCGAAGACGGGAAAATCAACTGCGTTGTCACAAAGGACTTATCCCGTCTGGGAAGAAACTATATCCTGACCGGTCAGTACACGGAAATCTATTTCCCCAGCAAGGGAGTACGCTACATTGCCATCAATGACAATGTGGACACCATCAACGGAGAAAGCGAGCTTGCACCGTTCTTAAACATCCTGAATGAAATGCACGCCCGACAGACCAGCAAAAAGGTCAAGGCTGCCATGCACACAAGATTTGCCAATGGCGCACACTATGGAGCCTATGCACCGCTGGGCTATGTAAAAGACCCGGACAAAAAAGGTCATCTTCTGATCGACCCGGAAACACGCTGGATTGTAGAGAAGATTTTTGACCTTGCTGTACACGGGCGTGGAGCCGCCAGCATTACACGGATTCTGGTGGAGGAAAAAGTACCTACCCCCGGCTGGCTGAACTATGAAAGATACGGGACTTTCGCCAATATCTACGCCGGTGCGCCCGCAGAAAAAGCCTATGCGTGGACGATAGCACAGGTCAAGAGCATTTTGAAAGAGGAAACCTACATCGGTCACAGCATTCACAACAAGCAGAGCAACATTTCATTCAAGAACAAGAAAAAGGTGCGGAAGCCGCAGGAAGAATGGTATCGTGTGGAAAATACCCACGAAGCCATCATTTCTGAAGAAGTGTTCCAAAAAGTTCAGGAGCTGATTGCAAGCAGACGCAGGAAACGCAGAAACGGTACGACACAGATTTTCGCAGGATTGATAAAATGTGCAGACTGCGGATGGTCTTTAGCCTATGGGGAAAACAAGCAGAATAAGAACCCATACGGGTACTACCATTGCAGCAAGAACGGGCAGGGATTACGCCAGTGTTCCATGCACTATATCCGCTATGATGTACTGTATGCCTATGTGCTTGCAAGACTGCAATACTGGTCTATGCTGGCACAGAAAGACGAGGACAAGCTGCTGAAACGCCTGCTCAATGCCAGCGACAGGGAAAGAAACTCTGCGAAGAAAAAGCAGGCTGCGGAGCTGAAAAAGGCAGAGAAGCGTAAAGCCGAGGTTGACGGGCTGTTTGCTAAAATGTATGAGGACTGGTCTGCCGGACGCATAACCGAGTATAACTTCAATATGCTGTCCGAGAAGTACCAGAACGAGCAAAAGGAGCTTGAAACAAAAATAAGACAGCTTCACGAAATGATGGAAGCCGCCGTACAGACCGCAGCGGATGCTGAAAAGTGGATTGCCCTAATGAAACAGTATGTCAACCCTGTGGAGCTGACCGCCGAACTTCTGAACACTCTAATTGAAAAAATAACCGTCCACGAAGCTGTCAAGGGCGAGGATGGAAGCCGTGAGCAGGAAGTAGAAATCTACTACCGCTTCATCGGCAAAATCGACTGACCTTTCTTTTTTTACCCAACAATATCTTTAATTAAGGGAAACGGGCGCCTCCTGCCCGGACATTGCTCTTTTATGCCCTCTGGCCCGCGCCCTGAACACCAATGTGGATACCCTGCTGCAGTTTGAGGAAACCCTTACGGAAGTACAGATTGATGAACGGCTGAACGAAATCGTGGAGACAGCCAGGAATCTTGGATACGAGGCAGCGGACACCATGATACAATCGCTTCTGCACACCTACCCCTCAAGTATACCCCTGAAATCCAGGGCAGTCACTCTGTTTGACCTCTTCGCCATGCTGTTTCCAGCCCAGCCCCAGACAGTAAAGGACAGCTGGACAAAACAGAAAAAACAGCTTCTGGAGGAAGTCCGGGCCAGCGGTGCCCCGTCCTGCTGGCAGACAGCCGTCTCCCACCTGGCCTCCATCGCCATACTGGAAGGCGAGCTGGATAAAGCGGAGAGCCTTTTAAAGGAATTGCCCCAGCAAAGCACTGACTCCACCTCCGTCTGGGCACTGCTGTACCTGAAAAAGGGGAAGGCCGGACAGGCTCTGGAAGTCCTGCAGAAGCGCTTGTATGTGCTGACTCGCCAGATACAGAACTTCCTCATCCAGATGATGAACCCGGAAATGACCCCCGACACCGCAAAGGCTCTGGAGCTGTGCGTCATTTACCGCAGGCTGGAAGAGCTGCTGGGCGTGGGAAACGGCATGAGTCCCGGATTCTTTGCCCAGGCATACCAGCGGGCCGGACAGGACCAGCAGGCATTGGAGAGCATGATTCAGTTTGTGGATGCCATCACCGGCACGGTCCAGAAACCCAATCCCGTCCTGTTCTCTCCCGGAGTAAAGATAGACGGGGAACATCCGGCCTCCACAATAGAAATACGCCGGCTGCTCCTTAAGAGCCTGCTGGAGGATGCGTACTATAAGCAGTTTCTGGATAACGGGGACTTCCGGGCCGCAGTGGATAAGCTCCGGAAAAGCATCCAAGAAGAAGAGGCCTGAATATCCCAGAGGCCTGGATGTCCCAGATGAGAAAAAGGACAGCCCCCCCCCCCCAGTTTCTAACCCCCGCGGGACTGTCCTTATTGCATTTCATAACTGACAACTTTTTTACTGCGCATCCTCCACCCAGCACATCTTGGCGGACTTCTCAATATGGGCCTTCATAATTGCCTCAGCCTCATCCGGGTCTCCTTTTTTCAGGCACTCAATGATTCGCTTGTGGAATTCAATCCCATCCTGATGGCCCTCCTGCTGTGTTACAATCCCTCTGAGCAGGATTGTCTTCCACAGGCTTACCATGGATTTAATGAAACAAATCAGCAGCGGATTCCCGGTTGCCTCTGCGATGCAGATATGGAACTGGATATCATAATCAATGCGTTTATCCCAGACATCCTTACTTTCAATCATTCCCTGCACATACTGTTCCAGCTGTTCAAAATCCAATGCGTCCTTTTTTTCAGCCACAACCCTGCTGGCGTAAGGCTCCAGCAGCTTACGCATCTCATACACATCCATATATCCGATATCATCCAGCCGCAGCATACGGTTGAGAATCTCAGTGACGCTTCCGCTTTCAGGCTTTGCTATAAAAGTCCCTTCCCCGTTCTTCTGTACAATCAGCTGCCTTTCCTTAAGCAGCTTCAGGGACTCTCTCATGACATTGCGGCTGATTCCGAATTTCAACGCCAGCTCCTGCTCACTGGGCAGCCGTTCCCCCTGCCGCAGCGAATTACTCAGTATCATGTCTTCCATACGGTCAGCCACTGTCTCATATAAATTTTTCTTCTTAACTTTGAAATCCAGTTCTTCCATAATACATTACCCATCTCTATCTTAATATTCTTAAAACCCTGCCTGTTACATATCCCCCTCCTGTTTATCTTAATACAACAATTGAAAAGATACAAGAATTTTATCGGCCAAAGAGCCTTGGCAGCCACATAATGACATCCGGTACAAATGTTACAAGTATCAGCACCAGGACCATCACAAAAACCATGGGCATGATTTCTTTTATAATGGTGTTCATCTTCTCCCCGCTGATTCCCGTCACAATAAATAAAAGCATTCCAAATGGCGGCGTACAGAGCCCAATCATGGTATTCAGCGTAAACACCACGCCGAAATGAACCATATCAATCCCAAAGGACTGGGCAATCGGACATAAAATGGGAAGCAGCACCAGCTGCAAAACAGCGGAATCCAGCAGCATTCCCAGTATGAACAGCAGGATGTTGACAAAAATAAGGAAAGAAACCTTGGTGGTGGCAAAGGACAGAATCAGGCTGCCTGCCAGGGACGGAAGATTTTCCACCGCAATCACATAAGAAAACACATAGGCAGCGCCCAACATGATGCCAATCTGTCCCGTGGACCTGACGGTGTTTTTTAATACCTGCATAAACTCCGGCAATGTAATGGAACGGTACGCAAAGACGGAAATGATGAGGGCGTAGAGAGCCGCCACCGCCCCGGCCTCTGTGGCGGTCATGATGCCTGTATAAATTCCCATCAGCAGGATGACAGGGGTAAGGAGGGCCGGAATAGCGCTCACCGTCATCCTGACAAATTCCATTCCCGCATATCTCTTTCCGCTGGGATAGTTTCTCTTATTGGCAATATAGCAGACATAGATGCACAGGGCCAGGGCCAGTATGATTCCGGGCACCATGCCCGCCAGGAACAGGTTGCCGATGGAAGCGCCTGCAATAACCCCGTATATGACCAGTGGAATGCTGGGAGGAAAGATGGGCCCGATTACAGCGGAGCCGGCTGTTATGGCTGCGCTGAACCCATCGTCGTATCCCTCCTTGCGCATGGCCTCAATCTCCATGATTCCAAGTCCCGACGCATCAGCCACAGCGGAACCTGTCATTCCTGAAAATATCAGGGATGCAATGACGTTCACATGCCCCAGACCGCCCTTCCATCGTCCCACCAGGACCTTGGAAAAGTCGAAAATCTTGTCTGTCACCTTGCTGGAGTTCATAATATTTGCCGCAAAGATAAAAAGCGGAACAGCCAGCAGAATAAAATTGTTATACATCTTGCTGGTAAAAATCTCCACCACCACGCTGGGGTCCATGCCTTTCACAGCCAGGTAAAGGGTGGAGGATATAATCATTCCTATGGCAATGGGCATCCTGATAACAAAACACACAACCAGCAGGCCAAGGGAAATCATCATGGCATGACTCATACCGCCTTCCCTCCTTTCCCAAATTCCTTAACACAGCCCGCCAGGTCCCGGCAGTACCGGACAATGGTGATAATCTGAAACAGGAAAAATCCCAGATATACGAATCCCAGAGGGACCTTGAATACCGTGCTGTACCTGGTAAAATAAAACCGGTAAAACTCCAGCGCCGGCGGGACCAGGTAGGTCAGCAGGCCGACTATCAGGATATCCTGAAGGAGCCGGAACAGCCTCCTCGTGTTTTCTCCCACAAGCTCGTAAATCACGGAAAAGACAATATTGTCATCTGTGCGCTGGGCATAGCAGCATCCCAAGGTAATTATCCATACATAGGAAATCTGCGCCAGTTCATAAGGCCATACCAGGGGATTATTAAATATGTATCTGGATATAATCTGCAGGATGAACGCCACAAACAGCAGAACAAACCAGCACATGGGCATATAAATCTCAATAAAATCCATGACAGCCCGAAAGCATTTCTTCCATATGTCCATTCAGAATACCTCTCATTAATATTTCAGGTCCTTAATCTGGTGATATAAATCCATATCCCAATCTTTTACCATGTCCTTGTCGTTGAGATAATAATTCTCAGAATACTCCATAAATGCGTCCAGGTCCGGTTCAATGACTGTCAGTCCCTGTTCCTTCAGAAACGTAATGGCTTCCTGCTCCTGTTTCAGGTTTGCCTCATCGCACCATGCAGTGGCTGTCCTCACTGCCTCTGTCATGATATCCCTGTATTCCTGGGGAAGGGACTGCCACTTCTCCTCATTGATTGCAATGCACATGGGCTCAATCACATGGCCCGTGAGTACAATCTGGCTGGTCACCTCATACCATTTCTGCGCAATGGTGGTAGGCAGGGGGTTCTCCTGTCCGTCAATGGCGCCGGTCTGAAGTCCCTGGTATATCTCCGCATAAGCCATGGGTGTGGGATTTGCTCCCAGGGCCTTGCCCATGAAGAGCCATGCAGATGAATTGGGCATCCTTAAATTGACTCCGTTCAAATCTTCCGGCTTTGTGATTTCCTTTCCAATGTCCCTCATATCCAGATGGCGGGCTCCGCAGTACAGGGCTGACAGCCAGCGCACATTTAATTTTTCCGCCACATCATCCGCTACCTTTTGGCCAATCTCCCCATCCATGACAGCCCGCATGTGCTGCTCATTCTGGAAAATGTAGGCCGCGGTAAACATGGTCAGGTATGGAAGCTGGTCGGAAATCAGGAACGGGGAACTGAACATCATATCCAGACTTCCTCTTGCCACGGCATCCACCTCGCCCTCCTGGGTCATCAGGCTTCCGTTTTCATGGATTTCCATGGTAAATTTGCCGTTGGTCTTTTCCGATATCTCATCCGCTATCATATGCATGGCCTTAACATAATTCACGTCCCCGCTGGACTGTGTGGAAAATACCAGCTTTACCTCCGGCAAATCCCCGCCCGCCTCCGGCGCAGCCTGTTCAGGGGCAGATGCACCGGAGGCTGCTTCTGTCTTTGCCTCCGTCTCGGACGGACTCTTGCTCTCAGGCGCTTTTTGGCCGCATGCAGCCAGGCCTGCGGTCATTGCAAGAACTAATGCGATACTAATCATGCGTTTTCTCATAGTGTTTATCCTCCCTATCTCTTTTCCTGAATCTGTCTCATCATGTTTAATTCCCTTCGGGCCCCGTCCATAATATGTACATAATCCGAACCGGCTGATATGACGTTAAGGCCCTTTTCATGCCAGTAGCGTATGATATCCGGGTCATTGCTTCCTGTGGATACGCCGGATGATTTCCCGCTCTCATTGATGATGGCCACGGCCTCGTCAATCAGGCTGCTGGTATGCTCTTCAAATACCCGGTTCAGCTCCCCAATGGAACCGGACAGATCGCAGGGACCCAGAATAAAGCAGTCCACATACGGGTTCCTGACCATCTCCTTCAGATTTTTCACGGCTGTCCTTGTCTCAATCTGGACACACCGGACCAGCTGCTGCCTGGAAGACTCTATGAACGAGTCAGCATCGTCCAGCCCGTACCGCACTGCGCGCAGGGGGCCGAATCCCCGTATTCCATACGGCGGATACAGGGTGGCCTGCATGGCGGCGTCCAGTTCCTGGGCCGAGTTGACCATGGGGATGATGATTCCCGTGGGTCCCATCTCCAGCACCCTCTTTGCCAGTACCTGGTTATTCCATGGAATGCGCACCAGGGTATCGGTGCCGCCTGCTTTCGCCCCCATCAGATGGTACAGCAGCACCTGGTAATCAATGGCTGTGTGCTCCGTGTCAATCCACAGAAAATCATACCCCAGACCGGCGCACATCTCAGTGATACAAGGTTCTGTCAGGCAAATATGCATCCCTGACAGGTTCTCCCTGTCTCTCAGCTTCTCCTTTAACGTTTTCATGATTCCTCCTCCAATGTACTCACGTTATTAGCTATGCAGCTATACTACTAGTATATAGCTATACAGCTTTTTATCAAGTGATGATGTGTATGTTTATCTAAATCCGGCATTTTATCCCAATGCTTTTGTGCACATCTTCCAATTCAAGTCCCTGAACCGCAAAAAACCGCTGCTCCCATTCACTGAGAGCAGCGGTCCGCATGATTCCCGGCAACATTATCTCCGGAATTTTTTATTCTTAAACACATAGATATGGGCAGCCAGTGTGGCTCCGAACACAACCAGCAGAATGGATTCCACTGTATCAGGAAACCGGTTAAAGCCCACCCCTAAGCTGCAGGCAGCATCCACCAGGAATATCCATTTCTCCACCCGGAACACCTTTTCCAGGTCGTAGTCCTCCTTCCTGGTGGAACCCACAAACATGAGGAAATCCTTTCCAGCAAACAGGCATACACCCTCGGCCAGGCACAGCGCACCCATAAACATAAACAATGCATCCATCTTCCAGCCCTTATGCCTTTACTGTATTTGTCTGATTCTGCTCCACAAACCTGCGTATGTTGGAAGCATTGGCAAACTTCTGTACAATGCCGTCGCTGACAATCACCAGGGTGGGAGCCTGCATAATACCGAACTTTTCCGCCAGGTCAGGACGCTCCTCCGCATCGATAATCTGGTAATCCTGTCCTTTTAGGAACTCCTTTGCCGATACGCAGTTGGGACAGGTCTTGGTGGTAAAGAGATACAGATGGGCTGACGCGCCTGCCTTCTCCTTCCCCTGATGGGAAACCTCTGTCTGGGCGCTGCCTGTCCTCTCCCTGGTGTCTGCCGCGATTCTGGACACGCCGTGCTTTAACTGGGATTGGCCGATGTTGTAGTTGGTACGGTTCTTATACTCCTGGGTCTTGCCTTCATTCCAGTTCTGGACCGGACGGTAGTAGCCTGTAATGCGGCTGTATACCTCTGCCTTCTCCCCGCAGATTGGACAGGTGAAATGTTCTCCAATCAGGTATCCATGGCACTTGCAGATGGAATACGTGGGCGACAGGGTATAGTAAGGCAGCTTGTAGTTCTCAGCAACCGTGCGCACCAGGTTGGCCGCAGCCTTCCAGTCAGGCATCTTCTCACCCAGGAATGCGTGGAACACGGTTCCTGATGTGTACAGCGTCTGAAGCTCATCCTGGATATCCAGGGCGTCAAATACATCCTCCGTATAATCCACAGGAAGATGGGAGCTGTTGGTGTAGTAGGGCGTATCCCCCTCCGCCCCTGCAGTGATAATGTCCGGATAGCGCTGCTTGTCATGCTTGGCCAGACGGTAGGTGGTGGACTCAGCAGGCGTGGCCTCCAGGTTGTAAAGGTCGCCGTACATCTCCTGGTAATCCGACAGGCGCTCCCTCATATGGTTCAGCACCTTCTTGGTGAACTCCTGGCATTCCCTGTTGGTCATGTCCTGCTTCACCCATCTGGCATTGAGGCCGGCCTCGTTCATGCCGATAAGGCCGATGGTGGAAAAATGATTTTCAAAGGTGCCCAGATATCTCTTGGTGTAGGGATACAGGCCCTGGTTCAAAAGCTTTGTTATAACCTGGCGTTTGGTCTTTAAGGAACGGGCAGACACGTCCATCATGTGGTCCAGCTTTGCATAGAAATCCGCCTCGTCCTTTGCCTGGTAAGCAATTCTCGGCATATTGATGGTCACCACGCCCACGGAGCCGGTGCTCTCGCCGGAGCCGAAGAATCCGCCTGTTTTCTTGCGCAGCTCCCTGAGGTCCAGGCGGAGACGGCAGCACATGCTGCGGACATCGCTGGGCTGCATGTCGCTGTTGATGTAGTTGGAAAAGTAAGGCGTTCCGTACTTGGATGTCATTTCAAACAGAAGACGGTTGTTCTCTGTATCCGACCAGTCAAAATCATTGGTAATGGAGTAAGTGGGAATGGGGTACTGGAATCCGCGTCCATTGGCATCTCCTTCAATCATGGTCTCAATGAACGCCTTGTTAATCAGGTCCATCTCCTTCTTGCAGTCTTTATACTTAAAGTCCATCTCCCTGCCGCCCACGATGGCATTCATCTCTGCCATGTCGTCCGGAACCGTCCAGTCCAGGGTGATGTTGGAGAAGGGAGCCTGGGTGCCCCAGCGGCTGGGGGTGTTCACTCCGTAGATAAAGGACTCAATGCACTTCTTTACCTCGGGGTAGCTTAAATTATCTGCTTTTACAAAGGGAGCAAGGTATGTATCAAAGGATGAAAATGCCTGGGCCCCGGCCCATTCGTTCTGCATGATTCCCAGGAAGTTGACCATCTGGTTGCAGAGCACGGACAGGTGCTTTGCCGGTGAGGAGGTAATCTTTCCCGTAATGCCTCCCAGTCCTTCCATCAGGAGCTGCTTTAAGGACCAGCCTGCGCAGTATCCGGTGAGCATGGACAGGTCGTGGATGTGGATATCCGCATTGCGGTGGGCCTCCGCTATCTCCTGGTCGTAAATCTCGCTGAGCCAGTAGTTGGCTGTCACGGCGCCGGAGTTGCTGAGAATCAGTCCTCCCACGGAGTAGGTGACCGTGGAGTTTTCCTTTACACGCCAGTCCTCCACCTTCACATAACTGTTCACCACGTCCTTGTAATCCAGAATCGTGCTGTTCATATTCCGTATCTTTTCTCTCTGTTTCCTATATAAAATGTAGGCCTTGGCCACATCTGTATATCCGGTCTGTTCAAGGACATGCTCCACGCTGTCCTGGATTTCTTCTACGGAAATCCTGCCATCCTTCATCTTATTCTGAAAATCCGCAGTCACCCTTAAGGATAATAACTCCAGAATCTCATTGTTGTAATCTTTGGATGTTGCCCTGAATGCCTTCTTGATGGCCTCTGTTATCTTATTCAGACTAAACTCGGCAACTTCCCCATCCCTTTTAACTACCTGAATCATACCACTTGCTCCTTTCAACCCACGTGCACTTTATTTCAACCCTTATTCCGCGTCTTTTGGGCCCGGAATGACACAGCTGTTTCATGGCTGTGGAAACGTAGGGCCCGCTCCCTTCGGAGCGAGCTACGCACCCATTATAGCAGATGGAAATACAAAACACAATATCTATGAATAACATTTTATATTATCCTAGATATTGTGTCTTATTAACTGTACTTATAACTCTTTTTCCCAAATCCCCGCAAAGGCGCATACCTGCGTGGTTTTTCGGACAGGGGGCATTTTATATCAGTTTCCTTTAAATCAGTCGGAAAAAAGCCTGCCGAAAAGCTCTGCCGGCACATATGCCCTGACTGCGATTCCGTCCTCCTGGTACTCCTCCTCCAGAAGCTGGCCGTATTTGCGGATGGTCTGGATGCGCCCGGCCTGGCTGTATGGAAATACCTTCTCTAACAGAATCCGCCTGCTGCGGATAATGGCCTGGAGCACCTTCTGCAGTTCTTCCAGTCCCTCCCCGGTCTTAGCCGAAATACGCACCTGGTAGTCCGATGAGAAATCCCTGGGAATCTGCATGATGCCGCTGTCCTCCTTGGCCTCCAGTTCACGGAACCGGTCCACCTTGTTGAACACGGTGACAATGGTCTTATCCACAATCTCCAGCTCCTTCAGCGTTTCCTTCACTACATGCATCTGCATATCCATCTGGGGATTGGAACAATCCACCACATGGAGAACAATATCGCTGTAGCGCGCCTCCTCCAATGTACTCTTGAACGCCTCTATGAGATGATGGGGAAGCTTGCGGATAAAGCCCACGGTGTCCGTAAGCAGTATCTGCTGGCCGTCCTCCAGGGTATAGCTTCTGGTGGTAGGGTCCAGGGTGGCAAAAAGCTTATCCTCAGCCAGGATTCCCGCCCCGGTCAGACGGTTGAGCAGTGTGGACTTGCCGGCGTTGGTATAGCCCACGATGGCGGCGGAAAGGGCAAAATCCTTCTCCCTCTGCTGCCTGGTCACCTCCCGGTGGCGCTTCACATCCGCCAGTTCCTCCTTAAGCTGCCCGATTCTCTGGTGGATGAGCCTGCGGTCCGTCTCCAGCTTCTTCTCTCCCGGTCCCCTGGTGCCTATGCCGCCTCCCAGACGCGACAGGGAATTGCGCATGCCCACCAGACGCACAGCCCTGTATTTTAACTGGGCCAGCTCCACCTGAATCTTGCCCTCCCTTGTGTTGGCCCGCGAAGCAAAGATATCCAGTATGACCATGGTTCTGTCCATGACCTTGGTATCCAGGGCATCCTCCAGGTTCCTGAGCTGGGCCGGTGACAATTCATCGTCACAGACAACACCTGTGGCCCGGGTATCCCACAGCAGCTCCCTTACCTCATCTATCTTGCCCTTGCCCAGGTAAGTGCCCGGATGGACCTTTTCCCGGTTCTGGATGATTCTTGCCACGGTCACGGCCCCGGCTGTGGAGACCAGCTCCTCCAGCTCATCCAGGGAGGCGGGTGTGTCCTCCTCCTCAGCCGTGCTCACAGCCACCAGTATCACCCTCTCCTGCAGTTCACTTAAATCAATTAAATCAGCCATTCCTACCTCGTCTTCAAAAATGCAATCTCATGCTCCGCGGCTTCGTCAGAGCCAAACTCCTTCACAAAGTCCTCAAACAGCGCCAGCGCTTTATCGTACTGCTGTAAGTGTTCGCAGGCAGCGGCCCTGTTATACGAAAGCTCCTTTAAAAGTTCCCTGTAGCTGTCCGCTCCGGTCCCGCCAGCCGGCGAAACGTCTCCGCTTTCCCCGGCGTCAGCTTCCTTCTTATCCTTTTTATCCGCCTCTTTATCTGCTTCCCGGTCTTTTTCCTGGAGAGCAGCAGCCTGGGCCGCGGCAGCTACCTGGTACCCTTTGTCAAATGAATCATAAGCACTCTGGTAATCCTTTGCAGCCATCTGGCATATACCCATTTGATTATAGATTTCACCATGTTCCATCCCACCCTTAATTGCATCCTCATAAAGCGCCATGGCCTTATCGTACTCCCTGGCATCCACACAGGCGCTGCCTGCCGCCAGCAGGGCCTCCTGCCTGCCGGGCGCGGGTTTGTCCTTCTTATCCTTTTCCTCCGCCTCCCGGTAGCGCTTAATGGCATTATCCGTATCTCCCAGCTGTGCATAACAGCTGCTCTGCCTGTACATGTACTCCGGCGTGTCCGGCTTCATTTCCAGCAAAAGGTCATAGGTATGGATGGCCGCATTATAGTCCTTTAACAGGAACTCTGCGTCCGCCCTGTATAAGAGTACATCCCGGTTGAAATTCTCTGCTCCCTTGCCGGACTTTTCAAGGGCTGTTTCAAAGGAGCCGATGGCCCCTGCATAGTCCCCTGCCTCCAGCTTCTCAATGCCCTCTGCACGGAACTGGCGTTTCTTTGAGGTGGTTATGTGGGCCACCAGCCGGAATGTTCCCACTGCAACCAGCCCCACAAGCAGGAGGCAGACTGCCCATGCTATGACCGCCTTAATCATCCGGTTTCTTCTGCGGCGCCTGCGCCTGGCACTGGAAACCGGCTTTCCTCCTGCGTATCCCGGGTACTGCCCCTTTGTCCGGGGCCTTTGCCCGCTGCTGTGTGACCTCTGTCCGCGACTTCCCATATATTTCTACCTACCTTGCATCCGTACTTCCAAAACCGCCGTTGCGCACATCACTGCACTCATCATCCACAGTAATGCCGTAGGGGATGAAGATTCCCTGTGCAAAGCCGGCGCCCTGTCCCAGTTCCACAGTCTTTCCCTCCCTGGAATCATTGGTCACCTTTATGAACATATGGCCCTCATTGTCCGAATAAAAATAGTCGCTGTCAATGATGCCCACCGTGTTGTTCAGCTGGAGCCTGAACTTGAATCCCAGGCTGCTGCGCGGAAAAATCTGAAGCACCCATCCAGTGTCAATCTCAGCCCTGACGCCTGTGGGGACTTTCATGCTTTCGCCCGGAGCCAGGGTAAGGGGAACCGGCATGAAGAAATCATATCCGGCAGAACCGGATGTGGCCCTGGCCGGGAGCCGGATTCCTTCATAAATATGTATTATCTCTTCCTCCGGCGTATCCGGGAAGGTATCGGACCAATCTGCCTTGAACTGTTCAAAACTAACTTTATGAAATTTCGCGATTCTCTGCATAATTCTCTCCTGTCTCTTTCATACTTTTACAAGTCTATCATAATCCTATGGAATTTTCTACTTTATTTTTTATTCCTTCTTTATTAGAAACTTTGATATATTCATATTCATTACAATCATATAGGAACTTCACTTTTAGAAGTATTACACTGAACAGAGGGACATTTATGAAAATCTCCTACAATTCCCAGCCACAGAGAAACCTGATTGGCGAACAAATCTTCAAGCTGCGCAAGGGCAAAAAACTATCCCAGAAGGAAATGGCTGCCCAGCTTCAGGTGCAGGGCTATTATTTCAGCGAACTGACTATTTTAAGGATTGAAAAGGGCAAACGTCTTGTAACGGACATTGAGCTTAAGATACTCTGCGACTATTTCCATATCACCCCCAACGACCTTCTGGGATACGGGGATGACGGGCATCTGGTATAGCAATGCATTGTACGTGTATTTATGCATTATATAGTGAATTCCCCCACTACTACATTTCAGCCTAATGTTTTTTTCACCTCTGGGATACAATAATACAAAAGATTTTGTAGATAATAGACAATGGTGGTGAAAAGCATGATGAGTTATGAGCTGGAGCGCATAGAAGAACTTTGCAGAGAGCGGGGATGGAGTCATTACCGCCTGGCACTGGAGATGGATACTTCCCCTAATAATATAGGCAACCTGTTCAGACGTACCACGGTTCCCAGTATACCGACCATACGGCGCATCTGCGAAGTCATGGGAATAACCATGGCCCAGTTCTACAGCACCGATGGCATACAGGTTACCCTGAACGAACAGCAGAGACGGATTATGGACCTGTATGATAAATTGGACCCTCTGGATAAATCAAAGGCAGAAGCCTACATGGAAGGTTTGTCAGCCAAGGCAAAGGATATATAGGCAAAGCAGCAGCCAAAAGCAGCCCTGGACCGGCGTATTGGAATTCCAATTCGCTGCCCGGACTGCTTTTTTCATGTTTCTTTACTTTTATTTTACATTTCGACACAGTTTTTCTGCTTCCTGCGCCGGGGAATGTATGGAAGAGCTTCCATAAACCGGAAATAAACAGGGCGCAGGATACCATCTGACACGGCTCCCTGCATGCTCCCCGATGCCATTGTGCAATCCCCTGCCCGTCAATGAAGGACCTTCATCAGAGCCAGGACCATCAGCAGAACGCCGCTGATCCAGGACAGGTCGCACCGGAAACGGGAGGCCACCTTGCGGCCCAGCCACAGGCCGCCGTACATCATACACACTCCCACGGCAAAGGACAGCACCAGGGTGGCTGCCACGGGAATATCCAGCAGGGCCGCCATGGTTCCGGCCACCAGGCTGTCTATGGACATGGCCAGGGCCAGGAATACGGTTTCCTTCCATCCCAGGGACTGGGAACCGTCCACATCCGCTGCCATGGGGTCCCCGTAAATATTGACTATAACCTTTAGCCCTGACAGGGAAAAGCTTAAATTCCGGCGGATACAGCAATGGCGGTTAATATAGGCCTTAATGCTGTAGTCCAGGAACTTGATGAATCCCAGCAGGAACAGGCTTACAAAGCAGATGATTCTGGTCACATCCCCCGGAAGGACAGCGCTTATAACGCTGCCCAGACCCAGGGCCAGGCCCAGACAACCGCTGCATATACCATTTAACAGAGCCACCTTTCCCCAGCCCACATGGACCCGGTTGGCTCCATAGGCCAGGCTGGCCACAAAGGTATCTGTACAGAGGGCAAATACTAAAATCAGACTTCCAAGCATGATATCAACTTTTTCTTTTTATTTTAGTATATTCCTCATGTACGGCTTTGGGAATCTCTCCTGTGTACAAACACAGGCGTCAGGCCTCCGGTTCCCCATCTTCACCCGCGGTTTCCTCCGCAGCCTCAGCCGGCAGTTCCTCCAGCTTAAGCTGCAGCTCCTCTTCCACCTCTGCCTTGATTTCCGCCTCCTGTTCAGGACCCAGGTCCGGCAAATCCTGGACAGAGCCAACGCCGAATCTGCGCAGGAATTCCTCAGTGGTGGCAAAAAGGGCGGGACGGCCGGGCGCATCCAGGCGGCCCACCTCGTAGACCAGGTTATACTCCACCAGACGGTTCACCGCATGGTCGGATTTGACGCCTCGTATCTTCTCAATCTCCATCTTGGTCACCGGCTGCTTGTAGGCAATGATGGACAAGGTTTCCAGCACCACCTCTGTCAGAACCTGTTTCCTGGGGGCGGAGGCCACCCGTATCAGGTTTTCGTAGTAGGCTGCCTTGGTGCACATCTGGTAGCTGTCCTCCAGCTGGGTTATCTCCATGCCGCTTCTGGCTGACCGGTACCGCTTTGTCAGACGTTCCACCGCCTTCCTGGCCACCTCCTCCGGCTGCCCGATGGCTGCCGCCAGCTGGCGCAGCTCCACCGACCTTCCCATGGTAAAGAGCACTGCTTCTATGACAGCCTCCTGCTCCTTTTCGTCCTCTGTGGGAGGAAAGGCAAGCTCCATCTGTCCCTCCGGCTCCTTTGATTCTTTTTTCTCACTTCCGGCCAGCTTTCCGGTGCGGGTTTCGACCACGCCGGCCCCGGCCTCCAGGGCTTCTATTCTGTCTTGATTGCTCATACGATTCCATCCATCATCCTTCAAAATCACCCAGCTGGGTCAAATCCAGCTCCTCTTCCTCGCCTTCCTGCTCCAGCGTCTCTATGTCCATGTCCCCAAAGGTCTCCTCCTGGCTCAGGTGAATCTTTCCTATCTTCATCAGCTCCAGCACGGCCAGAAAGGTGACCACCACCTCCAGCTTGTCCGATTGTCCCTCCAGAAGCTCCCTGAAGCTGAATCTGCGCTTTCTCCTGGCGTAGGTCAGTACATTCCCTATCTTCTGTTCCAGGCTTACAGGCTCCCTGCGTATGGTTCCGAAATTGCTTCGGATAGGGTCAATCTTATCCTCCTTGCGCTTCATAACCTGTTCAAAGATTCTCTGAAGCTTTGCCAGGGTAAGTCCGTCCAAAAGCTTGTCCAAATCCACGGGCGGCTCGTATTTCGCCACCTCAGGCGGCAGGGTGGAGGGCTTGTAGAGATGCTTTAGGGCCCCGTCCTCCCGGTCGGCCAGCTCGTCGGCCATCAGCTTATATTTCTTATATTCCAGCAGGCGCATGACCAGCTCAGCCCTTGGGTCAATCTCCTCCCCTTCCTCATCCACTTCCTTCGGAAGGAGCATCCTGGCCTTAATGTCAAGCAGGGTGGCTGCCATTACCAGGAACTCGCTGACAATGTTTAAGTCCTCCCGTTCCATATGGCGCACATAATCCAGGTACTGGGCCGTGATTTCCACAATGGGAATATCATATATGTTAATCTTATTTTTTTCAATGAGATGGAGCAGCAGGTCCAGAGGGCCTTCAAAATGCTCCAGCTTATAGGATATGGTTTCCATTCTTTCACCTGTCCGCGATATTCAGTCTGTCACGCCCGTTTCAGGCGGATTAATGCCAGCTGGGGCCTGTTGTTGAGCCGGATGTTGATGGAGTGGGTCCCCAGTCCCCGGCTGACAATCATCCGTTTTCCGTCCCGTTCAAAATCCCCGGCGCACCAGGGAAGAAAGAACTGGTACTGGGGCGTCATCACTCCCCCCAGTCCCGGTATACGGATGGTTCCTCCATGAAAATGTCCCGCCAGGGTCAGGTCCGCTCCCCACCGGGCATATGAATCAAAATACAGGGGGGAATGGGCCAGAAGGATGGTAAAAGGCTCCTTCTTACAGGCAGAGGGACCTCTGCCCAGTTTCCGTTCCATATAGCCCTCCGGCATAGACGGCACCTTCTGGTACAGGGCCTTCCGGTAAAAGCAGGGCGCCAGGTCCAGGCCCGCAATCCGGATGTCCCTTCCCAGCATGGACCAGCTGTCCTCCAGGTAATGAACCCCCATGGCAGTCATGGCATCCCTGTATTCCTCATACAGGTCACCGTATAAACCGCGCTCCCATACCATACGGTTCTCATGGTTTCCGTTGCCGCAGTACACCGGATAGCTGGCAGCCAGCTGGCGGAACAGCTTCAGCGGAACCTTTATGTCCCTCTTTCCCTTGCAGACCATCATGTCTCCGCCGGATAACACTGCATCCGGATTCAGACGGCGGATGGCTGCCACCAGCTCCCCGTTGTCCCGGCCAAACTCGTTGTTGTGAAGGTCGGACAGGAATACCAGGGTCCTGTCCCTGTCCAGTTTGCCGGAAATAATTTCTGTTACTTCCACTGAAAAATGCTTTTTTTCGTACTCTGACCGCAGCAGACAGGCAGCGCCTGCCGCCGCGGTCAGGGCGGCGGCTTCTTTCCACATATGGTTCATTCCTTTATTTAACGGCCTCTTCTTTAATAGGCTCCTATGGCTGCTTCAATATAAGCCTTCCGGTCTCAAAGAGGCCGATTACATCCGTAAGGCTGTCGCAGCAGGCAGTCAGCAGCTTCCTGATTTCTTCGTCCGGCTGGTCCTGGTCAGGTACCATCACAGGATTAAAACCGCCTGCCGCCGCTGCCTTGATTCCGTTAAAGCTGTCTTCCAGGACAACGCATGACCCAGGCTCCACTCCCAGGCGCCGGGCTGCCAGCAGAAAAATGGCGGGGTTTGGTTTTGCTTCCTTTACCATGTCCCCGTATATGTAATCATCAAAATAATCCTCCACTCCGGCACCCTTAACATTGCCCTGGGTCCAGCCTTCACTGCTGGCCGTTGCCACGGCTGTCTTTATATTGTGTGATTTCAGATATATGAGCAGTTCCTTAAGGCCCTTTTTTACCGGAACCCCGTGCTGGGCAATCCAGCGGTAGGAATACTGACGCTTTTCTTCCCGGAACCGGTCATAGTCCTTCATGGCATCTTCACCGAACTGCCGGGTGCAGACCTGTTTTACCTTGTCCGGCTTGCATCCCCGGATGTCCCGGAGGAAATTGCTGTCCACATGGATACCGTATTTCGGCCCTACTTCAAACCAGGATGTGGCGGCCAGACTCTCCGTATCAAACATAAGTCCGTCCTGGTCAAATATGACTGCTTGAATTTGTTTTGGCATTTATCTGTTCTCCTTCATCAGGTGATTATCAGGTTTTTGTCTCATTTTCAAAGGGCGCAGCAGGCCCTGACCGGACTTTAATCCATCAGGGCCGCGGGCTTTGCCTGCGTGGACATTATACCACCCTCTCACCCTCTTTGTAAAATCTTATTTTGCCTGCGCAGCTACTTTGCCTGATTATTCTTGTGCAAATACCATGGAGCCAGCTCCCTGCGGGCAAAATAGCCCTGGTCGTGGCGGCACACCGGACAATACTGGGGGGGTTCCTCCCCTTCATATATATATCCGCAGTTGGTGCAAATCCATGTCTCCCTCTGCTGGCATACGTACAGGTTCCCGGCTCCCAGCAAATCGGCCAGATACTGGAAACGCTCTCCATGGGTTTTCTCAATCTCTGCAATCATGCGGAAGGTGGCTGCAATCTGGGAAAATCCTTCCTTTTCCGCGATGTCCCCGAAGGACTTGTATACCACGTCATGCTCCTCGTATTCATTGTGGGACGCCGCATTGAGCTGGGACAGGGTATTCTTCTCCAAATCCACCGGATAACCTCCGTCTATGAATATGGTTTCCTTATCCAGCGGCTTCAGATAGTCGTAAAATATCTCTGCGTGCTCCTTTTCCTGGTCTGCCGTGTAGCGGAATACAGCCTCCACCATGGGCATCTTCTGCTCCTTTGCCAGCCCCGCCGCAAAGGTGTAGCGGTTCCTGGCCTGGCTCTCGCCTGCAAAGGCTCTCATAAGATTTTTAGCTGTCTCGCTGGTCTTAAAATCACTCATGGATTCTCCTCCTAATCATATATGAAAACAGTGTGACATACGGTCATTCCTACTATTCCCATTTTTCTCTCTTTTATTCCCATTTCTGCCAATCATCCTTGTATTTGCGCCGGTTTCATGGTATAATCCATTTATTGATAATAGCCAGTGACATGTATCGCACGTAAGTGACCAAAGGACGGTCACTAAGTGCTCATAACGAAGGGAGAAGATATGATACGCTATGAACGGCTGTGGGCAACCATGGAAGCCAGGGGCATGACTCAGTACCGGCTGATTAAACATTATAACTTCAGCGCCGGACAGATAGGGCGGCTGAAAAAGAATATGCATGTTTCCACCCATACCCTGGACACGCTCTGTACCATTCTGGACTGCTGCATCAGCGATATCATTGAGTATGTCCCTGAGGGACGGCCCCAGGTTCAGGAGGATGTCATCCAGGATGGTCCCGCTGCCGGGACAGCCTCCGAAGAAAAGGATGCAGCCTCCAAATCCAAGAAATCCGAAGCTTCCAAAGGCGATAAGCCCAAGAAGTCCGGCAAGTCCAAAAAGGGGGATAAAAAAGCTTCCAAGGAGAACAAAGAGGGTAAAAAAGGCAAGGACGGCAAGAAAAACAAGTAAACATTCAGCTATATCAGCAGACGGACAGGAAATTTTCAATCATTTCAGTCCGTCTGTTGTTTATTTTCCACCTTTTTGTGGGATTGTCGGATTTACTTTCTCCCTGCGGATGCTAAAATTAAGTTATGAAAAATGTGGTGAAGCAAAAAAATATGTTTAAGGGAGGAATGTTCATATGAGGAAATTTCAAAAAGCAACCGCAGTCATCATGGCAGCAGCCCTGGCGGCCACAGGCTGTTCCGGAGGCGCATCAAAAACCAGCGCTCCCCAGCAGCCCGCAGAAACCGGGGCAGCCAAGACAGAGGCAGCCGATGCCGGTACTGATAAGACAGAGGCGGCTAAGGATGCTGCTGCCGGAGATGAGGAACCAGTACTGGTAGTCTATACAGCCAGAAGCGAGGCCCTGAACAATGCTGTGATTCCTGAGTTTGAGAAGGATACGGGAATTAAGGTGGAGGTGGTGGTGGCCGGTACCGGCGAGCTGCTTAAGAGGGCTCAGTCCGAAAAAGATAATCCCCTGGGTGACATCTTCTGGGTGGCTGACCAGACCATGCTCTCCTCCTCCAAGGAACTATTCATGGAGTATGTGTCCTCTGAGGACGGGAACATGCTGGAAGCGTTCCGCAATACCACCGGCTATTTCACCCCTGCCTTTGCAGACCCGACGGTCATGATTGTCAACAAGGACTTAAAGGGCGACATGCAGATTGACGGTTTTGCGGATTTACTTAATCCGGAGCTAAAGGGCAAGATTGCCTTTGGCGACCCTGTAAACTCCAGTTCCGCATTCCAGTCCCTGCTGGCCATGCTCTACGGTATGGGCAAGGACGGCGACCCGTTATCCGACGAAGCCTGGGCTTACGTGGACCAGTTCATCGCAAATCTGGACGGCAAGATGGCCAACAGCTCCAGCCAGGTGTATAAGGGTGTTGCGGAAGGCGAGTATGTGGTGGGCCTGACCTGGGAAGACCCGGCTGCCAACTATGTAAAGGAAGGCGCTGCGGTTGAGGTTGTATTCCCCAAAGAGGGAGCCATATTCCCCGGCGAGTCCGTACAGATTTTAAAGGACTGCAAGCATCCTGAGAATGCAAAGAAATTTGTGGATTACATGCTCTCAGAGAAGATTCAGAACGCAGTGGGCTCCAACCTGACAGTAAGGCCCCTCAGAAAGGATGCCAAGCTGGCTGACTATATGACGCCGCAGTCTGAAATCAAGCTGTTTGATAACTACGACGAGGGCTGGGTTGCTGAGCACAAGACGGAAATCACCAACCTCTTCAGCGAGCATATGGAGACTTCCATGGACTGACCGGCTGCTCCGCTCATCTGACAGAACACGCAAAACAGGCATAAACATGCCCCCAAAGGACTGCCCCTTATGCTGACCACATCATCCTGTCACCGCACTTCACCTCTTGGCGGCTCGAAACGGTCAGATTAGGCAGTCCTTTTTAAACGCCTGAAGCACAGGCGCCAAATACTCATAACAAGGAGGGTTACAGACAATGAGTGTAGCTATCAGCATAGAAAATGTAATCAAACGGTTCGGAAAGGATACCATCATAAACGGTCTGTCCTTAGACGTGCGGCCCGGTGAATTCTTCACCCTCTTAGGGCCTTCCGGGTGCGGCAAAACCACCCTGCTGCGCATGATTATAGGATTCAATTCCATTGAGGGCGGTAAAATCAAGATTGACGGCAAGGTCATCAACAACATCCCCACCAACAAGAGGAACATGGGCATGGTATTCCAGAACTACGCCATCTTCCCCCATATGTCGGTCCGTGACAATGTGGCCTTTGGCCTGAAGAACCGCAAGGTGCCCCAGGACCGGATTGAGTCGCAGGTGGACGATATTCTGAAGGTGGTTAAGATTGACCATCTGAAAAAGCGTATGCCATCCAAGCTCTCCGGCGGCCAGCAGCAGCGCGTGGCCCTGGCCAGGGCCATTGTCATCCATCCGGAGGTGCTGCTCATGGACGAACCCCTGTCCAACCTGGACGCCAAACTGAGGGTGGAGATGAGGAACGCCATCAAGCGCATCCAGCAGCAGGTGGGCATCACCACCATATATGTAACCCATGACCAGGAGGAGGCCCTGGCTGTATCGGACCGCATCGCGGTCATGAACGGCGGTGTCATCCAGCAGATTGACACTCCCAAGAATGTGTACCAGCGCCCCTCCAACATCTTTGTGTCCACCTTCATCGGCCTCTCCAACATCATGGACGGACGCATCGAGGCAAGGGACGGAAGGACACTGCTTCACATCGGGGATTACAGCGTTGCCATGGAGAATCTGGATGACAGCGCCAGGGACGGCCAGGCAGTGAAGGTATCCATCCGGCCTGAGGAATTCATTATCAGCCGGGACGGCAGCCAGGGCATACCTGCCATCGTACAAAGCAGTGTATTTCTGGGCATTACCACCCATTACTTTGTGGAGACAGAGGACGGCAGGGAAATGGAAGTCATACAGAACTCCGATATCTGGGATATCATACCGGACCACACACCCATCCGCCTGGGCGTGCAGCCCCATAAAATCAACGTATTCACCGAGGACGGCAGTCAAAGCCTTATTGTCAGGAGGGACCATTCATGAGATATGCAGGAGAGAAAAAACTAAATATCTGGGTTGCAATGGCACTGGGAATCCTGGCCCTGTTCCTTCTCTTCGTGGTCTATCCCCTGGTGCTGGTGCTCTATAAAAGCGTTCTCTCTGAGGACGGACATTTAAGTTTCGCCTATTTTACCAAATTTTTCGCAAGAAAATACTACTGGAGCACCCTGGTGAACAGCTTCAAGGTCACCATTGTTTCCACCCTGGTGGCTGCCTTTCTGGGGCTGGCCATGGCCTACGTATTAAGGAGCGTGCAGATTAAGGGAAGCAAATACCTGAACATCCTGATTGTCATCTCCTACCTGTCCCCGCCCTTCATCGGCGCCTATGCCTGGATTCAGCTGTTAGGGCGCAACGGCTTCTTTACCAAGATACTCAACAGCCTTTTTCATGTAAAGCTGGGAGGCATCTACGGTTTTGCGGGCATTGTGCTGGTATTCTCCCTCCAGTCCTTCCCTCTGGTGTACATGTACATATCCGGGGCCCTGAAGAATCTGGACAATTCCCTGAACGAGGCAGCTGAAAGCCTTGGCTGTACGGCCTTCCAGCGGGTCATGCAAATCATCGTCCCCCTGGTAATGCCCACCATGCTGGCCAGCTCCCTGCTGGTGTTCATGCGCGTGTTCTCTGACTTCGGTACTCCCATGCTCATAGGCGAGGGCTATAAGACCTTCCCGGTGCTGATTTACAGCCAGTTCATGGGCGAGGTCAGCACGGACGACCATTTTGCCGCAGCCCTCTGCGTCATTGTCATCGGCATCACCCTGGTGCTCTTTTTCCTCCAGCGCTATCTGGGCAGCCGCTTTACCTATTCCATGACCGCCTTAAAGCCCATGGTGGCGGAAAAATGCACCGGCACCCGCAACATCCTGTCCCACCTGTTCGTGTACGCAGTGGTGCTCATTGCCATCCTGCCCCAGATTACGGTCATCTTCACCTCCTTTCTGGCAACCGGCGGAGGAACGGTCTACACAGGCGGCTTTTCCCTGGAAAACTACAGGAACACCCTGTTCTCCAAGAACAACAACACCGCCATCTTCAACACCTACCTGTTCGGAATATGCGCCATTGCCATTGTGGTGGTGTTCGGTATCCTCATCTCCTACCTGACGGTCAGGAAAAGATCCTTCCTCACAGGCATCCTGGACACTGTGACCATGTTTCCCTACATTATACCCGGCTCTGTCCTGGGTATCTCCTTCCTGTACGCTTTTAACAGCAGGCCCCTGCTGCTCAGCGGCACTGCGGTCATCATCGTCATTTCCCTGTCCATACGGCGTATGCCATACACCATACGCTCCAGCACCGCCATCATCGGACAAATCAGTCCCAGCGTGGAGGAGGCAGCCATCAGCCTGGGGTGCACTGAGACAAAATCCTTTGTAAAGGTGACAGTGCCCATGATGATGTCCGGCGTGCTCTCCGGCGCCATCATGAGCTGGATTACCTTAATCAGCGAGCTCAGTTCCTCCATCATCCTGTATACCAGCAGGACCCAGACCCTGACCGTGGCCATCTATGCGGAGGTCATCCGCAGCAACTTCGGCAATGCCGCGGCCTACTCCACCATCCTGACCCTGACCAGCATCGTATCGCTGCTGGTGTTCTTCAAAGTCACAGGCAGCAATGACATCAGCATTTAATTTCCAACTATGATATAATAGGAGGTACAGTGTCCGGAGGGCACTGTACTTCACTACTTCCGGGAGGTACCCGCCATGGCAGGCAACCAGTACAGGGATTACATCAAGCGTTCTTTCTTTAAATATGCCATCTCCATCATCTCACTTCTCTTTGTGCTGATGGGGCTGTTTCTGTTCATCAATGTCCAATGGATCAGCGTGGGAAGCAACCGGAGGAACAACGCCCTTCTGGCGTCCATCCTGGACACACAGGTAACCGCCTATAAGGAAGGTCTGGAACACTTTTCCACGGATTACCGTTTTCTGGATGCCCTGAAACAGGAAAATGCAGATACAGCCACCCAGGTCAACCGGCTGCTCTACGGCTTTACCACGTCCCAGCCCATACGGTGTACCTTCGCCCTCACAGATACGGAGGGGCGCATGGTAAGCTCCAGCCTTTTTGAGGGAAACCGGGATATATTCCTGGGCAGCGCCGTCTACAGGAGCCTGACGGAAAAAATGCAGGAAGAGCCTTCCATGACCCATACCATGCCCAGCCGACTGAATTTTGCCCACGGACAGGCCGGGGATTTGCTTCTGGCCCGCTCTATTGCAGATGCAGACGGAATCTGCGGATATCTGTTCTTCGACCTGATGGATGAACAGATTTACGAGGCAGTGCGGGAATACCCCCTGGACGATGTGGTCATCACGGACCGGTATGACAACCTGATTTTTGCAGTGGGAAGACAGAATGCAGACCCCATGGAAAAATATCCTGCCGGCAAATACCGGATGGACTGGCAGAAGGGCAACATCGTCAAGGTCAACAACAAGCGCTACCACATACATAAGGAATCGCTTCCTGAAAGCTCCCTGATTCTGTATACCCTGGTATCCATGGAATTCCAGCGCAGCCTTGTGACCTACGGCGTCCTGTTCCTTGGACTGGCCGGAATCCTGATGGTTATTATGATTCCGCCCCTGACCCTGCGCATCACCAAAAAGAACCTGCAGGCCATTGACGAGCTCCAGGCCTCGGTTGGGGAAATGGGCCGGGGAAATATGGACTACCGCTTAAAGAGCCAGGTATTTGACGAATTCCAGATGCTCAACGATGCGTTCCGCAACATGGTCATCCAGCGCGAGGAGCTGATGCTTCACAACAGCGAGCTGGCAGAGCGCAAGCGCACCATGGAAATCAGGCAGCTGGAGGAACAGTTTAATCCCCATTTCATCTTCAACGTGCTGGAAACCCTCCGCTATGAGATTGCCATTGACTCCCAGAAAGCAGCTGAGATGGTCATGGCCTTTGCCAACCTGATGCGCTACAGCGTGTATTACGGCAGCACCATCGTGCCCCTGCAGACCGACATCGAATACATCAACGACTACCTCCTGCTTCAGAAGATGCGGTATAACCGCAGGCTGAATTACCACATTGACATTCCCGAGGAGCTGATGGACTTAAGGATACCCAAGCTGCTGCTGCAGCCGGTGGTGGAGAATTCCCTTGTCCACGGGATGAAGGATGCCCGCTGCATATCCGTCACCATCACGGCACGCCAAAGGGACAGCGCACTGGTGCTGTGCGTGGAGGACAATGGCAGCGGCATCAGCCAGGAAAAACTAAAGGAACTGCGGGAAGCCCTGGAGCAGGAGGACATTTACAGGGAGCATATCGGTTTATACAATTCACACCGGGTGGTTCGGCTTCTCTACGGTCCTGCCTACGGCCTGACCATTGAGAGCTCCCCCGGAACCGGCACGCGGGTGAGCATCACCCTTCCCGCGGATATGGAGGAGGATACATATGTATAAGGTCCTGATTGTAGAGGACGAGGATATCATACGAAAGGGCCTGCTGTTCATGGTAAACTGGCAGGACGCGGACTGCGTGGTGGTGGGAGAGGCCGTGGACGGCCTGGAAGGCCTGGAAAAAATCCGGGAAACCAGCCCGGATATCGTGGTGGTGGACATCAACATGCCTGTGAAGGACGGTCTGTCCATGCTGGAGGACAGTATAGAGGAATACGGCTTTGACGCCATCATCGTGTCCGGCTACAGCGACTTTGAATACGCCAGAAAGGCCATCCGCCTGGGGGTCACGGAGTATCTTCTGAAGCCGGTGAATTTCAGCGAGCTCTACGACGCCCTTGGAAAGATTAAAGCCAAGCAGCAGGCAGCGGCCAGGTTTAAACATGAGATGAGGCAGCTGGACATGGAGAAGCGGAAGCTAGGCATACTGGACGAGCCGGAAACAGGGGACGGCCCTGAGGAAAACCGCCATGTGGAGCACATGATGGACTGCATCCGGAACAATTATGGTTCCCACCTGTCCCTGACGGATATCAGCGAACAGTGCGGAATGTCATGCACCTACCTGAACTCCAAGTTCAAACGCTTTACCGGCTACACCTTTAACGACTATCTGAACCGCTACCGGATGCAGAAAGCCGTGGACCTGCTGAAGGAAAATAAATACAAGGTCTACGAAATCGCAGACCTTGTGGGCTTCTCGGATTATAAATATTTTATCAAGGTATTTAAAAAATATGTGGGATGCTCCCCTGTCAAGTTCATGGAGGGCGGCAGCACCGGCCCTACCCCATAAAATCCTCACACAGATTGGGCCGGTGTATATCCAGCACCATGGGCAGGTTCCCGTCGGAAAACCGCTTATCCAGCGCCTCCATTCCATACTCCAGCTTATACTCAATCTCTTCCCTGTATGCAGGTATGACCATATAGAAATTTACCTTCCTGCCGTCCTTTGCCTCCATGCTTCCCATATCACCGCCGGTCTGTACCAGTACCACGCCGCCCATTCCGGTATCCGGCGCCAGGGGCTCATAATCGGGGCCATTGGGAATGGTGTGTCCCCAGCCCAGCCAGGTGCCGTACTCATGGGGGAACCGGGCCAGGTATTTAATCAGCCCAATGGGCCAGTACTCTGTTTCCGGAATATCGCTGTTGAGCTGGCCTGTCTCTCCCGGATTCCACTCCTTTGGAAGGAACATATACAGTTCCCCGTACTTAAGGTCCTCCCTGTCCCGGATTTCCTCAGGCAGGGTCATGGGCAGGTCGCTCATGCCCGTGGTATACATCACATAGTAGGGATGGGTTTCATCCGGCCGCATGATGTTCACATCAATATGGACCAAATCCGAGAGAATCTCATGGAACACAAACTCCTCCCGGTTGGGAAACAGCGCCTGGAAATGGGCGTTTATCTCCTCCGCGTATACGCCGCAGGCCTCCGGAGGCCTCCATCCCTCGTTCTCCTTATCCTCATAGCGGTAAATGGGCGAGCCGCCCTTTGACACCCCGTCTGCTTTTGGTCCCTTCTTAAACAGCTTGTCAAGCAGTCCCATCCGTATCCTCCTCTGCGCTCTTATTCTTATAATACTGCTGCTTTTTCATGTACATGTTCTTATCCGCCCTGCGGCATGTGCTGTAAAGGTCTGCATCAGCCCCTGGGTCATAGATGGAATACCCCCAGGAAAAGGTAAACTCCGGCATGTCTGCCTCCCTGTTAAACATGGCCTCGAACCGTTCCATAAAATCCAGGATTTTGTCCTGGTCCGCATCCGGCATCACCACCACGAACTCATCGCCTCCAATGCGGTACATCACCGCCTCCCTGGTACCCATGCTGAGATAGGCTTTTGAAACACAGGTAATATATACATCCCCTGCATCGTGTCCCAGGGTATCGTTCACATGCTTAAGGCCGTTTAAATCCAGAAGGATAAATCCCGTTCCCTCCTGGGCCTTCCTGGCAATGCGGTTTCCTATATCCAGCTGGTACGCGTTCCGGTTCTTAAGCTGGGTCAGGTAGTCCGTATTTGACATGTCCCTGTAAAAGGGATTGGATATGCGCCTGAACAGCAGCCTGGACGCACAGCAGGCCCCAAGGCTGAACAGCAGGATAAACAGGGGAAGGAGGCGGCGCAGGCTCCGGTAGGTATCGTACTGGTGGTCGGCCTCAAACTCGATTCCCACTACTCCCAGTACCCGGTCCCCATGGTATATAGGCATGTAGGTAATAAATATCTTTCCCCATCCAGTATCCTTAATCCGGTCCGGCAGCACCTGCTGTCCGTCCAGGGCCCTCTGCATGTCCGGGTATATCTCAGGCTCTATCAGGTCCCCCGGATACCGGAAGTCCGGCTCCGATTCATCCAGGCAGTCAATGATATACACGAATTCCCCATTTTCATTCATCTTTGCAGTGTATAAATACCGCACGCCGGAAATCTCCCTGACCCTGCGGAAGGAATCATGGGCCCGCTTGTAAACATCGCTCTCCATATCTTCCCTGGCCAGCACCTGGTCAAAGGTGCTTTTATCCAGGCGTTTCTCCACGTAACCGTATATGGCCTCCGCCTGGTCCCTCAGGCTAATCAGGGTATCATTGTATGTAATCCTGTACTGGAACCAAAAAATGGAGAATGTCAACAGGGCCACTACAATTGCAGTGAATACGGAAACCTGTATGTCCACTCTCCTCCATATGCTGGGCTTCATATTAATTTTCTCCTTGGCTGCAGGCGCATTCCATTCATTTGGTATTATTTTACATTATACTCTCTTATCAACGCTTTGTCCACAGGCACCATTACTTTCACGATATACTGTTCATAGTCCTTCACCGTCAGCTCATCCAGCATCAAATCCTCATACCACATCTGCCCCAGCCGGATTCCCTGCTGCCCGGCAAAATGGCTGATAAGGCGGTAAGGCTTTTCCATATCCCACAGATGGCCCCTGCTGTAGAGCTCCACATAGGTTCCCTCCGGCCGCTTCTGAACCCGGTGGGAGGCCGCCTTCCTGTCAAGTTTTGTATACACCTTCACATAGCGGTCGTATATGCCCTGGTCCAGGTCCTCTCCCAGATAGACGGAGCCCACTGCACCCATTGCGCCGTGATACTTTTCCTGCATCCTGACATGCTCTGCTATCTCCACCGCCGCCTTCCGCTCCGAGCCCGCACTGATGTCGGACATGAGAAGATATTCCCGTTCCCTCTCCACC
Source organism: Clostridium sp. 1001271st1 H5 (assembly GCF_005845215.1). Classification (GTDB taxonomy): domain Bacteria; phylum Bacillota; class Clostridia; order Lachnospirales; family Lachnospiraceae; genus Enterocloster. The sequence goes on from NZ_SPHO01000011.1 coordinate 194,803, forward strand.
AGCCTGGGTTCATCCAGCACAGCCTTCATGGCCAGCCGGACCGACTCCTCCTCATGAAGGATAAAGCGCTTCATATTCTTCAGACGCCGTATCTCGTCGTCAATCTGACGCTTCTTGCCGTCCATCATGGACATGAACCGCTCCGGGGAACGTTTTTCCATGTACTCCTTGATTTCCCCCAGGGACATCCCCAGCTTCTGCAGGGCGCGTATGACCTCAAACATGTCCATCTGCCATACAAAATAATACCTGTATCCGTTCTCCTCCTTAAGGGCCGGGGAAAACAGGCCGATTTCGTCGTAGTGGAACAGCGTGTGCTTTCTGACCCCCAGTATCCTGGCAAATTCACCTGTGGTAAAATATAATTCCGACTTTTTTTCCATTTTCGCAAATCTCCTCTTGACTATCGGGTTACCCTATAGCATATGATAATACCTGCGGCTGAAATTATCAATATACAACAGGCTTTGTCCTATTGAATTAAAAACAGGAGTGTTAACATGAGTTATTCATTATCCAAAAAATTTACCTTCGGGTCCCTGATGCTGTTTGCGCTGCCCACCACTGTCATGATGGTGGTGATGTCCCTGTACACCATTGTGGACGGGGTCTTCGTATCCAGGTTTGTCAGCACAAACGCCCTTTCATCGGTCAATATCGTCTACCCTGTAATCAACATCGTGCTGGGCATCTCCGTTATGCTGTCCACGGGAAGCAATGCCATTGTGGCAAAAAAAATGGGTGAGGGACAGCCTGACAGCGCCAGAGAAACCTTCACAACCATTATCCTTATGAATATCATAGTAGGACTGGTCTTCGCCGTCCTTGGGAACCTGGCGGCAGTGCCCCTGTCCCGTATGCTGGGCGCCAGCGACCTGCTCCTGGAGGACTGCGTCACCTACCTGCGCTGGCAGCTGGCTTTTGCGCCCTCCCTCATGCTTCAGATTCAGTTCCAGATGTATTTTGTCACAGAGGGAAAGCCGGGAATCGGACTGTTCCTTACCCTGCTGGCAGGCATTGCCAATGCAGTTCTGGACTATGTGCTTATAGTACCCATGGGAATGGGCATTGCAGGGGCGGCAATTGCCACGGTCACAGGCTACACCATACCGGCCCTCATCGGCCTTATTTACTTTGCCTCTGCCAGAAAGAGCCTGTGGTTCGTAAGGCCGCGCATTATAAAAAGGGAACTGGCGGAAGCCTGCCTCAACGGCTCCTCCGAGATGGTGACAAACCTTTCCTCCGGCGTCATCACCTTTCTGTTCAATCTGCTGATGATGCATTTTGCAGGGGAGGACGGGGTGGCGGCCATTACCATCATCCAGTATTCCCAGTTCCTTTTAAATGCACTGTTCATGGGATTTTCCCAGGGCGTGTCCCCTGTCATAAGCTTTAATTACGGCAGCCGGAACCAGGAACAGCTCAGGCAGGTGTTTAGGACCTCTCTCATTTTCACGGCAGCCTCCTCTCTGGCCGTCTTCCTTATGGCCCAGTTGGGCGGCAGCCTGGTGGTGGAGATTTTCGCCCGCAGGGGTACGCCGGTCTATGACCTGGCAAGGCATGGATTCATGATATTTGCCTGCAGCTTCCTCTTTTCCGGCTTCACCATCTTTGCCTCAGCCCTGTTTACGGCCCTGTCCGACGGACGGATATCCGCCGTCATCTCCTTCGTGCGCACCTTTGGCCTGATTATCACCAGCCTGGTGGTGCTGCCCTTTATCATCGGAATGGACGGGGTGTGGCTGGCCATTCCCATAGCAGAATTCGGCGGAGTCCTGCTGTGCCTTTATTTCATACGCAAATACAGGACAAAATATCACTATGCATGATTCTGTTACTGCCCCGTAAAAAGGGGAAGGCCCGGTGCTTTGATACAAAGCAGACCGGGCCAGCGTCATTTCTGACATATCCAGCATAAACCATGGAGCCGCTCTAAGGTCAAGGCAATTCAGTCCATGGAAATAATTGTAAGATTTCTTACGAATTCTCAGGATACCCCTTTGATGAACTTGGTGGGAGATTTGGAGGTATACTTCTTAAACACGGAGCAGAAATGCTTATAGTCCGTAAATCCCGTTGCCTCTGATATCTCACTGATTCTGTACTGTCTGGTACCCAGCATTACGATGGCCTGCTGGACCCTGTATTTGTTGAGGAAGTCCAGAAAGGTCTGTCCCGTAACCTCCTTGAATTTGCGGCTCAGGTAGCTGGCGCTGACCCCCAGGTCCTCTGAGATGGACTCGATGCTCAGTTTCCTGGCAAAACCCTCACGTATGGCCTTTATGGCCCTGGAAACATACTGGTTCTCCGACAGGTCCAGCTGCATATAGTACTCCAGGTTCAGGTTGCCCCCCTCTATCTCGGCCTGCTCCATCACATGCTCCACCTGGCGGCTGCTTACGATTTCCTCCCCCAGCCGTTCCATAATGCCTGCCAGGGCCTCCTCGTCCACAGGCTTCAGCAGGTACTCGCAGACCCTGGCTTCAATGGCCCGCCTGGCATACTCAAAATCCGCATAGCTGGTCAGCAGGATGCTCTTAAACCTTACCTGCTCCGAAGCTTTTTTTATCATCTCTATGCCGTCCATGAAGGGCATGCAGATATCTGTTATAACCACATCCGGCCTGTACTCCAGAATCTTCTCATACCCGTCCTGGCCGTCGGCTGCCTCAGCCACCACCACACAGTCCATGGACAGCCAGTCCGTGGTATAGACCAGCCCCTTCCGTATCATCTCTTCATCTTCTGCAATCAACACACGCAACATCCGTCTGATTCCTCTCTTTTCACCGGCAGGGTTACCACCAGGGTGGTGCCGTGTCCCTCCGCGCTTCTGATTTCCACCCCGTAGGGCCTTCCGTACAGGATATCGATTCTTCTGTGAATGTTATACAGCCCCGAATGTCTTCTGGGATTTTCCTTCTGTTCCAGCAGGGCTGTCAGCTCGCTTAAGGTTCCCTGGGGGATTCCCACCCCGTCGTCCCGGCATATCATAATGAGTTTTCCCTCATGGATATAGGCTTTCAGCTCCACGGTCAGGTTGAGCTGCTTTCCAAACCCGTATTTCACCGCGTTCTCAATCATGGGCTGAAGCACCAGCTTGGGAATCCGCAGGTCCATGGCCTCCGGCTCCACGTCAATCCGGCAGAGAAACCGTTCCCCGAACCTGCGCTTCAGTATGGTCAGATAGGATTCCAGGTGCTCCAGGTCCTCCTTCAGCGTCACCTCCGCCTTACTGCCGTCCAGGCTGTAGCGCAGCAGGTTTGAAAGGCTGAACACCATCCTTTCTGCCGTCCCAGGCTCCAGCTTGCACATATACCGGATGTTCTCCAGGGTATTGTACAGGAAATGGGGATTGAACTGGGATTCCAGCTGTTTGTTCTGGGCCATGGACACCAGCTCCGCCATCTTCCGGTTGTTCTCCATCTGGATTCTCAGGCTCTGTATCGTCTCGTTATAGGCATCGGCAATGATTTTGAATTCATTGCTGCTCTGTATGCGTATGACCCCTTCCAGGTTGCCGTCCCTGGCATTTTCCATCACATCCAGGATTTTATAGAAGTCCTCTGTCTTTTTCTCCGTCACCTTCCTGGAGTTGAGAAGCATCCACAGTGTCATGAGCACCAGGGCCGTAATGACCAGGCCGCTGCCTAACCCCAGGGAAATGACAATGTTCTGGATATCGGAGATGGAATACACGGTAAACCCGCCCCTGGGGACCTGCTGCCGGGAGACCAGGTACATCTGTTTCTCATGGCTCAGATACCTGCCTGTCTCCCGCAGGACCTTCATAACCTGGTTGCTGCTGTTTAAGAAGCTGTAATTGCTGCTGACATAGGCCCAGCCAAAGGGGTCGGCTATAATGGTCTGGATATCCGGCTTGTCCACAAGAGCCTTAAACTGGCTGCTGGGGATGGAGCACAGGATATACCCCAGCTTTTTATCCCCGTCCGTCACGCTCCGCCCTATGGCAATGGCGCTGCCGCCGCTTTTCCATCCCTCCGCCAGCCTGAGGGCCGTCTTATCCGGCTCCCGGTCCATATCGTCAAATATGCCCCAGGACACGTCCTCCGGCACATCCAGAAACTGCGGGAGGCTGCTGCGGCTGGATAAAAGGATGTTCCTGCTGCTGTCCAGGACAAACAAATCCCCCTCCAGGCCCAGGCTGTTGGTGATGCCGTAAAATATCCCAAACATCTCAGCCTTTCCGTCCTGGTCTTTGATTCTGTCAAAGCAGCCTGGCTGGGAAGCCATCTCCTCCACTCCCTCCTCATACCGCGCCAGCACATTGTCCAGAAGGCCGGCCACATACCGGTTGTGCTCAATGTTGCTGCTCTTTTTCCCGTGGAGCAGAACTGCCATGAAGAGCAGGCCGCACACCAGGGTAAATATGACCGCCGGGACAATGGCGTAGGCAATAAACATGCGTTCCAGTTCATGGCGGAAATACCGTTCCTTTTTCACCGGGCATCCACCTCCCCGGTTTTCTCAGGCATTCCGGCCGGCTCCCCGTGCCCACTGACCAGTCCCCCAGGAACACCGGCCGGCTCCCCGGACGCACCGGCCTCCTCCTCCAGCACACCGGCATAAACAGCGGCAAAATGCTCCAGCCACCTCCCCTTTCTGGAATTCACCTCATCCTCCCGGCTGTATATAATATGGATGTCCTCCTTATCCGGCAGATAGACAGGCTCCTCCACATCCTTTCTCACGGAACGGCGGTCCAGCCTCATGGAAATGACGGTCTGGGCATCCCTGCCCGTGACAAAGTCCACAAAATCCCTGGCCTCCTCCACATGGCGGCTGCCCTTTACAATGCAGACGCTGTCCGGTGTGGAAATGACGCCCTCCTTCATGTATACCAGCTTCACCGGTCCTTTGTCCGCCACATAGTGGGCGGCAGCCTCCTCAAACGTAAGCCCCACGGCATATTTTCCCTGGGCCACCCCCTGATACACCTCCCCTGAACCTCCTAACAGAATGCCGTCCAGGTTCCGGCAGAAGTCCTCCACATAATCCCAGCCCTGTTCCGGCTCTCCGTCACCCATGGCGTAGAGCATATTGATAAGATGCTCATAGGCAGAGGAGGAGGTGGCCGGGTCGCACATGGCGATTCTGCCCTTCAGCTCCGGCTTTAACAAATCCTCATAGCCCTCCACCTCCACATCCCCAATCAGGTTGGTATTCACCATGATTACGCTGGGAATATCCGTGAATCGGCTCATATTGCCTTCCCTGTTCTTAAACTCATCCCGCACCATGTCCTCGTTGCAGCTTATGTAGGGCTCAAACAGCTCCTTTTTGGGTATGGTGGTGGACAGGGAACCGCCCCAGAATATGTCGCAGGGAGGACCGTTTCCCTCCTCCGCCATCTTTAGAAGCTCCCCTGTGCCGCCGGTCTGGACATAGACCCGTATTCCGGTCCGTCCCTCAAACTCCGACACAATAGGGTTAATAAACTCAAGCGGATGAGGGCAGTAAATTACCAGCTCCTCATCCGCTGCATGGTCCGCAACCGCAGAAGTCCCGCTGCCTGCACATCCGGCCAGGCAGAGGGACATCCCTGTCACTGCAATATATATCTTCCAACTCTTTTTCATACGCATCCGATTCCCCATACTGTCTGCCGTGTGCTCCGGCCATGCTGTCCCTCCCGGGATGCACACGGTCCGGCCGGCGCCTTCCCTGCCGCTGGACGGAACCAGGCCGGCGCAGGTATCATGTTTTACACATTATACCAAAACCGCCTACAGAATGTAAACCCCCTTGGGGTCGAAATCCAGGTATGCCTTCTCCCCCACCTCATATATCCTGCGGTTCACCGGATTGTAATCCGTAATCTGGATTTCCATGTTCCCCACCATGACCTGATAGTACTGATAGGACCCCATGAAGGTGGACAGGGTGACAGTGCCTTCCAAAAGCCCCTGCTCCGCCAGGGTGGCTCCCTCAGGCCGGATGACCAGCACGGCATCGTCCCCGGGTCCTGCCTTGGCAAAGTTGTTGACCGTAAGCTCCTGTCCCACCACATCAATGACCGCTTTTTCACCGCTGGCGGACCTGACCCTGGCATCCAGGAAGTTAGCCTCCCCGATAAAGTCAGCCACGAACCTGGAATTGGGATGATAGTAAATCTCCCTGGGCGTTCCAATCTGCTCCACCTTACCCTTGCTCATGATAATGATTTTATCGGAAATACTCATGGCCTCGGACTGGTCATGGGTTACATAGATGGCTGTAATTCCGACCTTCTGCTGGATTTTACGGATTTCCGTCCTCATAGTAACCCTCAGCTTGGCGTCCAGATTACTTAAAGGTTCATCAAACAGCAGTACGCTGGGTTCAATGACCAGGGCCCTGGCCAGGGCCACACGCTGCTGCTGGCCGCCGGAGAGCTGGTTGGTCATACGGGACTCCATGCCCTCCATCTCCACCAGCTTCAGGATGTTCATAACCCGCTCATGAATCTCCTCCTTGGGGAGCTTGCGTATCTTCAGGCCGTAGGCCACATTGTCAAAGACATTGTAGTGGGGCAGAAGGGCATAGCTCTGGAATACCATGGCCGTGTCCCTCTTATTAGGGGTCAGGGCGTTGATAGCCTCATCCCCCAGATAGATATCCCCCTCGTCCGGGCTCTCAAAGCCTGCAATCATGCGCAGGGTGGTTGTCTTGCCGCATCCCGAAGGCCCTAAGAGGGTCACAAAGCTGCCCGGTTCAATATCCAGGGTGGTATCCTGCACTGCATAAAACTCCTTGCCTGTCTTTGGGTCCGTATATATTTTAGAAATGTGTTCCAGACGAACACCTTTTTTCTGTTTCTCCATATCAACTATCCTCCTCGCTATGAGCACTTAGCGTCTGTCTTTTAGACGCTTACGTGCGATGCATGCCGCTGGCGCTTGGCGGGCGTCCTTTGACCGCTTAGCGCAGCGGCCCGCTATGAGCACTTAGCTCTCCTGCCTTATCTTCCTGCTGACCCCAAAGAACTTCATCAGGGTATTCATGATGAGAACTGCGCCGTATGTTATGACAATCAGCACGGTTGCATAGGCGCATGCAACGCCGTAATTTCCCTTTTCCGCCTGCTCATTAATCTGGCAGGTGATGAGCAGGAAGTCCGGAGTCACCAGAAGAATGATGGCTGAAATTGCCGTGATGCTCCGCACAAAGGCTGTTACCAGTCCGCTGAAAAAGGAATCCTTAATCAGGGGAAGGGTCACGGTCATGAACACCTTGGCAGAACCTGCTCCCATGTCATAGGCCGATTCCTCGATGGACTTGTCAATCTGGCGCAGGGCTGAGATGCCGCTTCTGGTGCCGGTGGGAAGGCTTCGCACAATGAATACGATAATCAGGATAAGGCCGGTGCCGTAAAGTCCGCTCATGATACCGGTCCTGAACAGGCCGTTGGCATAGCCCCTGATATATCCGATGCCCAGCACGGTTCCGGGTACCGCCATGGCAAGCATGGATACAAATTCAATGAAGCCTTTGGCCTTAAACCGTTTCTTTACCACCAGATAGGAGATAACCATGGACAGGAAGGCTGTCAGCGGGGCCGCAATCAGGGACAGGACAAAGGAGTCCTTAAATGCCTTAAGTCCGCTGGTCTTGAACATGTACTGGAACCATTTAAGGCTCAGGCTGTAATCTCTGCCCCAGAGGGTGAACAGAGCGCCAAAGGGCACCATGATGTACATCAGCATAACAAAAGCCGACACAGCGCCGCAGAAAATGGTCAGAGGAACCGTAACGCTCTTATCCTCTATGAGCATTCTCATGCGGGAGGCCTTTCCCGTAAGGGTGGCCGCTGTCTTTTTTTCCAGATAATACTTCTGAATCAGGAACAGCACCACGGTCAGGGACAGGAGCACCACGGACATGGCTGCCGCGCCGGTGGAGTCATAGGCCCCTGTTACCTGCAGGTAGATGGTGGTGGCCAGTGTGTCGTAGGAGCCGCCAATCAGCATGGGGTTGGCGAAATCCGCCACGGACTCAATGAAGGTTACCAGGAATGCATTGCCCAGTCCGGGAAGAAGAAGGGGAAATGTGACGCTGGTGAACACCTTCCACCGGGTGGCTCCCATATCCCTTGTGGCCTCCTCCAGGGAGGGGTCGATATTTTTCAAAAGCCCCTTCAGCATCAGATAGCATACGGGGAAAAAGGTCAGTGTCTGTACAATGGCGATTCCCTTCAGTCCATACACATTGGAATCATAGATTCCCAAAAGGGAGCGGGTGATGATGCCGCTTCGTCCGAACAGCATAATCATGGACAGTGACAGTACAAAAGGAGGAGATACCACGGGAAGCATGGAAACCATGGCAAACAGCTTCTCCAGCACCTTTGTCTTAAGCTTTACATACACTTCAACATAGGCGAACAGCAGACCGATGGCAGTGGACGCGATTCCTGTAATCATGCCTAACACCAGGGTGTTCTTGAAAGCCTTCTGGAACCGCTCCAGGCTCAGCACCCTTGTGAATACCTCCAGGGTAATCTTACCTTCCGAATAAAAGCTGTCTACCAGCAGCATCAGAAGGGGGTACAGGATGAACAATGCCAGGAATACCAGCAGCACCACAATCATACTCACCAGTACGGGGTCTGAAAAAAATTTCTTGCGCTCCAGCTCAGCGCTCTGTTTTCTGGCCACAATGAGGCCCCCTTTCCCGAGGAATTTTTTCCTCTTGATATCTTACGGTCCCTTCCGCAAAGCCAGGACCATAATGTAACAAATGCTGCGTAATGAATGATGTCAACCATTACGCAGCACCCGTTTGCAAGCTTACACTACATTACATTTCCAAGTGCCGGACACCGGCTGGGGCCCCGCCTATTCTGTTAAGAAACGGCTGGAATCCGCGCTGTCGGAGGAGCTTCCAAGAGCTGCGAAGAAGTCCTCTACATACTTGGCACTGTTTTCCTTTGCATCTTCAAAATCATAGTCAATGGTATTGTTCATATCCAGACCAAACTTGGTGGCTTCCTCAGGCTGGGTGGCATTGCTTAATACCAGGAACTGGTAGGAGCCGTTTTCTTTGGCGTGGTCCACACAGTCAGGAGACAGGGCATATTCAATCCACAGCTTGGCTGCGTTTGGATGTGTGCATCCGTTGAAGATGGCGGTAGCGCCTACCTCAAAGGAGGTTCCGTCCTCAGGTACAATTAACTGGATGTTGTCGTAGCCCTGAAGAATCTGGTAAATGCCGTCATGAAGGAATCCGATACCGATTACGCACTCGCCCGGGCCTACCATCTTGGATGGGCCGGAACCGGACTTGGTGTACTGGGAAATATTCTTGTCCAGGGCCTTGAAATACTCCATGGCCTGGTCATGGCCCTTCATCTGAACCATGGTGTTGATGAGCAGCTTTGCTGTGCCGGCCGTGTTGGGGTTGGACAGCATAATGAGTCCCTTGTACTCTTCCTTGGTCAGGTCGTCCCATGTCTTGGGAGCTTCCAGACCCAGGCGGTCTAACTCTTCGGTATTGACCATGAAGCCCAGGATGCCCTTATAGATGCCGTACCAGCAGTTGGTTGGGTCCTTGTACTGGTCGCCAATCAGGTTCTTGGCATTGATTGCCTCATACTCCATCAGAAGGCCGTCAGCCACTGCCTCGTTATAGGGGTCTGTGGTTCCGCCGAACCATACGTCAGCAGATGGTTTGCCTGCTTCCTCGGATATCTTGGTATAAACCTCTGATGTGGAAAGTCTCTGGTATTTTGTCTTGATTCCGTACAGCTTCTCGAAATTCTGGCAGGCAGCCGACAGATATTCCTCCTCACAGGAGCCGTATACAGTCAGTTCGCCTTCCGCCTTGGCTGCTTCGATGAGGGCATCCATGTCCCCGCCTGCTGCCTCAGCTGCCGTGGTTTCCGCTGCCTCATCCTTACTCTCTTCCTTTGCAGCCTCCGTAGCGGCTGCCGTGGTGGTCTCAGGTGCAGCCGTGGTATCTGCTGCCTTGTTGCCGCCTCCGCAGGCAGTAAGGCTTAAAGCCATGGAGCATGCCAACAAAAGTGCCAGTTTTTTCTTCATAATAATACCCTCCTTCTCATTTCTGATGGTTTCATCATAGCAGAAAAGAAGGAGGGTAAAAACCGCTTTTTAAGTAATTTTGTCGTGATTTCTGAACCTGGTTTCTATTTTTTTATCTAATATCCACAACAGCATCCAATTACATACATGCATCCAGCATCCGCAGCAACTCCTCCACGCGGATGGGCTTGGACAGGTGGCCGTTCATGCCGCTGTCCAGTGACTTCCTGCTGTCCTCGTCAAAGGCATTGGCTGTCATGGCAATGATGGGAATGGTCCTGGAATCCGGCCGTTCCATGGTGCGGATGCGCCTGGTGGCCTCAATTCCGTCCATCACAGGCATACGGATATCCATGAGCACCGCGTCGTAATATTCCGGTTCATGGTCCGTGAACGCATCCAGGGCAGCCTGCCCGTTTTCCGCTGTCTCCACCAGAAACCCCTCCATCTCCAGAAGGGACTGTGCAATCTCCTGGTTCAACTGGTTGTCCTCCACAACCAGCAGACGCTTTCCATGGAAATCATGGTGCTCCGGCTCCCTGTGCCTCGGAGCCTTTACATCCTTGATTCCAATGGGCAGACACAGGGTAAAGAAGAACTCCGAGCCCTTTCCCGGCTCACTCCGGACTCCCAGCGTGCCGCCCATCATCTGGACCAGACGGCTGGAAATGGCAAGTCCCAGCCCTGTTCCCCCGTATTTGACAGAGGTATTCCTCTCCGCCTGCTCAAAGGCATTAAAAATGCTGTCCAGGGCTTCCGGCGCAATGCCGATGCCTGTGTCCTTCACGGAAAAGGTAAGACGCTGTCCGCCGGGGCCTCTTCCATCCGGCGTGACGGAAAACACCACAGTCCCCCCCTGTTCTGTAAACTTCACCGCATTGCCGATAATATTTATCAACACCTGTTCCAGGCGCAGGCGGTCCGTCACAAGGAACAGACCCCTGCAGCAGCTGTTTTCCACCGCAAACCCCAATCCCTTCTGCTCCGCCTGAGGCCGCATCATGCCCTCCAGGGATTTGACAAACTCCTCCATGTCCGTGGACTGCACATTCAGCTCCATCTTTCCGCTCTCAATGCGCGACATGTCCAGGATATCATTGATTAGACTGATAAGATACTGGTTGGATGTCTCTAACTTATCCAGGCATTCCAGCACCTTTTCCCTGTCGTCCGCCACATTCCTGGCTATGGCAGTCATGCCCACAATGGCGTTAAGAGGCGTACGTATCTCATGGCTCATCCGCGACAGGAAATCCGTCTTGGCCTGGCTCACCGCATCCGCCCTGGCCTTCATCACAAAGGAAGGAATGATTTTACTCAGCTCCTCCAGCAGCTTCTTCTGCTCATCGTTCCAGCCATACCCCTCCTCCTTCACCTCAAAGCTCAGGGTGCCGGCAAACATGCCCTGGTTCCAGATGGCCGCCTGAAGACAAGTCATGGACGACTCCCTATGGACAGCGTTCCTGCTCAGCCCTGTTGCATCAAATTGGCCGGGCCACTGCTCGTACTGCTCCCTTGTTATGTAAAAAGTCTTATGCATCAGCAGGTCCGACTTATCCCTGGCCCACTGGTAGCTGAAACGGCAGGTCAGATAATCCCGGTCCACCTCCAGAAGAGATACCCGGTCCAGACCATATGACTTGCCCAGCCTTGCAAAGAGCAGCTGTACTGCATCGTTTAGGTTCCTGGCCTTTCCTAAAAGGTCCAGTGCAAAGGACACCAGGTCCTCCCTCTGCTCGGTCAGGTCCTGCTCTATGGTGTTGAGCTGGTGCTTTTCCGTATACAGGTCTGTCAGCATCTCCCCCAGCTCATTGGAGGTGTCCAGATAACAGGCCGCCCTGCCCTGGCAGTTTTCCTTCACATATTTCAGTGTGCTCTCCGCACAGCGGTACAGGCCGCTGTACTCGTCCACCACCTCAGTGGCGCACATGCCGATGCTGACCGATATGCTGATGTCCTTGTCCGACTGAAGCAAAAGCTCCCTGACCCTGGCCGCGATACGGGGACCTGTAACGGTTGCCCCTGCCTTTCCCCTGCCCTTTAACACCAGCATGAACTCGTCGCCGCCCATTCGGACCCTTATGTCATCCGGCTCTGTTTCGGCCCTCAGAACATCGGCCACCTCCTGAAGCACGGCATTGGCAAAGGCAATGCCTTCCTCCTGGTTAATGCGGGTGAAATTGTCCATATCCAGAAGCATGAGGGCGCAGCGCTCTCCCTGGGGTTTTCTGGCCATATACTCCTGGGCTATTCTGGTTCCTGCTTCCCTGTTCCACAGGCCGGTCAGGGAATCCCTGGACTTAGCCGCCTCCAGGGCCAGGGCCATGGTCTGTTCCTTTGTTATATCCTCTATGATTCCCAGCACGGTCCCGTTCTGTCCGTTCTCTCCATATTCCACAGCGGACATGGTCACGCGGCACCACAACCCATTAACAGTAAGGAACTGAACCGAGGCAGTCCGTTTCCCGCTGTGGATATCCTCATACATCCTGATGAAATCCCTGCGGCCCTCCGGCGCCACCATTTCCTCTGCAAAGCTTTCCGGCATATTCACATACCGGCTGCCGCACTGATACCGTGCGCTGGTTCTGTCCGGAATGATACAGGTCCGGCGGTCCGGATAATAGTAAAACTCGCAGAGAGAGGTGTGCTCCAGAGCCATGTTCAGGATAGCGCTGTTGGCCTCGGCCAGCTCCTTCAGCTGCTGGTTCTGGTGTTCGGTGCGCTTGCGTGTGTCAATATCCAGAAACACGCTCTGCACAATCAGTTCCCCGTCCCCATCCTGTATCATCTCCAGTTTTCCCAGTATCCAGCAGGGCGTTCCGTCCTTCTGGCGGACACGGTACTCAAAGTTCATGCTGTCGCCTGCCTTTTCCAGGCAATCCATCTGATTCATCTTAATCCGGTAATCCTCTTTTGCAATCAGCTCCTTCCAGTGCCAGGCCCCGCGGGCCCAGAACTCATCCGGCTCATATCCCAGAATCCGTATACTCTCCCGGTTGGCATTTTTAAACACAATGTGTTCCCGGTCCAGCGCCTTCCACTGCATGATGCCGCACAGAACCGACTGGAACAACTGGTCATACCGGCTGGCCTGGCGTTCCTTTTCCAGGTTCTCCTGCTTCAGCCTATCCTCTGCCTCCACCTGGGCGGATATATCACGGACAACGCACAGACAGATGTCCCTTCCGTCCTCTGCCTGGGCAAAGCTGCCAGTCTCATACACATGGATATACTGTCCGCTCTTTTTCTGTATGCGGTAGCGCACCTCGTAATCCCGGGATTTTCCAAAGGCTTCCTGTATAACCCCGTATACCCTTTCCCGGTCCTGGGGATGGATGCAGTTAGCCACCCTGCCCCGGGTGGCCTGGCTGAACTCTTCATATGTATATCCCAGATAAGCCAGCATCCTGTCATTGACATAGTACAGAGGAAAGCCGGACTCAAGATAGGTGCCCAGCATACCCCCGGGAATATTCTTTCCCAGCAGCTCCAGGGCGCTTCTGCCCATGCGGCGGGCATATTCCCGGCTGACGGATTCTGCAAAAGAAAGGGGGAAGAACTCCCCCTCCTCCTGGATACCGGCCGGGGCGGACGCATGGATGGATGCCACGCGGAATCCCTCTGCCGTGCGGACACAGGCGGATGTCAGGCGCGCGCCCATGGCAAATTCCTTCCCGTCAGGAAGGGTGCGCACCACAGTAAGCCTGCCCTGCATAACAGCGCAGTCTGGGGTGAGACGGTTCTCCCGGATATCCTCCCATATAAGCTGGTAGGCATCCGGGTCCAGTGAAAACTCCTGTTCCAGAGCATTAAGGACCTGTTCCTTCCCGCAGGAATACTCACCCTTCCCAGTGCCTATCCAATGTACATCATCCGTCAGCCAGCCAAGCGTGGCTTCCACATTTCGGTTTACCATGTATTCCTTAAAAAAGGCTCTGGTGGTATTCTCCGCATCCCGCGGTTGTTCTCCCATCTCCTAGTCCTCCCCTTAGACTGCCGCCGGCAGCCCTCTGCGTACTTATTTCCATATATAAAATCATTCTATCACATTCCCGCCAAAATAAAAAGGACGTTTCCTTTTCACGGTAACGTAAAAACAGTTCATCCCATCCCTGTACTCCACCCCGATTACGGCCCTGTGGCTCCTGGCTGTCTCTGCCGCTATGGCCAGCCCCAGGCCATAGCCCTTTGTACTGCTCCTGGCGCTGTCATCCCTGTAAAACCTTCTGAAAATCAGCCTGCGCCTGTCCTCGGGTATGGGTTCTCCCTGGCTGCACACCCACAACCTTGCCCTGCCTCGTCCGGCCGGCTTAAGCCATACCTCTGTCCGTCCCCTTGGCACGGAATATTTTACCGCGTTGTCCATAAGTGCCCTGATTAACTGCCCCATTTGGGAGGGGTTCCCCATCATCATCACATCATCCTCTATCTTATACTCCAGCACCTTCTCCTCCTGGTAAAATACAGGTTCAAAGGTCAGTATCTTCTCCATGACCAAATCGCTTAAGCTAAACCGGACAAATTCTCCCCTCTTTGGCACATAGGCATCATTCCTGGCCAGAAGCAGGAGACTTTCCACCAGGGAGCGCATCTCCTTACACTCCTGGCTCACATGCTCCATCCACTTGTCCGTCTCCGCCGACACGCCTGCATACCGTTCCTGCAAAAGCGCTGCATTGGCCGTAATCACGGTCAGCGGGGTCTTTAACTCATGGGAGGCATCCGCCACAAACTGCTTCTGCATGCGGACCGATTCCTCCAACGGCTTCACAGCCCACCGGGAAAAGAAATAGGACAGCCCAAAGAATCCCAGCCAGATAGCCACGCAGGCCATGCCCCCGTATTTCATAACCCCGTTCCTCAGCGAATCCTCATAGGAGGTGTCTGCAAATGCAATCATATGTCCTGCCGGCTGGCTGACTCTTAAATATCTCAGATGGTACGCGTCCAGTATTCCCATATCCTCCTCCCCGGTCATGCCCAGGACAGCCATCTGTTCCAGAAATCCCGGTTCCCAGGAGGCGTCATATCCCTCCCCCAGCGTCACCATGCCGTCCTCTCCCACCAGGACAGTAAAATACGGAATCTGAACCGGGGACAAGGCTGCAAATATCAGGGGATGTTCCTCCCGGGATACCACCCTGGACAGGGCTAGGCTCCCCTGGTCATTGACCCTCCGTTTCACCACAGAGGTCACTGCGCAGAATGTTAAGCCTATGACCGCTGTCACCACCAGCATGTTATAAATAATGAACTTAAGCCGAAGCCTGCCTATTTCCTTCATCACAGCACCTCCCTGCTGTTCTTTTCCACAATCCTGTATCCCAGCTTGCGTATGGTGACAATCATCACATCCGCCTTAAGGAAATCCAGCTTTTTTCTCAGAAACGATATGTAAATCTCCACGTTGTTCTCCACTGCCTCCGCATCATTTCCCCACACCCTGGACAAAAGGGTTTCCTTGGAAACCACCATGTCCCGGTTCACCATCAGAATCCGCATGATGTCGTACTCTTTCTTGCCCAGCTGTATGCTTTTGTCCGGTCCCCTTAAGGTGTAGTCTGCCTGGCTCAGGGAGATATTGCCCAGGTTCAGGCTTTCGGGAATCATCTCCCCCCTGCGCCTCAGTATGGTCTTCATCACAGCCAGCAGCTCCTGCATGTCAAAGGGCTTTGTCAAATAGTAATCAGCGCCGCACTCCAGCCCAGTCACCCTGTCCTCCAGCTCGCTTTTGGCTGACAGTATCAGCACGGGAACCGGACACCCCATTTTCCTGGCTTCCTTTAACAGGGTGATTCCGTCCATTCCGGGCAGCATCAGGTCCAGAATGGCTGCATCGTAGCCGCCGTCCTTTAAGAGCCAGCAGCCGGTACTGCCGTCTCCGCAGATATCGCAGTCATACCAGTGCTTTAAAATATCGCGGATGGACTCTGCCAGCCGCCTGTTATCCTCCACAATCAAAACCCTCATCTATATCATCTCCCTGTATTGAGTCATATGTAAAAAATCCACCTGTATTCTCTCTCAATTCTGTACGAACCGCAAGAGAACAGAGGTGGATTTCACAATTAATTCACAAACCTGTACCACGGAAACAGGCACGCCGCCTGTATGCTTCCTTTACCTGCTCCGAATCTCCCTTCTCATAAAGCTGATATAGGAAGCTGCAAACACCACAGCTGTCAGCGCCAGCAGGCCCGTCAGATGGGGCCATACCAGAAGGCAGCTCTGTCCCAGCGACAGATACCCGGTGATTGCCCCGGACAGCTGCTGGGGCAGGATAATGTTGGTGGAGCGCACCATGGGATTCATAATGGTGGACACCGCCTCACTGTACAGGTAATAGGGAGACAGGCGGTTAAGGCTCATCTGGCAGCTGTAATTGTCCAGAATCCGGCCAGCGGATGCAGTCTGCCCCATGGGATACAGGGCGTTTGCCACAATGCTCACCACCAGCGTCATGAACAGCGCAAAGAAAATCCACAGCGCAATCACAATCATGGCAGAGGTGGCTGCATGACGGCACAGCACGGAGCAGAGAATGGACAGCGCCAGCCAGAAGCAGATATAGACAGAGGTAAAGAACAAAAGCACCAGCACCCGTCCTGTTTCCTCGGCAGCAGGCGGCACCCCTGTGGCCAGAAGCCCCACGGCGCCTGCGATGAGTCCCATGGAAAAGACCATTAGGAAAATAATCGTGGCGCCTGCCAGAAACTTACCGTTTATGACCGCATCCCTGTAAATGGGCTGCGCCACCAGGCGGTTTAAGGTGCCTTCGGAGCGCTCGCTGTTGATTGCGTCAAAACCAAGGCTCAGCCCCACAAACGGCCCCAACAGCGCAATAAAGGAGGTAAAGGAAGGGATGGAGCTTCCGCTTAAGGTGAACAGCTTCAGGAATATATAGCTGGAATCAGATGCAACTGCATCCGAAAGGCTGGTTAAGGCCCCGTATATGCTGGCGCAGCTGGTCAGCAGTATCAGCCCCAGCACTATCAGGAACCGTTTGCTCCGTATATGGTCCGACATCTCCTTGCGGTACAGGGCCGTCATGCCGGACATGCCCCTGCCCGGTCCCGTCTTTGTGTCTGCGCCGGTTACATTCTTACCGCTGCTGCCTGCTGAAAGAAAGGAATCCTTTATTTTTCTTTTGATTGACACCACCATTTTTCTGCTCTCCTTTCTCAAAATATCTGCGGTAAATTTCATCCAGGTCATTTCCCCGCTGTCTTAAATGACGCAGGGTATAGCCCTTTTCCAGGGCCCTGCGGTTCAGCTCCCTGCACAGGTCCGACCTGGAATGGACCACGTAAAAATCGCCGGTCCGCTCCACCTGTTCCACGTTTCCAAGGTTCCTTAACAATTCCTCAAATCCGCTGTCATCGGGAAAAGCAGCTGCCTCCAGGGCATAATGTCCTTCCCGGCGCATCTGGCCCGCCAATTCGTCAATCCGCCCGCAGGCAATGAGGCTTCCATCCACAAAGAGTCCCACCCGGTCGCAAATCTGCTGAATCTGATATAGCTGATGGGAGGATATGAGGATGGTCCTTTTATCATCCTCCGCCAGACTGCGTATCAGGGTCATCAGCTCCCGCATTCCCTCCGGGTCGATTCCCAGGGTGGGTTCATCCATGATAACCACCTTGGGGTCCTTCATCAGGACATCCGCGATTCCCAGACGCTGTCTCATGCCCCGTGAGTAGGTGCCTGCCTTCTGGTCGGCCGCCTCCGTCATCCCCACCTTTTCCAAAAGTTCCTCCATCCGTCTGTCTGTCACATCATCGGACAGTCCGTTCAGCTGTCCTGTAAAACGCAGGTTCTCCCGCCCCGTCATATCGGAATAAAACCCCACATTATCCGGCAGGTAACCCACCATCCCCTTGACCTCAATGGCCTGCCGTGCACAGTCCTTTCCGTTTATCCAGGCGCTGCCGCCGGTAGGCTCGGTCAGCCCTAACAGCATCAGGGTGGTGGTGGTCTTTCCTGCTCCGTTTGGTCCCAGCAGCCCGAATATCTCTCCCCGCCGGATTTCCAGTGTCAAATCACAGACCGCTGTCTTATCCCCATAGGATTTGGACAGATGTTCGGTCCGTATCATCATTTCTTCATAATCCATAACAATGGCCCCTTTCCAGCGATTTATCCATACAGGCTACCTTCTGCCGTATTTGCGGAACACATAGCCCAGGCCCCCGGCTGTACACAGTATGATGAGGACAGCCACCACGCCCCATACCGTCTTTGTCTTAACCGATACCCTGAAATCAGCGCTGGACTGGGTCTGCTCGCAGGCTGCGGTAAATGTGTTCACATAATCCCCTGTGACGGCTTCCGAAGAAGGCTTTACATGGGCGATGACCTCTGTGGTGCTTCCTGCCGGTATGGACGGGATGATATTGTTCTCCGTGTTGTAGGTCACGGTCCAGCCTGTTGGCAGGGATGAATTCAGAGAAACATTTTCCAGGTCCACATTACCTGTGTTGGTGATGTTAAGCGTCACGTCCGAGGACCGTCCCGCATAAGCGTCAAAGCTCAGGCGTCCGTCCGGGGTGGAAACCTTAAGGCCGTAGCTGCCTGTAATGACCACCTTCAGGCCGATGTCCAATGTCTCCTCCGCCGACACAGCGCTGCAGGATATGTCATATTCCCCTGCCCCAACACCCTCGGGCGGCGTCACGGACACGGTCATGCCCTTGCTGGCCCCTGACTCCACCTCCAGGGCAGCCACCTTAGCGGTCTCGCCGGTTGGGGTAAAGCTCACGCCCCATCCGGAAGGCGCATTGGACGACAGGCTGTAGGACTGTGTCTTAAGCCCGTTGTTAATCAGGGTGGTGCTGAAAGTGAAATTAGTGCCTGTGGTACCCTCCTGCTGGGGATATTCCGAGATAAAGCTTCCCTTTCCGGCGTTCATCTCATTTACCATAAAGGAAATGGGAAGGCTGGCCGTAAGTCCCTCTCCTGCAGCTGCCCTTACCTCCACGGTGTAGGTTCCCTCTGTCAGCTCCTTCGGAACCGTCACGTGAAGGGTCATCTGGGAGCCGTCTCCTCCGTTTTTCACATGGATACGGCTCACCTGATAGCTGCCGCCCTGGAGATATCCGTCCCATCCCTCGGGCATGGAAGCCACCTCCACATCCGCGTCCAGGCTGGCTCCGGTGTAGTTCTCCAGTGTAATGGGAATATTCAGGTTATCCCCCGGCTTCACGGATATTCCGGGGTAGTCCGTATTCAGTTCCAGCCCGCCGGCCCCGTAAGCCGTATGGGCGCCCATGAATACCAGGAACAGCACCGCTGCCACGGCCAAGAGAAATGCCGGAAATCCAAATTGCTTACCTGCCTTATCCTTTCTGATTACCACTGCTTTCTCCATTATTTCCTCCTTTTGCCCGATACGGGCATCTGTATTTTCTACCAGCTATCATAATAGAGAAACCTTTAGCCAACCTTTAATAAGTTTGAACATACTGTGAAAAAATACAGTGCCGTGGTTCTACCCGTTCCGCAAAAAGAAGGAGCCGCGCACCGGGCGCAGCCCCTTCTGCTTTTCCTCCGGCAGAGCCGGATTCAGGAATTACTTATCGGCTGATGTATTCTGCTACAACCGAGTTGGCTTTTTCCACGGTCCGCTCCTCATCCACGCGGACCAGCCGTCCCTCCCTGACCACCACTTCCCCGTTTACCACTGTGTAATCCACGCTGCCCTTAAGCCCCACCGTACACAGCATGGATTTAGGGTCAAACTGGGCGCCGGTCAGCTCCATCCGGTTCATGTCCACCAGGAAGAAATCCGCTGCCATGCCCACCGCTATCTGGCCCAGGTCATCCCTTCCCAGTATGCGGGCGCTTCCCCTGGTGGCTATCTTCAGGATGTCATAGGCTGACGGCGCCTGACGGCTCCACTGGAGGCGGTGAAGCAGATAGGCCACCCGCATTTCCTCCAGAAGATTGGAGCCGTCGTTGCTGGCGGAACCGTCCACAGCCAGCCCCAGGGGCACTCCCAGCTCCAGCATCCTGGGCACCAGGGCAACGCCGGAGGATAACTTCATATTGGAAATGGGACAATGGGCCACTCCTGTTCCTGTCTCTGCCAGGCGTCTCAGTTCATTCTCAGTGAAATGGATTCCGTGGGCATACCACACATCCTCCCCTATCCATCCCAGACTCTCCATATACTCCAGGGGCCGCATCCCAAAATGCTCCAGTGTGAACCGCTCCTCATCCTTTGTCTCTGCCAGGTGGGTGTGGAGCCTGACCCCCAGCTTCCTGGCCAGCTCTGCTGATTCCTTCAGAAGCCTTCCCGTCACGCTGAAGGGGGAGCAGGGGGCCAGCGCCACCTGATGCATGGAATACCGGCCCTTGTCGTGAAATTTTTCCACTGCCCGCTCTGAGTCCCTAAGAATCTCATCCACGGTCTGCACCACGCTATCCGGAGGCAGTCCCCCATCCTTTACGCTTAAGTCCATACTCCCCCTGGTGGCGTGGAAACGGATGCCCAGGGCATCAGCCGCCCCGAACTGGGCATCCAACAGCCCGTTCCCTGCCTGCCCCGGAAACACATAGTGGTGGTCCAGACAGGTGGTGCACCCTGTTTTCAGCAGCTCTCCCATGCCTGTAAGCGCACTGTAATAGACCACGTCCCCATCCACGTGCTTCCAAATCTCATATAATGTTTTCAGCCATGGAAATAACTCCATGTTCTGTACCTGCGGTAAATTACGGCTGAATGTCTGATATAAATGATGGTGTGTATTGATAAGCCCCGGATACATCACCATGTCAGATGCGTCAATCACATCCCCCGCTGTTTCTTCTTCCCGTCCGATTCCGGCAATGACTCCGTCCCGGATTAATACGTCCACACCCTCAAGCAGTCTGTCATCCCCGTCACATGTAACAAGATGCTTAACGTTCTTTACGAGTAAGGTTCCCTTCATGATTACCTCCTGATGTAAGTTCATAAACAATCTTTGTTTCATAGACTATATGACTGGTATACTGCCGGCGGCACGGGTGTCCGCGATGCACCCTCATACCGGTTCAGTCTATATGATACCCGACGTATGCCCCGTGGTCCCAGCTATGTTTTAAACAGCGATATAGATATGATTTTTTCAAAGAACAATTTGATACCATAACAATATAGCAATCTTTTCAGCTGAAATCAATGTCCAATGCGGCAAATCTTTATGCAATTTTTTATGCATATCTAACAATTTTTTTGCATAGAAAAAACCGCCTTTGTCTGATTTCTTATTACGTTTTTCTTTATTTTATCTAAAAATATTGTAACTATCCACCTTTTTTATTATAATAGGCTGTATAAAACATGTATTGATACATGCAGGAAAGGTCAAAGTAGGTACCCCTATGAACAGTATCCTGGACAATGACTTATTTCAGGCCCTCTCAACCACATCCCATCACGTATATATCTATGCCTGCGACATGAAGAAAGACCTGTCCCGCTGGTCGGAAAATGCCGTGGACTATTTTGACATGCCCGGAGAGTACATGACAAATGCAGGCAGTATCTGGCTGAAGCGCATTCACCCTGACGACAGGGAGCGGTATACCAGGGACCTGGAACAGGTATTCTCCGGCAGGAACACCCACCACAAATGTGAATACCGCGCCCTGAACCGGCACGGTGAATATGTGTGGCTGGAATGCCGGGGCACACTGATTCTGGACGGTGAACAAAAACCAAAACTGTTTGCCGGTCTCATGACACGTCTGGATGCCAAAAACAAATACGACCCCCTGACCAACCTGAAAACCATCTATGCGTTTAACAACTGCGACTTCACCGGAAAGCCCGGCTCCCTGCTTCTCATTGACCTGGACCATTTCCGTGAAATCATCAATAAATTCGGTTACAGCTTTGGGGACAATGTCCTTTACCGCTTCAGCCGGAAGCTGGAACTGCTGTGCGGACCGGACCGGGATGTCTACCGGCTGGAGGGGGATGAGTTTATCATCCTGTCCCCCGGAGGAACCGTAAAAGACACCGAAGCTCTTTTTGGGGAAATTACCCTGGCCGCCCGGAACCTGTGCGGACCCGACGGACAGGCAGTCCATTTAAGCATATCCGGCGGCGCTGTCCTCTATCCCGAATACGGCAGTAAACGGGACGTGCTCTTGGGATGCCTGGAACATTCCCTGGAGCATGCCAAACAGATTTCCCGCGGAAACCTGGTATTCTTCTCCCTGGAAATCGCTGAGCACCACAACCGCACCATACAGCTGAAGCATGCACTGACCCGGTCCATACAGAATCAGTTTCAGGGGTTCCAGCTTTATTACCAGCCCCTGGTGGATGCCTCCTGCCACAGGGCGGTTGGATGCGAAGCCCTTCTTCGCTGGTTTGACCCGTCCATCAAATGGGCCACCATCACTGATGTCATCCGGCAGCTGGAATACAGCGGGGATATCCATATAGTGGGGCGTTTCATCGTGGACCAGGTATTCCAGAAGGCAAGGAAATGGCAGAAGGATTTTCCGGGACTGATGGTTGGATTCAATGTATCCTATCTTCAGTTTAAGGATTCCGGATTTGTGGACTATCTGATTCAGAAAGCCAATGACTATCAGCTGAATCCCGGATTTCTCTGCATTGAGCTGACAGAGAGTTCTAAGGTGGATGATTTCAACACCCTGGCCGGGTGCTTTGAGAAGCTTCGGTCATTTGGCTTTTGCATATCCCTGGACGACTTTGGGATTGCCTACTCCACCCTGCTGCTGATTCGCAACCTTCCCGTGGACTCTGTGAAGATTGACCATTCCTTTACCCTGCACTTAACCCCGGACAATACCATGGATTTGGCTATTGTGGAATGTGTGGTGAACCTGTGCAGGAAACTCCAAATCAACATTGTGGTGGAAGGTGTGGAGACCGGGGAGATACTGGATATCACCAGCAAATTCCCTGTCTCCCTGCTCCAGGGCTATTTCTTTGACCGTCCCATGCCGGCTGATGAATTTGAGAAAAAGATATTCAAGATATATGGATAGCCGAAAGCCCTGCATGGACCGCCCCTGTGAGACGGCCCGTACAGGGCTTACTAAACACTGGATTACATACTTGTACCGTAAATCATATTCGGCAGGAACAGCACCAAATCCGGGAAGAATACACAGATAGCCAGCGTTGCCATGATAGCTATGAACAACGGAAGGGAATACTTCGTGGTCTCCTGCACCGAACAGTCCATGATATTGGAACAGGTGTACAGCGCAACTCCAACCGGAGGCGTGGAACAGCCCATGGTAACAATGGTCATCATGATGATGCCGAAGTGAACCGGGTCAATGCCGTACTGTGTGATAATCGGAATCAGGATGGGAGTAACAATCAGGGTAATAACCGTTGTCTCCATGAACATACCGAACACGGTCAGCATAATTAAAATCAGCAGCAAAAGTATGTATTTATTGCTGGTCAGGCCCACCAGCAGAGTGGTCAGGGTCTTGGGCAGCTGGTCAAATACAACGCCGTAGCTGAATATGCCGGAGAAAGCCAGAATCATGGTAATCACGGACAGGTCCTTTACGCTGTCAATGACGCACTTCTTAAACTTCTCAAGGTTCAGTTCCTTGTAAATAAAGATACCTACAAACAGCGCATAAAATACTGCAAAGGCACCGGATTCTGAAGGCGTCATAACACCGAAACGAATCAGCACAATCAGCAGGATGGGAAACAGCAGGGCCCATATACTCTCAATACAGGACCTGATGATAACGCCTGGAGGTGAAGGCTTGTCGTGGTCCGGCTTATATCCGTAGTGCCGTGCGGACCAGGAGGTGGCAATCATCATAAAGATACACATAATGATGCCTGGAAGGAATCCGGCTACAAACAGCCGGCCAATGGAAACCTCGCCCACGGTACCGTAGAGAATCAGGCCCATGGAAGGCGGAATCGTGGCCACAATCAGTCCTGACAGACAGTTAATGGCAGCGGCCCAGCCAGGCGCATAGCCTCTCTTTGTCATCTCAGGCCCAAGGATACGGCACTCCATGGCTGCGTCCGCCACAGCGGAACCGGATACGCCGCCCATCAGGGTGGATAAAACCACAGATACCTGGCCGATGGAACCGTACATATGTCCGGTCAGTACGTTTGCCAGCTTTACCAGACGGGATGTGATGCCTGTGTTGTTCATCAGGTTGCCGGCAAAAATGAACAGCGGAATGGCAAGCATGGTAAAGGACTGGGTGGTGGACAGGGATTTCTGCACCAGAATGGTCCATGGAATCTCCGGCCTCATCAGGAAAAAGGAAAATCCGGACACTGCAATTGCAAAGGCCACGGGCATTCCAAGGAACAGGAGAATCAAGAAAAATCCAACTGCACTTAACATTAATTAACCCCCCATTCTTTCATTGGTTTCCTGATATCGCCTAGCATCTTGCCCAACATGCTGAAGAACATCAGCAGGGAGCCCACCGGCACCGCCAGGGTACACCAGGCATAGCTCATCTTCAGGGTATTGAAGGTGCGGTTCCAGCTCTGGGACACCAGCAGGAAACCGTAAACAATCAGAATCAGCAAAAACAGCAACATGAAAACGTCAAACACCAGCATCAGAGTCTTCTGTACCGATTTCGGGAACCGGTTGGACAGCATGTCGATTCGAATCAGGCCGCCGCTCTTGATGATGATATCAGAGCCGATAAAGGTCAGCCATCCAAATGCCAGCAAAGAAACGTCCTGAGCCCAGTTCACCGGCATTCCGACGGTTCTGGCCACTGCGGACCAGAACACCAGAACGGCAATCATGCATAACATTGCACCGGCCAGAAGCTCCTCTGTCTTTAAAATAACAGCAGAAATTTTTTTCATTTAAAAGCTTCCTTTCTGTATTGCGAAAAGTACCTGCGGATTAGTTGGTCTTGCCAATCTCCTTGTACAGTTTATCTCTCAGTTCAGCATATCCAAGTTTCTCATATACCGGGTCAACCGCTGCCTTAAATGGAGCAATATCCGGCTCTACGATGGTCATTCCTGCCTCAACCATTGCCTTCTCAGCCTCGTCAGCCTCAGTCATAACATCAGCAGCCGTCTCCTGGCCAACCTCAATGGAAGTCTCAACCAGCAGGGTCTGTAAATCCTCAGGCAGGCTCTCGAACCAGCTCTGGCCGCAGATTAATCCCTGCATCAGCTGGAAGTGGCCGGTCTTTGACTGATACTTGCACACTTCATACAGTCTGGACGGATAGGTAGACGTGTTCTGTGCTTCGCAGCCCTCCAATGCCTTGGACTGGATACCGTTGTAAACCTCGCCCCATGACATGGAAATCGGGGTGGCGCCCATGGCCTGGATGGTCTCTGTACATACTTCCTGTCCGATGGTACGGATTCTCATGCCCTTCAGGTCATCCGGTGTGTTGATTGGCTTGTTGGTCATGAAGTGACGGGGGCCGTCATAGAACGTAAAGGACAGGATTTTGATGCCATGGTCCTTGGACAGGGTGTCTGTCCAGCCCTTAAATGTATCTGTCTGAGTTATCTTATAGCACTCATCATAGTTATCAGCAAAATAGCCCATCATCAGGATGGAGAAGTCCTTCACATACTGTCCCATACGGGAAGCATCTGTGTTGACTGCCACATTGGCGCCCTGGATGGCCTGCTCCAGCACATCCTCATCGCTGCCCAGCTGGCCGGACGGGAATACGCTTACCTTCAGCCTGCCGCCTGATTTCTCATTTAACACATCCGCCAGCTTCTGGTAGTTCCTGGTAATCAGGGCCTGCTCTGTCTGGGAAGTGGAAATCTTTAATTCATATACCTTGTCATCGCCTGCGGCAGCTTCACTGCTGTCCCCTCCCTGGGCCTGTGTTGCAGCCGGCTGGGCATTTCCCATACCCGGCATGCCGTTGCATGCAGTTACTGTCATCATTGCTGCTGTGAGAACACCTGCTAATAAAACTCTCTTTTTCATAGTTATCCCCTTTCCTTAAGTTGTCCAGCGTAACGCCATTCGCTAAACGTTTACATATTTTACTTATTTAGTATAAACGTTTACATATTTTCCATCAAGCATTTTTTGCAAAAAAGTTTAACAGATTTTTAACGCCATTTTTATGCAATCTTCACAATTTAAGAATTTTCAAAAAAGTTTATGGTTTTTTCCGCTTTCATTTTGACATTGTTTCAAGACCCGTCTTTGGACTTTAACACCATAATTCTTTAGGGGCAATTCAACACATCATATATTTACAGTCAG
>NZ_SPHO01000012.1 GCF_005845215.1 Clostridium sp. 1001271st1 H5
CACGCCGCTGAAAAGCGGCGTTAGTTTAAGCTGGGGCGGATGGTTTGACGTTTACAAAAGGCCTCCTATGATTTTTTATTTTATCATAGAAGACCTTTGGCTAATACCTATTTACAGAAAAATTTTCATACACTCGAAATTTAGGCGCTTACCTTCATACGGTCTGAACGCCTTCCATAGAACAGAAAAAGGGTTCCTTTTTCAAATGGATTCAGGTTGTACTGTGAACCGATGACCTGAGCCAGTCCATCAATTCCTTTGCGCAGGTCAACAAAACCACATGCGAGTATCACGCGCCGGATTCCACCGGCGTCCTCAAGCATCGGACACCTCCTGCAGAAGTCTGGTAAGCAGCCTATCGGAAACTTCGTTAGACACTGCCACAGTTGCATGGGAAGTTTTAATCACGACTGCGGGCTGGAAAGAAAAAGGAATTTCCGGATTCTGTTGCGGTATCATGGGGACTTCAGCAAAGATAACTGTTCCTTATCCCTGCATTGCAGGAAGAGAAGTACTTCCATCACTCAGTTGGCTGTAGACTTCTTTACGGACTCTCCTGAGCCAGTAGTAATAAGTTTTTTCCAGAACCCCGTTTTCTGCCAGCCACTGCCTGGCTGTCTGCCCATCGGGACGGCTTTGACACTGCTCGATAATCAGTTTACATTGATTGAGGCGAACCTTATGAGTACAAGTATCCAACTTTACACCCTCCTTGAAAAAACTAGTAGTTTTTTCAAG
This sequence comes from Clostridium sp. 1001271st1 H5, assembly GCF_005845215.1. Lineage (GTDB taxonomy): Bacteria > Bacillota > Clostridia > Lachnospirales > Lachnospiraceae > Enterocloster. Next base: position 739 of record NZ_SPHO01000012.1, read on the forward strand.
TTTGCCACAGAATTTAAAAAATATCTAGGCGAGAGATTTGACGCTTACTTTTGAAGAACGGTTATCTTTGATTATAAACTGTTCTGGATGGAGGCAGGGCCGTTTAAGTGGCGCTGCTTGACATCCCCGGAATCAGCATTATAATACAAGCAAAGGGCAAGGCCTGGAACACAAAAAAATATAGCTTTCTGTTCTGTGCTACAGGATTTTAATCTATCATTTAAAAACTGCACTATCTCATCTTATACTTTTTTATGTAATTTATTAAATCTTTTAACACATACTCTTTTTTGTATATATACCCATTATGTCCGCCTAAAGCTTCTGCAAATGCGGTTTTTAAATTATAATTAACTAAAGGTGCAGAACTTTCATACCAATACTCACAGTGATATACTAGTTCAAATAATTCATTTGAAAATATTGGCTCAGTAACTAAATTTATTTTTTTTATTTTTTGCTCCATAATCCTATTTATATCATTCCATAACCATGCTAAATTATAATACTGGAAGCTGCTACGAGGATTAGTAAAAGAAATTGCATTAAATGGATTTTTAATAAATTTTTCTTCTAAACTTTTCTTACCGCTATAACTTTCATTATAATGATACAATCCATCAGCGTGTAAACTATATGCATCAGTAATTTCCGAAATCACTTTAAGTATGTCGTTATACTTGTCTAAAGTTAGAATTGGTGGAATAGGTGATATCAAATCATGTATATAATTCTTTTTAATATTTTTGCCATAAATGGCTGGAAGCCTAATAATATGATAGTCTTCATAATTGCTGCTTATCCATTTTTCAAGTTCCAATCTGTTATTTCCATATGAACAAAAAAAACTTTTGTCGGATTCTTTTTGTTCATCAGAGTCCAAAGACGAATTTACATCTATACTTGAAATAAGTATAATTTTTTTTGGACAAATTTTTTCAATATTAGTCTTTGCCTGACATATTATGTCAGCATCTTTTTCGGGAAACATATTAGCCCAAAACTTAGTTCCTGTTACTCCGGCGTACACTAAAACATCCGGTTTACTACCGTATGCTTCATTTACATCTGTGCTATGATATTTTTTATCGAAAGCACCATATTCTATTAGATTACTTCCCACAAAGCCAGTAGAGCCTACTAAAATCATCTCTTATCCTCATTATAGTATTTTACGTATATTTTTCTTAAAATATGGTTTTTAAGTATTAGATACTTAATAAGTTCTTTAGTTCGTACTCCTCTATCTTTCTTTAGATGTTCCCAAGCATCTATCCCTATTTGGGTTTTATCATGCTTTATTGCATAACTTAAATGCAGTCTACTTGTCACATTTCGAGCCATCGTCATAATACGTTTAGCTTCTTTGCTTTCAATATTTAATTGTTTTACAACATTTTCATATACTACCTGTATACTACTAAAATCTCTATGTTCATTAATTAAATGTTGATTAGAACCATGTATGTAATAAGCAAAAGTACACTCTTCTATATATCCTGTTTTTCCAAGATAAATTTCTGGAAAAACCAGCTGAATAGTCGGACCAACATGAATATCGGAATAAATATTTCTATCCGTATAGATTGTCCAAAGAAAATCAGTTTTAATTATAAAATTTCCGGACATAAAACCAATATTTTTATTTTCAGAGAGGATAAATTTATTTATTAATTTTTTTTTTGTTTTCGGAAATTTTTTCCAAGCATAATATAAAGGTTTACTTAAGTCATTAACATTATATACTGCTGTTTTTCCAATAGCCAAATCAATATCTGTATGCCTATCCATGAATTCGACATGTTTTTCTAAATGATTAATATGCATATAGTCATCAATATCTGGCCACATCAAATATTGCCCATCTACCATTTTTAGACCATCATTTATAGCCCTAGCATGTCCTTCATTTTGGAGCTTAGATAAATATTTAAATGTAATTTTTTTTTCTTCAAAAATTTTTTTGTACTTTTTTATAATTTCATCACTTTTATCTGTTGACCCGTCATTGACGATTATCAATTCATAATTTTGAAATGATTGTTCTAATATATTTTCTAAGTATCTTCCAATAAATTTTTCTCCATTATAGCATGGCGATAAAATTGATAGTTTTACACGACCCACTTTTATTTATTCTCCTTACTATTGACTAGCTTCTCAACAGAACTAAACAAATACTTTTCTTTCTTCAGTACTAACTCTAAAAGGAGCTCACAATATTTTACTATAATTAAACCAATTGCGCCTAACAGCGCCGCAGCTAAAGATATTACAAATAAATGTAACTTGTTTGTCATAGGCTGTTGGCTGAAGCCCAAATAGAAGAATGAGCAGCAAAATAATACAAGTAATACACATTCTATTACAAAAGCAATTTTAGGAATCAGACCCGTATAAGCTAGTAAAACATTAACTCCCATCTTGCTCTTATTCCTTATAACATTCTTGTTTTTAAATGATTTTTCAGGTTTCTTATCACCTATATCTTTTACCTTTAAACCAGAATTCGCATATAAAGCCTTTCTATATACGATAGCTTTATTCATACGTGAAACACGATTAATTGCTCGTCTTGTAACGATTCTAAACCGTTCTGGTGTAAGTTCCATATAGCTCCTATTAGAGCGATTATATAATTTATAAAACAAAACACTTCCCAATCCTTTATATCTGCTTGAAGAATAGGTTACAATATCATATCCAGATATCGCTTCTTCATAAGCCCTCCATAGCTTATCAGCATATGTTTCCGGGTCAAACATATCAATCCATTCAAATTCATACACATAATCCCCTATACTTAAATCTACCCCGGACTCCATTCCAAGTTCTCTACCATGAAAAACACTCATTGAAATTAAAGAAACATTATCTAGCTTTTCCTTTTCTACAAGCTCGTGTATTCTCTTTACACTTTCATCTGATGATGCATCATCTACGCAAATCACCTCATATTTTATAAAATGTTCTCGTAAGAAACTATGTACGAGTCCAAGATATGTCTGTATATTTTTCTGCTGATTATGTATATAGATAACTGCAGAAACAAACTTATATTCTTTTACCATCTTTGTTCCTTCCTTACAGTAAAATTTGATCTAAATCATATACTGTATTTACTTTTCCCGATAAAACACTTACAAATTTAGGAGATTCATTTGATACTTTAATCACGGTTGGTCTAGAATCATCTACTTCTGATGACTTCAATACTGGTTTCATAGAAAACAATGATTTGTTATATTGAAATTTATAATCATCTTTTATGTATTTGTTAGCTAGCTTTGACATGTAAGCCCAAGCTGATACCGGTTTATTACCACATTCATTGCAGTTTCCAAGAACGCCTAAATTGCAATAGCTGATGTTGCTCTCCAGTTGACAATCAAATATAGGAACAGCTGAATAACTAGTAACATGAGGTGTAAACGAAACAGACGTAAGAGAGTGCAAACCTGTTTTTCCAAAAGGCATAATAGAAAAAAAGGGGCCATCCATAACTGTTAATCCAATATTCTTTAATTTTTCATTTACACTACACAAAATAATCTCACATAATTCGTACTTAATTCCAAAGTTTTCATAACTAAGCATTGATAATATTTGATTAACTGATGCATATGTAACATTCAAAATAAAATCTGATTCAATCTGCTTCTCACCATTAAGTTCAATTTGATAATAATCTCTTTGTTGTTTTATATCAGTTATTATCGATTCATACGTAATCTCAACTGTTGTAAGTTTCTTAATCTCTTCAATAAAAAAATCACGCAAAAGCATTGCATCATAAGTATATTCTTCCGTAAGAAAAGCTCCATCACATACTCCATCTTTAAAAAAAGTTGATGTACTTTGTTTTTCACAGAATATATTAGCATCACTACAGAACTTTTCAAATTGATTGGCAGATGTCCAAGAAAAATTTGTTGAAGTCGCATATATTTGGTCGAATTTTCTCAAAATACAAAAGTTAAAATCATCGCAAAATCTATGAAAATAATCTGCAGATTTTTTTGCCGTTGTTAAAGACCTTGGGTAATGATATCCCATATGAACTCTTGCTTGATTAATATACGTAGCTCGCTTAAAGGGAGCATTTTCTTTTTCTATAACTAAAGTTTTTAATCCTTTTCTTCCGCAAATCCACGCTGAATATAATCCATATAATCCCGCACCAATTATTACTCGCTCATATACCATATCTTATCCTCTTTTATAATTTATAACTTACATAAAGTGCCATGACACTTTACCAGTTAGTTCGTATTGTAAATCTGTATTTCTTTCACTGATAAATTTTGCTGGTACACCACCATAAATTTTGAAAGCATCACAATCTCTCACAGCACACCCTCTAGAAGCAAGCACAGCTCCTTCATTTACTATTACGCCTGGTAGAATTGTTGCATCTGAGCAAATCCAAGCATGTCTTTTAATCAAAACCGCCTGTAGGTTTTCTTTTAAAACCCTAAAATATGAATCATTAACATTATGCTCTTCTGTCCATATATGTACTCCGGATCCAAGAACAACATCATTCTCAATTATTATCCTTCCTCTTCCATCCAAAATACAATTTGCGGATACCGTACTGTTCCCTATAGTGATATTCCAAGGTGATCTAAATTCACAACCTCCAAAAATCACTGTTTTCTTACTAATTCTCATTGCAAAAATATACTTATAAAATAATTTTCGGATTCTATAGCTTGGGATATATCCAGTTAATAAGGTATTATATCTAACCCAGCCATAAATATAGGCATTTATCCAATTATAAATAGATTTAAAAAATATTTTATTTTGTATCTTGGAATTGTCTGTTTTTAATTTATTTGTTTCATCCCGTACAAACTTCTTATTGTCAATTTTTCTTTCTATTCGGCAATATATCGCCATCAATAACCAATTAATAGCTATAGAACACAATATCATTAAACGCTTGTGCATTTCTATCACCCCTTTACAAACTTAATAATTTCTTTCACAGTAATCTTTTTAAAACCTACAATATATATTAGAATTAAACATATATAAACAAGTCCGCCACAAACCATCTGCAATATAAGCATTGGTAAACTTGCCAGATTAAAAAGTGATACGCATGTTATTGTTATGTACATCACTATTCCAGCAGAAATATATGGAATACACTGAATAAAATAGTTCCAAACTGGTAAATCTTTTCTACACTTTATAGTTTGATAAAATGCCACCACAAATTCTGCAACTACTGTTCCAATCACAGTTCCCATAGCACCATACTTTTTTATTAGCAAAATATTAATTATAATATTTATTGTTGCACCATATATTGTAGCTTTTACAAAAATTGAATTTTTGCCATATGGAATTAAGTATTGCGTTCTAATTACATTTGCCCATGAAAGAAAAATCACTGTAATAGAGATAGCCTTTATTAGATTACCACAGCTTGCAAATTCTTCACCCCAAAACCAAATCGAAAAATTATCTGCTATAGCTGCCATTCCAAAAGACAGAGCACTTGCAACCATAAGCGAACCTGACATTGATAATTTTATATATTTCATGATTTTGCTTTCAGAATCTGTCTTATCAAGTAAATAAGAAATTCTTGGAAGCATTACTGTACCAACAGCTGTGATTACACTAGTAGGTATGGACATTATTTTTTCGGTATTATCATAAAGTCCAAGTTCACTTTTACTGTACATTGCACCTAACATTATTTTATCCATATACTTGAAAAGGCTAACTGCAATTACTGGGACAAATAGAACTAGTAAGGGCTTAATATTTGCCACAATAGTAGCTCGTTCAATCTTTTTAAAAACTATCACACTTTTTGCAAAAGGCCAAAGTACTAGTTGACTAAGCAGAAATCCCAGAGCCATAATAACTGCGTATGCCGTTGTGTCACCATTATCATGGACGAATATAAAGATTGATAATACTGTAATGATTTTGACAATACAATTTCTGGTAACTGTTACTTTAAATCTTTCAAGTCCAAAAAACAGCCAATTAATATCTAGAACTGCAGACAAAACATATAGCAACTGTATGGAAGCTAATGCACTATCTTGTCTAAAAATCATCTGAGTTAAAATATATAGAGTAACTATAATAATTCCAGCAATAAATTGCACATAGTAAATTGACCAAAAAACTACTGTTCTTTCACTCTTATTATCTTTGACTTTAGCGATTTCTCGTGTTCCATAATTATTTACTCCTAAAAGAATAAATAGCGAAAAATAATAGGCAATTGAATATGTATAAGAGTATTCCCCCAACCCTTCAGGGCCAAGAACTCTGGATAAATATGGAGATGTTATTAAGGGAAAAATAATTGTCAAAATTTGATACGCAATTTGATATGCAAAATTTTTTTTTAGGTTCACCATTATTTTACCTTCTTAATTTCTGCCTAATTCTTTTGATAGTCATGTACAGCCAACATAATAGTGCCGAATATCCTATTTTATATTTTAATTTATCCTTAGTATTCTCAAATTTGTAATTGCCATCACAATTAACTCCATATTGATATAATATTCGATCTAGACATCCCGCCCACAGATAATTAATGCGATGGTTAGTTGATTTAAAATAATCATAAATTTCCCCTATTGAATCATCAATTGACAATTCAGCATTATATCCAGTAACTGCCCTTTTAATCTTTGAATTGTCAAATTTCATATTCCGGGATTTATCCAGAATAATCTCGGGTATATCTATAACTGTGTTTGTCATCTTTTCTATGGAGTCACGAGAGACTTCAACAAAATGACATTTTACTCCACTTTTATTAGCTAAAAGTTCTGCAATATGTTTCCAAGTTGTTGTTTTATCCGAAGTAATATGAAAATCTTCATTGAATGCATCTTTATTACCAAATAATCCTACAATACCTTTTGCCAAATCTCTTGAGTCAGTAACCGTCGTATACTCATTAGGACAAATCGCTATAGGTTTCTCTCTAAATATTCTATCAACAATTGTATAGTATTCGACTGGTGCTATTTGATACGGAAACCTGGTCATATTAAAAGTAACATAAGGTCTGATGATTGTATAATTAATACACTTTTCTGCCGCAATCTTTTTTAGTAGAAGCTCACACTCATACTTATCTGCGCAATATTTCCAACCTTTATTCCCTTTAGAGTCAATTTCGGTATAAGGCTTTCCATTATTATGATTATCATATATCGTTGCCGTTGATATAAAAATATACTGATTACACTTTACACAATTCAGCATTTTACTCAATTGATTAGTATTGTAAGAAAGGAAATCAACCACAACATCATATTTAGTATTTCCAACCTTCTCTTTAATATACCTTTCTGATTCGTTCTTAACATCTGCTACAATAAGTGTTGCCTTCTCATTTATACTATTTTTCCTATTGCCTCTATTAACAATATAAGTATCATATTCTTTTTCTATTGCCGCCTTACAGACGTCGGTGCTAATGACACCTGTTCCACCAATCAACAATACTTTCATCGGCTATGTTCTCTTCTCCATGTTGTGATTTTTCTCAGTAACATTACTGGCATAATCATCTTAATCTTCGTCTTGATTCCCACACTACGTCTAATAGCTTTTATACTGTTCAAAAGTTCAATTCGTTTTTTCAATTTTTCATATCTAGCATCAATTGAGCTTCTATTTTTAGAATAAATTAATTTTTTGTCAAGTTCTTCTATTTTTAGATTTCTTTTATCGAATCCATTCCAAAGTATGCGTCCTTTTTCATTATTTATAATCAGAGTAGATATTCCTAAATGATTATAAATCGTGCTATTCTTATCTGCTCCATGTAAATCGCCTACTGTGAAGTCAGAATAGTGTCTCCACTCTCTAAATGGACAGCTGTGGCAACTATCACGTTGAAGAATCTGAAACCCAATACCTAATTCTGTATTATAGAATTCTTTAAATAATTTTTTCCCACTTTCAAATCTAACCATTAAAAACTGTGGAATCCAATTATCAAGTTCCCGCCATTTATATCGCATATTTAAATATACAGTTTTAGACTTGAATTTTTTTTCTAAATATTCAACGTATTCTTGAAGAATACGCGGACTTGATGAACCTTTACAAATAAAATCCATAGTCCAAAGCTTTTCATAATCTTTTCGATCTAGATAATAATAAAGTGCGGCTACCTCACATGGCGCTCCTGTAAATAAGACTGCTTCATCATTTTGAAGTCGTTCCTTCACCTGAATATATATTCTTTTCTTATTGCTTTGAAAATATTTAGAACTTTTCATTTTATAAATATCTTTATAATCCTTGCTTAAACAATGCTCTATTTTCTTGAAATCATCTGTATAAACAGCCCCTACTATATTTCCATCCGGATACATCTTCTTAAAACAATCTACCAAAAATGAAAATACTCCTCCAGACGCACTTTGCAATAAGATATCGTTATTAACATGACTAACACCATAATAAGTTTCTTCACTATTTATTGATGGAACAATATTTAACATCGGACATATCTTTAAGCATTTGTTACAACCAATACATTTGTCTGCTTGTATTATTGGATATAAAAAGCCTATAGAATCGTCTTTTAATGATAGTGCTGAAACTGGGCATACATTTACACAAGCCTCACATCCTGAGCATTTCTGAACAGGCATATATTCAAAGACGGGGCACTTTTTGTTCTCTATCATTATAATTAATCATCCCTTAACGCATTTTTAAGAAATAATACGGATTCATTTTTTAAATCGTTCATCTTACTTAGCACTGGCACATAATCTAATGTATATTCTTCCAGATTATCAACCTGTTTTAATGTAGATAAAATCCGGTTTTGTAATCCAAGTTGATTTAATATACTACGCTTTCTTTCATCTTTTATGTTAACATCTTCCAGTACAAAAATTGGCCTTTCCAACTTAAGTGATAATGCAGTTCCATGAAATGAATTAGTACATACCAAGGCAGCATTTCTAATAAGTGTGAGATACTCTTTAGGTCCTGCATCAATTATATTCTCTCCAATATTATTGTGGTATGGCCATTCCGGTGTTATCATTTTGATTTGCAGATTAAATTTATTTGCCAACCGGCTTATTATATCCATATTTCTAGAGGAATTCCCATAACCATCTAAAGAATAATAAAAAAGATATGGATCACAATTCATTTCTTCAGTAAATTGAAGAAATACTTCTTTTTCTATTAATAAGGTTGGATCCAAAACAACGGCCACATCCTTTTTCGTAATCTTAGATAACACTTTTGAGCCGCCTTTTTCTCTACATGAAATAGCCTTAAAGCTTAGTAGTAAATCCTTATATGGTGATAAATCATCTTTAGATGCCAATCCAATACTAGGTGCGTAAGCAATTTTTTCCTTTTTAGTAAAGTTAAGCATATATGCTAAGCTAAAATCAGAAGTTTTCAGTGGATTCCAAATTTGATCGCTTCCACATACAAAAAAATCATAATCATTCCTTATCTTAGTTAAATATTTTTCTTCATTGTATTTCTCATTTGAAAGGTTCAAATCGTTATTAATAAAATCATTAAATCGTTTTTTTCTTCTTATTCGTCCTTTAAGTATTGGCAAGAATAGTATTGTCTTAACAAATCTCTTAATTCCATTTTTAGTACTAAAAATATCAGTATAGTCAAGCTGTTTCTTTTTTGAAAAATCAATTATTTTAGTTTTATATCCATAGGACTCTATGATGTTTTGAAGAGAATATGCTTGAATTACAGCACCGTAATTGTATACTCTATGAAATGTTATTATTCCAATGTTTTTTTTCATAAATAACGTCCTTTAATTTATTATTCAAAGTTAATTCCTTATCATATTTATGGGCACTGTAAACGCTTCCTGCAACAATATAAAATATAAAACATGATGTGAAGCTAATCGCCGTATTGTTTACAAGTGAGGTAATTAAAAGACCTACATTCAGCCATAAGCTTACCCGACTTACATTATAGAACTTTCCTTGCGATGCTTTAGACAAGGATATAAATAACTTATTATAAAAATAAGTATATAATACAATGGCAAAAACCCCCATCTGACCAATAGCCGCTCCAATAAAGCTTTCTCCACTTGCCAATAACTCTGTACGGCCTCCATAATTGTATCCTAGGTTTCCCACAGTTCCAACACCTCGACCAAATGGATAAACAAATAAACACCTAAGATTATCTATTAATCCAGCGATATGCATCACCCCATTTGTGCCGCTACAAATAACATATCCAATTCCACCTATTAAAATTAATACAAACGCACATCTAGTCCAAAATGACAGTTCTCTCTGATGCCAAATCTCACCTAGTGCAAATGTAAATGCAAATAAAGCTATAATTATTCCACCTTTAGCCAATGTACTTAAAAGTGCTAAAGATAATATAACAACTGTAATTGCCTTCAGCAGTTTGTTTTTGAAAATTCCTTTTATAAATATGGATACAATTAAAGCAAATGCAAACAATTGTCCTAAGATAACTGGCTCTGCTAAAAAAGATGCCATTCTTCTAAGACGTACTCCTAAATCCCATGAATAAAATGCGCCATGCACTCCCTCAGGCGAAAGACCGGTTTCAGTACCTTTTAGTGTTGCAAAAGATTTATATCCTAATTTTAACCAAAAATTTGTACCAATGGCCATCTCAATCCATCCAAAAACAGCAGATACAACCATTAGCTTTACAAAAAACAATAATACTTTTCTTATCTGTGCTGAATCTTTAAGGCAAACAGAACCTAAGACAAAGAAAATAAAAGGCAAATAGAGTTGTCTAATTGATGCAAGCAGGCCAGTCATACTACTACTTCCATGGATAAAGCCATAAACCACAATCATAATGGTACAAATAATACATCCAAATTGAAATTTACTAATTTGCCCATACTTTATTAAACCATTTGCAATCAATAACACTACATATGCTTCTTTTACCATAATAAATAAATTAAAGCCTTCTTTACTAAGATTAGATGATGCAATAATTAGTATAAAATTTTGAAATACACACATTAAGACAAGAATATTAATACTAATGTAATTCAACTTCTTGATACCATATAATGCAAATAAGGACCATATCGTCACCAATAGAAAACTTGTCATAATTATTCACCACTTATTAGTTTTTTAATAAAGTCATTATAGTCCTTACCAATAGAATTCCAATCATACTTCTCTTTGAACAATTGATATGCTTGAAACTCTTGCTCCCTATATTTTTCTGGATTAATTAAAATATCTATGCACTTTTCAGCAAAGGTATCCGAATCATTACACAGAGATAGATGCTTCTGATTTTGGAAAGCAGTCCCTTCTACTCCATGGTCAGTTGTAATAATATGCTTTCTAAAGGCTACTGCTTCCAATAATTTCCCTTTTACACCACCACCAGATAATAGCGGAAGAATCACTATATTTGCCAGAGCATAAAGTTCTTTCATACTTGAAAAATTAGGTATTATTGTAATGTTACTATTAGCCATATTAAGTATTTTTTCTTCTGGATTTGAACCCGCAATTATGAGTTTTGCATCTGGTACAATCTGCAATACTTTTGGAAATACATTTTTTACAAACCATATAATTGCTTCTATATTTGGAATAGCTATATAATCCAGACGCCCCACGAACAGTAATGTTTTGCTATTTAGTCCAGATATTTCTTGATTATAATCATTTGCTCCCAAGGGAATTGTTTTAAGTATAGCATTTCCTGTATTTATTTTTTTTTCGAAGAACTTATAATCCTCTTCCGAAAAAAAGGTGATTCCCGAAAAAATATTGCTCTTGTAAATTTTTCTTTCATATCGTTCTAATCTAAAAGATTCCAAATAATATGCTAGTCTTTTAATGCCAGATATACTTTTCACATGCTTCATATCTCTCATACGAATATACTCGACATTATGCTGATTAATTGTTATCACTAAGGTAGGATTACTCCTTTTTATTGCAACAACATTTTTGACCATGTTAGGAAAGTCTACAATAACTATATCGATTTTTTTTTCTTCAACCAATTGGTTGAGTTCATTTACAATATCCTGTCTGTATCTACTTGCTACTGAATACGGCATAAAAAGACTCTTGAAAAGAGTTAAAACCTTATTCGTACTTCTATCATAGAAGTGTACTTCTGTGCAATACCTTTCCATCTCTGTTGTATTATTTTTTTCTTCTGAATTATATGCTATTGAAAAAAGAAAAATATTATTTTTCTTAGAAAGTTGTACTATTCTATTATATACACCATTTCTACCACCTATCGGCGGAAAAGGAACCTCTGGTGTCAACCACGCAATATTCATTTCATGTTTCTCCAATACTGTAGCATGTCAGCAATCGTCTGTTTCATTGGAATATCCTGTTTCCATCCTGTATGCCTCTTAAGCTTTGAAACATCACCTACTATGATTCTTTCATCTGTAGGTCTGATTAGCGACTGATCAACATTTAGCTTTAGAGTATGCCCAATCTGTTCTTCAATCATTGAAACAATATCTCTCATTTGATAAATATAATTAGAAGAAATATTATATGCATCTCCAGATTTCCCTTTTTCAGCAAGGAGATTAAGTGCCTTTACAAGATCTCTTTGATCCATAATAGCTCTTCTGGTTTCCAGATTGCCCACTCTAAGCTCATAAACTCCTTTTTTTTCTGCTTCTACTGCCCGACGCGTAAAGTCAGATGTAACATCATTTACTTTTCTGGTACCCGTTGAGTTGAAAATTCTAGCACGTATACAACGAATATGATCATTCATAAAGTACTGATACGAAATCAAATCCTGCCCGACTTTACTTACACCATAAGGGTGTAGTGGTAATAATTCGGCCTCCTCCTTAACATATATTTTATCACCTTCAAGTTTATTTAATGTTTGCCCATACTCTGCACTGGAACAAGCTACTATAACAATAGGATTATAGTCTGTTTTTATGTACTTTCTTGCTTTCTTTATTGCCTCAAAGATTGAAACTGTCCCATTAATATTTACGTCAATTGTCTCCGCGGGATTCACCCAAGAAACTGTCGGATAGCTTTGAGCAGCAAGGTGATATATCTGTTCTGGAAGATTGTCCATAACAATCTCATCAATTCCTTCTCCATATCGCAAATCACATTGAATAAATTTTACAGGAACTTTAATCTGCTCTATATTCTTTTTGTTTTTGTGCCAAATGCCAAGTACATTGTCACCCTTTTCATATAAAAATTCCACCAAATGTGAACCAACCATTCCGCCTGCACCTGTAACTAAAACATTCATTGTATTCCTCTATTTCTTATACTTAATAATTAGTTTGATAATTTTAATGTCATCAATAAAATATCTTTTAAACATACGCTTAGGCTCTTTTAAAAACCTATAAAACCATTCCAATCCATGCTCACTCATCCACTTCGGTGATCTTCGTACATTTTCTGCAAGAAAATCCACAGTTGCTCCTGCACACACCGATACTGTTGCATCATATCTCATATAATTATCATATATCCACTTTTCTTGCTTAGGGCAACCAAAACAAGCTATAAGTAAATCTGGATGTACTCTAGAAATCACTTTATTAATTTTTTCTAGTTCTCTTGTATCATTTTCAAATCCAAATGGCGGAGCATAGGTTCCTACAATTTTAATTTCTGAATACTTATTTTCCAAATTCGATTTTGCTTTCTCAGCGATACCCTCTTTTCCTCCAATAATAAAAATGGTATATCCTTTCTTAGCAGCTAGCTCACACAATTCTGGCACAAGATCTGAACCCGATACTTTTACTTTGACTGGCTGTTTATGCCATTTTGCTATCCAAACAAGAGGCTGTCCATCAACAATCACTATATCTGCCTCGTCTACTATTAGTTTAAGTCTAGTATCATGTTCAATTTTCATTACCACATCAACATTGAGTGCTACAATATAACTTTTCTTTTTACACTCAATCATACTTTCTATTGCATGTATGGTTTCTTGCATATCCATATTGTTTATGTAGGTATTTAGTAAAGGCTGTTTCTTCATATTTGTCTACTTTATCTTTCTCAAAAAAGATTATCTTACATCCAACATAAGTAGTTACATACAGATAAATATAGTTCCAGTATTATATAAGTCTCTGTTACTAAAACAAAAAATGCTAAATCTGTAGTTTTAGCAACCTTTCATCTATCTTAATTGGTAAAACCAATTGTTTATAATCCAAAGTAGTTATTTCAAAAAAATCGCTTAATCTATTGAGTTAATACAACCATTGTACCAATACCCCTAGCCCCTTAGCATTATTTATGTAATTCATAATAAAAGCAATACTTCATACACCACCAACAGCTTTGCTATTCCACCTATTTCTAAGTTATCTGTAAGATTGTCGGTTCTTACTTAAGTAATTTACAACTTTTCAGCACATACTACTTGAACGGAGAGAAGAGCTTTTAGTGACTCGTTAACTCACTTGCGATTTATTCATGAGCAACTACTGGCTGTTATTACCTTCAGTTAAAAAATCTATATGTTTTTAGTATCATTTCCATGAACTTCTATTTTACTATTGCTTCATATGCTTCAGGAGAATAATGAATAACTCTTGTACCACCATCTTCAAATTTAAATGGAATATACATCAGATTCTTCATGGCCTCTTTTACAGCCTTTTGTTTTTCCGGTTGAACATAGAACACAAGGAATCCCCCGCCGCCAGCTCCTAAAAGTTTTCCGCCCATAGCCCCAGCTGCAATTCCTTTTTCATATAATTCATCAATAGTGTCAGTACTAATTGCAGCACCTGTTCCTTTCTTTAATCGCCATGTGATATCAAGAAGTCGTCCAAAATCATCTATATCTCTACTTTTGCTTACTAAAACTTGTTCTGCTTCATTTACAAGTTCATACATATGTTTTAGTCTGGCTCTTTTCTCATCAGTACCACTTACGTTATTTGTTTTCTGAACATCTGATGAAAATCTAGTAAAACCCGTAAAAAACATTAATAAATTATCGTTCAACCTCTTTTTTCTTTCAGGTGAGATGATTATCGGAAGGACTTCGTAATCATTTTCCTTAAAATTAATTCTATTAAATCCACCAAATGACGCCGCTATTTGATCTTGCCATCCTCCAACTTCATTGCAAAGAACCCTTTCCAAATATATGGCCTCGTTAGCTAACTTCTTTTTATCAGCATATTTTCCTTTTAGTGCATAAAAGGCATTTAGCATTCCAACTGAAAAAGAAGAACTTGTTCCTAACCCTGAACGAGCCGGCAAATCTGCTTCGTAAATTAGCCTTATCTCATGCATATTCAACATTTTCATAGCTTCTCTAATAGCCGGATGGTTAATATCTTCAATATTTTTTACTTTCTCTATCTTAGAATATGTTATTTCTGTTTTATAATCAAAAAAACGTGGCAGGTGTCGAACATTCACATAACAGTACTTATCAAAAGTAGTGGATATTACAGCTCCGTTATTTTCTTTAAAGTAATCCTCCATATCTGTACCACCGCCAAAAAATGACATTCTAAATGGTGTTTTTGTAATAATCATTATAATTATGTATGATGTTTATAAAGCACAAAACATCATATTCCTTTCCTTTTTCTTAATCTATGTTGTAGTTACTGTGGACTTTAGATTTCACAAATAGCTAGGCTACTCAGCTGGAGTAGATTACCATCTAGTGTTCTTATCATGTTACAGAGCTTTAAAAAGAGAGATGGGAACTCTTAGTTTATGTAGTGCTTGATGGTTGCTAAACTCAGCTTTTTCTTAGTAGTTGACTGTTCAACTTACCAAATGTCTATTGTAGCATCTATTTTAGCTAATACTACTTACTTATGCTATCCCCTCCATAAGCCTTAACTCAAACGTAAATCACCGTTAAAACCTGCTTATTTCTGGCATTGTTTTAATGAATGGTGAAATGATACTAGATAAAATGGATGACATTCATCGTCTTCTACACCATATAAATTATTTGACAAATTAATTCCTTTTGTGTATTTGTACGGTAACTTTTTGAACTGGGAAACCTCGTATATCCATAAGAAACTCATGGGGATTGCATTTTATTCTTATGAATGTAACTTATGAATTCATAAAAATAATTCAGGTTACAAAGCTAGCTATATTTTCCTTAATGATTATCAATTATTTACGTTTTTACTCAACTGTTGTTCATTCAATAATGGACAGTGACTTTTTTGCAAAAGCAAACTTTAAATAATTGCTATTATTTTGACCATCAAAAATGGGCTACCTGCCAGCAAATAGTGCTGTTAGGTAACCCGTTACATCTTTTAGGCTTATATTAATTCATTAAAAAGTTCCTTTCATTATACTTTATTAAAACCTCCTTTTTCCGCTCTATACTTACTTCTGTATATATCTGTGTGGTGGCAATGCTGGCATGTCCAAGCAATTCCTGTACATCTCTTAGATTAGCTCCATTATTGAGAAGATGACATGCGAAAGTATGACGTAAATAGTGAGGGGTAGCTTTAGGGTTGATATGGGAAATGTGTTTGTATTTGCTGAAAATATTTTCAATACCATATATGGATAGCTGCCTCCCATATCTGTTAATAAATATATGGTTAGTAGATGGATTTAAATTAACTCGAACAGAGAGCCAAGCCAAAAGCTTTTTTTGAACAGTGGGAGCAGAAATAAAAAGAAGCCGTTCCTTATTCCGTTTCCCACGAATCAGAATACTCTTGGAGACAGAATCAAAGTCTTCTAATAAAAGATTGGAAATCTCGCTGATGCGAAGACCAAGACAAAACAGCATTTCAATAATGCTCATATCTCGCAGACAAATTAATTGGCGGTAGGGGGAGGTTAGAGAGATATATTCCTGCTCTGTAGATTGGATAAGATATGTAATTTCTTGCTTGGTAAGGGTGCGGGGGAGATTGACGGGAAGCTGGAAATGCCTTGTTGAAAATCGAAAGAAAATTTCTTTGGCATATTCTTCACGAATAAGAAAATCGCAAAATTGTCGGATGGCTACATGTTTCCTATAAATGGAGCGGGGTTTCAATTTGACAATATTTTGGAGGAAATAGAAGTACTCCAGGAGGGTATTAGCATTGAATGCCGGCTTTTTTTGAGTCTGAATCCATCTGTTCAGATGTGTTAAATCATAGCGATATGCACATACTGTTTTTGGGGATAGGTTACGTTCCGTTGAAATGGTAGAAAGAAATTGTTCAGTAAGTTTTGATTGATGTTCATAATAAAATTTCATGTAGAGTCCTCCTTGATTTTAGTAGATATATTATATAAAAAGTAGTGAATTAAAGAAATAGGAAAGAGTTTTTTCGCAGTCTATGATATAATATTTACGTTAGTTATAAGTTCAATATTAAATTTATAGGAGTAATCAAATAAAATATTATGAGAAAAATAAAAAGAGTGTCTCTATATTTGCTGTCGTTTGGAGTGCCAGTACTTGTATTCAGCTTAATATGGTGGTTTGGTCATATATATCCATTTGGGCCAATTAGTAATATGAAGGACGATTTAGGATATCAGTATGTAGAATTGTTTTCTTACTTAAAGCATGTGATGGATGGCGATGCAGGGTTAGGATATACTTTCACAAAAGGGTTGGGGGGAAGCTCAATTGCGCTTTTCGCATATTATTTGTCTTCGCCATTTAATATTCTCCTGCCTCTTTTTTTACAAGAAAATCTCCAAATATTTATCTTTGTTGTATCAGCATTAAAGCTGGGAATGTGCGGCCTAACCCAGACATTTTTTTTACGGAGACGTTTTCCTCAGTTGAAAAAGGAGTTAGTATTTTTACTGTCCATTTGTTTTGCCACCTCGTACTATTGTGTGTTGCAGGTGGAAAATATAATGTGGATGGATGGGGTTTATATGCTGCCGCTCATGATGTATGGAGTGTGGAGGCTGGTTAAACAGAAAAAAGGGGGAGCACTTGCTGCCACGGTTTTTGCTGCGATTTTATTCAACTGGTACACAGCCTATATGAACTGTCTATTTGCAGTTCTCTATTTTGGATATGAGTTGCTCAAACAGGGAAAAAAGGAATGGAAAGAATATTGTATTGAATGCATTCATTTTTGTGGTGATATGATTCTTGGCGTTCTTTTAAGTGCACTATTGTTTTTTCCAAATGTTTATGCCTTAATTCAAGGGAAAGGGGGATCTACCGGGGGAAATATTTTTGCATTGCATATCAATGGAACTCCAATCAATATGATTCGGGGACTAGTAATAGGGAATGATGCAGGGAGTCGGTCACTTAGCCTTTTTTGCGGTACATTTGTTTTGGCATGGTTCACATATTCCTTGGTTTCCATGTACAAAAGGTCTGGGCGCGATTTTAAATTGTCTTTGCTTTTTGTGGGAATTATGGCAGCGTCTCTTCTTATTAAACCATTAGAGAATATTTGGAATGGCTTTCGCTGTGCATATAGTGATATGTATCGCTTTTCGTATCTGCAGACATGGCTTTTTATTTATTTGGCGGCAATCGGTTTGGCAGAGACAAATTCATATGTATCAAGACGTATTTTAATCTTTATTTGGTCAGTATATACTGCTCTGTGGATAATACTAGACTTTATATCACCCTTTAAAAAACAAATGCTCTATATGACCATTTTTTCTATGGCAATAGTGTCTTTGTTTTCTCCCTGGCTCTTGCATCCTAAGAATATAAAACGTAAAGCGGGATTTATTGCGATACTAATATTTACATTGAGTGAATTATGCATGAATGGGTTTGCGCTATGTAAAGCATATAACTGGGGGGACTATATAAAATTTCGGGATTATGTAATAGCTCAGAGACAATTGGTAGATATAGTGAAGTGTACAGATGAATCTCCATTTTATAGAATAGAGCAGACATTAAACAGGGGATTTGACAAGAACAAAAGCTCAGCATTTTTTTTGGAGAATATGAGCTTTAATTATAATGGATTTTCCCATTATAGTTCAGCTTTTAATGAAAAACTTAGATTGTTTAGTGAATTATTGGGATATGGCAAGAATGATACTGTGAGTTTATACCAGGAACCAATTCTGCCATCTGACAGTTTATTAGGAATCAAGTATGTGTTTGCTGACAATGATTATCCAGGGCTGGTGCAGAAATCAGACGTCGAAATTAATGGGAAAAGTATATACGAAAATCCTTATGTGCTTCCTTTGGGATTTTGGGCATCGCAGGACAGCAAGAAGATGATATCTGAATCTAATCATTTTCAGTTTCAGAATGAAATATATTCAAATATACTGGGTGAAAAGGTGGAAATATTTAAACCTGCGCCATATCGTATGATATCCCATACATCAGACGAAATTTCATATGAAATTAATTTGGAGCCTGGGCACATTCTTTACGGATATGCAGATTCAGAAGTTCAGAATTTGAAGGTATTTATTGATAATGAGTACCGCTGCGATTATGAAGGATGGCTGACTTATAAAGTATTTAGTGTTGGTCAGAATCCGGGAAATCACACAGTTAGGTTTGAAAAATTTCATGGATTATCAGAGCAGATTCATCCTCAATTTTATCAGTTGGATTTAGAACTTTTTTATAAGGTGATAGAAAGCATAAGGTCCAATTCCGTGAAGATTAATACAATAGAAGAGGGGTATGTTGAAGCTGAAATTGTGTCGCCAAAGGCTGGCTTTACAATGTTGACAATTCCAATGGAAAAAGGATGGAGCGCCAGAGTAAATGGAGAAAAGGTTGATTTAGAAGAGGGAGCTAATGCTTTGATGCTTGTACCGGTTAATACCGGAAAAAATCATATCGAAATAGACTATCAGGTTCCGTATTTTAAGATAGGGATTATTATATCCATTGGTACAATGCTTTGCGTGGGTGCGTATTATCTATATTTTAGGAAAGGTTTAATGAATAAATGATTTTATGCAATGAAAATAGGATAATTGATGTGGAGATGAGCGCTTGACAAAAATAGAAGTCAGGGAAAGAATCCTATTTTGGAGGCTTTCCTTGACTTTTTGGATGTGTATTCAAACTTTTTCGGACAGTACCTTATGACTTATTGACAATTGCCATACCATTCCTTGGACGAACTATAGCTGCCGCAACATTCCAAGGGTTTAGGAGACAATCGGGCGCAACTACTAAAAAGAGCTAGGGCAAAAGGGTTGTACTCAAGTTCAAGCAGATGATGTGCAACAACACAGTTTAAGGCGATTAAGGCCACTGCATATAAAAAGTAAAGGTCATGCCTGTTTTTGATACAACAGAGAACATATGTGATTAGAACTATAAATACGGTTATAATGCCATATCTCAAAAGGATATGGATATAAGAGCAGTCTACGAAATTGTATTCTTGTGGCCAGGTAAGCCCGCCTCCGGCTCCAATCATATCAATTGTCTGGCCAAATGGGCGAATTCCATAAGTTACTATGCCAGACCGTCCAATCCTTAATCGGTTGGAAAGCAATTGGTTGATTACTGCTAGTACAGAGATACTTTCTGTGTATAATATAGTAAGTACAAATGAGGCTGCTGCCAGAATCGGCATAAAAACCGGGCTTATTGTTTTCCAAAAATATATCCAGGATTGTTTGAAATTTCTGGGTATATGTTGTGAATGAATTATAAACGGTCCGTTTACAAATAACAGGACTGTAAGTAGTATGGATATAGAGTCTAAACGGGCATTACAAAAACGATAGATTAAATAGGCGGTTATAATAGTCACTATATGGTGATGATAATTCAGATGTTCAGCCCCCAGGTAGTACGCAGTTACTATCAAAAAGAAAATGTGGGAGGCAAAATCGGTTGTATAGACAATGCCAAAGGACTGCCGTATTCCGCGATCTTCAGCAATGTATTTGTAGTTATCAATAATACCTAAAAGGGATGATGCAAAAGCCAGGAATACAACTGCACCCACTATAAGCAAATAAACTTTTAAAATTTTTTTAAAAGAAATGTGCCTGCTTCCTATGATAGGAAGAATCCAGAAAACGATATTAAGGTATCCAGTATAGTAAAGTACACACACAGAACATAATATCATTATGAATATAAATAAAAGGGGCTTGATAGTATAACCGTCATACAGTATAACTTTCAGACCTATAAAAATAATTGGAAGCAAAAGGCACAATTTGCTGATGATGCCTGGAAGGGGAAATGTGGTAGTTGCCCAGACACCCCTTCCAAGATATAGAATATAACCAGTAAAAAACAGAATTTCCCCCATATGAAAGTCATGGTTATAGTTTCGATAATTGTTTTTAAGTGTCTGCATAATTAATCTCCAAATAGAATGCATTATTAAACGATAATACATCCTAATATATCTATTTTGAAACTACGGCATAGGTTGAGTTGCTGTTCTAACTGTGGATACGTATCTTTTCCAACCTTGATAAATAGGATACAATTCTTTATAGATATCATTTGCTGCAGTTCGTCAGCATCCTCAAATGTATTATAACCTTCCACGGTGGGAATGCCTGCCTGCTCAGTTAGTGTCTTATAATCATTAACTGCTTCTCGAACTCTTGGCTGCTCAGAGAGTGCGTTTAAGAAAAGAGAAGATAATTGATGTTGCTGAAGAAGCAGTTTTATATCAATCAGGCTTCTATCAAGAGAATGGATATAGGTATCCGGCATCAAGCCAATGTTCAAAACAGGAACGTTATAGTTTTCTATATCTTTTGCAGACCGTATGCGGTTTCCCAGTATATACTGGAGCATAAAGCATATGCATGGAAGGATGATACCAAAGAGAAATCCGGATATTGCATATTTTATTATATTGGCAGCTTTATTTACCGAGGTATCGGGAAGGGATTGAGGCTTGCTCTTTTCTATATAGGCGCTTTTTGCATTCTTCTGGGAAATTAATTTGTTATTTAAGTCCGAGCGGTTTGTTATATAATTTTTCAGATTGTTTCGGGTGCTGTTCTGTGTATTGGCTACACTAATATCTGATTTGATATAGTATGAACTGTCTATTTCGGACAGGGAAAAAGTACCTTGAACAGAAGCAATCGTGGCAACCTGATTTTGCAGCCTTGTTTTTATGATATCAAGAATCCTTTTTGCGTCATCGGCGTTATAATGAATTAATGATATGTTTAAGACATTGCCGTTTGTAGAACAGGATATAATTTCTTTCCAATATTCTGTATTTAAATTGGTAAATTCTTCGGATAATGCTTCTTTTAATCCACCCTCATTCACATATAGAGTTAAAGCGCTTAGTATATTATCTATCTCTCCATCCGACTGAATGCCATATTGTACAGAGGCTGTCTGGATGTTTTGAGAATCAATTTTCATATAGATTGAATTATCTATATATGTCTGCAGCGAATCAATCTGCTGGTTGGTTAGGGAAAGACTGTCTTCTATATCTGCAATCATTGAATCATATTCAGCCAAACGCTCGTTATACTTGTCTACCTCGTCCAGTTGCTGTTTATTGAGACTTAATTTAGGAACGGCTTTTCTATATCCTAGGATTGCAAAGAGCATAGTGCAAGCCAAAACAAAAATACCAATGATTATTCTCTTTTTGTATAAGTCCTCTATTAAGTTACTAAAATAAACTGATTTCATAATGCGGCCTTTGCTCCTTTTATATTTTATTGTACTATCGATTCTAGGCGCTATTATATCATAGTTTAGGCTGATTTACTTGATTTTTTCCATAATTTTTAGTATTCTTGAGTACAGCAATTATAACCGTAAATTTTGCGCCATATATAGTTTTTACATTTTTTCGCTTTTTTAGCAGAGAAAAAAACTAAAATTAAGCGAATAGTAAGGCCTTTTTGCATTGAATATGCTATAATGTTCACGTTGACAGCAAATCATAAAGGTGAATAGATTGTAATAGGACGTACATGGGGAGCGAAGGATAATGTACCAGAAAAGAAAAAGCATTGAAACGATGCTGATATGGACGTTGGATATTGTTTGCATACTATGCAGCTGCGCGGCGGCATTCTGGATTCGTTTTGAACGGTTTTATGGAGCTATAAGTCACTGGGACCAAATTTGGCAAATTGCTTTTATGATTTTTATCTATATAATGATTAATGTGTTTGTGGATTTTAATCACCATTTTTTTAGAAGAGGTCCTTTTGAAGAATTAGTAAGTGTTGTTCAGATGGAAGTGGTTTTTGCAATCTGCTGGGTGGTGCTTCTGTTTATCCTTCATAGAACAGAAGACTTGTCAAGACTTGTATTTGGCTATTTTATTGTTATTAACCTAATTCTTACTTATGGGGTGCGTATAGGTTTTAAACAGTATATGGTGCAGATTTATAAATATGGCAGATATAGTAGCCGCATGCTCCTGGTTACAGATTCGCGGAGGGCAGCAGATGTCATTGGTAACCTAATTGAGTATAAGGAATGGAATCGTATTTTGAAAGGGATTGTATTTCTTGATAAAGAGGTGGATGGAGAATTATTTATGGGATATCCCATTGTGGCTTCCCGGAATTCATTGTTAAATTATGTTATACACAATGATATAGATGAGGTATTTATAACACATACAGAGATGCTTCCTATTTCTGTTTTAAAAGACTGGGTTTCAGATATGGAACAAATGGGAATTATTGTGGATGTAAATATTGATGCGTTTGATTTGCTGAACCGGGGCAATAAGGTACTGAATCGTGTGGGAAAGTATGCAGTTGTTACATTTGCCAGGAACATCATTTCTGCCAGAGGCCTGGTAATGAAACGCCTGTTGGATATAGTTGGAAGTCTGGTTGGGATGATTATACTTGGGATTGTTACTGTTATTGTAGCCCCGGCCATAAAACTGGAGTCACCAGGACCGGTCTTTTTTGGTCAGACGAGAATTGGAAAAAACGGTCGTAGATTTACCTTTTACAAATTCAGGTCTATGTATCAGGATGCAGAACAGAGAAAAAAGGAGCTTATGGAGCAAAATGAGGTCCAGGGCTTGATGTTTAAGATGGAGAATGACCCAAGGATTACAAAAGTAGGAAGGTTTATAAGAAAGACAAGTATTGATGAATTACCACAGTTCTGGAATGTTTTAAAAGGGGATATGAGTTTGGTTGGGACAAGGCCGCCCACAGTGGATGAGTTTGAGCGCTATGAGGCAAAGCATAAGTGCAGACTGAGTATGACTCCGGGTCTGACTGGTTTATGGCAGATTAGTGGAAGAAGTGATATAAAGGATTTTGATGAAGTAGTTCAGCTGGATATGCAGTATATTGATGACTGGAGTATCTTGAAGGATATCAAAATCTTGCTTTTGACAATTGGTGTTGTTTTAACGGGAAAAGGATCAAGATAAGTGATAGGAGAGAAGAGATGTATACAGATAACTATGAACAAGAAATTAATTTAAAGGACTTACTTTTTTCTGTTCTGTACAGGTGGAGGATATTGTTGTTTGCTGCTGTTGCAGGCATGATACTGATAGGTGGATATAAAGCGCTAAAAGTCACAGGAGACAAGATTGCAACAGAGACAGCTGATAGTTATGAGGAAGAATTCACACGATTTATGGAAGAAAGGGCAGCAGTTGAGAAAACGGTTCGAAATCTTAAAGCGAGTATAGATGAGCAGAATTACTATATAGCGAATGCCCCGCTTATGCAGATTAATCCATATAATGAAGTTATATCTGCAGCAGATGTGGTGGTTAAGAGCAAGGATTCTACAGAAAGCAGTATGGATAGTCTGCTTGCACTTTATAAGTCTTTTCTGCTTGGAGGAGACTATTTAGATAAGCTGGCAGATGAGAATGGATATGAAAGCCGGCACCTGAGGGAACTTCTGAGCATTACAGAAGAAAGTATGAATTCAGATTTGTCACATGTATCGATGATGGTATCGCCTTTATATGAAAACCATCAGGAGATAAAATTATTGCATATAAAGGTAAAAGGAACTGATTCTCAGGCAACAGAAAAAATTTTAGAAGAAGTTTTAAATGAATTGGAGACACTTCATGCCTTATATAAAACAAAGCTGGGAGAACATGAGTTAGATATACAGAAGATGCCGGTGAGCGAAACGGTAGATACAGATCTTCTGGACTGGCAGCAGAAAGTGCGGAGTAATGCGGGGACATTGAAAAAAGAGCTGGAGGAATCCCAGAAAAGTCTAAATAGTCTGAAGGAACCTGTTGTATCAACGTCAGCGGAACATTCTATAAAGAGTAGTGTCAAGTACGCTATAATTGGTTTTTTCGCTGGAGGGTTTATGGCTGTATTTGCAGTGAGTGTACAGTATATATTAAATGATAAAGTAACCTCTGATAAAGAAATAAGAAACAGATTTGGATTAAAAAGTTTGGGGGCTTTCTATCAAGCACCACGCAAAAGGATGTTAGGATTTATAGACAGCTGGCTCCGCAGAATGGCAGGAGATGATAAGGTGTGGCCGGATGATGCAGTGCTGGAAATGATTACTACGAATATAGGTAACTATGCATCGGGAAAGACTCGGCTGTTCATTACAGGATTTGCATCACAGGATACTATGGATAAAGTGTGCCAACAGATTCATAAGGACTTACCGGAATTGTGCGTAGAAACAGCGCGTGATATGATTTCTAATGCATCTGTGAGAAAGGCCATTGCTGAATGTGAAGGAATTATTTTGGTAGAAGAAAGGAATACATCAAAATATTCACTGATTGCCCAGGAGTTGGAATTAGCTTCGAATATTGGATGCGAAGTGATAGGTGTTGTGGTAAGCTAAGGGAGATGACTTGTTGGTTGTAAGCTGACAAGGAGTTTTAGAGGTTCTATCGCTGATAAATGATTAAGATAAATGGTAAATATAAGAGGCAAAACCATAATTAATGAAAGAGGACTCAACCCCAAACCGTTGAGTCCTCTTCCTTTTCACCCCCCAAGCACCTGACTATAATCATAAGAATACTGTTCCAAATAACCCTGGAACTCTCTCTTGGACATTTTTATCGATGCATCGCACCGGCCGCTTCCTGTAAAAATATAAGGATAGGAACTGCTCAGCAGGGAGTGGTCGCAGATTTTTATCCATTTTACATTCTCATTCTTAAAGATAAAGAAGGGCGTAATGTTCCCGATTTCAAAGCCCAGTTCGTTTAGCTGCTGTATGTTTAAAAGCTTCAGCTTTTTGCTGAATACCACCACTTCATTATCAGTGGTTTCTTCAATCTGTTTATTATAGGGAAGGGCGATGGCGTAGTAACATTTTATCCCTGGCAGGGTCATGCTGCCGGATGTGTTTCTGTCCTGGCAGATGAGGACTTTTACGTAGTTATGGCCATCCTCACGCAGACCCTCCTTTTTCAGCTGTTCATAGCGGTTGTCCCAGGTCCTTGCATAGGCGTGATGGATAAGGTGTTGTTCCATGCCGCTGCTGCAGACCAGGGGCTTGGTTTTCTTCTGAGCCACAATATCCAGGAAACATCCGCGGCAGTTGCTGAAGGTCATGTTGTCCAGTGATACGCCTTTTCTGGCATATTCTTTGTCCAGCTCTTTCAGGATGTTTTGCAGAAAGTGTTTTCCCTGTTCAAATAATACGGATGCAACTGGATAGGAGTATATGTTTTGTAGTTTAAAGTATCTGCCTACAAAGCTTTTGGCGTCCTTATAATTGTTGGTTTCACAGTATATATAATATTTTCCTGCTTTATTTATGTTGACCTTGGCTGTCTTTGTGTCGGCAACTGGAAGGAAATCCATATTCTGATTCAGGGTTATCCAGTCTATATAGTCATATATGAATTCCGAATTATAGTACGATATATAAACGATTCCGTCATTTTTAAGCCAGGTATTGATATACTGGTAGTAAACAGAGGGATATCTCAGAAAGCTGGCATAGCCGGTACCGATTACCACCAGGTCCACACTATGATACAGGGAGCAGCGGTTGGTTATATAGTCTGCAATGGATGAGGTGAATATGGAAAAATCCCCCCGTCCTCCGAATTTTCTTTTATACTCATTGATACAGTCCATGGCATTATCCAGGCAGATGATTTTCTGGAAATGCTCCCGCAGCATTAACAGCACAGGAAAGCTGACAAACCCAATGGATACGGCCACTTTATCACGGCTGCAGGGGGAATTGCCGGAGCTGTTTTCACGGGATAGGATTTCTTTTATCCGCTCGCATTCGAAATTGATTTCATGACGGTTGGCAAAATGGTCCTCCCACAGGATTCCTCTTTCGGCACGCTTGCCTTCCTTCAGCTTTTCATCCAGATGGCTGAATATAATGTTTTTATAGATGACGCTGAAGTATTTGCTGATGCGGTTCCAGATGGTATCGCAGAAGCGGTTGATGGGAAGCAGTTTTTCGGCATCCGGTCCTTCCTCGTATATGAAATTCTCACTGGCGGATTCTTCTGCCACGTCTTTTACCTTTAGCTTTTCCACATAAATATTGTCCTGGATACAATAATGTAATTCTTTCTGGGAAACCCTGTCCGCAGTTATCAGGACCATCATGTTTACCTTGTCCGGGTTATCCCGCATGAACAGGGAGAGCTGCTGCAGTTCTTCTTTGGAATAGGAATATTTGATATGCAGCAGGGTGCGGTAGCCGTAGGAACTTTCAGAGTCAGCAAATCTCAGCATCAGCCAATTGCCGTCTTTTAGTATGGGCTCTGTGTCAATATCAGAGCCGCGGCTAAAGGCCCAAAAATCCGCATCAAAAAATTTGTACCCTTTACCCTTAATTTGCAGTTTTTTAAGCAATACTTTTCGTATATACTCTAAATATTCGGGATTGGTAATGAGTTCTTCCAGCAAATCTAATTTCCGGTCATTCTGATAATTGAAAACATAGTACTGGAGAAAACGGCAGATACCGGCTTCCGGAGACAAGCGTTCCAATATGAACTGGACCGTCTTGACGTCCTTGCCTTTCGAGCGTATATTTGCCATGATTTTGACATCCAGGTCCTCTTTGTTGGCGGCCAGCAGGGGCATAATGTTTTTTTCTATCTTCTGAAAATAGTGGAGAGCCGGAGAGGATATACTTTTCTTCCAGTTCGTCACACTGTTTTTGGCACATTCAGCCAGATTGGCTATCTGCACATATGTGATTCCTGCTTCGTACATGGAATTAATTAGAACCTGCATTACTTCCAGGTTTTCCTGTTTTGCGGTTAGTGTTTTGCTATTAGTCATATGTAATCCCCCCATGGAATCATATACTTATACAAATATTAGGTTTGACAAACTTGGTGTTCAGCGGCCTATCTTGAACTTTCCAAAAGCATGTTTCACCGCGTATAATATGATTATAGCATATAAATCTGGTTTTGAAATGGGAAAACGTGAAGAAGGGGGGCTTATTTATGTTATTCTTGCAGTCGCTTGTGACACAGGCTTCAAACCTGTTTACCTGGAAGGAGTTGTTGGGGTTGGCAGGAGCCGCTCTGGCGGTGGTATGGATTATTACCATCATTTTCAGGACAACGGGAATGGTACCGCTGCTGGAGCAGGCAATCAGTTTTATTATCCAGCAGGTTTGCTCATTGATTCTTGCAGGCTTTCAGCTTACATTTAAGCTCCTGCAGGCTGTGGAGCTTTATATGGTCCTTTTGCTGGATGTTTTGACGGGGAAACATACATCTGAACAGAAAGTGTGTGTATTGGCCAGCAGTGCTTTGTCCATCGCCTCTTTTTATACTACATATTTAGGGTGGTGCTATTGCATTAATAACAAGCTCATCGCAGGACTGCTGACAATCGGGATACAGACTTTGCTGTTAAGGACAAGCCTGCGGATTGGTTTGGAGATGGACTGGGACAGACAGTCAGGATATCCGGGCAATAACAGCATGCTCCATGTTTCTGTGGCCGGAATTGCACTGCTTGTGCTGGTAAGCGGAGGCTACATTGTCAACCGGCTCCCCATGCACCATTACTATGACCGGAAGATTTTTAATTATGTGGTTGTTTATTTCAGCCTGGTCCTTGTTATTTACATCTTCTTCTCTTTCATCAGTTCTGTCAGCCATTACAGGATGAAGGATAAAAAAACAGCGCGGATGTTATTTACCATTTATTTCGGAACCTTGGCAGTGTCATCCTTTTTTTCCTTCCAGGCATTTTTTACTACGTTGTATCCGCAGAATATCAGAAGGATGGACACATTTACGGAGGCAAAGCAGTCAGTGGTGCGTTCTGTCTCGCTGCTGTATCAGGACATGGATTCGGATTTCTACCAGAAATTGTCGGCGGATGTCCAGGAACAGCTGTCGCAGGCTAAAGACCAGCTGGAAACATCCGGGCAGACGGCCAGGACAAAGAGGGAGTCCTATATCAGCCAGTACGGCCAGAGTTATCAGGAATATTCTGAAGGGATGAGTGCCATTGACAAGGCCACTGATAAAATACAGGAATTGGACCAGCAGCTGAGTAGTGATAAGAACAGCATTTTAGGAAATACCAATAATACCGTTGGCTTTTATACACAGAAGCTTATCAATGATTTGGAAACCAAACATGATGAGGATGTCAGGAAACAGGAGGATATCATTGCGGAGCAGAAGACGCTGTTAGCCGGAAATCTGTTTGCCAGCCAGCCTGCGCTTCTGGCGGAGTATGAGGGCGCTGTAAACGGTGATGCGGGAGACGGGGATGATGACAGTCTGCTCCGGGATATTGCATCGGCATCCGCTTTATTGCAGAAGGATGCATGGAGTGAATCAGACCGGGACGGATTTCAGGAATCCTGCAGAAACATACAATTGGCTTACCCTGAAGTATCTTTGTTAAGCGGGGCAGCTGTTCTGGGCGAATATAAATGCTTTCAATTCCAGTATCTTGCAGGTATGGATGCAATTACAAAACTGCATCTGAATGAACAGGCGGAGGAGATAGAGTCACGGTATGGGGAATTGAGGAATACCCTGTTTGAGAATGGTTATATGATTATCAATTCAGTGCCAAAAAGAAGCTATGGTTTTACGGCAGACGGACAGGAGATAAAAGTCTCTCCGGTTAATGCCGAAGAATATCTGGCAGCTCTGGAGCAGGACTACGCGGATACAAATATGGATAAGCATATTTTTGAGCAGAACCTGACCTCATTTTGGAAGAAAAAGGTACCGGGTATATTATCAGCCCTTATTGCGGTCATGGTAGACAACCTTATTTTATTTGTGGGCTTTATCAGTCCCAGACAGCTGGAATTTTTTAAGAATATCATGAGTGCGGAGCCTGAGAAAAAGCGGATTGTATTGGAACATTTATTCAGTAAACCGTCTAAGAGGGCGTGATGATTCCTGCGAAAGGAGGAGGCAGTATGTTTAACAATCGAAAAGAGAAGTTTGGAAAATGGATAGCGCAGCAGGAGATTGCCGCAAAAAGTGTAGGCGGCAGTGATTATTCCCTGCGGGCAGCTGAGACAGATATACGCAAATCCGGATTCAGCGATATTGTCTCCAGACTTTTAAATGAGAAAAAGGCTGTCCGGGATTCCGGTTACATCTATATTGACCCCTACTATCAGATGTACGACCGGCCGGGGCGGGATGGGAAGCTGCTGCAGAATGTCAAGTCGGACGCATTCAGGACAATGATTAACCAGAGTGAGATTCTGTGTTACCGTTCCGATGAGCACAAGGGTATTTTTCACCGCCTGTCGCAAAAGGAAGTGCGGCGCTATAACTGTATTCAGATTATGGCTCAGCTGATACGAAAGAATCTTGCTTTTTTAGATGACCTGTGTGAATATATCTACCTTGATATTAATTTCCAGAATGTACTGGAAAAGAAGTCCAATATTCCCAGTGACTTATCTAATTTCCGCACCATGATGGGAGAGGGAAGGAACCTGAAGGATATTTTGGATTTATTGGAGGAGGCTGATACGGTAAGGACTGACAATGGGGAAATCAGGATTGTACTGTCACAGAGTATTGTAAAGGACTATGGATTCCAGACCCAGCTGTATAGCCTGCTGGATATAGGAATCGCCCAATTGGATGACAACAACCAATACCTGCTGTGTACAGAGCTTTCCACCTGGCTGCTGGATTATGTGGAGCATGCATGTGACCGGATGTCCTTTGCAGCTTTATATGAAAGTGCTATTTAATTAAGTGAAATAGGATGAGTAAAGTGAAATAGGATAAGTAAATTGAAAAAGGAGCCTCGCCGGTAATGATGTCAATTAACCGGTGAGGCTCTCTGCATGGATTATGATATGATTCTGCTGCCGGTCCCCGGCGCAGCCGTGTCCTTCTCAGTATTCCAGATTCCGTCACTTCCCAGCCAGTAATACAAATCCTGGTCAGATGATTTTACATAACAGTCAGATTCCATATATCCGTTATGTCCAAAGTAATACCAGTTGTCGCTGATGCAGCGCCAGCTGTTCACCGGATAAACATTGTTCGGATATACATAGCGCCAACCGGAGGATGTTTTATCCCATTTTCCGTTGGCAATGAACCAGGCGTCCTCGGTTCGGATGGTCAGGGGCTCGGAGCTGCCGCTCCATGGACCGGCCTGGGAGCTGTAGGTGCCTAATGCCCTTACGGTAAAGGTATAATTTCCCTCCACATTAATATAAGAGCTGAAATCATAGGTGGACTCAGCAGTCTTCTGGGTGGTTACCAGTATTTTATCCCGGTACAGGCGCGCTTCGTAGTTTTTGGCTCCGTTTACCTTATCCCAAACAGCGGTGGTCTGGTTCCAGCTGATGGATGTGGTAACAGGCAGATTGCCGTCTATGGCAGGCAGATAGACCTGAAGGATTAAGGCGCTTCCGTCCCCGTCCTTTTCCGCGGTTTTAAACTGGGCGCCGCAGCCGGTCAGGGAAAAGATACTGCGCTGGGTGCCGGAGAAATAGTATCCGTCCTTGGCAGAGAGTTCCACTTCCACCACGGGCCTCTCACCGTAGTCCCACTGGTCGTCCTTTTTGTCGTACACAGCTCCTTCTACCTTGAATTCACTGTTGCTGGATACTGCATATACATTGCCTACCAGTTCGCCGCCCTTTGGGGCTGAGTCCCAGGAAAATGTCAAAGGTATGGATGTGATTGCTTTGTCCTGCCCATAGGCTGAGAAAAGGGTACCTATGGAAAGGAATGCTGCCAAGGCTGCAATAATGAGTGATTTTTTTGCCATTGTGTATCCCTCCTTGTGGTTCCGGAAAATTAACTGCCGGTATACGTGTTACTATTACTATTGTACTGTATTTTAGGGTGGAATTACAAGTTTTATTTGATAATAATATTAAGTGAGATGCGGATTCGTGCATATCCTGAAAAGATGGGCGGCATACTAATCCCGGAGGTGATATATTATGAGTCCGAAGGAATTAAATTATATTGAGGATGCACTAGGCCATGAGCAGTTTTTAATGACGCAGTGCCAGGAAGCCATCCAGAATCTGCAGGACCCTGTTCTTAAGAATCAGGCCCAGCAGATGGAACAGAAGCATCAGCAGATTTTTGACAGTTTCTATAATCTTGTATAAGGAGGAAGCAGAGAATGGATGACAAGTGTATTATGGAGAACCTTCTCCTGACCGAGAAGGGCGTATGCGACCTGTATGTTCACGGAACAATCGAGTCTTCCACTGCCAACGTGCACCAGACCTTTAACCAGGCGCTGAATGACAGCCTGTGTATGCAGGATGACATCTATAAGCAGATGTCCGCCAAGGGCTGGTACCAGACAGAGCAGGCGGAACAGCAGAAAATCATGAAAGTAAAGAATCAGTTTGCAGGTATGTAATCCAACCTGATTGGGTTTTGGGAGACTGATTGGATGAAAGGACGTCAAGTCATGGAATGGTCCGTGGCCTGACGTCCTTTTTGTGCGCCGGGTCTGCGCTATGTTTACCGCACCTGGTTATCCAATCCAATTGTGCCGCCTGCTGGTCCATCCATGCCGCTTATATACGGTACTGCAGGGACCTGGTGTATCATGGCAGCATGAGTATAATCCAAAGGAGGTCTTTAGATTGAGATGAGATTATCAGGAATGGACACCTACAACATGGGTAATGACAGGGATTTCTTAAAAAGTATTGAGGAGCATGTCAAAGACCCGTACATCAAGGAACGCCTGGTCAACAGACTGGAGTGGTACATGGTTATGGCGAACCGGTGCCAGTGTTTTTATTATATGGCTGCCTGTATGGGAATTGTTATGCCTACCCTTATACTTCTTCTGAATTCCATCCCGGGAGATATGCTTTCTGATGGAATGCGGCAGCTGTGTATTACGGCATTATCCGGTTTGTCGGGAATCGTCGGAGGCCTGTCCGGTATTTTCGGGTGGCATGAAAATATGATCCGGTACCGGGCTAATGCAGAACGGTTAAAAAGCGAGACTTCTTTTTACATGCTGGGTGTGGGAGGCTATAGGGACAGGAAACAGAGCGACCGGCTGTTTTTAAGCGTACTGGAAGATTTGTCCCTTAAGGAGAATCAGATGTGGCAGAAGGAGGAGAGCAGCCATCCGGCATACAGACAGGAACAGAGTGGAAAGCGAAGGCCCAATGTGTGACAGGGATGTTGGCGGAACTGTTGGCAGAACTGTTGGCGGAACCGTTGGCAGAACTGCTGGTGGAACTGTTGGCAGAACTGCTGGCAGAACTATTGGCAGAACTGTCTGCCGGGATTACAGAATGTGGATTTAGGATGAACAGAAGGAGGGATATACATATGGATATACATATGAACCACAGAGAACAGAATATAAGCCATACCAATTCGCAGAATGATTTCGCGCTGCACAGGCGCCTGCGGCAATGCTCACCCGGCCTTCACAGAAATTATCTGGAAGCTTCCGCAGGAGCCTGTATGATGCTGGACCGGTACAAGACTGTATTTCCCCAATACACGGACCACAGCAGCCTTCATTGCCTTAATATCATGAATCTGGCCGGGCAGCTTGTGGGGAATTGCCTGCAGCAGATGAATGGAAGTGAACTGTATGTGCTTCTGACGGGAATCCTGTTCCATGATTTGGGGATGGGTATTTCAAAGGCTGATTTTGAGAAGCTGGCCCCCGCCCTGTGCGGGGAACGATATCCCGCCAAGGGCAGTGAAGGGGAACTGATTCGGGAATACCATCAGGAGTTGGGCGCCCTGCTGGTGGAAAAATACAGCGGGATTTTTGAAATCAGGAAGGAGTATGTGTTTCCTGTGATGCAGGCAGTGAGAGGTCATAGGAAAACGGATTTATGGGATGAAAATGCCTTTCCCGCTGTATTTCAGACCGGGGCAGAGTCTATTTGCCTTCCCTATATCGCGGGAATCATACGCCTGGCAGATGAAATGGACCTGTGCCGTGACAGAAACAGTACCCTTGGAGGGGAGGAACAGCTGATTTCCGATGCTTACAGCCAACTGGTATGGAGGACCCATGACACGGTAAAGGAGATGGAGCTGACGGAGAAGGAATGTATATTGTATGCAGAGGGCGGGAGCAGGGAGACATGGGAAGAACTGGAAAAATGGGCGCGCAAGCTGCAGAAAACCATGGATGAGGTGGAGCTGGTCATTGCATCCAGAACTCCGTTTTATTTGCCGGGGAGGATGGTGCGGATTGTTGGAATTATGCCTTGAATGTCTGAAATCCGGAGGCGGGATACACCGGTTATGCCAGTAACCGTTCAAAGGATGCCGTCATGGCGCAGAGGTACTGTTTTCACGGTATGATGGCTTTGCAGTCATCCGGAGGGCTGTGCTGATAACAGGCAAAACCATATAACAATTAAGAAAAGGAGAATCACAGGATGGAAAACAACACATTAAAAGCCTCGATTGGCATTGAATTTTCCCTGATTGGGACACAGCTTCATGCCATGTATGAAAAAAATGAAGGAGGGTACGCAGTACTTTTAATTCCGTCGGAACAGACGCCGGACAGCGGTATTTCCGTAAAGGATTTGATTGATGACATCAAGAAGATGGCCAAGGGAGTGTCCGGCAGCGATACTGCTGTGGATACGACCCAGCTTGAGACTGCCATGACCGAGGCCGCCAAGGAGGGCGGCGGCTCCACATCCATGAAATTGGAGGATATTGTAATCAAGCTTCAGATGGCTTATCTGTACATCAGCAAAAAGGGAGAGAACTCTGTTCTGGAATATGCGTTTCAGCTGCAGGTGGTGACGGAAGGTCTGGTGCCGGAAACCATCAAGCCTATTGTGGATGTAACGAACCTTTCTATTTCCGTCTGGAATACGGACAGAAAGAAGGTAGTGGACAAGATGGCTCTGATTACTGTGGACGAATACCTGGGTGCGGCTGCACTGCCGGACAAGAGCCAGGCAACAAAATAGAGTGGGAAGCACGGTTTAGGAATCAGTAAACTAAGCAGCATGGAGTGAGCGCAGGAAAGGAGCGGCAGAAATGAACCAAAGTCAGTTGTCATGCAGCATGGCCGTGGAGGGGGTAGTCAGAGGCTGTCCGGCCAGGCTGGCTGTCTGGTATGATAAGGGCGAAATGTCATTTTGCGGGCAGCTGCAAATGGACCGGAGAGGGCCCGCTGGAATATTGGAGGCTGTAGACAGTGAAATGGCTTCCAAATTCGGAGCTTATGCTTCCGGTCTGGTCCGTGTTTCAAATCAATGCGCCGCCTTTTCCTGCATTCATGGAATCACAGCCCTGGGTTATGGCCAACCGGGGCTGTATTTCAAGGCAGCTGCCGGCAGGGGAAGCGCAGCCATTCTCTTTTCGTTTTCAGTGTGCACCGCAGCCCCAGCCCCCAATCCTGCGCAGCCGCCGCAGGTATCCTCCCTTATGAATGCAGTGAGTAAAGCAGGGGACTTTTTCGGAATGGAGGAGTTTTATTTTTTCGGACGTGTGGGAACAGGACTGGGTCCCGGGGATTTGATGGCCGGGGCGCCGGGAACAGAGGCATTTCCGGCCCGGATTGAAAGGTGCAGCCTGCTTGTATATTCCCGTTTAAGGCTTGACGGGAACAGCGTGTTTGAAAGGGCGGTCAGGGAGTTGTTCGGTCTGGAGGAGACACAGCTTTTTCTGGGAGCGGGTGAAGGCGGATTCCTGTGCATGGCAGCAATCCCGGCATACAAGAACCATTTTATGGAAACCAGGAACATGTGCCTGGCAGCGGAGCTTAAGAGCAGCGCCTTGTCCCTGGCGCTTCAGGGCTCTTTCCGGTTTGCCTTTGTGCCGGATATGGAATTCCATGTAAACTGCGGCATATCAAAGACCCGCTTCATGGTGGAGGCTTTTGGGGAGGTCAGGGAGCCCGTTCACCTGGCCGGTCCCTTTTCCATAGGGGACACCTGTCTGGCTATTGGATTTGACCGGGGTCCGGTCTTTGCCATGTTTGCCAATCTCTATATACGGGAAATACATCTGTTCGGGGCTGTGATGCTTACCGTGGCAGGGTCGGTCCCCAAGCTGGATTTGCTGTCCGCGGCGGTCAGTGACCTGTCTGTTCCTATTTTGGTGAGGAATCTGCTGGGGCTTTCCTTTGAAGGCCTTGACAGCATTGATTTTATCCGAATACTGGGCCTTCCTTTCCAGGACATGGAGGCATTTGACAGGGAAATGGTTAAGAGCGCAGACGGGGGCCGGCTGGCAGAGGCATTTAACCAGAGGATTCATGACAACAGTCTGGTGCTGGAAAAGGAGCAGGTAAAGGCTTCTCCCTTTGGGGATGGGGTGGACCTGGTGGACCAGCGGCGGATGCGTCATTATTACATAGACAGTTCGGGCAGGATAAAGCTTACGGCCCAGTTTTATTATGCGGATGTGAATACCAGGCTGGGCAGTTACACGGTGGAGCGGGGAATCTTTGTCTGCGGCGTGATTGAGATTTTTAAGGTGCGGTTCGAGGTCCTGTTTTCCTTTCGGGAGGGAGACGGGGTGCTGGCATATGGCCGGATACCGGAGGTAAATCTGGGATTCCTGAAGTTAGGCCCCTCCAGGGCAGGGCAGGAGTCCGGGGAAGCCCTTCCCGTACCGGCGGACAGCGTCCTCAGGCAGTTTATGGGTAAGGAACAAAAGGGAATCGTGTTCTTCCTGTCCGCAGGCAAAAAGGATGTGACCTTCTATCTGGACGGACGCATTGAATTGCTGTCCATTCTGTATTTTGAGACCAGGATTATTTTCTGCAAGGGGCTTATATCCATTGATGTGCGTTTTAACTGGCTGGCTATTTTTGATGTGAGCATTCATCTGAAGGTGAATTACCAGGATTTCAACCGGGGCGGGTTTGAGTTCCGCCTGGTGATTGATACGTCCGGGCTGGCTGAGAAGCTGAAGGCGGTGCAGGAGAGCATTAACAGGGCCATTGACCGGCTGAGGGATAAGATTAGGAATGCCACAAGGGAAATTGACAGGGCCCAGGCCCATGTAAACGAGCTGTATGGGCAGATTGATTCCCTGAACCGTAGAATTGAGGACTGCAGGCAATCCATCCGGAATGCGAAGTGGTGGAAAAAGGCATTTGTGGCCATTGCAAAGGGAATCGAGATAGGAGCCTATGAGGTGGCAAAGGCCGGTGTATATGTGGCAATCGGAGTGGCCACGGCAGCCCTTCAGGTGGCTAAAGCAGCGGTGCA
This sequence comes from Clostridium sp. 1001271st1 H5, assembly GCF_005845215.1. GTDB lineage: Bacteria > Bacillota > Clostridia > Lachnospirales > Lachnospiraceae > Enterocloster. The sequence goes on from NZ_SPHO01000012.1 coordinate 38,317, forward strand.
GCTGGCCGGCAAGGTTGGCGAGGGCGTCATGAAGGCGGTGAACGCCGTCATACAGGGGGCTTTATCCTTCTTCTACATCAACCGTCTGGAGCTGTACGGCAGGGCCGGCATGAACGAGCAGGAATTCAGGGCTTCCATTGAGTTTGTTGCCCTGGGAAAGACCTACCGGTATGAGACAAAAATGGGGCACTCTGCCCTGAAGTCCGATGCGGCCGGTACTGTGTCAGGCAATATGAACGGGCAGATGAAACATGATTTGGACCATATTGAGGACGGGGCTTTCCGCAGCAATTTCAGGCGGTACAGCCATGAGTCGTATACCATAGAGGAACAGTGCCGGCGCCTGGCGGGGGCCAGGGAGCAGATGAGGTCATCCACAAGGCTGATGCGTTCCATGCAGGAAGCGTATGTCCGGGAGTTCAGCGAACCCATGTCTGACTTTGACCAGATGAACCAGGAGTATGTAAATGCCCTGGACTGTGTGGGCGGCATTTTGAAGACAGGGGAGCAGGCCGGGGATGTAAAGGCATTATCCGGCTCCATGGGCGGCTTAAAACGCAGGATTACACTGAAAGAGAAGGAAGGCGTGTTCCGGGATGAGGAACTGTCTGAGCTGAAGGATGTTATTCACAATTACGACCAGGCAAGGCTTCTGTATGACGAGGTAAAGAAGAGTATGTCTGCTGTGGAGAGCCAGAGAAAACAGATGCTGGCCTATGCAGACCTTCAAAAGCAGAAAACAGGCGAACAAAAACAGAAGAAAGCATTGTCCGCGGCAGAGGGCAGCATGGAACGGGTGCTGAACAAGACCGAGGAGGCCATGTACCGCAGCTTCCCCGTGGACCGCAGCGGCAGGAATTACATTAATCTTTCCAGAGAGGGATTGATTCACCAGTACATGGACGAGGCAAGGCAGGAATTTGGCGCTGAGGCATCTGAGAACGTGCGGGTAATGAGAAGCAGGAGCCGTAAGGGACGGTATGACAGCAGGCTGTAGGCTGCATAGCAGCAGGCAGTGAGTGTCCGGAGGCAAAGCATCATGAGGCAAAACATTATGAGGCAAAGCATCATGAGGCAAAGCATCACGGGGCAAAGCAGTAAAGAGAGTGTGTAATAACGAAAAGGAGAATGGCAGATGGAAGAAAGAAAAAAGAGGGTCACTGCGCCGCGGATTGCGGCAACCCTAAGCGCCCTGCTGGCAGGGGCGGCCCTCTATACGGTAAGCGGTTCTGAGCGTCAGGGTATTCAGGTGATGGAGTATGATGCTGCCACAGAGGCCGCAGACAGTACAATCATGGTATATATGAACGGCAGCGACCTGGAAGGAGATTATGGCGCCGCCACTGCGGACCTTCAGGAAATGATGGCGGCGTTGGTAAAAATGGGGCAGGAGGGGAGGGCTCCCTCCCTCCATGTGGTGGTGGAAGCAGGCGGTTCCACCCGGTGGGAACTGGAAGAAATGGATGGCGTGTCCTATGCCAGGTTTGTCCTGACAGAGGACGGGGTTTCCGCCATGGAACCCATGGAAATCAGGAACATGGGGGAGGCAGATACCCTGACGGACTTTATCAACTATGGTGTCCAATCTTATCCGGCCAGCCATTACGGGCTGATTCTGTGGAATCACGGAGGCGGCCCGGTGGGAGGATATGGGAGCGACAGCCATTTTGGCGGAGATGGGCTTTCACTGGAGGAGATACGGGAGGCTGCGGACCACTCTGTTATGGCGGACAGCGCCTTTGATTTTGTGGCCTTTGACGCCTGCCTTATGGGCAGCGTGGAGATTGCTGGCTGTCTGGAAGGAAAGGCTGACTATGTCATTGCATCGCCGGAGCTGGAACCTCAGGATGGTTATGATTACAGCTGGATGACGGCATTGGGAGACAGCCTGCCGCCTGACAGTGAGTGGGGGGAGGTGGCAGGCCGGTCCATGGTGAGGGCTTATGATGCCTGCTATGCCTCAGGCACTGCGCCTGTTGCCATGACTCTTATGGATATGAAGGAATACCGGGCATTTCATGAGATTTTTCACCAATATGTGGACCGAATACCGGCGGAATGCCGGGAAGAGCTGTACGGTGAACTGGGAAGGGACAGGTTGAAGATGCTGGCATTTGGCAGCAGACAGGCGGGAAGCGCTTCGGAGCTGGTGGATGTGATGGACTTTCTGGATGCCTGTCAGAAGGTATATCCGGACGAACAGGCATTACAGACATTAAAGGAGCGGATGGGGATGCTGGTGGCAGAACAGTCGGCCGCAGGCTATCCTGTGAATCCAAGCGGCCTGACCATATACCTGCCCAGCGGTTCCAATCCATATCTGCAGGAGGACCTTGAAACGTATGACGCCGCAGGATTCTGCAGTGCCTACAGGCAGCTGACGGACGGATATGCAGCGTATCTGGCCAGGGAAAGCGGTGTGGATTGGGGAGACATACGTGCACATAAGGACGGCGCTGTGGAAATCAGTATATCCCCGGAGGATATTTCTTCCGTGACAGGAGCATACCTGGCTGTGTTCTGCCCCGTGGGGGACCAGGGGAGTTATTATCTTCTCTGCACGGACAGTGATGTGGCCATTGGAGTGGACGGGACGCTGCGTGCAGTGCCGGAGGACAGCTATATGGGAATGAAGGGACAGGTGCTCTGCCTTATTGAAACCATGAATCTGGAGGCATACACGGAATATATGGCTCCGGTGCTCTATAACGGGGAGCTGTGTACCTTGCGGATTGGGTTTGACGAGGAGCATGAGGACGGGCAGATTCTTTCCGCGACGCCGGCGGGCCTGTCCTCTGAGGCCGCAAAACAGATTTATGAGCTGAAGGAGGGGGACCGGATGATACCGCTGTATCCGGTTGAATGTATGGAAGATGCAGAGGAGGCAGGAGAAGCAGCGGCTGAACCGGAAGATTCCGCCAGCGCTGCCAGCGATGTTCCGGGCTGCCTTCCGGACAGCCGGTACTACACAGACAGCTATTACATGGGAACGGAATTTTATATAGAGGAACCGGATGACATGCTGCTGGAGACAGTACCAATATCCGGGGATGGATATCTCTATGGTTTTATGCTGACGGATGTACGGCAGCATATTTATTATACGGATTTTATCGGCATGGAGGCAGAGGATGCCGGTTCATGAACAGTGAAAGGAGAGAATGAATCATGAGTAAGACGAGCAGGGAATTGATTGAATTCTGCAGGGGGAAGCTGGGCACGCCGTATGTGTTCGGTATGAAGGGACAGGTTCTGACGGAGGCGCTGCTGCTGCAGCTGGCAGCGGAAAATCCCAAGGTCTATACACCCCAGTACATAGCCAAGGCGCGGTGTTTCATGGGTAAGCACTGTACGGATTGTTCCGGCCTGATTACCTGGTGCACCGGTATCCTGAGGGGAAGCGCCAATTATAAGGAGACTGCCCGGGAGGTGCAGCCCATAGGCGCATTAAATGAATCAATGACAGGCTGGGCCCTCTGGAAACCTGGACATATCGGGGTTTACATTGGAAATGGAAAATGCATTGAGGCTAAGGGTATCAATTACGGTACAGTGGAGACACGGGTCCGGGATACGCCCTGGGCCAATGTTCTGAAACTCAAGGACATTGATTATACAGAGCAGGTATGTGAACCAGCAGCTCCTTTACCCCACCCCACGGGTTGGGTAAAGGAAGACGGCGGGGTCCGTTTCTATCTGGAGCCGGAACGGTATGTGGTCAATGACTGGTATCAGGACCGCGGGCAGTGGTTCTGGTTTGATGGTTCAGGTCATGCTGTGAGGGATAACTGGTACCTTTATAAAGACGACTGGTATTATTTCGGCCCGGACTTTGCGATGGTTAAGGGGCTCCAATTCATTAAAGGGAAGCCCTATTATTTTAACAAAGACGGCCGGATGGCAAAGCTGGGGACCAGCTTTATCGTTCAGGTGGATAAAAACGGCGTACTGCATTTTCCGGAGGAGGAATCACCGGAGCTTCCCGTCATTCCGGCACCAGCAGACCATAAAGCAGAACAGGCCCGGGGAGAACTAAAAATATCGGATGCAGGTATCTGCCTGATTAAACAGTTTGAAGGATGCCGTCTGGAGGCATACCGCTGCGCAGCCGGTGTGCCAACCATCGGGTACGGACATACGGCCGGAGTGACCATGGGGATGAGGATTACCCAGGCACAGGCAGAGGCATATCTGAGGGAGGACTTAAGAAAATTCGAACAGGCGGTAAACAACGTGCTGGGATGCAGCGTAACCCAAAACCAGTTTGATGCCCTGGTAAGCTTTGCATATAATCTGGGGGCAGGCGCGCTCAGGAACAGTACGCTTTTAAAATGTCTGAATGCAGGGGATGTAAAGGGGGCGGCCGATGAATTTCCCAAATGGAACAAAGCAGCCGGAAAGGTGTTGGAAGGACTTACCAGGCGGCGGATGCAGGAACGGCAGTTATTCTTATCCTGATAGGGGACAGCAATTCTGATTATAGGGCAAAAATAACCGCTAATGGATATTGATACGGAAAGAAAGGGCAGAGGCATGATTCTCTGCCCTTTCCGCTGCGTCCCGGCCAATGCATCCTGGCGGATGAATCCTGCCCCGTGCCTATCCATTGCTTGCGTCCCGGCCCGCGCGGTGCGGATACCTGCGGAAATAATCAGACAAACCGCGCCTGTAGCTGCGGGAACAGCAGCAGGAGATACCGCCTGTAAAGGAGAGAATCCCCTGGTCAGGTTCAAAGGACCGGACATTGGACAGATTTGCTATGGTGGACGCCCGTACCTGACGGAAGGGCGGAGCCAGCTTTTCTGACAATTCTTTGATACCGGAGCGGAAGGTATATACCCCGTCAGAGCAGTGTACATTGCACATGTGGGTCCCTTTTACGGTTTCTATATAATAGATTCCGGAAAAGGGGACACGGGCTTCCTGCCGGTTTCCGTGTACAAGCAGAAATCCGTCCGTGGAATTCACGCGGCGGTTCAGGTAGGTCAGGATATTCAGGCAGGAGCGTTCTAAATTATCATGGGCAGGATGGATGTAGCCTGCGATGCCGCGGACGGAGTGGCTGTTGACCAGACGGGCCGCGGTGCGGTAATCACTGCTCACCATGCAGACCATTATCCGGCTGCTGCAGGACGTGAGCCTGTCCAGGACATCGGGCCAGTCGGGACGGCTGTCGCTGTCAAAGAACATGAGCCACAGCTCTGTGGGAGAGCCGGCAGCTTCCTTGATGAGTTCGTCCGGTGTCAGGCTCCTGAAGGCATACAGCTCCATGCCCCTCAGACGCCTGGTGGAAATGGCTGAGTCTGCGGCTGCATAGAGTTGACTGAAAAGCTGACTATGTTCTGTTGATATAACAATATTCAAACCAGATTCCTCCTTTGTTCCAGTATAAGTAATCATGGGTGGTTACAAGATTCATCCGTTATACAGAACATATGTTCGATTAAAACCGAATAGAAAAGGCCGTCCGGCCCAAATAACGGTGTGAATCTGTGCAGCACCCGTCCTTCTCATTCTTCTTGCCGCTGCTCCATGAGGCTTCTCAGCTTCCTGAGAATCTTTCCGTGGCGGTAATGAAGCGTGGTTACAGGAACTCCGGTTTCCCTGGAAATCTGGCGCAGGGACTGGTCGTAACAGTAAATACGGCGTATCATATCCCTCTCTCTGGGGTCCAGACCCTTCATGGCCTTAAGGAGCAGGGAGCGCTCCAATGCCTCCTCAGCCTGCTCCTCCACAGATTTGGAGCGGGTGTCCTGAAACAGGTCGCAGCCGTTTAAATCCTCTGTGTCCAATGCATTATAAGAAAATGTCCTATTATGGATATCCGACTCCCGGAAATACCGCTCCTTCCGCTGGCCTTTGCAGTATAATTTATAAATTTCTTTTGAGACATAGATATTCCGGTTATCAATACGTATGTAATATAGCATATTTTTCCACCTCTCATGTGGAAAAGGGAATCTGTGATGTAGTTTAAAGATATCACTGAGGGGGGATTTTGTCAAGAAAAATTCGAACACATGTTCGATTGGGCGGATAAGAAGTATAAGACAGAAAATCAAAATGGGATTTTGTGGAAAGGAAGCATGTGATGTACTTTCAGTTGAATATTATTTTTTGCAGTGTTAAAGTAGACGGAGAAGGGGTTGTTCCATGCCCTGCCGGAACCTGGCGCAGCTGACAGCGTATATGTTCAGGCGCATTCCGGTATGACAGGGAAAAAAATGGGAACAATCAAGGAAAATCCAAGGAGGAGGTAAAGACAATGGGACATCTTACAACCCGCGACGCATACCGGAATCTGGGAGAACGCATCAACTGGTTTACCCAGGGGGCCCCGGCCTCTGAGACGCTGTACAAGATACTGCAGGTCCTCTATTCTGAAAAGGAGGCCAAATGGGTGGCTTTGCTGCCGGTCCGTCCGTTTACCATTAAAAAGGCGGCAAAGATATGGGGGACTTCGGAGTACAAGGCGGAAAAGCTGTTGGACCACCTGTGCGGCAAGGCATTGCTGGTGGACTCCTGGGACAAGGGAGTGCGGAAATTCGTGATGCCTCCGCCAATGGCAGGATTCATTGAATTTGCCCTGATGCGGACAAGGGGAGATATTGACCAGAAATATCTCAGCGAATTGTATTACCAGTACATGAATGTGGAGGAGGATTTTATCAAGGACCTGTTCTACGCCACCGAGACAAAGCTGGGCCGCGTGTTCGTCCAGGAACCGGTCCTGACCAATGATAAGATGAACCACATCCTGGATTACGAGCGCGCCACCCACATTGTGGAGGAGGCAGAATACATTGGCCTGGGACTCTGCTACTGCCGCCATAAGATGTCCCACGCAGGCCATCCCTGCCAGATTAACGCGCCCTGGGATGTATGCCTGACCTTTGACAATGTGGCCCGTTCCCTGGCCCGGCACGGGGATTACTGCAGGCTCATCTCAAAGGAGGAAGCATTGGATGCCCTGGAACGCTCCTACGCCAGCAATCTGGTACAGATAGGGGAAAATGTGCGGGAGCACCCGGCTTTTATCTGCAATTGCTGCGGGTGCTGCTGTGAGGCGCTTCAGGCTGCCAGGCATTTCAGCCCCATGCAGCCCGTGGCCACCACCAATTATATTCCTGATATTACCGGGGACCAGTGTGCTGGCTGCGGAAAGTGCGCCAAGGTTTGTCCGGTATTGGCCATTTCCATGGAAGATGACGGAAACGGAAGAAAAAGGGCTGTGGTGGATAAGGACATTTGTCTGGGCTGCGGCGTGTGCGCCAGGAACTGCAGCTTCAAGGCTGTCCGGATGGAGCGCAGGCCAGAGCAGATTATTACGCCGGTGAACAGCACCCACCGGTTTGTGCTTCAGGCCATTGAGAAGGGAACCCTGGCAAACCTGGTGTTTGACAATCAGGCGTTTTCCAACCACAGGGCCATGGCCGCCCTGTTCAGTGCTATCCTGGAACTGCCGCCCCTTAAGCAGGCCATGGCCAGCAGGCAGTTTAAGTCTGTTTATCTGGACCGGCTGCTGGCGGCGAAGCGGGAGAAGGATTGAACAGGGAAGAATATCATAAATCAGATTCACAGCACAGATTACATTCAGCGGGATTCCATGGAATTCCGTTTTTTTTACGCAGAATACTTCAGAATAGTATTCAATAAATGAAATTCTTGATGAAATTACAGAATCTGGGAGACAGAAGGGGGATTATTGAAAAGAGAGCGCCGGCGGACAGGCGTCCGCAGCCGTTGGGGGAGGGGGAAAAGGCGAAAATTTCATATTTCTTTTTTAAAAATAAAAAATGAAATTATAAAATGCTATAAATCCAGTAAAATGGATAATAAATCCCAAAATAAGTAAAAAATACAATAAAAAACTTTATTTTTTAAAAATAATATTGACATACTGGCATGTTAAGTTATATAATAAAGACATCAAAAAAACAGAAAACTTAGCTAAAATAACCAAACAAAAGGAGAGGGAGAATATGAGGAAAATTTTATCAATGATGCTGGTTACAACAATGGTACTTTCAGTTACTGCCTGTGGTTCCGGAAAGACCGAGACACCTGCTGCCACGGAAGCTCCAAAGGCAGCTGAGACAACTGCGGAGGAAAAGAAGGAGCCTGAGACCCAGGCGGAAACCCAGGCAGCATCAGGCGAGCTCAAAAAAGTAGGGGTAGCATTTATGAAGACGGACCCATTCATGGTTCCGCTCTACGACGGCATGAAGGCTGAATGCGATGCCAACGGAATCGAACTGATTGCCTATTATGCTGACAATGACATTGAGAAGCAGATATCCCAGGTGGACGACCTGCTTCAGCAGGACATTGACGGATTAATCGTGATGCCGGTTGATTTTGAAGGTATCACGCCGGCCCTGGAGGCAGCGGATAAGGCAGGGGTTCCTGTTGTGTCCGTGGATGCTGAGTGCGCGAAGAAGGATTTGACCATTGCATATATTGCATCTGATAATTACGCTGCAGGCTATGCGTGCGGTGAAAATGTGTTAAAGACATTAGACAGCGCCAAAATCGTGGCTCTGACCCATCCGGAAATCAAGTGCACCATTGACCGGTATCAGGGATTCAAGGATGCCATTGAAGGGCATGAGGGATATGAAATCATTGCCGAACAGCCCTGCTCCGGACTTATGGATAAGGGCATGACCGTTATGGACAACATGATTCAGGCATATCCGGAATTTGATGTTGCGTTCTGTATCAACGACGGTTCATCCCAGGGCGCCATCTCTTCTCTGGAAGCGGCAAACAGGCTTGGGGGCGTCCAGGTATATGCGGTAGACGGACAGCAGACAAATGCAGATTTAATCAAGGCCGGAAAGCTTACAGGAGAGGCGGCGCAGCAGCCCTATAAGATGGGCCAGGGAGCAGTTGAGCTTCTTATTAAGAATTCTAAGGGTGAACCATTTGAGTATGAGAACCTGTTGGAAATTAATTTCCTGACAAACGATAATGTGGAGGGATACGAAGGCTTCTAGGAGTAATCATCCGTTATTTTAGCTAAGATTTGAGGGCGTCTGAACAAATTTATGAAGGGAGTTTGTTTGGGCGCCCTTTCTGTCTGAGAAAGGGGTGTCATATGTCAGATATATTGTTAGAGGCAACAGGAATTACAAAAACCTTCCCTGGTGTGAAAGCATTGGACTGTGTGAATCTGACTATAAGGCAGGGGGAAGTACACGGGCTCATCGGAGAGAATGGGGCCGGGAAAAGTACCATTATAAAGGTTCTGGCAGGGGTATATGCGCCGGATGAGGGAACCATTTCCTTCATGGGCCAGGAGTACAGAAATGAAAGCATCAGCCAGGCGCTGCAGAGAGGAATCAGCGTCATTTATCAGGAGCTTTGCCTTGTTCCCCATATGAAGGTTTACGAGAATATCATGCTGGGATTTGAGGTTGGAAAAGGGGAGGCTTATTCCGCGGCAAAGACCAGGGAGAAGGCAGGGGAGATTATCTCCATGCTGGATTTGGACCTTCCTCTGGATGAGGAAGTGTATAAACTGGATATAGCAGTGCAGCAGATGGTGGAGATTGCGAAAGCATTTTCCCGCAATTCAAAGTTGATTATAATGGATGAGCCCACCTCGTCCTTAAGCGATAAAGAAGTAAAAATACTGTACAGGATAATCCATAACCTGAAAGTAAAGGGAATCTCCACCTTGTTTGTATCCCATAAGCTGGAGGAAGTGGTGGAAATATGCGACAGAATAACGGTGTTCCGTGACGGCCAATCCATTGTTACAAAGGATATCCATGAAGTTACCAGGGACCAGATGGTTTTTGACATGGTGGGCAGGGAGATAAAAAACTATTATACATTAACCCATACGCCCGGAAACGAAGTGATACTTACCGTAAAGAATCTTTATAAAGAAGGCTATATAGATGATGTGAGCTTCGAACTGAAGAAAGGGGAGGTTTTGGGGGTCACCGGCCTGATAGGGGCGGGCAGGACAGAGATGGCGTCGGCCTTATTCGGTTTGCTGCAGCCTGAAAAGGGAGAAATCATATTTGAGGGAAAAAGGCTGGAAATAAGGAATCCGGCTCAGGCAATCGGCATGGGAATCGCCATGGTGCCGGAAAACCGCAAGGAGCAGGGAATCATTCCGCAGATGGGGGTGGGGTATAACATATCCCTTGCAGTGCTGGATGCATTTATCAGGCTCATCAGGGTGAACAGGAAGAGAGAAAAGGGAATCATAGGGCAGTACATGGATGCGTTAAGGGTCAAGGCATCATCGCCCCAGCAGCACATCGGTAACCTGAGCGGAGGCAACCAGCAAAAGGCCATCATCGCCAGATGGCTGGCCACAAATCCTAAGATACTGATTCTTGACGAACCCACAAAGGGGATTGATATCGGTGCTAAGACAGAGATTTATTCCATTATTGACGAACTGGCAAAACAGGGGGTCGCCATTATGCTGATATCGTCAGAGCTGCCGGAGGTCATTAATACCAGCGACCGGATTATTGTCATGAAGAACCGCAGGATAGCCGGTGTCCTGAATGACAGGGCTGAGTTTGCACAAGAAAATATCATGAATTATTGCCTGGGAGGAGGAAATGCGTAATGAATCAGAAGGCTAGTGGGGATGTAGGGACAAATGCGTTATTTATTCCGGTAAAGGATTATCTGAGGAGGAATATAGGCATTATTGTGGGGTTGGCGGTTATTATGGCCATTACTTCCACTATGTCGGATAATTTCCTGACAGGTTCCAACCTTTTAAATATTTTAAGACAGATATCAACCAATGCGTTTCTTGCCTTTGGAATGACCTTTGTAATCCTGATTGGCGGAATTGATTTGAGCGTGGGGCCGGTGGTTGCGTTTTCGGGAGTGTTTGTAGCCTACTCCATGGCTAACTGGGGCTGGTCCGCAGCAACGGCTGTTCTGGCCGCCATGGTCCTGTGCATATTGATTGGTGCCTTTAACGGAACCATTGTTACTGCCACCAACATTGCTCCTTTTGTGGTGACGCTGTCCACGCAGACCATCATACGCGGGGCTGCCATGCTTCTGGGAAATGGCTGCCCCATCAGGGTGACCAACGAACAGTTCTGCAGGATTGGGACCTCCTATCTGGGCCCCATTGCATATCCTGTTTTCTACATGCTGATAGTCATGGTCATATGCTATATTCTGCTGAACAAGACAAAATTCGGACGGAGAATATATGCCCTTGGAGGCAACCGGATGGCGGCTAAATTTGCAGGAATCAGGGTGTCCAGGGTGGAAATCATGGTGTACATATTATCGGCAGTCCTGGCGGGCCTGGCCGGTATCGTGCTGGGGGCCAGGCTGTCGGCGGGCGTACCGGCCACGGGCGAAGGCTATGAATGCGATGCGATTGCAGCCGTGGTGCTGGGCGGCGCCAGTTTTGCAGGCGGTGTGGGAACCATTGGAGGGACGTTGATTGGGGCCATTATCATTGGTGTCTTAAATAACGGGCTGAATATGCTGAACGTGGCCTCCTTCTGGCAGTACGTGGCAAAGGGAATCGTTATACTGGCGGCAGTCTTATTGGATTACATGAGAAAGAACAACTCTTTGAAAAAGAGACTGCGCAGCAGATAGAAAGGCAGGGGAATGGATTGAGAGTGGAAGAATTAAAGGAAAAAGCAAGGGAGATGCGCAGGCTCTGCATGGAAATGTCATATATAGCAGGAACAGAGGGCGCCCATGTGGGACCGGCTTTGTCTATCATGGATATTATGACGGTATTGTATTTTGACGTGATGAAGTACCGGGCGGATGAACCGGACTGGGAGGACAGGGACCGGTTTCTGCTGAGCAAGGGGCACGGCGTGCTGGGGCTCTATGTGCCGCTCATACTTACGGGGATGATATCCCGGGAGGAAGGGAATACATTTAACCAGACCAGGACAAAGCTGGCGGGTCATCCCAGCGGAAAAAACCTGGGCGGCGTGGAGCACCCGTCGGGTTCCCTGGGCCATGGGCTTTCGGTTGCATGCGGAATGGCATTGGCGGCCAAAACCAGGGGGAACAGCTATGATGTCTATACCCTGATAGGCGATGGGGAAATGGAGGAAGGAAGTATCTGGGAGGCCGTTATGTTCGCGGCAAAATACAGGTTGGGAAACCTGACGGCAATTATTGATGTAAACGGGTTCCAGTATGGAGGGACCACAAGGGAACTGATGAACCTGGAGCCTGTTAAGGATAAGTGGGAAGCCTTTGGATGGAATGTAACTGAGGTTGACGGCAATGATGTGGCGCAGCTTAAGGAGGCAATGTCCAAGGAACGGTTATGCAGGGATAAACCTACCTGTATTGTGGCCAGAACCATCAAAGGGGCAGGATTTACCAAATCCTGCAGCAACAACGACTGGCACCATGCCAAGGTGGGAAAAGAGGATTTGGAACTGGCATTACAGGAACTGGCTTAGGAGGAATCACATGAATAGGGTAAATTTATCTGAGATTGATAATTGGAACATCAAGTTCAGGCCTATGTTCGGAAAGGCCATCAAGGAACTGGCGGAAAAAAATGAGGACGTTGTTCTGGTTGTTGCAGATTCGGGAAGGGCGTGCAGGTGCGACGGATTCGACCGGTGCCCGGACCAGTTTGTGGACTGCGGAATTGCAGAGCAGAACATGACCGGAGTGGCAGCCGGTCTGGCCAGAGGCGGGAAAAAGCCTGTGACATTTGCCTTTGCCCCCTTTGCCTCGGAACGGTGTTTTGAGCAGGTGCGCCTGGATGTGGCTTACAGTGAACTGGATGTGGTCATTGTGGGCAGTGAAGGCGGAGTGGGTATGGGCACCCAGGGAGTGACCCATTTTGGCTGGGAGGATGTGGCGGTCATGTCATCGCTGCCAGGCATGACCGTGTTCTGCCCGGCGGACAATGTGGCGATGATCAGCCTGCTGGAAAGGGCCATTGAAATGAGCGGACCGGTTTATCTCAGAATGAATGGCGGAGTCCCTGACGGGGTTTATGAGGACAGGGAGCCGTTTGAGACGGGAAGCGCAGTGGTCCACGGGCGCGGCTCGGATGTAAATTTCATTGTGTCGGGTCCTCTGCTGTCAGAGGTTCTGAAAGCGCGGGATATACTGGAACAGGAGGGAATCTCGGCAGGGGCGGCGGATATGTTCTGTATTAAGCCTGTGGATGAGAAGGTGGTTACGGATATGGCTAAGGAATCCAGGGTGATTGTGACAGTGGAGGAGCACAGCGTGGTCAATGGCCTGGGCAGCGTGGTGGCTAATATTCTGGCGGCCCGGGGATATGGATGCAGACTGGTAAAGCTGGGGCTGCCGGATGAATATCCCCACACGGTGTCCCCGTATGAAGAAATGCTGAAGGAATACCGCCTTACGGCACAGGATTTTGCTGCGGCGGCTAAAAAGGCATTGGGCGTTTAGGCTGTGGAGGATGGATATGAAGTACGATATAGTGACTTTTGGAATCCCTATGGTGGAGATAATGAGAAAGGAGCTGGATTGTCCTTTTGAGCAGGTAGGGGAATTTGAAGGGCCGTATCCGGCAGGGGACCCTGGCATCTGCCTGAACCAGTGTGTTGTCCTGGGCCACAGGGGATGCTATGTGGGCGTGGTGGGAAATGACCCGCTGTCAAACTGTTTTTTCAGGCAGATGGAAAAGAGCGGGGTTGACTATTCCCATATCCGCAGGGTTCATGGATATACAACGGCAATGTCCCTGCTGGCAAAGTTCAGCGACGGCAGCAGGAGTTTTGTGTTTAACCTGTCTGAGTCAGCGGCAGCACAGCTGGGGCCGGCTGATTTTGATAAGGATTTATTAAAGCAGGTGAAATGGATACATGTATCAGGTTTTGCTCTTTCAGTCAGTGAATCCATTGCGCGTCTCCACGACATGGTTATGGAAGAAATCAGTGAAGATGTATTGGTGAGCTTCGACCCCAATTACCGGAATGAGATGATTGACGCAGCACTGTTCCGGAAACGCTGCAGAAAAGTCTATGACAGATGCAATCTGTTTCTTCCCAGTATGGGGGAGGCTGTTCTGTTTGAGGCGGGAAAAGACGACTTGGAGGCCTGTGCGGCGGCGGCCCGCAAAGGAAAACAGGTGGCCCTGAAGGCGGGCAGGGATGGGGCCTATGGCTTTGATGGTACAGAATGTGTCTATGAACCTGGTTTTGCAGCGGAGGAGACAGACCCCACAGGCGCAGGCGATACCTTTGGCGGAGCATTGATTGCAGCGCTGATTGAGGGAATGGAATGGAAAACCGCCCTGCGGTTCGGGTGTGCGGCCGGCTCCATATGCGTGCAGAGAAAGGGGCTGATGGATATAGCTCCGGTCCGTGGGGAAATTGAAGCAGTAATGACGTCTGTATGACGGAGAACAGGAGGTTGGCTATGTTCTTAATTGGTACTGATATTGGTACCTCCAGCACAAAAACAGTGATAACGGCTCAGGATGGAAGGATTATCTCCTCGGATGTGCAGCAATACGGGGTATTGGAGCCCAATCCTTCCTGGGCAGAGCAGTATCCGGACGTCTGGCTGGATGCTGTGAAGCGTTCTATACATAACGCTGTGGAGAAAGGGAAGATAGAGCCTGCACAGGTGGCGGCGGTCTGCATAAGCGGCCTGTATGGGGGAAGCGGGGTGCCGCTGGACAGACATATGGAGGCGGTCCGTCCTTGCATCATATGGATGGACCGCAGGAGCACGGAGGTCTGTAAGAGACTGAACCGGGAAATAGATGTGTCCAGGCTGTTTGAGGTCACTGAGAATGGCGTGGATTCCTATTTCGGCTATACCAAGCTTCTGTGGATGAAGGAGAATGAGCCGGAATCCTGGAAACAGACAGAGCTTTTTCTGCCTCCAAACCAGTATGTGGTGTATAAATTGACAGGACAGATAGTCATGGATGTAACAGCTGCCGGAAACCTGGGCGGATTATACGATATGGAGCGCGGCGCATGGTCGGAGGAGATGGGCATGATGCTTGATATCCCTCTGTGTAAAATGCCCCAAACGCTTTTGCAGCCCTATGAGACAGCGGGAACCCTTTCAAAAGCAGCGGCAGAGGAGTTGGGATTAATTTCGGGAATACCGGTCTGCGCCGGATGCGTTGACTGTCTTTCTTCCACCCTGGCAGCCGGTGTGACTGGTCCGGGTCAAAGCGTGGCTGTGCTGGCAACCAGCCTGAACTGGGGCGTGCTCCATAAAAATAAGCCGCTGGAGCCAATGTATATCACAATGCCTTACGTGACAGGGGAACAGGGCGTGCGGTATACCTACGGGGGCATGTCCACGGCAGGCGCCCTCACAAGGTGGTTTTCGGAACAGTTTGCGCCTGGTATATGGGATGCAGGGGCATCGGAGCGGATTCCCTTTGAACAATTGGAAAAGGCAGCAAAAAAGATTCCGCCTGGCTGCGAGGGACTGCTGCTTCTGCCCTACTTTATGGGGGAACGATGCCCTATATGGGATTCGGAGGCAAGAGGGGCCATGCTGGGATTGAGCCTGAAGCACAGCGGCGCCCATGTATACAGGGCAATACTGGAATCAGTGGGTTACGGTATGCGCCATATCATAGAATGCTTTGAGGGCGATATAGGGGAAAACCAGTGCTGCAAGCTGGTGGGAGGAGGAAGCGAATCCCTGCTTTGGAGCCGGATTCTCTCGGATATCACGGGCAAGACAATGGAACGGATGGAAAAAGGGGTGGAGGCCCCGTATGGGGACGCCTTCCTGGCCGCCTATTCAGCGGGAATCTGCAGCAGTTTTACAGACCTGGAAAAATGGGGGATACAGGGAGAGATGATAAGCCCGGCAAAGAAAAATACTATTTTTTATAATGATTATTTTGAAATTTATAAGCATTTGTATTATGCTATAAAAGAAGACATGCATAAGCTGGCTGGGCTGTCTTAAAAAATAAAGTTGGATGGTGTGGTACAATGAATGAGATAAAAGTAAAGCTGCAGTTTTTGATTCCGTCATTGCCAAGGGCAGAAAAAATTGTGGCAAAGTATATGCTGTCCCATCTGGAGCAGGTTTCTGATATGACAATCGCAATGCTTTCTGAGGAATCAAAAGCCAGCGAGGCCACCATATGCAGGTTCTGCAAGAGAATGGGCTATAATTCCTTTGTCCAGCTGAAGCAGGATTTTGCAAAAGCTGAGATAGAGGTGGAAGAGGTGAAGAGTCCTAAGCCTGTTACTGCCAACGACACCCTGGTTAGTATCTTTGATAAAGTGGTGGAGGGAATTAACCGGTCCTTGAGCAATACCCGTACTTTTTTCTCAGATGATTATGACCGCGCCCTGGAAGCAATCATTCATGCAAAGGCAGTGTATTTCTTTGCAACCGGTGACTCGCAGTCAATCTGCTTTCTGGCAAGTTTTAAATTTAACCGTGTAGGTATTCCCACCTATGTTTATACAGATGTGATTTTTCAATATGAAACAGCCATGCGTCTGACGCAGGACGATGTGGTCATAGCCATTTCCAGCAGCGGGCGTTCCATGAATGTGGTAAAGGCAACCAAGCTGGCCCATGAAAAGGGCGCCACCACCATTTCCATTACACAGACAGGAAAAGCGCCGCTGATAAAATGTTCTGACATCAATCTTTTTACCTCGGTTGTGGATATGACCATAGGCCGGGACAGTGTGACCAAAAGGGCGGCGGAGCTGGCTATCATTGAAACCTTTTATCTGGGAATCATAGCAAGGGGTCCTTTGGACTATGAAACTATGCTTCAAAATACCATGATGTCATCGGATATGAATAAATAGTACATACCGGCGGGAGGTGTGAGGTTTGTATCGTATTGCAGTGGGCTGCGACCCCAATGCAGAGGCATGTAAGCGTGATATAACAGCTGTGCTGGAACAATGGGGATATGCAGTTGTGGATATGGGAAGTTCGGACCCCATATATGCCAATACGGCATATAAAGTTGGCAGGGCCGTTGTAAGCGGAGCCTGCGACAGAGGCGTCTTGATTTGCGGTACGGGACTGGGAATGTCTGTGGCTGCAAATAAAGTGAAGGGGGTGATTGCAGCATTGATAACAGACTGCTATTCGGCAGAGCGTGCGCGCAAGAGCAATGATGCCAATATTGCATGTTTCGGTGCTTTCACCCAGGGGACAAAAGTGATTGAAAGGCTTTTAAAGATATTTCTGGATTCAGAGTTTGTGCCGGGGTGCGCGTCCCAGGTTAAGGTGGACCAGATTCGGAAGCTGGAATCCATATAGGTGTATAGGGGAAAATTGAGAGTGATATGTTTTTTGCCGCCAGCCAGTTAAATGGCCGGCGGCATTTTTATGTCCGGTATTATATTAAAATAAATTCAATAAAAACATACAATTCACTCTTGACGAAACCGTTTTCATGAGTTAATATGTACATAAGAGCACAAGAAACCGTTTTCATGGGAGGGGAGGTTAATATTTTATATGAGTTCATTGTTTTCTCTGGCAGGGAAAAAAGCAGTGATTACAGGCTGTGCAACAGGTATCGGCAAAGGACTGGCAGCCGGCCTTGCCAGGGCAGGAGCAGATATTATTGCGTTGGATATTGGGGATTTGGAAGATACCGGAAAGATGGTTGAAAATCTGGGGCGCCAGTGCCGGTGTTACCATGTGGATTTGTCGGATTCCGCAGATGTGGATGAGGTGTGGGCGCGCCTTCTGGAGGAGGCCGGACAGGTGGATATCCTGTGTAATAACGCAGGCATGCAGTTTCGGAGGAATGCGTTTGAATATCCGGAGGAGATGTTTGACAAGGTGATTGCCGTAAACCTGAAAGCGCCGTACCGGCTGTCCCAAAAGGCGGCCGTCCATTTCCGGGATAAAGGCATAAAGGGAAAAATCATCAATACCGCCTCCCTTTTTACCACCTTCGGAGGGGTTGAGGTCAGCGGTTATACCTGTTCCAAACACGGCGTCATGGGTATGACCAGGGCATTGTCCAATGAGTTTGCACCTTATGGGATTTGTGTCAATGCCATCGCGCCGGGCTACATAGCCACAGAGCTGACAAAGGCAATATGGAGTGATTCAAAACGTCGCCAGCCCATGGACCAGAGAATCCCGGCGGGGCGCTGGGGGAATCCGGATGACTTTGAGGGCGTGGCGGTATTCCTTGCCTCAGGGGCATCGGATTATATAACCGGAGTCATGATTCCGGTGGACGGCGGGTATTCCGCCAGATAACATGTTAATTATGCGCATCACGCGCAGGAATAAAAGGAGAAGAAGACAATGAAGAAACGAAGCATTATGATGGCACTGGGTCTTGTGATGACACTGACAGCATGCGGAGGAGGAAACGCGGCAACCACAGTAACCCCATCCTCCGGCTCAGAGGCGCAGTCAGAGGCAAAGACAGAGGCAAAGGAAGAAACGGATACAGCCGCACAGGAAGAGAAGAAGGAAGAAACCAAGGCAGCCCCGTCCGCAGACACAGTAACCCTAAAGCTCTCCAATAACCAGCCGGACGGTAACTGTACCACCATTGCAGTGGAATGGTTTGCGGACCAGGTACGGGAGCGCACGGACGGAAGGGTCAACATTGAGGTGTATAACAACGGAACGCTGGGAGATGCCATCTCCTGCCTGGAGCAGCTCCAGTACGGCGGCATGGATATTGTAAAGGCCGACCTCTCCACCATGACCAATTTCGTGGATGATTACAATGCTTTAATGATGCCTTATATTTACAAAGATACAGAGCACTTCTGGAAGGTGCATGGCGGGGATATCGGTATGGGAATCCTGCGCGGGGATAAGATGAAGGAAAAGAAGCTTTACGGTCTTACCTACTATGACGGAGGGACCAGATGCTTCTATAACACCAAAAAGGAAATTCACTCTCCTGAGGACATGAAGGGAATGCTGGTAAGAGTGCAGCAGTCAGAACTCATGATGTCCATGGTGGAGGCTCTGGGAGGCCAGTCAGTGGCAACCGCGTATTCCGAGGTATATTCCGCACTCCAGACCGGAGTGGTGGATGCGGCTGAAAATTCCATTGTCAACTATCTGGACCAGTCCCACTACGAAGTGGCGCCTTACTTTGTGGAAGACCATCATACCAGGTCGGCCGATATCCTGGTCATGGGTGAGAAGTCACGGGAAAAGCTGAGTGCGGAAGACCTGAAGATTATAGATGATACGGCTCTGGAGTCATGGGAGTATCAGAAGGAACTGTGGGCACAGGCTGAGGAAGAGTCCAAGCAGAAATTATTGGAGCAGAATGTCACAATTACTGAATTGACAGCAGATGAATTAAAAGCGTTCCAGGACGCCTGCGAGCCAATCTGGTATTCATATGAAGGCGGTGCCTATAAGGATATCATTGACCAGATTGTAGAAGCGGGAAAGTAAGGGACTGGCATATAGGAGACTGAAGATGCTGAAAGGAATTAAGAAGGTACTGATTGATATTTTCAATCTGTTTTATAAGGTTATATATGGCTATGCAAGATGGGTCCTGGCAGTTGTAATCGTAATTATATGCGCCCAGGTATTCTGCAGGAATATACTGCGCACCAATATCCGCTGGAACCAGGAGGTGGCGCTGCTGCTTACGATTTGGATGGCGTTTCTGGGTATTGCCATTGGCGCGGAAAAGAATCTGCATATTGGCGTGGAATTGTTTTATGATAAATTCCCGGCCGGGGCCAGGAAAGTGATTGATGTGGTGAACCGGATTATAACACTGCTGGTAGGTACTTTTTTTACTGTTTATGGGGTCAGGATGGTGCTGTCCACCATGGACTCAAGGCTTCCGGTAACCAAATGGCCCTCATCGCTGATGTATCTCATGATACCGGTCAGCGGCATTGCCATTATCTATTTTACGGTCCTGGACATGATGGGCTTGAAGAAATACAAGAAAACCGGTGACGCCGGTAAGTTTGACAGAGAGGAGGAGGAAAAAGAATGAACCCCAATATGGCAATCGCAATCCTTCTCATAACTTTTGTGCTGCTTATCATGATTAAATGCCCGATTACCTTTTCAATGATTATATCCACAGCCTTCACCATGCTGTATATCCAGGTGCCTGTTATGACCCTGGTGCAGCAGATGTCCAAACAGCTCAACTCATTTTCACTGCTGGCAATTCCCTTTTTTATTCTTATGGGGGAAATCATGGCTGCAGGCGGTATATCCAGCCGCCTGCTGGCCTTTGCAAATGTGTGCGTGGGACAGATAACCGGAGGGCTTGCCCATGTAAATGTACTGGCCTCCATGCTGTTTGGCGGCATATCCGGTTCTGCCATTGCGGATGTGTCGTCCCTGGGAGCCCTGGAAATTCCCATGATGGAGGAGGCCGGATATGAAAAGGACTTTTCCATTGCTGTTACGGTGGCCAGCTCCTGTCAGGGCCTTATCATTCCTCCCAGTCACAATATGGTGCTGTACTCCATGGTGGCAGGAGGCGTATCCGTGGGCAGCCTGTTCTGCGCAGGTTATATTCCTGGTATTATGCTGGGCGTTTTCATCATGGTAATGTGCTACATCATTTCCAAGAAAAAGCATTACCCCAAAGGGAAAAAGCTGCCTTTTAAAGAAGCCCTCAGGGTTACAAAGGATACATTTTTCGCCATGCTTGCCATGGTCATTATCATCGGCGGTGTATCAGCCGGCTTTTTCACGGCAACGGAATCAGCGGCTGTTGCCTGCATCTACTGTTTATTTGTGGGATTTTTTATATACCGGGAACTGCATGTAAGGGATATTCCCGTGGTGCTGGGAAATACCATTAAGACCTTGTCCATGGTGTACGCCCTCATAGCTGCAGCCGGCGCTTTTGGCTGGGTAATGGCGTATCTGAACGTGCCGACCCTGGCCACAAACCTGCTCCTTGGAATCAGCGATAATAAGATTATTGTACTGCTTCTTATAAACCTGATTCTGCTTTTGCTGGGCTGCGTCATGGATTTGGCTCCCCTTGTACTCATCATGGCTCCAATTCTGCTGCCTGTTGTGACAAAGTTTGGCATGAGTCCCATCCAGTTTGGCGTCATGATGATGCTGAACCTGGGTATCGGATTGTGTACGCCGCCCGTAGGCACGGCGCTGTTCACAGGATGCGCCATTGGCAATATGAAGATTGAGAAGGTTTCAAAGGCAATGCTGCCCTTATATATTCCCATGCTCATTACGCTGCTGCTTGTGACCTTTATTCCGGCGCTTACCATGACGCTGCCTGAACTGATTATGAAATAGGAGGTGGATGGAGATGAAGACAGCACTTGTTACAGGAGGAAGCAGGGGAATTGGTTTGGCTATTGCACGGGAGCTGGGAGTAAATGGGTATCAGGTTGCTGTTATGGCTACCCGCCATGAGTCCTGCTATCCGGAAAGCACCAGGCTGCTACGTGATGCAGGCGTCTCCTATGCCTGGTTTGCCGGGGACATAGGAAGGTCTGAAGACAGAATCCGTGTTGTCCGGGAAACTGCAGAGCGCTTTGGGGAAATCCATGTGCTGGTCAACAATGCGGGAGTGGCGCCAAAGGTAAGGGCTGATTTGCTGGAGATGACAGAGGAGAGCTTTGACTATGTGATGGAAACCAATACAAAAGGAAATATGTTCATGACGCAGGCTGCGGCGCTGCAGATGATGAGACAGCCTTTGTATGGCGGCAAGCGGGGGACCATTGTCAACATTTCATCCTGTTCCTCCCGGGTGTCCTCTGTCAACAGGGGGGAGTACTGTGTTTCCAAAGCAGGCATTTCCATGCTCACCCAGCTGTATGCGGACCGGCTGGCCCCGGAGGGGATTTTTGTATATGAAATAAGGCCCGGAGTCATCCGCACCGATATGACCAGCCAGGTGGAAGAAAAGTATACAGAACTTATCAGTCAGGGGATGTTCCCCATCGCGAGATGGGGAACTCCTGAGGATGTGGCAAAGGCGGTCAGGGCGTTCTGCTCCGACGATTTCTGTTACACGACAGGCAATTACATAGATGTGGATGGAGGGTTCCACATCCGGCGTTTATAGGATGTGGTTTCAGCATATGGATATTAACAGGATACCTTTTTACCAATACAATACAATCATAGTCGGAACCGGGGCAGCAGGTCTTAATGCAGCCGTAACCCTTCATAAGCTGGGGCAGAAAAACATTGCCCTGATTACAGAAGGACGGTATATGGGGACGTCCAGGAATACGGGTTCAGACAAACAGACCTACTATAAACTGACCCAGTGCGGCAGTGAACCGGACAGCATCCGGAAAATGGCGGAGACCCTGTTTGAGGGGGGATGTGTGGATGGAGATATTGCCATGGCTGAGGCAGCCGGCTCTCTCCGGGCATTTTACCATTTGGTGGATATCGGCGTGCCTTTTCCTTTTAACAGGAGCGGGGAATACGTGGGGTATAAGACGGACCACGACCCGTTAAAAAGGGGGATTTCCGCAGGCCCGCTGACATCCAAATACATGACCGAATGCCTGGAACGCCAGGCAGAGGAACGGGGAATCCCGTTCTTTGACGGCTATCAGGCAGTACGCCTGCTCACGGAAGAAGAGGACGGCGTAAAGAGGGCGGCGGGCATCATTGCCCTGAATAAACGGAAGGCCGCTTCACCCGATGAACGGTATGCCGTGTTTTCAGCCGTTAACGTCATATGGGCCACGGGCGGGGAAGCAGGGATGTATCAGGCCAGTGTATATCCGGTCAGTCAGACCGGCGGGATGGGAATATTGCTGGAGGCAGGAGCTGCCGCAAAGAATCTGACTGAGTCCCAGTTTGGAATTGCATCTGTAAAGCACAGATGGAATTTGTCGGGAACCTTCCAGCAATGCCTGCCCCGTTATCTGTCTGCCGACCAGGACGGCGGCAATGAGAGGGAATTCCTGAATGATTATTTTGATACGCCCAGACAGCTTTTGACGGCAGTTTTCTTAAAAGGATATCAATGGCCCTTTGACCCCAGAAAGGTTGAAGCCCAGGGGTCCTCTCTCATTGACCTGCTTGTTTATCAGGAGACTGTGCTGAAGGGAAGACGGGTTTACCTGGATTTTATGCATAATCCGTCTGCATTGATGGAAGACGGACATGTTACGTTCCGGTATCTGGCCGGGGAGGCCAGGGAGTATCTTGAGAATTCCAAAGCTCTTCTGGATACGCCTTATAAACGGCTGAAGCATATGAATCCGTCGGCCATTGAAGTTTACAGCAGCCATCATATTGATTTGTCCGGGGAGTATCTGGAGATTGCAGTGTGCGCGCAGCATAACAACGGCGGAATCGGAGGAAACCAGTGGTGGGAGAGCAATATCCGGCACCTCTTCACCGTCGGTGAGGTAAATGGTTCCCACGGCATATACCGTCCGGGGGGGAGTGCACTGAATGCAGGTCAGGTAGGCGCCATACGGGCCAGCCAGTATATTGTGAAGCGTTACATGGGGGAACCCTGCCAAAGGGAGCAGTTCCTCAGCGCCCACATGAAGGAGGTGGAGGAGGAGACGGCCTTTGGAGAACTCGCCCTGCAGAGCACACAGGACTGCCTGACGGATGTGGCAGGACAGCTCAGGCTGCTGGGAATCAGGATGACCAAATACGGGGCGTGTATCCGCTCAGGGGAAGGGATAGGAACAGCTCTTGAGGAAAACCGGAGGCAGAGGGAACAGCTGGAGCGCAAGGTCCGTATTAAGGGACCGGAAGCGCTTAAGGAGTTGTATAAACTGAAGCATCTTCTGATAAGCCAGTTTGTTTACCTGGAGGCCATGAAGGATTATGACGCCAGGGTCGGCGTCAGCAGAGGGTCCTGTCTGGTATATAATCCGGAGGGGCAGATACCTAACCCCCATTTGGATGAACGGTTCAGGAACAGGACAGAGGAGACGGATGCATCCGTGCTCCAGGAGATTTATTATGATGCAGGAAGGAAGGTCTGCCATGTATCCTGGAGGCCTGTAAGACCCCTTCCCGACGAGGAAATCTGGTTTGAAAATGTCTGGAAAGATTACCGTGAAGATGGTATTATAAGGTAAAAGGCGGTTAAAGGAGAATACCAATGGTAGGAATTCGTGATGTTGCAAAATATGCAGGGGTTTCTCCCAGCACAGTATCCAGAGCGCTGTCAGGCGTGGCATTTGTAGAGCCAGAGACAAAAGAGAAAGTGATGAAGGCTGTCAGTGATTTGAACTATAAGCCCAATCTGGCGGCCAGGAGCCTGAAAAAAGGCGGAAGCAAGCTGATTGGCCTCATCATACCGGATATCATGAACCCATATTATCCGGAGGTAGTAAAATATATGGAGGCATGCGCTACAAAGGCAGGTTATTCCCTGATTTTATGTGATGCACTGGGAGATGTGAAAAAGGAGAAGGAGTACTTTAAAACCCTTAAATACCTGTTTGTAGACGGCATACTGTATATTGCATCCACAGAGGATGTGGAACATGTGAAGCCATACATAGGGGAGATTCCCATGGTGATTGTAAACCGTACCTTTGATGTGGATGCCCCCTGTATTAATATTGACAATGAAGATGCGGCCTGCCAGGCGGTGAGGTGCCTGACCGGCAATGGACACAGGAAGATTGCCCTGTATATTAACGACAAGGACCGTCAGTATAACAGGGAGCGTCTGGCAGGGGCCCTGAAGGCTCTTGGGGAATGCGGGATAGAGGACTACGAGAAATATATTGTCCGCGATGTGGAATCCGAGGACGATGCCTATTATAAAACCCTGGAATTAATGCGCCAGGAGGAAAGGCCCACAGGCATATTCATGTTCAATGATTTTATGGCTTACGGCGTATACAGAGGCATCACCAAAAGCGGACTAAAGATACCGGATGATATATCCGTAGTTGGATTTGATGATATTCCCCAGGTAAAATACCTGGACCCTCCGCTGACCACGCTGCGCCATTCCCTGGCAGATACGGCAGGAATCATATTTGAACAGCTGATGGAGCAGATAAAGACGCAGACCTGCGCCCATAAGAGCCAGACCTATTTTAAAGGCAGGCTCATTGAACGGGAGTCTGTGAAGAATCTGATTTCCTAGGCAGTCTGGAGGAATGAAATGGAAAAA
The DNA here is from genome assembly GCF_005845215.1 of Clostridium sp. 1001271st1 H5. GTDB lineage: Bacteria > Bacillota > Clostridia > Lachnospirales > Lachnospiraceae > Enterocloster. Next base: position 63,368 of record NZ_SPHO01000012.1, read on the forward strand.
GTGAACATATGGGATATAGAAGGGACGGAATTTCCGGCCGGCCGGCGTACCCGGGTCATCCTGGGCCAGAATGGAGCCATGGAAGGCGGGAAATTCTGCCAGGGCTATGTGGTGGTGTATAAAGGCGGCGGGATACCGGAGCATGACCATGAGACAGTGGAGTCTTATACGATTCTGAAGGGCCATGGAGAGATGGAGGTAGACGGGGAGAAGCAGCAGGTAAAGGAAGGCGATTGTATCTTTATTCCAAGTAATCTAAAACACTCTCTGTATAATACCGGAGAAGGGGAATTGCATATGATGTTTGTGTATGCGCCAAGTATTATCGTGGACCACTGGGCCAGGGAGCAGAGCGGTGAGATAAAATAATAGGGGCAAGAGCCGTTAAATCCATTTAGTCAGGGGGATGAAATCCTACCTTTCTGGATGGATTTTATTATATCTTACTGTAAATGTAAGGATTTTAGGCTTCTCACAGATTGCTTCCTGCCACCCCATATGTTATATTATACTACACAGATTGCCGTGTCAGCCAGAGAAGGGAGGTCCAGCCATGATTATCAGCGCCAGTAGGAGAACAGACATCCCTGCGTTTTACTCAGACTGGTTTTTCAGGCGGCTGGAGGAAGGGTACCTGTATGTAAGGAATCCCATGAATCCCAGGCAGGTCAGTAAGATTCTCCTGAACCGGGATACGGCGGACTGCTTTGTGTTCTGGACAAAGGACCCGGGTCCCATGATGGAAAAACTGTCTTTGTTAGACCGGATGGGATATCCCTATTATTTTCAGTTTACCCTGACGCCCTATGGGACGGACGTGGAACCGGGCCTTCCCCATAAAAATGAACTGGTAAAGACGTTTCGGGAGCTGTCCGCCAGGCTGGGGCCTGAGCGGGTTATATGGAGATATGACCCTGTGCTTCTCAGTCCGTCCCATACAAGGGAATACCATTTCCAATGGTTTTCCAGGCTGTGCAGCTGCCTGGAAGGCTACACCGATACCTGCGTCATCAGTTTCCTGGATATGTACCAGAAAATAAAGGGCAGGATGGACCGGATTCAGGCCCATGCCATGACGGGAGAGGACATACAGGTCCTGGCCTCCTTCATGGGGCCGGAGGCAGAGAGGCATGGCATGACCGTCAGGACCTGTTCAGAGGCAGCGGATTTGTCCGGGTTCCATATCCGTAAGGGCAAATGTATTGATGACCAACTGATTGCCGGACTGCTGGGCCGTTCCCTGGATGTAAAGAAGGACCATACCCAGAGAGAGGAATGCGGCTGCGTCAGGAGTGTGGATATCGGCGCTTACAATACCTGCTCCCATTTCTGCAGGTACTGCTATGCGAATTTCAGTCCGGCCCAGGTGGAAGCCGGACGCAGGATATACGACCCTGACTCGCCCCTTCTGTGCGGCAGGCTTACGGGGGAGGAACGGATTACAGTGCGGGAGATGAAATCAATTGTCTGTCCTGCTGACGGCGGCCAGATGCGCCTTGTTTTTGACGCTGAAAAGGATGGGCGGCCGGGATATTGATATGATATGGAGCGTTGATATGATACGGAGTATGGTTAAAATAAATAAAAGAAAAATAACAGCAGCCCTTTTGGGCGCTGCGGTGATTGCATCCATGATACCCGTCCGGGGCCTGGCAAAGGAACGGTCAGGGGACGGATGGATGAGCAAGGTGGAAATCACTGCCCACAGAGGGGATAACTCCCAGGCGCCGGAGAATACCATGCCGGCTTTTAAAGCAGCCGTGGAAAACGGGGCGGACTGGATTGAGCTGGATGTGACGCAGACAAAGGACGGGGTGCTGGTGATTTTTCACGACGCTGACTTGATGCGCATGACAGGAAAAGCAGACAAGATATGGGATTTGAGTTATGAGGAGCTGAGTTGTATTAATGCTGCCAGCCATTGGGGCCCGTTTTTTAAGGATGTCAGGATACCAACCCTGGAGGAAGTGCTGGATTACTGCAAGGATAAGATAAAGCTGAATATAGAGGTGAAGGTCAATGGCCACCAGACCCAGGACTTTATTCCGGTATTGGTTGGGATGATTCAGGCAAAGGGCATGGCAGGCCAGTGTATGATTACGTCCTTTGACTATCAATCCCTTCAGACGGTAAAGCAGCTGGACCCGGGCCTGGAGACTGGATTTATCTCCTCCAAGGCCATAGAACAGCCCGAGGCATTTACCAGTGCCGACAATTTTGTGCTGAGCATTGACCTCATAAACCCCGAGACCGTGAGCTACATCCATGCGCTGGGCAAAGAAGTCATAGCCTGGACGGTCAATGATGCCTACTCGGTTGACAAATGCAGAAGAGCCGGGGCGGATAACCTGATTACGGATAAGCCAAAGAAAATAATGGAAGACTGATTGCCTGTACCGGGCCGCGGTATAGATTTGCCATTTACGACCATACTTTCCATATACAAGCAAGAACGGAGGAGATGGTATGAGGCTGCCAAAACACATCGGAATCATTCCGGACGGAAACCGGAGATGGGCCAAAGGCCAGGGAATGGATAAATCAGAAGGATATGGACACGGAATTTCGCCCGGAATGTCCCTGTACCGCATGTGCCGGGAACTGGGCATTGGGGAAATGTCTTTTTACGGGTTTACGGCGGATAATACAAAGCGGCCCTCTGTCCAGAGACAGGCATTTACCAGAGCCTGTGTGGCAGCGGTGGAGGAGCTGGCAAAGGAAGATGCCAGCCTGCTGGTGCTGGGAAATACAAAATCCCCCATGTTTCCCCGTGAGCTGCTTCCCTTTACCGCCAGACAGGATTTTGGGAAAGGCGGGATGAAGATTAATTTCCTGGTAAATTACAGCTGGGAGTGGGATTTGGGATTTAAGGACAAAGCCATTGGGCCAGGGCTTAAGACAGCTGAGGTTTCCAGAATCGACCTCATTATACGGTGGGGAGGACGGAGGCGGCTTTCCGGCTTTCTGCCTGTGCAGTCCGTGTATTCGGATTTCTATGTGGTTGATGAATACTGGCCGGACTTTAAGAGGGAGCATGTGGAAGATGCCCTTAAATGGTATGCAGCCCAGGATATTACCCTGGGAGGATGATTTTTCGACAAATTTCAACGTGTAAACGTCTTTTTTCAACATGTAATGAGAAACAACAGCAGGGGGGTGTAAAATATTAAGGATTAAAATTGCAGTACGGGGATAGGTGCATGATACAGATAGCAATATGTGACGATGACTTTCAGGTGTGCAGCCAGCTGGAGGACTATATCAGGCGATGGAAAGAGGGACGTAGGCTGGAGGTGGAGATATTCAACACCGGTAAGGAATTTGAGGAAGCACTGCAGGAACGGCATTATGATTTGATTTTTCTGGACATTGTGATGAAGGACAGGAGCGGAATTGAACTGGGCAGGTTCATCCGGGAGGAGCTGGGCAATGATACGAGCATGATTGTCTATATGTCGGCTTACGGGGATGAATATGCGCTGGATTTGTTCCAGTTCCAGCCCTTTCATTTTTTAAAGAAGCCAATCAGGCCGGAGGATTTCCAGAATATATTTTATAAAGCTTGTGAAAAGATAGAGGGTGATGCCGGAACCTTTGAATTCAAATCAAGCCGGACAGTATACAGAATACCCTTAAAAGACATCCTCTATTTCGAAGGTGACAACCGGCGGGTGAAAATTGTGACTGCCGGCCATACATATCATTGCTATTCCACCTTAGAAAATTTGTTTTCCAAAATTAATATGGAGCAGGCTGGTTTCATACGGCTGCATAAGTCCTATGCCGTAAATCTCCGATATGTGGCAACCTTCAGCGTACGTATGGTGACCCTGTTTGACGGTTCAGAGTTTACGGTCAGCGCGCCTTTTAAGGAGAATGCCCTGAGGCAGTATGAGGCGTATATTTCCAAGACAGGGATTGGACGGTGAGGAAAGATAAATATTTAAAAGCAAGGCAGACGCCCAAAGGAAATACCTTCAGGCGCCTGCCTTTTGAATGGTAATAAATTTATGGAGTTTCATAAATTCGTTTGATGATTTGTACGGTCCTGTCCATGCCGATTTTGCTGATGTTTAAGAGCATCTGATGGGATTCAATGCTGCCCCATTTGCGTTTGGTGTAGTTTTCATAATAGTTTTTGCGGCGGCGGTCCGTGGACTTGATGGCGTTGACAGCATCCCTCTCCGAAAAGCTGTAGCGTTCCATAATCCGGCGCACCCGGTCATCCATGTCGGCGCAGATAAATACGTCAATCAAATCAGGATAGCTGCGCAGCACATAATCGCCGCAGCGGCCTACGATGATGCATGGACCCTTCTGGGCCAGCGCCTCTATCATGATGGTCTGGGTAACATAAGTGCTGTCATTCAGGGATAATCCGTATCCGGTCACGGAATTGGGCTCCTTGGGAATCTGATAGCTGGCCAGGAAGGAGGACAGTGCGGACTCATCTGCCTTTTCAATACTTACAGGAGAATGTCCCATCCTTTCGGCGGCCATCTCCACCAGATTCCGGTCGTAGAGAGGAATCCCCAGCTGGTCTGACAGCCTTTGGGCGACTTCGTGGCCTCCGCTGCCGAACTGACGGGCTATAGTGATAATCTTATGGCTCATAGTTCCACTCCTTTCCAACCTTACAATACAATTGTGCACAAAACATCTTCTATATGTACTATTATAACGCACTATTTGCACAAAAGATATATAAAGTTGGAAATTTATATGTTTTTCAGATTGGGATCCGGTTAGATTTATCCCTCTGTTTTTCCGGCGCCGGGCTGTGATATATCGGCGGCGGCAGCCTCTCTTTGGGCGGCCTCCCTTTGGGCAGCCCCACTCTGGGCAGCGCCACTCTGCGCCGGTTCTTCCTGAACAGCCTTACCCTGGGCAGCTTCCCGTTTCTCATGCATCAGTTCCCATATGGTATCGTGCATCCATTTCACGGTATCGCTGAGAATCTTATTTTCTGTATCCAGGTTCATAATTACATTGTTCATTTCTGCGATGATTTCCCGGCTGTTATAGCGCTTGTGGGGTTCAGTCAGACGGGTGATAAGAGACGGATTGGTCTTCAGGATTTCCCTGGAGAGGAATTCGTCACGTTCATCGCAGGACATGCGCATGAATTCCGTATAATGCATCCTGACCATGTACATGGCTTCCTGGGTGCCGCATTTGGGGCACTGGGGATGACGGGATGTCTGATAATAGGCATAGTGTCCGCATTTGGGGCAATAAAAAACAGCAAGTTCTCTCATAATGTCCTCTCCTGATTAATACTTATTAATATATATAACGTTTTAAATCGCAAAATATACCACTTTTTTCCGCGATTTTTGTAAATTCGTCAGAATGGACAAAAAAACGGCAGACTAATTGGTTAGTCTGCCGTGAACCGCCGGTTAAGTGAACGGATGATGGGGCGGTTTTATGATTGTATTGTGTGTCTGTTACAGGGAGGCGTTCTGGGACTGGATGATACCTTCGGTATTTACAGTCCATACTTTGTCATTCTCGTCCTTGAAATCCTTGTAGCCGCTGCCAAGCTCAGGCATTGCGCTGGATTTGGAGGAAGAGGTGGCCTTCTGTACTGCGCCGTTGCTGTTTACAAGATACTGGTTGCCGTTTAACTCTACAGGCGCAAAGCGCAGGTCCTTATCGGCTTCCTGACGCAGGCCGTATACATACAGCACATTGTCCTTGATGCCGTGGAAGCCCTGGCCCTTTCTGGAGCCGTCGGTGTGGAAGTACCAGTTCTGTGTCTCGCCTAAGTCTTCGTCAAAGATGACCTGCTTGCCGGTCTTCATGACGCCTTCTTCGTCAAAGTAGAAGTTAGCCACGTTGCCGTCCTCCAGGTTTACCACCTTCTTGCCGGTCTGCATTTCGCCCTTTGTGTTAAAGGCATATTTTCTGGATTCAATGGTGAACAGTTCAAGGCCTTTTTCTGCATGGTAAGGCTTGCCGTTCTTGAAATAGAAGCGGTAAAGCTCAGCTTCCTCGCTGATGCCCTCCACGCCTTCGATGGTTCTCCATCCGGAAGCGCGCTTTCCATCCTCATCGTAGTACTGGTAGCCCGCTACTGTCTGCTCCGCTGCAGGAGCTGCCTCGGAAGGGGTTGCTGTCTGGGCTTCGCCGGACTCTGCTGCTGCCTGGGCAGGAAGTTTGTACCAGCCGGTCTGCATGCGGCCGTCCACAAAGGTGTAGTACTGGCCTTCAATCTTTTTGTCAACTTCATTTTCAATACGCTTGCCCGTATTGTCGAAGTAGTACCATGACTCAACGTATTCCGGGTCATCGGTTTCATCGGCCAGAAGAATCCAGCCGGTCTTTCTGCTGCCGTCCTCACCGAGATAGTAATTATATCCATCTACTGTGATGGAGCCGGTCTGCATGATGCCGTCCTCGTTGAAGTAATACCAGCTTCCGTTGATGGAAGCCCATCTGGAGGTCAGGGCCTTGCCGTCCCTTCCATAATAGTAATACAGGAATTCAGGAGCATCGTCCTCATCCCAGAAATCTTCATTTTCCACGGAAACCCACTTCATGCTCACGCGTTTTCCGTCTTCTCCTACGTAATACTCATCAATCTGCCTGTCAGCGGCGCGGATTCCGTCTGAATCCAGGTAATACCAGTCATCGCCATTCTTCTTCCAGGTGTCGGTGATTGCCTCGCCGTAAGAATCATAGTAATACCAGTTGCCGTTTTCTTCTGTCCAGCCAACGCTTTTGGCGTAAGCAGTGGAAGCAGTGCCAACGAAGCTAGGGGTTACTGCTGCCATGAACATGGCAGTGGATAATACAGCCAGAACTTTAATCTGTTTTTTCATAATAATGAATCTCTCCTTTTTGATATGTGTGTTTGTCTGTGGCCGAAAATCCGGTGTTGCATTACGTGGTTTATTATAACGGACATGAATATGTAATGATAGTGATGGTTGCTGGAAGTTATGGAAGGTGCTGGTGGGGGGCCCCTAAAGAAGATGCAGCGAAGATTACAGAATAGAATGAAGATTATTATCCCAAAAAAGAGAACGGCCATGACGCCGTTCTCCATTGGTTTATTCTTTTGTTTTAATAAAAAACTTGAAATATGCCTGTTCTAAATAACCCCGCTGCCTTTTAACTGGCTGATGCTTTCTTCGTTATATCCGCATTCGGCCAATATCTGTTCCGCATGTTCATTGAGCCTGGGCGCTCTTTGGCTGGTATCCGGCGGTGTCAGGGATAATTTGAGGGGATTTCCGGGGAATGTAAATGTGCCAAGTCCGGGAATCTCCTGGTCAATGAGCATGTTGCGCGCCTTAATCTGAGGGTCTTTAAGCAAATCGAATACAGTGTTCATTTTCCCGGCAGGGACCTTGGCTTCATCAAGCATGGAAACCAGGGTGTCTGAATCAAATTGTCCGGCCCAGGTGCCGATGATTTCATCCAGCTCGTCCACGTTCTGCTTACGAAGATAATTCCGGCAGAATTTTGGGTTATCCACAAGGTCTTCGCGCTGCATTACCTTGACCAGGCGCATGAAAAGAGATTCATTTGCCGTTGCAATGGCCACGAAACCATCCTTTGTCCGGTACATATTGTATGGTGCGGAACTGGCATTTCCATTGCCAAAGCGTTCCGGCAGTATGCCCAGCATGGACGCCATGGGAATGAAGCCCTCCAACATGGAAAATATGGTGTCCATCATGGATACATCCACATACTGTCCGGGCCCTCCTCTGAGTTTGCAGCATAAGGCAGCTAAAACTGCCAGCGCACAGTGCACTCCCGTGGCGCTGTCTGCTATGGCTGGTCCCGGCCGTACCGGCTGTTCCGGAAAACCAGACAGACTGACAAGCCCTGCCATGGTGGAAATCACACCATCATAGGCCGGTTTTTTGCTATAAGGTCCATATTGGCCAAAGCCGGATAGTGAAGCATAAATGATGTCCGGATTAACGGCCTTTATGTCTTCATAACCAAGCCCCAGCCTGCCCATGGTTCCGGGAGAAAAATTTTCAATCAGGATATCTGATTTTGCGGCAATATCCAGTGCTATTTTCCTGCCGGATTCTGATTTGAGGTCCAGGGCAATGCTTTTCTTGCTCCTATTGAGATAGGCGAAATATCCGCTTTCCCCGTCCTTGACCGGAAACAGGGTTCTGGTATCATCTCCGCTGCCTGCCCTTTCGACCTTTATGACCTCGGCTCCCAAATCTCCCAGCAGCATGGTGCAATAGGGGCCTGAATAAGCACGGGTAAAATCAAGTATCCGTATCCCTTCTAGTGCTTTTGTCATCTAAGCTCCTTTCTGTGGTATGAATCAAATTAAAGTTTGGTGAAATACATAGAGATTCCCTGTCCTCCGCCGATACACATGCTTATCATGGCATCCTTTTTACCGCTATGCATCAGTTCATACATGGTTTTGACCGTAAGAACGCAGCCTGTGGCGCCCAGAGGATGACCGATGGAGATGCCGCCGCCGTAGATATTTACCTTTTCCGCATCCAATCCCAAATCGCGGGATACGGCGAAGGCCTGGCTGGCAAATGCCTCATTTATCTCAAACATGTCAATACTCTTTAAGTCCAGTCCTAATTTAGCTGCCAGCTGTTCGCTGGAGAATTTGGGGGCGTATCCCATTAATTCTGCATCAAAACCAGCCACAGTATATCCCTCAATCTTCAGGAGCGGCTTAAGACCCAGAGCATCTGCCTTCTCTCTGGACATGATTACGACTGCAGCCGCACCGTCATTGAGACTGGATGAGTTGGCTGCCGTCACTGTGCCGCCCGGTTTGAAGATAGCTTTGAGTCTGGCCAGTTTTTCAATTGTAAGACCCTTTCGCGGACCTTCGTCTGTATCAAATATGGTTATGTTTCCTTTTCGGTCCTTTAATTCTACCGGAAGGATTTCATCTTTGAATTTACCTGCTTCTATGGCGGCGCAGGCCCTCTGGTGGGAGCGGAGTGCAAAGGCATCCTGTTCTTCCCGGGTGACATTATATTTTTCTGCAACATTTTCTGCGGTCACACCATTGTGGTTGCCGTCAAGAGGCCATGTCAGTATATCAATGACGCCATCCTCAAAGGTCTTATGCCCCATTCTTGCGCCCCAGCGGGCATCTTTTACATAATACGGAAGCTGGGAAATGTTTTCTGCACCGGCAGCAACCACCACATCGGCAAACCCGGTCTGAATCTCCATGCAGGCGTCGGCAATTGCCTGCAGGCTGGAACCGCATTGCCTGTTTACGGAATAAGCGGTACACTCCTTGGGCATACCCGCCTTCAGGCTGATGGCCCGCGCAACAAACCCATCCTGCGCAACCTGTCCGACCTCGCCCACAATCACCTCATTTACCTGTGAAGGTTCAATACCGGCTCTCTTCACGGCTTCGGCAACCACCATGGCGCCCATATCAATGACAGAAATATCTTTCAGGCTTCCGCCGAAATTACCTACGGGAAGCCGAACTCCACTCACGATTACAACTTCTTTTAATGTATCCATGTAAACCTCCATCTCTCTTTTTCATAAACATTGGTATCAGATATGTAACTGGCTATACAATCATTCCGCCGCCCACATTGATTACTTCAGAAGTGATATAGGACGCCTCATCGGAGGCAAGGAAGGCAATCATATTACCAACGTCCGAGGGTTTTCCTGCATATCCCATAGGTATCCGCTGCATCATGCTGTTCCATGCAGCGCCGTCGTTGACTTCCTTGAGCTGCAAAGTCATATCGGTTTCGATGAAGCCGGGACATATTACATTGCAGGTGATACCCTTCCGGGCATTTTCGCGGGCAGCTGTCTTGGTTAGACCCACCACACCCGCCTTTGCAGCGGCGTAATTGGCCTGACCGATATTACCCAGCCAGCTGCCGGAGGAAATATTTATGATTCTGCCATAACTTTGGTTGCGCATATATTTGATGGCTTCCTGTGTACCGTAAAATGTACCTGTTAAATCCACGGCTATGACAGTATCCCAATTTTCTTTGGGCATTTTGTGCAGCATGCCGTCTCTGTTGATACCTGCATTATTTACCATGATATCCAGCTTGCCATATTTATCCACTGTAAAGGCCACAAGGGCGGCGACCTCTTCCTGGCTGCTGATATTTACCTGATAACTGCAGGCAGTTCCGCCGGCCTCCTCGATTTCCCTTACTGCCTGGTCCGCGGGCAGCATATCAGCCAAAACCACGGATGCGCCTTCCTCGGCCAGTTTTTTTGCAATACCCCGGCCCAGTCCCCGGCTTGCTCCTGTAACAATTGCTACTTTGTCTTTCAGCCTCATTTTGCATTCCTCCTTGAAATTTTTATTTATGTTTTGTGGTAATGATAGCTCTTAGTCCGAAGGGCCCGTCGTCCTGGAACAGTTTTGGATTCATGATTTTGAGTTCCGGGTCAATGATTGGCTCGAATTCCATCAAATCAAGTACCTGGGTCTTTAAATCAATGCCAGGCGCCACTTCAGTCAGAGTCAGGCCTTCGGGCCGCAGTTCAAACACTGCGCGTTCTGTTATGTAATGCATCTTTTGATGTTTTTCTCTTGCCAGTCTGCCGTTGTATGAAATCTGCTGCACCTTTTTGACCATCTTGATTATACTGCCTTCCTGGTCAATATACAGGTTGCCATTCCTGAAGGAACATCTGAGGCCTTTCCCGGTAAAGGTAGAGCAGAAGACCACATGTTTCGCATTGGTGGTGATGTCGATAAAGCCGCCGGCGCCCGTGGGATTAGGACCCAGTCTGGTTGCATTCACATTACAGTCCTCGTCCAGCTCGCCGGCCCCCATATAAGTGACATCCACACCGGCGCCATTGTAGTAATCAAATTGGTCGTCATGGCGCACTAATGCAAAGTTGTTTTTGGCGATGCCAAAGTCGATACCTCCCATGGGAACACCGCCATATATGCCGGATTCCACTGTAATCAGACATAAGTCGTTGATTCCTTCTTCTGACATGATGGGACCTACCACATCATTGGGTATACCTGTCCCTACGTTTAGTATGTCGTTTTCCTGAAGCTCCATCAGAGCGCGGCGGCCGATTGCCTTGCGGACGGAAAGCGGTAGTGCTTCCCCTGCTTCTTCCGGTGTCCGGATATCGCCGCAGTAAGCGGGATTCATGGCGAAACTATGGGTTTGGCGATGGTCCTCCTCGGGGTTGGGGCATATCACGGCAGCGTCAATGAACACACCGGGAATGGTAACATGCTTACAGTGCAGGGAACCTGCTTTTACTTTATACTTTGCCTGGGCTATTACCGTTCCGCCGTATTTTTTGCAGGCCATGACAGCCGGAAAGACCTCCAGCATCATAGCTTCCTCATCCGTAGTAAGATTGCCCAGTTCATCGATGGCTGTTCCGCGTATAATGCAGTAGTCAATGGGAATGGGCTTGTAGCGTATATATTCTTCTCCGTCAATGGTAAGCACGTCCATAAGGTCGGGTGCGTTTTGGGTGATTTCATTCATTTTCCCTCCGCCCAGACGCGGGTCCATATATGTACCCAGGCCGACTTTGGTGATTTTCCCGGGTTCCCCGCCGGCCATGGACCTGTATAACTGGGCAAACTGTCCCTGGGGAAGGTTGTAAGCCAGCAGCTTGTTATTGGCAATCAGCTCCATCATCCTTGGCTGCAGTCCCCAATGTCCTCCGATAATCCGGCTGAGCATTCCTTCATGAGCAAAGTGCTGGATGCCTCTGTCGCGGTCGCTCTGGCCGCAGGAATGTACCAGCGTCAGGCCGCAGGGGTGTCCTGTTTCCAGGTAACGCTTGTCCAGTGCCTTTAAAATGGTTTCAGATGCAGATACCAGCGTCATACCGATGGTGGCAACAGTCTTATTGTCATCAATCAAGGCAGCCGCTTCATCTCCGTCCAGAAATAATGGTTTTTTCAATGGCTTTTCCTCCTTGCCTCCTTGGCTTCTTAAATTATGGCTGCTCATTGTCCATGAATAATTGTTTGACAGCTTTTTTATCGGGTTTTCCGTTTACTGTTCTTGGTATGTCTTCAAGAAAAATGTACTGGGTAGGAATCATATATTTTGCAAGCTGGGTCCCGAGCCGGATACGGATTTCTTCCTTCGAGATAGAGCATCCTTTTTCAAATTTGACAGCAGCCACCGGCACTTCGCTGTATTTTTCATCAGGAATACCGGCTACAATGGCTTCGTTTATTTCAGGAATACTGCAGAGGGCATTCTCAACATCAACCGTGCAAATCTTTTCTCCTCCCCGGTTTATCATGTCCTTCTTCCGGTCCATGACCCACAGATAACCATCGTCATTAAGGTATCCGATGTCGCCGGAGCGGAGCCATCCGTCTTCGGACAGGCTGGGGCATTTTAAGTTATAGTAAGTCTCCAGGACATTTGTTCCGTACATGGTGATTTCACCCAGCTGTCCGTTTTCCACTTCGTGTCCCAGCTCGTCTATAATTTTAATGTTCAGACCAGGTATGGGGACTCCTGAAGATGTATTGTACGGGCTTTGGGCAGCCCCTGTTGGAAAAATGGTTGCTGGTGAGGAAACCTCGGTCATGCCGTAAATCGTATGGAAATCAACTTGAGGAAGCCATGCCTTAATCTTGTTTATGCTGCCGACGGGCATGTTGCTGCTTCCGCATGCAAATTTTCTTAAACTTGGAATGCTGCTAAATTCATCCCGGTGTTCCAGGAGAAGATGAAAAACAGTGGGCGAGGCGTGGATGAAGGTGAGGTCATTGTGGACTGCACATTGAAGCATTCGGCGGGGCTCCACTTTATTTAATAACCAGAGAGTACCGCCCGTATAAATGAATAAACCTAAAAGTGCAATGATGCCGGTTACATGATACATGGGCGTAGCCAGTAAAGCTTTATCCTGGTCTGTTATTTGAAACACCCGGCGGTATGCTTCAATGCTGTGCGTAATATTATAATTTTTCAGCAGGACTCCTTTGCTTTGGGAAGTGGTGCCGGATGTAAATAGAATCATGGCCGTATCCAATTCTGATGGTTGGCTGTATTCACGGATTCCTTGTCCTGCAGGAATTGGAAGATGGGAAAAACCGTAATTCTGTGCACAATTTTTACAGAGGATAATGTCTAAAGACGGACATTCATTGAACCATGGCCCAAAGTGCTCATCACAAATCAGGGCTGTGACATCCCCTCTCTCTATCAGGGAAAGCACTTCGGGCTTCTGATATTTGCCAGGCAGGGGAACCGTTACCGCCCGGAGACGGCTTAAGGCCAGAAAAGCCACCGCAAATTCTGCACAATTATACAGAAGCAGGCCTACATGCGTACCCTTATTGACTCCCATTGATTGTAAATGAGAAGAGAATTGGTTGACCTTCGTTAATAATTCACAGTAAGTATAGCTCCGGTTCCAATTGTCTATAATAGCTGCTTTCTTTCCATGGCTTTTCGCTGTTTCTGTCAGCATTGAATAAGGGGACACGGGTACTCCGCAGAAAACAGAAAGTTCCCTGCCGGAAATACTGACTGTACGCATGCCGGAAATTTTATCAGCACTCCAGCAATCATTACCTTTTATCATATCTTGTTCCTTTCGTACACATGAGTTTAAATACGCAGCTCTGAAATATAAAACAGCAATATTGCGAAAATGTTTTTCTTATTTTCTTTTAATTCAGATAATATATTAAGAATACGTTTTTGTCAATAGACAACTTGAATTTATCGCGTCAGGAGCTGGAAATGAAGGGGAAAAACTGAGAAAATGCTTGTATAATAAGGGGTTTTGATACTTTTGCAGAAGAATTGGCCTGTATTATGTATTGGTTGGATATCGCAGGAGGATTTATATGGGCAGCTTTATATAACAGGGGAGAATAGGGTGGGATTGTGAAAAAATAGACGATAAGTATGCGGTTTGAAGCGGCTATTTAGGGATAAATTTCATATTATCTCTTTTTCTAGAGGAAAGTATTGTGCAATTTATTCAATAAAATGGAATATGTGCATGTAAATTAAACTTTTCGCACATGTTTCCTCTTGACAGATGCCTTTTCTGAGATTATATTATATCTATGGCAAACGTTTTTCCTAATTTCATATAAATACCAGGGGGGATTTAAAGAAAACGTTGCTACAAAAGCGGAACCGTTTTTTAAAACTATTTTCTTTTACTACATAATGAAAGAGGTGCTGCCATGGATGATGTAACTAGTAATTACGATTCAGCCAGGCTTCCCGAGTATACGCGGGAACTTATTGAACTGCTGCGGCTGCGTTCCACCCCTACTGCCCTTAAATTCTTTGAAAAAAAGGAGGATATGGAGGCGGTGCCTAAAATCCGGATTCCCACGCCGGGGGCAATGTTTACTGCCTGTCAGATGGTTGCCCAGACAACACGGCTGAATTATACGGTGGGGTTTACCAATGAACATATGCCTACCCTTCAGTGCTCCGGCATTTTGGGACTGATAAGCGGACACCATTTTAAGGATTCCCCCCACCTGGCCGGGAAGTGGTTTAAGACAGAAGAGGATGCTCTGCGGCATCAGCGTTCTGCTTACCTGCCTCAAAAGCATTATGAAGCGGTTGCTTCATCCCCTATGGTGTCAGGCCGCATAAAGGAGCCGGATGTATGTCTGGTATATGCCACGCCGCAGCAGGTTGTGTTCATGTGCTGCGGTCTGCAGTATGAGGGGTATGAAAGCTTTGACAGCAGTTTTGTAGGTGAGAGTTCCTGCTCTGATTCATGGGTCAGGGCGCTGGTAACTGACAAACCCTGTTTTACCATACCCTGTTATGGAGAAAGGAGATTTGGGGGAGTCCTGGAAGACGAGATGCTGATGGCCTTTCCGCCGCGGTATATTTGTAAGATGCTTGACGGAATCAGGAATCTCAGCAGAAATGGTATGCGTTATCCGGCTTCTCCTTATGGTATACAAAACGATGTACAGGCTGGAATGGGAGCTTTTTACAATCTTAATGCCCTGCGCAGAGAACTAGACTGATTTCGCAGATTATTCCAGCTGTTCCCTCCACATTTTTCGTGAAACATGATACAATACGGTTTGAAAACACAAAAACCTTTTCAATAAATCGTGGAGGGCGGCATGGAAAAAACAATTACAGATATAGCAAATGAATTAGGAGTTTCTGTTTCTACAGTTTCAAAGGTCATAAATAATCGGGCAGGGGTAGGACCTGAACTGAGAAAACGTATTTGTGATTATATTGAGGAAGTCAATTACAGGCCCAATGCCATTGCACAGAGTATGATAAAAGGGCGGACCAATATAGTGGGCCTGGTTTTTGGGGATGTACGAAATCCTTTTTATGCTGACCTGCTGTACTATATCCAGCAGGGACTGAGGCAGCACGGCTATATGGTAATGGCTTTTAACAGTGATTATGAAGCGGAAAAGGAAGTTGAGTTTATCAACCAGGCCATACAATCCAGATATGCAGGACTGATGCTGATTACAGCCAAGGGGGATTCCATGCTCCAGGCAATTAGCAACATACGGGCTGCCAAAATGCCTCTTGTATTGGTGAACAGGACACTGAAGGATTTCAACGGAAGTTTTGTGTCGGTAGATAATTTCCAGGCAGGTTATATGGCTGCAAAGCATTTGATTGAACTTGGCCACAGGAGGCTGGCTTTCATAACAGGAAACATGGAGTCGTCAGCCGGTTATCAGCGCTTTATGGGTTATAAGCAGGCTCTGGAAAATTATGATATCAGATTTGAAGAGGAACAGGTTTATAACGGAGATTTGAAGTTTGAAACCGGAGTCAAAATTGCAGGACAGTATATCCGCAATTTAGAAACAAATCCAACCGGGATTGTCATATGCAATGACCTGATGGCTATGGGATTTATTGATTACTCTAAAAAACATGGAATAAAAATACCGGAACAGCTATCGGTCATCAGTTTTGATAATATTACGTATGCGGATTTGTATGGAATGGAACTTACAACCGTTGACCAGCATCTTAAGAAAATGTGTGCCTGTGCCGTGAAAACACTGTTGCAGCAAATTGAGAACCCCGGCAATACAGAGATTCTGCGTACTATGATAGAACCCACCCTGGTGGTTCGCGGTACGACTGCCCGGTATACGCAGGAATCCGCATTGGCCGGAGAATGAGGTAAATTATGGTATATACGTACGAAAAGCTTTGCGTTGGTGATAGTAATGCATTTGAAAAAACAATCACGGATGCAGATGTTCTTCTTTTTTCCGCGGTTTCTGGTGACAATAATCCAATGCATACAGATGATGAGTTTGCTAAAAAAAGTAAATTTGGGCAGCGGATTGTTCACGGAGCACTTACGTCCGGTTTGATTTCCACTGCTCTGACAAGAGCCTTTCCGACTTCCATCTATATTTCCCAATATACGGAATTCTGTTCACCTGTATATATAGGGGATACCATACGGGCCGTGGTGACCTGTGTGGAGAAACTGGAAAAGGGTCGGGTGAGGATGAAGACCGAATGTTTCAATCAAAAGGGGACGCTGGTACTGACCGGTGAGGCGGTTACAAGACTGGCCCGTGAGATTCCGCCTGAGCTTATGTAACTTACTGTTTGTCTGCATGCGGAAGATGCAGAGGGAGTAAACGGAGGTAGATTATGAAACCAAAGAGAATGTTAGCAATACTGATGGCATCAATCATTGCGTTGACAGGTACAGGCTGCGGAGCGCAGTCCGGAAATAATACCAAAACCTCGGGGGCGGCCGGCAGTTCGGAGGCGGCACCTGAGAAGACAGAAGGAGCCAGCGGTTCCGCCGGCACGGATGTCCCAACTATTAAAATCGGCCAGATAACGAACCTGACCGGTGCGGGTGCGCAATCCGGTAACTGGCATAAAGTGGCGGCTCAATCTTACATAGACTGGATTAATGACAATGGCGGTATAAAATCCATGGGCGGAGCAAAGATTGAGATTGTTGTGGCTGACGGACAGAGTGACAATACCCAGATTAAGACTGCAACCCAGCGCCTTCTTGAGGACAAGGAAATCTGTGCCGTCATGAGCAATGACGGAAGTAATTATACAGTTGCTTTATGCCCTCTTTTTGAAAAATACCAGGTTCCCTGTATAACCATGAACTATTCCAATGTCATTACCGAGTCGGGTTACCAGTGGATATTCTCACTGGCGGCAAAATCATCTACCATAGGACCGCTGCAGATTGATTATTTGAACTGGCTTAAGGATGAGTACGGCTATAATACTGACAAAGTTGCCCTTATCTATGCGGATACAGAGTTTGGTACCAATAATGCCAAGGGTGTGCGCGCAACCATTGAAGGTTCAGGCCTTGAACTTGTGGTTGATGAGGCGTATCCTCCAGACATTACGGATGCATCTGCCCTGGTTACCAAAATCATACAGAGCGGGGCAGAGGCAGTGTTTGCCACTAGCCAATATCAGGATGCAAAGCTTATATTCAGTACCATGAAATCCATGAATTTCCACCCTGTTGTAGTGGGAGGAGGACAGGGCATGATTACATCCCAGATGATAGATGCGTTGGGCGACTCTGTCATTGGAATGTGCTCAACGGCCGAGTTTAACTGGGAGCAGAAACAAAACTATGATAATCCCGAACTGATGGAGCATTTAAAACGTTTCTGCGAAGCTTCCGGTGAGCCTTGGGCGCCTGAAAATGCCCTGGGAGCCATCGATTCATGTATGGTTATCGTGGATGCCCTTGAACGGTGCGGTTCCACGGACAGGACGGTACTGCGTGACGCCATACGCGAGTGCAATATCCAGGCATATCCTGTGGGAGGAGACGGCCACATTAAATTTGACGAGAATGGATTGAATACATCAGCCGTCAATGTTGTGGTACAGTGGCAGGATATGGACGGTACCCTTACTCCAAGGCTGGTGTATCCGCCTGAGTTTGGCTCCGGGGAATTTATTGATTACCGTTCAGAGTAAATGAATTTCATGCTTTGAGTTAAGCTTTAATCTGCACAGACAGCCGAATGCCTGTACCCTGTCCGCCGGGGATATATGCGGCCTGCCATCTGAAAGCAATCCGGATGGCAGGTACAGGCATCCCGCCTCTATCAGTTGATACAGCCTTCTTGTATAAATCATGATTCTTGGCCGTCGGCCGTCTTATACTATAACACCCTTCACACAAACACTGTAGCATTACAGTTCAGTCAACAGATGGGAGTAATTAATCTATGTGGTATTTCACTCAAAATATAATTAATGGAATATTTGCCGGTGGCGTGTATGCCCTGATTGCCGTTGGTATTACTGTAATATACGGCGTTATGCGTATGATTAACTTCGCAAGTGGTGCTTATCTGATGGTTGGGATGTACATTACTTACTTGGGCTATGCCCTGACCGGATGGGATGCATACATGCTGATTCCTTTTACAGTGGTTGTCTCTGCAGTCATTGCATGGGCATCATTCAAACTGACAATCAGTCCAATACTTAACCGCGATAAAACCACGGCTATCATAGTAACGGTAGGCCTGTCCTTTTTCTTTCAGAACCTGGTTATCCTTATTTTCGGAGCAAATCCCCTGACCATTCCCACGGAGATTCAGCTCAAGTCCCTTATGGTTGGTCCGTTTATCATAAGCCTTCCGCGTTTGATTGCTTTTGTGGCTTCCATGGCCCTTGTTCTGGTTTTTCATTTGCTCCTTAACAGAACCATGTTTGGCCAGGCCATCCGTGCCACTTCAGAAAATGTGGAGGTGTCTGAAATGTTGGGAGTAAACACACGTAATATGTTTGCCATTGCATGGGTTCTGGGCATCGTGCTTACATCCATTGCAGGTCTGCTTCTGACGCCTATCTATGCAATTCAGTCCAGTACGGGAGCCACGTTCAGGACCACAGGCCTGATGGCAGTGGTTTTAGGGGGATTGGGTGATATCAGGGGCGCTTTTTTAAGCGGTATTCTGCTTGGGGTTATTGAAGCCCTTGTTGCCAGCTATATTGACACGAATATGGGCTCGCTGGGAATATTTGTCCTGCTGCTTCTGGTGCTTTATATCCGGCCAGCCGGTTTGTTTGGAAAGGGGGAACGTGTGGCATGAGAAAAAAAATCAGTTTTTCCCGCACGGAGACAATTGCCTCCCTTGTTCTTTTGGCAGCGGCTTTCCTGATACCTTCTATTATAAAAGATAACTATATTGTATCAATTATATTGACCTGCTTTTTATATGGTTCTTTTGGTATGTCATGGAATGTTTTGGGAGGATTCGGGGGACAGATTTCCTGGTGCCATTCTGCCTTTGCGGCAATAGGCGCATACACTGCGCTTATTTTCTATAACTTTTTTGGAATATCCCCCCTTTTGTCCATGCCCATCGGCGTACTTTTGTCTTATGGGTTTGCAACTCTTCTGGGCAAAGTGACGCTGCGTTACAGAGGACCGTTTTTTGCAATTACTACCATAGCATTTGCTGAAATCCTCCGTGTTTTATTGCTTAACCTTAACACTATTACCGGGGGTTCTGCAGGTCTGTATGTCCGCTACAACGGGGAACAGCCCTGGAACCTGGTATTCAGTTCCGACAAGCCGTTTTATTATATTGCCCTTTTATTATTGGTAATCGTGCTTCTTGTCACAAAATATGTGGAGAATTCCAGGATGGGGTATTATCTCAGGGCAATCAAAGGGGATGAGGACGCTGCCCAGTCCCTTGGAATGGATACGCCTGCGGTAAAACTTCATGCGTTTCAGCTGAGTGCAGCGATTATTTCAGTTGCAGGCATGGTATACGGATGCTACATGGGATACATAGAGCCTCAGACCATGTGCGGACTGGACCTTTCAATCAGAATTGGTGCAGTTGTCATCATAGGCGGCGTGGGCAGAGTATGGGGACCAATCCTGGGAGCCTTCATCGTCATTCCAGCCATTGAATTTGCAAGTGCATATATGGGCAATATGGGGGGTGTTGGCGGTACTCAGTTGTTTTATGGTTTAATCTTAATCATTGTGGTCATTCTCAGACCGCAGGGGCTGATTTCGCTGTTTGATAAAGAAACATGGTCCAATGCTGCCTCAATAATGCATATAAGAAAATCCTCTTCTGACACAGAAAGGAGCAAATAACTATGGATACGATTCTTAGCTTAAAAGATGTCTCTATATCATTCGGTGGTGTGCATGCTGTGAATCATGTGAGCTTTGATATAGGAAGAGGGGAGCTGGTAGGCCTCATTGGACCCAATGGGTCGGGAAAATCCACCACAGTCAATCTTATTTCCGGGGTCTATAGGGTTGACGGCGGGGAAATATACTTTAAAGGCGAGAAGATTCCCACGAATATGGATATTGTCCACAGGTCCAGGCTGGGTATGGGACGTACTTTCCAGACGCCCAAACCCTTTGGAAACCTTACTGTGTTTGACAACGTTCTGTCCATTGCCCTTCTTAAGGACGGATTCCGTGAGGCTGTGGCTAAAACCAATGATGTACTGGAACGCACCAGACTGGCTTCAGTTCAGGATATGCTGAGTTCTAAACTACCTATTGAACGCCGTAAATGGCTGGACCTGGCTCGTATTTTGGTTACAGGGGCGGATTTTATTATGCTGGATGAGGCTTTGGCCGGATTGAATTCCGCTGAGATGGATGAGAGTCTTGAACTTGTGCGTCAGATTAATGATGATGGGGTTACCATTCTTTTCATCGAGCATATCATGCGGGCAGTGGTTAAACTGTGCAACCGTGTTGTTGTGTTGAATGACGGTTCACTGCTCTGCGAGGGAGAGCCGTCAGAGGTTCTTAAGCGTCCGGAGGTCATCGAAGCTTATATTGGAGGGGGGAAGTTCAATGTCGTTACTTGAGGTTAAGAATATTTCTGCAGGATATGGTGATTTGAAAGTGCTCTTCGATGTAAGTATGGAAGTTGACAGTGGTGAGGTGGTCTCGCTTGTGGGCTCCAATGGCGCGGGAAAGACAACGCTTTTGCGCATTATCTGCGGGTTATCACCGGTCACGTCCGGTTCCATTATATTTGATGGTATTGACCTCCTTGCAAAGAAAACCCATAATCTGGCGGATTTGGGGATTGCCCATATTCCTCAGGGACGCGGGACGCTGCGGAGGATGACGGTAAAAGAAAATCTTACAATGGGGGCCTATTGCCGCAGCAAGCGAAAGAACATCCCTAAAAATATTGAGTATGCTTACCAGCTGATGCCAAAACTAAAACAAAGGCAAAATCAGATTGCAGGTTCCCTGAGCGGCGGCGAACAGCAGATGCTGGCTATTGCCAGGGCCATGATGATGGAGCCCAGGCTCATCATCATGGACGAACCGTCCCTTGGTTTGGCGCCCATTATTACGGAGGAAGTGTTTGATTTGATTTCCAAGGTAGCGGAGGAAAAAATCGGGATATTGCTGGTGGAACAAAACCTGTCACAGGCTCTTTCCATTGCCAGCAGGGGATACGTTCTTGAAAATGGCCACATTGTACTGTCGGGGGCGGCAAAGGAACTTTTTGATAATCCCTCGGTGCGTGAAGCTTATCTCGGGATATAATGAAAAGCTCTGTTTATTGGTTGGTTTATAGGAGGAGAAAATGAATATTGAATTTAATTTGGAAATACAGGACCATGTGGGCGTACTTCATTTTCAGCGGGGAAAAGTAAATGCAATGGACCGTGATGCAAAGTTTGCATTTGGTGACATGATTGACCAGGTCAATGCCAATCATGACATCCATGTGCTGATACTTCATTCCATGGCCAAGGGATTTACTGCCGGCAGTGATGTAAAAGGGTTCGGCGATTTTTCACATGAAAATATTGCCCATTATCTGGAGGGTGACTGCCGTATCATGGATTCCATCAAGAATTGCCGTGTGCCTGTTATCATGGCTTTGAACCGTTTTTCCGTGGGATTGGGGGTAGGCCTGGCATATGCATGTGACCTTATCATTGCAGAGGAAGGGGCAGTGCTCAAATTTCCTGAAATTCTTGTGGGTTCCATTGGAGGGGCGGATTTCCTGGACCTTCTGGTTCCGGATAAAATAGGGCGGTATATGGCATACACCGGCGCAGCCGTGCCGGTGGAAGACCTGGTTCCCTGCGGAGTGATTCACAAAGTGGTCCCTGAGGAAGCGCTGCTTGACGAGTGTATTGCCCTGGGTAAAGTGATTGCAGCAAATCATCCGAGGGCAGTCGAACTGATGAAGGAACTGCTTAATCAGGTTCATGAGCCGGTTATTCCTGTTGGCGTACGCCGTAAGCTGGGGATTTTTGCCCAGCATGAGATGTTTGACCAGCCGGACCGGCTGGCATTGATAGAAGGATTCCTGGGAAAATGATGGAAGATGCCTGATGTTGGAGCGATTTTAAGAATGTCCGAAAACTGATTCTGAGGTTTTTCGGGCATTCTTGCATTTTGTCTGGACAGGCTTTGGAGATTCTGTAAAGGCATGAGGGCCATGTTATTGTAAGAGAAAATATAGTATTATTTTAAGGCGTTTTATGCTATACTCTCCATAGTTGATAGACCGGAAGGGGGACCTTAATTTATGAAAATGAAGATTTCCAATTATATAGCAGCCAAGCTGGTGGAGGAGGGAATCAGCCAGGCATTTATGGTGACAGGGGGAGGAGCCATGCATCTGGATGACGGACTGGGGCACCAGGAAGGGCTTCACTGTATCTATAATCATCACGAACAGGCTTGTGCCATGGCTGCTGAGGCCTATGCCAGGATTCATAACAGGATTGCGGCCCTGTGCGTAACCACTGGTCCGGGGGGAACCAATGCCATTACCGGCGTGGTGGGGGGATGGCTGGATTCCATTCCCATGCTGGTGCTGTCCGGGCAGGTGCGCTACGATACCACGGCCAGGTGGTCCGGGGTAGGCATCCGCGCCATGGGGGACCAGGAATTTGATATCTGTAAAGCCATTGACTGCATGACAAAGTATTCAGAGATGGTCATTGACCCCATGCGGGTCCGCTACTGTCTGGAGAAAGCCTTATATCTGGCCAGGTCCGGCCGCCCGGGCCCATGCTGGCTGGATATACCCCTGAATGTCCAGGGGGCATTTGTTGAGACAGAGGAGCTGGCTGGCTTTGACGCAGCTGATTACGAGGCCGGAGGGGACGGCTGGGCCGGAAACCACGGTGGGCATAAAATTGAAGAGGATGAGGCCGGAAAGGGAGAACACCGCCAGGTGCTGCCCGGAAAGGCAGAGCTTTCCACTGCCCGGACCATTATTGATAAGATAAGGGCGGCAAAGCGCCCTGTCATCAATGCGGGAAACGGCATCCGCATAGCGGGGGCCCATGATTTGTTCATGGATGTGGCTGAAAAGCTGGGAATTCCTGTGGTTACAGGCTGGGACAGCGAGGATATCATGTATGATACCCACCCCCTGTACGTTGGCCGTGCAGGCAACATGGGGGACAGGCCGGGGAATTTTGCTGTTCAGAACAGTGACCTGGTACTTTCCATCGGAAGCCGTCTGAGCATCCGGCAGGTGGGATATAACTTTGAGACATGGGCCAGGGAGGCTTATGTCATTGTCAATGATATAGATGAGGAAGAGCTTAAGAAGCCGTCGGTCCACAGCGATATGAGGGTCCATGCCGATGCAAAGGATTTGCTGGCGCAGCTGGACCTGGTTCTGGATTGTATTTTATCGGAGGAAGAAGGAAATCTTCCGGAGAGTATCAGCTGTCCCGGGCGCAGACAGGTATTTGATGGAGGAAAAGGTCTGAGGGATATGACATGGAGCCGGACCTGCGCCATGTGGAAGGAGAAATATCCTGTTATTCTGCCCGGGCATTTTGACCATACAGACCAGGAACCGGCCAATGTGTATGCGTTCATCCATGCTGTCAGCAGCCGCCTGAGGGAAGGGCAGGTGACTGTGGTGGGAAACGGCTCCGCCTGTGTGGTGGGTGGACATGCCTACATCATTAAGAAGGGCCAGCGTTTCATCACCAACTCCGCCATCGCCTCCATGGGGTATGATTTGCCTGCAGCCATCGGCGCCTGGATTGCCTCCAGGGATAAGGGCTGCTACAGCCAGGGCGGGGACAGGAGCGGGGACGACCTGATACTTGTGACCGGTGACGGAAGCATGCAGATGAATCTTCAGGAGCTGCAGACCATTATCCACCACAGAATGGGAATCAAGATATTTGTGATTAATAATGGAGGATACCATTCCATCCGCCAGACCCAGAAGAATTTCTTTGGCGAGCCCCTGATTGGAATCGGCGTGGACAGCGGGGATTTGAGCTTCCCGGCCCTGGATAAGCTGGCAGCGGCCTACGGCTACCCCTATGTGTCGGCCAGACATAACAGCCAGCTTGGAGAGGCTGTGGAGAAGACACTGGCAGCAGAGGGACCGGTTATCTGTGAGGTGTTTGTGTCCACGGACCAGAACTTTGAACCTAAGTCTTCCGCGAAGAGACTGCCTGACGGCACCATGGTGTCGCCGCCGTTAGAGGATTTGTCGCCCTTCCTGCCGGATGAAGAGATGGATGAGAATATGATTATTCCCAGGATAAAGGATTAGAGCCTGGCTGGATATGGATAGACAGACCTGCCTTAAGGCAGCTGGGATGAGAAGGAGTATGATTTATGCGTGTAATCGTAACAGGAGCTACCAGTTTTATCGGAAAGGCTGTTACAAAAGAATTGCTGGCAGGCGGCCATCATGTATTTGCAGTGGTAAGGCCGGATTCTCCTGGCCGCAGCCGGCTTGAAATGCTTGCAGGGGAACAAAGGGAGAATCTCACCTTTCTGCCGTTTGCCCTGAAGGATATTGGAAAACTGGAGTCCTGCCCGGAGCTTTGCCCTATCCCCCCAAAAAAGGCGGACCTATGGCTTCATCTGGGCTGGGAGGGCGCCGGAAGCGCCAACCGCCAGGACCCCCAGGTACAGGCCCGCAACATCGGGTATGCCCTGGACTCCCTTCATACAGCGGCCCGCCTGGGATGCACCAGGTTCCTTTTCAGCGGCTCCCAGGCCGAGTACGGCATTGTGGACGGCGTTATGGGGGAGGGAATCGTGTGTCATCCTGTGTCTGAATACGGCAAGGATAAGCTGGAGGTATGCCGCCGGGCGCAGCAGGCCGCCGGGGCCCTGGGCATTGATTACGTCCACGCCAGGATATTCAGTGTCTACGGCCCGGAGGACCACCCCTGGTCCCTGGTGTCAACCTGCCTGGATACCTTCCTTAAGGGAGGGCGCATGGAGCTTGGGGCCTGTACCCAGCAGTGGAATTTCCTTCATGTAAGGGATGCGGCCAGGGCCCTTACAGGGCTTCTGCTTGCCAAAGTACCGGCCGGCGTGTATAATGTGGCAGGAGATGATACCCGTCCCCTTAAGTCCTACATCGAGCAGATGCATCGGCTCTGCGGGGGGAAGGGCAGCTATGAATACGGAAAACGTCCTCCCAATGCAGAGGGGGTGGTGTCCCTGGTGCCGGATACCGGAAAGCTTAAGGAAGCAGCGGGATTCGCCCAGGAGATTTCGTTTGAGGATGGAATCAGGGAAATGATTGGAATGTATAAGGAGAATTGTCTATGAAACGATGCATCGCCTGCGGCGCCCCTTTATGGGAGACGCCGCTGCTTACGTTAGATAATATGCCTGCCTCGGCCCAGCACATGCCGGATGCACAGGGGGTAAAGGAGGACCGGGGACTGACCCTGGATTTATGCCAGTGTATGGGCTGCGGACTGGTCCAGTTTGACTGTGAGCCGGTGGACTATTACCGGGATGTAATCCGGGCCGGCGGTTTTTCCAGGACCATGGTGGAACTGCGCAGATACCAGTATAAGCATCTCATTGAGAGCTATCATCTGGAGGGAAAGAAGTTCATTGAGGTTGGCTGTGGCCAGGGAGAATTCTTAAAGGTGCTGTCGGAGTTCCCGGTGGAGGCCCACGGCATAGAGCATGATTCCCATCTGGTGGAGCTGGCCAGGGCCCAGGGACTGAATGTGACGCAGGGATTTACGGAGACAGAGGATACGCGGTTCCCGGGCGGACTGTATGACGTGTTCCTGTCCTTTAATTTCCTGGAGCACCAGCCCGACCCCAGCACCATGCTCCAGGCCATATACCGCAATCTGGAGGACGATGCCATGGGGCTTATTACTGTTCCCAGCTTTGAATATATCATGGACCATAACAGCTATTATGAGCTGATACGGGACCATCTGGCTTACTATACCTTCGAGACTCTTACCCCTCTGCTGGAGCGCAACGGGTTCCAGGTGGAGGAGTGCGAGGTCATCAACCGGGACACTCTGTCCGTTATCGTGAAAAAGCGCCCGCAGATGGATGCGGAAAACCTGCTGGAGTGTTATGTAAATCTGAAGCGGGAGATGGAGTCCTACATGAAATATCTGGATGCATGGGATAAGAAGGTGGCTGTCTGGGGAGCCAGCCACCAGGGCTTTACCCTGGCAGCCACCACCAGGCTGGGGGAAAAGGCAATGTATATCATAGATTCCGCTCCCTTTAAGCAGGGAAAATTTGCACCCTCATCCCATCTTCCCATTGTTGGTCCGGACTATTTTCATGACCATCCGGTGGATGCCATCATAATCACGGCGCCCGGATATACGGATGAGATTGCAGACAGCATACGCCGGAAGTTTGGGACAAACGTGGAAATCAGGGCCATGCGTTCCAACCACCTGGAGATGGTGTAGGAGGGATGAGAAAATGCGCATTGTAATTACCGGGGCAACCGGTTTTATCGGGAGCAATCTGGCCAGGGTGTTTCTGGAACAGGGGGCGCAGGTGTACGCCCTGGTGCGTCCGGGTTCTCTTCATATGGAAGCGCTTCCGGTTCATGAGAGACTCCATGCAGTGCCCTGCGACCTGGCACATGTGCTGGATTGTGTTCCGGCAGTGGGACAGGCGGACGGTTTTTTCCATATGGCCTGGGGCGGTGTGAACCGGGAGGAGATAGATTCTCCCCAGGTCCAGGCCCGCAATGTGGCTGGTTCCCTGGACTGTGTGGAGGCGGCAGCGCGTCTGGGCTGCCGCGTGTTCATGGATGCAGGTTCCAGGGTGGAATACGGTGCCGTGGACGGGATGATGGAGGAGGATGCTCCCTGCCGTCCCATCAATGAATATGGAAAGGCAAAATGGGAGTTTTATCAAAAGGCGGCTCCCCTTTGCAGCCGGCTGGGACTTCACTATTACCATCTGAGGTTTTTCAGCGTATACGGTTACGGGGATCATCCCTGGTCCATCATATCCACCCTGGTGCGGGATTTAAGGCAGGATAAGAAGGTTTCCTTAAGCGCATGCAGGCATATGTGGAATTTTATGTATATTGAGGATGCGGTACAGGCAGTATATGAATTATACAGGCAGGCCGCGGATGAAGCGCCTGACTGGAAAAGGGACGGTTCCCTGAGACTCATAAGCTCCATTGTCAACATAGCCAGCCAGGATACCAGGCCCCTTCGTTCCTTTGTGGAAGAAATCCATGAGATTGTGGGATTTAAGGGAACGCTGGAGTACGGGACCTTTGTACAGGCCAAGGAGGGCGCCCTGTCTATCCGGCCTGACATTACCAGACTTAAGAGACTTACAGGCGGCAGGTGGGAGGAACAGTATACCTTCCGCCAAGGCATCGAAGAAACCATAGAGAAGGAAGAAGCATAGAGAGATATGAAGAAAATCAGCATATTGATTCCTTGTTATAATGAAGCGGAAAATGTAGGCCCTATCAGCAAGGCGGTAACGGAAATTGTGGAAAGGGAGCTGTCCCGGTACGACTACGAGCTGGTATTCATTGATAATGATTCCACGGATGGCACCAGGGATATTATCCGGGGCCTGTGCGCAGACAACCCCCGCATCAAGGCCATACTCAATGCACGGAATTTCGGGCAGTTCAATTCCCCGTACTATGGCATGCTCCAGGTTACGGGAGACTGTGTCATTGAGATGGTGGCGGATTTCCAGGACCCGGTGGAAATGATTCCCAAATACGTCCATGAGTGGGAGAAGGGATATAAAATCGTCATCGGCATCAAGACAAGCAGCAAGGAAAACCGGCTGATGTACTGGCTCCGGAGCTGCTATTACAAGACCATTAAGAAATTGTCGGATGTGGAGCAGATTGAGCATTTCACTGGTTCCGGTCTCTATGACAGGGAATTCATCGAGGTCCTGCGGAATCTGGATGACCCCACGCCTTTCCTCAGGGGAATCGTGGCTGAGCTGGGTTACCGCCGCAAGGAGATTCCCTATGAGCAGCCGCGCCGCAGGGCCGGCAAGACCCACAATAATTTTTACCGTCTGTACGATGCCGCTATGCTCAGTGTTACTTCCTATACAAAGGCGGGCCTGCGCCTTGCTACGATTTTCGGCAGCATATGCGCCGTTGTCAGCATGCTTATTGCCCTGGTCTACCTGGTGATGAAGCTGATTTGGTGGGACCGTTTTCCGGCCGGCATGGCGCCCATGCTCATCGGAATGCTGTTTTTGGGGTCGGTGCAGCTGTTTTTCATCGGCTTTCTGGGAGAGTATATCATGAGCATCAACCAGCGGGTCATGAAGCGCCCGCTGGTCATTGAGGAAGAACGGATTAATTTTAACGAGGAAGAGAAAAAGGGCGGTAAGGAAGCATGAAATATAAGATAGACGTGGTACGCATCCGGGAGAATTCCATTACACTTAACGGATGGGCCATCGGTAAATCCCCTGACAGCAAGGCCACTTTCCGGGTGGAGGATGAGAAGCGCCAGCCGGTAAAATTCAAGCACGTAAATACCCGCAGGGATGATGTGAGCCAGATATATTTTAAGAAGGTTTATGACCGGGATTTTGGTTTTGATATCCAGTTCCCTTATGAGAGGGGAAAGGATTATTACCTGCTGATTCGCTGCGAGGGACGCCAGGTAAAAATCAAATACAATGAGGAACTGATTGCAAAGCGTGCCAGCGTGGCCCATAAGCGGATGGAAAAGCTTAAGGACCTGATGAATATGGAGACAGTCCATGTGGCCATGGACTTTTGGAAGGAGCATGGCCTTAAGGCTCTTGTGGTCAAATCAAAACATAAGCTCCAGGGTATTGACAATGATTATGATTACGGCGAGTGGTATGAGCTGACAAAGCCAACGGACGAGGAACTGGCGGAACAGAGAAAGCATGTATTTGATTTTGAACCCATGCTGTCAGTGGTCATTCCTGCCTATAAGACCCCGGAGCGCTATCTCAGGGAAATGCTGGACTCCATCATGGGACAGACCTATACCAACTGGGAGATATGCGTTGCGGACGGAAGTCCCAGGGGAGAAGGGCTGGAGCGCGTGCTTAAGAAGTACGCGGACAGGGACCGGCGGGTGCGCTATGAGATTCTGGGAAGCAACCGCGGAATCTCAGGCAACACCAATGCCGCCCTGGATATGGCCAGGGGAGACTTTGTTATCCTGGCCGACCATGACGATACCCTTACGCCCAATGCTTTTTATGAGGTGGTAAAGGCAATCAATGAGAATCCGGACTGTCAGGTCATTTATTCGGATGAGGATAAGCTGGATATGGATGGGAAGGCGTTGTTTGACCCCCATTTCAAACCTGATTTCAACCCGGACTTGCTGACCAGTGTCAACTATATATGCCATCTGTTTGTTATAAGGCAGGATTTGCTGCAGCAGGTGGGAGGGTTCCGCCAGGAGTTTGACGGCGCCCAGGATTATGATTTTATTTTCCGCT
Organism: Clostridium sp. 1001271st1 H5; assembly: GCF_005845215.1. Lineage (GTDB taxonomy): Bacteria > Bacillota > Clostridia > Lachnospirales > Lachnospiraceae > Enterocloster. The sequence goes on from NZ_SPHO01000012.1 coordinate 93,062, forward strand.
GTACGGAAGCGGCAAAGGGAGTATTCCATATTCCCAAGGTTCTCTATCACTGGCGCTGCCACCAGAATTCCACGGCCAGTAACCCGGAGAGCAAGATGTACGCCTTTGAGGCTGGCTCCAGAGCTATTATGGCCCACTATGAACGGATGGGAATCCAGGCGGAGAAGGTGGAAAAAGGCGTGGATTACGGTATTTACCACACCGCCTTCCGTATACAGGGAGAACCGCTGGTGTCCGTCATTATTCCCAATAAGGACCACAGCCAGGACCTGGATGTGTGCGTCCGTTCCCTGATGGATAAATCGTCGTATCAGAACCTGGAATTTATTATTGTGGAAAATAACAGTTCCCAGAAAGAAACCTTTGCCTACTATGATAAGATGCAGGCGGAGCATGAGAATTTCCGGGTGGTTACCTGGAAGGAGGGCTTCAACTATTCTGCCATCAATAACTATGGGGCTTCCTTTGCTAAGGGTGAATACCTGCTGCTGCTCAACAATGACACGGAGCTGATTGGGGAGGACAGCATAAAGGAAATGCTGGGATTCTGCCAGAGGGAGGATGTGGGAATTGCGGGCGCCAGGCTTCTGTATGGAGATGACACCATACAGCATGCCGGAGTGGTCATTGGCTTTGGCGGCATTGCCGGCCACACATTCATCGGCCTTCACAAGGCGGAGAACAGCTATTTCCACAGGGCCATGTGCGCCCAGGACTACAGCGCCGTGACAGCGGCCTGCCTTATGACAAAGAAATCCGTCTTTGACCAGGTGGGCGGATTAAGCCCGGAGCTGGCGGTGGCTTTTAATGACATTGATTACTGCATGAAAGTACGCGCCCTGGGGAAACTGGTAGTGTATGCGCCTTATTCATGTTTTTACCATTATGAATCCAAGTCCAGAGGGCTGGAGGACACGCCTGAAAAGATTGCCCGCTTTAACCGGGAGGTGGCTCTTTTTATACGGAAATGGCCGGATATCATCAAAAAGGGCGACCCCTATTACAACCCCAACCTGACTCTGCGCAAATCCAATTTTGCGCTCAGGGACCTTCTGAAGGAAAAAATCGGTGAGCCTTATGACCTTAAGGCTTACGAACAGTTTGCGCCGGAGGACGATACGAAAGCACATGAGTGACCATAGAATAGATTATGAAGCGGGACACAGCAAAGTGACCATCATCATACCGAATTATAACGGGCTGAAATTCATGGTGCCCTGTTTCAGGGCCCTGGACCTGCAGATTTGCCGGGCTTTTGACATCCTGGTGGTGGACAACGGCTCCACGGACGGAAGTGTGGAGTGGCTGAAGGAGCACGGGATTCCCGCCATTTTCCTGCCCGGGAACACCGGGTTCTCAGGGGCGGTAAATGTGGGGATTAGGGCTTCGAAAACACCCTATGTAATCCTGCTTAACAATGACACGGAGCCGGACTGCCACTATGTGGGGGAAATGATTAAGGCAATGGAGCGCTCTCCAAACATATTTTCCGTCAGCTGCAAGATGATTCAGCTCTGCCACAAGGAGCTGATGGACGATGCAGGGGATATGTACAGCCTTCTGGGCTGGGCATACCAGAGGGGCGTGGGACGTTCCTCTGCAAAATATAACAGGGCCTGCCGCATCTTTTCGGCCTGCGCCGGGGCAGCCATCTACCGCCGCCAGGTGTTTGAGGAAATCGGATACTTTGACGAGATGCATTTTGCGTACCTGGAGGACCTGGACGTTGGATACAGGGCCAGGATTGCCGGATATGACAATATTTACTGTCCCACGGCCATGGTCTACCATGTGGGAAGCGGCACCAGCGGTTCCAAGTACAATCCCTTCAAGGTAAAGCTGGCTGCCAGGAACAATATTTATCTGAACTATAAGAACATGCCCCTTTTGCAGCTGGCGGTGAATCTTCTTCCGATTCTCCTGGGAATGGGGCTCAAATATATGTTTTTTAAGAAAAAGGGATTTGGGAAGGATTATGCGGCCGGTGTGAAGGAAGGCCTGGCAACCGCTAAAGAGTGCCGCAAGGTGCCTTACAGCAGGGAACGGCTTAAAAATTACCTGGCCATTGAATGGGAATTGATTACAGGGACCTTTATCTATGTCTATGAGTTTGCCGCCAGGCAGATTGCTAAATTATGAACTTTTTCGAAATTAAGAGAAATGTTATAGAATAATGACGGCTTATCATGTATAATAACAACGATATTTACGGTAAGAAGGGATTCCCTGAGAAACCAAGGTGAAATACAATGATAAAAGATAACCAGAAAAGGCTGAACCGCATTCATGTCCTGCTTGATATACTGGTCACTGTGGTGGCTTATACCCTGGCATGGTTCATTGTCATCAGCGGAAAGGTACTGCCGTTAGACGAAGGAGTGCTAAAGCCCCAGGTATATTTTATGGCGCTTATTTTTATAGTGCCCATATACCTGATTCTATATGCCAGTTTCCATCTGTATGTGCCCAAACGGATACAGGGGCGGCGTTCAGAGCTGGCCAATATCTGCAAGGCCAATGTCATCGGCCTCATGCTCTTTACCTTCGTGCTTTTTGGCCTGCGAAGGTTCGTAAGCCATCTGAGCTACTTCTCCACAAAGATGATTCTGGCATTTTTTGCTGCTAATATCATCCTGCTGGAAGCAGAGCGGATTTCAATCCGTGTATTCCTCCGCTCCCTGAGGACCAACGGTTATAATCAGAAGCATGTGCTTCTCATTGGCTACAGCCGGGCAGCCGAAGGCTTCATCGACAGGGTCAGCGTTAATCCGGAATGGGGATACCATGTCCAGGGAATCCTGGACGACCACCGGCCGGCCGGCTTTCTATATAAGAAGGTGCAGGTACTGGGCCCCACCAATCATCTGGAGGACTTCCTGGCATCCAATACCCTGGATGAAATCGCCATCACCCTGAGCATTAAGGAGTACTCCAATCTGGAACAGATTGTGGCGGCCTGCGAGAAATCGGGCGTGCATACAAAGTTCATACCGGATTATAATAACATAATACCGACGATTCCCTATATGGAAGACCTTCAGGGACTTCCGGTAATCCATATCCGCCATGTGCCCCTTACCGGGGTATTTAACGCCACTATGAAACGGATTGTGGACCTTGCCGGTGCTCTGTTTGGTCTGATTGTATTTTCGCCGCTCATGCTGGTTACGGCCCTGCTTATTAAGATTACTTCCCCCGGGCCCGTGCTTTTCAGCCAGGAGAGGATAGGGCTGCACAACCGGCCTTTTAAGATGTACAAGTTCCGTTCCATGGAGGTCCAGGACCCCAACCGGGAACGGAGCCAGTGGACTACGCCCCATGACCCCAGGGTGACGCCTGTGGGACGTTTCATACGCAAGACAAGTATTGACGAGATGCCCCAGTTTTTCAACGTCCTCATAGGAGATATGAGTCTGGTGGGGCCCAGGCCGGAACGGCCGCTGTTTGTGGAAAAGTTCAAAGAAGAGATACCGCGGTATATGATTAAGCATCAGGTGCGTCCGGGGCTTACAGGCTGGGCCCAGGTCAATGGATACCGTGGGGATACATCGATTACCAAGAGGATTGAACACGACCTGTATTACATTGAGAACTGGAGTCTGGGTTTTGACTTCAAGATTATGTTTCTCACTGTTTTCAAGGGATTTATAAATAAAAATGCATATTGATATGCATGACGTTTGCGTTAAGATGGCTCCTGTGCATGAGCAGTTACTCCCGGATTCAGGTTCCGGGGCAGAGGAGCGGGGCTGCTTGTGTGTTCAGCGCCCGGTTTACGTGATGGAATGAGGATGGACGAATGAATCGTGAGTTTGACAATGGATTTGATGAGGAAGAAGAGAGATTAAGAGGCCGCAGCAGGAAGCGCGATATAAGCGCGGGCGTTGGGGCTGATTCAGATACAACATCAAGGGGGCGCGCCAGGGGCAGCAGCCGTGAGCTGTATGGTACCGGTCCGGAGGGCCGCCCTGGTTTGGGCGGTGCGCCCAGACCCAGAACATCTGCTTCTGCTGACAGGGGTGCAGGCAGGACTGCTCCGGATGGACGCAGCCAGGGCTCTGCAGCCGGTGCAAGGCCCGGTGCGGGCGCACGTCCGCGCTATGGCGGAGAGGGGGCTTTGGAGCGCGCCTTGGCGGCGGGAAAAAATGGCGCCCGCAGTGCCTATGGGGGTGAGAGGATGGCGGAACGCCCCGCAGGCGCGGAGGGAAGGTACGGCCAGCGTCCGCGGTTTACGGGAGAAAATACGGCGGGCCGTTCCGGATATGCAGGGGGCAGGCAAGGGGAACGCCCCAGATTCACAGGCGACGGGCCTGACGGACGACCTGGTATCTCCGGAAGCAGACCGGGGGAACGCCCCAGATACACGGGGGAAGGCAAAGGGACCAGAACGGTATCAGGGAGTTTGGGAGACGGTGAGACCAACGGCCGCACATACAGCCGGTCCTACGGCAGGGCGGAAGACCTTGGCGCGGGCAAGGACAGGGATTCGTCCATGGGAAGGAACGGAGGCGGAACAGGCGGCCGCAGGGCGGCCAGGGAAGCAGCGGCAGCGGACCCGGCAGCGGCAGAGGTTAAGCACCGCCGCAAGATGATAATTGCATTTATCATACTGGAAGTCATATTTCTCCTGTGTATTGGTTTTTACAGGTACGCGCAAAATAAGATGAACCTGATTCAGCCCAGTGCGTTTAAACCGGGCCTGGTGACAAATCCTAACATAGACCAGGTAAAGGTAGAGGAGATGGAGGGTTACTGGACCATTGCACTCTTCGGCGTGGACAGCCGCAACAACTCAGTTGGAAAGGGCAATAACGCCGATGTTATCATCATATGCAATATCGACCAGGGCAGCGGCGAGATTAAGCTTGTCAGCGTGTTCCGGGATACTTATCTGAGTATAAACGATAATGGGCTGTATAATAAGATAAACCAGGCTTACTTCCTGGGCGGTCCTGAACAGGCGGTGGAAGCCCTGAACAGGAACCTGGACCTCCAGATAGATGATTTTGCCACCTTTAACTGGAAGGCAGTGGTGGATGCCGTCAATATTCTGGGCGGAGTGGATGTGGAGCTGAGCAAGGCTGAGTTTTACTATATCAATGCCTATATAACCGAGACAGTGGAGGCCACAGGCGTTGGTTCCTACCAGCTGAAGCAGGCAGGCCCCAACCATCTGGACGGTGTCCAGGCGGTTGCATATGCAAGGCTTCGTAAGATGGATACGGACTTTGCCAGAACAGAGCGCCAGCGGGAAATTATTGACCTCTGTTTCCAGAAGCTTAAGAAATCCGACTTTGCAGTGGTAAACAATGTCATGGAGGCAGTGTTCCCCCAGATTCTTTCCAGTGTCACGATTGACGATATTATACCGGCAGCCAGAAATCTGACCAAGTATACCATAGCGGATACCATGGGATTCCCGGCAGCCAGAAGCGACGCCAATATGGGCAAGAAGGGAGCCTGTGTCATTCCCCAGACACTGGAGAGCAATGTAACCCTTCTCCACCAGTTCCTGTTTGGGGATGAAAATTACCAGCCCAGTGATATGGTAAAGAAAATCAGCGCCAAGATATCCGCGGATACAGGCATGTACAACGAGGCCAAGCCAATCGACCATGTGGGTACAGACGGCGGGTACATCCCCAAGCCCACCCAGGCGACCAAGGCAACGGAAAAAGAAGAAACCAAAGAGAATGAGTCTGAGAGCAGCACGTCAGAGACAGATGAGTCCATTATTGACGGCGAGACGGATTTGGAGATAGAGACCGACGAGTTCGGCAATGAACTGGACCCGCCTGAGGATGATGATATATTCGGACGTCCGGGAGAAAGCAGCAGTTCCGGTACCGTTCATCCCGGCCGGCCTGGGGAAAGCAGCTCCGGCAGCATATTCCCGGGGGCAGAGACATCGGAAGGCGACCAGACAACCGGGCCGGGTGTAGGCACCTATCCGGGCCAGGACTCCACCAAGGCAACCAGCGCTGCCTATCCGGGAGCCACCAGGGCAACCACGGCCGCTTATCCGGGCAGTCAGGGTACATCCTCGGCCTATCCGGGCAGCCAGGGCACATCCTCAGCCTATCCGGGCAGCACCAAGGGCAGCACAGCGGCTTATCCGGGCAGCACAGCGGATGAATACGTGCCCGAGGGACCAGGCTCTGTCATCATCGGGCCGGGAAATTAGTGTTAAAATAAAAGCAGCAGAATGAAGTCAGGAAACAGCCGGCAGGGATTACCATATCCTGCCGGCCTTTTTAGTCTTATATAATAAAATGGTCACACTTTTATCACAAATCATTGCTAAACTGTGTACAGAATCGGGAGATTACGTGAGAAAGGGGAATTACAATGTACGACAACGACCAGAACTACGGGTGGAAGTCTTATGATAACCAGAGCTATGACAACAGGCAGTATGGAGGGGACCCGTACGGGAACCGTCCCCGCCCGGAGGATATGCCGCCCAAAAAGAAAAAAGGCGGTATCTTCAAAAAGGCAGCCCTGATTACGGCAGGGGCTCTTCTCTTTGGTACTGTCTCAGGGGCAGCCATGGTGGGAGTGAATGTGGCTGCATCCAGATTTATGGGAAACAGCGCGTCGGCATCTGCTGAGCCGGAAAAGAAGGAGGAGATACCAAAGGCCCAGACGGAAAGCCGGGATAACGGGCCGGGAGGCACTCCCCAGGGCGACGGAGGAAATCAGCAGGGCCAGAGAAACAATGGAAAGGCAGTGGCCGATGTATCCGATATAGTGGAGCAGGCCATGCCCACGGTGGTGGCAATCACCAGCACCGCAGTATACCAGAGCAATAATTTCGGCTATGGCTGGTTCTTCCGGGGAGGCCCCCAGACCTACGAGGTACCCAGCAGCGGTTCCGGAATCATTGTGGGTGAGAACGACAGGGAGCTTCTCATTGTGACCAATAACCATGTGGTGGAGGATTCCACCTCCCTGAAGGTGGCTTTTATTGACAATGAGGTGGTGGACGCAGCCATCAAGGGAACGGATGCAGAGACAGACCTGGCAGTCATTGCCGTGCCTCTGGAGCAGATTAAGGATGACACCAAGAGCAAGATTAAAGTGGCCAGACTGGGCAATTCCGATGAGCTGAAGGTTGGACAGGGCGTCATTGCCATCGGCAATGCGCTGGGCTACGGCCAGTCCGTGACAGTGGGTTATGTAAGCGCCCTTAACCGGGAGGTCAGGGTATCCAATACCAGCACCAGGGAGCTTCTGCAGACCGATGCGGCCATCAATCCGGGCAACAGCGGAGGCGCTCTTCTCAATATGAAGGGAGAGGTTATAGGTATCAATGCCGCTAAGTATTCCTCCACAGAGGTGGAGGGAATCGGCTATGCCATTCCCATTTCCAAAGCAGAGGATATCATGAATCAGCTCATGAACCGCAGAACCATGAATCCGGTGGAGGAAGCAAAGAGGGGTTATCTGGGCATACAGGGGACCAGTGTGGACGAGGAATCCGCGGCAGCCTTTGGAATGCCAAGAGGCGTTTATGTATACAAGATACTGGAGGAAGGAGCTGCAGCCCAGTCAGACCTGAGGGAAAAGGATATCATCACTAAGGTGGACGGCCAAAGCGTCAGGAACATGACGGATTTGCAGGAGCTTTTGTCCTGCTATGAGATGGGAGAGCAGATTGACCTGACGGTTCAGACCCAAAAGGATGGGGAATACCAGGAAAGGACAGTCTCCATTACCCTGAAAGCCATGCCCCAGGAGAATACGGAAAACGCGGCCCAATAACTTAAATTTTTCAAAACAATTATGAAATGAAAATGCTTCCTCTTGTTTGGGGAAGCATTTTGTTATATACTTTACGTTAAGCGGCGGGAAGACGGCCCGGCACGCCCTTTAACAGAGAGGAGAACTGACTTGGACGAGAAAGATTATACCCGGGATGCGGAGACATCCGGCCAGGGTGAAGATAAAGACAAACAGAAGGAAGAGGACCGCTACGAGAAGGTGTGTTACATGTGCCGCCGGCCTGAGAGCAAGGCCGGACCCATGATATCCATGCCCGGCGGCATGAATCTCTGTCATGACTGTATGCAGAAGGCCTTTGATTCCGTTACAAAGGGGGGCATGGATTTTTCCAAACTGCCCAATATGCCCTATATGAATATGAACCTTAACGACCTGAACATGACGCCTCCCGCAGTGGAGATTCCCAAGAAGCAGAAAATCAAGAAAAAGGCAAAGGAACAGCCGGTCCTGACCATGAAGGATATACCGGCGCCCCATGTCATCAAGGCCAGCCTGGATGAATACGTAATCGGCCAGGAGAAGGCCAAGAAGGTAATGGCGGTGGCTGTATATAACCATTATAAAAGGGCGTTTCTGGACCATCCGTCCGGGGATGAGGCCGGGGAGAATGCAGAAGCGGATAAGAGCGTTGTCATTGAGAAGTCCAATATACTGATGATTGGACCCACAGGAAGCGGAAAGACCTACCTGGTTAAGACGCTGGCCAGGCTTCTGGACGTGCCGCTGGCCATTGCCGACGCCACTTCCCTGACAGAGGCCGGTTATATCGGCGACGATATAGAGAGTGTGGTATCCAAGCTTCTGGCTGCTGCTGATAACGATGTGGAGCGGGCACAGAGAGGAATCATATTCATCGATGAGATTGACAAGATTGCCAAGAAGAAACAGACCAATACCAGAGATGTAAGCGGCGAGTCCGTACAGCAGGAGCTTCTCAAGCTGCTGGAGGGAAGCACTGTGGAGGTGCCGGTGGGCTCCAACCAGAAGAATGCCATGACACCCATGGCAACCGTGAACACGGATAACATTCTGTTTATCTGCGGCGGCGCCTTCCCTGACCTGGAGGAAATCATCAAGGAACGTTTGATGAAGAAAACCACCATGGGCTTTGGCTCTATCCTGAAGGATACATATGACAAGGACCCGGATATACTGGGCCAGGTGACCAATGAAGATTTGCGGACCTTTGGCATGATTCCCGAGTTCCTGGGCAGGCTTCCCGTGACAGTGACCCTGCAGGGGCTTACGGAGGATATGATGGTGCGTATCCTGAAAGAGCCGAAGAATGCCATCACCAAGCAGTACGAACGTCTGCTGGAGATGGATGAGGTACGGCTGGTCTTTGAGGATGAGGCCCTTAAGTGGATTGCCGGCGAAGCCATCAAGAGAGGGACCGGGGCCAGGGCCCTTAGGGCTATCCTGGAGGAATTCATGCTGGATATCATGTATGAGATTCCCAAGGACCCCAATATAGGCTCTGTGGTTGTCACCCGTCCCTATCTGGAAAAAAGCGGCGGACCATTGATACGGATGCGGGGATGATTTATTTTTCGGTGGGCGGGAATCGGTTTCCTGATGCGCCTTGTATCATTCCCAGATGCGCCGGAATGTTTCGTATAAATCCAGTGCTCCATACCCCCATTCTTCATTGGGGTAGCGGAGCGCTGGATTTCTTTTTGCACCCCGGATTAAATAAGATTTTACAGATGCCTGGCTCATGGTAATCTGGTTGCCTTCCACGATTCCCCAGCTATAGAGGCTGGCCACAGCGCCTGCCACATGGGCGGCAGCAACAGAGGTGCCGCTGCGGGTTGTCATGGGGACAGAGCCATTGCCCCTGCGTCCCAGGGATGGGCCCATCACATTGACGCCGGGAGCTGCCAGCTCCGGTTTTACGATGCCGGAGGGAGTGAAGCCGCGGCTGGAATGGATGTAGATGCTGTTGTTCAGGTGGTTGTATGCCCCCACTGTAATGGGGGCTGCGGTATTTCCGGGCAGGGTAATGGTGGTGTCGGGGGTGGGACGCAGAAATACGGTTTCATCCGATATCAGTCCTTCAGAGGGCAGCCACATATGAAATTCGCCTGTAAAATACTGGGTATTATAGACCCGCACCTTCCATATGCCGGCCACCGGATTTTTAAAACGCATGAATATCAGCTGTTTTCCGGCGCCGGTTTCAATGAGCTGGTAATTAACCGTGATGACGGTTGGCTCCAGAAGAAAAGGGATAGAGGTTTCATTCCTGGCTATAATAGGAATGCGGGAGATGGTTTCCCCGCTTGGCGAGATGAATCCCACGGAATAGGTGTCGGCAGTGGAAGCCCATAGCTCCAGGGAAAAACCCCGCCCGGATTCCTCCGGTCCCACCCGGATTTCCACGTCGTCCCATTCGCGTCCGGCCGGAATGGTGCCGAAATAGTGGTGGGCGCGGCCTGTCTCGTTGCCTGCGGCAATGACCGCGGCCCGGCCAAGGAACCGGCTGGCATCCTGGACAACGCCGCTTAAGGGTGAGGTACCCTCGTGGCTTCCCAGGTTGGAGCCCAGGGCTATAAGGATGATTAAGGGGCGGCTGAGGCGGAAGGCAGCCACCCTCAGATATTTGATTCCCATCATGATATCATTTTCCTGGTAAGCATCCGCTTCCTGGCTCACAAGATAGAAATCCCGGAGATAGCGTTTGGCTTGTTTCAGTTTGACCACCACCAGTTCGCACTCCGGCGCAGCGCCCGTGAAGTCCTGCTCCGGCAGGGAGGTGCCGGCTGCAATTCCGGCCAGGAAGGTGCCGTGCCCGTTGGTGTCCGTGGAGGGTACCAGGTCAAGGGGGGAATCGGAGGCCAGGGCTTCATTGATTTGTTCCCTGGTGAATTCAGTGCCATAGGAGGCGCCGCTGAGTTCATAATAGGCCGGCACTCCGGATGGGACTGCATCCGCTCCTGCGGGGATGCTCTGGTCCCACAGCCCCACGATTCGGGTAGAGCCGTCGGAATAACGGAATAAGGGGTTGGTATAGTCAATGCCGGTATCCACGATGCCGATAAGGGTTCCGCGTCCCCTGTTTCCCAGGGCCGGCGCGGCAAAGGTGGTGAGTATGCCGGAGGCCTCCATGCTGGAACTGTCCAGGAGGGAAAAAAGCCCGGGCACCGTATAGTAGCTGTATCGGGCCAGGGAAATGGGGGTTACGGTATCCAGAGGAGTGTAGATGATACTGTATTCATCGTTCACATAATCCATACAGGGAATATCGGCCGGGTCGCCGATTATCTGCTGCTGGCTTCCTATCCTGTATATGAAATCAGCAATATTTTCGTCGGCGGAATTAAATGGGCAGTCTGCCATGGCACACCTCGGTCAGGATATTTGTTATAGTATATGCTGGAAATCAGAAACCTTTCACTGGACGGGGGTGTGAAACCATAGTAAAATGGAATAAAAGGGTGGAAAGGAAGGCGAATCTATGATTTATGGCTGGATAATAGGCGGGCTGGCTGCCCTGGACCTGGGGGTCAAAAGTGTGGTGGAGGGCCAGGAGGATGACACGTTTCCAAGGGAGCTGCCGTCTGCCAAAGGTTTTATAAAGCTGCATAAGAACCATAACAGCGGTTTTCCCTTCGGATTTATGAAGGAAAGGCCGGAACTGGTAAAGGGCATTCCGCTGATGGTGATATCTGCCATGGCCGGAGCCCTGGCAGCCATGATGCCGGATAAGGGCAAAACCGGGGAAAAGCTGGGCTTGTCCCTTGTGATGGGAGGCGCCCTAAGCAATCTGTATGACCGCGTGGTGCGGGGATATGTGGTGGATTATTTCACCATAGAATGGAAATCCCTTAAGAAGGTGGTGTTTAATCTGGGGGACATGTTCGTGTTCCTGGGAAGCGCTGTCTTTGTGCTGGCCCAGGCCGTAAAGAGCCTGGAAGAGTCAGGGATGAAGAAGAAAAAATAAGGCTGGCGGCAAGCCGCCGGACGGAAGAAAAGAGAGAATGCCCGGTTTCCATGGCCATGACTGGAAGCAGGCATTCTCTCTTTAAAACATTAACTGAGCATTCCTCCTATGGTTCCCCCCAGCGCGCATATGCCCATGACAGTGACGGAGCGTTCCATATCAATGGCAGACCCCATGTTCATGGCCCAGGACACAGCAAAAAGTACCAGGAAGTACAGGAGGCCGGACAGCAGCCCCCAGAAGAACCGGCGCTGCCGGATGCGTTTGCCTGCCAGGAAACCGCCGGATAAGCAGGTCAGCAAATATACGGCATACACCATCAGGTTCACCTGTCCCTCTTTCAGACGCAGCTTATAGAGGGCAAATGCCAGGGCAGCCAGGAGGATTCCGGACAGCACATAGGAGATGAGCAGGGAGCGGAGCATGGGCTTCACAATTCCATTTTCCATATATTGTTCTCCTTTTGAAAGAATCTATGTTGCAGTATATTCCCGGAGGAGCCTTTAATATGACAAACCTTTGAAAATACCGTTGCAAGGGACTTTAACCTGTGTTATAATTTCAAGGAATTATAAGTTCATATAATTAATAAAATTAAATGAATAGGAGGTGCCGTAGTATGAAGCACGTTAAGACATTGAATACCAATACCTTAAAGGATACAATGAAGAAGGGCGGATGCGGCGAGTGCCAGACTTCCTGCCAGTCAGCCTGCAAGACATCCTGTACAGTAGGAAACCAGAGCTGCGAGAACGCTAACCGCTAATCGCCGGTCAGAAGAGATACATACAGGAAATTGGTCGTAAGCCCCTATGGTCGATGGGATTATAGGGGCTTTACCATGCACAGGATTTGGGGCCGGCGGCCCTTAGAAAGAGAGAGTAGATTCGTGATTCATCAGTATATAAATAATGGTTACCATATAGTTCTGGACGTTAACAGCGGTTCTGTCCATGTGGTGGACCCGGTTGTCTACGATGCGGTGCAGCTGGTTTCACAGCGGATTCCGGAGATGGAAGAGCCTGCTGCTCTGCCTGCGGAGGTAAAGGAAAATGTAATGGTCTGTCTGAAGGACAGATACAGCACTGAGGATATAGGGGAGGCTTTGGAGGAAATCCAGCAGCTGATTGATGCGGAGCAGCTCCTGACCAAGGATATTTACAGGGATTTTGTGGTAGACTTTAAGAAGAGGAAAACCGTGGTCAAGGCACTGTGCCTGCACATTGCCCATGACTGCAACCTGGCCTGCCGTTACTGCTTTGCAGAGGAAGGCGAGTACCATGGCCGCCGCGCCCTCATGAGCTATGAGGTGGGAAAGAAGGCCCTGGATTTCCTCATTGCCAATTCCGGCAACAGGGAGCATCTGGAGGTGGACTTCTTTGGCGGAGAGCCGCTCATGAACTGGGACGTAGTGAAGCGGCTGGTGGAATACGGCCGTTCCCAGGAGGAAGCCCATCATAAGAAGTTCCGTTTCACCCTGACCACCAACGGTGTGCTGTTAAATGATGAAGTAATGGAGTTCTGCAACCGCGAGATGAGCAATGTGGTGCTGAGCCTGGACGGCCGGAAGGATGTCAATGATAAGATGCGCCCCTTCCGCAACGGCAGCGGCAGCTATGACCTGATTGTCCCCAAGTTCCAGAAGTTTGCGCACAGCAGGAAACAGATGAATTATTATGTCCGCGGCACCTTTACAAGGAACAATCTGGATTTCGCGGACGACGTGCTTCACTATGCGGATTTGGGATTTGAGCAGATGTCCATGGAGCCGGTGGTGGCTGACCCGGCAGAGGATTACGCCATCCAGGAGGAGGATATCCCGGCCATCTTAAAGGAATACGACCGCCTGGCTCTGGAGTATATCAAGCGGAAGAAAGAGGGAAGGGGATTCAACTTCTTCCATTTCATGCTGGATTTAAAGGCAGGCCCCTGCGTGGCAAAGCGCATGGCCGGCTGCGGTTCCGGTACCGAGTATCTGGCAGTAACCCCCTGGGGCGACCTCTATCCCTGCCATCAGTTTGTGGGCAATGAGAAGTTCCTTCTGGGCAATGTGGACACAGGCATTGTGAACACGGACATCCGGGATGAGTTCAAGTCCTGCAACGTATATGCCAAGCCCGGATGCAAGGACTGCTTTGCCAGGTTCTACTGCAGCGGCGGCTGTGCTGCCAATGCGTATAATTTCAGCGGTTCCATCAATGGCTCCTATGACATTGGCTGCGAGATGCAGAAGAAGCGGATTGAGTGCGCCATCATGATTAAAGCTGCCCTGGCAGACGATGAGGAATAATTGAGGCATATTATATGAAATATCAAGTCATAACAAAGGACGGGCGCGCGAAACGCGCCCGCATGGAAACAGTCCATGGAACCATAGAGACGCCGGTATTCATGAATGTGGGAACCGTGGGCGCCATCAAGGGCGCGGTTTCAACGGATGACCTCCGGGAAATCGGCACCCAGGTGGAGCTGTCCAATACCTACCATCTCCATGTGCGCACCGGTGACAGGCTCATAAGGGAATTTGGCGGGCTTCACAAGTTTATGAACTGGGACCGTCCCATCCTTACGGATTCCGGCGGGTTTCAGGTGTTTTCCCTGGCAGGCCTGCGCAAGATTAAGGAGGAAGGGGTTTACTTCAACTCCCATATCGACGGCCATAAGATATTTATGGGACCTGAGGAGAGCATGCAGATTCAGTCCAATCTGGGCTCCACCATTGCCATGGCATTTGACGAATGCCCTCCCAGCCATGCAAGCGACGATTACATCCGGAATTCAGTGGAGCGTACCACCCGGTGGCTGGCCCGCTGTAAGACCGAGATGGAGCGTCTTAACTCCCTGCCGGACACGGTGAACCGGGAGCAGCTGCTGTTTGGCATCAACCAGGGCGGCGTGGTGGACAGCATACGTATGGAACATGCAAGGACCATACGGGAGATGGACCTGGACGGCTATGCCGTGGGCGGCCTGGCTGTGGGTGAGAGCCATGAGGAGATGTATCATATCCTGGATGTGACAGTACCCTGCCTGCCTGAGGACAAGCCCGTATACCTTATGGGCGTGGGTACTCCGGCCAATATACTGGAGGCAGTGGACCGGGGCGTGGACTTCTTTGACTGTGTGTATCCTTCCAGGAACGGACGTCACGGCCATGTATACACCAACCAGGGAAAACGAAACCTGTTTAACCAGAAATACGAGCTGGATTCCCGTCCCATAGAAGAGGGATGCGGCTGTCCTGCCTGCCGTTCCTACAGCAGGGCCTATATCCGCCATCTGCTGAAGGCAAAAGAAATGCTTGGAATGAGATTATGTACCTTGCATAATTTGTATTTTTATAATACAATGATGAAAGAGATTCGCGACGCCATCGAGGAACACCGCTATGCTGAGTATAAAGCGGCCAAGCTTGCCGGTATGGAAGGTTCCGGCCGTGGGGCCAGTACGGCGTCTGTTGAATAAGAAACTACTGCGGCGAGGCGGCAGTAGGTGTGAAGGAGGAAAATGGAATGACAAGTGGTCCGATGTTCTGGGTTCTCTATATTGTTCTTCTGGGAGGTATGTTATATTTCATGGCAATCCGTCCTCAGAAGAAGGAGAAGCAAAGACAGAAGGAATTGCTGGAAAGCGTTGCAGTTGGTGATACCATTCTCACCAGCAGCGGATTCTATGGTGTTATCATCGACATGACAGATGATACAGTCATTGTGGAATTCGGTAATAATAAGAACTGCCGTATTCCAATGCAGAAGGCTGCCATTATCCAGGTTGAAAAACCGGAAGCCTAAGAGACATGAAACCCGGGGCCCTGTCCCGGGTTTTTGAATATCATGAACCAAGGTCCGGCTGCAGGAGGGGGAAGTCAGCCCTGCCCCAGGCGGACCGGGAAAAAGAGCAGGAGGATAGGATGATTAAGAACATTGTTTTCGACATGGGAAATGTACTGGTGGACTATACGGCGGACGGGGTGTGCAGGCATTTCATAGAAGACCAGGAGACCCGGAAAAAGGTCAGCACTTCCGTATTCGTATCACCTGAGTGGATTCTGCTGGACATGGGTGTTATGCCGGAGGAAATGGCCTTAAAAAAGATGCAGGCCCGTCTGGACACGGAGGAGGAGCGCAGCCTGGCAGCCCTGTGTTTTTACCGCTGGCATGAGTTCAACATGTATAAGAAGGAAGGAATGGAGGACGTGGTCAGGTGGCTTAAGTCCATGGGCTATGGTATCTACCTGTGCTCCAATGCATCCGTACGCCTTTTGAGCTGCTATAAGGATGTGCTTCCTGCAGTGGACTGCTTTGACGGTATCCTGTTCTCGGCCGACGTCCTGTGCCTGAAGCCCCAGAAGGAGATATACGTCCATCTCTTTAAGCGGTTTGGCCTGAAGCCTGAGGAATGCTTTTTTGTGGATGACCTGGAGCTGAACATAGAAGGAGCGCGCCGCTGCGGAATGGACGGATACTGCTTTGATGATGGAAACGTGGAGAAATTAAGGGAGGTTCTGGCAGGACTGAACCGGAGATAAGAGAAACAGCAGAAAGCCTGACCTGACAGGAATTCCGGCCCGTCATGTCAAGGGGATAAATATGGAAGACATAGAAAAAGCTCCGTACCAGGTGATACGGAGCAATTTTCTTTAGGATTTTCGGATTTTCAAAAAGGGTTGAAGGATAGTTGTTAAACATTCGTGCATTTCTTATGTACTTAGTATAGCATGCAATCCTCCGGAATGTTTGAATGTTCTTTGAATAGATTATTAAGAAAATCTTAAAATTGATAATTCCCACCCCCCGGACAAGGCCGTGGATACAAATAAGGCTGCAAGGGGAAAAACGGAACACTGGAAAAAACAGGCTTTCGGACATGAAAGAAAAATGAAATGGAATCGTAAACTGAAAATGGGTATGAAAAATGGAAGTAATGGGGCTCGAACCCATGACCTTTCGCGTGTGAGGCGAACGCTCATCCCAGCTGAGCTATACTTCCATGAGACTATTATAGCACGATGAAGCGGAAATACAAGCATTTTCATGCTGGAATGTAAAAATTTTGCAGAAAAACCAAATAGATGAAGAAGTAGTGATAATTCGTATAAAAATTTAATAATTTCAGAATATTGTACTTTTATATCGATTATAGTATTATGATATCAAATACATTGGGGGAAGAATAGACAGAAGGAGGTATTTGTGTGAGACAATACAATGATTTAAAGAAAATGATGGACGTTGCTTCCGGAAGAAGGAAAGCATCCCTTGTGCTGAAAGGGGGAACAATCGTCAATGTATTTACGGAGCGCACAGAGGTTGGGGACATAGCCATTGAGGACGGCTGCATAGCCGGTATAGGAGAATACGACGGACTTACCAATATAGACATGGCAGGCAGGTTTATCTGTCCCGGCTTTATTGACGGGCATATACATATTGAAAGCTCCATGGTGTCACCGCCGGAGTTTGAAAGGGCAGTCCTTCCCCACGGCACAACAGCTGTTATCACAGACCCCCATGAGATTGGCAACGTGGCAGGCTGCCAGGGCGTGGATTATATGTTAAAGGCCACGGAGGGACTGGCCCTGGATGCATTTTTCGTGATGCCTTCCTGCGTGCCCTCCACTGGACTGGATGAGTCCGGAGCCGTGCTGGGGGCGGAGGATATAAAACCATATTATGAGAATCCCAGGGTTCTGGGACTGGCAGAGGTAATGAATTCAGTGGGGGTGGTAGCGGGCCAGGAGGACCTGCTGGAGAAGCTGAGAGAGGCGGGAACCAGGGGCAAGGTCATAGACGGCCATGCGCCTTTCCTGGGAGGAAACCAGCTGAATGCCTATGTGTGTTCCGGGGTCTGGTCGGACCATGAGTGTTCGGACGCAGGGGAGGCGCTGGAGAAATTCGGAAGAGGACAGTGGATTATGATACGGGAAGGAACAGCTGCCCGGAACCTGGAAGCTCTGATGCCGCTGTTTGAAGCTCCCTATTATGAGCGGTGCATGCTGGTGACAGATGATAAACATCCCGGCGACCTGATTTCCATGGGACATATTGATTACATCATCCGCAAGGCTGTATCCCTGGGAGCAGACCCCATACGGGCCATTAAGATGGGAACCTTTAATGCGGCCCGGTATTTCGGACTGAAGGACAGGGGAGCTGTCATGCCCGGTCTGAGAGCAGATTTGGCAGTGCTTGGGGATTTGAAGGAGTTCCGGGTGGAAGCAGTGTACAAGGACGGCGTTCTGGCGGCCAAGGATGGTGCCATGATAACAGATTGCGGTGTCCCGGCATCAGATGACGGTCCCGGCTCTTTTGCAGACTCTGCAGCCAGCGGCCGGGAAGCTGCCTTTCCAAGGGTGTTTGATTCGTTCCATATGGATGAGGTCACTCAGGAAGACCTGGTGCTGGAGCGGAAGGGGACCATGCAGCGGGTGATACAGTTTAAGCCCCACGAACTCCTCACAGAGGAGCGTCTTGTGCCCTGGCAGGATATGCCGGGACTGGCTCCCGGCGTCAATACGGAGCAGGATATTGTGAAGGCAGCGGTGTTTGAACGCCACCTTCATACCGGGCACAGGGGACTGGGGTTTGTAGGCGGATACGGTCTTAAGAAGGGGGCTGTGGCCACCAGCGTTGCCCATGATTCCCACAACCTGATTGTGGTGGGGACCAATGATAATGATATGGTATTGGCTGCCAATACAGTGAGAAAGAACGGCGGAGGCCTGGCCGTGGTATTGGATGGAGAAGTACTGGGTGAGCTTGCCCTTCCTATTGGCGGCATCATGAGCCGGTTATCCGTACAGGAGGTGGATGAACAGCTGGAGGCGCTGAAGACCCGGACAAGAGAGCTTGGAATCAGCAGCGATATAGACCCATTCATGACCCTGGCATTTGTAAGTCTTCCTGTTATCCCAAAGCTGAGAATCAATACCTACGGTATAATAGATGTGGACCGGCAGGCGCAGGTTCCTTCCTCATTTTAAGGTAAGTATTTACTGGGCCTTTCAGGCGGTCTGGGCTGCCTGACAGCCATGACTGCCGGTCCGCAGTGACTGGCGCCATGGCACAGATTCCTTCATGATAGAATATCCTAATAAAAAAGGAGAAAATCGTGATGTGAATCAGGCGAGAGAAGACATTAATTGTGAAGAAGTTTATTCCATGGGTATTACGGGTAAAGGAGTGGGTGTGGCTGTACTGGACACCGGTATTTACCTCCATGAGGATTTCAAGGATAGAGTGACAGCCTTTGCTGATTTTGTAAACCACCGCGCACTGCCCTATGACGACAATGGCCATGGCACCCATATAGCTGCAATGATTGGAGGAAGCGGTATTTCCTCCGAAGGAAAATACAGAGGAGTGGCTCCGGGATGCAGTCTCATATCAGTGAAGGTACTGGACCAGAAGGGAAATGGATATGCCACGGATGTGCTGACCGGCCTTAAATGGATACGTGAAAACCGGGACAGATATAATATCCGTATAGTAAACATCTCCGTGGGCTCCCTGTCGCGCAGGGACATGACGGAGAACTCCATTCTGGTGCGGGGCGTGAATGCTGCATGGGATGACGGCCTGGTGGTGGTGGTGGCAGCCGGCAACCATGGGCCGGGCCGGATGACTATCACAACGCCCGGTATCAGCCGCAAGGTCATTACAGTGGGCTGCTCGGACGACCACAAGGAGGTGGATGTCATGGGAAGCCGTATGGTGGATTACTCCGGAAGAGGCCCCACACTGGCTTGTGTCTGCAAGCCGGATTTGGTAGCGCCGGGCTCAGGCATTATCAGCTGCTGCAATGAGCCCGGCAAATATTTTTCAAAATCAGGCACCAGCATGTCCACGCCCCTTGTGTCGGGCGCCATAGCCCTGCTGCTGGAGAAGTATCCGGATATGAGCAACAAGGATGTGAAGCTGCGCATCAGAGAACGTGCCCTGGATCTGGGACTTCCGCATAACCAGCAGGGGTGGGGAAAGCTGGATGTGGGGAGGCTGCTGGAGTAGGAAGATGCAGACGGTAACAGGAGAAAACAGAGAAGAACAGGAAGAATACGGAAAAGCCCCGCAGCAGGAATATATCTGCTGCAGGGCTTTTTCCCTGTGCTATGCTTCCCAGCGGCCGGACGCACCGCAGGGCAGCACCAGACCTGTCTGGGTGACCGGCAGGCCAACCTCCTCTGCGCATACGGTCCCGCCGAAACGGGGAACAATTTCCACGCCTATCATGTAGGAGAGAACTGCGGGAGCCAGTCCTGTGGTATAGGAATTAATGAGGAAGAACAGGGGCTTGTCCGACAACAGCTGTGCGCACAGCTTGACAAGGGGGTGAATGGCATCTTCTATTTTCCAGATTTCCCCCTTTGGCCCGCGGCCATAGGAGGGCGGGTCCATGATGACTGCATCGTAGTGATTGCCCCTGCGGATTTCCCGTTCCACGAATTTCACGCAGTCATCCACAATCCAGCGGATGGGAGCTTCGGACAGGCCTGAGGACTGGGCGTTTTCCTTGGCCCAGGCCACCATGCCCTTGGAGGCGTCCACATGAGTGACATTGGCGCCTGCCTTTGCCGCAGCCAGGGTGGCTCCGCCGGTGTATGCAAACAGGTTCAGCACCTTGACCGGGCGTCCTGCACCGCGGATTCTGGCTCCGAACCAGTCCCAGTTTGCAGCCTGCTCAGGAAACAGGCCGGTGTGTTTAAAACTGAAGGGCTTCAGATTAAATGTGAGCCCTTTGTAGCCAATGGACCACTGCTCAGGAAGATGGAAGAATTCCCACTCGCCTCCGCCCTTGCTGCTGCGGTGATAGTGGCCGTTCATTTTCTTCCAGCCTCTGTGGTTCCTGGGGGTGTCCCATATGACCTGGGGGTCCGGGCGCACCAGCAGGTAGTCACCCCAGCGCTCCAGTTTTTCGCCCTTTGAACAGTCTATCACTTCATAATCCTTCCACTCATCTGCAAGCCACATATATTTGTTTAACCTCGTTTCTTCCATATATAATACTGATAGTAATGAGTATAGTCTAAATGTTGCGGCTCCGTCAAGTATTCGGTACATTTTCGGAAAAATAGGCACGGTTCAGCTAAATTGTAATAGAATTGAAAGATAAATTAGGTTGAATAATTGAGGGAGCCTTGATACAATATACCATAGGATTATCAGCCTCTGTGGAAACAGGGCTGATGTGCGTGAATGCAGATGGGAAGAGGAGCTGAGCATATGAAGAAAAAGATGGTGGCAGTGTGGGCCCTGGCAGCAGTGCTGTCCTTTGGTACGGCTACGATATCTGCCCTGGCGGCAGAGGGCTGGTCTCAATCGGGGAGCACCTGGGTCTACTATGACTCCAATGGGAATAAAATATATAATACATGGAAAAAAGGGGCGGACAACCAGTGGCGCTATCTGAACGGCGAGGGCGTTATGGCCACCAATGCATGGGTTGAGTCTGATTATTACATGGACAGCAACGGTATCATGCTTACGGATAAATGGCTTAAGCTTACCGGCGACCAGGGTGAATATGAGTGGTATTATTTCAGCAGCAGCGGCAAGGTAATTACGGACGCCTGGAAGAAAATTGATAATAAGTGGTACCATTTTAACGGCGACGGCCGTATGGAGATTGGCTGGATTCTGGATGATATGTATTATACCGGTTCTGACGGCGTTATGCGGACAGGCTGGCAGAAGCTGTATCCTCCGGATGACGATGATGATTACAGGGATAAGGTAACGCCGGGGATTGACAGCGTGACCGATGATGACGGCAGGTACTGGTATTACTTTTCCTCCAACGGTAAAAAGTATGCGCCGGACAGTTCGGACGGGGATTATACAGCCCGTAAGATAGATGGAACCTATTACTGTTTTGACGAGAACGGGGCCATGCAGACAGGCTGGAAGAACGTAAAATCCACCACCAATGATTCCATTGAGGATTTCATGTACTTTGGTTCTGACGGCAAGGCCAAGATTGGATGGTATTCCATTGAACCGCCTGAGGAGCTGAGCGGTTATGAGGAAGCGGTGGAGTGGTTTTATTTCACCAACAGCGGCAAGCCCAGGGCAGCTGATTCCGAGCGCCTTACCACCAGCGACATAGTGAAGCTGAACGGCAAGTCTTATCTGTTTAACCACCTGGGAAATCCGGTATATGGACTTAAAAAAGTCTACACCGGCTCCGGCGAGGATGACTGGACGGCATTCTACTTTGGGGATAAGAACAAGAGCTGTGTCCAGAAGGGAAAGATGAAGGTGACCGAGGACGACGGCAACAAGAGCGACTTCTATTTCCTGGACAATGGGCGGGGCGTCAACGGGGTTAAGGATAACTACTTATACTATAAAGGAAAGCTTCAGAAGGCAACAGACGGCCAGAAATACGTATGCTACCGGGTGGAGGGCAGAAACTATGTGGTTAACGCCTCCGGCAAGGTTATGAAGGGCAGCAATGTAAAGAACAGCGACGGAGTTAAGTTCACAACCAACAGTTCCGGGGAGCTGACAAAGGCAGACGATGACAGCGATGTGGATTCTTACGCACAGGAGCCGGTAGAGCCATACTGCACAGAATAAACAGCCGGATGCAGCTGGCTGTATGTGACTGAAATGATTGATTTAAGGAAAGACTTCTATAATAAATGGGGAGTCTTTCCTTTTTATTTTATCAGAACAGCAAGCCGAAAAGAAATAAAAAAAATACTTGCATTTATTTGGAATATGTGCTATCATACAAAGGCTGTGGCATGATAGCGTTGAAGCGTGAGGTTGCTGCCCACAAAGTGAGGCAGGTTTTCCGTGGAGCGAATGTCAAGTTAGGAAACTGGCGACAAGTCACTGTACCAATTAAAGAAACTGCAATGTTAGAGCGCAGAATCAGTGTGGAGTTCTCTTAGGACACACACGGAAACGTGTACAGTCACCGCTTGTCGTACTTGGTTTGAAAGTGCGAAAAGGAGGCGACTTTTTTTATGGCAAGTCAAGTAATGAGAATCACTTTAAAGGCTTATGATCATCAGTTGGTAGATCAGTCTGCCGGAAAAATCATCGAAACTGTAAAGAAAACAGGATCACAGGTGAGCGGACCGGTGCCGTTACCAACCAAGAAAGAGGTAGTAACCATTCTGCGTGCGGTTCATAAGTACAAAGATTCCAGAGAGCAGTTCGAGCAGAGGACTCATAAGAGACTCATCGATATCACAGCTCCAAGCCAGAAGACAGTTGATGCACTGTCCAGACTGGAAATGCCGGCTGGTGTGTACATCGACATCAAGATGAAGACAAAATAATTTATCCCGAAGATTTTGTTTTCAAGCAAAATGTTTATATCCTGAAGGGTTTAAATATAGAAGCAACACTGCATTTCCTGTTGAGGAATCAACATACCGCCAGGCGGTTCATAGTGTTCCACGTATATTAGGCTGTTCTAGGATGAATGCGAAAGCATTCCGCTGTAGATCATGAAACAGGAGGTAAGACAATGAAGAAAGCGATTTTGGCAACAAAAGTCGGAATGACCCAGATTTTCAATGAAAATGGTGCTTTAATTCCGGTAACCGTACTTCAGGCAGGACCTTGTGTGGTAACACAGGTTAAGACAGCTGAGAACGATGGTTACAAAGCAGTACAGGTTGGTTTCGTTGACAAGAGGGACAAACTGGTCAGCAAGCCCCAGAAAGGCCATTTTGATAAGGCCGGCGTTTCTTACAAGAGGTTTGTAAGAGAATTCAAGTTTGAGAATGCGGAAGAGTATTCCGTTAAGGATGAGATTAAGGCAGACATCTTCGCTGCAGGCGATAAGATTGATGCAACCGCTATTTCCAAGGGTAAAGGCTTCCAGGGCGCCATCAAGAGATTTGGACAGCACAGAGGACCTATGGCACATGGTTCCAAGTTCCACCGCCATCAGGGTTCCAACGGTTCCGCTACAACCCCAGGCCGCGTATTCAAGGGCAAGGGAATGCCGGGTCACATGGGCAGCAAGCAGATTACCGTTCAGAATCTGGAGGTTGTCAAGGTTGATGTTGACAATAACCTGATTCTTGTTAAGGGCGCAGTACCAGGACCAAAGAAGAGCCTGGTAACAATCAAAGAAACCGTTAAGGTTGAAAGGTAAGCTTTTATAGGAAAGGAGGAACACACAAATGGCAAACGTATCTGTTTACAATATGGAAGGTAAAGAAGTTGGCACATTAGAACTGAACGATGCCGTGTTCGGTGTAGAAGTTAACGAGCACCTGGTACATCTTGCAGTTGTTGCACAGCTTGCAAATAAACGTCAGGGAACACAGAAAGCAAAGACACGTTCTGAGGTTTCCGGCGGCGGCAGAAAGCCGTGGAGACAGAAGGGAACCGGTCATGCAAGACAGGGTTCAACCAGGTCTCCTCAGTGGAAGGGCGGCGGCGTAGTATTCGCTCCGACACCAAGGGATTACACAATCAGACTGAACAAGAAGGAAAAGAGAGCTGCACTCAGGTCTGCTCTGACCAGCCGTGTTCAGGATAACAAGTTTATCGTAGTAGATGAGCTTAAGTTTGACGAGATTAAGACCAGGAAGTTCCAGAATGTCATGGATAACCTGAAGGTATCCAAGGCTCTGGTGGTTCTGGCTGACAATAATCAGAATACAGTATTATCTGCAAGGAACATTGCAGGCGTTAAGACCTCCCAGGTCGGCTCCATCAACGTATACGACATTCTGAAGTACAACACAGTAGTGGCTACCAAGGCTGCTGTTGCATCCATCGAGGAGGTGTACGCATAATGGCAGATATCAAGTACTATGACGTCATTTTAAAACCAGTCATCACTGAGAAGAGCATGAATGCCATGGGCGATAAGAAGTATACTTTCATGGTACATGTAGACGCTAACAAGTCTATGATTAAAGAGGCTGTTGAGAAGATGTTCCCAGGCACCAAGGTTGCCAGCGTGAACACCATGAACTGCGAAGGCAAGACCAAGAGAAGGGGAATGACCTTCGGCAAGACAGCTGCTTCCAAGAAAGCAATCATTAAGCTGACAGAAGACAGCAAAGAGATTGAAATTTTCCAGGGGCTGTAATTGCCTGTTGCGGTTAAGAATGCCTTAATCCAACAAAACATTTACCCGCCGGATACATCCGGACGGAGAACTTATACGGCATCCGGGATATCCAGATATCCCAACCAAAGCCATACGCCGTGAAAAGAAAAAGAAAAGGAGTTAAATGTCATGGGAATTAAGAAGTATAATGCTTATACACCTTCCAGAAGACATATGACCGGTTCTGATTTCAAGGAAATCACAAAGAGCACTCCGGAGAAATCACTGGTAGTATCTCTGAACAAGAACGCAGGTCGTAACAATCAGGGTAAAATCACTGTACGTCACAGAGGCGGCGGCAGCAGAAGAAAATATAGAATCATTGATTTTAAGAGAAACAGCAAGGATGGCATCCCCGCAACTGTTATCGGTATCGAGTATGACCCCAACAGAACTGCCAACATCGCTTTGATTTGCTATGCAGACGGCGAGAAGGCATACATCCTGGCGCCACAGGGCTTAACCGACGGCATGAAGGTTATGAGCGGCGATACAGCAGAGGCTAAGCTTGGAAACTGCATGCCGCTGTATCACATCCCGGTTGGTACCCAGGTGCACAACATTGAGTTATATCCTGGCAAGGGCGGCCAGTTAGTCCGTTCCGCCGGCAATTCAGCACAGCTGATGGCTAAGGAAGGCAAGTATGCCACCTTACGTTTACCTTCAGGTGAAATGAGAATGGTTCCAATCATCTGCCGCGCAACAATCGGTGTTGTAGGCAATGGTGAGCACTCCCTGATTAACATTGGTAAAGCTGGCAGGAAGCGCAACATGGGTATCAGACCTACGGTCCGCGGTTCCGTCATGAACCCCAACGACCATCCGCACGGTGGTGGTGAAGGCAAGTGTGGTATCGGACGTCCGGGTCCATGCACACCATGGGGCAAGCCTGCTCTGGGTCTGAAGACCAGAAAGAAAAACAAGCAGTCTAACAAGTTAATCGTAAGAAGACGTGATGGCAGAACCATCAAATAGTTAAAGGAGGTTAAGAACACATGGCTCGTTCACTGAAAAAAGGACCATTTGCAGATGCGCATCTGTTAAAGAAAGTAGACGCTATGAATGCAGCAGGACAGAAGCAGGTAATCAAGACCTGGTCCCGCCGTTCTACAATCTTCCCTCAGATGGTTGGTCACACAATTGCAGTTCATGACGGCAGGAAACACGTTCCGGTATATGTAACCGAAGATATGGTAGGACATAAGCTGGGCGAATTCGTAGCAACCAGAACCTACAGAGGTCACGGCAAAGACGAGAAGAAGTCCGGCGTGAGAAAGTAATCCACGGAAATTGAAATACCCTTCGGGTATACAATTATGCCTTGAAAAGAAGGGGCGTCAGAGTTGAAATACCCTCCGGGTATACCATTATGCCCGGCAGAAAAGGGCTTTAGATTTGAAAGGAGGTTTTACCAATGGCAAAAGGACATAGATCCCAAGTCAAGAGAGAAAGAAATGCCCAGAAGGACACAAGACCCAGCGCAACATTATCTTACGCAAGAGTGTCTGTCCAGAAGGCTTGCTTTGTATTAGATGCCATCAGAGGCAAAGATTTACAGACCGCACTTGGTATTGTAACTTACAATCCCAGATACGCTTCCAGCTTAATCAAGAAGTTACTGGAATCAGCAGCAGCAAATGCTGAGAACAATAACGGAATGGACCCGGCAAAACTTTATGTTGAAGAGTGCTACGCCAACCAGGGACCAACCATGAAGAGAGTCAGACCAAGAGCTCAGGGACGTGCTTACAGAATCGAGAAGAGAATGAGCCACATCACTGTTGTTCTGAATGAGAGATAGGAGGCAAATATGGGACAGAAAGTTAATCCACACGGCTTAAGAGTCGGTGTTATTAAAGACTGGGATTCCAAGTGGTATGCAGAAGCTGATTTTGCTGACTGCCTGGTTGAAGATTACAATATGAGAAAGTTCCTGAAAAAGAGACTGTTCAGTGCCGGCATTTCCAAGATTGAAATTGAGCGTGCATCTGACAGGGTTAAGATTATCATCTACACCGCTAAGCCAGGCGTGGTTATCGGTAAGGGTGGTTCTGAAATCGAGAAGCTGAAGAAGGAAGTTCAGAAGCTGACCGACAAGAAGCTGTTCATCGACATCAAGGAAATCAAGCGTCCTGACAGGGATGCACAGCTGGTTGCAGAGTCCATCGCAGGACAGCTGGAAAACCGTGTTTCCTTCCGCCGTGCAATGAAGTCCACCATGGGCAGAACCATGAAGGCTGGCGTTAAGGGTATCAAGACCGCAGTTGCAGGCCGCCTGGGTGGAGCTGATATGGCACGTACCGAATTCTACAGCGAAGGTACCATCCCGCTTCAGACATTAAGAGCAGATATTGACTATGGTTTCGCAGAAGCAGATACCACCTACGGCAAGATTGGCGTTAAGGTATGGATCTACAAGGGCGAAGTTCTTCCTACTAAAGGAAACAAGGAAGGGAGCGATAAATAATGTTAATGCCTAAGAGAGTTAAGCGTCGTAAGCAGTTCCGTGGTTCCATGGCCGGTAAGGCATTAAGAGGCAACACGATTTCTAACGGCGAGTACGGTTTAGTCTCCACTGAACCATGTTGGATTAAATCAAACCAGATTGAGGCTGCCCGTGTGGCCATGACCCGTTACATCAAGCGTGGCGGTAAAGTCTGGATTAAGATTTTCCCGGATAAACCTGTAACAGCAAAGCCAGCAGAAACCCGTATGGGTTCCGGTAAAGGCGCTCTGGAGTACTGGGTAGCAGTTGTAAAGCCAGGCCGCGTATTATTCGAAATCGCTGGCGTACCAGAGGAAACAGCTAGAGAAGCTCTGCGTCTTGCTATGCACAAGCTGCCATGCAAGTGTAAGATTGTTTCTAAAGCAGATTTAGAAGGCGGTGATAACAGTGAAAACTAATAAATTAGTAGAAGAGTTAAAGAACAAGTCAGCAAATGAGCTGAATGAAGAGTTAGTAGCTGCGAAGAAGGAACTGTTCAATTTGAGATTCCAGAATGCAACCAATCAGCTGGATAACACCTCCAGGATTAAAGAAGTTCGCAAGAACATTGCCAGAATCCAGACTGTTATCACTGAGAAGGCTAACGCATAATGCGAAAGGAGACATTTACCGTGGAAAGAAATTTAAGAAAGACCCGTACCGGTAAAGTGGTCAGCAACAAGATGGATAAGACCATTGTGGTTGCTATCGAGGACCATGTAAAACATCCTGTAATCGGTAAGATTGTTAAGAAGACTGTTAAGTTAAAAGCTCATGATGAAAAGAATGAGTGCACTATCGGTGATACAGTTAAAGTAATGGAAACAAGACCACTGTCCAAGGATAAGAGATGGAGACTTGTTGAGATTATCGAGAAAGCTAGATAATGAGATGAGGAAGGAGTAACAGGTATGGTTCAGCAGGAAACAAGACTTAAAGTTGCCGACAATACCGGTGCAAAAGAACTTCTCTGCATCCGTGTATTAGGTGGTTCAACCAGAAGATATGCAAATATCGGTGATATCATCGTTGCTTCCGTTAAAGATGCAACACCAGGCGGTGTTGTAAAGAAGGGCGATGTTGTAAAGGCTGTAGTGGTACGTACCGTTAAGGGCGCACGCCGTAAAGACGGTTCTTACATCAGATTTGATGAGAATGCAGCAGTAATTATTAAGGACGACAAGACTCCAAGAGGAACTCGTATCTTTGGGCCTGTAGCAAGAGAATTAAGAGACAAACAGTTCATGAAGATTGTCTCCTTAGCTCCCGAAGTATTATAAGGAGGTGTTACTGTGAATAAGATTAAGAAGGACGACTTAGTAGTCGTAATCGCAGGTAAAGATAAAGATAAGCAGGGAAAAGTTATCTCTGTTGATACAAAGAAGAACAAAATTCTGGTTCAGGGCTGCAACATGGTTACCAAGCACACAAAGCAGGCTCCCGGCAACCCGCAGGGCGGCATCGTTAACCAGGAAGCTCCTATTGATATCTCCAATGTAATGCTGGTAGTAGACGGCAAGGCAACCAGGGTCGGATTTGAAGAAAAAGACGGCAAGAAGGTTCGCGTAGCAAAGACAACCGGCAAAGTAATCGACTAATTCAGGAGAGGAGGAAAAAAACGTTGGCTAGATTAAAAGAACAGTATCAGAACGAGATGGTAGACGCTCTGATGAAAAAATTTGGATACAAGAACGTTATGCAGGTGCCGAAGCTTGATAAGATTGTTATCAACATGGGCGTAGGCGAAGCAAAGGAAAATGCCAAGGTTCTGGATTCTGCTGTAAGGGATTTGGAAATCATCTCCGGACAGAAGGCTATAACCACCAAGGCAAAGAAGTCCATTGCTAACTTTAAGCTCCGTGAAGGCATGGCAATCGGCTGCAAGGTAACACTGCGCGGCGAGAGAATGTATGAATTCCTTGACCGTCTGGTAAACCTGGCACTGCCCCGTGTACGTGACTTTAGAGGTGTTAACCCTAACGCATTTGATGGCAGGGGAAACTATGCGCTCGGTATCAAAGAGCAGCTTATCTTCCCTGAGATTGAGTACGACAAAGTTGACAAGGTAAGAGGTATGGATATCATCTTCGTTACCACCGCTAAGACTGACGAAGAAGCTCGTGAACTTTTGACATTATTCAATATGCCGTTTGCAAAATAGTTAGGAGGAAACTTTCATGGCTAAGACTTCAATGAAGATTAAACAGCAGCGTCCGGCTAAATTCTCCACCAGAGAGTACAACCGCTGCAGAATCTGTGGCCGTCCACATGCATACTTAAGAAAATACGGCATCTGCCGTATCTGTTTCCGCGAGTTGGCATACAAGGGGCAGATTCCTGGCGTTAAGAAAGCTAGCTGGTAGGCATTAAGCACTTAGTGAGGTAGTTCACGAACTTAGTGCGAAAGCCGATACTCCGAACGCAGGGAGGAGTATATTCCCCATGAAACGCAGTGGGGAACAGGAGAATATTTATAGAGAAGGAGGCATTTTAAAATGACAATGAGCGATCCGATTGCAGATATGCTTACAAGAATCCGTAATGCAAATACTGCAAAACATGATACAGTAGACGTACCTTCATCCAAGATGAAAATAGCTATCGCTGACATCCTGGTAAAAGAGGGTTATGTTGCAAAGTACGACATGGTAGAGGACGGCGGTTTCGCAACCATCAGAATCACCTTAAAGTATGGCAAAGATAAGAACGAGAAAATCATTTCCGGTATCAAGAGAATCTCCAAACCGGGTCTGCGTGTATACGCTAACAAGGAAGAGCTTCCCAAGGTGCTGGGCGGACTTGGTACCGCTATCATTTCCACCAATCAGGGCGTGATTACAGATAAGGAAGCACGTCAGTTAGGCGTTGGCGGCGAAGTATTGGCATTTGTTTGGTAATGGTGAGATAGAGGAAACTGAAAACAGAAGGAACGCACAGTTCCTTCCGAGAATTTAAGTAGGAGGTAAAGGCATGTCACGTATAGGTAGAATGCCAGTTGCGGTTCCGGCAGGAGTTACTGTTACAATCGCAGAAGGAAACAAAGTGACTGTAAAAGGTCCAAAGGGAACATTAGAGAGAGAACTCCCAGTAGAGATGTCCATCGAGCAGAAAGACGGACAGATTATCGTAAGCAGACCAAACGATTTAAAGAAGATGAAATCTTTACATGGTCTGACCAGAACCCTGGTTAACAACATGATTCATGGTGTTACAGAAGGGTATGAGAAAGTTCTTGAAGTTAACGGTGTTGGTTACAGAGCCGCTAAGCAGGGCAAGAAGCTTACCCTGAACCTGGGCTATTCCCATCCGGTAGAGATGGAAGACCCGGAGGGCATCGAGACCGTTATGGAAGGTCAGAACAAGATTATCGTTAAAGGTATCAGTAAAGAAAAAGTTGGCCAATACGCTGCTGAAATCAGAGACAAGAGAAGACCTGAGCCATACAAGGGCAAGGGTATCAAGTATGCTGACGAGGTTATCAGACGTAAAGTTGGTAAGACTGGTAAGAAATAATTAAGGAGAGTGTAAAAATGGTTAACAAACAGTCAAGAAGCGAAATTCGCGTAAAGAAACACAACAGAATGCGTAACCGTTTTGCTGGCACAGCAGAGAGACCGCGTCTGGCAGTGTTTAGAAGTAATAATCATATGTATGCTCAAATTATCGACGATACGGTTGGTAACACCTTGGTTGCTGCTTCCACAGTTGAGAAAGAAGTAAAGGCTGAACTGGAGAAGACCAACGATAAGGCAGCTGCAGCATATGTAGGTACAGTCATTGCAAAGAGAGCCCTTGAAAAAGGTATCAAGGAAGTTGTTTTCGATAGAGGCGGCTTTATATATCAGGGCAAAATTCAGGCATTAGCAGATGCAGCCCGCGAGGCTGGTCTGGATTTCTAATAGAGAGGAGAACAAGCATGAAGCGTACAATTATTGATGCCAGTCAGATGGAGCTGAATGACAAAGTAGTGGCAATCAAGAGAGTATCCAAGACTGTTAAAGGTGGACGTACCATGAGATTTTCCGCTCTGGTAGTAGTTGGTGACGGCAATGGCCACGTTGGCGCAGGTTTAGGAAAGGCCGGCGAGGTTCCGGAGGCTATCCGCAAAGGTAAAGAAGCCGCAATTAAGAATCTGGTAGAGATTCCTGTAGATGAGAATAAGAGTATCCCACATGATTTTATCGGTAAATTCGGAAGTGCAGCTGTTCTGTTGAAGAGAGCTCCTGAAGGTACTGGTGTTATTGCCGGCGGTCCAGCGCGTTCCGTACTGGAGATGGCAGGAATCAAGAACATCCGTACAAAATCTTTAGGGTCCAATAACAAGACAAATGTAGTCCTTGCAACTCTTGCAGGCCTTACTTCCTTAAAGACTCCGGAAGAATTCGCAAGACTGCGCGGCAAATCTGTGGAAGAAATCGTAGGCTAATAGGAGGAGAAAGACATGGCAGAGAAATTAAAAATCACATTAGTCAAGTCCCCTATCGGTGCTGTTCCAAAGCAGAAAGCAACGGTTAAGGCTCTTGGACTGACCAAGATGCACAAGACGGTTGAGATGCCAGATAATGGCGCTGTCAGAGGCATGGTCGCAGCAGTGCGGCATTTAGTAAAAGTGGAAGAAATCTAATCAGATAAAGTAAGGAGGTGCAGTCATGGAGTTATCAAATTTACAGCCTGCTGCAGGTTCAAAGCACAGCGATAATTTTAGAAAAGGCCGTGGCCACGGTTCAGGTAATGGTAAGACCGCTGGTAAGGGCCATAAGGGTCAGAAAGCTCGTTCCGGAGCAACAAGACCTGGCTTTGAAGGCGGACAGATGCCTTTATACAGACGTCTGCCAAAGCGTGGTTTCACTAATATGAATTCTAAGACCATTGTTGGTATTAACGTAAGCGCTCTGGAAAGGTTCGATAATGATGCTGAGGTTACGGTTGAGACCTTAATCGAGGCTGGCATCGTTAAGAATCCAAGAGATGGTGTAAAGATTCTTGGAAATGGAGAATTAACCAAAAAGCTGACCGTTAAGGTTAATGCATTCAGTGAAGGTGCAAAATCTAAAATCGAAGCTTTAGGTGGAACCTGCGAGGTGATCTAATGTTTAAAACGATCAGAAATGCATTCAAGGTAAAAGAGCTTCGCACTAAGATTCTCTATACCTTCATGATGCTGGTGGTCATCCGTTTTGGCAGCCAGCTGCCGATTCCTGGAATTGAAACATCGTTCTTTGCGAATTGGTTTGCGAAACAGACAACGGATGTGTTTGGCTTCTTTAATGCCATGACAGGTGGTTCATTTTCATCTATGTCCATCTTTGCCCTGAGCATTACGCCATACATCACATCTTCCATCATCATCCAGCTGCTGACCATTGCGATTCCTAAACTGGAAGAGCTGCAGAAGGATGGCGAGGACGGAAGAAAGAAGATTCAGGAATACACCCGTTACACCACCGTGGGCCTGGCACTGATTGAATCAAGTGCCATGGCCATCGGCTTCGGACGTCAGGGACTTCTTATAGACTATAATGCGTGGAACATCATCATCGCCATTGTAACCATGACAACGGGCAGTGCCCTGCTCATGTGGATTGGCGAGCAGATTACGGAAAAGGGCGTTGGAAACGGTATCTCAATTGTACTGTTGTTCAACATCCTGTCCAGTGTGCCGGATGATATGAAGACCCTTTATTACCGTTTTATTTTCGGACAGACGGTTACAAAGATGATTTTCAGTGTTGTAGTGATTGCCCTGGTTATCCTGGCTATGGTAGTTTTCGTTATCGTGCTGAACGATGCGGAGAGAAGAATTCCGGTCCAGTATTCCAAGAAGATGGTTGGCCGTAAGATGGTTGGCGGACAGGCTTCCAACATCCCACTGAAGATAAATACCGCAGGTGTTATGCCGGTAATCTTTGCTTCTTCCATCATGTCATTCCCGGTGGTGATTTCTCAGTTCTTTACGATTGACCCAAATTCCATCGGCAGTAAGATTCTGATGGTACTCAATTCGGGTTCATGGTGCAGGCCTGAGTATCCTATATACTCCATCGGCCTGGTGATTTATATTGCATTGCTGATTATGTTTGCTTACTTCTATACGTCCATTACCTTTAATCCGTTGGAAGTGGCCAATAACATGAAGAAGCAGGGCGGCTTCATCCCAGGCATCCGTCCTGGCAAGCCAACCAGCGATTATTTGAATAAGATATTGAATTATATTGTTTTTATTGGTGCATGCGGCCTGATAGTCATTGCGATTGTTCCGATTCTTGCGTCCGGTTTACTCAATGTGAGCCGAATCTCATTTTCCGGAACTTCCCTGATTATTATTGTGGGCGTTGTGCTTGAGACAATCAAAGCAGTAGAATCTCAGATGCTTGTGCGTTATTATAAGGGATTTTTGAACGATTAACAACCACAGTTGAATCAATCAATCTGCCTTTGTGGTATTCCACAGGGGCGGATTTGTTGTATTTATAGCATATTGCTAAGTGCTCATAACGAACCGCTGCACTAAGTTCGTGGAAGACCTCACTAAGTGCCAGCGGCATGTATCGCATGTAAGCGGCTAGAATACAGCCGCTAAGTGCTCATAACGAGCCACTCCACTAGGTTCGTGGAGGACCTCACCAAGTGGAGATGACATGTATCGCACGTAAGCGGCCAAAAGACACCCGCTAAGTGCTCATAACGAGGAGGATTGGTTGTATGAAGATTATCATGTTAGGCGCACCTGGTGCAGGTAAGGGCACTCAGGCTAAAAAGATTGCAGCAAAATATCAGATTCCCCATATCTCGACCGGGGATATATTCCGGGCCAATATTAAGAACGGCACGGAGCTGGGTATGAAAGCTAAGTCCTATATGGATGCAGGCGGCCTTGTGCCGGATGAAATCACCATCGGCATGCTGCTTGACCGTATTCATGAGGCGGACTGCAAAAACGGATATGTACTGGACGGATTCCCAAGGACTATTCCCCAGGCAGAGAGTCTTACAAAGGCCCTGGGCGACATGGGAGAGGCCATTGACTATGCAATCAACGTGGATGTCCCTGATGAGAACATCATAAACCGTATGTCCGGACGCCGCGCATGCCTTTCCTGCGGGGCAACATATCATATCGTATACAATCCGCCTAAAAAAGAGGGAATCTGCGATGTATGCGGCCAGCAGCTGGTACTTAGGGATGATGATAAACCTGAAACTGTTAAAAAGCGTCTTGATGTCTATCATGACCAGACCCAGCCTCTCATAGAGTATTATAAAAAGGCAGGCGTTTTAGCCGAGGTAGATGGCACATTGGATATGGAAGAAGTATTCCAGGCCATTGTCAGGATTTTAGGAGCATAAAGAATGGTAACGATTAAATCAGAACGGGAAATTGAATTAATGCGGGAAGCAGGGCGTATACTTGCAAAGGTCCATGAGGAGCTTGGCAAGAGTCTGGCACCGGGTATGTCTACCAAAGAAATCGACCGGATGTGTGAAGATATGATAAGAAGTCATGGATGTGTTCCATCCTTTCTGAATTATCAGGGTTTTCCGGCATCTGTGTGTATATCCATCAACGATGAGGTGGTTCACGGCATTCCGGATAAGCACCGCTATCTGGAAGAAGGCGATATCGTCAGCCTGGATACAGGCGTTATATGGAAGGGATATCAGTCCGATGCAGCCAGGACCCATATGATTGGAGAAGTGAGTGAGGAGGCCAGGAAACTGGTAGAGGTGACCCAGCAGAGCTTTTTTGAAGGTATAAAGTACGCAAAAGCGGGCAATCATCTCAATGATATTTCCAAAGCCATTCAGGAATATGCAGAGAGCTTTGGCTTCGGAGTGGTCCGGGACCTGGTAGGTCACGGAATCGGTACGGAGATGCACGAAGCACCGGAGATTCCAAATTTCGCCCAGCGCCGTAAAGGCATTAAGCTGGCTGCCGGAATGACACTCGCAATTGAACCTATGATTACTGCAGGGCGCTATGATGTAGTATGGGAGGATGACGGCTGGACCGTTGTGACAGAGGACGGCTCTCTGGCATCCCATTATGAGAACACCATCCTGATTACGGATGGCGAACCTGAGATTTTATCGCTGTAGTTTGAGGTGGCCCTATGGTAGAGTTTAAGGAAGCCGGCCTGGTAAAGAGCTTAGCAGGTCACGACAAAAATGAACTGTATATCATAATCAGTGTCCAAGGGGAATATGTTTATCTGTCAGACGGCAGGAAACACCCTTTAAGTAAACAGAAACGCAAGAACAGGAAACACTTGCAGCTCATAAATGAGCACGATGAAACCTTAAGGAAGAAGCTTACAGAAGGCGCGGCGGTGAGGGATGAAGAGATAGCAGGCTTCATCCGCAGCCGCAGGCAGTAGGAGGTAAAATAGAATGTCAAAAGCAGACGTAATTGAAATTGAAGGAACCGTAATTGAAAAATTGCCCAACGCCATGTTCCAGGTTGAACTGGAAAACGGCCATCAGGTACTGGCGCATATCAGCGGAAAGCTCCGTATGAACTATATCCGCATCCTGCCGGGAGATAAAGTAACCATTGAGCTGTCGCCATATGATTTATCCAAGGGCAGAATCATTTGGAGAGATAAATAAGAGGCGTTTTTCGGAGCGCTGTCCAGGCACATCCCGGCGCAGCCCGGGTGTCCCGGAGATACGGTGAAGCAGTATGCCGGCTGCTTCGGGACAGAGTAAAAACAGAGTTCAGTTTTCCGGCGGGTACAGTCATGTAATGCACCGGCTGGCCGGGAAAAGAACATAAAACACAATAGATAAAAAAGTGCTTGCATTATTGCTAAATGTTTGATATAATGCTTTAGCAACTTTGTTGGTCTATAGAAAGGAGAATTACTGTGAAGGTTAGATCATCCGTAAAGCCGATCTGCGAAAAATGCAAGATCATAAAGAGAAAAGGCAGTATCAGAGTAATTTGTGAAAATCCAAAGCATAAACAGAGACAAGGTTAATTAAAATTAGGAGGTGTACTACACACATGGCTCGTATTTCAGGTGTTGACTTACCAAGAGAAAAACGTGTTGAGATCGGTCTTACTTACATCTACGGTATTGGTAGAGCAAGCTCCAACCGCATCTTAGCAGCAGCTGGCGTTAACCCAGACACTCGTGTTAAGGATTTAACCGATGATGAGGTGAAGAAGCTGGCAACAACAATCGCTGAGACTCAGACTGTTGAAGGTGATCTTCGTAGAGAGATTGCTATGAACATCAAGAGACTTCAGGAAATTGGATGCTACAGAGGAATCCGTCATAGAAAGAGCCTGCCGGTTCGTGGCCAGAAGACCAAGACCAACGCCAGAACTTGCAAGGGTCCGAGGAAGACAGTAGCAAACAAGAAAAAGTAATTTAGTAACATCGTAACCGAATTCGATTTACATGTTTTAAAAACAGGAAGAGCGAATTCAAGAAAATGAGAAAGTAGGTTAGTTTAAAATGGCTAAAAAAGTGTCCACTACAGCAAAAAAAGTGACAAAAAAGCGTGTAAAGAAAAACGTTGAACGCGGACAGGCACATATCCAGTCATCTTTTAATAACACAATCGTTACATTAACTGATGCACAGGGTAACGCTTTATCATGGGCTAGTGCCGGCGGTCTGGGATTTAGAGGTTCAAGAAAATCTACTCCATATGCAGCTCAGATGGCGGCAGAAACTGCTACAAAGGCAGCTCTCGTACATGGCTTAAAATCCGTAGACGTTATGGTTAAGGGTCCTGGTTCAGGACGTGAGGCAGCAATCCGCGCCCTTCAGGCATGCGGGCTGGAAGTAACAAGCATTAAGGACGTGACACCGGTTCCACATAACGGATGCCGTCCGCCAAAACGTAGAAGAGTCTGATTGATTTTAA
The DNA here is from genome assembly GCF_005845215.1 of Clostridium sp. 1001271st1 H5. Lineage (GTDB taxonomy): Bacteria > Bacillota > Clostridia > Lachnospirales > Lachnospiraceae > Enterocloster. The sequence goes on from NZ_SPHO01000012.1 coordinate 130,234, forward strand.
TTAGGAGGTAATTAAAGTGGCAGTAGATAGAGTTCCTGTTCTTAAAAGATGTAGGTCCCTTGGTCTGGACCCAATCTATTTAGGAATTGATAAAAAGTCCAACAGAGAATCCAAGAGAACAAACAAGAAGTTAAGTGAATACGGCATGCAGTTAAGAGAAAAGCAGAAAGCCAAGTTCATTTACGGCGTATTAGAGAAACCTTTCCGTAATTACTATGCCAAGGCATCCAAGATGAATGGTATGGTAGGTACTAACCTGATGATTCTGTTAGAGTGCAGACTGGACAACGTGCTGTTCCGCATGGGTCTGGGCCGTACACGTAAAGAAGCAAGACAGATTGTTGACCATAAGCACATTCTGGTTAACGGCAAGCCAGTTAACATTCCATCCTACCGCGTTAAGGCCGGCGATGTTATCGAAGTGAAGGAGAAGTACAAATCCGCACAGAGATATAAAGACATCCTGGAAGTAACCGGAGGACGTCTGGTTCCGGCTTGGCTGGATGTAGACCAGGAGAACCTGCGCGGCACCGTTAAGGAAATGCCGACCAGGGATGAAATTGATGTTCCAGTAAACGAAATGCTTATCGTCGAGTTGTACTCCAAGTAATCCTACAATTGTTTATAAATTGTACAAGGTATGCCTGTCCTCTGTGGGGCAGGCGTACTTTGCAGGATGAAAAACCCGAACTTACGCCTTGGGCTGTGTTTGGGCAGTGCACTGCTTTGCAGTGCTTTATTTCCCTCGAGATTTGATAGAAACCCAAAAAGGAGGGGCTATTAGTGTTCGATTTTGAAAAACCAAACATTGAAATCGCAGAGATTTCAGAAGACAAGAGATACGGCAAGTTTGTAGTTGAACCACTTGAGAGAGGTTACGGCACTACGCTGGGCAATTCCTTAAGGAGAATCATGCTTTCTTCTTTACCCGGAGCCGCAGTGAGTCAGGTAAAAATCGATGGCGTTTTGCATGAGTTCAGTTCCATCCCCGGAGTTAAGGAAGATGTGACTGAAATTATTATGAACATCAAAAGCTTAGCGATTAAGAACAACAGCGATACCGATGAGCCCAAGGTTGCATACATTGAATTTGAAGGCGAAGGTGTAATTACTGCAGCTGATATCCAGGCAGATGCTGATATCGAGATTATGAATCCCGACCAGATTATTGCCACATTAAGCGGCGGCACAGACAGCAAGTTCTATATGGAGCTTACCATCACCAAAGGCCGCGGCTATATCAGCGCCGATAAGAATAAGAACGACGATTTACCAATCGGGGTCATAGCAGTTGATTCCATCTACACTCCTGTGGAGCGCGTGAATATGGCGGTAGCCAATACACGTGTGGGACAGCAGACGGACTACGATAAGCTTACACTTGAGATTTATACCAACGGCACCCTGGCTCCCGATGAGGCTGTCAGCCTGGCCGCCAAGGTATTAAGCGAGCACCTGAACCTGTTCATTGATCTTTCCGAGAATGCCAAGACCGCTGAAATCATGGTAGAGAAGGAAGACAATGAGAAAGAGAAAGTGCTTGAGATGAATATCGACGAACTGGAGCTTTCCGTTCGTTCCTACAACTGTCTGAAGAGAGCCGGCATCAACACAGTGGAAGAACTGTGCAACAGGACCTCAGAGGATATGATGAAGGTTCGTAACTTAGGCCGCAAGTCCTTAGAGGAAGTGCTGGCTAAGTTAAAGGAATTAGGCTTACAGCTGAATCCAAGCGACGACAACTAAGCGACCGAACGCAGTGAGGGAGCGCAGCGAAGCGGAGTTTGCGTTTCCGCACAGACCGAACGCAGTGAGGGAGCTTTACTCCCGGTCAGTAAGTCCAAAGAAGCATGACTGAGAGAGCCAAATAGAATAAGTGGGCGAAAACGCCGATGCCAGTAAGTCCAAAGAAGCATGGTGAAGGTGTTCCACAATAATGGAGGAAAATAAAATGGCAGGATATAGAAAATTAGGAAGAACTTCCGACCAGAGAAAGGCTTTAATCAGAAGCCAGGTAACAGCGCTGTTATATCATGGACACATCAGGACAACTGAGACCCGTGCAAAGGAAATCCGCAAGGTTGCAGAAGGTCTGATTGCCATGGCAGTTAAGGAGAAGGATAACTTCGAGACTGTAAAGGTTACCGCTAAGGTTGCCCGCAAGGACAAAGACGGCAAGAGGGTTAAAGAAGTTGTAGACGGCAAGAGAGTTACCGTATACGATGAGGTAGAGAAGGAAATCAAGAAAGATATGCCTTCCAGACTGCATGCCAGGAGACAGATGTTAAAGGTTCTCTACGGAGTGACCGAGGTTCCGGCTGCTGCTGCAGGAAAGAAGAAAAATACCAAGTCCGTTGACCTGGTAGCTAAGATTTTTGACGACGTTGCTCCTAAGTATGTAGGCCGTAATGGTGGTTACACCAGAATCGTTAAGATTGGCCAGCGTAAGGGCGATGGCGCTATGGAAGTTCTGATTGAATTAGTATAATTCCGTATAGAAACAGATTATGGGTATCCCGGAGGGCATGAACTGCCTCGGGATACCCTTTTTGTATTGGCTTGTAGTTCTTTTGAGTCAGCTAAGGGGTGAGGGAGTGGGTATAAAAGTAATAAAGCTGCTGTGTGAATTCCCTTCCGGTGTTGTCATTGACAGGGTCAATCCTGAAAAGCTGTTTATATCTGTTTATCCAGTTAATCAGTGTGTTGCGATGAAGATACAGTTCTTTTGCACTGGTAGAAATATTCATGTTATTTCGGAGCAATGTTCCCATATTACGCGAAAATGAATCCCATTCTTTATTAAGCAGGACCTCAGAAAAAACATTGAATATCATTGTACTTTCCTCCATATCAATCTGGCTCTGTATATATTCAAAAACATAATCATAAAAATAGTAAATCATTGTGGCATGTTCGCAGGTTACATCCGCACAATTATTGCAGACCCACAATGTATGACGGAAGGCCCTGTGGTAGTTCAATAAATTATCCTGAAGAGAGCCCACCGTGCATATGAATGGACGCCCGTCGTTGATATTTAGCTCCTGGGCATTTCTTATATAGATATCCACCAGGTCACGATACTGCGAAATGGATTGGGAGGGGTCCCGGGAGAGTGACTTGAACACAACTGCATTCTGTCCGCGGGTAATGCAGATAATATCCTGGCTGCTGTAGGATGGATTTCGTTTGAATTCCGTTATCAGTTTTTCTTCACTTAATTCATTGTATCTGAGAATAAATAATATGGGAACACGTACTATGGAGGTATCAATATTAAATTTCTCAGTTATATGATGGACTTCTGACGGAAAGGGGTCTTCTTCACAATATAAGAGTATTTTTGTGAAGATATTTCGTTGGTCCAGTTTTCCCCAATATGCTTCTTTATAAAACTCCATTTCATAAAAGGACTGGGCAGTCAGCATACACATGGATTCCAACGATTTAGCCTCCAGCAGATTGCCTTCCAGACTAAGTGCCCCCAGAAAACTTTGCCCGTGATGAAGGGGGATGTAAATACCTTCCCGGGCATTGGATAATTGGGAAAGGCCCTGGGATGTTATATGGACTGTCTGATTCTCATTAATGGCCCGGAATGCGGGTTCGCAGAATTTTCCCAGATAGCATTCATTGGCACTGGCAATGATTGAGCCGCGCAGATTGGTTATGCTCAGGCATATTCCATGTTCTGCCAGGGCCCCCTGAAGGTGTTGTACAAATTTTTGGGATACATGGGCCATTTCAAAAGCATTCAAAGCGTTACCTCCATCTGTTATCACATTTTCTGAATTATCTTAACATGTACCATTTAATCTTGCAAGACGCAGGGGGGATACCAAAATCAGGACCTGGACAGGATAGGATTTTTTTAAAATGCAAAGAAAATATGCAGTGTGCACATTATTAAATGGAAAATGAGAACAGTATGAATATTGCCTGAAAATGACTAATTAAATATAATTAATTCATACAAATTCAAGGGTTGGCCAGCCTGAAATAAGATTCGTTCATCATAAAAGGAGACAAGAATATGGTTTTAGTCGAGAGTGAAGAAACAGCCACTGTTTTGGAGACTCCGGATTTGCACCGCAAGTTTTTGAATGTGCGGTACGCAGAGTGCACCGACGATGAGGTGATGGACATATATCTGCCGGAACAGGGAGAGGGTCCCTTTCCTGTCATTGTGGATATACATGGGGGCGGCTGGTATTACGGGGCAAAAAGCTCCCTGAAAATCAAACCGGTCCTCCAGGGGTTAAAACGGGGTTATGCTGTGGTATCGCTGCAATATACATGGAGCGTGCACGGACATTTTCCTATACAGATATATGACATCAAAGCAGCCATCCGGTATCTGCGGGCAAATGCTGCTGCATACCACATCAATCCGGATAAAATCGGACTATGGGGGTTATCCGCCGGAGCGCATCTTGCCTCACTTGCAGGAACCGGTGCAGCGGTTCCCCAGTTGGAAGACCTGGATATGGGGAATCCAAGAGAAAGTTCCGCAGTACAGTGTGTGGTTGCTTTATACCCAATTATAGACATCACGAAACTGGAACGCCAGCACAGGCAATATGGCATGAATCCCAATGAGGCATGTACAAATGACGAGTCAATGGGGGGGATGCTCTTCGGAATGGCCCCCTGTAAGGTTCCTCATTTATGTGAACTGGCAAATCCGGAAAATTACATTACAAAAGACTGCCCTCCTTTTTTTATCCAGCATGGACTGGCTGATACGGTTGTTCCATTTCAGCAGAGTATATTATTTGCAGATAAGCTGGAGAAAATAATCGGACAGGACAAGGTAACTCTTGAACTTTTTTCGCAGGTGGACCATGCAGAGGCATTTTTTAGGACACCGGAAAACACTGAGAAAATTTTTACGTTTTTGGATAAATACCTGAGACCATAAAGAAAGGAAGAATATTATGAAAAAATCAATGTTAATCTGTGGCGTTACCATGTCCGTTATATTATCAGCAGCAATAATGAGCGCCTGCGCCTCATCTACAAAGGAAAGCGCCCCCCCGGCAGTCTCCGGAACAGCAGCTTCATCTGAGGATGCATCGGGCGAGGGGGAATCTCCAAATACAGAAGAGCAAAAGGAGGTTTCGCTTCAGTACAGTACAACATCCACGCCGGGAACCGTCTATGTACAGGCATTTCAGCGAATGGCAGATGAAGTGGAGGAGAAGACCGGCGGAAAGGTGCATGTGGTTATATATGATTCCAGCCAGCTGGGAAATGAGAGTGATGTGGATACAAATGTACTGGACGGCAGTATTGACATGTGCAATACCGGTTCAGGGGAATTGGGAAAGCGCTATCCGGCTTTTAATGTGTTTCAGGCTCCGTATCTGTTTGGAAGCTATGAGCACTTTGAAAAGTTCATAGGCAGTGACGTGGAAAAAGATTTATTTCAGAAGGCAAACCAGAATTTAGGTGTCACTGTATGCGGCACCCAGACCATGGGAGCCAGGTATGTTATTACCACAGGGATAAAGGCCACCACACCTGCGGAGTTTGCCGGGGCCAAGATACGATGCCCTGATATGCCCTCTATCATTTCAACTGTTAATGGTCTAGGGGCAGCCGCCACTCCCATGGCTGCCACGGAGCAGTATCTGGCTATGCAGCAGGGCGTTGTGGATGGTGCTGAACATACATTGTCGGGATTTTCAGCGTGGAATATACAGGAACTATGTAAAGAACTGATGCTTACGAATCATGCCCGTGAAGTAACGTTTACACTTGTATCGCAAAGCTGCCTTGATAAGCTGACCAAGGATAACCAGCAGATACTTCTGGAGGCTATTGATAATGCGGCGTCCTGGGCAAATGAACAGACAAATAAGGAAGAAGAAGGGTTCATGAAGCGGTATCAGGAGGAAAACGGAATCGAGCTTGTAGAAGTAGACGATGCTGCTTTCAGGGAGGCACTGGCGCCTGTTGCTGAAAAGCTGAGTGCAGATGACCCGGAATTGTATGCTGAAATTCAGAAGCTGGAACAGTAATCATAAGGGGATTTTCAGAAAAAGGATGACGATATGGAAAATATAGTTAAGATTATGATTTCCAAGCTGGAATACGTGGAGCGGGTGGTCACTTCTGTTATCTTTTGCTCCATGATGATAGTTGTCACTGCCCAGATTGTCATGCGGTATGCACTTAACAGTCCGTTGTTTTGGAGCGAGGAATTTGCAAGGTACGTATATGTATGGCTGGTATTCATTGGCTCAGCGTATTGTGTGACACAAGACAAGCATGTGGCTGTTACCCTTGTCACGGACCGCCTTCCTGTATTTTGGCAAAAGGTATTGAAAGTTTCCTGTAACCTGCTGGTGGCGGCAGCCTTGATATATATGCTGCCGCACGCGGCAAGATATGCCTTTAAACAGGGTAATCTGTTATCCGGATGCATGCAGATTCCCATGAGCTATGTGTTTGCAGCTATTCCGGCCGGATATGCGCTAGTGGCGGTCCATATGCTCCTTCAAATTATTCTTATTATCAAGGCTGAGCCTGAACAGGAGGTGTTAAAACCATGATAGCCATGATAGTGGTACTTATAGTCCTGATGGTATGCGGGATGCCTATAGGATTCTCTCTGCTGCTGGGCTCCCTTGCATATTTCTTATCAGCAGATGCCTCTCTGAACATTATAGTCCAGAAAATGGCAATGACGGTTGGGGATTCATTCTCCATGATGGCAGTACCGTTTTTCATGTTCGCAGGCGCAGTGATGAATCATAGCGGAATCACAGGACAGATTTTTGGTTTTGCAGACAAGCTTGTGGGGCATATAAGGGGCGGCATGGGGCATGCCAACATCCTGGCGTCCGTCATCTTTGCAGGGATGTCCGGAAGCGCGATTGCGGACACCGGCGGTCTGGGAGCCATAGAGCTTAAGGCAATGAAGGATGCAGGATATGATGATGATTTTTCTCTTGCTATCACAGGGGCGTCCAGTTGTATAGGACCGGTAATTCCTCCAAGCGTACCGTTTGTTATGTACGGAGTGATTGCAGGGGTATCCATAGGGGCACTTTTTATGGCAGGGGTGGTCCCGGGCCTGTGTATGGCATTGGCAATGGCTATTGTTGTCTGGTATCAGGCAAAGAAACGGGGATATGAACCTCATGCGCGTGCCGGTATCAGGGAAATTGGGCATAGTTTTGTCCATTCCTTCTGGGGCCTGCTGGCGCCGGTGATATTGATTGGCGGTATTGTTACCGGTGTATGTACTCCAACGGAGGCTGCTGTTGTAGCCGCCGCATATTCACTGATTATCTCCTTTGCCACCCATAACATAAAAATCAGAGACCTTCCGGCCATTATTGATGAGACAGTTAAGACAACGGCCATGGTCATGCTGATTGCATCCGCCAGCTGTGTATTTGGATGGATTTTGACAGTTGAACAGATTCCGGTACATGCGGCCGCTGCAATATCCTCAATTGTACCAAATAAGATAGTAGCAATATTATTGGTGAACTTATTGTTTCTCGTGGTTGGTATGTTTATGGATGGGACAGCGTCAATTATCATTCTAACCCCTATTCTGGTTCCCCTTATGAGCTCATACGGCATGAATCTGGTGCATTTTGGCGTGCTTATGACAGTGAATGTAATGATTGGCCTTCTGACTCCCCCGGTGGGAATGGTGCTGTATGTGCTGTCCGGTGTGTCGGGCGTTAAGGTGGAATCCATTTCCAGGGCCATGATACCATATATCATAACATTAATTATAGTAGTATTGATTCTTTCGTTTGTACCGCAGTTAGTGTTGTTTCTTCCCGGCCTGATGGGGGCCATATAATCCTATTACTAAAGATAAGTATGATTGACACAAATTTATTGGGTCTGGCAGATATTGCCAGGCCCGGTTTTGCATTAAAAATAATAAAGGCTATTAGAAAATTATCGTGAAAATATCGCAAGAATATCGTAAGTTGACGCAAAACTGTCCCCTGGTCTATAATAGAACCAGGAAAAGAAAAAACAAGGAAAGTGCAGCAAGGGGGAATCCTTGGAGGAGGTTGAATTTCATGAGAAGCATGAAGCGATTGTTATGTCTGGCCCTGGCCACCGGTACGCTGGTTACAGCGATGCCCATCCAGTCCCTGGCATCATCTGATTATAAGTATATCACGAATATTTCCCTGAAGGTGGACATAGACCTGGATTCAGGGGATGAAATCAATGATGGTGACAGCCTGGGAACGGATTCCAGCGACAGCGGGAACAAGGTATACACTTCATCAAACAAATACAGGGTACAGTCAGCAGAGTGGTCCAATAATAAAGAAGTGACCATTGGCGATACACCGAAGATAACCGTATGGCTGGAGCCTGAAAGCTCCAGCAACAGCAACTATGATTACCGTTTCCGCAGCAGCTACAGTTCAGGAAGCGTAAGCGTAAGCGGAGGTACCTTTGTGTCTGCCTCCAAAAGCGGAAGCGACCTTAAGGTGGTAATCAGGGCCAACGGCATCAAGGGAACCTACGACCCGCCGGAAGACGCGGAATGGGGTAACACCCGGGGCAGGGCCAGATGGGAGGAACCGGAGAACGGCGGTTCCGGATACTATGACGTATATTTATACCGCGGCTCATCCGTTGTCAAGAAGCTGGAGGAGTACAAGGGTACATCCTATAATTTTTATCCCTATATGACCAAGGAAGGTGATTATTCCTTTAAGGTAAGGACGGTTCCCCACACAGAGGAGGAAAAGAAGCGGGGTAAGAAGAGTGAATGGACAGAGGCAGGAGACTTGTATATTGCAGAGGATGAAGTCTCTGACGGCACTGGTCAGGAGAATGGCAACGGCAGTACTCCCAGTGGAGGAAACACGGACGTAGGATGGCGCAAGGAAGGCGATACCTGGTATTTTAAATATCCTGACGGCAACTACCAGAAAAACGGCTGGCTGAAATGGAATGAAAAATGGTACCTGTTTGATGAAACCGGCAAAATGATTACTGGCTGGAAACAGACCAACAGCGGATGGTACTACCTGGGTGAAAACGGCGACATGAAGACAGGCTGGGTCAAGTCCAATAATATTTGGTATTACATGAATCCCAACCAGGATGGGCCGGAAGGCGCCATGGTTAAGAACAGCTGGCTTACCATTGACGGAAAGACGTATTTCATGAATGAAAGCGGCGCCATGGTAGAAGGCTGGTACAAGATTCAGGATAACTGGTACTATTTTTATCCGGGACAGGGTCAGAAGGCCGTAAACACGTCCATCAGCGGATTCCAGTTAGATGCCAACGGAGTATGGCAGCATTAAATACAGAGGTTTGTGAGCAATTTGTGGGAAAAAGAGGTATGACGGCATTTTTCATAGATAAAGGAAGGATAGTTGAAAGGAGATGCTATGAAAAGAAGCAGATTTGGTTTTACAGCTGCTGCCGTTTGTTTGATGGTGTTTGGCCTGAGCATGAGTGCTCAGGCTAAAACCACATATAGGCTGGAGATTACCAACCAGTATGACACAGAGGGCGCCAGCAGGGACGACAATGACAAGGACAGGGTACATCCCCTGGAGCCGGATGTGGAAGTGGCTGGGAGTTCCTCTGATGCGCTGGAGCTGGCATCAGATGTGGAGTGGTCCAGGGATTCTCTGAACTGGAGCGCAGGCAATGAAGTGACCGGAACCCTGTATCTGGGCTGTTCCGGAACCCTGAGCAAGGACAGCCTGGAGCTTCATGTGACCAATGGAAGGAATGAAGCAAAGATTTCCTCTGTTAAAAGGTATACGGGAGAGGATTATGAATCGGATTTGGGAAATGTTTATCAGGTGAAATTTAAGTACCAGACAGCTGCCCAGCTGGGAGAAACCAGCTGGGCCGGCTGGGACAGCTCCAATCCCTGTCTTGCCAGATGGAATGCCGTTAAGTATGCCAGCACCTACCGGGTTATTCTCTATGATAACCAGGGGTCTGTGGTGAGCCAGCTGGTGGAAGGCGGTACGGAGTATGATTTTTCACCGTTTATGACAAAGGAGGGAGTGCAGTATTACTTTGAGGTCCAGGCGGTTGCGAGAAACGGAAACCAGCAGGATTATCTTGAGGATGGAGAACCTGTAAGCTCCCTGGCCTCCGGAGCCAGCACACCGGGCATTACCGACGGCCTCTGGGGAGATTATCAGGAGGGCAGGCGTTTTACCTATCAGGATGGGACCATAGCCGCGGACCGGTGGGAGCTTATTATGGGTAAGTGGTATTATTTTAACCCGGAAGGTTACGCTGTCACCGGATGGAACCAGATACAGGATACATGGTATTACATGTATGAGGATGGCGCCATGGCAGCGGGGGTTACAACGCCGGACGGCTATCAGGTAGACGGCAGCGGAGCCTGGATACATTGATGCAAGGGTAACGGATTATGGTTTGTTGCGAAAGGGAGCGTGTAATATGGGGAGACTGAAACAGCAGGCAGTCATTTGGATGTCGGGGGTGCTGTTGGTGTTCATGTGCGGGACGGCTATGGCGTCTTCAAGGACAGAGATAGACAGCATATCCCTGGAGGTAGAGTCAGATATTGAGGCGGGGGACAGTTCCGGCGATGTGGATGTGACCTGTGATTCCAGCGACTATTATGTGGATGATGTGGAGATAACCAACGAGCCGAAAAACGGATGGGATGACGGCCATAGGCCAAAGCTGAAAGTGACGCTGGAGGCAGAGGATGACTATTACTTTTCTTCGGACCTGTCTAAAAATGATGTGGATATAAGAGGAGCGGACGGTAAGGTTACTTCTGTTACCAGAAAGAGCAGTACCCTGATTGTGTATATTACCCTGGATTCACTGGACGGCAGCGGAAGCGGGTATGATTTGGATGTCCATGGACTGGAATGGGATGAATCGGACGGCATGGCCAGCTGGGAGGACAGCACAGATGCAAGAAAATATGAAGTAAGGCTTTACCGCAATGAGAATTCCGCTACCTCCGTTCTCACAACCTCGGATACCAGCTATGATTTTTCCGGTTATATCACAAGAAGCGGTGAGTATATGTTTAAGGTAAGGGCTGTGTACAATTCCTCTGACAAGGGAAGCTGGGAGGAATCAGACTCCTGGTATGTCTCGTCTGATGAGGCAGATGAAATCAGCAATGGCAGGAGGACACACAGTTCATCCTCCTCCAGTTCCAGTTACAAAGGCGCATGGCTCAGGGATACGGTTGGCTGGTGGTACTGCAACGCGGATAAGAGCTATACGGTAAATAACTGGCAGTACATTGATGACAGGTGGTATTTCTTTAATGCGGCGGGATACATGGTCACGGGCTGGATTGACTGGAACGGCAGGTGGTATTACTGCGGCGATGACGGAGCCATGTATTATGACACCACTACTCCGGACGGGTATTATGTGGGAGATGATGGGGCCTGGGTGCAGTAAATTGCCGGAATAATATTTGTATACATCAAGTATTGAAGTATTATAATACCAGCAGAGAAACGTTATTAGTGCATTGTAAGAGAAACGATTCCCGGAGAGCAGCTGCTCTTCGGGGATTTTTTTTCCCAGGGCAACTCATCCGGCCTAAGGGCATGTCACCGCAAAACAGTTGCATTCACACTGAAGAGAAAATATAATGAATCTGTAAGTATAAACCAATGCGCGCAGGGATTACAGGAAGGCGGGGGCAGTGAAGCTGACAATCAACCAGGATATAAACAATACAGAAGATGAAGTCGTCATTAAATGTGCATATGCAGATGAACGCATCACAAGGATGATTGACTACATCCGCCAGCTCTTCTTTTCCCTGGAAGGGGAGAAGGAGGGGAGAACCTACCAGATTCCCGTTGAAGGAATTTTTTATGCGGATTCGGTGGATGGAAAAACATTTATATATAATAAAAATGAGGCATACCTGGTCAGGCAGACACTGACTTCCCTGGAGGAACAGCTGGTGCATACGGCCTTTGTGCGCATCAGCAAAAACTGCCTTATGAATACGGCAAAGCTTAAATGTGTGCAGCCCTATATCAACCACAGAATGCTGGCTGAACTGGAAAATGGGGAGAGATTAATCATTACGAGAAACTATATCGACGGATTAAAAGCAAAATTAAGAAAATAGGGGGATTCAAATGAACCGTATCATAAAAAATTATCTGCCGTCCTTTGTCATCACCTTTACGATTGCTGTCCTCTATTCATGCGCCATGAACCTGGCAGCAGGTTCTCCTTACCTGAGTATACATTATGTAATGGAGCTGACGGCCTTCCTGGCAGCCGTGCAGCTGGTGGAGTGGGGGCTTGAACAGGTGGACTTCAGAAATACCGGGGGATACCTTTTGGCGGAAATCCTTTTGATTTATGGGATGCTGATGGCATTTGCATATTTTGGAAAATGGATACCCTTCCGCCTGGGTCCGGTTTTGCAGCTGACACTGGTTTTCGCAGCTGTCATGGCACTGGTGCACCATTACTTTTGCAGGGTGTCCAGGATGCATGCAGACCAGATAAACAGGATGCTGGGGGAACGGGATGAAAAGGGTATTAGGTAAAGGCACACCCACTGGTCCATGACCGGGAATGGGATTATTGCGCTGCTGCTCTTGACTTCTATAGTAATATAAACTAAAATTGAGAAACGTAGCAGAACGAAGGTTTTGAAAGGACGCATATGGGAATCGTTAAAGCGGCAAAACTGGTATATGAGTATATCAGGCGCGATGAGGAAGAAAATATAGAAGAAGTGAACCGGGCCATTGACGGCGTGGATGTGGATATAAAAAAGGGTGATTTTGTGGCTGTGCTGGGCCATAACGGTTCCGGCAAGTCCACTCTGGCCAAACATATCAACGGTCTTCTGCTGCCCACGGAAGGCACTGTGTGGGTGGGAGACATGGATACCAGGGATGAGGAACATATCTGGGATGTGCGCAAGACAGCAGGCATGGTGTTCCAGAATCCGGATAACCAGATTATTGGCAATATTGTGGAGGAGGACGTGGGCTTTGGGCCGGAGAATATAGGCGTGCCCACAGAGGAGATATGGAAGCGCGTGGAGGCGAGCCTGAAAGCAGTTGGAATGACCGCCTACCGGCTCCAGTCCCCCAATAAGCTCTCAGGAGGACAGAAGCAGAGGGTTGCCATAGCGGGCGTTATGGCCATGAAGCCGGAGTGCATTATTCTGGACGAGCCCACTGCCATGCTGGACCCCAACGGCCGTAGGGAGGTCATTCGTACCATTCATGAGCTAAACCGGGCAGAGGGCATCACGGTCCTGCTGATTACCCATTATATGGAGGAGGCCATTGAGGCTGACAGAATCATCGTTATGGATGATGGAAGGATTGTCATGGACGGACAGCCAAGGGAGATATTCTCCAGGGTCAGGGAGCTGAAAAGCCATGGGCTGGACGTGCCCCAGGTGACGGAGCTGGCCTGGGAGCTTAAGGAGGCAGGGATGCCTCTGACGGATGGAATCCTTAGCAGGGAAGAGCTGGTGGAACAGCTGGTACCCCTTCTGAGATAGAGAGAAGGAGATAGAGGATGTCAATAAAAGCAGTTGATTTGAATTTTGTATATGGCGGCGGTACGGCGTTTGAACAGCATGCCCTGTTTGACGTGAACCTGGAGATTGGGGATGGGGAATTCGTAGGGCTGATTGGACATACGGGTTCCGGCAAATCCACCCTGATTCAGCACTTAAACGGACTGATAAAGGCCAGTGCAGGGGAGCTCTTCTACAATGGGGAGAACATCTACAGCCAGGGTTATGATATGAAGCAGCTGAGAAGCAAGGTGGGCCTGGTGTTCCAGTATCCGGAGCACCAGCTCTTTGAAGTGGACGTGCTGACAGACGTATGCTTCGGACCTAAGAATCAGGGACTGAGCAGGGAGGAGGCTGAGGCCAGGGCCAGGAAGGCACTGGAGCAGGTGGGGCTGGACCCTTCTTATTACAAACAGTCTCCCTTTGAACTGTCCGGAGGCCAGAAACGGCGGGTGGCCATAGCAGGCGTGCTGGCCATGGAACCGGAGGTCCTTATACTGGATGAGCCGACGGCTGGTCTGGACCCAAGGGGGAGGGACGAAATTCTGGACCAGATTGACAGACTTCACCGGGAGCGTCATATGACCATCATACTGGTTTCCCACAGCATGGAAGATGTGGCCAGATATGCGGACCGGCTTATTGTGATGAACCATGGACAGAAGGTATTTGACGGCGCCCCCAGGGAGGTATTCCGCCATTACAAAGAACTGGAGACAATGGGACTGGCTGCGCCCCAGATAACCTATCTGGTCCATGACCTGAAGGCCAGGGGCATTGATATTGACGATGATATTACCACAGTGGCAGAGGCCAGGGAGGCGATTCTGGCGCTGAGGAATAAACTGACAGAAAGCAGCAGGGATAAAAATGTTTAGAGAAATTACATTGGGCCAGTACTATCCGGTGGACTCGGCAGTCCACAGACTGGACCCCAGGACAAAGCTTTTTGGTACCATGGTGTTCATAGCGTCCTTGTTTGTCGCAAATAATATATGGGGCTATGTCATTGCCACGGTGGTGCTGGCAGCTGTGATTAAGATGACCAGGGTGCCGGTCCGTTTCATACTCAAGGGCCTGAAGGCCATCGTGATTCTGCTGCTAATCAGCGTCAGCTTTAACCTGTTCCTTACAGACGGACGTATACTGGTAAAGTTCTGGATTTTTAAGATAACCTTTGAGGGTGTGCGCATGGCCTTTTTTATGGGCCTGAGGCTTATTTACCTGGTCATCGGCTCCTCTGTCATGACTCTGACCACCACGCCCAACCAGCTGACGGACGGCCTGGAAAAGGGTCTTGGCTGTCTGAAACGGTTCAGGGTGCCGGTCCACGAGGTTGCCATGATGATGTCCATTGCCCTCCGGTTCATACCGATTCTGGTGGAGGAAACCGATAAAATCATGAAGGCCCAGATGGCCAGGGGAGCTGATTTTGAGACGGGCAATCTGATACAGAAGGCAAAGGCCATGGTGCCTCTTTTGGTGCCTCTGTTCATCTCCGCCTTCCGCAGGGCTACAGATTTGGCCATGGCCATGGAGGCGCGCTGTTACCGGGGGGGCGACGGCCGTACAAAGATGAAACCCCTGCAGTACCGCCAGGCGGACCATGACGCCTATATGATATATGCCCTGTATTTTGTGGTAATCATAGCGTCCAGGGTTTATCTTTAAACAAGTACAGCGTAAACAGGAAGGTAGGATGAATGAAACGGATACGGCTTGTGGTTGCCTATGACGGCACCCATTATCATGGCTGGCAGATACAGCCCGGGGCAGTGACCATTGAATCAGTGCTGAATGAAGCCCTTACCCAGCTTATGAGAGAACCCATTCAGGTCATAGGAGCCAGCAGGACAGACTCAGGTGTTCATTCCAGGGGTAATGTGGCTGTTTTTGACACCGAAAGCCAGATGCCCCCGGATAAAATCTGTATGGCCCTGAACCAGAGGCTTCCGGAGGATATCCGGGTCCAGGTGTCAGAAGAAGTGCCCTCTGACTGGCATCCCAGGAAATGTGCCTGTGTTAAGACCTATGAATACAGAATTTTAAACCGGAGAATCAACATGCCCATGGAGCGCCTGTACTCCCATTTCTGTTATTTTAAGCTGGATGTGGACAGGATGCAGGAGGCCGCGGCCATGCTGACAGGGGAACATGATTTTAAAAGCTTCTGCAGTGTCCGTACGCAGGTGACGGATACGGTGAGGACCATATATACCATTGATGTGGCAAAAAATGCCGATGATATAATCAGCATACGGGTGACCGGTAACGGTTTCCTTTACAATATGGTGCGTATCATAGCAGGGACCCTGATGGCGGTGGGAACCGGCCAGATACGGCCGGAGGACATGACGTCCATTCTGGAGGCAAGGGACCGGCGGGCAGCAGGGCCCACAGCGCCTGCCAGAGGGCTTACCCTGATAGAAATGAAATATGACCTGTAAATGCCGGAATATCTTTGTTTTTCGGCATTTTTTCTTTGCAAAGTGGTTGACAGGGAGTGTTTGGTATTATATAATATAAAACTGTGACATTAGCAAAGAATGCTCATCCAAAGCCCCGGAGTGAGCACTTTGATTGATAAATACTTCCCATATTTATCAGGCATATAGCGGGCATCCGTTGGATGTCAGGTGTATAACAAGGTTGAGATTAACAGGAGGTTAACCAATGAAGAGTTTTATGGCTAGTCCAGCGACAATTGAAAGAAAATGGTATGTAGTTGATGCTACAGGATATACATTAGGACGTCTGTCTTCAGAGATAGCAAAGGTTTTAAGAGGAAAGAACAAGCCGATTTTCACACCTCATATGGATTGCGGCGATTATGTAATCGTTGTAAACGCTGAGAAGATTAAGGTAACCGGCAAGAAGTTAGACCAGAAGATTTATTACAATCACTCTGATTACGTAGGCGGCATGAGAGAGACAACCCTGCGTGAATTGATGGCTAAGAAGCCTGAGAAGGTTATCGAGTTAGCAGTTAAGGGTATGCTTCCAAAGGGACCTCTGGGAAGAAGCATGTTTGGCAAGCTTCATGTATATGCAGGCCCAGACCATGAGCAGGCAGCACAGAAACCAGAAGTTTTAACATTTTAATGAGGATTGGAGGAAGAAAGTATCATGGCTAACGCAAAATTTTACGGAACAGGCAGAAGAAAAAAATCCATCGCCAGAGTATATTTAGTACCAGGTACCGGCAACATCACCATCAACAAGAGAGATATCAACGAGTATCTTGGTCTTGAGACTTTAAAGGTTATTGTTCGCCAGCCATTAGTAGCTACTGAGACTACTGATAAATTTGATGTAATGGTTAACGTTCGCGGCGGCGGCACAACAGGACAGGCCGGTGCAATCCGTCACGGCATCTCCAGAGCTCTCCTTCAGGTAGACGCTGATTACAGACCAGCACTGAAGAAAGCTGGTTTCTTAACAAGAGACCCAAGAATGAAAGAGAGAAAGAAGTACGGCTTAAAGGCAGCCCGTCGTGCTCCACAGTTCTCCAAACGTTAATTTTTGGAGCAGGCATCCGGTTCATCCCGGTATGTCCCGGCAAAACGTATACAGGACCTTTCGGAGGAAATCCTCCGGAAGGTCTTTTTGGCTTATAGGAAACAACAGAACCGGCAAACAGCAGAACAGGGATGCCCGGACCTTCCGGCCCAGGCATCCCTGTTCTTGTGTGTGATGTGCAAATATCAAATTACCGTACCCCGAACTTGGTACCACGTCTGAGTGTTCCGTTGCTGTTCCACTCCGTATAAACATATGGACCGCCATCGGTGGTTCCGTTTTCGGTGAATGTGTGGCTCTGACCATTGTAGGTGCGTTCTCCGGTCTTCAGCTTACAGCTGTTGTTGTCGAAGTAGTAGACATTGCCGTTAATCTTCATGATGCCGCCCTGGAGCTCGCCTGTATCAGCGGCATAGTACCAGGTACCGTCCCTCTGAATCCATCCGGTACGCATAATCTGGTCATCTCCAAAGAAGAACCAGTGGTTCTTGTAGTTCACCCAGTTATTGGTACAGTAATCTCCGGAACCCCACTGATATTTTGTTCCCTGTGAAGTGTGAACAAATCCTGCAGCAAATGATGTCATAGCGCTTCCTGCGGCCAGGGCCATGGAAAGGGCTGCGACTGCTAAATATTTCTTTTTCATAAGAAGTATGCCTCCTTGCGGTTTATATTAGTGTATTGCTTTTTCTGACTTGATTCTACACCATGGAGCGGCTCCAAGGTCAATACAGTTAATATATTCGTAAGGATACGGAAAAGTTTCAGAAAGGTTCAGGCCCCCTGGAGGACGCCTGCCTTAAATCCAGCCTCCGTCCAGCCCTATGACCTGTCCGGTAAGGTAGGATTCCTTATAACCAAGGTGGTAAACCAAATCAGCCACCTCCTCGGCCCGTCCCAGACGGCCGGAGGGAATCTCGTCCACCAGGGCGATGAGGTCGTCCTCCTCCATCCACTGGTTCATCTCCGTGTCAATGGCGCCGCAGGCAATGGCGTTGACCTGGATGTTGCTGGGGGCCAGCTCCTTTGCCAGGGCCTTTGTAAGGGCGTTGATACCGCCCTTGGTGGCCGAGTATGCTGTCTCGCAGGAAGCGCCCACCACACCCCATACTGAGGATATATTGATGATTTTGCCCTGTTTCTGTGAAATCATATAGGGGACTGCCAGCTTGCAGCAATTAAAAACAGATGTCAGGTTCGTGCGCAGCATGCGCTCCCAGTCCTCCGTCGACATATCCTGCAGAAGGCCTATATAAGAGATGCCGGCATTGTTCACAAGGACGTCCACGCCCCCGAACATCTTCTTAATTCTGCCAAACAGCTCCTCGCAGCATTCCATATTGCCCATATCACCCTTGTATGCCAGGCAGGGAACCTGGAACGATTCAATCTCCTTCTGGGTCTGCATCAGCAGTTCTTCCCTGCGCACACAGCTGATGGCTACATTATAACCCTTCTTTGCAAACTTAACTGCCACGGCCTTGCCGATGCCCCTGGAGGCTCCGGTGACCAGTACGGTTTTACGCGGCATAAAATACACATCCTTTCTAATATGGATTATAACATATTTTACCATACCAATGATAGAATTGTAAGAAATTGAATTGTAATAAGTAAATTATCTGTGATATAATAATTACAAATTGTTTAAAATAGTAAGAACATTGGCTTAAATTGAATATAAGGAAAAGGTGAAACTATGTCTCATATTTATGATTTGATTATTATCGGCTCAGGACCGGCAGGTCTTGCAGCTGCTGTTTATGCCCAGAGGGCAAAGCTGGATACACTTGTGGTGGAAAAAGCCATGGTCAGCGGAGGGCAGGTCCTGACCACATATGAGGTGGATAACTATCCCGGACTTCCCGGCATCGGCGGATACGACCTGGGACTTAAGTTCCGGGAGCATGCGGACCGTCTGGGCGCCCGGTTTGCAGAGGACGAGGTGCTGAGCATTGAGGACGGAGGCAGGGGCGCTGTCAAGCGCGTTGTGTGCCAGGGAGACACCTACGAGGCCAGGGCCCTTATACTTGCCACAGGGGCTGTCCACAGGAAGCTGGGGGTGCCGGGAGAGGAAGAACTGGCGGGAGCCGGCGTCTCCTACTGCGCCACCTGCGACGGAGCATTTTTCCGCAATAAGGTAACGGCTGTTATTGGAGGCGGCGATGTGGCTGTGGAGGATGCTATTTTCCTGGCGCGTATGTGCAGCAAGGTATATCTGGTTCACAGGAGAAATGAGCTGCGGGCAGCCAAGAGCCTGCAGGAGAGTCTTCTGGCACTGGATAATGTGGAGGTAATCTGGGACACGGTGGCTGACAGCATCAATGGGGACGGAATGGTAAAGAGCCTTTCCGTGACCAATGTTAAGACCGGACTGAAAACGGAACTGGAAGTACAGGGCGTGTTCATTGCAGTCGGCATATCGCCGGAGAGCAGGGCTTTTGAGGGACTGGTGGATATGGACCACGGCTATATCAGGGCCGGGGAAGACACCGTCACATCAGCGCCCGGCATATTTGCCGCAGGTGACGTGAGAACCAAGCCGCTGCGTCAGATTATTACGGCTGCTGCGGACGGGGCAAATGCAATAACCAGTGTGGAGCGGTATCTGGTAGAGAATTAGGGGAGGCAGGCTACAGATGAATAACTGGAAGAAAGTAATCGTGCTCAGCGGTCTGTGCAGCTGTGCGCTTTCGGTGAACGCTCTGGCGTCCACAAACCTGGAGACAGGCTCATCGCTGGCCGGTATATCCGTTGCGCTTAACAATTATTATGCGGGGAACACAGAGCCGGAAAAGCAGCTGGCTTCATCCTATTCCAATATACAGAACAAGGCTGCCCAGTCAGGCGCAGGCGCCGGTACTGCAAAGGGCGGTTCCGGCAGCAGCCAGGGCGGCAATCAGGGCAGCGGCAATCAGGGGAGCGGCCAGTCCGGCAGTGCATCCGGAGATTCCGGCAAGGCCAGTGCCGCCCAGGAAACCGCATCCAAACCAAAGTCCTCATCCTATGATAATATTGCCGTGTCAAAGGTAAGCGGAACGGTAAACATCCGTACAGAGGCCAACACCAGCAGCGGCGTAACCGGCAAGATTAACAATGACTGTGCGGCAACCATTCTGGATACGGTGGACGGAGAGGGCGGCAAATGGTACAAGATTCAGTCCGGTTCCGTCACCGGCTACATAAAGGCAGATTACTTTGTCACAGGACAGCAGGCGGAATCCAGGGCCAAGCAGGTAGGAACCACCTACGGCACCATTGTGGGCACTCCCAGCCTGCGACTGAGGCAGAGTCCTGACATGGAGGGAAAGACGCTGACGCTGCTGTCGGAGGGCGCCCATTATGTGGTTACGGGCGAGGAAGGGGATTTCCTGAAGGTTCAGGTGGATTCGGATTTGGAAGGCTACGTGTTTAAGGAATACATGAAGACCAGCGTGGAGTTTAACAAGGCAGTGTCGGTGGAGGAGGAGAAGGCCAAAGAGGCAGAGGAGGCCAAGCGCAAGGAAGAAGCGGAGAAGGCCCTGAAGGCTTTGGAGGACGCCAAGAAGGCGGATGCGGCCAAAAAGACAACAGCAGCCGCCACAAAGGCTGAGAAGACCACGGAAGCACCGGCCACCACAGCTGCGAAGAAGGAAGAGACAAAGGGAACGGATGCCATTACAACCATAGCCGCCAATCCTGAGAACGGCAAGGACAGCACGGTTGCGGCTCCCACAACAGCAAAAGCAGCTGAGACAGTGGACAGCAAGGGTCCGGGTTCTCCGGGCGGCACCTCCACAGAGGTGGCCTCTGCTACCCGCAACGCAGTGGTGGCATATGCAAAGCAGTTCCTGGGCAACCCCTATGTGTACGGCGGGACAAGCCTTACAAGCGGGGCGGACTGCTCCGGCTTCACCCAGAGCGTATTCTCACATTTTGGCATCAGCACGGGAAGAAGCTCCAGGGACCAGGCTGCCAGAGGAAGGTCCATATCAGTCAGCGATGCAAAGCCGGGAGATTTGCTGTTCTATGCCAGCGGCGACTACATTAACCATGTGGCTATCTACATCGGCGGCGGACAGGTTATCCACGCCAGCAATCCTACCACTGGTATCTGCATTACGCCGGCAAACTACAGGACGCCCTGCAAGGCTGTGACGTTTTTGGATTAACAGATGGCATTAAAGATATGACCGGTATATGAACATAGAACAAGGCTTCTGCAAATTCGGAATGACTACGGATTTGCAGAAGCCTTTGCTGTTGAAATGCTGCCGTTGCATCAATTGTTTTTTGGGCCTTACCCGTTTTTTGTGTATTCCTGGATAGAGTCTGATGACAGAATCAGGTGGCGTCCGGCCAGGGCATATACCTTTTCAAAATCGCATGTAATGATACACACAGTATTGCCATTGTTGGCTATACGCTGAAGCGCGTTTTTCAACACATAAAATGTTTCGTAATCAATATACTTTTCAGGATTGACACAAAAAATAATTTTTTTCCTGAGAAACTCGTACCGGTAAAGATACATGGCCAGCTTTTCCTTTTTTGGCAGGTGGCGGCAGGAGGACCTGGCCTTAATGCCTTCGGTTTCATATTCAGCCAGAAATGCCTGTTCCATATACTGCATCCTGGCCTGTTTTAATATGCCTAAGGGACCGGCGGCTTTTCTGTAATTGCTGATGCAGATATTATCTCTGGTAGGGAGCGGCTCAAAAATACAGTCATCCAATTCAAACCCCGCCTTAATCAGGGAGTGGCAGCCTTCATTTTTTATAATTTGACCATATACGGATATAGAACCGGATGCTGTATTCTGCGGATGGAACATGGAATCCAGGAGCTGTGAGGAAACATTGCGGAACAAATCAAAAATAGTCACAATTTCACCTTCGTGCAGATGAAAGGAAATATTATACAAGGAGTCATGACAGAGTCCGTCCACCCGGAGGGATATCTCACCGGAGGCCTGGGAGGATGTTTCGCGGTAAATAATGGGACGGCTGTACAAGGTGGATATATCCACTGTATTTCTCTTCTCATTATAAACCCATTTGATGGTCCGGTGGTCAGCCATAAAGTATATCCGGTCGGAAAAGAGCTGGAGCTGGTTGATATCACAGGAAGTAATGAGAAAGGAAATGGACTTTGCCTTCAGATATTGGAACATCCCGGAAAACTGAGGCGCCTGAAAAAAGGAAAGAGGAATGTCATCCAGGATAATCAACTTTGCGCCAAGAATGTAGGCCTTCAGGATTTCCACCAGATACTGCTCTGTCTTTGTCAGGTTGCACACTTTTTCCTGGGGGGATATGGACAGCCCCAATTCACGCATCCAGTTCAGGGTTTCATGCAGTATGAGTTTTCTGTGTACAAGGTATGTTCCGTATTTGTGTCTTCGTATCACGAAAATATTCTCCATGACAGTAAGGGAAGGAATCAGGGAACTGTTCTTCTGTACCAATGCAGTACTGGCAGAGAGTATGCGGTGGGATGCCGGATTTTCCTCATAGTAGAATTTTCCTTCAGAGGGGGCTGCTTGTCCGGAGAGAATCAGTGAAAGCAGGGTCTTGCCGGAATCATGAAGGCCCATAAGACCCAGGGATTCCCCCTTATACTGGTAAAGGTCCAGGTGGTCAATAAGGCAGGAATGGTCTTTTTGAAAGCACAGACCCTGTATACGGTATAGTTCCTCAGGCATGGGCATTTCCTCCGGCATGAGTATTTCCTCCGGACATGGAAAAGTCATCCGACTGAATGGATATATAAGGGATATGGATTTCCACGTCTGTTCCGAGAGAAGGAGTGCTGGATACGTGAAGTCCGTAGTCCTCTCCAAACACCAGCTTCAGTCTGCGGTTGACATTCCACAGCGCAATTCCGGTGCTCTTTTTGCCGGATGCGGGAGAGACGTGGTATTCCTGGTTCAGTGACTGGTTGAGCTTCTGCAGGGTGGATGAATCCATGCCTTTGCCATTGTCGGATATGCGTATGTTGATATGCTTTTTCGTAGACACAGCCTCTATGGTGATGATTCCCTGGCCGGCTATTTCCGTAAATGCATGAACAATGCTGTTTTCCACTATGGGCTGCAGGGTCAGCTTTGGAAGCACTGCGTCCAGGATGCTGTCCCAGGAATCCGGCAGATTCACATTGAGAAGAAAGCGGTTCCTGAACCGGTACTGCTGAATCTTCATGTAATTGTTAATAACATTGATTTCGTCGTTTAAGGTGGCAAAATCACTTTTTGTGCTGATGCTGTAACGGAAGAAGTTTGAGAGGGAGTAAGTGATATCCGCTATCTCCGGCATTTCGTTCAATACGGCCTGGGCACGAATACATTCCAGGGAATTGTAAAGAAAATGCGGGTTTATCTGATTTTGAAGGGTCAGAAGCTCGGTCTGTTTTTTGAGGATTTCATTTTCGTAATACCTGGCCCTGTCTATCATGGCTGCCTGGGTATGCTCATCCAGAAGCTTCTGTAATTTTTTTTCTGTGAGAAATTTCATAACCTGTCTCCCATGTCTGCTGAATGTCAGCTGTATATTTTGCGGTAATCCTTGGGGGTAATACCCACATATTTTTTGAAAAGTTTGCTGAAGTAACGGGCATCCTGAAAGCCGACTGAATAGGCAATCTCATTGACAGAGAGATTGGAATCCTTAAGCTTGGCTTTGGCATGTTCAATCCGGAATGAATTCAGGTAATCCACGAAGTTCTCTCCGGTTTCCTTCTTGAAAATGTTGGAGAGATAAGCGGGGTTTAAGGAAACCAATAAAGCAGCGTCCTCCAGACGGATGGAGTCGGTATAGTGTTCCTCTATATACCGGAGGACTGTCCGTACCGGGCGGGCGTTCTGGGCCTGCACTGCCTTATGGATGTTCTCAAATATATAGGAAACCGGTTCAGCTACAGCTGCTTTCAAGGCTTCAAGGGATAAGGCGTTTTCAATGGCATAATGAATCTGGTTGGAAAGATAATCCAGTGATGGCTGGCCTTGTTCCGGGGAAATATCCATATGCATCAGCATCCGGCAGATGTCCTGCATCATGGATATGACATCAAACAGCGGGAAGAGATGCCTGGGCTTGAAAAACAGTTGATTTAAGGTGGCCATGAAATCTGCGAAATGTACAGATTCCACGGCTTTTTTAAATTGGTGGAGAAAGGCTTCCTTTTCTTCCGGCGGCAGATGGGGGACAGGGGCGGTCTTTTCCCAATACAGAATCTGGCCGCATCCGGACAGGATGCGGTAATATAATGCATCCATGGCATCCTTATAGGAACGGCTGAAGGAGGAAATCTCCGGGTAAGCGGCGCCAACCCCGATTGTAACTTTTAAACCTGCAAAAATATCCAGCAGGTTATAGGCCCTCTGGTAGAATTCAGTGAGACAGGCCTGGAACTGGCTGTCGGACATCATGGGGTAATTGACGCCGAAGCAGATGGTGCTGTCTTCCACGCAGGAGAGTGTCTGGTAGCAGAGATTTTCCAAATCCTCATGAAACATGGAAATCAGTTTTTTATTCAGCGAGCTGATATTGTCCGGTGTGTCCGCACCCTGGTTTACAAAGTCCAGCTTGATGCAGAGGATGCGGAAAAGTCCTGGTTTGAAATCAATTCCATATTCTTCCGTCACATGCTCCAGCGTTGTGGAGGAATCCTGTATTTCCCATATAATCCGTTTCAGAAAGAAGGATTTGCCGGGATGTTCGGTGTGGACAGCAGACAGGTCCTGGCTGCCGGAGGCAGGCTGCTGCCGCAGTTCCTCCAGTATTTTTTTTAAAGCCTGATTTAATTCGGTTTCACTGATGGGCTTTAGAATATAATCATCCACTGCGTATTTCAGCGCATTATGGGCATATTCAAACTGCTTATAGCCGCTTACAATGATGAACCGGCAGGGGATGTTGAGATACCGGGTCTGGCGAATCAGTTCGATTCCGTCCATAACAGGCATACTGATATCGGTAATCACAATAGAAGGCCGGTGCTCCTGTATTTTCTGGAGCAGTTCCTGCCCGTTATGGGCAAAGCCTGCAAACTCCAGGTTTAATTCTTCCCAGCATATCATCTTTTTGATAAGTTCGCATATCAGGTATTCATCATCGGCAATCAATACCTTCATTTTTTCAGTAAGCACAAGAATCCCTCTTTCCCTTTTGAATGTGTCAATAATATAGCACAATGGAAAATGGGTGTCAAATAATTAGGGGGTTAAAAATGCACAAAAATATAGACCTAAAGGGACGGAAATAGAAATAATACACATATTCTAAAAATCGGTGCATTGTGGAAAAGCGGAAAGAACCTTATGATAGGTTCCATCAAACAAAAAAAGCAGTGTGAAAGGAGAAGGAGTATGAAGAAACAATTACTGGCATGTATTTTGGCGGTATCCATGATGGCCGGGACCCTGGCCGGATGCGGGGGTTCCGCGCAGGAATCAGGGAACGGGACGTCCCAGGCAGCATCACAGGATAAGCCTCAGGGAGATGCTGCGGCAGCAGACAGTCAGAACCAAAAGGGTCAGGCTGACGGAAATGAGGAGATTACCCTTACCATATGGCATATTGAGAATGACGCGAAACGCCTGGAAGTGGTCAAGCGGTGCATTGAACGGTTTGAAGCCAGCCATCCCAACGTGAAGGTGGAGCAGGTGCCCATGGAGAATGACCCATATAAAACCAAGCTTACCACAGCCATGGCTGCCGGGCAGGAACCGGATATTTTCATCTCATGGGGCGGCGGATGGCTCCAGTCCTTTGTGGAGGAGGGGAAGGTTCTGGATATTGACCAGAATGTAAGGGGAATTTCAGATATTTATCATGAATCAGCGCTGTCCCTGTTTGAAATAGACGGAAAGTACTGGGCAGTGCCCTTTAGGGCCGGAGCAGCCCCGGTATACTACAACACAAAAATATATGAGGAATTGGGACTCAAGGTGCCTGAGACTGTGGACGAGCTGGAGGCAAACTGCCAGGTGCTGAAAGACAACGGCATCATTCCCTTTGCCCTGGGCAATTCCAGCCAGTGGCCCGGTGCACTTACCTTCATCTGGCTGTCTCTGAGAGAGGGCGGTTCCCAGACCTTCCTGGATGCATTTAACAGGACCGGCAACGCCACATTTGAGGATGAGAGCTTCATTAAGGCGGGGCAGAGGATTCAGGACTGGGTGAAGAAGGGGTATTATCCGGACGGCGCCAATGGAATCAACTATGATACAGGCGGTTCACGCATGCTGTTCTACAGCGGGCAGGCAGCCCATATTGTGCAGACCAACAGTTTTGTAGCAAACTGTAAGTCCGAGCAGCCTGATTTCTATGAGAATAACCTGGGATTGTTCAACTATCCTGTCATCGAAGGAGGCAAGGGAAAGGCGGACGAAATTCTGGGTGGAGGCAATGGATATTCCATAGCCGCATCCTGTAAACATCCCCAGGAAGCCATGGAACTGGTCAAGTCCCTGACAGACCAGGAATATGCCCAGGATATGTCCGATACAGCGGGAATCCTTACCGGAATAAAGGGAGTGGACATCAAGGACAGCAAACTGCAGCAGATGGAGGACCTTCTGGTAAATGCATCCTATATGCAGAATTTTTATGACCAGTTCCTTCCGACGGAATTAGGTAATCTGCACAAGCAGACAACGTATGACCTTTTTGGCCTTACCACTACGCCGGAACAGGCGGCGGCCGATATGGAAGCGCAGGCGCAGAAGGATTTGGTGAAGTAGTCATAAATTGATTTCGGTATGTGAGGGTGCTGCAAACAGCGCCCTCATTCCGGATAAAGCTCTGTTAAAAGGAGAAATCATATGAGCAGAAGAAATAAACATATTGGAATCATAGCGCTGTTTGTGATTCCCGCCCTGTTTTTTTACGGTACATTCAATGTGGTGGGAATTGCCAGGACATTTTTCTACAGCTTCATGGATTGGAAGGGAATCAGCGCTAACAGGACCTTCATCGGCCTTGGAAATTATATTGAGTTGCTTGGGGATTCATTTTTCTGGAATGCCATGAAGAATAACGTAATCCTGGTGATTGTATCCGTGGCAATCCAGCTTCCGGGAGCACTGCTTCTGGCCCTGCTGATTAACCAGGAATTAAAGGGAACCCGTTTTTTCCGCACGGTATTCTTTATGCCCATGCTTCTCTCCACCGTGGCGACAGGTATCATGTGGATACTGTTTTATGACCCATATTTCGGCCTTATGGCCAATCTCATGCAGAAGCTTGGAATGAAGAGCATTGCTTTCCTGGAGGGCAGCTCTTCCATGCCTTCCATTATGTTTGTCATATGCTGGCAGTTCATTCCCTTTTACATGATTATATTAAAGGCCGGACTGACCAATATCCCCACGGATATTTATGAGGCGGCCAAAATAGACGGTGCCAACGGGAACCAGTGTTTCTGGCGGATTACCCTGCCATTGCTTATGCCAACGCTGCGTTCTGCCGCAGTGCTGCAGCTGGTTGGTTCCCTTAAGTATTTTGACCTGTTTTATGTAATGATGGGCGGAGCGCCCAATAAGGATACAGAACTCATGGCCACATATATGTATAAGAAGGGATTTACGGAGTTCCGCATGGGGTATGCCAGCACAATTGCAGCCAGCATGTTTATCCTGTGTTTTGCCATAGCGTGTATGTTCCTGTATATCACCAGAAATAAGGAGGAGGCATAATATGGGCGTATTGTTAAAAAGAAGGGTAAAGCATACGGTTCTATACATAATCAGCATTGTCATTGCCCTAATCACAGGCTTTCCTTTTCTGTTTCTGGTCATCAACAGTTTTAAAGGAATGGGAGAATACCTTACCAACATCTGGATGCTGCCCAAGGAGCCGTACCTGGGCAATTACCAGATGATTCTGAAGCCGGACTTCCTGAGGTATTTCCTCAACAGTGTGATTGTGTCCGCAATCAGCGTGTTCATCATTGTAGTGGTTTCTTCCATGATTTCCTTTACATTTGCGAGAATGCGCTACCGGGGAAAGAACCTGCTGTATTTTGTTATTATCGCGGGGATGATGATACCGGTGCATACGACCCTGATTCCCACATTTACCCTTTTGAGCAGTATTGGTCTGACGGATACCTTGACCGGTCTTGTGGGTCCCTATGTCAGCTACAACATACCCATTGCTGTGTTCATATTAACCCAGTTTTTCCAGGAGATACCGAAGGAACTGGAGGAAGCAGCCATTATTGACGGGTGCAGCATCGTGGGTACGTTTAAGAATATTATACTTCCCTTATCAGGTCCGGCCATTTCCACGATTGTAGTGTACACATTCCTGAATATATGGAATGAGTTCATCAATGCCAATGTACTGATTACCAGCTCAGTGAAAAAGACCCTGCCATTAGGAATACGGGAATTTTACGGTATGCAGTCCGTTAATATACCGGCGGTTCTCACCGCGATTCTGGTGGGCTCCCTTCCTGTTATCCTTCTGTACTTTTTCGCACAGGAAAAGGTGGTGAATGGATTGACACAGGGAGCAGTCA
This sequence comes from Clostridium sp. 1001271st1 H5, assembly GCF_005845215.1. Taxonomy (GTDB): domain Bacteria; phylum Bacillota; class Clostridia; order Lachnospirales; family Lachnospiraceae; genus Enterocloster. The sequence goes on from NZ_SPHO01000012.1 coordinate 158,795, forward strand.
AGGGTTAAGGAAAGGGGAAAGCAAGAATGGATTTTGAAAAAAGAGCAAGGGAACTGGTGGGGCAGATGACGCTGGAGGAGAAGGCTTCCCAGCTCCGGTTTGACGCGCCGGCCATCAGCCGCCTGGGCATACCCAGATATCACTGGTGGAATGAAGGACTTCACGGAGTTGCCAGGGCTGGAACAGCTACCATGTTCCCTCAGGCCATTGGGATGGCAGCCATGTTTGATGAGGATATGATGCAGGAAATAGGCGCTGCGGTTGGTATGGAAGCCAGAGCCAAATATAATGCATATGCGGCCCGGGAGGACAGGGATATCTATAAAGGGCTTACACTCTGGTCTCCCAATGTGAATATTTTCCGTGACCCCAGATGGGGCAGAGGTCATGAGACCTTTGGGGAGGACCCGTATCTGTCCGGAAGACTGGGCGTGGGATTTATAAAAGGTGTCCAGGGGGATGGGGAGTATCTACTGGCCGCTGCATGCGCAAAGCATTTTGCCGTGCACAGCGGTCCGGAGGAGAAACGCCACGAATTTGATGCCAGGGTCAGCCAAAAAGACCTTTGGGAGACTTATTTACCTGCATTTGAGGCATGTGTTGAGGAGGGGAAGGTGGAAGGCGTCATGGGAGCCTACAACCGGACCAACGGGGAACCCTGCTGCGGGAGTAAAACCCTGATTCAGGACATCCTTAAGGGAAAATGGAATTTTGACGGTTATTTTGTTTCAGACTGCTGGGCAATAAAAGATTTCCATGAAAACCATCAGGTGACGGAGACAGCGGCGGAGTCGGCAGCCATGGCCTTAAAAAATGGCTGCGACATCAATTGCGGCAACACATACCTGCATATTTTAAGCGCCTGTGAAAAGGGGCTGGTATCAGAAGAGGATATTACGCAGGCAGCAGTGCACGCCCTGCGCACCAGACTTAGGCTGGGGCTGTTTGACCCTGAATGTTCATATCACAATATTCCTTATGAAACAGTGGGATGCAGAAAGCACCGCAAGCTGGCCATTAAGGCAGCGGAGAAATCCATGGTGCTTCTTAAGAACGACAGCATTCTGCCCCTTGACCGGAAATTGAGGAAATTGGCAGTGATTGGTCCAAATGCGGACAGCCGCTGGCCGCTGATTGCGAATTACCACGGAACAGCCCCGCGGTATGTGACGGTTCTGGAAGGGATTGAAAACCTGTTGGGAGAGGAAACGCGAATCTTCTACTCAGAAGGCTGCCATACCATGAAGGAGAAGGTGGAAAGACTGGCCCTGCCGGGCGACCGTATAAGCGAGGCAGTGACCGCGGCAAAGGAAGCCGGGATTGCCATTGTGTGTATCGGTCTGGATGAGCGCTATGAGGGAGAACAGCAGGATTTGGGGAACCGTTTTGACGAGGCAGTGAGCATGGCGGATAAGCCTTCGCTGGATTTCCCTAAATCCCAGAGATGTATGCTTGAGGCCCTGATTGAGACGGGTATACCGCTTGTGGTGGTAAATATGTCAGGCAGCGCCATGGATTTAAAATGGCTGGCCCAGGCTGACTGTGTAAAGGCAATTCTCCAGGCATGGTATCCCGGAGCAGAAGGAGGGACTGCCGTTGCAAAGATACTTTTTGGTGAGAGCAATCCATCGGGCAGGCTGCCTGTTACGTTTTATCAGCCGGAAGATGAACTGCCGCCCTATGAAGACTACAGCATGAAGAACAGGACGTACCGGTATATGGAGGGGGAGGCGCTTTATCCCTTTGGGTTCGGTCTTTCCTATACCAGATACAAATACAGGGACCTGGTATGTTTACCCGGTGAGGACGGAAACGTCCATGTGTCAGTTACAGTGAAAAACATCGGAAATCTGTATGGGGAAGAGGTTGTACAGGTTTATGTAAAAAATCTGGATTCCCCTCTGGCAGTCAGAAATCATTCTTTATGTGCGTTTGTGCGAGTGGGACTTGAGGCCGGACAAGAAAGGACGGTGAATGTCTGTCTGCCGGCTGCTGCTTTTTATGTGGTGGACCAGAACGGGGACAGACGTCCGGACGGCCGCCGGTTCAGTGTGTTTGCAGGGGGAAGCCAGCCGGATGCCAGAAGCTGCCGGCTGATGGATTCAGAACCCCTGGCGGCTCAGGTGGAACTGTGGCCGTAGTGGGAAGAAGGGTTAAGGAGGAGAGAATATGGACTTTTTGCAAGTGAAAAATGGAAAAATTACAGACCAGTCAGGGTCAGATGTCTACCTTAGGGGAACCTGCGCAGGCGGATGGATGAATATGGAGGATTTCATCAACGGGTATCCCGGAACAGAGAGCGGTATGAAACGGGAGATGGCAAAAGCGCTGGGAGCGGGCAAGGCTGAGTTGTTTTTTGAAACAGTGCTGGATAATTTCCTGAATGGGGATGACATCAGATTCATCCGGGAGACAGGGGCAAATTGTATTCGTATTCCACTGAGTTACAGACATTTTGAGGACGACATGAACCCGTTTGTGTATAAGGAAGAAGGATTCAAACGTCTGGACTGTATACTGGATGCCTGTGAGCAGGAAGGAATCTATGTAATCCTGGATATGCATGCCCTGGCCGGCTGGCAGAACTGCCACTGGCACAGCGATAACGAGCGGGGGGCGGTCATGCTGTGGAAATACCGCCATTTCCAGGAACGAATCATTGCGCTCTGGGAGGTATTTGCCGATAGGTACAGGGACAGGAGCGTGGTGGCCGGATATGACATTATGAATGAACCGTCCACAGGCACGCCCACCGGCGAACATGCATATGACTTTTATGAATTCTACCAATCTGACTGGGATGCCATCAACCGGCTGTACCGTGAAATTGCAGGGGCTATAAGGAAGGTGGATAAACGGCATATCCTTTTCCTGGAGGGTGACAATTATTCCAGGGATTTTGCCGGCCTCGACGCTCCCTTTGAGGAGAATCTGGTTTACAGCAGCCATAATTATATCCCGCCGGGGTATGGTCCGGGTAAGTATCCGGGATATTATGACGGGATTTATTGGGACAGGAACAGGCAGGAAAATGCATTCCTGGACCACCAGGGAACCCGGTATGCCATGAAACATCATGTGCCCCTGTGGGTTGGAGAGTTCGGTTCCCAGTACCATGGGTATGAGGAGGAAATACCTGACCGGCTCAAATCCATGGAGGACCAGCTTGACATCTACAATACATACGGCATCCACTGGACTACATGGACTTATAAGGACCCGGGAGTTATGGGGTGGGTATTCCTGAATCCGGAAAGCGAATACATGAAAATCATCCAGCCGGTCCAGGAACAAAAGCGGATTCTCGGGGCGGAAAATTTTGTGGCTGATTACGCAGGCGTAGCGGAAGGAAGACAAAAATCCCGTATGCTGGCTGACTATATACTGGATGTGATAGGAGAAACGCGGATTGACAAGGCCTCCAATGCATTTGTTATGAACTACGGAGTCCTGAACGGATACGCGGGAGCCATGCTTCAGCCCGCCTATGCCAGGCGCTTTAAAGGATACGGGGAAGACAGTCTGGAACGTATTGCCGGTGCATTCAAGCTGGAGAACTGTCTGAAGAATGAGAGGTACCTGGAGTTGCTGAAGCGAATGCTGCATTGATAAAATCCCGGTTCTCTGATAAACTTAAGTTATTATCCCCGTAGACGAAGGCGCTCGGTTATTACAAATGAAAAGGGGCAGGTGTCATGATGCAGAGGAAGAACATGGCTTGGAAAGAACGAATGTCGGAGTACTGGATGATTGGCCTGCTCCTTTTTCTGGTTGCGGTATTTTCGTATATTTCGCCTGTATTCGCAACCAGGGGGAATCTGTCCAACTTCCTTCGTTCCATACCGGTGCTGGGCGTCGCCACGCTGGGCATGGCGATGCTTATGATTACAGGAGGTATTGACCTGTCATGCGGCGCCATTACAGCCTGCGCCGGGACCGCGGCGGCATATCTTGCGGTTCATGGAGTCCATCCGGTGGTGTGCGTGGCGGCCGGTATTCTGTGCGGAGGCGCCTGGGGACTTTTAAACGGCTTTTTGATTACGCGGTTTGAGCTGAAGCCGTTTATTGTAACCGTTGGCAGCAACTACATGATTCGCGGTCTGACGCAGATGGTTACAGGCGGAATCCTTATAGGCGGGCTTCCGGCCTGGTTTTACCGCATATCCAATACAAACCTGTTGGGCGGCATGATATATTCAAACTTTCTTATATTCCTGGTCCTGGGGGCGGCAGTGGTGCTGGTGATGAAATATACGATATTCGGCCGTTACTGCTATGCTGTTGGCTCCAGTAAGAAAGCCAGCAGTCTGGCGGGCATCCGGGTGAAACGCCATCTTCTCAAGGTGTACTTTACGGAGGGGGCTTTGGCCGGAATAGCAGGGGTCATCCTTATGTCCTATCTGAATGTGGGGGCATCCAGTGAGGCCATGGGACTGGAGGCGTATTCCATTGCCGCAGTTATTATAGGCGGAATCCGCTTTGAAGGCGGTGCAGGAGGCGTGGAACGGGCTTTTGTAGGCCTTCTGATTATAGAGATTTTTAAAAACGGAATGGCTGTAGCCGGCCTGAACACTTACGGCCAGCAGGCAGTGACAGGACTTATGATACTGGCAGCCATTGTGATGGACTATTTTAGGAAGAAAAAGGAAGAATCTGTATGAAACTCAGAATGAGATGGAATTTGTGGCTGACAGCCTGCCTGCTCGCTGCCGTGGGCGCCTGTCTTTCGGGGTGCAGTATCAGGGGGAACACAGGAACCGGGAATGGGGATGGGCGGACCTTATATCTGATTACTCTGAATGAAAAAGGTCCGTACTGGAAACCCCTGATTGACAGTGCCAAACAAAGGGCGCAGGAAAGGGGAGTCCGGCTGGTGGTGAAGTCCGGCCAGCCCGGAGATTCCTCAAGACCCCAGAAGCTGATTGAAATGGTCCAGGAGGCCATTGACCAGAAAGCGGATGGAATTGCCATGGCGGCCCTGGAGCCTGAAATGTTTGATGTGAAGGCTGCGGAAGCCATGGAGGCCGGCATTAAGGTGGTCACCTATGACACGGATATCAGAACCAACAGCAACCGTCTTTCCTATATCGGGACAAATAATTACGAGGCCGGAAAGCGGCTGGGTCAACAGGGGGCCCTGGATTTGAAAGACAGGGGTATAACCCAAGGTAAACTGACAACCGTCACCTACAGCGGTTCCGCACAGAATATGGTGGAGCGGTATAGGGGCCTGCAGGATGGATTTGATGAAGCTATGGGCGAGGATGCCGGGCATTTTACATGGTGCCAGTGGATTATCAACGATTTAAGCGTTTCAAGGGCCAGGGAGCAGCTGGAGACTCAAATAATGTCATATCCGGACCTGAGGGCCGTATTTACGTTGGGGACCGAGTCGGTCATAACCGGGACCATGGAGGCCATAAGGTCCCAGAAGCGGGAAGGAATCTTATATCATTACGGATTTGACTATTCACCCACGCTTGCGGCCGGAGTGGACGAGGGCCTGATTACCGGAATCGTGGACCAGAACAGTAAAGCCATCGGCAGCCTGTTGGTGGACAAGCTGTCTGATGCAGTGAACGGCCAGGAAATCAATAAGGAATATCCCGTGGATGTGACATGGATTAAGGCAGAGGATTTAAAGGAATATGGGAAGAACCAGGAGAGGTGACAGGATGATGGATATAAAGCAGAAAAGCGCGCCCCAGAGGGAGCTTTGGGCGCAGTTTGACGCCTTGCAGATGGGAAGCGGATGGGATGAGGAGGATATAAGGAAACCCCAGATTCTGCTGGAGGATGCATTTGGGGACAGCCATCCCGGAAGCGTGCATCTGTCGGGGCTTATGGAACAGGCTAAATACGGCGTATTTGAAACAGGCGGATTTCCCGCCCAGTATCATACCACGGATATCTGTGACGGCTGTGCCCAGGGACATGACGGCATGAACTATATCCTGGCATCCAGGGAGGCCATATGCGATATGATAGAGATACACGGCCGGGTGTATCCCTGGGATGGAATGATACTGTCCTCCTCCTGTGATAAGTCAATACCTGCCCAGCTTAAGGCCGCGGCCAGGCTTGACATCCCGGCGATTTTCATACCGGGAGGCAGTATGAGAAACGGGCCGGAAATGACCACGTCCCTGAAAGCCGGCGATATATCCCTGAGACAGAAGCGGGAGGGCGCCATTACAGAACAGGAAATCCGGGATTATAAGCTGACGGGATGTCCTTCGGTGGGAGCCTGCACCTTCCTTGGAACCGCCAGTACCATGCAGTGCATGGCAGAGGCCCTGGGGCTGGCACTGCCGGGCTCGGCCCTTATGCCGGCAACCATGCGGGATATACTTTCATGGGCCCGACGGGCCGGCCGGCTTATCATGAAGCTGGTGGGAGAGGGAATCAGCGCCAGCCAAATTATGACCGGAAAAGCGTTTGAGAATGCTATGATTGTCCACAGTGCCATCGGGGGGTCTACCAACGGTGTTATTCATCTTACATCCATTGCAAGGGAGCTGGGAATCGAACTTCTTCCTGAGATGTTTGATGAGATTAACCATAAGGTGCCCCATATAGGAAACATTACTCCCAGCGGCAGGCATCTGACGGAAGCGTTTTGGTTTGCAGGCGGTGTCCCCAGGGTGGAGCTGGAGCTGAAGGATATGCTGAACCTGGATGTAATGACAGTCACCGGGAAGACCCTTGGGGAAAATCTGGATGACCTGGAGCGGGATGGCTTTTTCGGGAGATACGCCGGGTATCTCAGCAACTGCGGTCTGAAACGGGAGCAGGTAATCTTTCCGGTTGGGGATACCGGGGAGAAAGGGTCTATCGCCATCCTGCGGGGAAATATCGCCCCGGACGGAGCTGTGATTAAATATGCGGCATGTGTAAAGGAGATGAGGGAGCATAAAGGGATTGCCAGGGTTTATGACTGCGAGGAAGATGCCTACCAGGCGGTTGTGAAAAAGGAAATCCATAAGGGGGATATTATCGTAATCCGGTATGAAGGCCCCAGAGGAAGCGGTATGCCCGAGATGCTTATGACGACGGAAGCAATTGTATGCGATGAGGATTTAAATGGCTCGGTTGCCCTTGTTACAGACGGAAGATTTTCAGGGGCAACCAGGGGTGCTGCAATTGGCCATGTCTCACCGGAAGCAGCAGCAGGCGGGCCGTTGGCATTTGTGAAAGACGGAGACATAATAGCCTACAGCGTGAACAGCCGCAGTCTTGAATTGGTAGGAGTTCAGGGGGCAGAGATAACGCCTCAGGAGGCAGGGAAGATACTGGAGGAGAGAAGAAAGGAAGGATTACGGCCGCAGCCGGTCCGCAGAGGAGTCTTTGGCCGGTATACCAGGAACGCCCTGTCTGCCATGGAGGGGGCAGGGTATGAAACGTAGAGGAGGATGCTATTGATGGATGCAAAATATATAACGCCTGCAGTGACTGCATTTGACGAACAAGGGCATGTGGATATGGAAGCCAATAAAAGGATTTACGATTGGCTCATAGAGGGCGGAATGGATGGAATTCTGATATTGGGAAGTATTGGCGAGTTTTTTGCCATTCCCCTGGAAGAGAAAAAGAAGATGATTCAGGATGCCCTGGATTATGTGAACCACAGGGTTACCGTGTACGTGGGCACCGGCGGAACAGTCTTTGAGGAATGTGTGGAGTTGTCGCGTTTTGCCCTTGACAGAGGGGCGGATGGGGTTATGGTTATTTCGCCATATTATTTTAACCTGCCTGACAGTTCGGTATTGAATTTTTATGATACCCTGGCAGGTCGGTTGGATGGTCCGGTGCTGTTGTATAATTTTCCGGCCCGGACAGGTTATGACCTGAAACCGGAGGTGGTTCTGGAACTGGTACGGCGCAGAACGAATATTGTTGGTATAAAGGATACTGTGGATGTGATGGGGCATACCAGGGCATTGATACAGACCGTGAAGCAGGAATATCCGGAATTCATGGTATATTCAGGTTTCGATGAATTCTTTACTCACAATGTCATAAGCGGAGGGAACGGATGCATTGCAGGACTGTCTAATTTTGCGCCTGAGGCAGCTTCAAAGCTTGCAGAGGCAGCCAGAAAGGAAGATTTCCGGCTTCTGCGGGAATGCCAGACAAGGATTGACCGCCTTATGGCAGTGTACGCAGTGGCGGAACAGTTTGTTCCTATTATAAAGAAAGCCATGGTATTGAGGGGGATTTCCATGGAAGGAAAATGCGCCCAGCCCATGCTGGAAGCGGACAAAGATGAGACTGAGAAACTGAGGCATATATTGGTGGGAGAGGGATTGATTTCATGAACCGATTTACCGGTTGAGGACGGATAATACAGAATCAGACGGATAGGGACAAGCCGGCAGCCGCATGTAGCGGTCCTGCCGGCTTGTCCCTATTATTACTTTTGTTTTTACGTGAAGACCGGAAACCTAGAACTCCGGTTCAATCAGCCCGTAGGTTCCGTTTTTACGCTTATAAACAACGTTCACCTGGTCTGTATCTGCGTTCAGGAATACATAGAAGCTGTGTCCCAGCATCTCCATCTGGAGACATGCCTCCTCCGGAATGGTTGGTTTGATGGCGAACTTCTTTGTCTTAACAATCTGAATCTCGTCATCCTGTACTTCGTCCTCTTCCTCTATGAAAGCCTGGGAGAAAGAGATGGCGGCCTGCTTCTTATCAATGAGTTTCTTTCTATATCTGCGGATTTGGCGCTCAATGATTTCCTCTACCAAATCAATGGATACATACATATCGGAGCTGGATTCCTCCGCACGGATGGTATTGCCTTTGACTGGGATAGTCACCTCGATTTTCTGTCTGTCTTTCTGTGCGCTCAGCGCTACGATTACTTCGGTGTCCGGAGTGAAGAAATGTTCCAGCTTGCCAATCTTCTTTTCAACGGCAGCCTTCAAACCTGGAGTTACCTCAATATTTCGTCCTGTTATGGTATAACGCATAAACATCAACTCCTTTTCTTGGGATAGTGACATTATATCATATTTATTGCAAAATTACAATCGCAACCTAAGAATTGTTTAACAATTTATCTTAATTTTTTATAAAAATTCGATTCAAATGCTGTAAATAGCTATTGCATTCCTAATAGCAGAAACCTTGAAATGTCAAGAGAAAACCATGTTTTTTCTTCCGTACTTTTCAAGTTTATCAGAAGTGTACAAAAATAAAATAAATCTAAAGTCGGAAAGGGAAGTGCAAATGAAAAGTTATAAACTTGTGGATAATGTGGATAAGTTGGTGTATAACTATTTTTTGCCGTAAAATGGACAAACTGTGATGTGGATAACTTTGGGGGTAATGTGCATAAACTTCTGGGGATATTGTGGACAGGTAAAAAATCGAACACATTTTTTGTGCAATCTGCTTGGTTGACCATAAGTGCGGGGAAAACAGCCCTAAAGGGCAATGGGCGGAATAGGGATGGGAATATTCTGTAAAACAACGTGGAATTATTAAGTATATGGACAAAATGTTAATTTTTCATTAACCCGTTGAATTAATCTTTCCCAAGTGCTACAATAAGTAAGATTGTATCATAGGCGCAGTATTTGTAGTATTTATCCGGAAAGTCCATAACAGACAGGCATTATGGAATGGTAAGGAATAGACGGGAATCAGCAGGCAGATAATAGACGGTAAGGCATATGCTGCAGATACGGGCGCTGGTTGAAAATTAGTTTCTATTATATAGGAAGAAGTTAGGAGAGTATACCATGAACTTGATTGAAAAGGTGTTCGGGACTCACAGTGAAAGAGAACTGAAGATGATAAGGCCAATCGTGGAAAAGATTGAATCGCTGCGTCCTGAGATGATGGCCATGTCAGATGAGGAACTGCGTGACCAGACCAGAATCTTTAGAGAAAGGCTTGCGGAAGGCGCCACATTGGATGATGTTCTGCCGGAGGCATTTGCCACGGTTCGTGAGGCAGCAAGAAGAACCCTGAATATGGAGCATTTCCCGGTACAGCTGATTGGCGGTATCGTACTGCATCAGGGCCGTATTGCCGAGATGCGTACTGGTGAAGGTAAGACGCTGGTATCCACCTGTCCCGCATACCTGAATGCACTGAAGGGAAAAGGAGTTCAGATTGTAACGGTCAATGACTATCTGGCAAAGCGTGATGCCGAGTGGATGGGCCAGGTGCACAGATTCCTGGGCATGACCGTGGGTGTTGTACTGAACGACATGACCAGCGAACAGCGTAAGGAGGCATATGCCTGCGATATCACTTACGTGACCAATAATGAGCTGGGTTTCGATTACCTGCGTGATAACATGTCTATCTACAAGGAGCAGCTGGTGCTGCGCGACCTGGACTACTGTATCATTGATGAGGTTGACTCTGTGCTGATTGACGAGGCCAGGACGCCTCTTATTATTTCCGGACAGAGCGGCAAGTCCACCAAGCTGTACGAGGTGTGCGACGTGCTGGCCCGCCAGCTGGAGAGAGGCACCGTGTCCAAGGAATTCTCCAAGATTGATGCCATCATGGGCGAGGAGATTGAGGAGACCGGCGACTTTGTTGTGGATGAGAAGGATAAGGTAGTCAACCTGACCGAGCAGGGCGTTAAGAAAGTGGAGGAATACTTCCATATAGAGAACCTGGCAGACCCTGAGAACCTGGAGATTCAGCATAACATTATCCTGGCCCTGCGCGCCAACAACCTGATGTTCAGGGATAAGGATTATGTTGTGAAGGACGATGAGGTTCTGATTGTAGACGAATTTACAGGCCGTATCATGCCCGGCCGCCGTTATTCCGACGGACTCCATCAGGCAATCGAGGCAAAGGAGCATGTGAATGTGCGCCGTGAGTCCCGTACCCTGGCTACCGTAACCTTCCAGAACTTCTTCAACAAATACACGAAGAAGGCAGGTATGACGGGTACTGCCCAGACAGAGGAGAAGGAGTTCCGTAACATCTACGCCATGGACGTTATCGTCATCCCCACCAACAGGCCTATGATTCGTAAGGACATGGAGGATGCGGTATATAAGACAAAGAACGAAAAATACAAAGCAGTTGTGGAAGAGGTGGAGAAGGCACACGAAAAGGGACAGCCTGTCCTGGTGGGCACCATTGCCATTGAGACTTCCGAGCTTCTGAGCAAGATGCTGAATAAGAAGGGAATTCCCCACAAGGTACTGAATGCCAAGTTCCATGAGCTGGAGGCTGAAATTGTAGCAGATGCAGGTATCCATGGCTCTGTTACCATTGCAACCAACATGGCTGGCCGTGGTACGGATATTAAGCTGGACGAGGAATCCAAGGCCCTGGGAGGACTTAAAATCATCGGTACGGAGCGTCATGAGTCACGCCGTATTGACAACCAGCTGCGCGGACGTTCCGGACGTCAGGGAGACCCGGGTGAGTCACGGTTCTATCTGTCCCTGGAGGATGACCTTTTAAGGCTCTTTGGTTCAGACCGTCTTATGGCCATGTTTGAGGCCATGGGCGTGCCGGAGGGCGAGCAGATTGAGCATAAGATGCTGTCCAACGCCATTGAGAAGGCACAGATGAAGATAGAGAGCAACAACTACGGTATCCGTGAGCAGCTCCTTAAATTCGACGAGGTCAACAATGAGCAGAGAGAGGTTATCTATGCAGAGCGCCGCAAGGTTCTGGATGGGGACAATATGCGCGACCTTGTCCTTAAGATGATTACCGACATTGTGGAGAACGCAGTGGATATCTCCGTATCCGATGACCAGACCCCGGATAAGTGGGATTTACAGGAACTGAATAACCTCCTTCTTCCGGTCATTCCGCTGAAACCGGTAAGTCTTTCCGATGAGCAGAAGAAGTCCATGAAGAAAAATGAGCTTAAGCACAACCTGAAGGAAGAGGCCATCAAGCTTTATGAGACAAAGGAAGCTGAGTTCCCGGAGCCGGAGCAGATTCGTGAGATTGAGCGGGTTGTCCTGCTGAAGGTGATTGACAACAAGTGGATGGCGCATCTGGATGACATGGATGCACTGCGGGAGGGAATCGGCCTGCAGGCATACGGCCAGAGGGACCCGGTAGTGGAATACAAGATGCAGGGTTATGAGATGTATGAGTCCATGATGGCTTCCATCCAGGAGGAGACAATCCGGATTCTGTTCCATATCCGTGTGGAGCAGAAGGTGGAGCGTGAACCGGCTGCCAAGGTAACAGGCACAAACAAGGATGCATCTTCCCCGAGCGCGCCTAAGAAGCGTGTGGAGCAGAAGATATACCCCAACGACCCATGCCCATGCGGTTCCGGCAAGAAGTACAAACAGTGCCACGGAAGAATTAAATAATCAACGTAATATCAGGGCCGGTGTGATATCATCTGAACACCGGCCTTTATGAAAATGACTGTATGAGAATGACTGCATATAATCATGGAAATGCCCTGAGCAGGGGCTCGCAAAATATAGATTGAAAGTGGGTGAAGCTGTGGTAGAGTTAGATAATTTTAAGTATACGTTATCAACGTATGACAAACCATTAGTGGAAGTGAGGGATTCACTTTGACCTGGATAACAAGGTCAGGAGAATTGCAGAATTAGATAAATCCATGGAGGAGCCTGGCTTCTGGGATGACCCGGAACAGTCCACCAGGATGGTCAGGGAGTCCAAGAACCTGAAGGATGAGGTGGATACCTACCGTGCGCTGGAACAGCAGTATGAGGATATCCAGGTAATGATTCAGATGGGTTATGAGGAAAATGACGCCTCCCTGATTCCTGAGATTGAGGAGATGCTGGAACAGTTCAGCGAAACACTGGAGAACATGCGGATGAAGCTTCTGCTCTCCGGGGAATATGATTCCAACAACGCCATCCTGCGTCTGAACGCAGGGGCAGGAGGCACCGAGTCCTGCGACTGGTGCAGCATCCTTTACCGCATGTACTGCCGCTGGGCAGAGAGCAAGGGATTTAAGGCACATGTGCTGGATTTCCTGGACGGTGAGGAGGCGGGAATCAAATCCGTCACCGTGCAGATTGACGGCGAGAATGCCTATGGTTACCTGCGTTCCGAGCATGGGGTGCACCGCCTGGTGCGCATATCGCCCTTTAACTCCGCAGGCAAGCGCCAGACATCCTTTGTGTCCTGCGATGTCATGCCGGATATAGAGGAGGATATTGACATTGACGTGAATCCCGATGACATCCGCGTGGACACCTACCGTTCCAGCGGCGCCGGCGGACAGCACATCAATAAGACGTCCTCAGCCATACGAATCACCCATTTTCCCACAGGAATCGTGGTAACCTGCCAGAATGAGCGCTCCCAGTTCCAGAACAAGGAGAAGGCCATGCAGATGCTGAAGGCAAAGCTCCTTATGGTGAAGCAGGAGGAACAGGCAGCCAAGGCGGCGGGAATCCGCGGGGATATAAAGGATATAGGATGGGGAAGCCAGATTCGTTCCTATGTGCTCCAGCCCTATACCATGGTCAAGGACCACCGTACAGGCGAGGAAAGCGGCAATGTGGACGCTGTGCTGGACGGGGCGATTGACAACTTTATCAGCGCCTATCTTCGCTGGATGAGCCTGGGATGCCCGGATAAGAATGAAAGAGAAGAAGAATAAATTTTATATTGATTTATCAGACCAATAAGCCGTTGCTGCTGAGCCGTAATAATAGACCCAGCAGCAACGGCTTTTATTGTAGGTTAAGCACAGAATCGCGTTCTACCAGATAAACAGGTAAGGTAATATACTGTAAAGGAAGAGACGGGTCCTCAATACGGCTGCATAAGCGCATGATGGCAGTCTCACCCATTTGTTTCTTAGGGACATGCATGGTTGTCAGGGTGGGCTGCACAAGGGTGGCGTTTTCCACATCATCGAAGCCTATGATGGAAATGTCCCTGCCCGGACAGATGTTCAGGGCATCCAGGGCCTGATACATGCTGACTGCGGTTTCATCATTGCAACATATCCACGCTGTTGGCAGTTTTGGGAGGGACTGAATCAGGTGCGTAAGCGAAGCGTAATCTTTATGAATGACAGCGGGTGCAATGGCTGACAGAATGGAATAGTTCCGGTGTTCCTGACAGACCTGGATATCCTGATGGTCAGCTATGCAGTTACAAAAACCCAGCCAACGTTCCCGCAGGTTATTGGAATAGTGGATATCTCCCACAAAGCCGATATTTCTGTGTCCCTTACGAATCAGGTATTCTGTAGAACGGTATCCGCCCTGAAGGTTCTGTGTGCCTACGCTGTCAGTAGAAAGCGTATAGTCAGTGTAGTCAATTAAAACCAGAGGAAGGTTTGTTCCGTTTAAAAGTTTGATATATTCCGTGGATATATTCCCTACAGTTAATATCCCCTCAACACTGCCGGCGGCAATGGACTGGGGTATGATTGGCCTGCTGTTATCAAAAAAGTCAACAATCACATTAAAGTTATTCTGGTTCGCGTAATTCGTAATACCATAGACAACCCGGGAATAGAAGGAAAGACTTTTTAAATACCGTTTGTTGAGCAGCAAGGCTATATTGCGTATGGGCAGGGATGGCGCGGAAAGCGTATAGCCTAATTCCTTGGCCTTTTGCATGATGGCCTGCCTGGTATCTTCACTGATACCGTTTTTGTTATTTAGAGCTAAGGATACTGTATTGACAGATACATGCAGGGCGTCTGCAATATCTTTCATCGCTATTTTCTTTTTTCTCATAAATGATTCTACACCACTTTTCCTGTAAATTACTTGATAGATATAGTATATAATATTTCCATTTAAATTGCTAGTGGTTTTTAACATTAAATAACATTATAATTAATATTAATTAATGATAAAAATAACTTGACAAACAAACTGGAATTTATTATAGTTGTCTTAAAGCACTAAATAATTCACAGTGGTAATTGGTAAAAACAGCTATATAGTAAAAGAGTTGTCCAATTTAAATTAATTATTTAGTTTATTCATGTGAATTATTAAGGATTATCATATTCAAAGGAGGTAACCAAATGAAAAGGAATTGGTTAAGAACAACAGCAATGGTATTAATGGTGTCCACTGCTATGGCAGGATGCAGCGGAACCTCAACGCAGGACAGCCAGGATGCGAAAGAAACTGTGAATGTGTCAGAGGAACAGAGTGAGGCCGGCAAGGGGGAAGTGGTGGAAATTGAATTCTGGTCTGCGCCACAGGTATCCCAGCAGGCATTCTGGGAAAGCATGGCAGCACAGTACCAGGAGGTAAACCCAAATATCCATGTAACAGTAAGCGCAATGCCGGAATCACCATCTTCAGAAGCGGGAATACAGTCGGCCATTGCCAGCGGTACTGCTCCGGCAGCCAGTGAAAATGTGTTCCGCGGGTTTGCCGCACAGCTGGCCGAAGCAGAGGCGGTGGTTCCCTTTGATTCATTTGAGGGATTCGATGCGGTTGTGACCAGCCGCGATATGGCATCCATGATGGAGTCATGGAAATTTGGCGACGGACATCAATATGTGCTCCCTATGTTTTCTAATCCAAGTATGTTTTTATGGAGAATGGACCTTTTAAAAGAGCTTGGCTTTGAATCGGCACCTTTGACCTATTCTGAAGTGTATGAGGTGGGAAAGGCGCTTAAAGAGAAGTATCCTGAGAAATTTGTCTGGGCAAGCAATGCATTTACCAACACTTCCTGGTATAAGCGCTGGTGGGATTATCTCACATTGTATATCGGTGCATCCCAGGGAAACGCATTCATAGAAAATAATACATTGGTGGCTGATGACGAGGCTGCTGTGGCAGTATATGGCTTTTTCGATGAGATGAATAAGAACGGGTATCTTCTGGCGCAGGAGGTAACGGACCCCTTTGAAACAGGAATATCACTGGCCACACAGTTTGTGCCCTTCCGCTTTAAGGCTATGCATGAGAAATATCCGGATTTAGTATATGGGACCAATTATGCAGTGGCTAGTGCGCCTGTTCCTGATGGCGTGCCTACAGATGAAGTTAAAACAATGTCGGATAATAAAGGAGTTGTGATATACTCGCAGGTACCGGAAGAGCAGCAGAAGGCTGCATATGAATTCATTAAATGGGTTTATACAGATGGTGCGCACGATGCAGAATGGATGGATACCACATACCTGCTTCCTGCTCAGGATAACCTGATATCAAACGATGAATTTAAGGAATTATTTGATGGGGCTCCTGAACTGGTTCCTTTTGCTGAGAATGTAAGCAATGCTGTCCCGGCTATTGACAATGCCAGCTATGTGGAAACCCATACTGCATTGGGTGAAAAAGGGCTGGTTCCTGTGCTGAATGGAGAAAAGACACCGGAGGAAGCATGGGAGGCAGTAAAAGCTGAAATAGAAGGGATATTAAAAAAGTAGCTGTCTATATATTTGACTGGGAGGGTCAGACATGTCCAGAAGATTGAGAGGGAACAATGGTTATAGAATAAAGAGAGGGGAAAACCGTATTGGCTGGCTTCTGGTGTCGCCGTACATATTATTTGGGGCGGTATTCTTTCTGATACCGCTTATATGGACCTTGTATCTTGCATTTACAGACTGGAACCTGATTTCTCCCCGTTACAGTTATGTAGGAGTTACCAACTTTGTAAAAGCGGTATCAGATGCAAAAGTTCATAAGGCTTTTTTCGCAACATATAGGTTTTTCCTGTTATTTGTGCCGGTTGTGATTATCAGTTCTATGGTAGAAGCGTTGGTTATTTATCATATTCCTAAATTCAAAACGGTTTTTATCATTGGCTTCTTCCTGCCGTATCTGGCTTCCGGTGTTGCATCCTCTGTTGTCGTGCGTGGACTCTTGAGCTATGACAGCAGTATTAATGCTTGGATTAGGCATGTATTCGGAATTAATATTAATTGGCTGAATTCTTCTGTGCTCGCACCAATGGTGATTGCTCTTATCATGGTCTGGAAGTTTTCCGGATACTATGCCCTGATTATAGAATCCGGATTGGAAAGCATTCCTGTTGATGTATACGAGGCAGCGGATTTGGATGGTGCCAGCGGCTGGCAGCGGTTTTTTAAAATCACACTTCCGCTTTTGTACCCGGCATTCTACACGGTTGCCATATTGGCAACCGGTGTGGTTTTCCACATTTTTACAGAGCCCTATCTGCTGACAAACGGCGGTCCTGACGGCGCTACAACAACATGGGTTCTTCAGATTTATGATGAAGCGTTTAATAAGTTGAATACAGGATACGGGTCAGCTGTGGCAATCATGGCGGCCATGGTCACATTCCTGTCAATTGGACTGATTCGCAAGATTCTGGAAAAGTGGGGGAAGAGCAATGCGTGGTAAAAAGACAATAAAAACAGCTGTTGTGTATCTGATTGGAGCTATACTTCTGTGTATCGCACTCTATCCGTATCTGTATATGGTTTTTAATTCGCTGGCCCCCTGGGATGAGGTTGATAAAGGTTTCATTCCATCGCATTTTTCACTGCGATCCTACCGCTGGCTGATTTTCGGAGAGCAGGGAGTCGCCACAAAGCCCTGGATTAAAGCGTTCTTCAACAGTTTGTTTGTGACTACGGCATCCACCCTGCTTATGATGCTGTTCGGGGTGATGATTGCATATGCACTGGCTAAAATTAACTTTAAGGGACGCAAAAAGGTAGATGGGTTCATTATGTTTCAGATGTTTTTCCCGACCATGATATTGCTGATTCCGCAATTTTTAGTGGTAAAGAACCTGCATTTTTATAATACGTATGCGGCAATGATTATTCCAAAAGCATTGAGTCTGTGGGCAGTGTTTTTGTATACTAATTTTTTCAAGGCCCTGCCGGATGAAATTATTGAGGCAGCCAGGATTGACGGGGCAGGTACTTATACGATTATCAGAAGAATTGTGCTGCCCATGAGCAGCTCCATTACAACCATTATTTTTCTGTTTTTATTTATGGAACGGTGGGTTGAACTGCTTTGGGATATGATAGCAGTAAAAAATATTCAGATGCAGACCATCAATGTTCTGTTGGCTCAGATGTTCGGTCCATACGCATCCTATCCCGGTCCCATGTATGCTGGAACTGTAATTCTAACCATGCCTATCCTTATATTATTTATCATATTCCGCAAGAATTTTACTAAAGGAATACAGTTTGTATTAAAATAAAGGAGTTTATGTCATGATGACACCATTTATCAGAGAAGAAAGCAATCCTCTTATTACACCGGAAATGGTAAAGCCGTCCAGAGGGGATTTTGAAGTAGTATGCGCATTTAATGCAGGGGTGGCAGAATACGAGGGTGAAATATTGCTTCTTCTGCGTGTGGCGGAAAAACCGTCTGTTATGAGGGAAGGTTATATCACGGTACCGGCACTGAAGCAGATGGAAAACAGCAGATGGGAAGTTGGTACTGAAGAACTCAATTTGAAAAATCCCCAGTATGATTTTTCAGACCCCAGAAAGGTATTTGATAAAGAAAAGGGAACATATGTCTATCTTACGTCCATATCCCATTTGCGGCTGGCGAGAAGCAGGGATGGAGTCCACTTTTCTGTGGATGAAAAACCATTTATCCAGCCGGATTGCGAGTTGGAGGGGTTTGGAACAGAGGATGCACGGATTACGCGCCTTGGAGGTACCTATTATATCAACTATACAGCGGTGTCCTGTAATGGAATTACCACGGCTCTTGCAACAACTACGGATTTTTGCACGGTTGAGAAAAAGGGGATTATCTTTGTGACGGAAAACCGGGATGTGACAATATTTCCGGACCTGATTCAGGGGAAATATTACGCATTGACGCGTCCTGTCCCGCGTCAGATTGGAATGGCGCAGATGTGGATAGCAGCTTCTTTGGACCTTTATCACTGGGGAGAGCATGAGCCCTTAAGGCTTCCACGCTATGAATGGGATGGAGCACGCAATGGGGGAGGTGCAGTTCCCATAAAAACGGACAAGGGGTGGCTGGTTCTGTATCACGGAGCAGATAAAAAATCAAACCGGTACTGTATGAACGCTGTCCTGCTGGATTCCCAGGACCCACATAAGATTCTGGCAGTCAGCGAGAAGCCTGTTTTGGAACCTGAGGCGCCTTATGAGCTGGAAGGGTTCTATCCTAATGTGGTATTCAGCTGCGGAGCCTTACTCCGTGATGAGGAAGTTTACATGTATTACGGTGCGGCTGACCGGGTGATTGCGTTGGCAAAGTCTCCGTTAGCTAAGATATGGGATTATATGGGAGTCAGATAAAGGGGCGGAGAGCAGTGGAATATCTGGAAGAATACAAAAAATGGCTGGAAGCCCCTTATGTTGATGAGGAAACTAAAAAGGAACTTCGGGCTATATCGGGCGACCTGGATGAGCTGGAAAGCCGGTTTGGAAAAAGAATGAAGTTTGGCACCGGCGGCCTCCGCGGAAAAATGGGGGCAGGGACCAACCGGATGAACCTTTATACGGTGAGAATGGCTACACAGGGTTTGGCTGAATATATAAAGAAGCAAGGCGCGGCAGGGAAGGGCGTGGCGGTTTCATATGATTCCAGGCATGGTTCAAAGGACTTCAGCCGCGAGGCAGCCCTGTGCCTGAATGCCAATGGGATTGTGACCTATTGTTTTAATTCCCTGCGTCCCACGCCGGAACTTTCCTTTGCGGTAAGAAGACTGGGCTGTATTGCAGGAATCATGATTACAGCCAGCCATAATGGGGCAGAGTATAATGGGTATAAGGTCTACTGGCAGGACGGCGCACAGATTACAGCCCCCAGGGACATGGATATAATGCAGGAAATCGAAAAGATACAGGATTGCAGGTATGCAAAGACCATGGAGCTTGAGACTGCCCGGAAGGCTGGATTGTACTGTGAAATCAAGGAGGAAGTGGAACAGGATTATTTCAGGGAAATAAAAAGGCTCAGCCTGCATCCTGAATCCATTGAGTTAATGGCAAATCAGTTTAAAATCGTATATACACCCTTACATGGCACCGGTCTGAAGCCGATGACCCGGCTTTTAAAAGATATGGGGTTCCATATGGTCTATGTTACAGAGGAACAGGCTGAACCGGATGGAGACTTTCCCACTGTTGCATTTCCAAATCCAGAGGTACCGGATGTGTTTTCAATGTCTCTGTCATTGGCCAAGAAAGTAAATGCAGACCTGGTGCTGGCAACAGATCCTGATGCAGACCGTCTTGGGGCTTATGTAAAAGAATATGAGAGCGGAAGTTATTATGCCCTGGACGGAAATATGACTGGCATCCTCCTATGTGATTATATACTGAACCAGAAGAAGAGGCTGGGTATCCTGCCGAAACATGGCGCGGTTGTGAAAACAATAGTCACTACCAATATGGTCATTCCTTTAGCAAAAGAATACGGTGTGGACGTGATTGAAGTGCTGACGGGTTTTAAATATATTGGAGAGAAGATTCAGGAATTCCATGAGAAAGGGAGCCATACCTTTATATTTGGATTCGAGGAAAGCTTTGGATGTCTGACCGGAACCTATGCCAGGGATAAGGATGGTATCGGAGCAGCAGCGCTTTTGTGTGAGGCAGCAGCGTACTACAGGCAGCAGGGCAGTTCACTGTGGAAACGCCTGATGGAATTATACAAAAAATATGGACATTATCAGAGCTGCCTCCGGACAGAGGTGAAAGAAGGCGCGGATGGTTCGAGAGAGATTGGGTTGATGATGGCTGGTTTGCGTGAACATCCCCCTAGGACCATGAATGGCAGGCGTGTAAGAAAGATGCGGGATTATCTTGCAGGAAACATTTTGGACTGCAGGACAGGAACATGGCACAGATTGGGGGATGGTATTCCCAGGTCGGATGTGTTATACTTTGAACTGGATGACGATGCATGGTGTTGCGTGCGTCCATCAGGGACAGAGCCCAAGATTAAATATTATTATGAGGAACGATTATAAAATAGATTCTTTGTTCTGTCTGTTGTATAGAGGCAGCCATGGTGATACACCAGCTATTATAAGCTGGTGTATTTAAATTTGTATCCAGGGGGAAATTAGAGAAAAAACAGTTGCATTTAAAATAAAAATATGTTAATATCTTCCTCATGAGCACAGATGTATTTCCAATGCGGACATACGCGCAGACCTACGAAAGGATTGGACAATGGAAGACAAAAGCAAATACTTTGTGGTAAAGCAGAAAGCAGTGCCTGAGGTTCTTTTGAAGGTTGTGGAGGCCAAGAAGCTTCTGGAGACAGAACGGGCCATTACGGTGCAGGAAGCCACGGACAAGGTGGGAATCAGCCGGAGTTCTTTTTACAAGTACAAGGATGACATATTTCCCTTCTATGACAACACCAAGGGAAAGACCATCACCCTGGTGGTGCAGATGGACGATGAACAGGGGCTGCTCAGCGATTTGCTTCATGTGGTAGCCGTGTACAGGGCCAATATCCTGACCATCCACCAGAGCATCCCGGTCAACGGCGTGGCTACGCTTACGCTGAGCGTGGAGGTAAGGGAGAATACAGGCAATGTATCCAGCATGATAGAGGAACTGGAAGTACTGGACGGAATCCATTACGTCAAGATACTTGCCAGGGAGTGATGGCGGGGCGTGCCGTTTGATGTCAGAGGAGAATAAAACACAGGGAGCGGAAGATTATGATTAAGACAGCAGTTATGGGGTATGGTACCATTGGTTCCGGCGTGGCGGAGATACTTGACAAGAACAAGGATGTAATCGCGGTCCAGGCAGGGCAGGAAGTGGAGTTAAAGTATGTACTGGATTTAAGGGAATTCCCGGACAGTCCGGTGGCTGATAAGATTGTTCATGATTTCAAGGTGATTGAGCAGGACGAGGAAGTGAAGATTGTAGTGGAGACCATGGGCGGTCTGAATCCTGCCTATCCTTTTGTGAAGGCCTGCCTGATGGCGGGCAAGCATGTGGTCACCTCCAATAAGGCGCTGGTGGCTGCCCATGGTACGGAGCTTCTGGCCATTGCCAGGAAGAAACATGTGAATTTCTTCTTTGAGGCCAGCGTGGGCGGGGGCATCCCCATTATCCGTCCTCTTTACCGCTGCCTCATGGGAGAGCGAATTGAGGAAATTACAGGCATCCTAAACGGAACCACCAACTTTATCCTGACCAAGATGGATAAAGAGGGAGAATCCTTTGAGAATGCCCTCAAGGAAGCCCAGAACCTGGGATATGCGGAGCGCAATCCGGAGGCGGATGTGGAAGGTCACGATACCTGCCGCAAGATTGCCATCCTTACGGCCATGGCCACTGGGAAAGAAGTGAATTATGAGGATATCCACACCGAGGGCATCACGCGGATTACGGATATTGACTTTAAATATGCGGAGAAGATGGGGACATCGGTGAAGCTGTTCGGAACCAGCCGTATAAAGGACGGCAAGGTGCTGGCCTATGTGGCTCCTGTGATGATTAATAAGGCCAGCCCCCTGTACTCGGTAAACGATGTATTCAACGGCATTTTAGTGAAGGGCAATATGCTGGGCACCTCCATGTTCTATGGAAGCGGCGCAGGAAAGCTGCCCACAGGAAGCGCCGTGGTGGCTGATATCATCGAAGCGGCCCAGAACCTTAAAAAGAACGTGCCCATGGGCTGGTCAGATGAAAAACAGACCATTGAGTCCATGGACCAGGCCCAGTTCCGGTACTTTGTCAGGGTGGCGGGCTCCTACCGCAATAAGGAGCAGGATGTAAAGAGTGCCTTTGGCCAGGTGGAGGTAATTGAACTCTACGGAATGGATGAATTTGCCTTCCTCACTGCCCAGATGACAGAGGGGGAATTCAAGAAAGGGGCTGTTTCCTATGACGCCAGGGAACAGGAACGGTCTGAATACGGTATCAAACAGATGATACGCGCGGTGCTGTAGCATATGGCATCCATCATAAGCCGGATTACCGGAGAAATTATAAGGCAGGGATTTCCCTGCCTGTTTCATCTTTTAACGGGGCTTTACTGCCCTGGCTGCGGCGGCACCAGAGCCCTCCGGGCGCTGCTGTCAGGCAATCTGCCCCTGAGCATCCGGTACCATCCCCTGGTTGCCTATATGGCAGTGGTGCTGGCGGCCGAACTGGCGAGCTTTGCGGTGTCCAGGGCAGCAAAAAACCCCAGATATTATCTGGGGCATGAGAAACTGCTGGTTTACATCGGGGCAGCCATTGTGCTGGTCAACTGGGCGTATAAAAATTATATGCTGGTGGTAAGAGGCGTGGACCTGCTTCCTCTCTGGCCGCGCTGACCCGTACCGGGAACTGCATCAGAACCAAAGGAATCCCGTGGTCCTGGGCAGCTGCATCTGCTGGTTCAGCTGCTCCTGAAGCCGGTTGATAAACTCATTAATCTGGGGGCCGGTCACCGGGTCGCTGAGGGCCTCATAGTAGCAGGCCAGGGCATAGAAAAAGAAAAATGTCAGGGATATGGCAATTGCGCTTAATACCAGCCCTGCAATGGCCCTTGCATTAAAGGATTTCCTGGGTCTTATGTCGGCGTTCCGGGCCATGAGGGCAAGGATGATGCCGATGACGCCGCAGACAAGGCCGGTGGGCATGGCGGTCTGGTTATAGGCCAGGGACATGGGCAGATAAAAAAGACTGCACACAATTCCGATGATGCCTGCTATCATGGAACAGGTGGCCAGGCGTTCGGAGGATGTGAAGTTCTTTCCCTGGTTGTTTGAAGGTGATTTCTGGTTATTATGAGTATCATTCATCATTCTGAATAAGAACCTTTCTTTTGTCAGGCGCAGCTGGTGCCGTGCCAAAATATTGTGACTGCTATCCTGGCTATTTTATCACGAAATACCGGCACTGTCCAGATGAAGACGCTTTCCATATGGGGGGAACTTTCTGCAACGGGAACTTTCCGCAGGGCGAACTTTCTGCCAGAACTTGCATAAGCGGTTGGGATGCACTATAATATAACAGTTAGCTAGATTACAGATATGCGAGGTTTACCATGGATATTATTAAAAAACTGGCGGAAGAGCTGAGCATCGGACGCCATCAGGCGGAAGCAGCCGTCAAACTCATTGATGAGGGAAATACCATTCCGTTTATTGCCAGATACCGGAAGGAGGCCACGGGCTCCTTAAATGACGAGGTTCTGCGTAATCTGGACGAGCGGTTAAAATACCTGCGCAACCTGGAGGACCGCAAGAGCCAGGTTATTGCTTCCATTGCGGAGCAGGAAAAGCTGACTCCGGAGCTGGAGCTTAAGATAAGGGAAGCCCAGACCCTGGTGGCGGTGGAGGACCTTTACCGTCCCTATAAGCCAAAGCGCCGGACCAGGGCCATGATTGCCAAGGAAAAGGGGCTGGAGCCCCTGGCGGACCTTATCAGCATGCAGATGACAGGGGAGCCTGTTGAGAAGGCTGCAGTCGGTTTTGTGTCAGAGGAAAAGGGCGTGGCCAGTCCGGAGGAGGCCATCCAGGGCGCCAGGGATATACTGGCGGAGCGGATTTCCGACAATGCGGCTTTCCGTACCTATATCAGGAACATAACCATGAACAAGGGCGTCATCCAGTCATCTGCCAAGGACGAGAAGGCTCAGTCTGTCTACGAGATGTATTATAATTATGAGGAGCCGGTAAAGAAGGCTGCGGGGCACCGCATCCTGGCCCTGAACCGCGGGGAGAATGAAAAGATTCTGACCGTGAAGATTCTGGCTCCGGAGGAGCAGATTCTGGGGTATCTGGAAAAACAGACCATTGTCCGGGACAATCCATATACCGCGCCAATCCTTAAGGAGGCAGCGGCGGACAGCTACAGCCGTCTCATCGGCCCGTCCATTGAACGGGAAATCAGGAACGATTTGACGGAAAAGGCAGAGGAAGGCGCTATCAAGGTGTTTGGAAAGAACCTGGAACAGCTTCTGATGCAGCCTCCCATTGTGGGACGGGTGGTGCTGGGGTGGGATCCGGCCTTCCGCACCGGCTGCAAGCTGGCAGTGGTGGACAGCACGGGAAAGGTGCTGGATACAGTGGTCATTTACCCCACTGCGCCCCAGAACAAGGTGGAGGAATCCAAAAAAATACTGAAGGATTTTATTAAGAAATATAACATTTCCCTCATATCCGTTGGAAACGGCACAGCGTCCAGGGAATCAGAGCAGATTATCGTGGATTTGCTGAAGGAAATCAGGGAGCAGGTGCAGTATGTAATTGTAAACGAAGCAGGCGCATCCGTGTATTCCGCCAGCAAGCTGGCCACCGAGGAGTTCCCGGCCTTTGACGTGGGCCAGAGAAGCGCGGTATCCATTGCCAGACGTCTCCAGGACCCGCTGTCTGAGCTGGTCAAGATTGACCCCAAGTCCATCGGCGTGGGCCAGTACCAGCATGACATGAACCAGAAACGTCTGGGAGAGGCGCTGGAAGGCGTGGTGGAGGACTGCGTGAACAAGGTAGGCGTGGACCTGAACACGGCCTCGGCCTCCCTTCTGGAATATGTGTCCGGCATCAACAAGACCCTGGCCAGGAACATTGTGGCCTACAGGGAAGAAAACGGCGCCTTTAAGAGCAGGAAGCAGCTGTTAAAGGTGGCAAAGCTGGGTCCCAAGGCATTTGAGCAGTGTGCGGGCTTTATGCGCATAACAGGGGGGGAGAATCCCCTGGACGGCACAAGCGTCCATCCGGAGAGCTATGAAGCAGCCGGGAAGCTTCTGGAAAAGCTGGGGTATAAGCCTGAGGAGCTGTCCCGGGGAGGACTGCTGGGAATCAGCAGGAAGATAAAGGACTACAGGCGGACGGCAGAGGCCCTGGGCATAGGGGAGATTACCCTGCGGGATATTGCGGGAGAGCTGGAAAAGCCTGCCAGGGACCCCAGGGATGAGATGCCAAGGCCCATTCTCAGAAGCGATATCCTGGAAATGAAGGATTTGGAGCCGGGAATGGTGTTAAAGGGAACTGTGCGCAATGTCATTGATTTTGGCGCGTTTGTGGATATCGGCGTCCACCAGGACGGTCTGGTACATATTTCCCAGATGACGGACAAGTACATCAAGCATCCGCTGGAGGCGGTCAGCGTGGGGGATATTGTGGATGTGAAGATTTTGAGCGTGGATTTGGCCAAGAAGAGGATTTCACTGACCATGAAGGGCGTAAAGTAAGGATGAAAGAGGTAGGAAATGGTAATCGAGACGCGGAAACCGGAAGAAACATATGAGCTGGGGAAAAAGATGGGCAGGGAGGCAAAGCCGGGCCAGATAATCTGTCTGAGCGGTGATTTGGGCGTGGGAAAGACTGTGTTTACCCAGGGATTTGCAGCAGGCCTGGGCATAGAGGGACCGGTGAACAGTCCCACCTTTACCATTCTGCAGCAGTATGAGGATGGCCGTCTTCCGCTGTACCATTTTGACGTGTACCGCATCGGCGACGTAAGCGAGATGGATGAAATCGGTTATGAGGACTGTTTCTTCGGGGGCGGCGTGTGCCTGATTGAGTGGCCCGGCCTGATTGAGGAGATACTGCCTGAGAAGGCGGTCTGGGTGACCATTGAAAAGGATTTGGAAAAGGGATTTGATTACAGGCGCATTCATGTGGAGGATAGAGGATGAGAGTACTGGGAATAGAGAGCTCGTCCCTGGTGGCCAGCGTGGCCCTGGTGACAGATGACATATTGACAGCAGAGTATACCGTGGATTTTAAAAAGACCCATTCACAAACCCTGCTTCCTATGCTGGATGAGATTGTGAAGCTTCTGGAGCTGGACATGGATACCATTGATGCCATAGCAGTGGCCGGGGGACCGGGTTCCTTTACCGGGCTGCGCATAGGAGCCGCCACGGCCAAGGGCCTGGGACTGGCTCTAAAAAAGCCTCTGATTCATGTTCCCACTGTGGATGCCATGGCATATAATATGTGGGGGGCAGAGGGGCTTATCTGCCCTGTTATGGATGCAAAGCGCAGCCAGGTCTATACGGGACTCTACCATACCCGGGACGGCCTGGAGGTGGTGATGGAGCAGCAGCCCATGGATATGCGGGAGCTGGCATGTCTTCTCAATGAAAAAGGGGAGCGGGTAATCTTCCTGGGGGACGGCGTGCCTGTATATAAGGATATCATCATGGAAACCATGACATCGGCCTATGTATTTGCACCGGCCCAGATGAACCGGCAGAGGGCAGCTTCTGTGGCTGCCCTGGGAATGACTGCGCTTTTGGACGGGGGCAGGTATCACGGCGCCCGGGTTGTGACAGCGGCAGAGTTCACCCCGGATTATCTGAGAAAACCCCAGGCTGAGCGCCAGAGAGAGGCGGAGCAGTCTGCCGGAGGAGCTGCGGCAAAGCTTCCGGGAGATTATTGATAGCAGCCCTTTGGGCGGCGGGAGAGCAGGGCGCCTGAACGGCTGCATCTGACGGGCCGTCTGAACGGCGGCTGTGACGGAAAGGAGCAGGGAACATGGAGCTGATTCGCGGAGTGCGCCCCATGACGGGCCAGGACATAGAGCAGGTGGCGGATTTGGAGCAGGTTTGTTTTTCCGAGAGCTGGTCGGAGAATCTGATTCGCATGGGCTTAGACAGCAGGCTGGACACGTATTTTGTCTATGTGGACCACGGATACATCCTGGGCTATGCGGTTCTGCGGATTCTGGCGGATGAGGGGGAGATACAGCGGATTGGAGTATACCCCGATTACAGGCGCCAGGGTATCGCACGGAAACTCATGGATACCATGGTGACTTTTGCCAGGGCCAGAGGGGTCCGGGCCATTGCCCTGGAGGTCCGGGAGAGCAACCTGGGAGCCAGAAACCTGTATGATTCCTATGGTTTCCGGCCGGAGGCTGTCAGGAAGGGGTATTACCACAACCCGGCCGAGGATGCCATCATCATGTGGAACCGGACAATATGAAAGAATTACCACTTAAAATGTGAATATTTTATGTATATAATGGAGAGGAACCAGACATTCCTCTCCTTTTTTCTTTAAGGGGAAGAGAAGGGAATGAATGAAAGGGTACGATGACAGAGAAAGGCGAGGGTTCATATGAAAAGGTACAATAAAAATGGACAGCTGGAGACAATAATATGCAATTGCTGCGGAAAGAAACTGGTGGTGCAGCAGGGCATCATCCGGGAAGGATGCATCAGCATTGACCATGCATGGGATTATTTTTCTGAGAAGGACGGACAGGTTCATCATTTTGATTTGTGTGAAGAATGCTATGATGAACTGGTTTCCGGCTTCAAGATACCTGTGGACAGGGAAGAACAGATTGAATTTCTGTAGGATGGGATAAGGAGAACTGCCAAAGCGGTTCTCCTTACTGTATGTGTGCTCACGCCAGGGATATGGTAAAGTATTCAGGAAAGCGGTTTTGGTACAGCACCGGGACCTCCCCCTCGATAAGAGGCGTCAGATAATCCGTCAACTCCTGTGTAATGTCGTTGCCTTCCCTGTTAATCCACTGACGGGGAACTGTTTTTTCCCGGTTGGCAACCAGGGATACGTCCGCTGCAGTGAACTGAATCCTGTATCGGCCCTTTGACGGCAGGCGAAGGAGGGTTGCCATTTTTCCGGTCTGCCCCTGGACCGCGCACTGGACCGCCTTTGTTCCCAGAAGACGGGATTCGTTTAAATCCGTGCGGCTGGCCAGATGAGCGGCGCAGCGCTGCATAAGGTTGAGCTCCAGGGAGCGGGTTTTGCAGCCCAGTTCATTCCGGACAATCTGGGCCAGTACGCCCCCGGTTCCGGCAATATCCCTGTGACCGAACAAATCGGGGCGGTTGCCGGGAGTCTGTTCAGACAGATAGGCTCCGTTTTCATCCCGGATACCCTCGCTGACAGCAATCAGAAGATTTCTGTTTTCGGCCTGACGGCTTCGTATATCCTCCAGAAACCGGCTGACGCAAAAGGGAACCTCGCAGAGGTAAATAAAGTCAGGCCCGCGGTTGCCGTTTACCCTGGAAAGGGAGGCGGCGGCAGTGAGCCATCCGGCGTTCCGTCCCATGATTTCCACAATGGTGACTCCGAAGGAATCATAGACAGCCACATCCCGCTCCAGCTCCGCAAAGGTGGTGGCAATGTACTTGGCTGCAGAGGCAAAACCAGGACAGTGGTCTATCTCCATCAGGTCATTGTCAATGGTTTTCGGGGCGCCGATGATGTTTATATCCTCAATCTCCCGGGAACGGCAGTATCTGGCCAGCTTATCCACTGTGTCCATGGAGTCGTTCCCGCCTATGTATATGAAGTAGGATATTTCATATTTTCTGAAAATATCAACCAGATGCCGGTACTGGGCATCGTCCTCTTCCGGCTCGGCCAGCTTAAAGCGGCAGGAGCCCAGGGCGGCGGCAGGGGTCTGGGCCAGTTTATCCAGGTCCATTGTGTTATTGATATAATCCAGCAAATCTATGACTTTTTCCTGTAAAATGCCTTCAATTCCGTTAAGACCTCCGTATATCCGGTCAATGCCCCCTTGAATCATGGCTTCTGTGATGACTCCGGACAGGGTGGCGTTGATGGCGGATGTGGGGCCGCCGGACTGGGCCACAAGCAGATTGCGCATCGATTATTTCCCTCCTGCTATTTATTCATGTATAATGGCAGAACCTGGCGTATGATACGGTTGAATTGTCCGGCGTCCCAGGCACTGCGTCCTATAAAGAGACCGTCCACATCAGGAAGCTGAATCAGCTCCCGGGCATTTTGGGGATTCACACTGCCGCCGTAAAGAATGGGGATGCGGTTTCCGGGTTCCTCTCCGAAGCGCTCGCACAGAATCCGGCGGATGCCTGCATGGCGCGCAGCCACATACCCGCTGTCCGCAGGGATGCCGTTCACGCCGATGGCCCACACGGGTTCATAGGCAATCCAGAGATTCTCCGCCTGCCGGCTGGTGATGGAATGAAGTCCCACCTTTAACTGGGTGCCCAGGGTCTCGCTGCTCAGGCCGTATTCACGCTGGGTCAGGGTTTCGCCTATGCATAGAAGGGGGGTGAAGCCGGAGGCAGCGGCCTTTGCCACCTTTTTCTCCTGGTCAAAATCATCCTCCCTGAAAATATGGCGGCGTTCCGAGTGGCCGATTTCCGCAACGCTCACCCCCACCTCCTTAAGCATAACAGGTGAGATTTCACCGGTGAACTGCCCCTCGTCCTCCCAGCACATGTTCTGGGCGCCCAGCCGGATATGGGATTGGGATGCAATCCGGCCAGCGGTTTCCAGGGCGGTATAGGAGGGAATGACAAACAGGGTCAGGGGACTGTCTGCCAGGTCCTCTGTCAGTTCATGGAGCTGCGTCAGAAATGAAGCTGTGTCCGCAATGGTTTTGTACATCTTTGTGTTTGTGCCAAGATATAACCGATTCAGTTTTTTCATCAAGCCGCCTCCGCTATTTGAGATTTACGCCTTCGATTTCCTTGATGGCCTCCACCTTGGATGTGGACGCGCAGTCTACGAATTCAAGCTCCAGCCATTTCTCCAGTATCCGTTTTGCCAGTTCGGTTCCAATCACCCGCTCGCCCATACAGATTACATTGCCGTCATTGCTCAGCTTCAGGCGCTCCGCAGAGAAGATGTCATGGCAGACGCCGGCGCGGATTCCCTTGAACTTGTTGGCGGTCATGGCCATGCCCAGGCCTGTGCCGCAAATCAGTACGCCGTGCTTCTCATAGTTGCTGTCCATGATTTTCCGGCACACCTTTTCCGCCACATAGGGGTAGTAGGTAGTATCTTCGGTGCTGTCGCACCCCATATTTTCCACGGTATATCCTTTTTTCTCCATGAATGCTGTGAGTTCGTTTTTTAAATGTACAGCAGCATTGTCGCACCCGATTACAATTGTTCTCATATTTTGACCTCCATCACCTTTGAAAATGTTAAATAGTGTTACTATGAGCATATATTAACATTTTAAAATGTAAAAATCAAGACATATTATCAAAAAATGTGAGATAAAACGTAAAAATAACATTTTTAAAACATTATATAACATTTTGGCCAAGCCAGGAACATCTGGACATTTTCTGAAAATACAATTATAATATTTTACAGTCAGATTCGTAACGCTGTGCACCCATGGGCCGCAGCAGGATTGCGACAGGAGGGGAAACAGAAGTTATGGGAAAAAGGGATCTCAGGATTTACGCGCTTTTGGATACGCTGAAGGAATCGCCTGTATTATCCATTAAGGAGCTGGCGGACCGGTTTCAGGTTTCAGAGATGACCATCCGCCGTGATATTGATTATTTAAAAGAAAACCGCCTGTTGTACGAACAGCAGGCTTCAGAACCCGCTGCCCGGGAACACGATGAATATCTGTACTCTTCGGAGCAAATCCGCAATTTTGATAAAAAGGACAGAATCGCCCGGTTTGCAGCGGGCATGGTAGAGGAGGGAGATATCCTGATTCTGGATTCAGGAACAACCACCGGCGTATTGTCCAAATATATACCGGAACAGATGCAGCTTACGGTTCTCTGCTATAATTATCATATTCTGTCCCAGCTGCAGGGGAATGAGAAGCTGTCGCTGATATTTGCGGGCGGGTATTTCCACAGAAACGACCTGATGTTTGAGAGCGTCGAGGGAATCGGACTTATCAGAAGGACAAGGGCCAGTAAGATGTTTGTGTCGGCCTCCGGGGTCCATGAAAAGCTGGGCATGACCTGCGCCCACAATTATGAGGTGGTGACAAAAAAGGCTGCCCTTGAATCGTCCCTGCAGAAAATACTGGTGGCGGACAGCAGTAAGTTCGGCCAGGTCAGGCCGGGCTATTTTGCTGAGCTGGAAGAGATAGATGAAATTATTACAGATGACGGACTGAGCCAGGAATGGCGGGAGCTTATCGCCGGGAAAGACATCCTCCTTCATCTGGTGTAGGACGGCGCTTTACAGGCGTGAATGAAAAGAGAGAGGTAAGTCATGTCGAATAAGAGAATGGAATACATTGCCGCCCGCCTGGACAGCACAGGCAGCGTGAAGGTAGCGGAGCTGAGCCGGGAACTGAACTGCTCGGAGGTGACCATTCGCAGCGATATACAGAAGCTGGAGGAAAAGGGCCTTGCAAAACGGATTCACGGGGGCGCGGTAAAGGTGGGCGGACAGCTCATGGTGCCCTTTGATGCCGGGAATGTGTTTAAGAACAGCGACAGGAAACGCAGGATTGCCCTGAAGGCATATGAATACATTGAGGACCAGGATACAATCATTCTGGATGATTCCTCTATCTGCTATTACCTGGCCCAGCAAATCAGGGATGATTCCTCCAAACATCTTCTGGTTATTACCAACTCCCTGGCCAGCGCCGGTGTATTGTCCCATCTGGGCCATGTGGAGCTGTTCCTTCTGGGGGGACAGGTGGGAGGTAAGCTGGCCTCCACCATAGGCGATGTGGCAGTCAATACCTTAAAGGGGTTCCGGGCCAATAAGGCATTTATCAGCGCCCATGGAATCAATTTTTCCGTGGGGCTGACCTCCATCGGTTCGCCTCAGATGCAGGTGAAGAAGGCGGTGCTGGCTGCTTCGGACCAGGCGTATGTGCTGGCTGACAGCAGTAAGTTCGGCGGGGGATATGTGATGGTGGTGTGCTCCCTGGACGAGATAAGCGGTATTATTACAGATGACGGGATTAAAAAGGAGTATCTGGAGGAAGCGGAAAAACAGCATGTCTATATAGATGTGGTTTAGGCTGTGTCTGAAAATCCGGAGGTAAAAGTAAATACATGGAATGTATACGGGATGGTATGGGTGACCGCTTCACGGTTTTGTGGCTGTGAAGCGGTTTTTGTATACATGCAGCGAAATATAAATAAATTATTGTTTCTAACGAAAATAGAAAAGAAATAAAAAACAAAATTGAATTGTGAAATAGTGTTAATATCCGAGGCGTTATTTGTTAAAATTAGCAAAAATGTAAAAAAAGCTTGAAAAAATGTTAATTTACATTTATGATTATGTTAGAAAGATAATAAAAACGAAAGTAAAACGAAAACAAATAGAAAGGAAAAGGAAAATGAACGAAAAATTCAAACCTGTAACAGCTATTACTATGGGGGACCCGGCAGGTATCGGGCCGGAGATAGTGGTGGGCACCATGTTGGACGAGGGAATACATGAGTGCTGCAGGCCCTTTGTCATTGGCAGCATCGCTGTTCTGGACAGGGCGGCAAGGATTTTGGGCAGGGAGTTAAGGTACCGCAGGATTGCGGAACCATCAGAGGCCCTTTATCAGTACGGGACCGTGGATGTGCTGGAGACAGGGGATTATGATACGGATTCCATCCAGTGGGGAGAGGTTCAGGAGCTGGCAGGCCGTATGTCCGTGGACTGGATTATGAAGTCCATTGAACTGGGCATGGACCGCAAGGTGGACGCGGTGTCCACTGCTCCCATACATAAAAGAGCCATTAAGCTGGCTGGGGTAAAGCAGCCGGGCCACACGGAAATCTACCAGGATGAGACGCATTCGCCCTACGCCCTTACCATGTTCTCCTGCCATAAGCTGAGAGTGTTTTTTGTAAGCCGCCACATGTCGCTGGTGGATGCATGCAGGTATGCCACCAAGGAACGGGTGCTGGAGTTTGTGGAGAACATTGACAAGGAGCTGAAAAAGACGGGCATCAGGGAACCGCTTATTGCAGTGGCTGCCCTGAATCCTCACGGCGGGGATAACGGGCTTTTTGGAACAGAGGAAATAGAGCACCTGATTCCGGCTGTGGAAGCGGCCAGGGAGAAGGGAATCAATGCCATTGGGCCTGTACCGGCCGACTCCGTATTCCATATCGGAAAATCCGGAAAATACGATGCCATCCTGTCCCTGTACCATGACCAGGGACATATTGCCTGCAAGACCCTGGACTTTGAAAAATCCGTGACCCTGACCTTTGGTCTTCCTTTTATCAGAAGCTCGGTGGACCATGGAACTGCCTTTGATATTGCCGGAAAGGGAATAGCAGGAAGCATCAGCCTGATTGAATCCACAAAGGTGGTGGCCGAATACGCAGCGCTCATGCACGGAAAAAGGGACCAATAACCAGGGCAGCAAAAAAGGGGGAATATATTATGCCGTTAATAGGAGCAGTGGCAGATGATTTGACCGGGGCCACCACCACAGGCGTACTGCTTGCCAGGTCCAAGGCAAGGACAGCTGTTTTTTTCAACGAGGAGGCTGCGGAGCGGGAAGGGGAGGCTGCGTCCCTGGACGCCATACTGGTCAGCAGCAACAGCAGGGCATTGCCTGCGGATGAGGCATATGAGAAGGTGCGCTCTGCCACCCAGGCCCTGAAAAGGATGGGAGTCAGATATTTCAGCAAGCGGATTGACACTACATTAAGAGGCGGTATCGGAACTGAAATCAAGGCCATGATGGATGTGATTGGCGGTGACGCGGTGGCGGTGGTGGTTCCTTCCATGCCGCAGTCCAGGCGGATTGTGGTGGGGGGCTTCTCTGTGATTGACGGCATTGCCCTGACAAAGACGCCGGTGGCCCAGGATGTACGCACACCGGTGCATGAGAGCTATGTGCCCCAGCTTCTGGGGAGGCAGACAGGGGAGGAGATTGGGCTGGTGACACTTAAGACAGTCCTCCAGGGCAGGGAAGAGATTGCGCGCGCTCTCCAGTGGCAGAGGGAACGGGGAAACCGCATCATTGTGACGGATGCCATAACCCTGGAGGATATCCAGGAGATAGCCCATGCCTGCATTTCCCTGGACTGGAATGTGCTGGCAGTGGACCCGGGGGCATTTACGGCAAAGCTGGCACAGTGCAGAGGGCTGACGCAGGAAGAGGAGCCCAATGTCCCGGAAAACACACTGGACGGCACAGGCAGGACCGTGCTGGTTGCAGCCGGAAGCGCTACTCCTGTGACCAAGAGGCAGCTGGGAATTCTTTTGGAGGACCGGCGGCATGTGCAGGTCAGCGTGGACCCCATCCCCCTGATTGACGGGAGCCGGCAGGCAGCGGAGGAAGTGGAATCAGCCGTCAGGCGCATTACGGAGCTTATGGAAGGGCCCTCTGCGCCCAGGGCCATAGTGATTGAGACAGCCCTTCACGGCCCGATTTTAAACCTGGCTGAGGAAGACGCAAAAAGAGGGTATGCAGATGGCATGAGCGCCAACCGGATTAACGCAGGGCTGGGGACCATTGTACAGTACGTGCTGGAACGCGCTGGCCGGGAACGGATAGCCGGATTATATACCACCGGAGGGGACACCATGGTGAATGTCTGCTTCCAGCTGGGGGTAGAGTGCATCGAGGTGCTGGACTACGTCATTGCGCAGACGGACGTGGGCCGCATGGTGGGAACCTATCAGGGGCTTCCCATCATCGGAAAGGGAGGACTGACAGGATACGACACCATTGCTGTTGACATTATAGACCGCTTGTTCAGAGAGGCAGCCAGGGAAATGTAGGGGGCTGCCGTGACCGGCAGACCGTGATATCAAACGAAACAAATCAGGTGGAGGTTTTTTATGGAAGATAACAGAAAAGATTTTGATATACTGAATAAAATGAAAAGGCTGCCCGGGGGACTGGTTATCATACCGCTGGTGCTGGCAGTTGTCATAGCCACTTTTTTCCCTCAGGCATTTCAGATTGGGGGATACGTAACAGCCCTGTTTTATGACGGGAATTCAGCCATGATGGGATTGTTCCTGATTGTGTGCGGGTCCGCCATCAATGTCCGCCAGGTGGGTATGCCTCTGTATAAAGGCGTCACGCTGACCGGCATCAAGCTTTTGCTGGGAGTTGCCATAGGGCTTCTGGTGGGAAATCTGTGCGGGCCGGCAGGTATTCTGGGGCTGACACCCTTTGTGCTCATTGCGGCCATCACCAATTCCAACGGCTCTCTGTACATATCCCTGTCATCCCAGTTTGGAAATGCAACGGATACAGGCGCCATCTCCATCCTTTCATTAAATGACGGCCCCTTCTTTACCCTGGTGGCATTGGGGGCAACCGGACTGGCTTCCATTCCCTTTAAGGCCCTGGTTGCCACTTTGATTCCCTTGCTCATCGGATTCATCTGGGGAAATCTGGATAAGGGCTTCCGCAGCGCCTGCGCAACCGCCCAGCCCATTGTCACATTCTTCATGACCATTTCCATTGGCTCCAAGACAGATGTGTCCACGCTGGTCACGGCCGGAGCATCCGGTATTGTGCTGGGACTGATATCCACGGCAACAGCCGTAATATTCTTTTTCGTATTCAACCTGCTGCTGCCCAAAAAAGAGCGCAATGCCATGGGCGCGGCAGTGGGCACAACGGCTCTGAACTCAGCCATGACGCCTGCGGCAGTTGCCCAGGCCGACCCGTCCATGGAACCTTATGTGGACATGGCCACGGCCCAGTGCGCCACTGCCTCCATCATTACACTGTTCCTATGCCCGTTCATTACCGCCTTCTTTGACGGGTGGATGAGGAAGAATAAGAAGGGAATCTACTCAGCCCAGGGCTGGGCCGCGGGAAAAGCATGATTTGGGAGAGGATGATTTGAATGAAGGTATATGTCAAGGTCAGGATGAAGGCTGAGTTTATCTATGATTTGCTGCTGTTCCATACGTATTCAAGGCTGTCGGGTTTCCTGGTCAATCTCCTGGGCCTTGCAGTCATCATCACAGGCGGTTTCCTGCTGAGAAACCAGACCATACAGCTGAATCAGGCATTTGTTTATGTGGCCGGCGGCATGATGATTCTTCTGTTTACGCCTATTAACCTGAGGCTTCAGGCGGCAAGGATGATGGGGCAGCCCAGGTATGATTCCGAGATACAGTATGGGTTTGATGAAAACGGCATCGAGGAGAGGCTGGGGGAACAGGTCAGGACATATGGCTGGGACAGGGTGCAGAAGGCTGTCTCCACGCCCAAGGACATTGCTTTTTATATAGAGGAGTCTTCGGCCCTTGTACTTCCAAAGGAAAGTTTTGGGGAAAACTTCATGCCGGTCATGAAGCTGGTGGCGTCCAATCTTTCGCGGGACAGGATTTACATAAGATAATAGAGGAGCTGCTGCGGCAGCTCCCTTTTTTTGCGCGCTGCCTGAACCGTTCAGGTTTGCCACGTTATTTTACGGCGATACTTGATTAATGAGAGGAAAGTGTGATATGATTTTGTGAGTTAAGTATTGAGAGAATGAGGATTACAGTATGTTGGATATATGTTTGTTAGGAACCGGAGGCATGATGCCTCTTCCGTACCGCTGGCTCACATCCATGATGGCAAGGTGCGGAGGCAGCAATCTGCTTATTGACTGCGGTGAGGGGACCCAGGTGGCCCTGAAGGAAAAGGGATGGAGCCCCAAACCCATAGATGTCATCTGCTTTACCCATTACCATGCGGACCACATAAGCGGTCTTCCCGGGCTTCTGCTCACGATGGGCAATGCGGAGCGGGTGGAGCCGCTGACCCTGATTGGTCCCAGGGGACTGGAACGGGTGGTGGGGGCGCTGCGCACCATAGCGCCGGAACTGCCCTTTGAACTGCGGTTTGTGGAGCTTGGGGAGAACCGTGAGCAAATGCAGATGGGCCCCTATGTCATTGACGCTTACAGGGTAAACCACAATGTGCTGTGCTACGGCTATTCCATCACCATTCCCCGTACAGGACGCTTTGACGTGGAGCGGGCCAGGGCCCAGGAGATACCCCAGAAGTTCTGGAGCAGGCTGCAAAAGGGCGAGGAGATAGAACATGAGGGACGGCTTCTGACACCGGATATGGTGCTGGGACCGGACCGCAGAGGGCTTAAGGTGACATACTGCACAGATACCAGGCCTGTGCCTGTGATTGCAGAGTATGCAGCCGGTGCTGACCTTTTTATCTGTGAAGGCATGTACGGGGAAAAGGAAAAGGCGGCCAAGGCCAGGGAATATAAGCATATGACCTTTTACGAGGCAGCAGCCCTTGCAAAGCAGGCCAATCCGAAGCAGATGTGGCTCACCCATTACAGCCCCTCCCTTACAAAGCCGGAGGAATATATGGAGGAGGTCAGGTCCATTTTCCCAAGGGCAAAGGCTGCCAGGGATGGATGGACGGCGGAGCTGGAATTTGATGAGGACTGACAGTGACGGTACCGCGTACCGGAGGACAGACGGAAGTGGAGAGGATACTATGATAGGACAGGCATCAGAGGATGTTTTGATACTGGCAATCGAGAGTTCATGCGATGAGACAGCCGCGGCAGTGGTGAAAAACGGAAGGACCGTGCTGTCCAATGTGATTTCATCCCAGATTGCCACCCATACGGTCTATGGGGGCGTTGTTCCGGAAATTGCATCCCGGGAACATATAAAGGCGGTTAATTATGTGATTGAGAGGGCCTTGGCGGAAGCCCGGGTTGCCCTGGAGGATATCACGGCAATCGGCGTGACCTACGGACCTGGTCTGGTAGGCGCTCTTTTGGTGGGAGTGGCAGAGGCAAAGGCCATTGCCTATGCGGCGGGGAAACCTCTTATCGGGGTGCATCATATTGAAGGGCACGTGTCCGCGAATTTCATTGAGAACCAGGATTTGGAACCGCCCTTTGTGTGCCTGATTGTTTCGGGAGGCCATACCCACCTGGTGATTGTAAAGGATTACGGGGAATTTGAAATCATCGGAAGGACCAGGGACGACGCAGCCGGAGAAGCCTTTGACAAGGTGGCCAGGTCTGTGGGTCTGGGATACCCCGGCGGGCCTAAGATTGACAGGACGGCAAAAGAGGGGAATCCCCACGCCATCCAGTTCCCCAGGGGCAGGGTGGAGGGGGCTCCCTATGATTTCAGCTTCAGCGGTCTTAAGTCAGCTGTGCTGAACCACATCAACCATGCCCGCATGACAGGGGAGGAAATCAATGTCCCTGACCTGGTGGCATCCTTCCAGAATTCCGTGGTGGAGTCCCTGGTAAGCCGCGCCATACTGGCTGCCCGGGAATTCGGATATAAGAAGCTGGCCATAGCAGGCGGGGTTGCCTCTAACTCCGCGCTGAGGAAGGCCATGGCAGAGGCCTGTGAAAAGGACGGGATTCAGTTTTATTATCCCTCTCCTGTTTTCTGCACGGACAATGCAGCCATGATTGGGACGGCAGCCTACTATGAATACCGGAAGGGGAACATATCGGTCTGGGATTTGAATGCTGTTCCCAATCTGAAATTGGGAGAGCGATAAGAATGTCCGGCGGGAGGTACGGAATGGAAAAAAAATATTGTACGGCCGTGGTACTGGCAGCAGGAAAGGGCAGCCGTATGGGCGGGAAAACGGCCAAGCAGTACATGGAAATGGGCGGCAGGCCTCTGGTGGCCTATGCGCTGGAGGCGTTTGAAGCCTCTCCTGTGATAGATGAAATCATACTCATGACAGATGCAGGCCATATGGAATATGCCAGAACAGAAATCGTGGAGGCATATGGCCTGAAGAAGGTGAGCACCATTGGCGCGGGAGGCAGTGAACGGTATGAAAGCGTCTGGAAAGCCCTCTGCACCATTATGGACCAGGAAGAGGGAGAGGATGAAGCCGCAATCAGGGCCAGGCAGAATGGATATGTGTTCATCCATGACGGGGCCCGCCCCTTTGTTACCGGCGATATCATAGAACGGGCGTACCAGGCCGTGTGCAGGTATGGCGCATGTGTGGCAGGCATGCCTGTGAAGGACACCATCAAGCTGGTGAACCGGGAGGGGATGATTGAGTCCAGCCCGGACCGCAGTCTGGTATGGCAGGCCCAGACGCCCCAGGTATTTTCCGTTCCCCTTATTGCAGAGGCGTTTGCCCGCCAGATGAAATCGGACTGTACCGGCATAACGGATGACGCCATGGTGGTGGAGGCCCAGATGGGGGTGAAGGCGCATATGGTAAGGGGCAGTTATGCAAATATAAAGATTACAACTCCGGAGGACCTTTATATGGCTGAGGTGCTGAGGAGCTCCATGGTGTAACGGCAGATACACGGTTCAGGGGATGCAGGATGAAATATGGTCCTGCATCCCTTTTTCTTTTGGTTCTTACTTAATTCCAGCTGATTTAAATGCATTTTCATGCAGTCTATATACAATCCAATTGTAATTATTGACAGAAAAATAAAAGACGATATGTGCATAATATACAAAAATGCGGCAATAAACAAGAATATACTATTTAACATTGACAAGCAAATTTGGAAGTGCTATATTAATCACAAGAAGATTGTATCCAAAATCCAATATCCAAAAATAATATAAAGATAACAAGGAGGAAAAAAATGAGGAAGAGAGTAGTATCAGTTTTGTTGACGGTTGCAATGTCTGCCATGGTTTTTGCAGGCTGCAGCACACCCACAGAGGCGTCGGCCAGCAGTGCGAAAGAGGAGACAAAGGCAGCTGAGGACACGAAGAGCAGTTCTTCAGGCTTGTCCGCAGCTACCGTGCTTAATGTGGACCAGCTGCCGGTCACCGGAATCGGAGCCCAGATTGCCACCAGTGTCAAGGCGGGCGGGGATTACACCATTGGCTACATTGCCAAAAACACAACCAATCCATATATGGTGGCCCAGTCGGCCGGTGTGGAAGCTGCCGGGGAGGCCATGGGATTCAATGCAATCACACAGGCTCCCACCACCGCAGACTCGGTTGAGGAGCAGGTGCAGCTGATGGAGAACATGATTACACAGGGGGTGGATGCAATCATTGTCCACTGCG
Organism: Clostridium sp. 1001271st1 H5; assembly: GCF_005845215.1. Classification (GTDB taxonomy): domain Bacteria; phylum Bacillota; class Clostridia; order Lachnospirales; family Lachnospiraceae; genus Enterocloster. Next base: position 199,337 of record NZ_SPHO01000012.1, read on the forward strand.
CGGATTCCAACGGCATCATGACAGGCGTGAGAAAAGCGCAGGATGCAGGTATCCTGGTGCTGACCATCGGCACGCCGGCAGCAGAAGACACCTTCCTCAGGACAGGCGTTGACTATTACGAATCCGGATATACCATGGCCAAGGCTGTGGCGGACAAGCTTGGGGGTAAGGGGAAATTCATCATACTTGAGGGACCTGCCGGGGCATCAAACGCAATCGAGAGATTAAATGGTATCAATACAGGACTTTCCGAGTACCAGGGTATTGAAATTGTTGCTTCCCAGACAGCCAACTTTAAGAGGACAGAAGGCATGTCCGTAACGGAAAACCTGATTCAGCAGTATACAGACGTTGACGCAGTTATTGCCTGCAACGATGAGAGCGCCCTGGGAGCAGTCCAGGCCCTGACGGCGGCCAATATGAATGATGTCCTTGTCTGCGGATTCGACGGAAGCGTAGATGCTACCAATGCAGTAAAGGAAGGAACCATGTTCGCTACCTATAACACGGACCCCTATGGTTCAGGATTTGTTGCATGCGCTTATGCGGTTAAGTACCTGAATGACAAGACGGAACCGGAGGGCAAGTTCATTCCGTTCCCGACAGCGGCGAATGACCCGCTTGTAATCGCAGATACGGTTCAGAATTACATTGACAACATTGCCTGGTGGAAGGTTATCCAATAGAATCCGGCAGGACTGGAGCTGAACTATTTCACCTATTTGTCCCTGCAGGAAACTGCGGGGACGAATACAGAGAAACTAAATTTCGTGAGAAGTATTGGGGTGAAAAGATGGGGAAAACAATATTAACAGCGCGGCATATCACCAAACTTTTTCCGGGAATGAAGGCCCTGGATGATGTGGATTTTGATTTGCAGGAGGGGGAGGTACACATCCTGGTAGGTGAGAACGGCGCGGGAAAGAGCACGCTTGCAAAGTGCCTGCTGGGTGCGTATAAGCCCGAAGAGGGGGAGGTCAGGCTGGATGGCCGGGCCGTTAAGTTTAACGGAACAAAGGAGGCTCTTGCCAAGGGAATCGTGGCCGTATATCAGGAGTTTACACTGGTTCCGTATATCAGCGTTGCCCAGAATATCTTTCTGAACAGGGAATATAAGACCAGGCTGGGATTGATTGACCATAAAAAGATGGAAGAGGAGGCTGCAAAGCTTTTAAAAGCATTAAACTGTGAATACATCAATCCCAAAGATTATGTAAAGAACTTAAGCATTGCGGAACAGCAGATGGTGGAGATAGCCAAGGCGCTTTCCTTTAACCCCAGAATCATGGTGTTTGACGAGCCCACCGCCACCTTGTCCGAGCGGGAGGTGGATTCCCTGTTTGCCCAGATTCACAGGCTGAAGGCAGAGGGAATCGGTATTATCTATGTGTCCCACCGGATGCAGGAATTTCCCCTTATAGGGGACAGAATCACGATTCTCAGGGATGGGGTCAAGATTAACACCGTGGGAATCAACGACTGTACCAACGAGGAGCTGGTCAACATGATGGTGGGGCGGAGTGTGGAACAGGTCTATGCGCGTACGGAGAACAGGCATGAGGGGATTACCCTTAAGGCGGAGAATCTGTGCGATTATCATGGGCGAGTCAGGAATGTAAGCTTTACGGTTAAAAAGGGCGAGATTGTGGGGCTTGCCGGATTGGTGGGGGCAGGGCGCACTGAGACAGCCCAGCTGCTCTATGGAATCGAGAAGATTAAATCCGGAAAAGTTTACATACGGGGGGAGCAGGTGTTCCCAAAATCACCGGTACAGGCTGTCCGGATTGGAATCGGACTGGTAAGCGAGGACCGGAAGAAGCAGGGCCTTGCCCTGGATGAATCCATTGCCCTTAATATGGTGGCGGTGAGTCTGAAGAAGATATTCCCCAACTTTTTTATATCAAGAAAGAAAATTACCGAGGTTGCTCTGGGGTATAAGAAGCAGCTTCGTATCGCTACTACCAGCGTAAATAAAGCATGTAAATATCTGTCCGGCGGCAACCAGCAGAAGGTGGTGCTGGCAAAATGGCTGAGCTTCGACCCGGAGATTCTGATTTTCGATGAACCAACCCGCGGCATTGATGTGGCTGCAAAACTGGAAATCTATAATCTGATGGACAGGCTTGCAGCTGAGGGCAAGGCCATTATCATGATTTCTTCCGAGCTTCCTGAAGTAATCGGCATGAGCGACCGCATTTATATCATGCATGAGGGTGAAATCGTGGACGAGGTTGTAAGAGGAACAGAGGGATTTAATTCCGAGGTAATCGGAGCCAGGATGATGCTGGGAGCAGGAGGTGCTGAGCATGCAGAAGAATAAGATTGCACAGAGAATTAAAAGCCTGCCTCCGGTGGCCTATATGCTGGTTGTCCTGATTGTGATTTTCAGCGTCATGAGCCCTAATTATCTTACGCTGATGAACTTTAAGAATGTGCTGATTCAGGCAACGCCGTTAATGATTGTTGCATTCGGCCAGACCTGCATTGTGCTGACGCAGGGAACCGACCTGTCCCTGGGAGCCCAGGTCAGCTTTGTAACCGTATTTACCGTGTGGATGGCTCTGAGGGGAATCCCGCTTCCCGCAGCAATGGTTCTCGCCATTTTATCCACGACCCTCATCGGAGTGGTGAATGGAGTGATTGTTGCCAAGGGAAGTATCCCGCCGTTTATTGCGACTTATGGAATGCAGAACATACTGAACAGCCTTTCATTACTGCTGGCAGCAGGCTCATCCATCTACTTTCCCAGTTTTACATACCGTATTATTACGGAGACAACAATCCTGGGAATCCCGCTTATGGTCTGGGTGGCTGTGCTGGTATTCATCATGGTATGGGTCGTGCTGAACAAGACCAGGTTCGGAACCAATATCCACGGACTGGGCGGAAACAGGGAAGCCCTGCAGCTGGCAGGCATCAATCCCATCATCTGCCTGATTAAGACATATGCATTTGCCGGATTCATTGCAGGAATTGCGGGAATCATCACACTCAGCCGTATTGAGGCGGGCATGCCCACGGCGGCCACGGGCTGGGAATTCCAGGCAGTGGCAGTCACCCTTCTGGGAGGCACCTCCCTTCGTGAGGGAAAGGGCGGCGTTACAGGTACGATTTTTGGCGTGCTTCTTATCCAGGTCATTAAAAACGGCCTGAACATAGTGGGCGTGCAGTCAATTAAGCAGAATGCAATCATTGGTTCTATCGTTCTGATGGCCATTATCATCGATGCGGTTGTCCGTACTCGTTCAAAGGAATAGGGGGATAGGGACATGAAAGCAAAGAGAATATTTGAAGAGGTAAGAAATTCAAAGGTATTTTACAGCCTGATAGGCCTGATTATACTGGTTATCTTTTCCGCTGTCGCTGCGCCGAATTTCAGGACGGTTGACAACATTATCACGGTATTCAGGCAGGCCAGTGTGCTGCTGGTGCTCAGCGCAGGATTAACGGCAGTGCTTCTGACCGGCGGTATGGATTTATCAGTGGGGGCAACCGCTGGTTTTATCGGATGTATCTGTGCCCAGTGCATCAAAAGCGGCGTTCCGATTCCGGCAGCCTTTATACTGGGAATCCTGATTGGACTGGTGGTGGGTGTCATCAACGGACTGCTGGCCGGCATACTCCCCAGCTTTATTGCAACCTATGGAACCAACTGGGTCATGAGCGGGCTTGCGGTCCTGGTCATGCAGGGGGCGGTTATCTATGACCTTCCAAAGGGGTTCACGCAGATAGGCGTGGGATACACAGGTCCTGTCCCGAATCTAATCATCATAGCGGCAGTGGTGGTGGTCCTGATATATGTCCTTCTTCAGAAAACCACGTATGGCCGTCAGGTGTACGCCTATGGCTCAAATCCCACCGCAGCCAAATATGCAGCTGTGCCGGTTAAGAAAATCATGCTGTCCGCATTTATGATGTGCAGCATGTGCGCAGGCCTTGCAGGCATGCTGATGACAGCCAGGTTAAATGCAGCGGACGCAGCCATGGGAGACAGCTACGGGCTGCAGACCGTAGCGGCGGTGGTCGTAGGCGGAACCTCCATGCTGGGAGGGGAAGGCGGCGTCCTTGGGACTGTAGTCGGAGCCTTGATACTTACGATTATCGTCAATGTAATGAACCTGAAGGGGATATCCTCCTATGCGCAGGGTCTGGTAATCGGCATTGTTATCATTGCCATGGTGCTGTTTGATACCTACAGCAAGAAAAGACAGGAAAGCAAGGCGGCATGATTGCCGGATATACGGGTATTAAAACTGCCCCCGGAATATACCACGGCAGTTTTAAGATAGATAATTCATGAAAGAGAAAGAGAGGAACATTAATATGCCATTAACAATCCGACCACTTAATTCTGGTTATATTCCGACCAAACCATTGGAGTACTGGTACCATTTTTCGTGTAAAAAATTTGTGGAGAAGCTGGGAATCACCAATGACTCGGACCAGCTTCCGGATTTCACGTTCTTAATTGAAGGCGGGGACCAGCTGATTCTGGTTGATACGGGGATGTCCTGGACGGAACACGCCGACAAGTACCATCACGGTCCATCCATGCAGAGACAGGGGATTGACGACATCGAATCCCGCCTGGCCCAGGTTGGCCGCAAGCCTTCTGATGTTGACATTGTATTGTTCACGCATCTGCACTGGGACCATGTATTTTATCTTGAGAAGTTTACAAAGGCTCGTTTTATCTGCCATGAGGCGGAGTGGAGCTATGCCCATAACCCCATTCCGCTGCATTATAAATCATACTGCAGACCGGTCATTGCCAAGGACGGGGATGTGACCTGCGGTGATGAATTTATTGCGCCCTATGACCAGCCGGGAGTAAAAGAGCGTTTTGAGACAGTTAAGGGCGAGGCGCAGATTGCTCCGGGCGTAAGCGTATTTGAATCCTTCGGACACTGCCCGGGCCACATGACGGTTGTGGTTGAGACAGAAGACGGACCTTACTACTGCGTGGGCGATTCGGTATTCGTAATGGGCAACATTGATGCGCCGCAGGCCATGCAGGATGAGCTGCACTATGATATCTGCCCTCCGGGACGTTATGTTGACATAGTGGCTGCGTGGCAGACAATCCGCGACACGGTCCGCCGCTGCAGGGAGGCGGGGGTAGACCCTCATAAGCACCTTCTGCTTGCCCACGATGTTATACTGTCGGCCGCTGTGGAGAGATATGAGGACTCTCATGAGAACAGGCTTCCGGTAATCGGGCTTAAGGACACGGATTTTGTATTTGATGAGTACAAGAGCGCGATTATTGACAAGGATGCGGAGAAAGCGTCCCAAAGGGCAAAGACCAAGTACTTCACCCAGAATTAATGTGAGTACGTCCCTGTGAAGGAACGGGGTCCATAGGGGGTATTGTGGAGACTGCCGGGCGGAGGGTCTTCACAATATCGTATGGGAGGAGAAATGAAATGAACACAATCGCAATCATAGGAAGCTGCGACACCAAGTACAGGGAAATTGCATATATGCGTGAGCAGATTGAGAGCCAGGGCGTCAAGGCAATGGTAATCAATGTGGCCACAGGCCCCAATCCTTCTTATGGATATGATGTTTCCAGGGAAGAGGTGGTCAGGGCGGCAGGAACGGAGTGGGATGAGCTGGAACCCAGGACAAAGGGCGAGAAGATTGCATTTATGATGGATGCAGTGGCATCCTATGTGGAGAAGCTGTATGCAGAGGGCGCGATTGACGGAATTCTCTCTGCGGGAGGCCTTCAGAATACAGTTATGGCCACCAATGCCATGAAACGTCTTCCCATAGGTTTCCCCAAGGTCATGGCCACCACGGTGGCATCCGGCCGCAAGACCTTTGAAAGTGTGGTCGGGGCAAAGGATATTGTGACAATTCCGTCCATATGTGATTTTACCGGACTTAATATAGTGACAAGACAAATCATGGCAAATGCATGCGCGTGCTGTGCAGGTATGGTGAAGCATGGAGGACAGGCTTTGAAAAAGGGCCCTAAGCCGGTTGTGGGTGTGACGTTGATGGGGATTACCAATACAGGGGCATGTGCTGCAATTGACGAGCTGGAACGGCTGGGCATTGAGGCCATTGGGTTTCACTCCACCGGTGCAGGCGGAGCCATTATGGAGCAGATGGCGGCAGACGGCCTGATTGACGGTATTTTGGATTTGACGACACATGAGATTACACAGGAGTATTTTAAAGGCGGGTTTTCCTATGGGGAAGATTCCAGATACCGGCTGGTCCGCGGAGTGGAGAAGAAGGTGCCTCTGGTAGTCAGCGTGGGCGGTCTGGATTTTATTGATTTCCAGACAGGAGAGTTTCCGCCCCGCATGGACCAGCGTGTCTATATGATGCACAATGCCAATACAGCTCATATCAAGCTGCTTCCGGACGAGGCTGAGATTACAACAGACCGGTTTGCCGCGCGGATTGAGAAAATTGATTACCCGGTAAAGCTCCTGATTCCCACGGACGGAATGCGCCATAATACCCGCAAGGGCGAGGAGCTCTATTACAAAGAGGTGGATGATATCATCATCCGCCGGCTAAGGAAAATCAGGAATCCCAATGTGGAAATCATTACGATACCGGGAAATCTGGACACGGAAGCATGGGGCATTGAGGCCGCCCATCATATGGTGGACGAACTGAAAGAGCGCGGTGTGACAGGGGATGAAATAAAATATCAGGACAAGGAGGGCGTTCTTTAAAATGTCAGAAGATGTTAAAAAAATTGCAGAGGAACTTGTCATAGCCTGCAAAAGAGCATATACTAGAGGTATACAGACCGGAAGCGGCGGCAATGTGAGCGCCAGGGTGCCAGGGAAAGACTGGATGATTGTAAAGGCAAGCGGCAGTTCTTTTATTGACAGTACGCCAGAAGGTTTTGTAATCACGGATTTCGATGGAAATCTAGTAGAAGGGGAAGGAAAACCTACAAGAGAGGCTTTACTTCACGGCTTGCTATATAGAATTTGTCCAAAGGTGAATGCTGTTGTACATACACACTCACCGTATTCAATTGCATGGGCGTCCACAGGAAAGGCCTTAAAGAGGACCACATGGCACGCCCAGCTTAAGATGAGCGCGGATTTACCAACGTTGGATGTTCCTGCGGCGATGGTAAAAAAAGAGTATTTCCCAATGGTGGAAAAAATATATAGAGAGAACCCGGATTTGCCCGGATTTTTACTTGTGAATCATGGTTTAGTGGCAGTCGGAAAAGATGCAATTAATGCAGAGCATACAGCAGAATTAATTGAAGAAACCGCGCAAGTGGCGATTTTAAAAGTGACCGTTTCGAAGCTTGGCTTGTAAATATTACTTAGGTGAGAGCTATATGAAATCTAATATGCGTATTACAATGAATGACCTGGACAGGGGAATGCTTCAGCATAACAAGCTTCCGGACCTGGCTTTGGACAAGCTGATGGAATGGATTATGAGCGGCAAGCTGTCAATGGGTGACAAGCTGAATACCGAGGAGCTGGCTTCCCAGCTGGGAGTCAGCCGTATGCCGATTCGGGAAGCGCTGGCCAATCTTGAAAAGAAAGGGCTTGCTGAATCGGTCCCCTATGCAGGAACCAGGCTTGTGACACTGACCAAGGAGGATGTGCGGCAGATATATATAGCGAGGACGGCATTGGAGCCAGTGGCCGCAAAATATGCCTGCGGAAAGATTACAGATGAAGACATCCGGAACCTGAAGGAGATTCACGCTGAATATATCCGCATTGTCAGGCAGGATGAGCTTGATGCAATTGATGTGTATCAGCAGAACAGGCTGTACCATTTCTCCATCTATAAAATCAGCCGGCTGGACAGGGTCTGTGCGATGATAGAATCGCTGTGGGATAATTTGTCATTCTTCAAGCTGATTTACGGCCAGAAGCTGTTGGAGGGCCGTGAATCCAGGGAAAGGATGATTGAGGAGCATCAGAGCTATCTGGATGCCCTGGAACAGAGGGACAGCGAACGAATCAGTCATTTATTGACTCAGAACCTGAAGAAGAGAACGGAGAACATTCCCTACTCTTTGGACGTGTATTTTCATGAGAATGCGTAAATCCTGATATACGTGTATAGCAGAATCAGAAAGTGATAACAGAGCTTGGGCATCGAAACCGGATGCCGGGCTCTTTTGTTTTGCCAGGCATAGGAGCGCTGTGAATAAAGGAGAAAAGATGGATTCTGTACTTTATACATTACCGGAGACAATACACAAACAAAATTATATCATAGCGTCTTATCATATCAGGCTCCCGAAGGAAGCCGACATTCTGAAAAAGGCAGCAGCCCTTGCAGTGGGGCAGACCATTGGGACGTGGATTCCGATTCCGGGAATTACGGAGGAGATTCGGGAAACGTATATGGGAAAGGTGGTAAATGTATTTGATGTGCCTTCCCTGGATTTGGCCACCCAGATTGGGGATGACCTGAGGGAATATCTGATTCAGATTGCCTATCCTGCCGTGAATTTCGGCGCGGATTTGCCGCTGATGATTACCTCTCTTCTGGGGAATGATGCTTCCACCTCAGCCCAGGTAAAGCTTTTGGATATTGAGTTTTCAGAGGAATTTGCCGGAAAATTCAGGGGACCGCGGTATGGAATTGAAGGAATCCGCAGGTTTGCCGGAATAAATGACCGTCCGATTCTGCTGAATATGATTAAGCCGTGCACAGGGCTGACCCCCAAAGAGGGTGCAAACATATTTTATGAGACAGCACTTGGAGGTGTGGACTTTATTAAGGACGATGAATTGCTAGGAAATCCTGTTTACAGCAAGCCCGGAGAACGGGTAAGGGCGTATAAGGAGGCTGCTGAGGCTGCCTATGAAAAAACAGGGGAGAGGGTGAAGTATTTTGTTAACATAACCAGCGGGGCGGATGAAATCATTGAAAATGTAAAACGGGCGGAGGATGCCGGGGCAGACGGACTGATGATTAATTTTGCAGTTGTGGGATACAGTGTGCTTAAGCACGTGGCAGAGCATACGGCTCTCCCGGTCCTGGGACATTCGGCAGGCACCGGAATGTATTTTGAAGGCGCCATGAATGGAATGGCCTCGCCTCTGGCCGTGGGAAAGCTTGCGCGTCTGGGGGGAGCTGATATAGTAATGATTAATACGCCCTATGGGGGCTATCCTCTTCTTCACCAGAAATATATGCAGACAGTGGCCCAGCTCACCCTCCCTTTCTATGACATTAAACCCTCTATGCCATCCATTGGAGGAGGCGTCCATCCAGGGATGGTGGAGAAATATATCAGTGAAGTGGGAAAAGACGTTGTTCTTGCGGCAGGAGGGGCTGTCCAGGGGCATCCGGGCGGTGCTGTGGCAGGAGCCCGGGCAATGCGCCAGGCCATCGACATTGTGATGAGCGGAAGGCCCTTTGAAAAGGCAGCAGAGGAAAAAGAAGAGTTAAGGGCGGCCTTGTCACGGTGGGGCTATATAAAACCATGATTGGATATTGTATATTTTATCCGAAAGTGTTATACTATGTCCGGAAAAAGGAGGTATCAATATGGTACGTGAAATTATGCTGTATACATCCAACGATTTAAGAGATTTTATGCATCTGGCGTGTGCGTCTCCCCTGGATATTGGAGTACATACAATGGACAATCAGATTGCAGACGGAAAGTCCGTGTTGGGGCTGATGGCCATAGACTATAAGAAGCCGGTCAAGGTGGTTTCAGAGGATAAAAAGTTCCTGAAGCAGCTGGACCGCTGGGCTGTGGATAAGGATATATAAGAAGGCTGCCGGGAAATGCATGTGCGAATAGGTGGAAGAGCTGGTTGGAATTACCTGAATCAGGGAATTCCAGCCAGCGGTAAAAGACAGCAAAACCAGTGAGAAAACCGTGAGAAATACCATCAGCCCAAGAACGGAAAAAAACCATCAGAAAAATGTTGAAAAAAGTGTTGACATCTGTCGAATAACATGATAGACTAATCGAGTTGCCGCTGAAAACGACAGCAAGCACAAAACTCGAAAAAAGAGTTTTGAAAAAATTAAAAAAAGTACTTGACAAAACGTCGAAACTTCTGTAAAATAGAAAAGCGCGTTCGGAGAGGTATCGAAGTGGTCATAACGAGGCGGTCTTGAAAACCGTTTGTCCGCAAGGGCGCGTGGGTTCGAATCCCACCCTCTCCGCTGCAGACGAGTTTGTATGATTTGCCTGCGAATATAAATTGAATATGAAACAAGATTCAACCAAGCAGAAGTACCCAAGAGGTTGAAGGGGCTCCCCTGGAAAGGGAGTAGGTCGTTAGTAGCGGCGCGAGGGTTCAAATCCCTCCTTCTGCGGTCGGAAGCATTGCTTCCATCGTACCTTTAAAATTGAAGACTGAATAATACACAAACCCTGAAAATTCTAAAAACAAAAGGTCTGGTTTAGACCTTTGGATTTGAGAAAATTCAGAACAAAACCAAGTAATGAAGGTTAAAGATAACTAGCCAAGCTAAGTAGTCTGAAACCAAGGAACACTCTTCACGAGGGTGTTCACAAACGTAACGGTTCCGGAATACGAACCGTAACTATTGTGAACTAAGTTTTCACGTAATGTTCGTGAAAGACCTCACATAAGTGAAAAACTTAAAACATGAGAGTTTGATCCTGGCTCAGGATGAACGCTGGCGGCGTGCCTAACACATGCAAGTCGAACGAAGCAATCAAGAGGAAGTTTTCGGATGGAATCTTGATTGACTGAGTGGCGGACGGGTGAGTAA
>NZ_SPHO01000013.1 GCF_005845215.1 Clostridium sp. 1001271st1 H5
GCCAAAACTGCTTTTTCGTTTACCCCATCATTGATTCTAACCTAAAGAATTTGTCTTACAACAATTTATATATGCATAAAAAGCAATATATTTATGAAAACACCCTAAATCCAAAATCTACTCAATTCATTTTTCCTTACATAAAATGTTCTCGTATATTTCACTTCCTCACCAAGTGTTTCCCCTATCAAAACTTCAAAATCATTGATATCAAATTCTGGAAAGAATGTATCTCCATCTTCAATATTTAAATCTACTTCTGTGATATACATTTTATCTACTATTTGCAAAGCTTCCTTAAATAGTCCATATCCACCAGATATGTATACATCTCGTCCTTTAGCCAATAATAATGCATCTTCTAATGATTTAACTGAAACTAAATTATCTCCTTGATACTCTGTTGTGGTGGAAACAACAATATTCATTCTATTAGGCAACGGATGACCGATTTCTTCATAAGACTTTCGCCCCATAATAACCACATTACCCGTTGTTAACTCTCTAAATTGCTTTTGTTCTCCCTTTATTTTCCATGGTATATTACCATTCTTGCCTATAACATTATTCTTTGACCTCGCAACAATCAAACCTATCATCTATTTCATCCTCCATAATATGATGTCGTACCTGTGATTCCATCAAGTGCACCACATCTTAACAAACTCAAAATTATCTCGAACTAACCAGCTCGACAAATTCTAATTTGTCCGTTTCTTCATATCCACATTATATCATTTTCATATCTGCACCACAATAAAATTTTATGCACCGATAATCTTATTGAACAGCTCTAACAAACACCATTTCATCACTCCAATCTGAAATTTAGGTATGAAAAAAGCAGTCAATCCTAAGACTAACTGCTTTGTGTATAGAGATATGAAATTGTGAAATAGAATTTGCCTATTTCAAATCAAAAAGAGAATTTTCATAGTCCTTTACATAGTATCGTATATTTTTACGCCCCTTTTGAATAATGGTATGTCCCTCTGCTTCTAATTTTTCTTTCTGTGCTTCAATACCATTTGGATATTTAGCATTTAATTCTCCGTTTGCTTTTAATGTTCTCCAATAGGGTGTTTCATCTTCGGAACGCTGATAACTCGCCCACGCTACAATAGAAACAAATATACCCGCTGTAATCGGCTCTGTAAAATCTGCACCACTCAATTTTGCAAAGTGTTCTCGTATTTTTCCAACCGTAATCACTTTACCATACGGAACTTTTTTCATTACTTTGTCATAGTCAATCGGGGGAGCAAAATACATTTTGTTTCCACCATATTTCTCAATACTTTTCTGGTCTATGATAATTTGAAATTTTGGCATATCCTTACTATCATGCAACATAGCATTAAAATCTTTTTTATCTTCATTTGCCATTTGTGCCACCTCCTACTTTAAGGATAGTCTGTTTCTTATTTCCATGCAATGAGGCTGTTTGAAAATTATTAACACTTTCAAATTTGTCGCTTTCTTCATATCCATATTATAACAGTTCCATATATCCGCCACAATAAAAATCAGCATACCCTTAGCATTTATGGAACAAAAATGCACACTTTTTCTTTCTTCCTCTTGATTACCCCACAACAGAAAAGAAAAAGCCCTGTCAAGAGCCTTGCCACCATTGGTGGTGCTTTGCACTCTTTACTGGGCTTTTTGTTTGCTGTATCTTCCATGCAAGAGGAAATTAAAGACCTCTGTTCCATTTCGCCTTTAGATAATCTTCATAGTCTGCTTCATTGAAGTCTACTTGTGGAGAAGTGTCGGGAATGTTGTTTCTGTTGTCTATATCCGCAAGCTGACGAAATATCCAATCATCATAAGGGTCATGGTATTTATACTCTTTGGGCTGTTCTCTGTATCGGTCTAACCCTCGCATTTCCTTATGCACTTTTATCATGCGTTCCAGTTTTTGACGCTGTATCAACTGCTTGATTTCCATAAGTTCTTCCAACTCCGTAACCTCATTGGTAATGTAGTTATGGATATACTGTATGAGTTTATATGCCTTGTAAAATGTGCATTCTTTTTCATCATCGAAAAATTCATTTTCAGACAGGTAATCTAAGGAAACATTGAAGTCTTGTTCCCGTTTGATAATATCCATGATATAGGGCTCGGTGTGGTCAATATACTTCCATTCTCCCGACAATAATTCATTGGGCGTTACACCCAGCACGTCCATTATCTTCTCTAACGTATCAAAGGTAGGATAATTCACGCCACGTTCAATCTTGGAAAGGCTCTGCATATTGATACCGATTTTGTCCGCAAGTTCCTGTTGTTTCATTCCTCTGTGTTTTCTTATGGTCTGTATGTTTTCTCCTAAGAAACTGATTTTCTTTTCATAATGCTCCATAACTTAGTATAACCGCTCCTTTCGTTGCTTTTCTTGGTATTTATAAGCATATCATACTTAATCTATATCTAAAAGTCAACAAAAACTTCTTGACAAGTAATTCTAATGGAGTTATTATCGTATTAGACAGAGTGATTAAGCACGCTAGGGTCAATCACACGCTTGAGTAAGCATATAAAATATATATTTTCACTTTGATAGCATGAATAAGCATGGACTATCAGACCGAAAATAAGGTTTCTGACTGGGGCTGTTCCGTTTAGCCACGAGCCTTACAAGGCTCGTGAGCGTTAAGAACGGGGCAGACACAGGAAGAAAGGGAACGCCTTTAGGCGTTCGTAAAGGGCGTATATGTAACACCGCCCTGCGTATACATGTCATAGTACCTAGAAACTGTGATAAATAAAGGAAAAAACACAATTTTTACCCCGCAAAAAAACGGGGCATACGAAAGGAGAAATGCACTATAACTACACACAAAAATTTATCCGTTAAGATTGATTACATCAGCATTGTATTTGAAACGGCAACCGCTGAAGATGTAATCATGCACATTTTAGATTTACCGACTGACATTTTCAATGTTTATCCAGCAATGATAAAATTCAAGACTTATCAAGCACGCTGGCAGATTGGAGATATTTATGTATCGGGGGACGCAAGAAAGACAGAGGATAACCCACAGGGGCTAGGCTGTTATCTTGTTATGACTGGCAGAGGTTGTGATGATATTTTCCGTATTCTCGACAGTAGGAATTATACCTTTGGGGATATGTTTCGACGCTGTGAGCGAAGATACGGACTGGATAACTTTCATTTCACAAGACTTGATATTGCCATTGATGATAAGAACGAAAAGCCATTCTTTACCATAGAGCAGATAAAGAAGAAATGCGAAAAAGAGGAATTTATTTCTAATAGTGAGGGCTACCACTTTGACGAAAGCAAGTTTGATGATTTCGACACCGCAAAGACTGTTTATATCGGTGCTGGTAAATCGGGATTATCCTACCGCTTTTATGATAAGGATAAGGAAGTCTGTTCAAAACATAATAAGACACTTGATGAAGTCGGCAGTTGGAAACGGACAGAAATGCAACTGCGTGATGATAAGGCTCATGTTTTTGCCATGACATTCAAAGACAGACCGCTGGAACTTGGGGAACTGGCTTTCGGGCTATTAGCAAACAACCTACGCTTTGTCGTGCCAAACAGAAATGAAAGTAATAAGAGCAGATGGAAAACGTGTCGGTTTTGGGAACGATTTTTAGGGGCTGTGGAAGTCTTGAAACTGCAAGTACCGAAACTACATAATTCCCTTGAGGAAACACAGCAATGGCTCACAGAGGGTGGCGTGATTTCTGCTGTCAAAAGTTTTTATTTCTTAGAAGAACATGATGCATTAGGTGGACTGGAAAAAGTGGGAACTATGCTTGACAGGGCAAGATACAGCAGTTCCCTTTCCAGTAAATTAACCGCCCACTTACAGAGGATAGACCGCACCGACCTTATCCCCTATATCCAGTATGACACGAAACATGGGAAAGGGGGTATCTGATGAATAACAACGATATTCCCGTATGGGAAAAATACACCCTTACCATTGAAGAAGCGTCAAAGTATTTCCGTATCGGAGAAAACAAGTTAAGACGCTTGGCAGAGGAAAACAAGGACGCTGGCTGGCTCATTATGAATGGCAACCGCATACAGATTAAACGCCGACAGTTTGAAAAGGTCATTGACAAATTGGACGCAATCTAATGCAAATGAGCCTTGTATGTGTTATGATGAATACAAGTCATATCAAGGCTCTTTCCAACAAGGAAAGGAGCAGACACCATGAAAGAAAAAAGACGGGATAGCAAAGGACGTATCCTGCATACTGGAGAGAGCCAACGAACAGACGGGAAATACTTATATAAATATGTGGACGCATTTGGAAACACAAAATATGTGTATGCTTGGAGATTGACACCCACAGACCCGACACCAAAGGGAAAACGGGAAAAACCCTCACTTCGTGAACTGGAACAGCAGATAAGACGGGATATTGAGGACGGTATCGACAGCACAGGCAAGAAAATGACGCTTTGCCAACTCTACGCCAAACAGAACACACAGAGGGCAAACGTGAAGAAGAGCACACAGAAACAACGGGAACAGCTCATGCGGTTATTGAAAGAGGACAAGTTAGGTGCTAGGAGCATTGATACGATAAAACCCTCTGACGCTAAGGAATGGGCGTTACGCATGAAAGACAAAGGCTTTTCCTATAACACCATTAACAACCATAAACGCTCGTTAAAAGCGTCATTCTATATCGCCATACAAGACGATTGTGTAAGGAAAAACCCTTTTGATTTCAAGTTAAGTGAAGTTATAGAAAATGATACCAAAGAGAAAGTCGCATTGACAGAGGAACAGGAACAAGCCCTACTCTCATTCATCAAGGCGGACAATGTGTATCACAAGTATTATGATGATGTGCTGATACTGTTAAAGACAGGACTTCGTATCTCGGAACTGTGCGGACTGACAGTAGCCGATATTGATTTCAAGAATGAAGTTGTGATTATCGACCACCAGTTATTAAAGAGCAAGGAACAGGGCTACTATATTGAAACGCCTAAGACAAAAAGCGGAGCAAGGCAAGTGCCATTAAGCAGAGAAACGATACAAGCATTTCAACGGGTTATGAAGAAACGCCCAAAGGCAGAACCATTTGTGATAGACGGACGGGGCAACTTTCTATTTGTAAATCATAAAGGCAAGCCCAAAGTTGCGATTGATTACAATATGCTTTTTGTCCGTATGGTAGAGAAATACAACAAGCACCATAAGGACAATCCCTTGCCACATATCACACCGCATACACTACGCCATACGTTCTGCACAAGGCTGGCAAGTAAGAACATGAACCCAAAAGATTTACAGTATATCATGGGACATTCAAACATCAGTATCACAATGAACTGGTATGCTCATGCGTCCATAGATACTGCAAAATCAGAGGTTCAGCGTCTAATCGCATAGAAGTATTTACCACGATTTTAACCACGCTTGATAGCGAAAATATAAGAAGATAGACCTAGATATGTGAGGTTTACAACAAAAGCAAAATGCCCGTAGAGCCGATAAAATAAGGCTTTACGGACATTTAAGAAGATATAAAAAGATAGTCAAAAAGACATATATAATTTACAGGTAATGTTTTACTGTTCCGTGTTAAAACATAATAAAAATATATAGAGTATTCTGTAACAATATAATAACTTAATTGTCTTATTGGTGTATTTACCTTAAAATAGAAAGGAGTCGATATGGAAAACGAAACATTTAGTGAAATATATGAAATATATGCCAAGCAGGTATATCATTTCTTGTTACATCTAAGTGGAAATCATAATACCGCCGAGGAACTTACGCAAGAAACTTTTGTAAAGGCATATCTGAATTTGGATAATTTCCGAGGAGAATGCCGCTTATATGTATGGCTATGCCAAATTGGCAAAAATCTATATTTTAACTATATAAAAAAAGAAGCCCGCTATGCTCCAATAAGTGAGATAATCCATATGCCGTCTGAAGGTCAAAGTGTGGAAGATATGGTCTTGTCAACGGATTCGGTCAACGAACTTATGCGCGCAATATCAGAATTACCCGAACCATATCAATCCGTTTTTGTATACCATGTTTTTTCACAGATGTCTTATAATGAGATAGGAACTATGTTATTAAAAACAGATACCTGGGCGCGAGTTACATATTATCGTGCCAAAAAAAAGTTACAGTCAATTTTAAAGGAGGAAATGCGCTATGAAATGTGAAATTATAAAAGACCTGTTGCCATTGTATATAGAGAATTTATGCAGCGAGGCAAGCAGGATAGAGATAGAAAATCATCTGGAAACATGCAAGGAATGCCAACAGGAATATACACAATTACGTCAAGATTATATATCAAAAACCAGTAGCCAGACGACAGAAGATTTTCTTGAGGAAAAAGCCTTGTTTGATAAAAGTAAGCAGGAAATCAAAGAATCATTTGTAAACAAAGTCATTAAAAAATTCTTTACAGTAATATCTATATTAGGTTCGTTTATAAATGTGGCAATGGTTATTATAACTTTCATAATATATCAATATAAATATCCCAAACTTTATTTTAAAGAACTGGGGTCTACGCAGATATTGATATTGATTTTACCGTTTCTTCCTACAATATTAGCATTAATAGGAAGAACTATTATTTGGAAATGTAAAAAATATAAATTTTTATCCAAAATAGTTTTGGTTGGTACAATACCTGCTATTTTGGCAGGCGGTTTTTGTACACTGTTTTTTATGTTAATTCCCCCGGTTAGTTCTACGACAAAAAACTTGTCAAACTATATGAAGATTGACGGCGATACGGAACAGTTTGAAAGCTGTGTAAACAGTTTTTTCCCTAACCAAATACCAGTTAGTGCTAAGCAGGCAGATTATTTCTACCAAAGGTACTCATCTTTTTTTGAGGAAGAGGTCAATATGGAAGCTTCTTGGATTTTGACACCATTGGAATATGATACCATTAAACAACAGGCATTGGAACTCAGGCAATTTAAAAATAGTCATTTATCCGAAAGTGGGGGAAATGGAACCATTCTAGGTACACTACAACCTGAGAATGTTACGATTGTATTTGAATATAATGATAATATTAAAAAAGTTACTTATCGGGCGTACACAACTAAAAATTATTAGTCAATTTACGGACAGCAAGCTGCTTTCATGCAACATGCTGTCCGCTTTACTAAGTAATTAAGCTATCTCGGTTCAGCAGGTTTGCTTCAACAATGATTTGCTCACTCTCTTTTCGGGTTAGAAAAACCAGATATCACATTGTCCTTATATGAAATCGTAAAATATCTTTGCGAGCAGGCAAAGCAAACAGCCTGGGGATATTGTTGTATGTGCTGTCTATCCTGAAGGAGCATTGGCTGGTCAAGCAACTATCATTTTCGATTCAAACCGACAGTTAAAAAGCATTGCATATGAATAACCAAAAAGTTGTCACGGAGTCACCGTGGCAACTTTTTTGATTTGTGTGCCAAGCATGGCACTAATCTTGCTGGTGAAAGTCCAGCCACGGGTTTTTACCGCCAAGTGTAGCGAATCACAAGTCGGTATCAGTAATGATATAGATGGAGGAAGTGGTGTAGCAAAGTTCTTGAGCCTACGAACAGAAACTTGATAAGGCGATTAGGTGGGGAAGGCTGCAAACCAAGCCGAAGCCCAAATGGTAAACGTAAACCGAAGTTGTAAATCAAGAGGTTGTGGAATGAAAGATTAGTGTCTTACCTTGGGAGACCCTACCCACATATCGTAAGATATGGTCGAAAAAGGTTTGGGGAGGGAGTCAGATGAAGTCATAGTAGGGGTAAAAGCCGAAGGACTGAAACGATTTATAGTACGAATCGTTATTAAAAGAATGATGCATTAGCCAGAAATCAGATGGACTGGAAAAGTAGGAACGTAACCGAGGAATACTGTCTGGATCGAGAGGGGTGATGTGCATAAATTTTGTGATAATAAGAGGAGTAACAACAATGGAATTAATAGATGTGATTACATCAAAGGAAAATCTAAACAGAGCTTATAAGAAAGTAGCAGCGAATAAAGGGGCAGGTGGAGTTGACGGAATGAAAGTCGGGGAACTTGGTGCATACATCAAAGGAAACAAAGACGAAATTGTTCAATCAATCAGAAACCGAACCTATATGCCCAAACCAGTACGAAGAGTTTATATTCCGAAAGATAATGGAAAAATGAGGCCATTGGGGATTCCAACGGTTTTAGATAGAGTAATACAACAAGCGATTGCTCAGCCAATTATAGATATTTATGAAGAAATATTCAGTGAATTTAGCTATGGTTTCAGACCTGGAAGAAGTTGTCATGATGCCATAAAACAAGCACTGGAGTATCTGAACGAGGGATATGAATGGGTGATAGACATAGATATAGAGCAATTCTTTGATAAAGTAAATCATGACAAATTAATTCAAATTCTTAGAGAGCAAGTGAATGACAGTACCACATTGCACCTGATTCGGAAATATCTGAAAGCAGGAGCAATGGAAAAAGGGCTGGAAAAAGCAGCAATAAGCGGAGTGCCACAAGGTGGTCCCCTGTCTGTTGTGCTGTCAAACGTATATCTTGATAAATTAGATAAGGAACTGGAACAAAGGGGACTTCGGTTTACGAGGTACGCAGATGACACAATAGTATTCACTAAAAGTGAAAAAGCAGCCAACAGAGTAATGAAATCCATAACAGAATGGATAGAAAGAAAGCTGTTCCTAAAAGTTAATGTTACAAAAACGAAAGTAGTCAGACCAACAAGAAGTAAGTATCTTGGCTTCACTTTTCTCAAACATGGAGGGGAATGGAAAGTAAAACCCACAACAGGAAAGAAAAAGAAACTGAAACAGAAGCTAAGTGAATACCTTAAAAGAAATAAAGCGATTGCACGACCGCTGGCTGAAACAATAAAACGAGTGAATGAAATAGCGAGAGGGTGGATTAATTATTTCAGAATCGGAATGATGAAACAATTTATGGAAGAGTTTGGAGCATGGCTAAGGCACAAGATGAGGGTGATTGTTCTAAAACAATGGAAAGTGCCTAAGAGAATATACAAAAATCTGTGCTATTTAAACCAGAAATATAAGTGTGGATTTGACCATGAAGCCATATATAAGGTAGCAAACTCAAGGCTCGGTTGGTATAGACGAAGCGGAATGAATGTTGTTAATTATATAATCAGTCCGGAAGTACTGGAAACAAGAATAAAGGACGGAGCAGGACTGCTCAATCCTTTAAACTATTATCTAAGAAATGTTGGAATATAGGTTGTAGAGCCGTATACGAGACCCGTACGTACGGTTCAATGAGAGGGAAATAACACTCGCTGTTATTTCTCTACTCTATTAAATCTATATGAAACAATAAAAATACAGAAAGCGAAAATAGGTTTTCTTTTGATATAAGACCTTTTGCCTCAAAACCGGGAAGATACAGAAGCTCAGAAGTAGAAAACAGCCAAAATGTTCGGGCTCGAATAAAAAGAAAAATTTCTAATAAGGGCCTGATAATTCCGATGTTTCCAAAATATAAATACATGGTCATTGTTACATTCATGATTAAAACAAATAGCCAATAATAAAATCCAATTTTAAGAAGCAAATAGTTCTTTATTAAAATCAATAATACAGATTGGCTAATCAATGTTGTTACTGTGAAAAACAAAAGTAATTCTTTAGATTGAATTATATCTATCCAAAACACGTGACCAGATATATTCATTACGGCAACAAAAATAGCCACAGGAAATTACTCTCAAGTAATGAACAACTACCTACCCGATGTTCCTATCATGAATTATATTATGTTTAAGAGACTGGTACTCTTTTGCTATGAGGCAATTAGGGTAGCAGGGTGTCAGTTTTGGGAAGATGGGATATGATTGATCAGAGCATAACAACTCCTCATTAAACATGACTTGTACGTATTACAGACAAGCACCATAGCTATCGGTTTGAAATTACTATTGGGTAGACGATGGTGGTGTTTGGCGGAAACCGTAGAATACCACTGCTCTATAGTGGTTCAGTTGTCAAGACACAAATTTAATCTTTTTATAATGAACCGATATATGTAGTTGAGAAGGGGAATAATGCTCCCCTTAGGCTGCATAGTCAATCAACAGTGCTGGATAATAACAGGAGGCCGGAGTTTGGTTATTGATGGCGGAATGGCAACGTTCAAAATTGTAGGTATGTATATATTTGCCAACCGCTTTCCGTGCCTCGCGGATATTGGCATACTGGGTCAGATATGCTTCCTCATACTTAAAACTGCGGAACCATCTTTCAATCATGATATTATCTGCCCAACGGCTTTTTCCATCCATGCTCTGACGGATGTGGTTCTCCTTGAGAAAATTTATATATTCGTTGCTTGTAAACTGGCATCCCTGATCAGAATTCAGGATAACTGGTTTTGCTGTTTTAAACGCTTTTTCCAATGCATTGATAACCATTCTGGTATCCAGGGTATCATCGAATTCCCAGCCTACAATGCAGCAGCTGTACCAGTCGATTACAGCTGTCAGATACAGGAATCCACGCTTGATGGGGATGTAAGTGATGTCGATTGACCATGCCTGATTTGGACGGTCGATAACGGCATTGCGAAGCAGATACGGGCAGACTTTTGCCTGTTGCATACGCTTAGAAAGGTTCATTTTTGGATAGATAGGATCAATCCCCATTTCTGTCATGTAGCGGCGTGCCTTCCGGCGGCCAACTTTATGACCACGCATTTTCAGTTGTGAAGACATCTGACGGGCACCCCATGCCGGATTGTCTGTGTGTAAACGGTCTATAATTGCTTTACAGTCCAGTTCTTCCTCAGAGACAGGAGTTCCATTATAATATATGCTGGTGCGATTAATATCAAGCAATCTGGCACCTGTTTTGACCGGGAGTTCTTTAGACTTCAAAAGGTTTCGGACTAAATTTACTCTCGTAGTCAGGTTCAAGTGTTTCTTCAGATTTTTTTTTCAACCAATCCACCTGCATGGTGAGTTGGCCAACTTTTTTGGCATATTCGGCTTTTTCCCTGCGTTCCGAAGCCAGCTTCTCTTTCAGGTTATCTTCCCGTGTATCGTCAAAGACAACGGAAGCTTTATCAAGGAATTCTTTCTTCCAATTACGGAGAAGATTTGGTTGAATGTTATTTTCAGTAGCAATCGTATTTAAGTCTTTTTCTCCCTTGAGCAGTTCAATAACAAGCTCAGATTTGAATTTAGCAGAGAAATTTCTTCTTGTTCGTGACATAATAGTAATCCTTCTTTCTGTATTGGTTACAGTATATCAGATTCATTATAAAATGTCTCGGAAAGTGTCTTAAATTACGATACCATTATGCTCCAGATCTGGGTCATGGAGCGGTTTATAATTTGTGAATATGTAATCTGGTTTTATACCTACATTAAGTATGAAAAGGGCGGTCTCGTAATTTAGAGAGCCGCCCTTTTAAAGATGATTTTCCGTTATTATAAAATAAAATGGGTTATGATTTTTATGTTAACGCTATATTCTGTTTAATAAGAACCATAATTACGGATACTGATGGGTTCTGACCCGTCAGCCGCATACGCCGTACCTGTAAATTCTATTTTGTATTTACCAGAGCCACTGGATTTCAGATAACCAGTATACCAGATGTCATTGCCCTCTAATCGAAGGGATTCTGAATCGATTTTCGTATATGTTCCGGATGCTGTCTGCTTGTATAAAACTGCTGTACCGGATACAGAGACAAGATTAGGTCCCTGTATATTTAAATCATACTCAGTACCGGAGGCGCTTGGATACACACCAGTGTCAATTGACAGTACATAACGATAACGAGGGGTTACGGTTCTGTCATCAGTTTTAGAAACAGTCGCATAGTCATTGCCCGTACTTGCTAACGCAGTTGTTACGGGTATGGTGGCTGTCATAATGGTTATTGCAGCCATGGAAAGAGGAATAAAGTGTTTGATTTTCATAGTAAATCTCCTTTCAAAATGTATTGTCACTATTTATAAACACATTTTCCTACTTTTCTTCTACAAACTAATTTATATTTTCTGCAATTTTTATCAAGATATCCTTATCTAAAGAGGATTGAAGAAAATAATATCTATTTTCCGTATTCCAGACTATACAATTATCATATGCGCTATTTTGAGATTCAAAAAATGTTCCGGAATAATGTCCTATGCTGATTTCACTGATTAAATAGTGTTCGTTATCAACTTGAGTGGTTCTGTTTTGAAAATAATAAGATAATTTGATGGTTTCTCCAATATCATTTTCAAATTTGACATATGCTTCTCTTTCATTGGAAAATGATTGCGCCATATGAAAGCCTTCCGGTAGAAAGCCAAATTCAACAGGAACCGCTTCATTGTTGGAGGTCGGCTCATAATCAAATCGAATATATTTTTCATACACATAGGTGATTACATTACGGCAGGCTGCTCTCACCTCATCAGACTGTAACAGCAATGCAAAACTTATTCCCATGGCAATAATAATCCAAGAAGCAACTTTACGACTGGATTTTAAAATAGCCTTTGCTTTGGACTGAAAACGATAGCGTTTAATTAGCCTCCGCATAATCAGGTCATAGTGTTTGGGTAAGATAATTTTGTTTATTTCATCTATTGGTGGGTAGTCTTTTATTTGATTTAGACAGTTTTCCTCAACAGCAGCTTTCAGTAAGGACTCCCAAATCTCATCATTAAGATTATTATACATCTTCCAGCGCCTCCAATTGTTTTCGTAACATTATTCTTGCTCGATAAAGCCTCATTTCAACAGTCTTTTTCTTGATATTTAAAATCGAAGCGATTTCTTCGTCTTTGAAGCCATTCATATACTTCAGTTCCAGTACAGCTTTGTAGATGTCATCCAATTTTTGTATTTCATCGGATAATCGGTGGATTTGCTCTTTATTGATAATGTACTCTAAAGTATCATCTGAATCTGTGTGTAGATAAGGCTGGTCTTCCAATGATTCCTCCTGTCTTTTATTACGGCCTCGCAAATAATTTGAGCAGTAGTTCCGGGTTATGGTAATGATGTAATTTTGTGTCCTTTTAGTATTGCCCATATCAATATCGTCCAAATGATCAGCCAGTATAATGTATATTTCCTGAGACAAATCTTCTATGGTATATTCATCCAGGGAATAGCGTTTTAATGTATAATAAATTGTTTTTCCGTAAGCTTCATATATAGCAACAAATTTATCGCGTTCCTGTTGGGTATCAAATACTAAAATCAACATCTTCTCTTACCCCCTTTTACTATAGTAATCCAGTTCAATGGTGATGGCCGAATCCATAATATCTAGGATTCTCTGCTGTTCTTGCTCTGGTAAGGGGGTTAAGCGTTTTTCGATGTGTTTTAATTTTTCCGAGCTATATTTTTTCAGTTCCTTTCCTAAAAGAATATCTACCGATACGTTTAAAGTATTTGATATACTGATTAGGGTATTCAGACTGGGAGATTTTACCCCACGTTCAATATACGAAATAAAAATAGAACTACATCCAACACATTCAGCTAAAGTTTCTTGGCTATAGCCTGCCTGTTCTCTGTACTTTTGTAATTCTTTTCCAAATGCTTTCTTGTCCATTATTGTACAACTCCTGTTCGGTTATTAAAATATTACTCTTGGTATTATTTTAAAGTATACAGAAGTTGCACTTTTTATTGAAATAACCATTGATATTATAAATAGTACTATTAGTTGTGCTTATAAAAAATTATATAATGTTTAGTTTCTATATTTGTGTTTTTAAACTTATTTAATCTATGTATAGAGAGGAGGTCATATAAAATTGGAAGAAATTATAATTCAATTAATACAATCCCAGGGGATATGGGCTGTGCTATTTGTCTTTTTGCTATTATACACAATCAAGAAGAATGATAAGCTGGATGAACTTCAGAATACCAGGGAGAAAGAATATCAGCAGCTATTGCTAGAGCTATCTGATAAACTTATGATTGTAAACGAAATCAATAGCAAACTCGACAATCTTTACGCTCTATATACCAATGGAGTGAATGAACAATCTCAATAAGCCGCCATCGGCGGTTTATTGAGAACCGTCGGTATGTAATATTTTTTTCTTTTTGCGGTTAATATATTGCCGGGTGTATCCTAATTTTTCTCCAATTTCCTCATCACTATATCCCTGCATAATCAAAAATATTATATTACGCTCCATCGGAGTCTTCGTTTTTAAACTGTTTATCAAATCGGTATGAGATATGCAGTGTTCCGTTTCATATTCCGGCGAAATAATAATATTGCTATCACAGTCTAAACTGAAACTGTCTGCCTGATTCTGTTGGGTATCTACACTTAAATGGTATAACTTTGTAAATTTATGTATAATCGACTTCTTTATGTAAGAAATACAGGCATATTCATTATCTATGGTTTTCATCTTGCTAATGGCTTCAAATAATGAAATGCTCAATTCCTGAAGGCTATCTTCATAATCAAGATAGTATAGCTTCCGTGCGTAGGCTTTGAGTAACGGTGAAAAGCGCTCTAATAATTGCTCAAAATATTTTTCGTTTCCGGTATCTAAAAACTTATTGATAAGTAATGATACAGAGTCTTCCATTTTTACTCCTTTTTATTTTATAAAAAGGAATAAATGAGGAATATAGAAACTACTCCATATATATTTTTTTGTCTGACGGATAAGATTACTATACTATTTTTTCACTTAGTTGGTAAGTGTCAATATGGTGCCGGTAAAAGTGCCAATATGGTGTCAATATAAGATTCCTTGTAGAAATAATTTCCAGATTAGTGTTTATTACTGTAAAGAATAGACGGGGCTGTCTATCAGCTACTGCTGCCATAAATAATATATGGGAAGGAATAGGATGAGGATGATGACGGAAGCAGAGTTAAAAGAAATATTATGTGATTTTCACACAACAAAAACACGGGTTGGAATTTTAAAGAGCTGCTTAGATATTCGTTACGATGAGGACACATTAGAGAAATACGATAAATGGTCATTTCAAGTTGAGATTATTATGGATGCTATGGCTATATTGAGTGAGGTGGAGAACTTCGTAATTGATACTCATTTGGTATGCCATCATACATGGGTGGAAACTACAAAATTATTTTCAGAAAAGTATGGGAACAATAATGGAAAATCAGAACGAACATTAAAGCGGATTCAGAGGAAGGCATTAAGGGATATGTTGAAATTTATTAGCAGTTTACCTGTTGAAATTTATTTTAATGATATGCAAATGTTTGTAAAATAACAAATCAATTAGTGGGGGGTTACACAGTCTCACCATGAGTATTTTGAGACAGAGTTCTTCTGTTGCAAGTGAGCTTTAAAGAGTGCATTATGGCAATGCAGCAAGGAAAAGTCAGAGAGAACAAATCCATATTAAAAATTAGTTGGCAAGGCCGCCGTCTACTTATGTGACGACGGTTTTTGCTTTTGTCTGGAAAAGGGGGACGCACATGAAACGATGGATATTGACAGTTGACAATGACAAACAGAGACTTCATGAGGCGCAGAATGACTGCCAGAAATCTAGCGTCCTGCTTTGCGTGTACTGTCCCAAAGTTTTGAACAGCAAGCCGGGAGCGAAGTTTAGCTTGTTATACTTACAGGCATCAAATTGCATCCCCATTCTTAAAATCCTATCCTCTCACTTTTGTGTAATTAGACAGAAACGGGAAGCCACGGCAGTATTCCATGTAATGCAAGCTATGCAGAACGTAGTTTTTGCTTCTGAAAAAAGAGATAACGTGAGTTGTCAAACAACTTGATTGGATGACTGTCAGAGTACAGGGAAACAAACGGGAAAAATATAAGTATGGCATTCCATATTGGACTGTACTTCTTGTCAAGGGAAGTGCAGTCTTTTTTGGTTTGGTAAAACTTTTATTTTTCATCATTGCAAAATATATACTGAAAAAGCCGCCATTCGAAAGAGTCACAGTGAAAACTCCCCGCTCCATTCCAGAGTACCAGCCGCTGCGGTGTCGTAGTCCACCGCTTGTCCTTCGTTTTCATCGCACTTGAAAATGAAGGAGGACAAGCCTATGGCAAAGCCAAACCGAATCCCGGATTACAGAAAGCTGTATCCGGAGGCCAGCGAGGAAGTCATCGCTGTGCTGAAAACCACAGAAAGAAAAATGCAGTACCAAGAGTATGACCTCAAGGCGGAGCAAACCATCGTGGATCAGGATGGGCAGACCGTTACCATCATCCCCAGCCGTGAGGATTCCTATGAACGGCTGTTGGAGCAGGATGAGCAGTTTGCGGAGGAAACCGACAGCGTGGAAGAAATCGCAATCCGCAGCATCCAGTATCAGCAGCTACATAAAGCTCTATCCCTTCTCCCAGAGGATGAGCGTACACTGATTGAGCAGCTCTATTTTGAGGAGCGCACAGTGCGTGAAATCGCTGATGAGAGGGGCATTTTCCACAATGTTATCCAGAAACAGAAAAACCGCATTTTGGACAAGCTCAAAAAAAATTTAAAAAGATTTCAATTTTAGGGTGTACAAGATGCTCTGCCAACGTGGAAGTAAGTGAGGGGGAAAATATCTCTCCCTGTTGATCCTTGAAAAACACTGCCTCCACGGCAGTCATATCCAGCAGCTCAGATACGTTAGCTGTTCATCCCGAAAGGGAAAGCGGCAAGGAGGATACGCCAAGACCACCTGCAGGCAGTCAGAGTGCCTGTCAATAAGATAGCATCAAAGGTGCCGAGCGAGAACTGTCCGTCCAAATGCGGCCTATGGTAAGCCGCCCCGCAATGACCTGAACAGCCTACCATGATACTTCCGTCCAGTCACAGCCCCGCAGACGCGGGAACACGCAATGAGGGCGGCTCCGGGAGATCCCCGGAGGGGTGAGAATCCCATGACGGCCTGCGCCACACCTTAAGTGGCGTCAACCAGAGGCCGGTCTGTGCCTGCTGCCCATAGAGCGCATTAGGGCGCTCTGCTCCGGGAAGTAGTGTCGAATAGGAGCAGGAGAAAACGAAGAACAAATGATTTGATTTCATGATAGAAACTACGGTGGCAGCCAATAAAAGCTGCTTTATCTTCTGGTGTTCGCGGCCGATGGAGGCTGCCGCCGTCCTTGTGTCATGAAATGAAAGGAGGACTATTTTATGCATATTAAAAAAGGCGATATTTTTTATGCAGACCTGACGCCGGTCATCGGCTCCGAGCAGGGCGGTGTGCGTCCTGTGCTGATCATCCAGAATGATATGGGGAACCGCTTTAGCCCGACCGTGATTGCCGCGGCGATCACCAGCAGATCCGGCAAGCACCGGCTCCCTACTCACATCAAGCTGGATGGCAGCTTTCATGGGCTGCACCAGAATTCGATGGTTCTGCTGGAGCAGGTGCGGACCATTGACCGCGCCCGGTTGAAAGAATACATAGGCCGGTTGAATGCAGTCACTATGCAGTATGTGGACAACGCCATCGCGGTCAGCTTTGGGCTGGACGGCATACTGGAGCAGTACAGCGCTTCAAACATATAGCCATAAGGAGGACAGAAATGGGAAAAGGAAAACGTGCTTGGATTTATTGTTCCATAGATGCGCCGGAGGATACACATGGCGCTTTGAAGGAACAGTTTAAAAGCCTCATGGATTATTCGGAGCAGATGCGTTTTGAGGCGGTTGGCAGCTCCAGCGATATGGGGATGGAACCGCTTTGGGAGAGGGAGGGATTTTTACGTTTTATAGCAGCTGTGAAAAATGATGGTGTGGCTGTTCTGCTGATCGTAAGCCGGAACTGCCTGTCGCATTCGTCCCTGCAATTGGCGCAGCTTCAGGCGTTGGCCAGCAGCTATGGTCTGGAAATCTATTCTCCGGCAGAAGGCCGGTATAACCTGTCAATGTTTTAAGAGGAAAGCGAGGCGAAAAGCGATGAAGCAGGATGATATTGAGCCACCTGGCGCCCATCCAGACGGGAGAGAAATCGGCCGGGGAAATTCTGGCGGTGGACAGGGCCGTGGCAGACCAATACTTTGCCGAGGGAGATCAGGCAGTGGCAATGGCAGAATTCATGATGGGTTAGGCCATAGGAAGTGGTCCAGCCCACAGAAGGGAGAAAAAGGCATGGCTTGAATTTTAGGAATGGCGGTCAGCGTTGTCGGAAGCTACGAGACAGACTGAGAGCTGTTGTTGGTTATGCTTGGGTTTCACTCTGAAAATTCAGTGGTTTTTCAGTGGTCTTTGTGATAGCTATGAACGCCGTAACACGGTATACTGTGTATGGCGTTAGGAAAGGAGGCGAGGGAAGTTGAAGCGATATACGGTAGAAACAGCACTAGAGGGAACAAGAAAATACTTTTATATCATGGACTGCGAGACACTGGAAATCGCCTTGCTTCCCAGTAAATATTTAAAGCACAAGATTAAGTCCAATCTATCTCCGAACACGGTAAAGCGGTATGCATTTTCTCTCTGCTACTATCTGGAATATATGGCAGAAAAAGAATGGGACTTTTCTACGGTGTGTGAAATGGAGTATGAGGAACAGAGCAGTCACTTTACCCAGTTTTTGTACTGGCTGAAAGATGGCCGCCATACTGAAAAAAATCAAATAGGGGATACGGATAACGGAACCTGCAACGCATATTTAAAAGATGTGTTCAGGTTCTATCTTTTTCTGACAGAATGTAATTTTGTGCAGGCTCTCCGGGTTCTGTCTTATAACCAGATTACGCTGGCGAATGCAGTCGGTGTAAAACGGACCCTGCGTTCGC
The DNA here is from genome assembly GCF_005845215.1 of Clostridium sp. 1001271st1 H5. GTDB lineage: Bacteria > Bacillota > Clostridia > Lachnospirales > Lachnospiraceae > Enterocloster. The sequence goes on from NZ_SPHO01000013.1 coordinate 18,756, forward strand.
AATCCTTTAAAGGTTATATGAAAGCCGAGGAACGGAATGTGCGGGCGGCAGGTGAAGAAGAAATTATAGAGACTTTGCAGGCATGTACCAACAGCCGGGATCAATTACTAATCCTGCTGCTTGCTGAAACAGGATTCCGTATCGGAGAAATCCTGGGCGTGGATTATAGCCGGGACATTGATTACCAGAATCATACGGTAGGAGTATATTTCCGTGACGACAATGAGAATGAAGCCCGTGCGAAGAACGCAGAGTACCGGAAAGGAAAAATCAGTGATGATGCCTTTGATTTTCTGATGCATTACCTGTCAGAGTACAGAGAACTGCTACAGTATGGAAAATATTTATTCATTAACATCTCAGGAAAGACAGCGGGACAGCCTCTGAATGCTGATAGTGTCTATGCCATGCTGGAAAGAGCGGAAAAAAAGACAGGAGTAGAACTAACGCCACATATGTTAAGGAGATATTTTGCAGTCACAAGGTGGAATGCCGGCTGGCCTCTTGAGTTAATCAGCCAGGCGCTGGGGCATAAGCATTTGGATACTACAATCAAATACCTCGGTATCCTGGATGACAAACTGCTAGAGGCAAGCCGTGAATTTTATGCAAAACACTCCATAAATTACGGTATCGGAAGGGTGCCATAGAAGCGGAGGTGATGGTAAATGCCAGCAAGCCAGTTATTACGGCTGGAACTAAAGGAAGATACAAAACAGCTTCGGGAGCAACTGGAGGCGGAACTGGCAGAGTGTAGCGAGGTAGAATCTACCTATCGGAATAAAGTGGAGATATTCATGATGGAATATGGAATCTGGCATATTTCTGAACTGGATTATCCATTAAGGAGGGAGTTTCGGCAGTTCCTCACGGGGCAGATTAAACCGGCCTGTTATTCCATATACGAAAAGGCATTTGATAGGATTAAACAACACTCCATACACAGCCAGATGCGCGTGGTAAACAGCAGAAGGATACAGTTAAAATATGAGAACCAGGTATTTTTTCTGCCTTACCACCCGAACCAGGAACTGGTCAGGAAACTGGATAAGGCTCAAAGGAAGGATGAACTCGCTTGGGACTTTGGAAGGAAAGCTCCTGAAAAGATGAAACGGCAGGTGTTCAGCGTACTGAACTATTTGCTGGAACAGGACAAGGACCGTGAAACGTTACGAAAGCATATAGATTCTTTAAAGATGTTCTATGATTTTTGTGCAGGGGAAGCGATTGAAGATATCGAGCTGCTGGAACTTCAACAATATCAAAGATTTGCGGACTTGCTGAAACCGGGGAAAGAAACAGAAAAAAACATTGGTATCGTGGATTTGTGCCGAAAAATACTATTTCTGCAGGCAGAGGAAATTCATTGGGAAGCCCATGTATGGTACCTGGAACGGTTCCATTTCCAGCCGGAGCGAATCGATTTGTCAAGCCCGGTGGTTACGCTGTCCTTTATAGAAGTTACACATAAAAGGAATCGTGAACTGCTGAAAAAATATATGCGCTATGGGCTTGGAATTACGAATCTGACAATTAAGAATCTGCGTTCAGAAATGTATCATGTGAAGAACTTATTGGTGGAGCTGATGCAGGATGAAATGGCAGATATATGTGCCATTTCATCGGAACAAATGGACGCATATTTCAGAAAACAGCAGGAACGAAGGATACAGGCCGCAACTTTCAATAAAATGGTTATGGGTATCCAACATTTCTTTGATTTTCTGCTGGCTCGAAGATACATTGAAAAAGTGCCGTTCTGTGCAGATTATTATCTGAAAAAAGCTGTCCCCCAGCATCTGGACAGGAGCGTGGAACTGGAGGTTTCCCGCGAAATTTTGCAAAAGCTATATCGGTTTCCAGAGAAAACCCGCCTAATGTATCTGCATCTGTGGAGCATCGGCCTGCGAATCAGTGAGGTATGTACGCTGAAAGGGGATGCCTATTACATACAGGGGAGAGATGCTTGGATTCAAGTTTACCAGATAAAAATGAAAAGCTATAAAAGAATCCCTATTCCTGACGCACTGTATAAATTGATGAAAGAGTATTTAAAAAAGTATGAGATAGGCCCGGCAGATTATGTGTTTCAGAATCAGAAGGGGGGAGCATATAAAAGCAGTACCTTCCGAAGCAACATGCAGAAATGCTGCGTTGAGAACAGTATTCAGAATGGGGAGTACCTGTTTCAATCCCATGATTACCGGCACAGTATAGCGACCTTATTTTATGATAACGGCGTGTCTCTGCAGGGGGTGCGGGATTACCTGGGACATGTTTATGAGGAAATGACACGCCAATATATTGATTATATGCCGAGGAAGCTGGCGAATGCAAATGAAGAATATTTCAGTAAGCATAACAGTCTGGCAGCCAGTTTAAAAAAGGGGAAGGAGTGAGAGGATGGAAAACAGAGTCTATTTATATGATTTATATCAGACAGTTACGGAAACCGATAAAAAATATGTGGCACAAAATCCATACTATGACCTGCAGCTTCTAACATCGCCGGTTATGCAGCGGGAAATGGCGGCTTTTATTAAATACAGGGCCAGCCAGGTAGTACTGTCCACTCTTTATGGAGAGCGTCAATTTTACATCAAAATGTGTACTTTTTTACAGAAACGTGCCAGGCGGATAAGTAGCTTTCATGACCGAAGCATGGAAATATGGCTGCGGCAGTTTAAGGGCTGGATGCTGGAAGAAGGTATCGCCATAATGCATGAGAACCACGGCGTATATGGCAATGTAAGTATGGTGCAGTCCAAACTGGTATGCTATCTGAAGTGGGTGTTGGAATTTTTAGGACAGCAAGACAATATAGTAGAGCAGGAGAAGGATATCTGGGAATTGGATAAACTGGATATACGGATACAGAAAAATCTGGTAAAGAACTTCAAAACGATAAACTTTACAAAGATTTTTCAGCCGGAGATGCGGAAAGAATTAAAAAGAGGGATTTATTTGAATCTGCAGGGCGAGGCAATATCATGTGTACAAAGAGAAATGACGGCTATGCGGCGATTCTCAAAATATCTGTCCGAGAAACAAAAAGGGGTAAAATCCTGCCGGGATATAGACCGGGAAGTTATGGAGGAATACCTGATATTTTTAAAAACGGAAGAAACCACAACAAAGCATTTCCACACAGAGCTGAACCGGCTTAGGGGTATTCTGGAAACTATTGGGAAGATATGTGCATACCCGAATTTGGAAGGACTGTTTTTGAACCGTGATATACCACCCACTCCACGGGCAGAATTCAAGGTTTATTCTGACGGGGAACTGAAGCGGCTTAACGCCAGTATTGTAAAGCTGGATGAACAGTTTGCCAGGGCGATGATAATTCACCAGATGCTGGGTACCCGGATATCTGATACTTTAACGCTGGAAACAGACTGCCTGTATGAATACAGAGGCGAAACCATCATTAGAATACGGCAGATGAAAACCAAGACCTACGAGAAGCCAATCAGTGAAGAACTGGCTTCTTTAATACACAAGGCTATCGATTATACAAGAGAGCGGTATGGGCGAACAAAATATGTCTTTGTAAACGACAACGATCCAACAAGACCTTTGCAATACAATACAATCCAGATAAGGGTAGTGGCCATGATTCACAAGAAAAATCTGAGGGATGATAATGGCCGGTTATTCGGATTCGGAAGCCATATGTATCGGCATTACTATGGAGTAAAGCTGACGGAGATGCACCTGGACGATTTCACAATCTCCAAGCTTCTAGGGCACAGCGGTGTGCGAAATGTAAAATATTACAGAAAGATGAGCAATCAGGTTCTGGCTGATGAAACGCGGCAGGTCAGGCATATGCTGTCAGAGATTATCCTGCAGAATTTAGACGGATGGGAGGCGGAATATGAGCAAATACGAGAAGATGCTGGCCTTGAATAAAAGGGTGAGCGATGAGAAAATTGAGCGGGCAAGGAAAGCAATTATTCAACTGATGGATGAGGGAGAAAGGCTTACAGTCCCAAGATTGATGGAAAAGACCGGACTTTCACGGGGCTTCTTCTACAAAAATTCAACTGTGCGGAAAGAACTGGACCGAGCGCTGGAGCAGCAGGCAGGTATGAGTAATCCCAGAAAGAAAATACTGGATATGGCTATGGACAGTGAAATAGAAGCACTTCACCAGCAGTTGCGAGCCGCACAGCAGGAGAAAGAGAAATTGGTTAAGGAAAATGAAAAACTAAAAAAAGCATTGGAACGGAAAAACAGGGATCTGCTCCGTGGACTTTAAAATATGAAAACCCATAGCCGGCATGCATCGCATATATTTGCTGGTAGTTGTAAAGATGAACAGGTACATATCCTGAAACCGTTAAAAGGAGGGGGATGAATAATATTGCGGTTCAGGATAATCACAAACAACATAGAAGAATAAACGGCACAGTCGAAAGGCTGTGCTTTTCTGGTGGAAAAAAAAGAGGTTTTATGATACACTAGAAAACATCACATAGTGTAGGTCAGTGAAGGCGCTGGATTATACATTGGTGAAATATATAGATGATATGCAGGGATGCGAAAGTAAAAGAGATGAAAACGAGTACATTGCTGAAACGATTTGCACCATATTACCGGAAATATTTAGGAATCATGACAATGGATTTATTTTGTGCCGCGCTCACAACCATCTGTGAGTTAGTGCTGCCATTGATTCTGCGCTATATCACGAACATTGGAATGACCGATTTGTCCGCGCTGACCATACGCACGATTGTGACAATCGGCGCGCTTTATTTCCTGTTACGAGTTATTGACGGCCTGGCCAGTTTTTATATGGCCTATACAGGTCATGTGATGGGAGCGGCCATTGAAACGGATATGCGGGAGGATGCATTTGCACATCTGCAGAAGCTGTCGGATAACTATTTTAACAATACAAAAGTGGGGCAGATCATGTCCCGTATTACCAGTGATTTATTTGATGTGACGGAATTTGCACATCACTGTCCGGAGGAATTTTTCATTGCATTTCTAAAGACGGTGGTGTCTTTTGTGATTCTGTCACGAATTAATCTGCTTTTGACGGTAATCATCTTTGTGCTGATTCCGGTAATGGCAATATCCTGTTCTTACTTTAATATACAGGTTAAAAAGGCATTTAAGCATCAGAGAAATCACATTGGCGAACTGAACGCCAGAATTGAGGACAGTCTGCTGGGAAATAAGGTGGTCCGGGCCTTCGCCAATGAAGATGTGGAGATTGGAAAATTTAACCGTGACAATCAGGAATTTCTGAAAATAAAGCGCCAGACTTATAAGTATATGGCTGCATTTCAGAATACCATCCGTATGTTTGACGGACTCATGTATGTGGTGGTTATTGTGGCTGGCGGTATTTTCATGATAAAAGGACTGATAGCACCGGCAGATCTGGTGGCATATACGTTATATGTGACAACCCTGCTGGCAACCATCCGCCGTATTATAGAATTTGCAGAGCAGTTCCAGAGAGGAATGACCGGCATTGAACGTTTTACAGAGCTGATGGATGCCAATGTTGATATTTTTGATGAAGAAGGGGCGGTGCCGCTTCAAAATGTAGAGGGAGAAATCACCTTTAAACATGTATCTTTTGAGTATCCGGACGACCACACACCGGTGCTTTCCGACATTAACCTGACGATAAAACCGGGAGAAAAAGTGGCCTTGGTTGGTCCGTCAGGAGGCGGGAAAACAACACTGTGCAATCTTATCCCGCGCTTTTATGATCCTACGGAGGGAGAAATCCTGCTGGATGGACAGAATATTAAAAAGGTAACACTCCAGAGCCTGCGAAGTAATGTAGGAGTGGTTCAGCAGGATGTATATCTCTTTTCCGGCAGTGTTTACGAAAACATCGCATATGGGAAACCAGAAGCGACACAGGAAGAAGTCATCAGGGCTGCAAAAATGGCTGGCGCCCATGAATTTATCGAAGAATTAAAGGATGGCTATGACACTTATGTGGGAGAACGGGGGGTGAAGCTTTCTGGTGGACAGAAGCAGCGGATCAGCATTGCCAGGGTACTGCTTCGAGCTCCAAAGCTTGTAATACTTGACGAGGCCACCGCCTCGTTGGATAATGAGAGCGAACATCTTGTGGCTGAATCGCTGGATAAGCTGGCGGCAGGAAGAACAACACTCACAATCGCCCATCGGCTGACCACTATTCATGGAGCTGACCGGATTCTGGTACTTTCAGAAAACCGTATTGTGGAAGAAGGAAACCATGAGACACTGATGAAGCAGCGGGGGATATATTATCAATTATATACTTCAGCCAGCATAGTGGATCAGGCGGTGGAAGGTTAAAATAGAGATTATGCCTTTTATTTTTTGTTGCAAAGCACACAATACACAAATGTGCCTGCCGTTAAGCGCAGAGTTTACAAGGGGTTGCGGGGACGAGGTACATTTTATGGACGAGGCCACATCAGCCCTTGACAATGAGAGCGAATTCCTGGTTTCCCAGTCACTGGAGAAACTGGCCGTGGGCCGCACCACACTTACCATTGCCCACCGTCTGACCACCATACAGGGGGCGGACCGCATTCTTGTGCTGGCGGGAAACCAGATTGTGGAAGAGGGAAATCATGAACAGCTGTTGGAAAAGAAGGGCATGTATTACCAGCTGTACACAACGGCAAACAGGCTGAACCAGGGGATTGCATAAAGGAGAACATTTAATATGAAGATAGCGATTGTTGCGGACAGCAACAGCGGAGTGACGCAGGAAGAGGCAAAGGAGCTGGGCATATACGTGCTTCCCATGCCTTTCATGATAGACGGTCAGGTATTTTACGAGGGAATTGATTTAAGCCATGAGGAATTTTACAGAAGGATGGAAGAGGGAGCTGACATTACCACATCCCAGCCGTCTCCCAAGGATGTGATGGAGCAGTGGGACCAGCTTCTGGAGGACCATGACCAGGTGGTCTATATCCCGATGTCCAGCGGACTCAGCGGTTCTTTTCAGACAGCCCGTATGCTGGCGGAGGATTACGATGGGCGTGTCCAGGTGGTAAATAACCAGCGGATTTCCGTTACCCAGCGGCAGTCAGCCCTGGATGCCAGGGATTTGGCAGAGATGGGATGGAGCGGGGAACAGATAAAGGAAAAGCTGGAAGCCACCCGGTTTGAGAGCTCCATTTACATTACAGTGGACACACTTAAATATCTGAAAAAGGGCGGCAGGATAACGCCTGCTGCTGCGGCCCTGGGAACCCTGCTTAAGATAAAACCAGTGCTCACCATTCAGGGGGAAAAGCTGGATGCATTTGCAAAAGCCAGGACCATGAAACAGGCCAGAACCATTATGCTGACTGCCCTGGCCCACGACCTGGAGGAACGGCTGGCAGACAGGCAGGCGGAACACACCTATCTGCAGATTGCCCATACCTGCAGTGAGCAGGCGGCACGTGAGCTGGAAGAGACGGTAAGGGAACTGTATCCGGGTGTACCTGTGTTTGGTGCGCCTCTTTCCCTTAGCATCGGATGCCATATCGGCCCTGGAGCCCTGGCAGTTGCCTGTACCAGGAAATTAAAGGAGCTGGAATAAGTGTCGGAAAAGAAATTTGTTAAAAAGCTGCGCACCTTTGGCATGAGCATGAAGGTTCCTCTGGCAGCCATCATCATAGGCGCAGCCCTGATACCGCTTTTTCTGGAGGCAGGCATTCTGGTGGGAACATTCCGGCAGAGCCAGCTGGATGCCAGGTCCATAGAGATACAGAACCAGTGTGTCATACTCAGCAATAAAATGACCCGTTCCGGCTATATGACGGCAGAGAAAAAGAACAATGCCGGCCTGGACAGCCAGATGCAGACACTGTCCGATGTGTACAACGGCAGAATCGTCATTGTGGGAAGCAATTTCCGGGTGATGACAGATACCTTTAACCTGGCCACGGGAAAGTACTATTTATCGGAAGAGGTCATCAAGTGCTTTAAGGGTGAGAACAGCAGCCACTATAACAAGGACATGCAGTATTTTGCCCAGACCATTCCGGTGTATGATGCAGCGGATGGAAAAGCGGTGAGCGGTGTTATTGTGGTCACTGCATCCACGGAGAATATCCTGTCCCTGACCGACAAGGTCATGGGAAAATCCCACTTGTTCCTGGTGTGTATGGTGCTTGTGCTCAGTGTTCTGGGAGTGGTGGCAGCCCATCTGCTGCTGCGCCCGTTTAAGAAACTGCAGATGTCCTTTGACCGGGTAGCCCAGGGAGATTTGGATGCAGACATCACGGAGGAGACTTACAGGGAAACCAGGCTTTTGTCCCAGTCCGTCCAGAAGTCCCTAGGCAAGCTCAAGGCCGTGGACCAGTCACGCCAGGAGTTTGTTTCCAATGTGTCCCATGAGCTGAAGACTCCCATCACCTCCATCCGTGTGCTGGCTGATTCCCTTATGGGGATGGAAGACGTGCCTGTGGAGCTGTACCGGGAGTTCATGACGGATATTTCGGACGAGATTGACCGGGAAAACCAGATTATAGAGGATTTGCTGATGCTGGTCAAGATGGATAAGACAGCCGAAGACCAGATGAATATAGAACAGGTGAATATTAACGGGGAACTGGAGCTGATTCTAAAGCGCCTGCGCCCCATTGCCAAACGGGGAAATGTGGAGCTGATTCTGGAGAGCATCCGGGAGGTGACAGCGGATGTGGATAAGGTGAAGATCTCCCTTGCAATCACCAACCTGGTGGAAAACGCCATCAAATACAACCGGGATTCAGGGGTGGTCCGCGTGACCCTGGATGCAGACCACAAATATTTTTACATCAAGGTGGCGGATACCGGTATCGGAATACCGGAGGATGCGCTGGAGCATATATTTGAGCGGTTTTTCCGGGTGGATAAGGCGCGTTCCAGGGAAGTGGGCGGCACCGGCCTGGGACTGGCCATCACGAAAAATGTTATCCAGATGCATCACGGTATCATAGACGTGGAGAGTGCAACGGGAGAGGGAACCACATTCAGCGTGAGAATACCTCTCAACTATGTACCGAGACAGGAGGCGAAGCCATGAGCAGACGTACCGTGAAAAGGCTGATTCTGCCCTTAATGGCGGCGGTAATACTGCTGGCAGGCTGCGGAGAGGGTGAGGCACCTGTCTCAGACCCTGCTTCGGGCAGATATCTGATTTACTATCTGAATGCATCCATCACCAAGCTGGTTCCCCAGGTGTATGAGACAGAAACAAAGGATAAGGGCGAGCTGGTGAAGGAGCTGATGGAACAGTTTTTGAATGTACCAAAGGATTTGGACTGCCAGCCTGGACTGACGGACCGTGTGACCTATCAGGGGAGCCGTCAGGAGGAGCAGGTGCTGTACCTGTACTTCGACATGAACTACACGGCCATGAAGGCAGAACGGGAAATACTCTGCCGGGCAGCCCTTACCAGGACCCTGACGCAGATTGAGGGAATTGACTATATCAATATTTACTGCGGGGACCAGCCTCTTATGGACAGGCAGGGAAATCCGGTGGGAATGCTGTCATCCACGGATTTCATCATGAATACCAGCAATGTAAATGCATACGAGAAAACAGAGCTGACCCTGTACTTTGCCGATGAGACAGGGAACCGCCTGGTGCCGGAGCAACGGGAGGTGGTCCATAACATCAATACCTCTCTGGAGCAGCTCATAGTGGAGCAGCTCATAGCCGGGCCTGGTCAGGAGGGACATAGTCCCACCCTTCCGTCAGACTGCAAGATACTGAGCCTGTCGGTGACAGATAATGTATGTTATATTAATTTTGATTCCGCCTTTGCCAATACCACCCTGGCAGTGAATGAATATATACCGATTTACTCCATTGTGGACTCCCTTTCAGAGATGACCACAGTGACAAAGGTGCAGATTATGATTAACGGCTCCCAGGATGTAATGTTCCGGGATGTGGTTTCTTTAAATACTACGTTTGAGAGAAGCCAGAATTATATTGAAGGGGAGAAGGAATAGCAGGCTGGGAGGTAAGTCAACCGAATATGAAGAGACCGCTAGTTGTACTGGCAGCAGGTTACGTACTTGGAGAGGTGCTGGCCCTGCAGGTTAATACAGCGGTGGACATAGGGATTCTGGCGCGGCTGTTTGCAGCCGCAGCAGGAGTCCTATGGCTGTTGGAAATGGGAAGAGACATTTTGTGTCTCCCTGTTTCCAAGAAAAAGATGCAGGGCAGAAGTAACCGTAAACATAAGGTGCTTCTGCTCTTTTTGGTATGTATTCTGGCTGGGGCGTCTGCGGGCCTGGCCAGAGGGCGGCAGGAAAAAGAAATTCTGGACATTGAAGAGTCCGGTGCCCGGGCCATGGCCAATGGGCGGGTACTGGTAAAGGGACAGATTAAGAAAATTGAACAAAAGAATGAAACAATTACCCTTACGTTGGAAGGCGTGACAGCTGAGGCGGGGAAGAAAACTGCGGAATTTAGAAGGATTATGGTGTATGCGGAAGATGAGGTAAAAGAGAGGGATGGGGCGAAAGAGAGGGGGGAAACGAAAGAGAAGGATGAGTATGGCTTGGGAGCAATCCTGGCGGTTGGCCAGCGCGTTCAGGTGAGGGGGAAAATAACGCCGGTGGAGGGACCGAGAAATCCGGGAGAATTTGATTTCAGGACCTATTACCGCACAAAGGGAACTGCCTGCAGGGTGTACGGCGAGAACCTGACCGTGACGGGAGGAGAGGAAATTCCATATTATAAGGGAATAACAGGATTCAAAAAGTGGTGTGCCGGAATCCTTGATAAGATATGTGTGCCGGAAGATGCGGCGGTTTTTAAGGCTGTGCTTCTGGGCGATACGTCTGATATGAATCCGGAGATGCGGGAGATGTATCAGCGCAACGGAATTTCCCATCTTCTGGCTGTCAGCGGGCAGCATCTGGCTATTATCGGCGGTGGGATATACCTGGTAATCCGGCGAACAGGAGCCGGCTATGGCAGGGCCGGGATGATATCGGCTGTACTGGTTGTCAGCTATGGAATTATGACGGGAAGCTCCGGTTCCGCTGTGAGAGCGGTTATCATGACTTTGTGTCTATGGCTGGCAGCTGTCAAAGGAAGAAGCTACGATACCTTGTCGGCATTGGGGCTGGCAGCCTTAATTCTCCTGTACAGAGAGCCCTATCTGCTGTACCACAGCGGGTTTGAACTGTCCTTTGGGGCGGTTCTGGCAATCAGCGGATTAGGGGGATGGATGCAGTCGTTCCTTCGATTGGAACGTGCATGGGAAAAGACGCTTCTTATAAGCCTGTGTGTACAAATCCTGCTGACTCCCATTGTGCTGTATCACTATTTTCAACATCCCCTTTATGGTATTTTTTTAAATCTGCTGGTTATACCGCTTGTTTCTGTATTAATGTATTCCGGTATTCTGGGGATTGCTGTGGGAAGCTTCTGGATTCAGGGTGGTATGGCAGCAGTGGGGGCCGGACATTATATTTTAAGGTTTTACGAGCTGCTGTGCAGGGTGGTGGAACGGTTTCCCGGATATAGCCTGGTACTGGGACGCCCGTCGCCGGCGCAGCTGGGAATGTATTTTGGGATATACGGGATGGGAACGGCTGTTATGCTGTTTGGAATCAGGGGATGGATTAAAAATGGAATTATATCTGAACCGGAGGAAAACGCCTCCCATGCCGGCCTAAAAGGATTGGCATCTGCGGTCCGCCGGAAAACACTGCTCCTGGCGTGCTTTTTTGCTTTGTATGCCATCAGTTTCCTGGCACTGCTCCCGGGTCCTGCCAATGGACTGGAGGTTGTCTGTCTGGACGTGGGACAGGGAGATGGGCTGCTGCTTCGGACCGGAAGGAAGACGGTCCTGATAGACGGAGGAAGCAGCAGCCAGAAAAAGCTGGGAAATACTGTTCTGGAGCCCTATTTAAAAAGCAGGGGAATTGCAGGGATTGACTATGCTGTGGTAAGTCATGGAGACAGTGACCACATAAACGGTCTGATGTATCTGATGGAGGAATCAAAGGACATAGGTATAGGCACACTGATACTTCCGGTTATGGGAAAGGGGGAGGAGGTGTATGAGAATCTGGCAGCATTGGCCCGCAGGAAAGGAGCGGATGTGGTTTATATGAAATCCGCGGACTGTGTGAAAGCAGATGAACTGACGCTCACTTGTCTGTATGCTGGTGAAGATTTCAGGGGAAATGACCGCAACAGCCATTCACTGGTCCTGTGCGGAGACTATAAGGGATTTCATATGCTGTTTACCGGTGACATGGGAGAGGAGCAGGAACGCAGCCTTGTCAGGCTGGCAGAACAGGAAGGAAATGTTCAGAATATACATCTGAATCATGTTAGGATATTAAAAACAGCCCATCATGGTTCCCGGTCATCTTCATCAGAAATGTTTCTGAAACAATTGAGGGTTCAGTTGGCAGTTGTTTCCTATGGAAGAGGAAATTCTTACGGACATCCGTCTCCTGAAGCAATGGGGCGTTTAGAGGAACAGGGGATTACGATTCTGGAAACCGGGAAAAGAGGGGCCATAACACTTGAAACAGACGGTATATCGCTGAAAGTCCATACATTTTTAGAGGAAAAATCTCATCAATAGCACTGTTAAGACAATCAGAAACATACATCTGATGAGGTGCATGGTATACACGTTTGGCGGATTCAAGATAGCTGGATGAAATACACTCCTGACAGCCATATTATAAATATGGAAACGAGTATGAAATCTTGGAAGGAGCAGGGATGAATTATCAAAAAACAGCTAATGAGATTTTATCTCATGTAGGCGGGGCGGAGAATATCGAAGAAATGACACACTGTTTTACCAGGCTCAGGTTTGTGCTGAAAGACCGGAAAAAAGCAGAACGCAGTGAGATAGAACGGGTGGAAGGCGTGATTGCGGTTGCGGAAAGCAACGGTCAATTTCAGGTTGTCATGGGAACAAAGGTGGGCAGGGTGTATGACCTGCTGAAGGAAATGACAGGTACAGAACAAAAATCAGAAGAAGAGGCCGGTCCGGTCCGGCATACAGACAGGGGATATAGTGAGAATAAATCACACGAACCTGGCTGGGGAAACAGAATCATCATGTCTGTCTCCTCCATGTTTACACCTATGGTACCTGCCATAGCAGCATCCGGACTTTTAAAAGGATTTTTAACCATAGCCAGGATGCTGGCGTCAAATCAGGGCATTGATATTACGGGGAACCATACCTATGTAATCTTTCTGGCTGCCACGGATGCAATTTTCTATTTTATGCCGGTTATCCTGGCCTATACCAGTGCAAACGTATTCGGAGCCAATGAATTTGTGGCAATGGCTCTAGGGGGAACCATGTGTTATCCCACAATTCTGAATCTTATGACAGGAGAGGAAGAAGTCCGGATGTTCGGTGCGGCGCTGACCAGAGCCAATTACACATCTTCGGTCATTCCCATCATAATAGGCGTGTTCATCCTGGCCTATGTGCAGCGGTTTCTGGAGCGGGTGGTACCGGAGGTACTGAAAATCATCTTAGTGCCCGGAATTTCTCTTTTTGTCATGGTTCCTGCGGTATTTCTGGTTTTTGGGCCGGTGGGAATATATCTGGGAAATATGATACATGTTATCTATACAGGACTGATGGATATAAGCCCTGTTTTATGCGGCGGCTTTATAGGAGGCATGTGGTGTGTATTTGTTGTGTTTGGGGCGCACAGGGCTTTGGTCCCCATTGGCATCCAGGATGTGGCCCTGCACGGCCAGCAGAATTTACTTGCATTTGCAGGTGCTGCGAATTTTTCTCAGGGAGGTGCTGCCCTGGGTGTTATGATGAGGACCAGGAACCACGGACTGAAGGCAGTGGCGGCATCAGCTTCCGTAACAGCCTCTGTCTGCGGCATAACAGAGCCGGCTATCTATGGATGCAATCTGCGCCTTAAGCGCCCTATGGTATATGCGGTTATCTGCGGAGCCGTTGGAGGTGCTGTCATGGGAGCAGGAGGAGTATATGGGGATGCATTTGCAAATAACGGCATCCTTACGCTGGCAACCTATGCTGCTTTTGGAATTAGAAAATTTCTATTCTATCTGGCGGGTATTTGCATCTCATTTTTCGGGGCTGCCTTTATGACATTTCTGCTGGGCTTTGAGGACTTGGATTAGCAGCTTCATCCGGCAGGATTTAAGTTGAGGAGGAAAAAGGATGAATCAGATAAATACAGAATTTCCGGATGGTTTTTTGTGGGGGGCCTCATCCTCTGCATTTCAGATTGAGGGAGGATGGAATCTGGGCGGAAAGGGAATGACAGTGGCGGACTTTAATTCCTTTAAACGCTCCCATATACAGGCAGATACCAAGGTCGCCAGTGATTTCTATCATCACTGGAAGGAGGATATTGACTTAATGGCAGAGCTTGGACTTAAAATGTACCGGTTTTCCATTGCATGGGCCAGAATCATACCGGATGGCGATGGGGCTGTCAATGAGGAAGGGATTAATTTTTATCATGGAATCATTGACAGCCTGCTGTCAAAAGGGATTCAGCCTTTTGTGACCCTGTACCATTTTGACCTGCCCTATGGGCTGGTGGAAAAATACAATGGCTGGGAATCCAGGCGCTGCGTCATGGCTTTTGAACGGTATGCCAGGATATGCTTCAGGGCTTTTGGGGACAGGGTGAAATACTGGCAGGTCCACAACGAACAGAATCTGATGGTCCGGGTAGATGAGAGGATGAATATTGATACGGCAGATAAATGGGAGGCAGACCGGCTCAGGGCCCAGATGGATTATCACATGTTCCTGGCTCATGCTCTGGCTGTAAAGGCATGTCATGAGCTGGTTCCGGGAGGGAAAATAGGCCCGGCCCTGTCCTCCTGCTGTACCTATCCTGAGACTTCCCGTCCTGAGGATGTATGGGCAGCGGTGAACAATGACTGGTTTAAGGCGGAATACTGTCTGGACATGCATCAATACGGAGAATATCCGGGATATTACAGCCGGTACCTTGAAGAAAGGAATATAAAGCCGGCTGCTGAAGAGGGCGATAAGGTGATACTGAAATGGGGCGCCCCTGATTACATTGCACTTAATTATTACAGGACGCTTTGCGTCAGGTATCTTCCGGCAGATGAGATGCATCCGGCAGGAGAACGGTGTTTTCCCGGCAATGAGGTGGATTTTGACCAATATGGATACTTCCGCCATGTGAAAAATCCTCATTTGATTTCTACAGAGTATGGAGCGCAGATTGACCCCATGGGCCTCAGGATAGTGCTAAACCGTTATTACCAGAAGTACCGGCTTCCGCTTCTCATAACAGAAAATGGTCTGGGGGCAGCGGATTTTCTTACGGAAGATGGTAAAGTGCATGACAGCTACAGGATTGACTATCTGCGAAGACATATCCAGGCTTGCAGACAGGCCATGGACGATGGAGTGGAGCTGATGGGATACTCGCCCTGGTCCTTTATGGATTTGCTGAGTTCACATGAAGGATTTAGAAAACGGTATGGTTTTTTGTATGTAGACAGAAATGAGCAGGAAACGGGCAGCTTTAAGCGTATTAAAAAAGACAGCTTTCACTGGTACCGCCGTGTCATAGAGACAAATGGGGCACTGGTATAGGCTGTCAGTGAGGCGCGGGTATTCCCGGTGACGGGAGGCGTTATTTAAATCCGCTCTAATATATAATCCAGCAGCACAGCACAGCCTTCCGTCACGTCGGACCAGGTTGCGTCAAAGTCACCGGTGTACCATGGGTCGGCAACATCTCCTCCGGTACCACAAAATTCCATCAGCTTAAAAATCTTGTGGTCAGGGTCTCCGCCGGCAACTCGCTGCATATTGCGGATATTCCAGCTGTCCATGCCAATCAGATAATCAAATGTTTTATAGTCTGCCCTGGTCATCTGCCTTGCACGGTGTCCGTCGCAGGGGATGCCGGCCTGCTTTAACTTAGCGCGGGTTCCGTGGTGTACTGGATTACCGATTTCTTCGGTGGACGTAGCAGCAGAATCCGCCTGAATTACTCCGGACAGGCTTCTTTCTTTTAGAAGGCTGCGGAAGTAGTAGAGGGCCATGGGGCTGCGGCAGATGTTGCCATGGCAGACGAAAAGGATATTGATGGTGCCTTTGTTTTGGTTGGTCATACTTGTATCTCCATTTGAATTTGATAGGTAAAGTTTACTATAAATTCACAGAATGAACAAGGCCGAAATAGACAGGGGAGATTTTTCTAATTGCACCCTTTACATCCGGTTTACCATTTTATATACTTTATGTAGGCAGTTCCTACTGCTGGGTGGCTTCCATCTCCGAAAGGGGGTGGTATAACATGAGTACATATGAGACACTTTCATTGATGATTGCGTTTGGGGTACTTATCGTTATGATTATAGGTACAAAAAAATAGTCACCCGCCTCCCAAAGCAAATGTGACTATTTTTTAAGTTATTATTCTTTGGAAGCCGCTCACTGGAGTGAACTGCCTTTTTGTACCTTTATTATAAACCGATTTCAGTTCATCTGTCAATCATGATTTTTTAGCTCTTCTCTTCTTCTCTTGCATTTTTCAGTCCATATATTCAATCCTATTGGAATGCCTCGAGAAATATTACCGTAACAAACGAAAAGGATATTGATGGTGCCTTTGTTTTGGTTGGTCATACTTGTATCTCCATTTTAATTTGATAGGCAAGGTTTACTATAGATTCAAAGAATGGACAAGGGAGAGATTTTTAATATCATCCTTTACATCCGGTTTATCATTTAATATACTTTATACAGGCAGTTCCTGCTGCTGGGTGACTTCCATCTCCGAAAGGGGGTGGTATAACATGAGTACATATGAGACGCTTTAATTGATGATTGCGTTTGGGGTAGTTATCGTTATGATTATAGGTACAAAAAAATAGTCACCCGCCTCCCAAAGCAATAGTGACTATTTTTAATTAAGCTATTAACTTGGAAGCCACTCACTGGAGTGAACTGCCTTTTTGTACCTTTATTATAAGCCACTTTCAGTTTATCTGTCAATCATCATTTTTGTGTGACTCTTGCATTTTTCCTGTGTTTCCGTCCACCTCCGTTTTGAAAAGATAAAACCCGCCAGAGTCAATGGCCAATAGCAAACAGCCGGTTATCATCAAGGCGGGCATGATTGTTCTGTAAACAAAATTTAGTGGATGTGATTATTTTTTGTGATATAATACGTCAGTAATATCCATTACAATAACTGTAACGGAAGGAAACCATGTTTAGTAACGAACCAAATTGAGCCGCGGTGTAACATATATTGAAGGCTCTTGAGGGGGATAAGGAAATAGGGAAGGAGAAAATGGGGATGCTAAATGGACTTTTTAAGAGGTATTGGCGTACAATCGGAGTCTTTGCCGCATGGCTTTTATTGTCAGCGTTTTTCTTTGGGGTATTGAAGGAGGAGCCAGATGCAGTAAAGTCGGTCGCTTTCCTAATTCTCCTTGTTATGGGTATTGGATATATGCATCAGACGCGGCACATTAAGGATGTATGTACGGTTATGACTACTGCGAAGGTAATTGGAAATATAAAGAGCCTTATGGATACGAAACAGGAGCAGACCAGCGACCTCTCTATTCCCACCTATCAGCCGGTTTTGGAATACTATGTTGAGGGCGAACAAAAGCAGATGGTCTGCCGTGATGGATTCCCCACACCCTTTCCCTTAAATGAGTTTTACAGTATTTATTACAATCCGGAGAAACCGGATGAAGTTAGGTTTGCTGACCGCAGGACAGCTGCTGAACGATATATAGGCCCGGTTTTCCTGGGAATCGGAGCTGTTTTGATGGTTTTAGCCGTTGTCCTCCTAAAGCTGATGTCTCCACATATTGAATCCTTCTATAGATTTTATCTGTGATGCATGATAAGGAGCTGTTACAAAATAGCAGAGAATTCAGTGAAGGGGCAGTAGCTCCATTTTGTTTCATTCAAATTAAGGAATACACCGGACTTGGCCGGATGGAACGAAGCGTACAAAAAATGATACCGGCACCGTCAATGCGGGCATTGCCCGGTGACGCTGCGTTTGTTGATGTGACAGGAGGGATTTATGAATATATTGATTGCTGAAGATGACCCTGATATGCAGAAAATACTTGCCCTCTATCTCAAAAAAGAAGGATATGATGTGGATACCGTATCAGACGGGCAGGCTGCGGTCCAATACCTGGCAAAACATGGTGCGGACCTGGTTCTCCTTGATTGGATGATGCCGGTTCAGGATGGTATTGAGACCTGCCGTCAAATCCGGGACCTGAATATTCCGGTTAAGATTCTGATGCTGACGGCAAAAGGGGAAAATAAACATGAGATTACAGGTCTGTCCTGCGGTGCGGATGACTACATGCGAAAGCCCTTTGATATACAGATTCTTCTGCTTCGGATTAAAAAGCTGTGCAATCTGGAAGGGGTCCTGCGGTTTAGGGACATTTCCCTGAATCAGAATACATTTGAAGCAAAAAAGGGGGACAGTCCACTTGTCCTCACCCGAATCGAGTTTGGGCTGCTTTGCTTTTTTTTAAGGAATCAGAGAATGATACTGACCAGGGAACAGCTGCTTAATAATATCTGGGGGATGGACTTTGAGGGGGATATCCGTACTGTGGACACCCATATTCGCAGACTGAGAAAGAAAATAGGGGAGGATTATATCAGGACACGCATTGGGATTGGATATGTGATGGGGGAACAGAATGGGTAAATGGATGAACCGGTTATGGAAAAAGTTTACATGCGGGATTGTTGGAATCATGGCATTTACGCTGATTCTTGCCCTTGCGGTGAACTCGGCTGTTGTTGAGCGGTATTATCTGCACAGACAGTCGCGTTACCTGCGCGGTGTTGGAGAGCAGCTGGAACGGTATTTGTCGGAGGGAATGTCTCCCGAAACAGTAATTGAACGGTTGGAGGCGGAAGAAAAAGTTTTGATTGTATATTCGGAACGTGCGGTTGACAGCAGGCCGAATCATACGCCGCAGGGAGATTTGGACAGCGAAGCCTTAAGCAGTGAACTTCGGGAAAAGTTCCGGCAAAAGGGGCTGGGCTTTCAAAGGTTCTGGCTCTGGGAGAAGGATTTTGAATCAGCCCTGGAACATGGAAACAAGCTGCGTCTTTACCGGCAGGATAAGCTGAATTATGGTATTCTGGCAGAATACATTCCGACGGAAAACGGTATGTTTGCCATTGCGGCCATTGTACCTGACACAGGCGAAGCCGTGGGAATTGTTAACTATTTTCTGGTCATTCTGTGTATTGCATCCTCTCTGCTGGCAGCGGTTCTTATGTATATACTTGTGCGCCATATTACCAATCCTTTGAAACAGATGGAGAAGTTTTCCGAAGATATATCCTCCCATACATGTCATGAGCTGCTTGATATACGCACCGGCGATGAGCTGGAGTCAGTGGCGGACAGTATGAACCGGATGAGCAGCAGCCTGGAACAGTATCAGAATATGCTGCTGGATAAAAACCGGCAGATGGAAGAACTTTTGGATAATGTGGCCCATGATTTGAAAACCCCCATCTCTCTGGTAGGAATGTATGCTGCCGGAATCAGGGACGGCCTGGATGACGGAACCTTTCTGGATACGATTATCCGCCAGAATCACCGGATGTCACAGCTGGCGGAACGGCTCCTTGCCCTGTCGCGGATTGGACAAAAGGAATATCCCGGTGAAACAGTGGAGCTTGACCGGCTTCTGGCGGAGGAGATAGAGGCGCACCGCGCGGTGATGGAACGGCGGAATATGTCCGCGGATTCTCACCTGGAAATCCATACCTCCATCCAGCAGGGACTGACGATTATGGGAAATGCAGGTCTGGTCAGCACCATATTTTCCAATCTTCTGTCCAATGCGGTTAAGTATGCTTCTTGCGGCGTGATTGATATTTGCCTCCAGAAAAATGGTTCTGTCTGCCGGTTCACCATAACCAATCAGATTCAGCAGGAAGGATTGGACACGGACCGAATCTGGGAACCGTTTTATGTAGGCGATTCTTCGCGCAACCAGTCCCTGGCAGGGACCGGACTGGGTCTTGCGATTGTGAAGCGGATTGCGGACCGGTGCGGATATACGGCTGTCTGTGAAGTGCGGGATGGTATAATCTGGTTTGCCATCATTTTTTGATTTTCTATTTTTGTCAAATGAATGTCACATCATGGATGTATAGTGATTGGCGTCAGAATGATTTGACAGAAAAGGAGAGCAAAGATGAAGCGAAACCATATTTTATTCCGCTGCAGCAGTCTGTTGATGGCCCTTGTGCTGACCGGATGCACGGTCAGCAGCCCGGGTGACGGTAAACGCAGGACAGACATACAGGAACGCCAACAGGGACAGGATGTGCCGGAACCGGTACATGGGATTGGGTTTGACCCTGAAATCAATCCGGAAAGTTTTTCCATTTACCTGCACACGGAGAATGGGACGGTGCAGGTAAATGCAGCGGACAAGAAACGAACTGTGGAACAATATAAAACGGATGGGGATAGGATTACGTGGGAGTATCCCGGGGATGAGGTATCTGTTTCCGTAAAACAGGCAGAAGACTATCTGAGCGTATCCATCACTTCCCTGACAGCTCAGGACAACGGGTTTTCATGGCCCGGGGTTTTGGCAGACAGCTATTACCTTCCCTTTGGAGAGGGCAAACGGGTTCCGGCGGATGACCCGGTCTGGAAAGAATATCTGGAGGGGCAGGAATTTCCCGTGATGGAGAAACTGTCCATGCCGTTTTGGGCAGAGGTTCACGGGGATTATGCAGTGTTATTTATCATGGAAAATCCATTCCATACCATGCTGGAATTTCAGACACAGCCGGACCTGGCCTTTGATGTTCGTTATGAATACCCGGCGATTGAGAAGGAAAAGACAAAACGGTTTCGCATTTATCTGACGGAAAATAACCCTGTAAGTGTGGCTAAAATATACCGGAGATATGTGCAGGAGAAGGGGACATTTGTTACACTGGAGCAGAAAGCAGACGATAATCCGGATATCGGGAAGCTTTTTGGCGCGCCCTTTATCTATCTGTGGGGGGAACGTGTAATCTCGCCGGAGGACGTGGACTGGAAGGCGTTCAGGGAGTCGTTTGACACCCCGGTTATTGAGTATACCAGGGTGTTTGGGGAGCGGCAGCCCAGGGACGGGGGAACGGCAGAGTACCTGTCGGCACTTCAGGAGATTGGTTCGCAGGATTATGTGGCGGAATACCAGAAAAATGTAATCTGCAATTATCTGAGCCATATGCTGGTGCAGCCTGATTTTTACAATCCATCCGTGTTTACCGAAACAACGCCCAAGCTGGATGTCTATTTGGACAGGGGGTATGGAAGCTTAAACGACTCTGAGCGTATTCAGGCCAATAAACAAATGCTTGCTGCTAATCTGCCGCTGGTATTCAAAGACCCGGACCGCTGGATGCATGGGGATACGGTTGGATTCGTGGAGGAATTACAGGAAGCAGGTATCGGCCGGGCCTGGATTGGGCTTAACAGCTGGGAACAGGCCTATGCAAAGCCAGAGCTTGTAAAGGCGGCGGCAGATGCCGGTTATCTGATTGGCAGCTATGATTCCTATCACTCAATACATGAACCGGGACAGGAACAGTGGATTACAGCCCGGTTTGATGATGCGTCTCTCTATGAAAAGGCCACAGTCACTGACAAAGATGGAAACAGCGTGAAGGGGTTCCAGGGAGTGGGACGTAAACTCAACCCCACATTGTCGCTCACGGCAGTAAAGGAACGGATGCAGGGGATTATGAAGCATAATCTGCCCTTTAATTCCTGGTTCATAGACTGTGATGCCACCGGGGAAATATATGATGATTATACACCGGAGCATATAACGACGCAGCGGCAGGACATGGAGGCCCGTCTGGAGCGGATGGCTTATATCCGGAATCAGTTCCGGATGGTGATTGGTTCGGAGGGCGGCAACGACTTTGCGGCATCCACCATTGCATTTGCCCATGGAATCGAGATGCAGAGCTTTTCATGGATGGATGAAGACATGAAGAATAACAGGGACAGTGAGTTTTATATTGGAAGATACTACAATCCCAAGGGCGGGGTAGCGGAACATTTTTCCAAACGGATTCCTATAAAGGACAAGTATTATACATTGTTTGCAAATCCGGGATATGATGTCCCGCTGTTCAGGCTGGTCTATCATGATTCGGTTATCACCAGTTATCATTGGGACTGGTCTACGTTTAAGATTCAGGGACTTACCGGGCAGCGCATGGTCCGGGAAGTTCTGTATGATGTTCCGCCCCTGTATCATCTGGACGGGGAACAATGGAAGGAGTACAAAGACGATTTGGTCCGCCATACCACCGTATGGTCCGGCTTCAGCCAAAAAGCGGCTGCGAGGGAAATGACGGACTTCCAATACCTGACAGAGGACGGCCTGGTACAAATGACAGAATATGGGGAGAATCTGCGGGCAGTGGCTAATTTCAGCGATAAGCCGGTCCGGTTCGGGGAAAAGGAACTGCCGGCCTGTTCCGTATTGATGGAGGTTGATGGGCGGAAATCGGTTTATACTCCGTCACCGGAGCATACCTGAGTTCGGATGGATGTAGTTAAGCCCGCCATAAGGCGGGCATAACTAGAATATCCATTGACAGCTTATGATTCCAGCCGGAATGTAACTGTCCAATCACCTTCAATTAGCTCACCTGAGTTATGGAATATACCGTACAGCCTATAATCCTCCAGCTGATTAAAAGGACCCACAAACCAAAACTCATAATATGTGTATCTGGAATTCCCGGTTTCCTCCTTCCAGCTCACGGAGTAATCTTCATGGCGTTCCCTGCCCTGACCATCCACAAGAAATGGCTGTACATGCCTGTCTGCCTTTGTATTATCTCCCATGCAAATTTGCAGCCGTAAAATATCATCCTCATACACCAGCCCAGTGACTGTAAAGTCATCCGGATTACAACTGTCCGGTCCCTCTGACGAAAGCACCTGGAACGTCCTGCGTGGATCATCCGGCTCCTTTTTTCCGTCCAGCACATCTAAATGCGGGGAAATGGCCTGAGAGCTGCCCCCGCTTCCCGACACAAAAACGCTTTTAGTCTCCCCGTGATTCTGTAAGCGGTCCATGCCAATGTCACGTTCTTCCTGAGTGATGCCGCACAACAGGCTGTGCACATAGAATGTCAGCTTGTTACGGTCAAATGCATCATTTGCCTGTACAGATAACAAGTAATATGCCTTTTCCTCCGCCTCATTGTACTGGATAAAGCTGCACCCAGCCAGACTGCTGTCAGCCCCATAACTCTTTAAACCATAGCTGTCAAATAAATCAGCTTTTCCCTGCATCCGGTCAAATCCTTCTGCATTTTTTAAAGACAGAAGAATTTCTGCCCGGTTTTCCACCAGATTCACGGCCTCCACCTGCAGGATGATTCCCTGGCTGGTGCTCTGCTTTTGTACCGGTAAAAACAAATCGGACATTCCGGGAGAAATGGATTCAATCACCTTATAAAATCCCGGAATATTGGCAGCGCAGACAGGAAGGACATTCCAGATACAGATACAGCAAACTGCTGTAATGGCAGTTTTCCATATGAAGCGTCTGTTACGGCACTTTCTTCCTGCTCCGGACAGGATACAGTCCACACTGTTTTGGTTAGGCCTGATTTTATCATATGCATTTTTATAATCTTCACGAAACATCATCTTTCCTCCAACCTCCTTCTCAGCATATCCCTTGCCCTGGTAAGCCGGGTCCGTACCGTGGAAGGCTTTACGCCAATTGTGTTGCTGATGTCATCCACGGACATATCCTCATAGTAAAATAGATGCACCACAATCCTATATTTTTCCGGAAGCTTTTTCACTGCCTCAATAACTGTCAGGTCCCGTTCCTCCAGTTCGAACACAGTGCCGGAATCCTCCGGTCCCAACCCGGTGATTTTTCTCATCCAGGCCGATTTCCAATGATTTTTGCAGCAATTGATTGTGACACGCAGGAACCAGGCTTTTTCATTCTCCTGGTTTTGAAATATTGGCTTTTTCCGCAGATAACGGATGAATACCTCCTGATGTATGTCGTCCGCGTCAAACTTTTGTTTTACCAAGGAATAAGCTAACCGGTATACCATATCTGAATAGCGTTCAATCATGGCCAGTTGAAAATCCTCCTTGTCCTTTTCCATCCTCTCACCACCCTTTCATTGATAATACAATCCAGATAGCCAAAAAGCTACAGAAAAAAGATTTTGAGGAGTAAAAAGGGCAGAAGTCATGCTATACTGGTGTCATGGTATTGAATGGAGGAGGAATAAACAGATGGAGTCATTGTATGAGTTAATCCACCGCGCATTGACATCGGAGGGAATGCTTCCGAAGGGCTTCAGCCTGCCGAAGCCCAATGCAGAAAAGATTCACTTTGCGGATGGTGCCATGGACGGGATAGCGATTTTTCATACGTCCAACAGTGCACAAGGCGTGGAATTGCTGGAACAGGCTGTATGTGCCGCAAACCGGGATGACGCAGGCGGGGCCCGGGAGCTGGTGAGGAGATTCTG
Organism: Clostridium sp. 1001271st1 H5; assembly: GCF_005845215.1. Classification (GTDB taxonomy): domain Bacteria; phylum Bacillota; class Clostridia; order Lachnospirales; family Lachnospiraceae; genus Enterocloster. The sequence continues at coordinate 43,310 of NZ_SPHO01000013.1, forward strand.
TGAGACAGGCTGCATGATTGGCGCTATTGACGAGATTCAGCAATACATCATTGGACATCAGGAAGAACTTGCAGCTGGTAAGCTCTATCAGCTGGGCAGGGATTTGATGCTGGGCGGCACTCACCGGGAGGAAGTAAAGTTTGGCATGGCTTTGCTGGAATTGTTTAATACAAATGGAAATGAGGAGATTAAGCAAGCAGTACGTGAGTTAGCCTGTTCCGACGAATTCACGATTTTCGCCCTATTCCTTATGCAGTCATGGGATAATCCGGAGCTGGAGATTTATCAAGCTGCCAGGAAGGTGAGAGGATGGGGAAGAATCCATGCGGTGGAGCGGCTTACCCCGGTGGACGAAGAGATGGAAAGGTGGATTCTGTCTGAGGGATGGGATAACACAGTCCTTCCGGCCTACTCTGCATTGGAATGTTTTCAAAAGGCACGTTGCGCCCAGCTGCTGGAAGAAGAGATGACCAGGGAACAGTACATCTCCATGTCCGGGCTGATGTCCGGGCTGTTAGACGAGGGTCCGGTCAGGGGAATCTCTGCATGCGATAATCCGGAGCAGGTTCTGATATCCTTCCTGCGCCAAAGCGGCCGATTTGATTTGACGGCAGCAGAATACGCAGTGGCTGCCCAGATTCTGGACTATGCCAGGGACAATAAAATGGAGCCTGTAGTCCTGGCAGCGGAGCGTTTGTTAAAAAGCAGGGGCTGCATGCTGGTTCTGCAAAGGGATATGGAGCGCGGGGAAAGTCTGCGGCTGGCAAAGCAGCTGGGCCTGGACTACGCACCTTACGCTATGGCTGCAATCAATGAGGACTTCCAACGAAATTACCATTATATAGACCTGCTCATGTCTGAGGAGGAATATGCCGTAAGGCTAATCCACCTGTTTGAGGAAAAACTTCCATTGGATGAAATGGCCGCCGGGAGCGCGGATGAGATGGGATTAGGAGAGGCCTTTACGGACTACCGGATTTTGGTCTATATGATACAGCATCTGAAAAACCGTCCCGGGATGGGTGTGAGGCTGATTCAAACCGCATTGAAGGCGCCTGTAGTCAATAACCGGAATATGGCGCTGACCGTACTGGAAGAGTGGGTGAAGGACAAAGGATGTTCCCTTGGGAAATGTTATCCGGACCTGCATCAGCTGCTGCTGGAGCTGCGGGAATCTGAAGTGCGCCATGATATCCGGACCCGTATGGATGCCCTGGCTGGCCTGAAATAAGTGCGGGCTTGAAATAAGGTGCGGTTTTGTCTTTTAGGTGATTTCGCTAAGTGTTTCAACATTGTTATTATGGCGGAACATAAATCCCAGCCGGCGGGGTAAAAATTTAAATTTGTAAGGGAGCAGAGAAATATGGCATTTGACTTCAAAAAGGAATATAAAGAGCTTTATATCCCTAAAAATAAGCCGCAAATTGTAAATGTTCCAAAGATGAATTACATTGCAATTCGTGGAAAAGGCAATCCATCACAGCGCAGGACTTTGAATGGGCTGTGGCTGCCGCCGCAAAGAAGAAAAAAACGGACTGTTACAGCGCCGTGTTTCTGACTGTGAACGAAGGACTGTGTGTGCAAATGATGCACATAGGTTCTTATGACAGAGAGCCTGAAACAGTGGCACTTATGGACGAGTACCTTACCCGGAATGGGTATGTGAATGATATGGAAGATGGCAGGCTGCATCACGAAATCTATCTGTCTGACCCAAGAAAGTGCAGTCCGGAGAAAATGAAAACCGTAATCAGACATCCCATAAAAAGAGTTTGACAACTCCACTCATAAGATGCACTTTTCAATCACTTTTCAATCACGCCCTAGTGACAAAGCCCCCGGCACTGTGCTATACTGAAATTGGAAAACATCAGCTAATTGACGGAATATGGAAGGACGACCTTTACATGCAGACATTGAACCAGGACATAAAAGACCGGACATTTAAGCCTGTATACCTTCTGTTCGGTGAAGAGGCCTTCTTAAAGAAAAGCTATAAGAGCCGTCTGAGAGAAGCCCTTACCGACGGTGATACTATGAATTACAATTATTTTGAAGGCAAAGGGATGAATGTGAATGAAATCATCGGCCTTGCGGACACCATGCCTTTTTTTGCGGAGAAGCGGCTTATACTTATGGAGGACAGCGGATTCTTTAAGGGCGGGGCAGGAGCGGACGAGCTGACTGAGTATATGGGAGGAATCCCTGAATCCACCTGTCTTGTATTTGTGGAATCGGAAGTGGACAAGAGGAGCAGACTATATAAGGCAGTGAAGAAATATGGCTATGCTGCGGAGCTGAGCCACCAGGAACCGGCCCAGCTTGCCAGATGGGCTGCAGGCATCCTGTCTAAAAACGGTAAGAAGATTACCGGCCGGACCATGGAATTCTTTCTTAGCAAGGCTGGGGATGACATGGAGAACATCAGCTCGGAGCTGGAAAAGCTTATAAGCTATACCCTTGGCCGGGATGTCATCACAGATGAGGACGTGGAGACCATCTGTACCACCCAGGTAACCAATAAGATATTTGACATGATAACAGCCATAGCGGCACGTCAGACCCGCAAGGCCATGGACCTTTATGAGGACCTTCTGACACTGAAGGAACCGCCCATGCGCATCCTGTTTCTGATAGCAAGGCAGTTTAATCAAATCCTCCAGGTCAGGGACCTGATGGGAAAGGGGATGGATAAAAGCACCATAGCGTCCAGGCTTAAGCTTCAGCCCTTTGTGGTGGGGAAGATTATGCTGCAGGCCAAGACATTTTCCAAGGAACAAATCATGTCGTATGTGAATCTCTGCGTGGATGCCGAGGAAGGCGTTAAGACCGGTAAGCTGCAGGACCGGCTGGCAGTGGAACTGCTTATAGCAAACAAATATGAATAAAAATAAGAGGAACGAAGGCGATGGATATGATGGAGACAATTGAACTGGAAGATTTGAAAAACCAGGCCAGGCAGGTGCTGGAGGAGCTTATGGAGGCCGCCCGTCTGAAGCCGGGACAGATTCTGGTGGTGGGCTGTTCGTCCAGCGAGATAGACAGCTTTAAGATTGGGTCCCACTCAAGCGCAGAGATAGGGATGGCCGTGTATACGGCTCTTTACCAGGAGCTGAAGCCCAGGGGGATTTACCTGGCCGCCCAGTGCTGCGAACACTTAAACCGTGCCCTGATTCTGGAGGCAGAGGCCGCCCGTGCTTATGGCTATGAGCCGGTAAATGTGGTCCCCCAGTTAAAGGCCGGCGGCTCTTTTGCCACAGCTGCTTATGCAACCCTGGAACATCCTGTGGCAGTGGAGCACATAAGGGCCCATGCGGGGATTGACATCGGCGATACCCTCATTGGCATGCATATGAGGGATGTGGCAGTTCCTGTACGGATTAAGACAAAGGAGATTGGAAGCGCCCATGTGGTATGTGCCAGGACCAGACCTAAGTTTATCGGCGGTATCAGGGCCCGCTACGATGAGGAGAATATGTAAGGACCGCAGCCGGTTGCTGACATAGAATATGAAAATGGGATATGAGGAGGTATGGTTATGAACAGAGCGATTACAATCAGCCGCGAGTACGGAAGCGGGGGACGGGAGATTGGCGAGAAGCTGGCTCAAAGGCTGGGTATTCCTTTTTATGATAAGGAATTGATTGCCATGATTGCAAAGGAAGGGAATATTGAGACTTCCGTATTGGAGGCCAACGATGAAGTGGACCCGGATTTAGATAATTATTCACCGCGGCAGGTCCCGCCGGACTACCAGATTGCCATGACCCAGCGAATCTACGCGGCTCAGGCAACCGTCATCCGTAACCTGAATGAGAAAGGTCCCTGTGTCATTGTGGGGCGCTGTGCAGATGCCATACTTCCGGATGCCATCAACATCTTTGTATTTTCGGATATGGAAAACCGTATCAGACGTATCATGTCCCTGAATCCCGGGCTTTCCAGAGAAGAGGCCAAGGCCAGCATCCTGGCAGTGGACAAGAAGCGCAAGGCTTACCATGAATATTATTCCACCACACAGTGGGGAGATATGGATGCATACGATATCTGCCTTAACAGCGGACTGGCCGGCGTGGAGGGATGTCTGGAGGCTGCGCTCACCTATATTAAGTACGTCAGATAGCTTACAACATCAGAGTTGGAAGAAGACCGAAAAATCCCAGACAGGGAAAGCAGGAAAACGCTTATCTGTCTGGGATTTTTTTAAAAGCCCTATTCTCCGCCGGGGCCGTCACGGCGCGGCCTGAACGATTCAGGCAGGGGCTCTGCATAAGAGCCCTTGTCTTTCCTCACATGGTCTGTATCGTTGGAACAGTCCCTGTTTTCTGCGTTTTCTGCCGTATCCTGATTCATGGTATGATTCATGATTCTGCCTCCTTTGACTGCTGTCAGCTGCCCTCTTTCACGATTTCATCCAGAACCTTAATCAGGTCCTGCAATGTCTCCAGGTGCACATTTCGCTCCAGGATGCAGTTTTTCAGGTCGACGGAAAGGGTTTCGAATTTGTCCCGAATTTTCGGGGAAACATAGGATGCCATATCTATCACCTCAATGATAGTATGGGCCGGAATCAGCATTTTATGCACCATGTAAAATGGGTTACATGGCTAAGGAGCATATTCAGGGCATAAAAAAACCTTCCGGTGGGTTGGTCCGGAAGGAAGAGTGTCTGAAATTCCTTAACAGTGAATATCTCTATGAATTAAGCGATGGAATTAACAGCCTTGGATAAACGGGATACCTTGCGGGAAGCATTATTCTTATGATATACTCCCTTGGTGGCAGCCTTGTCAATCTCGGTAGTAGCAGCCAGCAGTGCAGCCTGGGCAGCAGCCTTGTCCCCAGAAGCAACAGCAGCGTCAACCTTCTTGATTGCAGTTTTAACCTTGGATCTAATCGCCTTGTTTCTTGCAGCCTTAGTCTCGTTTACTAAGATTCTCTTCTTTGCAGATTTAATGTTAGCCAATGAAATACACCTCCGTTCTTTAATATTATTATCTTTGTGTTTTCCATCAAAGCCTGGACACGGACAGTTCAATGTAAACATACTATTGTATTCTAGCTAATCTGACCCGGAATGTCAAGTCATATTTGGCTAAAATTTGAAGAAATTTGGCATGTGGGATTTGGCATGGCTGAATTGCTTCACACATACATATTTCCGGCCATAATCGCAGAAACTGATAGGAGAATGATATGAGAGGTGGATGAATATGGAGGAAAATGCAGCTGTCAATGCTGTCAATGAAGCCGCGGCAGGTACGTTCCAGGTGAGGACGGACCTGGCGCTGGAACAGCGGGAGAGTTCCATGGGGGAAGGCGGGGACGTATCCGGCGTCCGGCTGAAGGAATGGCATCATCAAAAGAGCGGCCTTAAGCTGACCGAAGTAAAGATACTGAATGAGCAGGGGGCCAAATCAATGGGAAAACCCAGAGGAACCTACCTGACCCTGGAGGCGGACCGTCTGTCCAAGGCGGACGAGGATTACCACAGTGAGATATCGGAAGAACTGGCCCACCAGATACGCAGGCTTATGACGGAAATGATTGGGTACAGGGAGGAGGATTTGCCTTCGGTCCTGGTGGTGGGACTGGGAAATGACTCCGTCACCCCGGATTCCCTGGGTCCAAGGGTACTGGATAACCTGCAGGTGACGAGACATCTGGACGGACAGTACGGAAATACATTCCTGAGGGACAGGAAGCTTCCCGCTGTCAGCGGCATAGCGCCCGGTGTCATGGCGCAGACCGGCATGGAAACTGCGGAGATATTAAAGGGAATCATACATGAAACCCATCCGGACCTGATTATTGCCATTGATGCTCTGGCGGCCAGAAGCGTGCGGCGTCTGGGGACTACCATCCAGCTTACGGATACGGGAATCCATCCCGGTTCCGGGGTTGGGAATCACCGCCACAGCCTGACCAGGGAGAGCCTGGGCGTGCCGGTAATGGCCATTGGGGTGCCCACCGTAGTGGGAGCCGCCGCCATAGTACACGACACAGTGTCCGCCCTTGTGGGAGTGCTGGCAGAGAACGAGGGTACCAGGGGAACCGGCAGCTGGATTGAGGAAATGGACCCGGATGGCCAGTATCAGCTTATACGGGAACTGCTGGAACCGGAATTTGGTCCTCTTTACGTCACGCCGCCGGACATTGACCAGTCTGTGAAGCAGCTGAGCTATACTATATCCGAGGGCATACACCAGGCTGTTTTTCCATAGGGGGTTTTACGAAACAAGCAATATCCTTCACATCCCTGCATATCATAATAATAGTATGATGACAGGTGAATGAATTGATGAGAATAAGACGTGGAGGCGTGGACCGGCTCGTACGCCGGTTTCTGGCCGGCACGGTCCTTATGTTGCTCTTGCTTTTGTGCGGCCGGTATGTAAGCCGGGGCGCCGCAAGCATAACAAAAAATGATTACAGGGATATGATATGCGCAGGAGGGCAGTGGCTGGTGGAAGCCATCTGGAGCCAGGCCCATCCGGAGGATAATGCCTGGGAATCAGGCCTGTGGTCAGATGCCTGGGGAAGCAGGCAGGGAACCAATGACCCTGACCCTGCTTACCGCAAATACAATGCAGTAAAAACATTTTATGAAGAACACCAGTATCTCGCCTGGTACGGCAATGAAGAATCCGGCCAGCAGACCCCGGAGGAATCTGGCATCCTGGCTTCAGGAGAAGCAGGGATGGGATATGGTCCGGGCACAGGCACAGCTGGCCCTGCCGGAGCAGGCGTTTCAGGAACAGGAGCCTCAGGGGCAGACGGTGCCCAGGGCCGGGATTTGGCCGCCGGAACAGGCGGTATGGGTGCAGCCGGACTCCAGGGTGCAAACCAGTCCCTGGAGACCATCACAGGAACTCTGGAGCGTCCCATTACCGGCAGTACATATGTGTTGGAACAGCTGATGGATTACGATTTTCTTATAAAACATTTTTACAGCATCCATACTTCTACTACAGCGGGCCGCGACCTTATGAATGCAAAGGACCTGCTGGGCCGGGACATGACCATGAAGGGCGATGACTCCAAACCCCAGATACTTATATACCACACCCATTCCCAGGAAGCCTATAAGGATTCAGGTCCGGGACAGACCGTGGTGGGAGTGGGGGATTACCTGACCCGGCTTCTGGAGGCCAAGGGATACAATGTATACCACGACAAATCGGTTTATGACCTGAAAAACGGCCAGCTGGACCGGAGCAAGGCATATAATTACGCCCTGGACGGCATTACAGGCATACTTCAGAAGAATCCCTCCATTGAAGTGGTGCTGGATATCCACAGGGATGGGGTGGGGGAGAACCTGCACCTGGTTACCCAGGTGGACGGCCGGGATACGGCGCAGATTATGTTCTTCAACGGTCTGAGCCAGACGCCGGAGGGCCCCATAGAGTATCTGCAAAATCCCTACCGGGAGGATAACCTGGCCTTCAGTCTTCAGATGCAGCTGGGAGCCGCTGCCTATTATCCCGGCTTCACCCGCAAGATATACCTTAAGGGACTGCGCTACAATGAGCACCTGCGTCCCAAGTCCAGCCTGATTGAGGTGGGAGCCCAGACAAACACGTACCAGGAGGCATTAAACGCCATGGAGCCCCTGTCAGAACTTTTGGATATGGTGTTGCAAGGAAATAGAAAAGATAGTATAATTCAGTAAGCAAAGGAAGCGTCTGCCATAGGGATACACGCACGTTTCCAGTGAAGAAATACCACAGAAAGAGGATAAAGCATGCCAACAGTTGACCAGAGTAAAATTCGCAATTTTTGCATCATAGCACACATTGACCACGGCAAGTCCACCCTGGCTGACCGTATTATTGAGAAAACAGGGCTTCTCACCAGCCGTGAGATGCAGGAGCAGGTTCTGGATAATATGGACCTGGAGCGGGAGCGGGGAATCACCATTAAGTCCCAGGCAGTCCGTACCGTATATAAGGCCCAGGATGGAAATGAGTACATTTTCAATCTGATAGACACCCCAGGACACGTGGATTTTAACTACGAGGTATCACGAAGCCTGGCAGCCTGCGACGGCGCCATACTGGTGGTGGATGCCTCCCAGGGAATTGAGGCCCAGACCCTGGCCAACGTATACCTTGCCCTGGACCATGACCTGGATGTGTTTCCGGTCATCAATAAAATCGACCTTCCCAGCGCGGAGCCGGAGCGGGTGGCAGCGGAAATTGAGGATGTCATTGGTCTGGATGCCGGCGACGCCCCTCACATTTCAGCGAAAACAGGGGTTAATATAGAAGAAGTGCTGGAAGCCATTGTCCATAAGATACCAGCTCCAAAAGGCGACCCTGAGGCACCCTTAAAGGCCCTTATCTTTGACTCCACCTATGATTCCTACAAGGGAGTCATCATTTTCTGCCGCATCATGGAGGGAACCGTGAGAAGGGGAACCCCCATCCGCATGATGGCCACGGGTTCTGAGGAGGATGTGGTGGAGGTGGGGTATTTCGGCGCAGGCCAGTTTATTCCATGTGAAGAACTGAGCGCCGGCATGGTAGGCTATATCACTGCCAGCATCAAAAATGTGCGTGATACACGCGTGGGCGATACCGTTACGTCCAGGGACAACCCCTGCGCCTCACCCCTTCCGGGTTACAAGAAGGTTACGCCCATGGTATACTGCGGCCTCTATCCGGCGGACGGGGCCAAGTACAATGATTTAAGGGATGCGCTGGAAAAGCTTCAGCTCAATGACGCCTCCCTGTTTTACGAGCCGGAGACATCCATTGCCCTGGGCTTTGGATTCCGCTGCGGTTTTCTGGGGCTTCTGCACCTGGAAATCATAGAAGAGCGTCTGGAGCGCGAGTACAACCTGGACCTGGTGACCACGGCCCCGGGCGTTGTATACCGGGTGCACAAAACTACGGGTGAGATGATGGAATTGACCAATCCCTCCAACCTTCCGGACCCCACGGAAATCGAGTACATGGAGGAGCCGATTGTCAGTGCGGAAATCATGGTAACCACAGAATTCGTAGGTTCAATTATGACACTCTGCCAGGAGCGCAGAGGCAATTATCTGGGCATGGAATACATCGAGACCACCCGCGCCCTTCTGAAATACGAACTGCCCCTAAATGAAATCATCTATGATTTCTTTGACGCCCTCAAGTCCCGCTCCAGAGGATATGCTTCCTTTGACTACGAGCTCAAGGGATATGAGCGCTCCAGCCTGGTGAAGCTGGACATCCTGGTGAACCGTGAAGAGGTGGATGCCCTTTCCTTCATCGTACATGCCGATTCTGCTTATGAACGGGGCAGAAAGATGTGTGAGAAGCTGAAGGACGAGATTCCAAGGCATCTGTTTGAGATACCGATTCAGGCAGCCATCGGCGGCAAGATTATTGCCAGGGAGACAGTGAAGGCCGTGCGCAAGGACGTGCTGGCCAAATGCTATGGCGGTGATATCAGCCGTAAGAGAAAGCTGCTGGAAAAGCAGAAGGAAGGCAAGAAGCGCATGCGCCAGATTGGAAATGTAGAGATTCCGCAGAAGGCATTTATGAGTGTGCTGAAGCTGGATGACGAATAAATAGGTGGGATAAATCATAACATGACAAGCTTACAGAGGAAGCCCCTGGAGCTGTATGTCCATGTGCCCTTTTGCGCCAGGAAATGTCTTTACTGCGATTTCCTGTCCTTCAGGGCGCTGGCGTCTGTCCAGGAGGCTTATACCGAACAACTAATAAGGGAAATAGAAGTCCAGGGTGCCTGCTGCCGTGAATACCAGGTCAAGACCGTGTTCATAGGAGGAGGCACTCCTTCTGTTATGGAACCGTGTCTTATCCGGGACATCATGCAGGCCCTGAACAAAAATTTTGACATAGCAGCAGAGGCGGAGATTACCATTGAGGTCAATCCCGGCACCCTGCTTCAGAATAAGCTTCACATCTACCGTGCGGCGGGAATCAACCGGCTGAGCATTGGCCTTCAGTCTGCGGACAACCAGGAGCTTAAGGACCTGGGGCGGATTCATACCTTTGAGGAATTCCTGAAGAGTTACCAGTGCGCCCGCATGGCCGGGTTCACCAACGTAAATGTGGATTTGATGAGCAGCATTCCGGGCCAGACACTGGAGAGCTGGAAGAATACCCTTAAAAAGGTGACTATGCTGAAGCCGGAGCATATATCCGCATACAGTCTCATTGTGGAGGAGGGAACCCCTTTCTGGGACCGCTACGGAAAGAGGGAAGGGGAGGAGACTGGTCTTAAAACAGACGATGTCTGCTTTCTGCATCCCCGGGGCGGCCGCCTGGAGTCAAATACCGTCCCCAGAAAAAGAGCGGCTCTTTATCCCCCCCTTCCGGATGAGGAGACAGAGAACCGCATATATCATTTTACCAGGACATATCTGGAGGAACAGGGATACGGCCGTTATGAGATATCCAATTACGCCAAGCCGGGCAGGGAGTGCCTGCACAACACAGGCTATTGGAGGGGAGTTTCCTATCTGGGACTGGGACTTGGCTCCTCATCCTGCATGAACGGGACCCGTTTCTCCAATGAACGGGATTTAGATACCTATCTGCACCTGGATTTTTCCCAAGAAGGTGGAGCCTCAGCCCTGTCCTCTCTCAGGGGCCCGGTGGAGGAACTGACCAGGGAAGCCCAGATGGAGGAATTTATGTTTCTGGGCCTGCGCATGACAAGAGGCGTATCAGAGATAGACTTCGTATCCATGTTCGGAGTCAAAATAGAAAGCATATACGGCCCTGTAATAGAGAGGCTTATTGCCAACGGCCTCTTAAAACGCGAGGGCGTCCGGATATCACTGACCGAATGGGGAATGGACGTAAGCAATTTTGTGCTCAGCGAATTTCTGCTCTAGAATTCTAAACGGGGAGGAAAAATGTCAGAGAATAAAACCATACGGGAAACCGTAAGAAAAAGACTGGAGGAAGCATCCGACCCGGAATACAGGGACTTCCACAGCCGTCTTCTGCCGGGAATCACCGGCATAGCGGGAGTGCGCACGCCCGTACTCCGGGGAATCGCAAAGGACTTAAAAAGGAACGGATGGCAGGAATACATAGAAGAGGTGTCAGAGGCCTGGAAGGAAAACGGCCAGGGAGCAGAGGGCGTCCTCTATGACGAGATGATAATCTGGGGGCTGTGTATCTGCGGAGGCTGCCGCGACTGGGACACTGCCAGGAAATACATAACCGGCTTTGTCCCGGCTATCAATAACTGGGCTGTATGCGATATCTTCTGCGGCTCACTTAAAATCACCAGCCGTTACAAGGAAGAAGTCTGGCAGTTCATCCTGCCCTATTTCCGGTCGGACCGTGAATACGACCTGCGGTTTGGAACCGTCATGCTGTTATCCCATTACGCGGACCAGGACCATCTGGACCGTGCCCTGACACTGCTGGACGGCATCCATCATACCGGATACTATGCCAGAATGGCAGTGGCCTGGGCTGTTTCTGTTTATTTTGTCAAATTTCCGGACCAGGTGATGAAATACTTAAAGCAGAGCAGCCTGGATGACTGGACCTACAATAAAGCTCTGCAGAAAATCACAGAGTCCTTCCGCGTGGACAGGGAAACAAAACAGCTGATACGGGAAATGCGCAGAGGACGCTGACAAAGAACCCGGCTGCGTACCCCTTGTTCTCTCTAAAAACTTGTGCTACAATCAAATTGATATCAGAAAAGTCAGTTTATTCACCGGAAAACTGGCGTTGTTGTCTTTACAATTGGAGAAAGGAGCATTGTTATGGGGAATCTGATTAACAGAACCATCGGGGAATTCAGGGTACAGGCCTTTTATCAGGGGAAGTTCATGGATGTGACCAGGGAGGACACCCTGGGACACTGGTCTGTATTTTTTTTCTACCCGGCTGATTTTACCTTTGTATGTCCTACGGAGCTGGGGGACCTGGCTGATTATTATGAGGAATTTAAGGCGGCCGGATGTGAGATTTATTCCGTGTCGGAGGATACCCATTTTGTCCATAAGGCGTGGGCAGATACCTCGGAAACCATCCGGAAAATACATTATCCCATGCTGGGGGACCCGGCCGGGAAGCTGGCCAGGGAGTTCGGCGTGCTGGATGAGGAGGAAGGACAGGCGTTCAGAGGAACCTTTATCCTGAATCCGGAAGGTAAGATTAAGGCGTATGAGATACATGATATGGGAATCGGCCGGAATGCAGAGGAACTGCTGCGCAAGGTCCAGGCTGCCCAGTTTGTGGAGGAGCATGGAGACCAGGTGTGTCCCGCCAAATGGAAACCGGGAGAAGAGACACTGACGCCCAGCCTGGACTTGGTGGGGATGCTGTAGGGAGGTGGATGCTACGATTGATTTAAATACGATTCCCGGAGAAAGCAGCCTGGTGGACCAGGGGCTTAAGGAACAGCTGGCCGGTATCTTCGGCAGGATGGAGAAACCGGTGACAATCAGGGCAGTGGTGGATTTATCCGGGGAAAAGGACCGGGAAATGGCCTCCTTTCTCAGGGTCATTGTCTCCCTGAGCCCGAAACTGGGGCTTGAGCTATACGGTCCCGGCGAGGCGGACCAGGTGCCTGAACTGAATACAGCATGGCTGCCTGTAACCGGGCTCTACAAGGATGGGACCTATGGCAGGGCTGCTTTTCACGGAGTGCCGGGAGGAAAGGAAATCAATTCCTTTGTGCTGGCCATCTATAACCTGGCAGGACCCGGGCAGGAAGTGCCAAAAGGAACCAGGAAAAAGATTGAGCGGCTGGACAAGAAGACGAATATCAAGATATGCGTGTCCCTTGCCTGCCATCACTGCCCTTTGGTGGTGACGGCCTGCCAGCAGATTGCTTTTCTGAATCCGAATATTGAGGCTGAGATGATAGATGCAGCCCTTTACGATGACCTGGTGGCTGAGTATGATATTAAGCGGGTGCCCATGATGATTATGAATGACAGCAGGATTGTTATGGGTAGCAAGACCATGGATGAAATCGTCACTTTGTTAAAATAATAACTAAAAAATGGTAAAAACACGTTAAAAAGTTGTTAAATATGAATGAAAAAAGTGCTCAAATTGGTAAAAAAATGTACATTGTGTGAGAAATAAAATTCTTCTATTGAATTTATATGTGCAATGTGCTATATTGGAAACAGGTAAAGAAAGACAAATAAAATTGCTGAGATGATGAGAGCATAGTAAAACGACAGAAATGTTGATTTAGAACTATGCTCTTTTTTATTGGTAAAATCGTGTGAGGGGGTGATACCGATGAATCAGAAACTGTATGATTTGATTGAGGCCAATCCAGTCATAGCAGCGGTAAAGGACATGGATGGCCTTGACGCCTGCTGCAAAAGAGATGAGATTAAGGTAGTGTTCATCCTCTTTGGGGATATCTGTAATATCAGCGCCATTGTCAGACAGATTAAAGATGCAGATAAAGTTGCCATGGTACATATCGACCTGATAACCGGACTCAGCAGCAAAGAGGTTGCAGTGGATTTTATCAGGAATAATACCAGTGCAGACGGAATCATCTCAACAAAACCGGCTTTGATTAAACGGGCCAGGGAGTTGTCCTTATATACTACACTGAGGGTTTTTGTACTGGATTCCATGGCATTTGAAAACATTGAGAAACAGATGAGCGTGGCAAGGCCCGACATCATAGAGATACTTCCGGGCCTCATGCCCAAGGTGATACGCAGGGTGTGCAGGCTGGTGAAGGTGCCTGTCATAGCGGGGGGACTTATATCAGACAAGGAAGACGTGATGGCCGCCCTTTCAGCCGGGGCCATATCCGTATCGACCACGAATCAGAAAGTATGGCTGATGTAGATGAGGAAACTTAAGTCCGTTCTCCTGGGGAAGGAAAATGGGTTTATGTATAAATGATACATATGGTATGTATCAGAACAACAAGAAGGAGGGTTTTTTATGGCAAAGTATGTAATGGCACTGGATTCGGGTACGACAAGCAACAGGTGTATCCTGTTCAACGAGAAGGGGGAAATGTGCAGCGTTGCTCAGAAGGAGTTTACTCAGTATTTCCCGAAGCCAGGTTGGGTAGAGCATGATGCCAATGAAATCTGGTCCACACAGTTAGGCGTTGCAGTGGAGGCCATGTCCAAAATCGGGGCTACCGCAGAGGATATTGCCGCCATCGGCATTACCAACCAGCGTGAGACCACCATTGTATGGGATAAGGAGACTGGGGAGCCCGTATACCATGCAATCGTGTGGCAGTGCCGCAGAACCTCCGAGTACTGCGATACACTGAAGGATAAAGGATTGGTCGATACCTTCCGTGCCAAGACAGGACTTGTGATTGATGCTTATTTCTCAGGAACAAAACTGAGATGGATACTGGAAAATGTGGAAGGAGTCAGGGAACGTGCAGAAAAAGGGGAGCTGCTGTTCGGAACCGTGGAGACATGGCTGATTTGGAAACTGACAAAGGGAAGAGTACATGTAACTGATTACTCCAATGCTTCCCGTACCATGCTGTTCAACATCAACACCCTGCAGTGGGATGATGAGATACTGGCAGAGTTAAACATTCCGAAATGCATGCTTCCGGAAGCCAAACCATCCAGCTGTGTATACGGCGAATCCGACCCCCAGTTCTTTGGCGGCCCAATCCCCATTGGCGGGGCGGCAGGCGACCAGCAGGCAGCGCTTTTCGGCCAGACCTGTTTCAATGCGGGCGAGGCAAAGAATACATACGGAACCGGCTGCTTCATGCTGATGAACACAGGCGAGAAGCCGGTATTCTCCAAGAACGGCCTGGTTACCACCATTGCCTGGGGACTGGACGGCAAAGTGAATTATGCTCTGGAAGGTTCCATCTTTGTTGCCGGTGCGGCTATCCAGTGGCTGCGGGATGAAATGAGAATCATAGATTCCTCGCCGGATTCCGAGTACATGGCCAAGAAGGTAAAGGATACCAACGGCTGCTATGTGGTGCCTGCATTTACAGGACTGGGCGCCCCCCATTGGGACCAGTACGCCAGAGGCACCATCGTGGGTATTACCCGCGGCGTCAACAAATACCACATTATCCGTGCCACACTGGATTCCCTGTGCTATCAGACCAATGATGTGCTCCAGGCCATGAAGGCGGATTCCGGCATTGAGCTGGCAGCCCTTAAGGTGGACGGCGGAGCAAGCGCAAACAACTATCTGATGCAGACCCAGGCAGACATTATTAATGCGCCGGTGAACCGTCCTCAGTGCGTGGAGACCACGGCTATGGGCGCTGCTTATCTGGCAGGTCTGGCGGTTGGATACTGGGCTAACAAGGAAGAGGTCATCAAGAACTGGGCGATTGACCGTACCTTCACTCCGGAGATTTCCGAAGAGAAGAGAAACGGGATGGTGACTGGCTGGAACAAGGCTGTAAAATGCTCTTACGGATGGGCAAAAGAAGATTAGTCAGATATGGGTATGAAACGATGTGATTGAGCATGGCTGCCCGGCATCCGTAGACCTTTCGGCACAGGGGCCGGGGCCATGCCTTAAAGATAAGGGGGTTTTTATATGTTACCATATATAGCAGAGTTTTTGGGGACCATGATACTTATCATTTTAGGTGACGGCGTTGTAGCGAACGTGACACTCAATAAGTCGGGCATGAAGGGTGCTGGTTCCATCCAGATTACCTTTGCATGGGGCCTTGCGGTTATGCTGCCCGCATTTATCTTTGGCGCTGCGTCCGGCGCGCATTTTAATCCGGCGCTGACCATTGCCCTGGCAGTGGATGGAAGCATGTCATGGGGACTTGTTCCCGGATACATTGTTGCACAGTTTGCCGGTGCCTTTGTGGGCGCTGTCATTGTGTATCTTCTGTTCAAAGACCAGTATGACGCAACCGAGTCAGCGGCAACCAAGCTGGGCACCTTCTGTACAGGACCATCTGTTCCTAACATGGGACGCAACATTTTAAGCGAGGCAGTTGGTACATTCGTGCTTGTATTCGCAATCAAAGGCATCGGCCAGGTATCCGGCATTGCACCAGGCGTGGATAAGCTGCTTGTATTCGGAATCATTGTTTCAATCGGTATGTCCCTGGGCGGTCTGACCGGTTATGCCATTAACCCTGCACGTGACCTTGGGCCGCGTCTGGCCCATGCTGTTCTGCCTATTAAGGGAAAGGGAGATTCCAACTGGGGCTATGCACCGGTGGTTATCATCGGACCGGTTGTGGGCGCAGTTGTGGCAGCCTTATTATATCAGGCAATTCCGTGGATGTAACATGTATCCTTAACTGAATATTGATTGCGTGAGATGAGAGCGGAGCAAATAGGTGTGGAAACACGCCTTGTTTGCTCCGCTTTTTAACCCTTCGGGGCTGAATGTTGGCCGCCCTGGCTGGCTGTGTTAAAACCAGGCCGGCGGATTTAAATAAAAGGCCGGCCCGGTGAGGGCGGCGGCAGGGAGATGCCGGGCTGATTCGGCATCTTCACAAAAAAAGAAGGAAGGGAACAAAACATATGTATGACGTAATAATAATCGGGGCCGGGGTGTCCGGCGCTGCATCTGCCAGGGAACTGTCAAGGTATAAGGTGAAGGCCTGTGTCCTGGAACGGGAGGAGGATGTGTGCTGCGGCACCTCCAAGGCCAACAGTGCCATTGTCCATGCCGGATATGACGCAGCGGAAGGTTCGCTCATGGCTAAGCTGAATGTGGAAGGAAACCAGATTATGCCTGGACTGGCCAGGGAACTGGATTTTCCATTCAATCCATGCGGTTCCTTTGTGGTATGTCTGGATGAAGAGTCCATGCCGGACCTCAGGGCTCTGTATGAACGCGGGGTCAGGAACGGTGTAAAGGATATGGAAATCATCACGGATAAGGCAAGGATTAAGGAGATGGAGCCCAATCTGACAGATGAGGTGGCCGGCGTTCTCTATGCACCTACGGCAGGCATCGTATGTCCCTTTAATTTAAACATTGCATTGGCTGAAAATGCTTATACCAACGGCGTGGATTTTAAATTTAACACTGAGGTGACGAATATCCGCAGAATAGAGGACGGATGGGCACTGGAAACCAGCCAGGGTGTGTATGAGACCCGGTATGTGGTCAATGCGGCAGGTGTCCATGCCGACCGGTTCCACAATATGGTCAGTGAGACAAAGATACACATTACCCCCAGAAGAGGAGACTACTGCCTGCTGGATAAGAGTGCGGGAAACCATGTAAACCGCACCATATTTGCCCTTCCGGGAAAATATGGAAAGGGAGTCCTGGTATCGCCCACGGTCCATGGAAATCTGATTGTGGGACCCACAGCCATTGATATTGAGGATAAGGAGGCCACGGCCACCACAAGGGAGGGACTGGATGAACTGATTGCAAAAGCAGGCATGAATGTAAAGGACCTTCCCATGCGCCAGGTCATCACATCCTTTGCAGGACTCAGGGCCCATGAGGACCACCATGAATTTATTATAAAGGAACTGGAGGATGCGCCGGGATTTGTGGACTGTGCGGGAATCGAGTCACCGGGACTTACCAGCTGTCCGGCCGTCGGAAGGATGGTGGCAGGAATTCTTAAGGATAAGCTGGGCCTGGAGCCAAATCCGCAGTTTAACGGCAGCCGCAAGGGCATTCTGGATCCGGATACCCTTACCAAAGAGGAGCAGGCGGAGCTGATTAAAAAGAATCCTGCTTACGGCAATATCATCTGCCGCTGTGAAATGGTCACCGAGGGAGAAATCCTGGACGCCATCCACAGGCCGCTGGGGGCCCGTTCCCTGGACGGCATCAAGCGCAGGACCAGGGCTGGAATGGGGCGCTGCCAGGCAGGCTTTTGTACACCCAGGTCCATGGAACTGCTTCACCGTGAGCTGGGGCTTCCCATGACGGAGATTACAAAAGCCGGCGGGGATTCGAAGCTTGTAGTGGGAACCAATAAGGACAGAATATAGAAAGGGGCGCGCTTGAGATGAGGAAATATGATATTGTCATAATCGGCGGCGGTCCTGCGGGTCTCGCTGCAGCTGTAGCGGCCAGGGATAACGGAGTAGAGAGCATCCTAATCCTGGAACGCGATAAGGAACTGGGAGGCATTTTAAACCAGTGCATCCACAACGGATTCGGCCTTCATACATTCAAGGAGGAGCTGACAGGTCCTGAGTATGCCGCCAGGTTTGAGGAACAGGTGTATGAGAGGAACATTGAATATAAATTAAACACCATGGTCATGGATATCAGCCGCCATAAGGTGGTTACGGCTATGAACCGGGAAGAGGGACTGTTTGAAATACAGGCCAGGGCTGTGATACTGGCTATGGGATGCAGGGAGCGTTCCAGAGGGGCGCTTAACATACCGGGCTACCGGCCTGCCGGCATTTTTTCGGCGGGAACCGCCCAGCGTCTGGTCAATATGGAGGGCTTTATGCCGGGCAGGGAAGTGGTTATCCTGGGTTCCGGCGACATCGGTCTTATCATGGCCAGGCGTATGACGTTAGAGGGCGCCAAGGTAAAGGTGGTGGCGGAGCTGATGCCCTATTCAGGAGGGCTGAAACGTAATATTGTGCAGTGTCTGGATGATTACGGCATACCGCTTAAGCTGAGCCACACCGTGGTTGATATACGCGGAAAGCAGCGCCTGGAAGGTATCACCCTGGCTGCCGTGGATGAGAGGGGTAAGCCCATACCGGGAACCGAGGAGGATTATACCTGCGACACCCTGCTTCTCTCCGTGGGCCTGATTCCTGAGAATGAGCTGTCAAACGGAATGGGAGTGGAGATGAACCGGGTTACGTCAGGACCGGTTGTGAATGAAAGCCTGGAAACCAATATTGAAGGCGTATTTGCCTGTGGCAACGTGCTCCATGTCCATGATTTGGTGGATTTCGTATCAGAGGAGGCGGGAGCAGCCGGCAAGAATGCAGCCAGATATGTAAAGGACGGAAGTCGTTCCGGGGAAGGCAGGGAGATTGAGCTGAGGGCAGTGGACGGAGTACGATACACGGTTCCCTGCACCATCCATCCGGACCGCATGGAGGATACCCAGATTGTACGTTTCCGTGTGGGAAATGTTTATAAAAACTGCTATATCGGCGTATACTTTGATGATGAGCAGGTGATGCACAGAAAGCGCCCGGTCATGGCGCCGGGAGAGATGGAGGAGATAAAGCTCCAGAAGGAAAAATTGATGTTGCATCCCGGACTTAAGACGATTACAATAAAGGTAGAGGAGGCATAGACCATGGAGAGAAGAGAACTTATCTGTATCGGTTGTCCTATGGGGTGTCCTCTGACCGTTGAATTGGAAAACGGGGAAATCCAGACCATCACAGGATACACATGCAGGAAGGGCGAGATATATGCGCGCAAGGAAGTGACCAATCCGACCCGAATCGTTACCTCCACCGTGAGGGTGGAAGGCGGACGGGCTGACATGGTGTCTGTCAAGACCAGGGAGGATATACCCAAGGATAAGATATTCCAGTGTGTAAAGGCCTTAAAGGGTGTAACCGTCAAGGCTCCCATTCATATCGGAGATGTGGTCGTGGCAGATGTGGCAGGCACGGGAGTTGATATAGTGGCCACCAAGGAAGTACTATAGTTGTGTGCTCCTGGCTGGAGAGGGGACGGGAACAGGGTTTCCTTCTGAGACAGCAGGAGTACACCGGTCAGTCGGCAGCCGCCATCAGGCGGCGGCCGGCTTACTGCAGGTTAATGGATGGCGGTCCGGATGGAGCGGCATCCGAATTAGAAGGAGGGCTTTAAATGGAGAAGAAACTGGACATTAATAACATGAACGGAATAACCGAGGAAGAGGATAAGACCTGCGGACTCAATGATATGAATTGCCTGGAAGGGGAAGAGGATAAGACCTGCGGACTCAACGACATGAACTGCGTGGAGGAGGAAGAGGACAAAACCTGCGGACTTAACGACATGAACTGTCTGGGTGAGTAACGGAAACAGTGCAGGGCAGAGGCTATGCGGAGGAGATGTACGGGCGGAGATGAATCCGTCCGGCGCTCCTGCCGCAGGTCCCTGCTTTACGTGGTTCATGAACCAATTGGAAAGCTGCTGCCCCATTTGGCGCAGCCCATAAAATAGAAGGGGGTTTTCGCAATATGAAAAAATTTATCAATGATGTGGCGCTGGTAGAAGACCAGATGATACAGGGGATGGTTAAGGCGTATCCGGGTTATCTGAGAAAGCTGGACTGCGGCAACGTGGTGGTCAGAGCCAATAAGAAGGAAGGCAGGGTGGCCCTGATTAGCGGAGGCGGAAGCGGACATGAACCGGCTCACGGCGGATATGTGGGAACCGGCATGCTGGATGCGGCTGTGGCAGGCGCAGTGTTCACATCACCTACCCCGGACCAGATTTATGAGGGAATCAAGGCCATTGCCACAGACGCAGGCGTACTCATGGTGGTCAAAAACTATACCGGCGATGTGATGAATTTTGAGATGGCTGCGGAAATGGCTGAGATGGAAGGCATTACCGTGAAGCATGTGGTAACCAATGACGATGTGGCGGTAAAGGACAGTCTGTACACAGTGGGACGCAGGGGCGTGGCCGGAACCGTGTTTGTACATAAGATTGCAGGCGCCATGGCCGAAACCGGCGCTTCACTGGATGAGGTCCATGCAGTGGCGCAGAAGGTAATCGACAATGTGCGCACCATGGGGGCTGCCATTGAACCATGTACGGTTCCGGCGGCAGGCAAGCCGGGATTTGAGCTGTCAGATGATGAGATGGAAGTGGGCATCGGAATCCATGGCGAGCCTGGAACCCACAGGGAGTCCATGAAGACAGCGGACCAGGTGGCGGATATGCTTCTGGAACAGATTCTGGGAGACATTGACTATGAAGGCCGCGAGGTGGCTGTCATGATTAACGGTGCCGGCGCAACACCCCTCATGGAGCTTTTCATCATCAATAACAGGGTTTCGGATGTGCTGGCTGAAAAGGGAATTAAGGTTTATAAGACCTTTGTGGGAGAGTATATGACTTCCATTGAGATGCAGGGATTTTCCATCTCGCTGCTGAGACTGGACGACCAGCTCAAGGAGCTTTTGGATGCACCTGCAGATACGCCGGCCTGGAAGTAACAGGCAGTTATGAGGTCTTAGAATAAATAAAGGGAATGAAAGGTGGGTCATCATGGCAGACAGTAAAAAGGTATTGGAAATCATCAAGGCTATCGGTCTGAAGATGGAGGCCGAGAAGGAATATCTCACAGAGCTGGACCAGCCCATAGGCGACAGTGACCATGGCATTAACATGGCGCGGGGGTTCGCAGCGGTGGAGGGAAAGCTTCCTGCCCTGGAGGGAAAGGATATAGGGACCATTTTAAAGACAGTGGGCATGACTTTGGTATCCACTGTGGGAGGCGCTTCCGGACCCCTGTATGGCTCGGCCTATATGAAGGCGGGCATGGCTCTGGCTGGAAAGGAAGAGATGGATATGGCTGATTTCCTGACCATGATGGATACGGCTGTCCAGGCAGTGGAACAAAGAGGCAAGGCCACTGTGGAGGAAGCCACCATGCTGGATGCCATGATTCCTTCCCTGAACGCCATGAAAGACGGGGCGGCAGAGGGAAAGAGCACCAGGGAGGTGCTGGAGGCCGGAGTCAGGGCAGCCTGGGCCGGTGCAGAGCACACCAAGGACCTGGTAGCGACCAAAGGCCGGGCCAGCTATGTGGGAGAGAGAGGACTGGGGCACCAGGACCCGGGAGCAACTTCTTATTCCTATATGCTGGAAGTCATTGCGGGGCTTGTCTAGGGGGTCCGGCTGAAAGGAGCAGCAGTACATATGGTAGGATTTGTGATTGTATCCCACAGTGAGAATCTGGCAAAGAGCGTGGTGGAGCTGACCGCCCTCATGGCACCCAGCGCAAAAATCGCGCCGGCCGGGGGTATGGATGACGGAGGCTTTGGAACCAGTTTTGAGAAGATACAGGCAGCCATTGAGTCTGTGTATTCCGATGACGGGGTTCTTGTTCTGGTGGATTTGGGAAGCGCTGTCATGACCACGGAAATGGTCATTGAGATGTTTGAGGGAAAGAAGGTGGAGATGGTGGACTGCCCCCTGGTGGAGGGCGCTGTGGTTGCCACCATTGATTCTGTAGGCGGAATGAGTTTTGAGGATATCAAGACAGCTCTGGCCGGAGTTGGAACGGCCAAGAAGTTTTAGGCTATGGGCTGAAGGAACGTGCTGAAAGGATATGAAAAGCAGGCGGGGAAATCAGGGCATTTTAAACATGCTCTAGTCCCCGCCTGTTATGGTTACTATCATCTGATTGGGAAGGCACACAATAGTATCGCTGTTTAAGTGCTTTTTTCCCTGATGGACACAGACCTTGTCAGGGCAGCTGGCATCGCTGCACCAAATTTCCCCGTCCTTTACAATCAGGTGGTTGGTGCCGCCGTTGGATGAGGTAACAGTTATCTCTGTATCTTTACTGAGCTCCAGTGTTTCCACCACAATCCCGTCCACAGACACCTGGGCAATGGCTGCCGGTGCGCGGCGGATAAAGTGGTTGATGCCAACGGCGGCAGCTGCAATCAGAAGAATGGCAGCTGCCAGAATCAGGTCGCGTTTTTGTACTAGTTTCATTTGATTTCTGCCTGTTGCAGGCATTCCTCCACTCCGTTCATAAATGGATACACATTGATGCTGACTGAGGACACGGCGTCGGTGGTGTATCCATCCTCACCAGCCAGGCCGGCCAGACGCTGGTGTTCTATCAGATACCGGCAGACGCTGTCTGCCTGGGTTTTCCAGACAGGACCATCCGGTGTCATGATATACTTGCCTTCCATGGAAAGCTTCTGCTTGCTTTCGCCGTCACTGTTAAAGGAATCCCAGACACAGGATACGATGATGCCGTCGGAGACGGTGAGGGTGGTCCTGTCACGGAAACCGTTTGAGTCCGGTTCAGCCTCATGGGTATAGATGCCGTCGGCCAGAGGCACCTCAGGACTGGCTGTGGTTACAGGTCCTCTTAAGGCTTTATACAAAGGGTCTGATACAGCAATCACTGCTAAGGACAGCACTGCCATGACCGCGATGCCTATCAGACTTCTGGCATTGGCGCTGATGGTATTTCTGTTCATGGAAAACACTCCTTTGATAATATAATAGTATGCCCCGGAGGCGGAATAACCGCGGCGCATGGGATAGGGCACATTGTTTATTTTATCACAATGTGATACGGTATACAATCAGTTTTCCCTTAAGCAGCGGTGGAAATTCATTCCTGCCATGGCTGGTCCGCTGTTATTGCATTTTGATCAGGCTGGCTGCTGCCGGAAACCCCTGTTCCATGCAGCCGGACATAGCTGTGATGATGGCTTCATCCCGGTTTATTCCGTTTGTCAGGTATTTCCTGATTGGTTCAATTCTAGCAAAAAAGCTGTTTATTGTCCAGGGTGCTTTCCTTATTCAGGCACTATAGAAGATTTTGCGTAGAAGATTTGGATTGGGCATGGTATACTGTAGTATGCTTATAACTTAATCCCTGCCACCTGTCCTGGAGCATGCCTTAAAAATCATTGCGCCCGTCTGACCGCCCCGCTTTGCGGACCAGGGAGGACAGAGGACTGGTGAAGGATGGAATGCCATGATAAAGACGGGAGGAGAACATGCCTAATCATAAAAAGAAAGTTACAGAATCCCATACGTCTGCCAGAAATGCTGCCCTTTTCGGAATACTGACAGCCCTGGCCCTGGTGCTGGGGTATGTGGAGTCACTGGTGCCGGTATATCTGGGAGCGCCCGGGGTTAAGCTGGGGCTGGCTAATCTTGTGACCATGGTGGGGCTGTACTGTATGGGAACAAAAGAAACAGCCCTTATAAGCGTGGTGCGCATACTTCTGTCAGGTATTCTTTTCGGGCCGCCTTCTGCCATCCTGTTTGGCCTGGCAGGAACAGCCCTGAGCCTGACGGTCATGTCATTTAGCAGGAAATTCAGACTCTTTGGAATGGTGGGAGTCAGCATACTGGGGGGCGTGGCCCATAACATCGGTCAGTTTCTCATGGCAGCCTTTGTGGTGAATACCTTTGGCGTATTTTCGTATCTGCCGGTGCTTCTGACGGCCGGGTGTGCGGCCGGGGCCTTGATTGGCCTGCTGGGCGGTATTCTGGTGGGAAGAGTAAACCGGTTTTTCCGCTCCGTTTAACGGATTGCAGCAGGAAAAGTAAGGGTATAAAAGTAAAAAAGTGCATTGTAGTTCCCGGGGCCGAGGGCTATAATGAAAGAAAACCGCTGTAATAGACTGCGGTGTGATGCAAAGAGTGTACAGGGAGGGTAATTCTATGGTTCATGATGCGATTAAGGGATTGGTACAGTATGGACTGGATAAGGGGCTTATATCTGAGGTGGACGCTGTCTATGCCAGGAACCAGATTCTGGATGTGATGGGGATGGATGAGTATGAGGAGCCCCGGGGCACGGTTGAGAGCGGGAATCTGGAGGCCATTTTAAAGGAGCTTCTGGACTGTGCTGCCGTGACAGGCGTGCTTAAGGAGGACAGTGTGGTCTACCGGGACCTTCTTGACACTAAGCTGATGAACTGTCTGATGCCGAGGCCCAATGAGGTGGTGAAGGAGTTCTGGAAACGATATGAGGAATCTCCTGAGAAGGCCACGGACTGGTATTATGGCTTCAGCCAGGATTCCGATTATATCCGCAGGTACCGTATTGCAAGGGATATGAAGTGGACCACGGATACACGTTACGGCACATTGGATATTACGGTAAACCTGTCCAAGCCGGAAAAGGACCCAAAGGCCATTGCAGCGGCCAAGCTGGCCAGGCAGAGCGGCTATCCTAAATGTCAGCTGTGCATGGAAAACGTGGGATATGCAGGGCGGACCAACCATCCGGCCCGGAATAACCACAGAATCATTCCCATCACCATCAATGACAGCCCGTGGGGATTCCAGTATTCTCCCTATGTATATTATAATGAGCACTGCATCGTGTTCAACGGACAGCATGTGCCTATGAAAATCGATAAGGCGGCATTCAGAAAGCTGTTTGACTTTATCAGGCAGTTTCCCCATTATTTCCTGGGCTCCAATGCAGATCTCCCCATTGTGGGCGGCTCCATCCTGAGCCATGACCATTTTCAGGGCGGACATTATACCTTTGCCATGGCGAAAGCGCCCATAGAGAAGCATTTTTCCATAAAAGGGTATGAGGACGTGGAAGCAGGCATTGTGTTCTGGCCCATGTCTGTGCTGCGGCTTCGGGCAGCAGACCCGGACAGACTGACAGAACTGGGGGATGTGGTGCTGGGAGCATGGAGGGGTTATACGGATAAGGATGCATTTATCTTTGCTGAGACAGAGGGAGAGCCCCATAATACCATCACGCCCATTGCCAGAAAGGTTGATGATACCTTTGAACTGGATTTAGTGCTGCGCAATAATATTACGACAGAGGAATTTCCGCTGGGGGTATATCATCCCCACCAGGAACTGCACCATATAAAGAAAGAGAACATTGGCCTGATTGAGGTCATGGGACTGGCTGTACTTCCCTCCAGGCTTAAGACGGAACTGGCTAGGCTGGGAGAATATATGGTGGAGGGCAGGGATATACGCAGCGATGAAGTCCTTGAGAAACACGCTGACTGGGTGGAGGAATTCCTGCCCGGGTATCAGGAAAAAGGCGTCCGGGTGACAAAGGATAATGTGTGGCCCATCCTGCAGGAGGAAGTGGGAAATGTGTTTGCCCGGGTCCTGGAGGATGCAGGCGTCTACAAATGTGATGAAAATGGACGGATGGCATTTGCCAGATTCCTTCATTCCGTGGGGTTTGAAGAGGCGTAAACTGCATGGACGGGGGATGCATCTGCATGGACCTTTGAGTTCAACATTGGCATTGAAATTAAACAATTTTTGAAATTGCACATCTGAATTTTCAGGTACAGGGGCATGAGGCGGAACCACATCCGCCTTCATGCCCCTGTTATTGTATTACATAGGCGGCGCTGCATTGCATGGACAACCGGGGGTACAACGGCTGGATAAGACGCTGACAAAGCAGGGAGCAGGGGTGTTTATTTGTGTAAAAATTTTTTGCAAATCTTCTATCTGTTCAAAATGCCGGTCCTGGATTATGATAATGCATGTAAGGGACGGCACAAGACAGACAGGACTTAAACATAACAGTGCCGGACACATTTTCTTAAGCGCTTAAGAAGAAACAAACACCAGTGACAAACAGGAAAAAGAATGAAAAGACAAATTCCGGAAGAGCCGGAAGGAGGCAAGGGATGAGTAAGTTAATTAATGAGAACTGTATCGTATTCGATATGGAAGGCAGTAAAAAGGATATCATAAGAACCCTGTCAGGGGAGCTGTACAGGGCCGGAAAAATTACAGACACAGAGGAATTTTACCAGGATGTACTGGCAAGGGAAGCCATTACCCCTACCTTCGTGGGATTTGACATGGGCCTTCCCCATGGGAAGACCGACCATGTGCTGGAGGCCAGCGTATGCTTCGGACGTACCAAGGAACCGGTGGTCTGGAACGAGGAGACAGGGGAGACAGCGGATTTAATCATTCTCATTGCAGTACCCTTAAGCGAGGCAGGGGATACACACTTAAAGATACTGGCCAATCTCTCCAGAAGGCTTATGCATGAGGAGTTCAGGGAGTCTTTGAGAAGAAGCACCAGGGAACAGGTGTACACCATATTAGAAGAAGTTCTGGAGGGGTAAGAAAATGAAAGAGCAGCTGAAGATTTTAAAGAAACATATATTGACAGGTACGTCCCACATGATTCCGTTTATTGTGGCCGGCGGTATCCTTTTCTCTCTGGCAGTTATGCTGAATCCGGCCGGCGCAGCCACACCTGAAACCGGCTGGCTGGCAGGTCTGGCACAGATTGGTCTGGGCGGACTGACACTGTTTGTCCCTGTATTGGGCGGTTATATCGCTTACTCCATTGCCGACAAACCAGGTCTGGCCCCCGGTATGATTGGAGCTTATCTGGCCAAGGAAATGGGCGCAGGATTCCTTGGCGGCATGGCGGCAGGCCTGATTGCAGGCGTTGTGGTAAAGGAACTGAAGAAAATCAAGCTTCCGATTTCCCTGAAAACCTTAGGTTCCATTTTCATCTATCCTCTGGTGGGCACCCTGGTGACAGGCGGCATCATTGTGTGGGGAATCGGCGGACCCATTGCGGCTATTATGAACGGACTCACCAACTGGCTGTCCGGCCTGGGAGATGTGGGCAAGGTGCCTCTGGCATCCATACTCGGAGCCATGACTGCCTTTGATATGGGCGGCCCTGTCAATAAGGTTGCAACCCTCTTTGCGCAGACACAGGTGGATACGCTTCCCTACCTGATGGGCGGCGTGGGCGTGGCCATCTGTACACCGCCTATCGGCATGGGTATCGCTACCCTGCTGGCCCCCAAGAAGTACAATGTGGAGGAAAAAGAAGCAGGAAAGGCAGCCATCCTGATGGGATGCGTGGGAATCACGGAAGGAGCCATTCCTTTTGCGGCCAACGACCCCTTAAGGGTAATCCCGTCCCTGATTGTGGGAGCTGTTGTGGGAAATATTATCCCATTTCTTGCAGGTGTCTTAAACCATGCGCCCTGGGGCGGACTCATCGTGCTTCCTGTGGTGGAAGGGCGTATCTGGTACTTTATTGCTGTGCTGGCAGGTGGATTTGTGACCGCACTTATGGTAAACTTACTTAAGAAGAACTATGTGGAAGAGTCCGCTGGAAATGATGCGGAACTGGATGACCTGGATGAGATAACATTTGACGAACTGTAGTGAACGGCAGGTTAGATTGAAGGCAGAATTATCATAAAAGATGAACAAAAGGAGGATTTTACAATGAAGGTAGTTGGTATTACATCGTGTCCGTCGGGAGTGGCACATACATATATGGCAGCTGAAGCTTTGAAGCTGTCCGGCGAGAAGCTGGGAATGGAGGTCCTGATAGAGACTCAGGGCGGTGCAGGCGTGGAGAACCAGTTAAAGCAGAAGGATATTGACGAGGCTGTGTGCGTTGTTCTGGTCAATGATGTGGCCCTGGAGGGACTGGACCGCTTCAAGGGAAAAAAAGTCCTGAAAATGGGCGTGTCAGACCTGATTAAGAAATCGGACGCAGTGATGAAGAAGATTCACGATTCATTCCAGTAAACCCAGGAAACATTCCGGTATAATGGATTTCAGGGGAGTATATAAAAATATCATATGACAACAGATAAGAGGAGTGGGGAGCGCTCCTCTTGTCTGCATATGCAGACAGGAGAAGAATGAGATGTTTAATGGGAGAATGCTTAACATTATCCGGTATCTGAAGGAGCATGGGGAGGCCACTTACAAGGAGATGGCCAGGGTCCTGGGGATATCGGAGCGGAGCATCCGATATGATGTGGACCGGATTAACGACATATTATCCCTGGAGCGCCTGCCGGAGATAGAGAAACACTCCAAGGGTCTGCTGCGCTATCCGCAGTCCCTGGACCTTAAGGGCCTGGAGGACGGCAACGAGGTGGTTTATACCAGCAGGGAGCGGATGTCTATCCTTCTTCTGATTCTGCTCATGAGAAATGAGGACTTGAAAATCAACCAGCTCAGCGGGCAGTTCCGGGTTTCGCGCTCCACGGTAAAGAACGACATGGCGGCTCTGGATGAGCGGCTTAAGAAGGACGGATTGGGAATCGGGTATTCCAATCATTTTTATCTGGCCGGGCCAAAGCTTAAGCGCACCACCCTGATGAACCAGGAATTCAGGAAATACATTGAATATCTAATTAACCCTTTTACAGAGTACAACTCCTATGAATTTTACTGCATCCATATCATCCATAAGGCCTTTGAGGGCGTCTCCATTGCCAATGTGGTGATGGCGGTGGACGGTCTGCTGGAGGAGCTTAAGTGTACCCTGACCAGCAGTTCCTATCTGTGGTATATGTCAAATGTGGTGGTGCTGGTGTGGTTCATCCTCCATGACAAGGACTATCCGCTGGATATTACGGTGATGCCGGACTATGACCGGGAGGTGTATGAGCGGTTTGGGGAGAAGCTGGGCTCCATCATCGGAAAGCCTGTGTCAGGGGAACATATGGCTATGATGGCAAAGATGTTTGACTTTACCAATAAAATGGCGGGGGGGACGGCGGAGGTAGACCCGGTACACACCCAGGAGGTGACGTTTTCCCTGATTTCCGCCATGTCCAGGCGGATGAACATGCCCTTTGACAAGGACACAACCCTGGTGGAAGGGCTGCTGAACCACATGATTCCCCTGATACAGAGAATCAATAACCATGTGGACATCCACGACAATGTCAGCTCCCTTATGCGGCCTGAGGAGCAGCAGTTCTTAAGCATTGTGAAGCAGTGCTGCAAGGAAACGGACACGCTTCTGAATCTGGAAAATGAGGATGAGCTGGTATACCTGACCATCTGCTTCATGGCCAGCATCCGCAGGATGAAGGGAACCCCCTATAAGAAGGTGCTGCTGGTGTGCGGCCATGGATATGGGACCACCACCATGCTGAAGGAATCACTGCTCAGCGAGTACCAGATTCATATTGTGGACACACTCCCCATTTATAAGCTTTCATCCTATCCGGACTGGGCAGCCATTGATTACGTGCTGTCCACCATCCGCATTAACAACAGCCTGCCCAGGCCCTGCCTCACGGTGAACCCCATACTCCAGACCGAGGACAGGGCTGCCATGGACCGGCTTGGCATACCCAGGAAATCCCTTTTGTCCAGCTATTATTCCATTGAGGAAAAACTGGGGTTCCTGGATGAGAATACCAGGGCCAGGGTGATGGACGTGGTGAAGAAGGAGCTGGGATATCAGACTGTCCAAGTATTTCACAGCCCCAAGAGCTTCAGCAGTTTCCTGAAGTTTGACTGTATCATGAGGGCGGACCAGGTGTCTGACTGGCGGGATGCGGTCCATATGAGCGCCGGGCTTCTGGTAAAGCGCGGTTTTGTGGAGGAATCCTATGTTTCCAATATGCTCGGATTCATAGAGGAGCAGGGCTTTTATGCTGTCTCGGATGACTCCTTTGCCCTTCTGCACGGAAAGGGGGCGGAGGGAATCCTTAAGACCAGCCTCAGTCTTCTGGTCACCAGGGAGCCGGTGGAATTTGGGGAGAAAAAGGCGCGGGTCATATTCTGCCTGGCCAGCAAGGATGGGAAGGAGCACATACCTGCTGTGGTCACGCTGATGCGCATGGTGAAGACAACGGCTCTGATTCACGACCTGGAGCAGAGCCGGTCAGCGGAGGAAATATATCAGACTGTGCTGGATTGTGAGTTTGAAGTGTTATGACAAATGGAAAATGTACAGCGGATGACTGGGGTGAATGAGAAAACGGTTTGTGCAACATGCTTAAAAACCAGCTGATTTATTGTGATATAGCGATATTCTTTTATGAGAATATTGACTTTTGTTCCTGGATTGGTATAATCGTGGAGTAAATAGTTGAGTGCAGAGCTTCGGCTTGATTTTGTACAACATGAGTTTGTGGACCTTTCTTTATCAAAGGTCGATGGACTTATGTTGTTTTTTTTGTCCTAAAATAAAATTGGGAGGGGAAAACGGACGGGGTGAATGCACGGATTACTATTATTTTTCCAAAAGACAGGAGTGTACACTCACACCATATTCCTGCCGGTCGTACTATTCTAGAAATCCGGCGGGAAATGGACTACTTCCGGCCAGCCTGCTCCGGCGTGGCGAAGGGCCTGATTCCGGAATTACACATATATGTGTACCGCGCGAAAATTCCGGAACGAGCAGGAGGCTGAACGCAAACCAAATGAAAAGAAAGCGGAGGTTACTCAATTATGTCTAATGGTACTAATTATGCAAAGGATTCAAAAATGACCAGGCGTTATATCATGCTTCTTATTGGAATTTTCTTTATGGGGACGGGAATTTCCCTGATTATTAAATCAGGAACAGGTACATCTCCAATGAGCAGCCTGACCAATGTCATGACCCAGATATGTCCCTTGCTGACATTGGGTATGTACACGTTTTTGCTGAATGTATTGTTTTTTATCGGGGAATTCATTGTGGACCTTAAGAGCTTTTCAGCGTCCAAGTTCCTGCAGCTGATTCCTACCTTTTTCCTGAGCATTGCAGTGGATTTCAACATGTTCCTTGTAAGGGGACTTCATCCTGAAACCTATATGCTGAAGCTGGTGGTGCTCATTATCGGATGCATGTTCTTTGGACTGAGCATTGCGTTCATGGTTTCGGCGGATGTGATTCTTATGCCCGGTGAAGCTTTGATTAAGATTATCTCTGTAAAGTACCAGAAGGAATACGGCAATGTGAAGACCGCAGTGGATGTTTCCCTGGTGGTGCTGGCGGTAATCGTATCACTTATTTTCCTGAACACCATATACGGCGTCAGGGAAGGTACCTTGATTGCAGCATTCACAATCGGTAATTTTTCCCGGTTTTTCAGAGGTTACACAAATAAGCTGGTAAGGGAGGTTGCGCTGCAGTGAGAGAAGGATACCATAACCTGCACATCATAACCGTGGATGGGCAGGACCGTATATACGAGGATGGCGGCATCCTCTACGAGGACGGAGTGATTACCCATGTGGGGGACAGGGCTTACATAGAGGGGAAGGCAAAGGAACTTTACATTGAGCTTAAGGACGGAAAGGGAAGATATCTGTTTCCGGGACTTATCAATACCCACACCCATCTGTATCAGGATATCATGAAGGGGATGGGAAGCGACCTGAGCCTGGAGGAATGGTTCCCCAAGTCCATGGCCCCGGCAGGAGCCGTGCTCCGGGAGAGGCATGTGGCGGCAGGCGTAAGGCTTGGGCTGGCGGAAGCCATCCGCTGCGGCGTGACCACGGTGGCGGATTATATGCAGCTGCAGCCTGTAAAAGGGCTGGGTAAACTGGAACTCACGATTGCAAAAGAGATGGGTGTCAGAATGGTGTACGGCCGGGGCTACCGGGATATCGGCAAAAAAGAACTGGTGGAAAAGCCGGAGGATGTATTTGCGGATGTAACGGCCCTGAAGGAGGAATTTGAAGGGGACGGCATGTTCCGTATATGGCTGGCCCCGGCAGCCGGATGGGGAGCCAGTACCGGGCTTCTTAGGGCGACCAGGGAATATGCGGACCGGAATGACACGCCTGTTATGATGCATATGTTTGAGACAGGAACAGATGATGCAATCAGCCGGGAAAGGAACGGCAAGAGCGCCATCCGCCATTACGAGGAAACCGGCCTGCTGGGTCCCGGCCTGCTGGCCGTACATTCGGTAGCCATTGGGGAAGAGGAAATCAGGGCCTATGCAAGGAACCAGGTGTCTGTCTCCTACAATCCCATTGCCAATATGTATCTTGCATCCGGCGTGGCACCTGTGGGGGAGATGCTGAAGGCAGGGATTACAGTGGCAATCGGCACGGACGGAGCAGGCTCCAACAATGACAACGACATGCTGGAGGCCATGAAGTTTGGGGCTCTGCTGCAAAAGACCTTCCACAAAGACCCGCTGGCCATGACTGCGGGAGGAATGCTCAGGATGGCCACCATAGAAGGGGCCAGGGCATTGGGAATGGACCGGATAACGGGATCCGTTGAAGAGGGAAAGAAGGCGGACTTTTTCCTGTTTGACCCGTCTAAGAGCGTAAAGTCATGCCCGGTCCATGACATTGTGGCAACACTGATTTATTCAGGGGACCATAAGGCAGTGGACACAGTGGTTATTAACGGAAACACGGTTTTGGAGGACGGCAGGTTCCTTCTGGCAGATGAGAAAGAGATTCTGGATGACGCTCAGCTTATGGCTGATGATTTGGTAAGGTGCATACAGGAGAATCAGGGATAAAAACAGAACACAGATGAAATGAGGAGAGTAATATGGCAAAGATATTAGGTATCAGCGGAAGCCCAAGAAACAAATCTACGGAATATGCCCTGAGCGAAGCCTTAAAGAGCATAGAGTCAAGGGACGGCATAGAGACAGGTATGATTACCCTGAGGGGCAAAAAGATTGCGCCCTGCAACGGATGCGGATATTGCAAGAAGAATAAGACGTGGTGCTGTCTGAAGGATGATTTTCAGCCCCTTCTGGAAGAGTTCATGGCAGCGGATGCGTACCTGTTCGGCTCACCGGTCTATGCCTACGGGCCAACTCCTCAGCTGTCTGCTTTTTTCAGCAGGATGCGGCCGCTGTTCCATGTGTATCCGGAAATCATGAGGGATAAAATCGGCAGTGCATTTGCTGTGGGCGGAACCAGGAACGGGGGAGAGGAAGCCACTATAACGGCCATGCATAACATGATGATGGCAAGGGGGATTAACATTGTCTGTAACGAGGTATACGGCTACGCCGGAGGCTATATCTGGTCCAAGGACCAGGGGCAGGAAGGCGTTGATGCAGATGAAGTCGGTATGGGAGGACTTAAGAAGCTGGCAAACAAGCTGGCTGATATGGCACTCATCCGGGAATACGGCAAGAAGGCGTTGGCAGAAAGAGAGGCAGCATTGCATGAGCGGAATTAAGGATTTAAGAGATTTTCTGGCAGTTTTAAAGGACAACAAACTGTTGTTTGAGACAGAACGGGAGGTAGACTGGAAATATGAAATTGGCTCCCTGTTAGCCACCCTGGAGGCAGAAGGGCAGAAAACAGGACTGTTCTGCAGCATCAAGGATAAGGAATTTTCCGTGTGCGGAAATGTGCTGGCATCCATGGACGGCATTGCCCTGGCCCTGGGATGCAGGAAGGATGAGATGACGGATTTTCTGGCAGAGTGCCTGGAACATCCCATTAAACCTCAGGTGGTGGCGGACGCCCCCTGTCATGAAAACATACTGACAGGGGAGGATATTGACCTGGGACGCCTTCCGGTTCCCATTCATGCGCCAAAGGACGGCGGCCCCATTATCACAGGCGGGGTGATTGTCAGTAAGGAGATAGACGGAACCCGTCAGAATCTGTCCTTCCAGAGAATGCATGTAAAGGGGAAGGATAAGTTCAGCATCATGATTAACGAGTGGCGCCACCTGAAGGATTTCTACGACCAGGCAGAAAGCCAGGGAAAGGCCCTGCCCATTGCGGTTGTCATAGGAGCGGACCCTGTTATCTATGTGGGAGCCGGACTTCGCTATGACGGGGACGAGACAGAGATTGCAGGCGCCATCCGGAAGAGGCCCATTGAGGTGGTGAAATGCATTACCTCCGATATCTATGTACCTGCCATGGCTGAGTTTGTGATAGAGGGCGAAATCCTGCCGGATTACAGAGAAAAGGAAGGACCTCTGGGGGAATTCACCGGCCATTACAGCGAGCCCTGGAACAGCCCCATGGTACAGGTAAAGGCCATTACCCACAGGAACGGGGCTATTTACCAGACCATTAACGGTGCCTCCTTTGAGCACATCAATCTTGGAAATGTACTGCCCAGGGAACCCCTGCTTAAGACACACACGCAGTATGTGAGCAAGGGCGTTACCAATGTACATATTCCCCCTTATGGCAGCGGGTTTCTTGCTATTGTCCAGATGAAGAAAAAGAACCCGGGAGAGCCTAAGAATGTGGCTCTTGCAGCCATGACCGCCTATGTGAACATCAAGAATGTAATTGTGGTGGATGAGGACGTGGATATCTATGACCCTGCAGACGTGATGTGGGCGGTATCCAACCGGGTCATTCCTGAGAGGGACATTTTCTATATCCACAATGCCCAGGGACATGAGCTGGACCCATGCTCCGACGAGCGGGGTGTGCAGACTAAGATGGGGATTGACGCCACATTGAATGAGGAGAGCAGATGCCTTGAAAGAGTACGCTATCCAAAGGCGGACTTAAAGGATTACCAGTAAAATCCCTGTGCGGAATACAGAAAATATGAGATAAGGAGCATGGCAAATGGGAAAATATATTGTAGGAATCACCGGGGCAAGCGGGTCCGTCTATGCGAAGCGGGTTATAGAAAGGCTGATTCAGAACGGTCATCATGTGTGTATCTGTATGACCCAGGCGGGGAAACTGGTGGTGGAGTCTGAGCTTGGCTGGCAGATTGGGCAGGATACCCCTTCCTGCCAGGTGGAACAATATCTGCAGGAAACCTTCGGGTCAAAGGAGCTGATACACCATTACGATATCCATGCAATCGGCGCCCCCATAGCCAGCGGTTCGTCCGGCATGGATGCCATGATAGTGGTCCCCTGTTCCATGGGTACATTATCCGCCATCTGCCATGGCTCCTCCCACAACCTTTTGGAACGGGCCGCTGATGTCTGCCTGAAAGAACGGCGCCCCCTGGTAATCGTACCCAGGGAAGCGCCCTACAATCAGATTCATCTGGAGAATATGACAAAGCTGTCCGGTTACGGGGCTGTCATAATGCCTGCATCTCCAGGCTTTTATTCCCGCCCAAGGACCATTGAGGAGTTAGTGGATTTCTTTGTGACGCGGATTCTGGACCAGATGGGAATCCGTGAACCCTCTGAATGCCGGTGGACAGGGATGGATGCCTGTGTCAGGTAGACAGGCGGGATGGTGCGTTTGCTTACTCCGCGTCCAGGGCTGCACGCTCCCGGGCCTCTTCGTCAACGGTTTTTCCGGGGGCCAGCAGGTTCAGAAGGAAGGACATAACGCCTGCCACTACCACTGGTTTTGAGAGAAGGGCCTGGGCCAGAGGAGGAAAATTTTCCAGAGCCGCAGTGCCTTCCAGGGTGGAAAGACCCATGGCCAGGGCTATGGACACTCCCACAATGGTGCTGTTGCGGGCAGTCAGGGGCTCGCTGGATACTAATTTAAGCCCTGTCAGCGTAATCATACCGAATACAATAAGGGTTCCTCCGCCAATAACAGGAGCCGGAAGAGTGGATACCAGCGCGCTGAATTTTGGCACAATACCCAGAGCCAGCATGATTGCACAGGCAATGGTGATGACCCGGCGGCTTACCACCTTGTTCATGGATACAATGCCCACGTTCTGGCTGAAGGAGGAAACCACAGGCACACCGAAGACAGCGCCTATCAGGGTGGCGATTCCCGATGCAGCCACGCCTCCGGTCAGCTCCTCGCTGCGGGGCTCGCGGTCAAATCCTCCTACGGTGGTGCCTGTTATGTCTCCCACGGACTGCATGATATTCACAATGGTAATCAGAAGGATGGGCAGCACCATGGATAAGTCAAAAGAGGGGGTTCCGTAGAAAAACGGCTTTGGCACGGCCAGCCAGCTGGCAGTGACCACACCGTCAAAATGGACCATGCCCATGCACAGCGCCAGGAGATATCCTACCACAGCGCCTAACAGGATGGAGGCCATCTTGACCACGCCCTTGCACATCAGGTTGAAGAAGAGTACGGCGGCCAGGGTCACAAAGGCCACAATCCAGTTGTTCAGCTGGCCATAGGTAGGCGAGCTGGCATTGCCGGCCATGTATTTCAACGCAATGGGATACAGGGACAGGCCAATGGACAGGATGATGGTGCCGGTGACCACCGTGGGAAAATATTTATGCAGCCTGCCCACGAAGAAGCCCAGGGCAATGGTGATGACCGCACACAGAATCTGGGCGCCGAATACGCCGGCCAGGCCGTACTGGGCCGCGATGGGAGTAAACACAGGTACACAGGTAAATCCCGCACAGAATATGACGGGAAGCCTGGAGCCAACAGGGCCCAGGGGGCATACCTGAATCATGGTGGCCAGGGCGGACATCATCAGTGAATACTGAATCATGATGGTCCTGGTGGCGGCGTCGGCGCCGGCAGCGCCGGCTATGACGATGGGTACTGTTACTGTACCCAGAAACATGGCCATGATGTGCTGCAATGAGATGGGAAGCGCTTTGCGGACAGGCGGTTTGCTGTCAAAGACATACAGGGAATGGCTCGTTTTTTCCTTTTGTGCATTCATTTCGGATAAATCTCCTTTGATGAAAAGTATGTTAAAAGTTCTACGAAGCGAGTATAAGTCATTTGCAATATTTTGTCAACTTGCATAAAATGTGGTGTGTATATGATAATTAAACAGGCGAAATGCCTTGATTTACAAGGAATTTTTTGGAATCCCAGCAATGCATCGGACGCAGAAACGGAGAAAAAAAGTTGAAATTTGTAAATAATGCTCAAAAAAGCTGCTTTCTGTTGTGATAAAGCGACAATCTTTTTCGAGAATGTTGACTTTTATGATTGAGTTGGTATAATCAAAAAATAAACAAATAAATACAAAGCTTCGGCTTTTTATAAAACAACACATGACATAAGTTTGGAGACCTTTCTTTACCAAAGGCCGACATGCTTATGTTTTTTTTATCCCGAAAAACAGGATGGGTTATTCTGAAAAACAGGATGGGTTATCCCGGGATGCAGGGCAGGGATAGGCGTTCTGAGGACGACAGACAGGAGATGGTAAGATGGAACAGGTATGTTTAAATATTAACAAAAAAAACTACAATGTGGCAATTGAGAAAAACTGGACGCTGCTCTATGTACTGCGGGAAGAACTGGGGCTGACAGCTGCGAAATGCGGCTGCAATACAGGAGACTGCGGCGCCTGCAAGGTAATCATTGACGGGGAAGCAGTGAATTCATGCCTGGTCCTTGCCAGGAATGCGGCGGGAAAGACCATTGAGACCGTGGAAGGTTTATCGGACGGCATTCACCTTCATCCCATCCAGCAGGCGTTTATTGACGTGGGCGCGGTTCAGTGCGGCTACTGCACACCGGGTATGGTCATGTCGGCCAAGGCGCTGCTGGATAAAAATCCTGACCCCACAGAGGCGGAAATCCGGGCCGGCATCTCTAACAACCTGTGCAGGTGCACGGGATATGTAAAAATTGTCAAGGCCATTCAGCTGGCGGCCAGACGGATGCAGAAGGAGGGGGAGTAGAGGATGGAATTACAGACGCCTAAGAACGGAGTGATTGGAACGGATGTGCCTGTCAGGGACGCGGCCCTTAAGGTAACAGGGCAGTTTAAATACGTGGGAGACATGACCCTTCCCCATATGCTTCACGCCAAGGTGCTGTTCAGCCCTGTGGCCCATGCCAGAATCAAGTCCATAGACACCAGCCAGGCAGAGCAGTTAGACGGAGTCCGGGCCGTGGTTTGCTACAAGGACGCCCCGGACGCCCTGTTTAACAGCTGCGGCGAGGAGATTGACGGCGAGAAGACCGAACGCATATTTGACAGTACGGTGCGCTATGTGGGTGACAAGGTGGCTGCCGTGGCTGCTGAGACAGCAAAGACAGCGGAGCAGGCCCTGAAACTGATTCGGGTGGAATATGAGGAGCTGCCCTTTTATCTGGAGCCGGAGGATGCGCTGCAGGAGGGAGCTTATCCCATTCACAAGGATTCAAACGTGATTGAGGAAGTGGTCCAGGAAGCAGGGGATGTGACCAGGGGAATGTCAGAGGCGGACTATATTTTCGAGGATGATTTTGAGACCCCTGCCATCCATCATGGGGCCATTGAGACACACACATCCCTGGCCGTCTATGAGAGCAACGGCAAGCTCACCGTCTATACGCCCAGCCAGGATGTGTTCGGGCACAGGACCAATCTGTCGCGGATTTTTGGCCTTCCCATGAGCAAGGTGAGGGTGGTGAACCCTGGAATCGGAGGCGGATTCGGGGGCAAGATTGATATGGTGACAGAGCCTGTCACCGCTCTTCTGGCCATGAAGACAGGGCGTCCTGTGCGCCTGGTTTACACCAGGAGGGAGGATATACCGTCTTCCAGGAACCGCCACAGCATGAAGCTCCATTTAAAAACAGGCATAAAAAAGGACGGCACCATTGTAGCCCAGCAAATGGATGTCCTTGTGAATGCAGGCGCATACGCAGGCGGAACCATGAGCATTGTATGGGCCATGAGCGGCAAATACTTCAAGAACCATAAAACGCCGAATCTGCGGTTTCACGCGGTTCCGGTGTACACCAACACCCCGGTGGCAGGGGCCATGAGGGGATTTGGCTCCCCCCAGGAGTTCTTTGCCCAGCAGAGCCAGCTGAACCGGATTGCCAATGAACTGGGGATGGACATAATCCAGCTTCAGCTTAAGAACCTGGTGGAGCCGGACGGTTATGACCAGAGGGACGGCCTGCCCCATGGAAATCCCAGGCCCATTGACTGTGTCATGGAGGGAATCCAACTGTCGGGATACCAGGAGGCCCTCAGGGAACAGGAGGCAGCCAGGGACAGCCGGTACCGCATCGGCGTGGGTATGGCTGTGGCTGCCCACGGCAACGGGGTATTCGGCGTAAGGCCGGATACAACGGGCGTCATCATCAAGATGAATGAGGACGGAACAGCTGTCATGTTCACCGGGGTCAGCGACATGGGAAACGGTTCCGTTACAACCCAGACCCAGGTAGTCAGTGAGATACTGGGAATCCCCATGTCGCACATTGAATGCGTCCAGGCCGATACCGATGCCACCCTCTGGGATATGGGGAATTACTCCAGCCGAGGCACCTTTGTGAGCTGCAGCGCAGCGTTAAAGGTTGCGGGCCAGGTGAAGGAAGAGCTTTTGAAGGAAGGGGCCGGTCTTCTGGGAGTGGATGCAGGCGGGTTGGATTTGGGGAACCAGAGAGTGTACTGCAGCTCCAATCCTGAAATGTCCGCCACCCTGGCCGAGGTAATCAGATATGCAAAGCAGGCCCATGGCAGGGATATCTGCTGTGCGGACACATTTGCCTCCTGCGCCATGGCCGTATCTTACGGAGCCCATTTTGCCAAGGTCCAGGTGGATATGGAAAATGGCAGTGTGAAGGTGCTGGATTACACGGCGGTCCATGACATTGGCAAGGCTCTCAATCCCATGGCTGTGGAGGGCCAGATTGAGGGTGCTGTCCAGATGGGAATCGGCTATGCACTGACAGAAGGTTTTATACTGGATGACAGGGGAAAGGTAAAGAATACCACCCTAAAGCAGTACCATATGCTGAATGCCCAGGAGATGCCGCCCATTAAGGTGGGTATGGTGGAACAGATTGAGAAGTCAGGACCTTTTGGTGCCAAGAGCATTGGAGAGTGTTCCGTGGTGCCTGTGGCGGCCGCTGTGGCGAATGCGGTATCCAATGCAGTGGGAAAACAGGTGAAACGGATTCCCGTGAGACCGGCTGATGTGCTGAAGCTGAAAGAGAGCTGAGTTTGTCAGGTATTGTGAGCAGATAGTTGAATGAATGATTCCGGGGAGGGGAGTTAAAACCATCCCCGGGAAGTTTGCATCACGTTCTGTAATCATCCGGCCTCAGTATAAACCATTAAAATCTATTATTATAGAAGAAACACCTTTAGTCTGCTGTTCTTTCATTGTCTCTATATTATATTCCAACACCAGTCCAAATCCATTCCATGACTCATCGGCCCATCAGGACTTCTGTCCGTCTAAGGTGGCGAAATCCCGCAGAAACCGTATAAATTCCCGTTCTCTTTTGTTAAGCCTGTAGTTCTTCTGCGTCACACAGTAAAGATTCAGATACAGGTTTTTTTCGCTGATTGGCACGAAAAAGAACCCGCGTCCCTCCGAGGTTTTACCCCGGACAGACAGGGAGATATATTGTCCCTCCCGGATGGCATCAAAGAATTGTCCCCGGTTATCCACTTCCAGCCGGTTTGGATGGTCGGCCAGACCGACTAATTTCAAATAGGAGATTGCGGACACATCGTTAAAGTGCACATAGGGGTAGTCCAACAGCTCCTTCAGGGAAACAGAGGTCTTCTTATAGAGGGGATGTTCCCTGGAAACCATGACATACAGCGGAATGGAGGTCATCAGTTCATCGCAGGAGCAGTGGAAGTCCTTGACCAGCCGCAGGTATTTATCTTTTTTTTCGGAGGCGCAGAGAATGAAGCCAAGACGCGTGCGGCCTGCAGCGACAGACTCAATGACCTCCTGATTCCCCATCTCTGTGAGACGGTCCGGGAACTGTTCTGCGGACTGTTTTTTGAATTCAAGGAAGAGCCTCATGATATTGGATACGAAATAGGTGGAAATCTCTAACGGCTGTACTGACTCATCCCAGGACAGCTGTTTTAGCTTTTCGTATTCATTCAGTATGATGCGGGCGCTGTCCATGAATTTTATTCCTTTTTCTGTCAGCAGGATTCCGTTATGGCTGCGCTTAAATAGCTGGCAGCCCAGTTCCTCCTCCAGATTCTTGAGAACTCCGCTTAAATAGGGCTGGGAGACCAGCAGCTTTCTGGAGAAGTAGTCATAAAACTGACAAAACACAGCATGGCCTGTCTGAAGGAAAGGGGTAGAAAAATGTATAGAGAATTATTGGAAGAGGCAATTAAGGAGCTGGAGCCGGAGATAAAGGCAGTCTGCGCTTATCATGTAATGGGCTCTGAGGACTTTGCCTATATATCCCGGGAGATACCCCCCAGCTATATGTGTATTGGAGTCGGTATTGAGGATATCTCAAAGCGGTATGTGGAGCACAATCCCAAGGTGAGATTCCATGAGCCGGCCCTGGTTAAAGGCGCGGCTATCTATGCCGGAACAGCCATGAGATGGCTGGAACTGCATGGCAACCAGTAGGACATACATATAGAGGGAGGGTAATATAGCGGAAAAGAAAGGTTTTTTTTACGGTTGGCTTATACTGCTGACCTGCATCCTGATAATGGGGCTGGGGTACGCGCCCCTGGTGAGCTGCGCCAGCCTGTTCACAAAGCCGGTGACAGAGGACCTGGGATTTACCAGAAGCGCATATGCTCTGGTCAGTACCATTGCAGCCCTGATGATGGCGTTTATGTCGCCGTTCATCGGAAAAATCATGTCAAAGCCATACATGCACAAGGCGCTGGTGGTATGTATGCTCGGAAACTGTCTGGCTTACTGCTGTTATTCCTTTGCCAGCACCCGGCCGCTGTCATGGACGCCGGATATGCCACGACCACAGCGGCCTCCATTGCATCCCTGTACCTGTTTATTACCATTCCAGGAAAACTCATACTGGGACATATTTATGACAGGTATGGAGTGAAGGCAGGCATACTGTTTGGGAATGCCATGTTTTTTCTCTCAGTTATTTGTTTGATATTTATTAAACACCAGCCCTTCCTGTATCTGAAGGCAATTTTGTTTGGATTCGGAACCTGTATAGGAACCGTAAGCGCGCCGGTCATTACCAGCGGAATCTTCGGCACAAAGCATTATGCGGAAATCTATGGATTCCTGAGTCTGTTCCCCAGCGTGGGATATGCCATCGGCGGCCCTCTGATTGCATCAGCCTATGATTTGACAGGATCCTACAATATTGCGTGGATGATTGTGGCAGCCCTGGCCATAGTCATGACCCTATCCCTTTTGTATTCCTACAGGGTCAGCCGCATGTGCATAAAGGAGCAGGAAACGGCTGTTCGTATGGGGAAAGCAGGCGGGGAAACAGCCTTGTCCTAAGCTCATAGTCAAACAAAAAAACAGGGGACATGGAACAGGGATAAGATGAAAATCACAGCAGATTGACGGTAAAATGCGTTAAAAATTAAACACATTTTACCTATTGACTGAAAATATTAAGTGTGATACTATGACATTAGCACAAAGCAGGACCAGAAGAAATGCTTTTGTTGACAATTTTATATAATCGGATGATGGATTCGGGAGAGACTGCTCAGGCAGCGCCGAAGGGGAAGCGAAGAACTCTCAGGCAAAAGAACCGGATACTGGACGAAACTCTGGAAAGCGATAGCACCGACGAAGCCAAATCTTTCAGGTACAAAGACAGAGCGCATGAACAAATTTTTGTTCGTGCACTTTTTTTGATATCCGGACCGCGGATGTATCCGGCGGACTTCAAAAAAGCGCACGGTACGAAAGGGGAGGTGGTATGGTTTCGGAGGCAGAGCCATCCGGCATCATCCGGCGTCAAGGGATGATACCGGGAAACGGTGTGGAGCAGGGCATGTTGATAAGCCCATGATGAAAAATAAAAGGAGGATATGAACCAATGGTTGAACAGGTAATGGATTTTATTGAGGGATATGATAAGGAGATAGGGGAGGCGGTCAAGGCAGAGTGCGGACGCCAGAGAAGGAACCTGGAACTGATTGCTTCTGAGAACATTGTATCGGAGCCGGTGATGGCAGCCATGGGCACGGTTCTCACCAACAAATATGCGGAAGGATATGCGGGAAAACGCTATTACGGCGGATGCGAGTTTGTGGACGTGGTGGAGACCATTGCCATTGAACGGGCAAAGAAGCTGTTTGGATGCGACTATGTAAATGTACAGCCTCATTCCGGAGCCCAGGCCAACATGGCGGTGTTCGTGGCCATGCTGAAACCGGGCGACACGGTCATGGGCATGAACCTGGACCACGGCGGCCATCTGACACACGGAAGCCCTGTAAACTTCTCCGGCCTGTATTTCAACATTGTGCCTTACGGCGTCAATGAGGAGGGTTACATAGATTATGACAAGCTGGAAGAGACAGCAGTTGCCTCCAAGCCTAAGTTAATCATTGCAGGCGCCAGCGCCTACTGCAGGACCATTGATTTTAAGCGGTTCAGGGAAGTGGCCGACAAGGTGGGCGCTTACCTGATGGTGGATATGGCCCACATTGCCGGACTGGTTGCG
Organism: Clostridium sp. 1001271st1 H5; assembly: GCF_005845215.1. Lineage (GTDB taxonomy): Bacteria > Bacillota > Clostridia > Lachnospirales > Lachnospiraceae > Enterocloster. Next base: position 86,860 of record NZ_SPHO01000013.1, read on the forward strand.
GCAGGCCTTCATCCAAGTCCCATCCCATATGCGGATGTGGTGACCACCACCACCCACAAAACCCTGAGAGGCCCAAGGGGAGGCATGATACTGGCAAACCAGGCAGCGGCAGATAAATTTAATTTCAATAAGGCCATTTTCCCGGGAATCCAGGGCGGACCTCTGGAGCATGTCATTGCGGCCAAGGCAGTCTGCTTCGGAGAGGCATTAAAACCGGAGTTCAAGGCATACCAGGAACAGGTCATCAGAAATGCGGCAGCCCTGGCAGCAGCCCTTAAGGAGCAGGGCTTCAACATCCTGACCGGGGGAACGGATAACCATCTGATGCTTGTGGACCTGAGGGGAATGGATGTATCGGGCAAGGAACTTCAGAACCGCTGCGACCAGGTATACATCACCCTGAATAAGAACACGGTTCCAAACGACCCCAGAAGTCCTTTTGTCACCTCCGGCGTGCGCATCGGGACACCGGCAGTCACCTCCAGGGGGCTGAAGGAAGAGGATATGGAAAAGATTGCCCAGTGCATCTGGCTGGCAGCCACTGATTTTGAAGCCAAGGCTGATTACATCAGGGGAGAGGTTGATAAAATCTGCGGCAAATATCCGCTGTACCGGTAATCAGGAAGGTAACTATAAAGTGAAGCAAAACCGTTGGAAGCGGTTGCAGGGCAACCGTAAAAACATGGAGAAAAAGGAGCAGAGAGTATGGAATTAAAGACACCGCTGTATGACATGCATGTAAAGTATAAGGGAAAGATTGTACCGTTCGCAGGCTACCTTCTTCCGGTCCAGTATGAAACGGGAGTGATTGCGGAGCACATGGCAGTGCGTGAGCAGTGCGGCCTTTTCGATGTATCCCACATGGGCGAGATTCTGTTAAGCGGACCGGATGCCCTTAAGAATGTAAATATGCTGCTGACCAATGATTATACGGTCATGGAAGACGGAACAGCCAGATACAGCCCCATGTGCAATGAGGCGGGCGGCGTGGTGGATGACCTGATTGTCTATAAAATAAAGGACAACAGCTACTTCATCGTTGTCAATGCATCCAACAAGGATAAGGATTACCAGTGGATGAAGGACCATGTGTCAGGAGATGTGGAGCTGAAGGACATATCCGACCAGGTGGGACAGCTGGCCCTTCAGGGCCCCAAAGCCCTGGATGTGCTTAAAAAGGTGGTGGAGCCGGATGATATCCCGGATAAGTACTACACCTTCATAAAGGACTGCCGCATAGACGGCATCCCCTGCATCATTTCCAAAACAGGATATACCGGAGAGGACGGGGTGGAAATTTACATGGCAGGAGAAGACGCTCCCAGACTGTGGGAGCTGCTGCTGGAAGCTGGCAGGGAGGAAGGACTGATTCCGTGCGGCCTGGGAGCCAGGGATACCCTCCGTCTGGAGGCCTCCATGCCCCTCTACGGCCATGAGATGGACGATACCATTACGCCAAAGGAAGCAGGACTGGGCATCTTTGTCAAAATGGACAAGGAGGACTTCATCGGCAAAAAGGCGCTGCAGGAAAAGGGACCTCTTACCAGGAAACGCGTGGGGCTTAAGGTTACGGGCCGGGGCATCATCCGTGAGCACGAACCTGTATTTGCAGGGGAAGACCAGATTGGAACAACCACATCCGGCACCCATTGTCCCTACCTGGGATATCCGGTGGCCATGGCATTGGTGGATACAGCCTATAAGGAGCCGGGCACCCAGGTTGAGGTGGATGTAAGAGGACGCAGGGTTGGGGCAGAAGTAGTGAAGCTTCCATTTTATAAGAGAGAGAAATAGAAAAGGAGAAAATAAAAATGAATGTACCGAAGGAATTAATGTATACAAAGTCCCATGAGTGGGTAAAGGCAGTGGATGATACAACCGTAGTGGTAGGGCTTACGGATTATGCCCAGGATGCACTGGGAGACCTGGTGTTTGTAAACCTTCCGGAGCCGGGGGATGATGTGGCGGCAGGAGAGGCGTTTGGGGATGTGGAGTCCGTAAAAGCTGTTTCAGATGTGCTTTCGCCGGTTACAGGCCAGGTGGAGGAAATCAACGAGGAGCTGCTGGACAGCCCGGAGTCTGTGAACCAGAACCCTTATGAGGCATGGTTTATCAGGGTAAAGGATGTAAGCGGCAAAGAGGAACTGATGGACGGGGAGGCCTACGAGGCATATCTGGACACACTGTAGGCATTTTGAAAAGGAGGTGGACCCATGGGTTCTTATGTACCCAATACCAGTGAAGAGCAGCAGGAAATGCTCAGGGAAATCGGCTTTGACAGCTTTGAGGCCCTGTTTTCCCATATTCCCCAGGATGTCCGTGTAAAAGGCGGCTTAAAGCTTCCTGAGGGCCTCAGTGAAATGGAAGTCATCGGGAAGATGAAGGACATTGCAGAACAGAACGTGGTATTCAAACACATATTCAGGGGAGCGGGGGCTTACAGCCACTACATACCCTCCATTGTAAAAAGCGTGGTATCCAAGGAGGAATTCCTGACATCCTATACCCCTTACCAGGCTGAAATCAGCCAGGGCATCCTTCAGTCCATATTTGAATATCAGACCATGCTCTGTGAGCTTACAGGCATGGATGTATCCAACGCATCGGTCTATGACGGCGCTACGGCGGCAGCTGAGGCAGCGGCCATGTGCAGGGACAGGAAGAGGAGCAGGGTCTACCTGTCCGCCACCACCCATCCCCAGGTCCTGGAGGTGGTTAAGACATATTGTTTCGGAAGCGGGGCACAGGTGGTGATTGTTCCCGAAAAGGACGGAGTCACGGATGCAGATGCCTTGAGGGAAATGCTGGACGATACAGCAGCCTGCTTCTATGTACAGCAGCCAAACTATTACGGCAACCTGGAAGAATGCAGTCTTTTGGGAGAAATCACCCATGAAAAGGGGGCCAGATATATTATGGGCTGCAACCCCATATCCCTGGCAATCCTGCCCACGCCGGCAGAATGCGGGGCGGACATTGCAGTGGGGGACGGCCAGCCTCTGGGCATGCCGCTGAGCTTCGGAGGTCCCTATCTGGGCTTTATGACAGCCACATCCGCCATGGGAAGGAAGCTTCCGGGCAGAATCGTGGGAGAGACAAAGGATGTGAATGGAAAACGGGCTTATGTGCTTACCCTGCAGGCCAGGGAGCAGCATATAAGACGTGAAAAGGCCAGCTCCAATGTGTGCTCCAACCAGGCGCTCTGCGCCCTGACTGCCAGCGTTTATATGGCGGCCATGGGAGGGGAGGGCTTAAAGAAGACAGCGCTTCTCTGCACCTCCAAGGCCCATTATCTGAAGGAGCAGCTGGAACAGGCGGGTCTGAAGGCTAAGTATGACAGGGAATTCTTCCATGAGTTCATTACCACGGGTAATGCGGATTCCGGCCTTATCCTAAAGGCCCTTGAGGAGAAGGGAATCCTGGGGGGACTGCCCCTTAATGACAGGGAGATTCTCTGGTGCGCCACGGAGCAGAACCGTAAGGAAGATATGGACCAGGCAGTTCAAATCGTGAAGGAGGTGTGCGGGGCATGCAATTAATATTTGAAAAAGGAACTCCGGGCAGACATTGCCATCTGCTTGGGGACTGTGATGTGCCGGTCCATGAGATAGGGATTCGCAGGGAAAAGAAACTGAGCCTGCCGGAGCTCTCTGAAAATGAAATCAGCAGGCATTATACCAGCCTTGCAAAGCGGGCCCACGGCGTCAACGACGGGTTCTATCCCCTTGGCTCCTGCACCATGAAATACAATCCCAAGGTAAATGAGGAGGCGGCATCCCTGGAGGGGTTTGCCGGCATCCATCCCCTGCAGCCGGAACATACGGTCCAGGGCGCCCTTAAGGTGCTAAACCTGGCAGAAACATATCTGTGCGAAATTACCGGTATGGATGCCATGACCTTCCAGCCTGCGGCAGGCGCCCATGGGGAATTTACAGGTCTTCTGCTGATTAAGGCTTACCATCACTCCAGAGGGGATGAAAAGAGGACTAAAATCATTGTCCCGGACTCTGCCCACGGCACCAACCCTGCCAGCGCCACCATGGCCGGGTACAGCGTTGTCAGCATTCCATCCAGGGAGGACGGCTGTGTGGACCTGGATAAGCTTAAGGAGGCAGTGGGGGAGGATACGGCCGGACTGATGCTGACCAATCCCAATACCGTAGGGCTCTTTGACAAGAATATCCTGGAGATTACCCGCATTGTCCATGAGGCCGGGGGACTGTGCTATTACGACGGAGCCAACCTCAATGCTGTCATGGGAATCGTAAGGCCGGGAGATATGGGGTTTGACGTAATCCATCTGAACCTCCACAAGACATTTTCCACGCCTCACGGCGGCGGCGGGCCGGGCAGCGGACCTGTGGGCTGCAAGGAATTATTAAAACCCTTCCTGCCGGGCTTTATGGTTAAGACCATGGAGGAGCATGAGGACGGAAGCAGGGCTTACAGCTTTGCAAAGATGCCGGAATCCATGGGAAGCGTAAAGATGTTCTACGGCAACTTTGCAGTGGTGGTAAAGGCGCTGGCCTATATCATGACCCTTGGAAAGGAAGGCATCCCCGAGGCATCCTCCAATGCGGTGTTAAATGCCAACTATATGATGAATAAGCTGTCAGACCTGTATAAGATGGCTTACAATGAAACCTGTATGCATGAGTTTGTCATGACGCTGGAGGACTTGAAACACGATATCAATGTATCGGCCATGGATATTGCCAAGGCCCTTCTGGATTACGGCATCCATCCGCCTACCATGTATTTCCCGCTGATTGTCCATGAGGCTCTGATGGTGGAGCCGACAGAGACAGAGTCAAGGGAAACCCTGGACGAGGCCATTGAGGTATTCCGCAAAATCTATGAGACAGCCAAGGCAGACCCAAAACGCCTTCATGAGGCGCCTCTGCGGACGCCGGTGGGCAGACTGGATGAGGTGACTGCAGCGAGGAAACCTGTGCTGCGTTATATGGGAGAGTAAGGACAAAGAACTGATTCACGAAAAAATATAGGCAGTGCCAGGGAGCGTGTTGGAAGTAATTCCGGCACGCTCCGGCAGCAATAGGAGGAAAAATGGCAGAAATGTTTGATTTGGTTATCATAGGAGCTGGTCCCGGCGGTTATGTGGCGGCAATCAAGGGAGCCAAACTGGGGCTTACCGTGGCAGTGGTGGAGAACAGGGAGGTAGGGGGCACCTGCCTGAACCGCGGCTGTATTCCGGCTAAAGCCATGATTCATGCATCCCAGCTTTACAGGGAGATGAAGGAGGGCGGGCAGTTCGGGATTTTTGCAGAGAATGTCCGGTTTGAGTATGATAAGATTCTGGAATATAAGGAGGGAACCTCAGGCAGCTTAAGGCAGGGCGTGGAACAGCTCTTTAAGGCAAACGGCGTGACTCTGGTAAGGGGGACCGGCACCCTTAAGGCGGACGGGACCGTTCTGGTGTCTGGGAATGAAGGGGAACCGGAAAGCCGGGTGCTGAAAGGCAGGCATGTGCTGCTGGCCTCGGGCTCAAAACCAATGAACCTGCCTATCCAGGGGCTGGACCTGCCTGGGGTGCTTACCAGCGACGGACTGTTTGAGATGGAACATGCGCCGGAAAGCCTGCTGATTATCGGAGGAGGCGTTATCGGCGCTGAATTTGCCTCTGTATTTTCATCCCTTGGCGTCCGGGTGACCATAGTGGAGGCGCTTCCCAGACTGCTGGCAAACCTGGATAAGGATATATCCCAGAATCTGAAGATGATTCTCAAAAAGCGGGGAGTCAAAATCTATACAGGGGCCATGGTGAAACGGATTGAGAAAACGGAACACGGTCTGGCATGCATATTTGAGGAAAAGGGCGGGGAGAAGCGGGAGGAGGCGGAGTATGTGCTGTCCGCAGCCGGCAGGGTTCCGGAAACGGAAAAGCTGCTGGCCCCGGGGACAGACCTTGCCATGGAGCGCGGAAGAATCGTGGTAAATTCTGACTTTGAGACATCCATGAAGGGCGTGTATGCCATCGGCGATGTGATTAAGGGAATCCAGCTGGCCCATGTGGCCAGTGCCCAGGGCGTATGGGTGGCGGAACATCTGGCAGGAGCCGGTCATTCCATTGATTTATCCGTGGTTCCCAGCTGTGTGTACACCAGCCCGGAGATTGCCTCCGTGGGTCTTACGGAGGATGAGGCGGCCCAGGCAGGAATACCTGTATCAGTGGGAAAATTCCTGATGTCCGCCAACGGCAAATCCCAGATATCCAGGGAGGAAAGAGGATTTATCAAAATCATTGCAGCAGCTGACCATAAGGTGGTGCTGGGAGCCCAGATGATGTGCGCCAGGGCCACGGACATGATTGGGGAAATGGCAACAGCCGTGGCCAATAAGCTGACCGTGCCCCAGCTGCTTCTGGCCATGCGCGCCCATCCCACCTACAACGAGGCAGTGGGAGAGGCGCTGGAGGAACTGGAAGGCGGCAGTATCCACACGGTTCCCAGGAGCAGGTCCAGGGGAAACCAGTAACCATCATCCGGTCCCAGGCGTTTAGAAGCGTATCTAAGACTGGGCCAGGGACAGAGCATAATGTCAGGAGGAATAAGTATATGGCAGTCATCAGTGCATTTGACGTATTAGGCCCCAATATGATAGGGCCATCCAGTTCACACACGGCGGGAGCGGTGGCCATAGCCCTCCTGGCCCAGAAAATGATAGCAGGCGAGGTAAAAGAGGCGGAGTTTACCCTGTACGGTTCCTTTTCCAGAACATACCGCGGACACGGCACGGACAGGGCCCTGCTGGGAGGAATCATGGGATTCAGGACAGATGACAGGCGGATTCGGGATTCATTTTCCATTGCAGAGGAACGGGGGCTGCGCTATTCCTTCCTGACAAATGAGAAGGAAAAGGATGTCCATCCCAACACGGTGGACATCCGCATGGTAAACGGCCAGGGCCAGGAAATGACGGTCCGCGGGGAGTCGCTGGGCGGGGGAAAGGTGCGCATTGTAAAGATAAACCAGGTGGATGTGGATTTTACAGGCGAGTACAGCTCCCTGATTGTCATACATCAGGATAAACCGGGGGTGGTGGCCCATATCTCCAAATGCCTCAGCGACTGCAATGTGAACATTGCGTTCATGAAGCTTTTCAGGGAGGAAAAAGGCGCGCAGGCTTACTGCATCGTGGAGTCCGACGAACGCCTGCCCCTGGAAATCACGGACTGGATTGACAGCAACCCGCATGTATACCATACCATGCTGGTTCAGGTATAGGGAGGGATGGACATGGATTTTAAAAGCGGAGCAGAACTTCTGGAGCAGTGCGCGGTCCGGGGCAGTAAGATATCGGAAGTGATGAAACAGCGGGAATGCGATTTGACAGGCGCATCCATGGAGGACATTGAGGCCAGGATGAAGGATGTGCTGGCGGTTATGAGGGATTCAGCCACCCTGCCCCTGAGGGAACCGGTTACGTCCATCGGCGGTCTTATCGGCGGGGAATCCGCCAGGATGGAGAAACGGCGCGCCGGGGGCACATCCATCTTAAGCGGTGTCCTGGGAAGGGCTGTCATATATGCCATGGCTGTTTTGGAGGTCAATACCTCCATGGGCCTGATTGTGGCAGCGCCCACAGCCGGGTCCTCAGGTATTGTGCCGGGGCTGCTGCTGGCTCTCCAGGAAGAATACAATCTGCCGGACAGTCAGGTGGCTGACGGGCTGTTTGCAGCCTCGGCCATCGGATATCTGGCCATGCGCAATGCCACGGTGTCGGGGGCGGTTGGGGGCTGCCAGGCAGAGGTGGGAGTGGCCTGCGCCATGGCCGCTGCCGCTGCGGTGGAGCTGATGGGAGGCACGCCGGACCAGAGCCTGGACGCGGCGTCCGCTGCCCTGATGAATCTGTTGGGCCTGGTCTGCGACCCGGTAGGCGGACTGGTGGAATGCCCCTGCCAGAACAGGAACGGTGCAGGGGCGGCCAATGCCCTGGTCTGTGCCGAGACAGCACTCAGCGGTATCCGGCAGCTGATTCCATTTGATGAAATGCTGGAAGCCATGTATGCAGTCGGCAGGGGGCTTCCGCTGGAACTGAGGGAAACAGCCCTGGGCGGCTGCGCCGCAACACCGTCAGGATGCAGAATGGGCTGCTGTGTGCAGAAGGCTTAGCGGTATAAGGATGATTGGGAGGAAGGCGGACATGGATTTTACGGAGACAATGGACTTTAAGGCGGCAGTGGATTTTTTGGAGCAGAGGTCAGGACTGGGCAGCGTCATGGGCCTGGATTCCATAAGAAACCTGCTGTGGGAGCTGTCTGACCCGCAGCAGGATTTGAAATTTGTGCACATTGCGGGAACCAACGGAAAAGGCTCCGTGTCGGCCTGCCTTTCTTCCATATTAAAGGAGGCGGGCTGCCGTACAGGCACCTATACCTCCCCGGCGGTAATATCAGTTCTGGAGCGGTTCCAGGTGGACGGCGCCTGGATTACGGAGCGGGAATTTGCAGCATTGGCAGGGCAGGTGAAGGCTGCGGCAGAGCGCATGGAGGAAAGGGGAAGGGGAAAGCCCACTGTATTTGAGATAGAGACAGCCATGGCTTTTCTGTATTTTAAGGAGAAGGGCTGTGACATAGTGGTGCTGGAAACCGGCCTGGGCGGGGAACAGGACGCTACCAATGTGGTGGAGCATACCCTGGCGGCAGTGTTTACATCCATCAGCATGGACCACATGGGAATGCTGGGAAATACCCTGGGCGAAATTGCTGCCTGTAAGGCAGGAATCATGAAGCCTGGATGCCAGGTGGTTTCGGCGCCCCAGGCTCCTGAAGTGGTCCGTGTCCTGAAGGAACGCGCCGCCCAAATGGGCTGCAGCTTTGCCCAGGTGGATGGAGGCTGCCTGGATGCAGGAACAAAGCAGCGGCAGGACCGCCCCCGCAGTTATCCCGGTGAAAATGTTTTTTCATATAAAGGCATGAAAGGAATCCGCATATCCCTTCCTGGAACCTATCAGATGGAAAATGGGGCGCTTGCCCTGGAAACAGCCCTTGCCCTGACCAAAAAGGGCATCGCCATATCTGAATCTGACATAAGAAGGGGGCTTTCCAACGTTTCCTGGCCGGGAAGGTTCCAGATGATTAAGGCTTCCCCTGCGGTGATTGTGGACGGGGCGCATAACAGGGATGCCGCTCTCAGGCTGAGGGAATGTGTGCAGACCTGCCTGAAGGGTAAGCGCCTGATTTTTATTATGGGAGTTTTTATGGATAAGGAGTATGCCCTCATAGTACAGACCATGGCTCCTCTGGCGGAACAAATCTATACGGTATGGCTGCCGGACCGAAGCAGGAGCCTTCCTCCTGAGGTCCTTGCAGAGGAGGCGGGGAAATATTGCGGCAGGACGCAGGCAGCGGATTCAGTGGGAACAGCCCTTGACATGGCGCTGGAGCAGGCCGGCCGGGAGGGCGTTGTGCTGGCCTTCGGCTCCCTGTCCTATCTGGGACAGGTTATGGAGGAAGCGGAAAGGAGGAGAAGGGATGACAGACAGGAATAAGGTGGAGCAGGCTGTCAGGCTGCTGTTAGAGGGAATGGGCGAGGACCCGTCCAGGGAAGGTCTGGCCGAAACGCCTGAGCGGGTGGCCAGGATGTATGAGGAATTGTACGGCGGTATGGACGAAGAGCCGGGAATGTATCTGGATAAAACATTTCAGGCGGAGAATAATGACCTGATTGTGGAAAAGGACATAACCTTTTATTCGGTTTGCGAACATCACCTTCTCCCTTTCTATGGGAAGGTCCATGTGGCTTATGTGCCGGATAAGAAGGTGGCGGGACTGAGCAAGCTGGCCAGGACCGTGGAAGTGTTTTCCAGGCGCCTGCAGATACAGGAACAGCTGACAGCCCAGATTGCAGATGCATTGATGGAATGCCTGGCTCCCCGGGGCGCCATGGTCATGATGGAGGCGGAGCATATGTGTATGACCATGCGGGGAATCAAAAAGCCGGGCAGCCGGACCGTCACCGTGGTAAAGAGGGGCTGCTTCTGTCAGCGGGAAGACCTGGTAAACCTGTTTTTTCAAATGGTAAGGGGGTAGTCAGGATGATTATAGGACAAAAAGAATTTGATGTGGGGAACAGGACCTATATCATGGGGATTCTGAACATAACGCCGGATTCCTTTTCCGACGGAGGCAGGTACCGTGACCGGGAGGCGGCTCTCAGGCAGGCTGAGAAACTGATTCTGGACGGCGCTGACATCATAGATGTGGGAGGGGAGTCCACCCGTCCCGGCCATCAGCCGGTGGGGGAAGAGGAGGAAATGGAGCGGATTCTCCCCATTATCCGGCTGATTCATGACAATTTTGATATCCCCGTTTCCGTGGATACCTGCAAAAGCAAAGTGGCCCGTCAGGCAGTGGAGGCAGGAGCAGCCATGGTCAACGATATATGGGGGCTTAAGAAGGATAAGGATATGGCCGGGACCATCGCAGGGCTGGGAGTGTGCTGCTGCCTCATGCACAACAGGCAGAGCCCTGTCAGGCACCATTTCATGAATACGATGATGGAGGAGCTGAACGAGACCATTCTCCTTGCAAAGCAGGCTGGTATAAAGGATGACAGAATCATCCTGGACCCGGGTGTGGGATTTGGAAAGACCTATGAAATGAATCTGGAAGTGATTAAAAACCTGTCTGCCTTTAAACGCTTCGGCTATCCGGTGCTGCTGGGGGCGTCCAGGAAATCCGTGATTGGCGTTGCACTGGACCTTCCTGTGGAGCAGCGGGAGGAGGGAACTCTGGTGACAACGGCGGCAGCTGTTTTTTCGGGATGTTCCTTTGTGCGTGTGCACGATGTGGAGGGAAATAAAAGGGCTGTAAGGATGGCTGAGGCCATTATGGGCGCCAGGGATTTCAGACAGGGAATACAGGATATGAATAGAGAAAGGAAGCGTACTGGACATGGACCAAATCAGGATTGAACAACTGGAGGTATTTGCAAAGCACGGAGCCATACCGGAGGAAAATGTACTGGGCCAGAAGTTTCTGGTATCGGCAGTGCTCCATACAGATACGAGAAAGGCCGGCAGAAGCGACCAGCTGGACCAGACCATCAGCTATGGCCGGGCAAGTAAATTTATGGAACGTTTTCTGAGGGAACACACCTTCCAGCTCATCGAAAGCGCGGCCGAACAACTGGCGGAAGAATTGCTGCTCATGTATCCGGACAGCCTGAAAACCGTGGAATTGGAGATAAGGAAGCCCTGGGCTCCCATAGGACTTCCCCTCCAGTACGTATCGGTGAGGATTGCCAGGGGATGGCATCAGGCGTATATTGCCCTGGGCTCCAATATGGGGGACAGAATGGCATACCTTACAGGAGCAGTGGATGGGATAAAGAAACTGAGAGAGTGCCGTGCGGGCCGGGTATCCGGCTTTATTGAGACGCCTCCCTACGGTGTGACGGACCAGGCTGATTTTCTCAACGGCTGTATGGAAATACAGACCCTTCTCACTCCGGAGGAACTGCTGGATGCCCTTCATGAAATCGAGGCAGCAGCCGGCAGGGAACGAATTATACACTGGGGACCCAGGACACTGGACCTGGATATCCTTTTCTATGATGACCTGGTATATGAATCCGAACATCTGTGCATTCCCCATGCAGAGATGCACAAACGTGATTTTGTGCTGAAGCCGCTGGCTGAGATAGCGCCCTATAAGCGCCATCCCATTTATGGAGAAACCGCGGCTGAAATGCTTGCGTGTGTGCAGGCCGGCGGGCGCAATGATTTTTAAGACATGCTCTAAGCCCTTAAGGCCATGGACAGAGGTTTTTGAAGGATTGGATACAGGGCGCTGGATATAACCAGGCCGCTGATTCCCTGGATGATGTTGCTGGGAACGCTGGCCAGGGCAGCTCCCGGACCGTACAGGAATATTTCGCACAGACAGTATCCTCCGGCCACCAGAAGAATGTCAATCACACCGCCTCCGGCCACGGCGGCGTGCGGATTCACGCCTCCGGCGCTTAACCTGTGATAGATATGGCTTGCAGAGAACGCTACCAGACCCTTGATGAGGAAGGTAATGGGTACATAGATGAAATATCCGCCCAGCAGGTCCGCCATGCAGGAGCCGATTCCGGCTGCCAGAAATGCGGATACCGGGTCCAGGAACACGCCGCAGAGAATCACGATGGCGTCGCCGGGATGGATGTATCCGCCCGTGCCGGGAGTGGGAATGCGGATGGACATGGTGGCCACACAGGCCAGGGCTGCAAAGAGGGCGGACAATACCAGCTTTTTAGTAGAGAAACGTTCCGTCATAGTGATACCTCCTTAAATCGCAATGATTAAATGTTGATACCTACTATAATGGAAAAGTGGACTGAGTAAAATATCCAGTTAGATAATATTTGACCAGTCCAGATGAATAATCCAGCCGCAAATATATAGCGAAAGCCGGATTATCATCCCTGCTGCATATGATTCAGGCCGGCCCATCATTCCAGCCAGTGCATCAGGGAAGCCGGTTCATCGAAGCGGCAGGTGGATGCGATGCTGTCCGGGCAGTGGCAGCCCCACAAAGCAAGGCAGGAGTCCACTCCGGCCCGGGAGGCGCACTGCATGTCATAGATGCTGTCCCCGATATAGAGAATCTGCTCCGGACATACTCCGGTGCGTTCCATATATTCATACATGGGTTCAGGGTCCGGTTTGTGGCGGACCGTGTCATCCGCCGTTATGACGGTCTGGAAATACCCGGATATCTGAAAGGGAAGAAAGCTGCAGGTGTACTGGTTCATTGTCTTGGAAGTGATGATGCCCAGGCTGCAGCCCTTTTTTTTCAGAAAATCCAGCAGGGGTATAATTCCCTCATACAGATAGGCGGTGTACTGATATTCCAGTTCGTACTGCTCCCAGCGGGGGTAAATCCGGAATATCTGGTCAGGAGAATGTATGCCCAGCCGTTCAAATGCCTCCAGACCGGGTATGCCCAGGACCGGCAGAAGGCAGCTGATATCCCAGTGCTGGCCGGTTATGTCCCTGAGGGCTTTCTGCAGCCCGTGGAGCACAGCGTCAGTGGTGTTAATCAGTGTGTTGTCAATATCAAAAACAAAATGGGTGTACTGCATCATGAACCTCCTTCGCTGACAGCCTGCTCCAGGGACTTAGCCACGGCAAACAGGCCCTTTTCATAATCCTTCTGGTAATCATAGGACAGCTCTATGGACGGAATTGCCTTGGATGGAAGATAGGAAACGCAGAGACGGCGGATTTCGTCTATCTTTCCCTCCAGTAACGGGTGACGGTAGAGCACCACCATGTGGGGATTCACTGTCACGGCATAAATTTGAATCAGCCGGGCATAAAGCTGGCTGATGTTTCCGGCAGGAGGCAGGCCCTGGCTGCCTCCGTTTAACTGTTCATAGATGGGAAGAAAGCTGACCTCGCTGCAATAGCCGGAGGCGCCGGTCCAAAGGCGGCCGTCAATGACCATTCCCCCTCCGATACCGTTTCCTCCCATGAAAAGCGTGACCAGAGAGCCGGAATCAGGATGTTTCCGGCGCCAGCAGCCCATGGTCAGGTAATTCATGTCATTTCCCACGGTTATGGGAATGGGGGCCAGGCTCCGGAAATGTTCCTCCAGGTTCATGCCTTTAAGCCCCTGATACTGACCTGTCTCTTCCACCACGCCGTGGTTTACCAGGGCTGCAATCCCTGCGGCAGCTGCTTTCAGGCGGGGGAAACGGTGATGGATGTCCAGAATCAGGCCGTCCAGCTGTTCCAGGGACAGGTCCTCAAACGGCATGCTTCCCTGCTCCACGGTATGTTCCCGCAGGTCCTTCAGGTTCCAGCACACGCGGTCCGACTCAATCTGCACCAGAAGGTAAAGGCTGAAAAGGGGATTCAGTTCATAAAGACAGGCGCACCTGCCGCCGGTGGATGAGCCGGCCCCCTGTTGGGACAGTTCGCCGGAGGCACACAGTTCATCAATCAGCCGTCCAACGGTAGGAAAACTCAGTCCCAGCTCCCTGGCCAGCTGGCTTTTGGAAGCGGATTCATGTTTATCCATGTAAGAGCGTATACGTTCTTTGTTAAGTTGTTTTACAGTGACCGGTTCTTCCTGGGTCATGGGTAAGCATCTCCTTTTGTATAGTTATTAACTAACTTTTTAAAATCATATTAATAAGTTAACTCTATTAAACCACCGGATGGAAGAAATGTCAATAAGAAAAACTGGAAAGACTTGACAAAGAAACAGCCAGCGTATATTGTTACAGGGAAAATGTGCAAAAAACAGGAGGCAGACTGCGATGGAACATCTCATATTCAGTCTCAATGCGACCATGCCCATCTTTTTCCTTATGGTATTGGGGGCGTGTTTTAAAAAAGCGGGAATCATGGAAGGGACTTTTGTGGATAAAGCCAACCAGTTTGTGTTTAAGGTGGCCCTTCCGGTACTGCTGTTTGAGGACCTGTCTAATTCGGATTTTTTAAAGGTGTGGGATACCCGGTTTGTGATGTTCTGCTTTGTGTCCACCCTGGCAGGAATTCTTCTGGCGGTCCTTCTTTCGTTGGGCCTTAAGGACAAAAGGCTCAGAGGGGAATTCATACAGGCTTCCTACCGCAGCAGCGCAGCCCTTCTGGGAATTGCCTTTATAAAGAATATATATGGGGATGTGGGTATGGCACCCCTGATGATAATCGGCAGTGTTCCCCTGTACAACGTAATGGCAGTGGTGATTCTGTCCTTTACAAATCCAAGGGGAGCGGTCCCGGACCGCCGGATGCTTGCAGGTACCGTGATGGGAATACTTAAAAATCCCATTATACTGGGAATTCTGTCCGGCATGGCCTGGTCCCTGCTGGGGCTTAAGCAGCCTCAGATTATGGAAAAAACAGTGTCCAGCCTGGCGGGGGTGGCCACGCCCCTGGGGCTGATGGCCATGGGCGCGTCCTTTGACCTGAGGCAGGCGTCCCGCGGGGTCAGGGCAGCCTTGGGCGCCAGCGCTGTAAAGCTGGTGCTCCTTTGCGCCATATTCCTTCCGGCTGCAATATACCTGGGATTCCGGCAGCAGCAGCTGGTGGCCATTCTTGTGATGCTGGGGTCTGCCACAACCGTCAGCTGCTTTGTCATGGCGCGGAACATGGGCCATGAAGGCGTGCTGAGTTCCAGCGTGGTGGCAATCACCACCTGCGGCAGTGCCTTTACCCTGACGCTGTGGCTGGACCTTATCCGTACCCTGGGCCTGGTATAGAGGAAGTATGCAGGGGCCTGGCCGGAAGGGAATGGACAGCGGCCGGTACAAAGGGAATGTACAGATGGAATGGAAGGGACCGGCTGTGTCCCGGAAGGAGTGAACCAATGAAAGCAAAACTGGAAATCATAGGTTCCATGGCAGCCTTTGGCACCATAGGAGCCTTTGTGAGACATATTCCCCTGCCGTCAGGGGAGCTGGCTTTGTACCGGGCCCTGATTGCGGCAGGCGCCATTTTTCTGTGGCAGCTGTGCACGGGGCAGGTTGTGAGGATAAAGGATGTAAAGTCTGAACTGCATCTTCTGATTCTGTCCGGAGCAGCCATCGGAATCAACTGGATTCTGTTTTTTGAGGCTTACCGCTATACCACGGTGGCAATGGCTACCCTGAGCTATTATTTCGCCCCGGTCATTGTGACCGTGGCAAGCCCTTTCCTGTTTAAGGAAAAGCTTACCGCCCGCCAGGTATTCTGTTTCGTCATGTCCACCCTGGGCCTGGTGCTGGTGATAGGCGTCAGCAGGGGAGAGGGCAGCAGCGGCCTGATTGGGATATTGTTCGGCCTGGGAGCTGCTGTGTTTTATGCATCGGTGGTATTGTTCAACAAAAGCATACGCCATGTATCCGGCATCAACCGGACCTTTTTTCAGTTCCTGGCAGCTATACTGGTTCTCACGCCTTATGTGTGCCTGACGGGAGGTTCCCACCTGGCGGATATGGATGCTTACGGTGTTGTCAATCTTCTGGTAGTGGGAGTGTTCCACACCGGTGTCTGCTATTGTATGTATTTTTCGTCTCTGCGTTATCTGAAGGGGCAGGAAGCATCCATTTTGAGCTACATAGACCCCCTGGTGGCTATTCTGGTGTCCGTGGCCTTCCTGCATGAGTCCATCACTGTGTTTCAGGCAGTGGGAGGGGGGATGATACTTGGGTTTACGGTTTTAAATGAGGTGAAGCCCCGTGCCAGGCCATGACGGTTATTTCGTATCACAGTGCTGGCGCCTCTTGTTTTTTATCCGCCGGACAGGCTTAAAATCCTGCCCATGGCGGACTTTTTTGTTTTAGGGACGGAATTCAGCTGGAAAAGTCTGGATGTGGAAAATTAAAGACGTATTTTAGGACATTATATTAGACAAAATAAAAGACTAATAATAGCTAAAATAGCCAAAAAATAAAATGATAATTGACAAAATATAGACATATGGATATAATTATGGTAAATAATATTATTGAAACAACAAAAAATACGCATATAATTGTCCTTAATTCAAAGGAATATAAAGGACAAAACGTCTTTAAATATGCGTATGAAATATGTGCGCACAGGTAAAACATGAAAAAGCAAAAGATGATTAGGAGGAAATGGGAATGAGTTTTTGGAATCCGTTGACCTGTATTACGGGATGCCTGGTGGTTTATTCGATAGGTGAGTTTTTGTCTAAAAAGACCAAGGGGGCTGTTTCGTCACTGTTGTTCGCCTGCGTATTGTTCCTCATAGGGTTCTGGAGCGGCCTGCTGCCCAAGGACATTACCACACAGTCCGGTCTGGTGGCAGTCATGGCCAACTTTGGTACGGCATTCATGATTACCAACATCGGCACGCTGATTAATCTGGAAGACCTGATTCGGGAATGGAAGACTGTGGTCATCTCATTATTTGCTATTGCAGCCATTGCGTTGATTTGTTTCACAGTGGGCTCCCTGCTGTTCGGAAGAGAGTATGCATTGATTGCAGCGCCGCCTGTGGCAGGCTCCACCGTGGCAGGCATTATTGTCACCAGTGCGGCGGAAGCTGCAAACCGTCCCGAACTGGCGGCATTTGCAGTGCTGGTACTGTCTGTACAGAAATTTTTCGGCATACCGATTTCCACATTCTGCATCCGCAAGGAGTTAAGAATCAAGCGCGGCAATGGTTTTTTTAAGAATCATACGGTGGAGGAAAAGACCGGCCTTAAGCTGCCGAGCATGCGCATTTTCAAAGAGACGCCTAAAAACCTGAGAAGCAATACGGTCTATATCTGTAAAGTGGCTCTGGTGGCATGTATCGCTGATTTTGTGGGCAAGGCAACACTGATTCCAGGTTCTTCCCCGGCCAACTATATCCTTAATCCCAACATCGCTTACCTGCTGTTCGGACTTATTTTTGCCAGAATCGGATTTTTGGAAAAGGATATATTTGCAAAAGCAAATTCCTCAGGTATCATCACATTCGGTCTGCTGCTGATGCTGCCGGGAAGCCTTGCAACCCTTTCGCCCTCCGGGCTGATATCCATGATTGTACCGGTATTCGGCATCCTTTTAATCTGTTCCGTCGGCATCATCGTTATCTGCGGTATTGTGGGCAAGGTGCTTGGCTGTTCCCCTTATACATCCGCAGCAGTGGGCGTGACCTGTATGCTGGCTTATCCGGCCACCCAGATTATCACCACGGAAGGCGTTGATTCCTTTGAGTGGGAAGGCGAAGAGAGACAGAGGGCCATGGATTATATCCTGCCTAAAATGATTATCGGCGGTTTCGTTACAGTGACCATTGCATCCGTTGCATTTGCAAGCATTATTGGTCCCATTATCTTTTAAAGGAAAGGAAAGATTGAGTGTATGACAGGTCAGATTGCAATTGAGGAAATTGAGAGGAAAAGGGAGAAAATCCACAGCCTGAGCCAATGTATCTGGAATCATCCGGAAGCTGGTTTTAAGGAATACAAGGCCTGCGAACAGGTGGCGAAACTGCTGCAGGAGGAAGGATTCCAGGTGGAAACAGGAGCAGGCGGCGTGCCCACGGCCATAAAAGCCGTGTATGGAAGCGGCCATCCCGTTATGGGTTTTTTGGGTGAGTTTGACGCACTGCCGGGTCTCAGCCAGAAGGTTTCGGTCAACAAGGAGCCGGTGGAGGGACAGGCCTATGGACACGGATGCGGCCATAACCTGCTGTGTTCAGCCCATGTGGCCGGCGTGATTGGCCTTAAGGAGGAGATGGTTCAGAGAAATCTTCCGGGAACCATTGTGTTCTATGCATGCCCGGGAGAGGAGCTTCTGACAGGCAAACCCCTTATGGCAAAGGGAGGGGCCTTTGAGGGTCTGGATGTGGCGGTGAATTTCCACCCCAACAAAATCAATGAGGCAACAGTGGGAGTGTCCACAGCAGTGAATTCGGTTAAATTCCATTTTTACGGCAGGGCGTCCCATGCAGCCAATGCGCCTGAAAACGGCAGAAGTGCTTTGGATGCAGTGGAGCTGACCGATATCGGCGCCAATTATCTGAGGGAGCATGTGCCTTCCGATGTGCGAATCCATTACACCATTGTGGACGGAGGAGTGGCTCCCAACATTGTGCCGGATAAGGCCGTGGTATGGTATTACATGAGGGCGTTTTCCAGGGAAGTGGTGGAAAATGTGTATGAACGCCTTGTAAAGGTAGCGCAGGGCGCAGCCATGATGACAGAGACTGAGCTGGAAATAGAATTCCTTGGCGGCTGCTATAACACCCAGAACAATCATGTGCTGGCCGGTGTGGTGGCGGAGGCCATGAACGAGATTCCCCAGGAACCATGGACAGAGGAGGAGCTGGACTTTGCAGAGGCGCTGGACCGGCAGACCGCGGAAGCAGCAAAGGCAACCACCAGGAAATACGGACTGCCTGCGGATACACATCTGTACACTGGTCCGGGAAAGGTGACCTGCTTTAACAGCTACGGCTCCACGGATGTGGGAGATGTGATGCATCTGGTGCCAACCGCTTACTTCTTTACAGCCTGCACCAACATGGGTGCGCCTGCCCACAGCTGGCAGTTCGCCTCCTGTGCAGGAAGCACCATCGGTGAAAAGGGAATGATTTACGCGGCTAAGGTAATGGCATTATACGGCCTTAAGCTGATTGAGAAGCCGGAACTGATTGCGCAGGCAAAGGAAGAGTTTGACAGGCAGATGGAGGGCAGGAGCTATAAGTGCCCCATACCGGACGGAATGAGGATGCCCTGGCAGGAGGATTGACATGGTGGATTTTTTAAAGGAAGCAGAAGAGATTGAGCAGGAAGTGATTGGGTGGAGGCGCCATGTCCACCAATACCCGGAGCTGCTCATGGACCTGCCGGAGACAGCCGCTTTTGTGGAACAGGAATTAAAGAGCATGGGGTATGAGCCGGAATACATAGGCCGGTCAGGAATCATTGCTGTGCTGGACAGCCAAAAGCCGGGAAAGACTCTGCTTCTCAGGGCGGATATGGATGC
This sequence comes from Clostridium sp. 1001271st1 H5, assembly GCF_005845215.1. GTDB lineage: Bacteria > Bacillota > Clostridia > Lachnospirales > Lachnospiraceae > Enterocloster. The sequence goes on from NZ_SPHO01000013.1 coordinate 106,302, forward strand.
ACTGCCCATTGAGGAGGAAAGCGGCCTTGGGTTTGCCAGCAAGCGCCCGGGAATCAGCCATGCCTGCGGCCATGATACCCATACAGCCATGCTGCTGGGAGCGGCAAAGCTTCTTATGAAGCATAAGGACCAGCTAAAGGGCAGGGTCAAGCTCATGTTCCAGCCCGGGGAAGAGGGCGGAGGCGGCGCCCGCGCCATGGTGGAGGCAGGCGTGCTGCGCTCGCCGGATGTGGACGCATGCATGGCATTGCATCAGGTGGTGGCAAGGGACCATGTGCCCACGGGAATCATCGGATATACCCGCGGCCCCATGATGGCCTCAGCCGATATGTTCAGGATAACGGTCCGGGGCAAAAGCGTCCATGGGGCCAGCCCTGAATCCGGGGTCAACCCGGTGCAGATTCTCTGCCAGATATATAACGGCCTCCAGTCCATTGAATGCTCGGAAAAGCCAAGGGGAAGCGCCCTGGCCCTGACCATTGGGCAGATAAATGCAGGCAGGGCAGGAAACGTGATACCGGAACAGGGCTTTATGTGCGGCAGCATCCGGGCTTATGAGGAGGATGTGAGAAACCTGGCTAAACGGCGTTTGAGGGAAATATCAGAACAGACAGCAGCGCTGTTCGGCGGCAGGGCGGAGGTGGAGTTCCTGAGCGAGCTGCCGGCCACGGTCAATGACTATGAAGTAGGCGATGAAATGTTTGGCTATGTCAGAGAACTGGTGGGAGAGGATGGAACCATGATGCTCCCGCAGATTATGGGAGCAGAAGATTTTGCAGAAGTCCTGAAAGAAGTGCCGGGGGTTCTGTTCAGGGTCAGCCTGGGTGACAAACAGGAGGGCTACCCATATATCAGCCATAATTCCAAGGTAATATTCAATGAAAGCGGCATGAAGCATGGGGTGGCTGTATTTGCCCACTGTGCGGTGAGATGGCTCAATGCTCATTGAGAATGGCCGGAAATGTGAAGCGGCCGGGGATGCTCCCCGGCCGCTTTGCTGAGTCTTAAGCCTGCCGTTGTCTGAAATATCCGGCGGATACCCGTGCCTCTTCCGTTATCTGATGTCATAAAATATATTCAGGATGGAACTGGTAAATCTTTTCCGGGCGCCCCCTGGTAAAGGACGGCTGCCGTTCCAGTTCCAGGAAAATGCCGGTTGCGGACAGCCTGCCCAGGAGGCGGTTGGCGCTGCGGGGAGTGATGTGCAGTGCTGCTGCCAGGGCCTGGGACGTGATGCAGTCCCGGTCCATGGCGGACAGGGCTGATAGAAGGCGGTCCGCATAGGATACGGAGATGCCTGCTTTGCGGGACAGCAGCTGGCTCTGGGACCTTAATGCCGGGAAAGAGGTATTATTATCCTGAACCTGGGGAGCCATGACAGAGGCGCCGTCGGAAAACTGCTGGTTCAATGCGGTGATGGCGTTCTGGTTCTGTACAATGGTCTTCAGATGGATTTCCTGCAGCAGCAGGGTAATGGATTCCTGCAGTATCTCATATTTTGGATAGACAAAATATGTCTTCACCCCGGCATCCAGCAAATCCTGTATGATATTGCTGAAACGGGTTACGGAGTATTGGATTTTCTTCTCATTCCAGAGGCGTATGTGTTTGAGCTTGATTTTCTTTTCCATCTCACACAGCTGCTCCAGGGAATAGGTGGAGGTGTTCTGGTATACCTGGTATATGAGCTGGTTAAACTGGCCCCGTTCCAGGTACTGGTGCAGGGGGACTGTTTCGGGAAGCCATTCCAGCAGGTCAAAATATCCGTGCTCCAGATAAAAGTCCTGTTCCTTATACTGCACCTGGAAAAATGTCTCATAGTAGCAGAGGGCATTGCTGCCAAAGGATACAATGGGCCTGGTCAGCACCGGAACCCTGCGGCAGATGGCTGCCCTTGGAACAGGTCCGCTGACCAGAAAACCGTCATAGGATTTCTCCAGTTCAATATATAATTCCCCTGCATGGGCAAAATCATTGTAAATAAAATAAGATAAATCACAGTCAAGGGCAAGGGAGCTGAAATAGGACTCCACATAGTCCTTTAAAAAGCGGGTTAATATTACTGCTAATTTCATGGCGGTTATCTCCTGTCGGTATACTGCCTCCAAAGGGCTGGATATTATTGTTCGCTCCATTTCCAGAGTATGTCCCGGTTCACAGTCTCGTAGAACATCCGGCGTATCCGAACAGGGTCCTTTGTCTGGCCCAGTATCCACATGATTTTTGTGACCACTGCCTCCAGGGTCATATCATATGCTTCCAGAAGCCCGAACTCCTGTTTGATGCTCCGGCCCACCTCGTACACGGACATATCGCTGCCTTCATTGGTGACCTGGGTGGTCATGATGACGGTCTTTCCAAGTCCGGTCCAGCGTGCGATGGCTCCATGGTAATCCCCGTCCTCGTAGGAGGGCAGCCCTCCCACGCCAAAGGACTCTATGATGACAGCATCGTAATGCTCCGCCATGTAATCCAGCAGGGAGGCGTCCATGGAAGGAATCAGCTTCATGAGTCCCACATCCCCCACCATCTCCCGGTAGAAGCGGACCGGCTCTTTGTCCCTGTCCTTGTCGTCCAGATAGAAGATTATCTGGCTGTCCTGGATGATGGCCACATAAGGAAAGTTGATGCTGGAAAATGCATGGTAGCTTTTTGTCCACTCCTTCTTGCCCCTGGTGCCTGCAATGACCTTGCCGTCAAAGACGATGTTCACGTCATGGGCTCCGGGACAGGAGGCAAAGAGAAGGCTGTCGGCCAGATTGGTCCTGGCATCCGTGTTCTCCATGTCAATGGGTTTCTGGGCTCCGGTGATGATGATTGGCTTTGGCGAATGCTGAATCAGGTAGGACAGGGCTGCGGCCGTATAGGCCATGGTGTCCGTGCCGTGGGTAATGACAAAACCGTCGTATTGGCCGTAATGTTCCTCGATTGCTTTTTCAATGGCCAGCCAGTGGCAGGGCTGGATGTTGGTGCTGTCTATGTTCATCAGCTGGATGGAGTGGATTTCACAGTAGCTTTGGCTGTCAGGCACATAGGACAGGATTTCATCCGGTGTAATGACAGGCTTAAGTCCTTTGTCCGTGCGTTTGCAGGCAATGGTGCCGCCTGTTCCAAGTAAGAGTATGCGTTTCATGTCGTGCCCCCTTTACGGTAAGTATAACCTTTCTGCAAAAACATATAATAACAGCAGCTGTGTTGTCCTGACTGCTGCCATAAACTTTCGTACTGCTTACAATTATATTAAGAATATGATAAATTTACAATCCCTTGATTGATTTTAAGTCTGACTATGATACAATAAGAATAAGTAACCAATTTTCTCCATATTCTGTGCAGATGAAAGGAGATTTACATGTCCCTTATTTGGCTTATCGCGTTTGTAGTTTTTTTGGTAGTGGAAGGAGTCACCACATCCCTGACCAGTATCTGGTTTGCCGGAGGTTCCCTGGCAGCGCTGGTGGTTCAGGTATGCGGCGGAGGTCTGTATCCCCAGCTGGCCGTGTTTGTGGCAGTGTCCTTCGTTTTGTTTCTCATGGTCCGTCCCTTTGCGTACAAGTACCTGTACAGCAAGAGAACGAAAACCAATGTTGACAGCCTTACAGGCCGTAAGGCCGTGGTCAAGGACCGGATTGATAATGTGGCCGGTACAGGGACCGCCACCCTGGCCGGCGAAACCTGGCTTGCAAGGGCGGCAAAGGAGGGGGATACCTTTGAGACAGGTGATGTAGTGGTCATATCTGCTGTCAGCGGGGCAAAGCTGATGGTGGCGGCGGCAGAGCAGGAACATGAAGTGGAAAAAGCATAAAGAAACATAAGGAGGATTCATATGTTTGGAGCAATCGGAGGATTCATCACGTTTATTGTCATTGCAGTTATTATTTTATTTATACTGTCCACCTGTATCAGAATCGTACCCCAGGCCCAGGCCCTGGTGGTGGAGCGTCTGGGCGCCTATCTGGGCACATACAGCGTGGGTATTCATTTCCTGGTTCCCTTTATTGACCGTGTGGCCAAGAAGGTGAACCTGAAGGAACAGGTGGAGGATTTCCCGCCGCAGCCTGTTATCACCAAGGATAATGTAACCATGCAGATTGATACCGTTGTATTTTTCTATATCACGGACCCGAAGCTGTATGCTTACGGCGTGGAGCGTCCCCTTCTTGCCATTGAGAACCTGACAGCCACCACCCTGCGTAATATCATCGGTGACCTGGAACTGGACGAGACGCTGACCTCCAGAGAGACTATCAATGCCAAGATGCAGGAGTCTCTGGATATTGCCACAGACCCATGGGGCATTAAGGTCACCAGGGTAGAGCTTAAGAACATCATTCCTCCGGCAGCCATCCAGGAGGCCATGGAAAAACAGATGAAGGCAGAGCGTGAACGCCGTGAATCCATCCTGAGAGCCGAGGGCGAGAAGAAGTCCATGATTCTGGTGGCGGAAGGCAACAAGGAATCCGCGGTTCTGAATGCGGAGGCTGAAAAGGAAGCAGCCATCTTACGGGCAGAGGCTGAGAAGGAAAAGAATATTAAGGAGGCCCAGGGCCAGGCGGAGGCCATCCGTTCGGTACAGAAGGCTACGGCAGACGGTATCCGCTTCATCAAGGAAGCCGGGGCCGATAATGCAGTGCTTCAGCTTAAGAGTCTGGAGGCATTCCAGGCAGCGGCCAACGGAAAGGCCAATAAGATTATCATTCCTTCGGATATCCAGGGAATCGCCGGTCTGGTGAAATCCATAGCAGAGGTGGCGGCAAAAGATGAGGCATCCGAATAAAATCCAGTGGACAAAAGCCAATCCATGATATAAGATAGGAATTGAAGGTAGTACCCATCAGCTGATTTAACTGGTGGGTGCTGTTTTATTCTTTATGATTTTTTAGCTTTATGAAAATGTACAGACATGAGGTGCAGGTATGGAGGGAAAGGTTGTAAAGGGAAACCGAATTACGGAAGGAAGTATTTACGGACAGCTGCTGCTGTTTTTCTTTCCCATATTGTTTGGAACGTTTTTCCAGCAGCTGTATAATACGGCGGATGCCATGGTAGTTGGCCGCTTTGTGGGCAAACAGGCCCTGGCGGCGGTGGGAGGAAGCACCAGCACTCTGATTAACCTGCTGGTTGGTTTTTTTGTGGGCCTGTCCAGCGGCGCAACAGTGGTCATATCCCAGTTTTACGGCGCCAGGAAGGCGGATAAGGTCCATTGGGCTGTACATACATCCATTGCTTTTTCCGTTATTGGCGGCGTCATATTCATGATTGTGGGACTGCTGGGCTCTCCCTGGGCCCTGGAAGCCATGAAGACGCCGGAGGACGTCATGGGTCATGCGGTGGTGTATATCCGGATTTATTTCCTTGGAATCATTGTCAACCTGGTTTATAACATGGGAGCCGGAATCCTGCGCGCCATCGGGGATTCCAGACGGCCTCTGTATTTTCTCATTGCCAGCTGCTTTACCAACATTATTCTGGATGTGCTGCTGGTAGCGGTGCTGGGGATGGGGGTGGCAGGCGCTGCCCTGGCAACCATTACATCCCAGCTGCTCAGCGCCGTTCTTGTGGTCAGGGCTCTTATGAAGACAGACGATATGTATAAGCTGGAATGGAAAAAGGTGCGCATTGACCAGCGGATGCTCCAGAGAATTGTCCGAATCGGCATTCCCGCAGGAATGCAGTCCGTTATGTACAACATATCCAATGTCATTATCCAGGCCGGCGTCAATACCCTGGGAACAGATAATGTAACTGCATGGGCCACCTACGGAAAGGTGGACGGCCTGTACTGGATGATGATTAATGCCCTCGGCATATCCGCCACCACCTTTGTGGGGCAGAATTTCGGGGCCGGCCGTCTGGACCGTGTGCGGAAGGGAGCCGGCGCCTGTATGGTGATTGGCGTGGTGCTGACAGCGTCCGTGGGAGTGGTGCTGTATAACGGCGGCCATCTTCTGGTAGAGCTGTTCACCACAGACCAGCAGGTGCAGGCCATCAGTATGGATTTGCTGCATTTCATGGTTCCCACCTTCATTACCTATATTGCCATTGAGATACTTTCCGGTACCTTAAGGGGCGTGGGGGACGCCTGGATGCCTCTCATCATCACAGGCATCGGCGTGTGCGCGGTCAGGGTGCTGTGGATTATGTTTGTGCTGCCTCATTACCACACCATCATAGGTGCAGCCTTCTGTTATCCTTTGACCTGGAGCCTGACCACGGTTGCGTTTGTAATCTATTATTACTTTTTCAGCAGTCTCAGACGGTGGAAGCTTAAGCCTCTAAAAAAAAGGTTTGGCGTGTATAAGCCCTTCTGATATGGGAAGACTTTCTGTATAAAAATGCAGGAGGCGCCTATATGACAACGAAGGAAGTCATGTTTGATTCAGTGGAGGATGTAAAACAGTTTGTACGGCAGAGCGAGAAGCAGCCCGAGGATATTGATGTGTGCTGCGGCAGCTGCATGGTGGACGGAAAGTCCATACTGGGAATCCTCAGTCTGGGGATTCATAAAAAATTGAATGTTGTGATTCATGACTGAGAGATGAAAAGGACGTACCTGATGCAGGGGCGTCCTTTTTCCGTATCAGCTCCGCTGATTCAGCCTGATTTGAAAGGAAGGTTTTACTTTGGACCGTTCCTGTGATACAATAGACACCAAATATATTTTTACAGGCTGAATGTTTAAGATAAACAGACCGGAAAGGACGATGGCAGGAACCATGATTCAGGATATTGCACCTCATACATATGACCCTGTATTCAGGAGGAAGGAACCTGTGGACAGGGATTACCTGCTGTACTACGAATATAATAAGGTAATGCTTCTAAAAAGTGAAGGGGGGAGTGTGATTCCAACCTTTGGGGAGCTGAAGCAGGAAGGAGATTTCTCAGACAGGGCGCAGTACCTGTTTTCCATTGATGACAGGGCCTATTACTGCGTGACGGATATGGCAGTGCCGGAATTCGGCGGTTTTTACATGGAGCCGCTGACCGTGTTCCGGAATTTTGAACCTCTTTATCAGGCGTTTGCAGGCATAACAGGCAGCCAGCTTTACCGGTGGATGCAGAGCAGGCGGTTTTGCGGCCACTGCGGCGTAAAGACAGAGCCCGGTACAACGGAACGGTCTTTGGTCTGCCCTTCCTGCGGGCAGACGGAATATCCCAAAATCAGTCCGGCTGTTATTGTGGCCATTACCAATGGGGACAAGCTTCTGATGTCCCGGTACGCCAGAGGCGCTTACCGCAATTATGCGCTGATTGCCGGGTTTGTGGAGATTGGAGAGACCTTTGAGGACTGCGTGCACAGGGAGGTTATGGAGGAAGTGGGTCTTAAGGTGAAGAACATCCGCTATTATAAAAGCCAGCCCTGGGCATTTTCCGATACGGAGATGGTGGGATTCACAGCTGAGCTGGACGGGGATGATACCATACGCCTGGAGGAAGAGGAGCTGTGCGAGGCCGGATGGTTTACGCGGGATGAAATTGTGGAATACGGCCCATATATCAGTGTGGGGCATGAAATGATGAAGGCTTTTAAGGACGGGAAGATATAGCGGACAGCGGTGTCCGGCGGGAAACCGTATATGACCGGCAGCGACATATAAAAGGAGAAGTGACTATGAACCGTAAGGATTACATTTTATTTGACTTGGATGGGACACTGACAGATCCAAAGGAAGGAATCACCAAGTCAGTGCAGTATGCACTGAAGCATTTTGGGATACAGGAAGATGACCTGGACAGCCTGACGCCTTTCATAGGGCCGCCCCTGAAGGACAGCTATCAGAAGTATTATGGCTTTTCCGATGAGCAGGCATGGGAGGGCGTTCAGGTATACAGGGAGTATTTCAGTGACCGGGGCTGGGCTGAAAATAAGGAGTATCCGGGCATAAAGGAAATGCTGGAAGCACTGAAGGAGGCCGGAAGGGTGCTGCTGGTGGCAACCTCCAAGCCCGAGGAGTTTGCCAAGAGGATACTGGAGTACTTCGACATGGCGGAGTACTTTGATTTCATCGGCGGGGCCGATATGGGGGAAACGCGGGTGCGCAAGGCGGATGTAATCCGCTATGTGCTGGAACAGTGCGGCCTGGATTCAGATAATGAAACAATTGGCCGCTGCGTAATGGTGGGGGACAGGGAACACGATGTCCTGGGAGCCAGGGAGTGCGGCATGGAATGTGTGGGTGTACTCTACGGTTATGGAGACCGCCAGGAGATGGATGCCTGCAAACCTGCCTGGATTGCAGGGACAGTAGGGGAATTAAGGGATTTACTTCTATCACTATAACCTGAACTCATAATAACCATTCCTATTATGCAATTGACAAATAGAACAATGGTTGCTATGATTGAAATTACTATTAAGAAGGCAGCTGCTTTTGCACTTGCCATCAGATGAGAGGGTGGGATTAGATGGACGACAGAATCGTGTTATCGCTGCTTGTGGACAATACGGCAGGTGTGCTGGCCCGTGTGGCCGGGCTGTTCAGCCGCCGCGGATACAATATTGAGAGTCTGACTGTAGGTGTCACCGCTGACCCGCGGTACTCCAGAATGACTGTGGTTTCCCTTGGAGACCAGACCGTCCTGGAGCAGATTAAGAACCAGCTCAATAAGCTGGAGGATGTAAGGGATATCAAGGAGCTGAAGCCGGACCGTTCCGTATACAGGGAACTGATGATGGTAAAGGTACGGGCCAATGCCAGCGACCGCCAGTCTGTCAGCGCCATATCCAGTATCTTCCGCGCCACCATTGTGGATGTGGGAAAAGATTCCTTGACCGTTATGCTGACAGGGGACCAGTCCAAGCTGGATGCGCTGATTAACCTGCTGGAGGATTATGAAATCCTGGAGCTGGCCCGCACAGGCCTTACAGGACTGGAGAGAGGCGCAGAGGATATCAGGATGCTGCCATAAAAAGAGGCTTAAGGGGGCGGCCAAAGGCGGACAGAGAGTCGTCGGTTTTGTTGCCTTAAACATATATTATTTAAGATTCAAGTTCAAAGGAATTGAAGGAGGAAGAGAGCAATGCCAAAGATTTTTTATCAGGAAGATTGTAATATGTCATTACTGGAGGGCAAGACCATTGCTGTGATTGGTTACGGCAGCCAGGGACATGCACATGCTTTAAACTTAAAGGAGTCAGGGTGCAATGTAATTGTAGGCCTGTATGAGGGCAGCCGTTCCTGGAAGAAGGCGGAAGAGCAGGGATTTGAGGTATATACAGCAGCTGAGGCATCCAAAAAGGCAGATGTCATCATGATTCTGATTAACGATGAGAAGCAGGCAGCCATGTATAAGGAGTCCATTGCGCCCAATCTGCGTCCGGGAATGATGCTGATGTTTGCCCATGGTTTCGCCATCCACTTCGGACAGATTGTTCCGCCTAAGGATGTGGACGTTACCATGATTGCGCCCAAGGCACCGGGCCATACCGTTAGAAGCGAGTATCAGAGAGGCAGAGGAACCCCATGTCTGGTAGCTGTTTACCAGGACGCCACAGGCAAGGCCATGGATATGGCATTGGCTTATGGACAGGGAATCGGCGGCGCAAGAGCCGGTATCCTGGAGACTACCTTCAGGGTAGAGACCGAAACAGACCTGTTTGGCGAGCAGGCAGTGCTCTGCGGCGGTGTGTGCGCTCTGATGAAGGCGGGATTTGAGACACTGGTGGAAGCCGGCTATGCTCCTGAGAATGCATATTTTGAGTGTGTGCATGAGATGAAGCTGATTGTGGACCTTATTTATGAGAGCGGTTTTGCAGGCATGCGTTATTCTATCTCCAACACAGCTGAGTACGGCGATTACATCACCGGACCAAAGATTGTAACCGACGAGACCAAGAAGGCCATGAAGAAGATTCTGTCCGATATCCAGGACGGCTCCTTTGCAAAAGAGTGGCTTCTTGAGAATCAGGTCGGCTGCCCCCATTTCAATGCCATGAGGAAGAATGAGGCAGAGCAGCCCCTTGAGAAGGTGGGAGCAGAGCTGAGAAAGCTGTACAGCTGGAATGATACGGACAAACTGATTAATAACTAGTATGAAGATGCAGTATAGTGCTACATAGATTGTATCTGCGGCAGCGGATACAATGGAAAACAGGCGGATGCCCCGGAAGGAAAAGGGGTATCCGCCTGTTTTGGCGTGTGTTCCGGAAATCAGTACAGGAACTCCAGGAATGTTTTTAGGGCCATGGCCTGGTTGGCGGGATGGTAGGCAAAGCCGATGGTCCTGCGGTGGATGGGAATATCCAGGGGAATCTCTACCAGCAGGCCGCTGTCCAGCTCCTTCTGCACCAGCTCCTTGATAACGCAGGCAATGCCCAGGCCAATCTTGGCAAATTCAATCAACAGGTCCATGGTGGTCACTTCCAGAATCTGATGGGGGAAGATGTTGTTCTCAGCCATGTATTCGTCCACGTGGTGCCGGGTCATGTTGCTGGTATCCAAAAGCATGATGTTGCCTGTCTCAAACAGACTGGTATCCTGGCCCTCTCTCAGATACAGGTTCTCCAGATAACTGGGGGTGGTGACAAAGGTGTCCTGGATATCCATAACCGGGATAAAGGCCAGGTCACGGCGGACCGAGGGTTCGGCAACCAGTCCCAGGTCAATCTTCTGCTGCTCCAGGCGGGTCAGGGTCTGGGCTGTGGCCTGGCTCTCTATGGTGACCTTCATATGGGGGTACTGGTCAATGAAGGTTTTCAAATAGGGAAGCAGGATGTATTTGCACAGTGTGTTGCTGACGCCAATCCTGAGGTGTCCGATGTCAAATTCCTGAATCCGCTTCAGTTCCTGCTCGCCCCGGTCCAGGGCGTCAAATGCCTCCCTGGTATGTTCAAATAAAATTTCACCCTCAGAGGTGAGCTGTACTCCGCGGGAACTGCGGGTAAACAGGGACAGGCCAAGACTGTCCTCCAGCTTGCTGATGGCTTTGCTGATGGCCGGCTGGCTGATGTAGAGCTCCTTTGCTGCCTTGGATATGTTGCCTGCTTTTGCCACTTCATAAAATATCTTGTATTGGGACAGGTTCTGTTCCATGGAATCCCCTCCTGCTATATAACATTTTTTCATATATCCCATTCATATTATGTATTTTTATTATAACAATACATATGCTAAAATGTAAAGCACGGATGATATAATTTCGAGGAATTAATTAAAGAGAAGGATATTGAAGGAGGAAATAAGTTATGGGAATGACCATGAGCCAGAAAATCCTGGCTGCCCACGCAGGACTTGAGGAAGTGAAGGCAGGACAGCTAATAGAGGCGGATTTGGATTTAGTGCTGGGAAATGACATCACTTCTCCTGTTGCCATCAACGAGATGAAGAAGATGGACAGGAAAACCGTGTTTGACAAGGACAAGATTGCCCTGGTTATGGACCATTTTATACCCAACAAGGATATAAAGTCAGCTGAGAACTGCAAGTGCTGCAGGGAGTTTGCCTGCCGCCATGAGATAACCAATTATTTTGATGTGGGAGAGATGGGAATCGAGCATGCCCTTCTGCCGGAAAAAGGACTGGTGGTGGCTGGTGACGCTGTCATTGGCGCAGACTCCCACACATGTACATACGGAGCCCTGGGAGCATTTTCAACGGGTGTGGGAAGCACGGATATGGCTGCCGGCATGGTAACGGGCAAGGCCTGGTTCAAAGTGCCCTCCGCCATCAGATTTGAACTGGTGGGCAAGCCGTCAAGGTGGGTCAGCGGCAAGGATGTTATCCTGCATATTATCGGCATGATCGGGGTGGACGGCGCCCTGTACAGGTCCATGGAGTTTGTGGGAGAGGGAATCAGGAACCTTTCCATGGATGACCGTTTTACCATCTGCAACATGGCGATTGAGGCCGGGGGAAAGAACGGAATCTTCCCGGTGGATGAGCTGGCCATTGAGTATATGAAGGAACATTCCAAACGTGAATTTACCGTATATGAGGCGGATGAGGACGCGGAGTACGATGAGACATATGTCATTGATTTGTCAGAGCTAAAGCCTACCGTATCCTTCCCCCATCTTCCCTCCAATACCAGGACCATTGACCAGGTAGGGGATGTGACGGTGGACCAGGCGGTCATTGGTTCCTGCACCAACGGACGTATTGAGGATATGAGAATCGCCGCAGAGGTGTTAAAGGGCAGGAAGATTGCCAAGGGCGTGCGCTGCATCGTGATTCCGGCCACCCAGTCCATCTACCTTCAGGCAATGAGGGAAGGACTGCTGGAGATTTTCATTGAGGCGGGAGCCGTGGTGAGCACACCTACCTGCGGTCCGTGTCTGGGCGGCTACATGGGCATCCTTGCTGCCGGCGAGAGGTGTATCTCCACAACCAACCGTAACTTTGTGGGCCGTATGGGACACGTGGATTCAGAAGTATATCTGGCCAGCCCGGCAGTGGCTGCCGCAAGTGCTGTGGCAGGGAAAATCATCTGCCCGTGCCAGCTGGATTAACGGTATAAAAGCAATATCATTGTGAAAGGAAAAGGAGACTGAACATGAAAGCATGCGGACACGTTTTTAAATACGGTGACAATGTGGATACGGACGTCATCATTCCGGCCAGATATTTAAACGCCACCCAGGGGGATGAGCTGGCAAAGCATTGTATGGAGGATATTGATAAGGAATTTGTGAACAAGGTCCGGAAGGGGGACATCATTGTGGCCAACAAGAATTTCGGCTGCGGTTCCTCCAGGGAACACGCGCCGCTGGCCATTAAGTGCGCGGGAGTGAGCTGCGTTATTGCGGAGACATTTGCCCGTATTTTCTACAGGAATTCCATTAACATCGGCCTTCCCATTATTGAGTGCCGGGAGGCGGCCAGGGCCATTGAGGCAGGGGATGAGGTGGAAGTTGATTTTGACAGCGGAATCATAACCAATAAGACCAAAGGAGAGACTTATCAAGGCCAGTCCTTCCCTGCTTTTATGCAGAAAATCATTACGGCCGGCGGACTGGTGAATTATATTAACGGACAATAATTTTAGATAATAGGTTCATTTTAATTATGAATCAAACTGACTAAAACAGGGCATCTGCGCTGCAATTGAAACATTGCTGGTGCAGATGCCTTGTTTTGTGTAACCGGTGTTGTTGTTCAACATGGGAAGAGATAGTAAAAAAGTATTAAGAAATTTTAAAAATGTAAGTTATGCAAGAAATATGTAAATTATGCAATTGTGGTTGTAAATGTTATTAATCTAATTAAAATTGTAAATAGTAAAATGAGGGATTGTAAGGCGAATTTGTTTGTGAAGGTTTCATACTATCAGACCGTGGTAAACGAAATCAATGGGGAGGTTGAGAGATGGGGAAAAGAAAGATAAAGTTAAAAATGGTATTGGCGGTTTTTCTGGCGATAATCATGGTAATATCTGTTGCTAACAGTGATATGTTATATGCGACAGGGATTATTTTTGCAGAGACAGTAGATGGAACAGATACAAAAAGTTTGCCGATAGAAAATAACGCTTTGGCAGAGGGAATACAGCAGGATGAGGGAGCCTCAGAGGAAACGAATCAGAAAGAAGACCAACAGAGACAAAAACAGCCTGAGGAAAAACAGCTTGAGGAAAAACAGCGAGAAGAAGAACTGTCAGAGGAAAAACGAAAGGAAGAACTGCCAGAGGAAAAGCGAAAAGAAGAACTGCCGGAGGAAAAACAGAAAGAAGAAGCTCCAGCGTATGTTCCAGTTGGGACACCATCAGATGCAGTTCATGCAGGTTATGAGAATAAAGATATTACAGTGGCAACTAAATCAGAAGCAGAGGTCAGAAATAAAAATTATGATTTAGAAAGAATCATTAAAACTGCGGCCCTGCTCCATGAGGAGGACTATAGTGACGTAACGGAAGATAACCCTCTCACGCATGGTGAACGTGCAGTTTTCAGATTTGAATATAAGCTAAAATCTTCGATGAGAAAGGCTCTGGATAGTGGAAACGATATTATCTTAGAGTATCAGTTACCGGAAGAGATATTAGGGTTGACAAGTTCTTACCAGGAAATGGTTGGAACAACATTTGCTGATGGACCTATGTCCAGCGCGCTGGGATATATGGGAGAGTTCAATGAAGATGGCAATATAACCATATGTATCCAGTCAATAGAAGAGGGCGACATTGACAATTTTGACCAGATAATAGATATTCCCGTCTTAATTGACTGCGAAATTACTGATATTCCGGAAAAACTGACCATATCTGCGGCTCATTCAAAAAAGTTGACAATTTATACATATGTGGGAAGCGGGAAATTTGAGTATGAAGAAACCATAGGTGATATTACAATATACTTATGGGCAGAGGAAGGCGTGCTTCCTGATGATGCAAAGGTGAGAATATCAGAAGTTGCATATGATGATGAAAATGCATTGGGAGGAATGGAGCAGATAACGGGGGATGCAGGAGCGAACCAAATCATTGCATTTGATATCAGCATCTGGGTGGACCATCAGGAGATAGAAATAGAAGATGGTACAGTGAAGGTTTCTTTTAGAGGAAGTCGGATATTGGATTATTCCGGAAAAAAAGCAGAAGTATTTCATATAGATGAGCAGAACGGTGTAGAGATAATAAACTCTAAACAGTTGGGGGACGAAATCCAGTTTGAGGCAAAGCATTTTTCTGTATATGGAATCCATCTGACAGCGGTAAATTATCCTTCAGTGGATTATTCTGAGGAAATAAAGCCATACAGGGTTACATACCCGGAATCCAGCGGCTGTGCAATTGCGTCAATTGCGACCGTTGAAAAATACAATCGGCAGGCATCAGATGCAGATAATATGTATTATCGTGTTAAATCTTGGAATGACAATGCCATATCAATAAAAGACTGGTCGGGCATGGGATATGGTGAAATCAAGGATAACCCTACATTGGAGACATTATATACCGCATTGAAAGAAAATGGCCCATGTATCATACACAGAAATACGACGGTAGAGCATTTTTCTGTTCTGGTGGGGTATACGGGAAACACCTCTGTTTTAGAAGAAAAGGGCTTCAAAGTGCTGGAGGTATCTGATACCATCACTAATTATTTGATGAATCTTCATGATTGGAGAAGGTATACATATGTTAATGGCAGTGTCCAATATGACGATAATGCCGTAGTCGATAGATTGCTTATCAGAACAGGCGTGGATGTCTCCTTTTTTAATGTAAATGCATCTGATTTACAGGATACCAGCGGGCGTTTGTCTTCAGATATTCAGACGACAACAGGAAGCAGGATACAGAGCGTAGGGGTATATCTTGGCAAGTCTGAAAATCAGATGCAGAAAATTTCCGAACCCGCAGAAGGGACTGTTAAGAAAATTTTTTATGAAGTTGGAACTGGGGAATGGTGTGGACCTCTTTCGGCCGGAACCAAGTACTTCTATCAGTTTTATGTCCAGATTAATGATTTGGAATTTAAATCGGATGTTTTCAGCTTTAATACCGCAGGAATTTCGGACACGGAAAAACCAGTGATAAAGAATGTAAGAGTTGCCGAGGTAACCACGGACGGATTTACGGTCTATTGCACGGTGGCGGATGACAGAATGGTATCAAAACTTACATTTGCGGCATGGAATGAAAAGGAGGGAAAGGAGAAACTGGTATCCGGCGGGCCGACCAACCACAATGGATATGCAAAGGAAAAGGAATACCAACATCGTGTGAATGTAATAGACCATGATTTTACATATGATGCTGCCTATTATATGATGATTACGGCAGAAGATGAGGCGGGGAATACGGCTGACTACAGCCTCAGGATGTATATGCCGCGTCCGTTTGAAAGTACTGAAGATGGATGGCCAATTGCGAACTCCCGGAGATGTTTTGGTTATAGTGATGATTATCACATTCCAAAATCAGTCATGGAGGATGTTTACGGATGGAATATCAGCAGCATTTTGCCATGGTCTGCGGGACCGGTTTGGCATGGCTCATGTTTCGGTTTATCCGTATTGGCTTCCAGGTACTATACAAATCAAGGAAGTCCATTAACCCATATATTGCCCAAGAGGGGAAATAATCATTTGTACCAGAGGGGATACTATAATTTGGATTATTCACAAGGCATTTATACGATTGCTAAAAATTACAATGCCATAAGGATGATTGAAAGGGTTCAGGTATCTCAGGATACACAGGAACTCGCGGACATTGAAGTCTATAAAAATGATAATAACCTAAAACAGTTTAAAGCCTATATGTGTACAGGCCCGGAGGGCTTTGAACCTAAATTCAAAGCATTTGTAATTACGTTGTCATATAAAACTGGCGCACATGCGGTGGTAGTGGAAACGGACAGAGTTCCTTGGACTGCAGGGGACGGGTGGACAGGGATATATGTGTATGACTCCAATGCCCCTGCAAATAATGGGGATATGGGATTGAATTCCTTTTATCATAAAGGCAGGTCATATATAAGAATCAATGATTCTAACGGTGATTGGGAGTATTATTATAATGGTGAATTAAAGGGAAAATCAGGGCGCGGTGATATGAAGATATATGACCCATCCAAATTAGGCAGTTCATTCTTTACAGACAAGCTGCATAAGAAAAAATCTTCCGGGTGGGCGTGGACCGCGGATATTGATGCTGAAAACATGACCATTAAGGATTCAAGCGATGGCATACTGCTGGAAATAAAAGATGGAGAGCTTATACAGAACTCCGAAGATACGGATTTTTCAATCATGTGCACTGATTTAGATGAACAGGATGGAAGGCTGAAAGGATATTTTTATTGTAGTGAAGATGAGTTCAACTATAATGCACACAATGCAGATATCATGATTGCCAGCAATGAATTGTATATTTCTGCCAGTCATCAGACTGAGATAAAAGCAGATGTGGATTTGCAGAATGGGTCTTTATCATTAGAGAATGTACAGGATGGGGAAGTTAGCATTGGATTGCAGACAAATGAAAATAAATATAAGGCAGTTGCATATGAAAATAACAATCAGTCAGGCGATTACGTGACCCTTTCGCTGGAAAAATCAGGCAGATATAATATAGAAAGCAGCCAGGCTACTGCCGATATTTTTAGTGTGGACAGCAATGGCACAACTGTGAGGTTGGAAGACCAGAGGATTACTGAATTGGAAGGAAAGACGGTCGGTGAAATTGTATCTGAACATTCCTCAAACGATGTAAAGCCGGCTGGCGTGACAAATGTGTCATCTGATTCAGACGAGAGGGACATTGGTATAGCGGTTGTTACAGACACATATCCTGGTGCTCATTGGAATGCTTATGAAGATGGCCGGTGGAAATTAGTGAAGGCTGACGGAAATGAGGTAAAAGGATGGGCTATGGTTCAGGATAAGTGGTATTATTTGAATCCTGAAGACGGATTCATGATGACCGGATGGCTTCGGAATCAGGATGGACGGTGGTATTATCTCAGAACCGTACATGATGGATATTACGGAGCTATTGTAACAGGATGGAATATAATAGATGGTAAGCGTTATTATTTTAATGAAAACCATGATGGATATTACGGCGCTCTGATGATAGAGGAATAGAAGAACGGATGTTGCCTTATGCTTACAAGCGGCAGGTAAGTTTTTGACGAAGCGGATGGGATTAACTATATTCTTTTTGTATACAGTTAATCCCGTCCATTTTTTGAGGATACAATACTGTAATATTATACGGCGGCTGACCCCATTCCCCTGGCCAGCCGTATAAAGGCATCCATCTCCCTGGTAACCCACTTGTCCTTATGATAAACAATCTGGCGCCAGGTTCTCATATAGAAATCCCTGACATCCAGCACAGCCAGCTCCCCTTTGATGATGTCCCTGTGAATGGTGAATTCCGGCAGAAAGGAAACGCCCAGGTTCTTTCTCAGCAGGCTGATGATGAATTCCGTATTGCCGATTTCCAGGAAGGGCTGTATTTGCTTTTCCTGGGCAGCCAGGTACTGGTCCAGGATGAACCGGTAGCTGGCGTTTCGTTCGGTGAGGATGAAGGGCTGTTCAATGACCTGGTCCAGGTCCAGGCTGTCCCGGCCCACAAGGGGATGCCGGGAAGAAGTGACGAACACAATATCCTCCGGTTCTTCCAGGACTTTTATCCATTTGCTGTCATACATACGCTTATCCAGGAAATACACTATATCAATGGCATTGCTGTTCATCATCTCTAACAGTGTTTCGGGGGAATCCGTGATTAGCCGGATGTTGACTCTGGGATAGAGCCGGTGGTATTCCCTGAGAAGCTCCGGGAATATGGTGGCGCAAATGGATTCGATGGTTCCCAGGCACAGGCTGCCGGTAAGCTCGGTTACATGGGTGACTGCATCTTTTGCGTGTTCCAGCTCCTTCATGACAGAGACAGCGTGTTCGTAGAACAGGGCTCCCTGGTGGGTCAGGGTGGTCTGCTTGCCGATGCGGTCAAAGAGATGGACGTTCAGCTCCTGCTCCAGCTGCTTAATTTGAATGGTGACGGCTGCCTGGGAATATCCCAGCTGTTTTGCCGCCTTGGAAAAGCTCTTTAACTGCGCCACCTGAAGGAAGGCGGCAATCTCCCGTAGTTCCATATAATAGATTTCCTTTGCTCATTTTGTATAAAAATTTTTAAACGATATTATAAAAACATTAAATTTTACAACCATATGGTTTTATGGTACATTAATGTTAATCAGAAATCAATACAAAATGTATAGTAATTTTCCGGATAATCAATTAAAATGAGAAAGGAATCACAATCATCATGGAGAAAACAAATGTTAAGTACGGAGCTTATGTTCAAATTCTGAAGGAGGAGCTGCTTCCTGCCATGGGATGTACAGAGCCCATTGCCCTTGCCTATGCGGCAGCCACAGCCAGGAAAGTGCTGGGGGAACTGCCGGACCGTGTTGTGGTAGGAGCCAGCGGAAGCATCATCAAGAATGTGAAGTCAGTCATTGTGCCTAACACGAATCATCTGAAGGGCATTCCGGCAGCAGCGGCAGCGGGAATCGTGGCAGGAGATTCGGACAAAGAACTGGAGGTGATTGCGGAAGTTACGCCAGATGAGACCAGACAGATGAAGGAATTCCTGGACAATACGGAAATCAGGGTGGAGCATGTGGATAACGGCATCACATTTGATATTATCGTGACTCTGTATAAGGGGGATTCCTACGCAAAGGTCCGTATCGCCAATTACCACACCAATATTGTGCTGGTTGAAAAGAATGGGGAGATTCTTAAGCAGGTTGAGGTGGCAGGCGAGGAGGAGGAAGGTCTGACTGACAGAAGCCTGCTGAACATGGAGGATATCTGGGATTTCATCAATACGGTGGATATCGGGGATATCCGGGAAGTACTGGACCGTCAGATTAAGTACAACTGGGCCATTGCACAGGAGGGACTGAAGGGGAATTACGGCGCCAATATTGGTTCCGTTCTTCTGGAGATGTCCGGAAATGACGTCCGCACCAGGGCAAAGGCCATGGCGGCAGCAGGTTCGGATGCCAGGATGAATGGCTGTGAACTGCCGGTCATCATCAATTCGGGAAGCGGCAACCAGGGTATCACTGCCTCTGTTCCCGTGCTGGTATACGCAGAGGAATTGAAGGTGGATGAGGATAAGAAGTACAGGGCGCTGGCCCTGTCCAACCTGACAGCCATCCATCAGAAGACGCCCATTGGCAGGCTGTCCGCTTACTGCGGTGCTGTCAGTGCAGGCGCAGGCGCTGGCGCAGGCATTGCTTACCTGTGCGGCGGCGGTTTTGAAGAAGTCGTACATACGGTTGTGAACGCCCTTGCCATTGTGTCCGGCATTGTCTGTGACGGGGCAAAGGCTTCCTGTGCAGCCAAGATTGCCTCGGCAGTGGATGCGGGAATCCTGGGATACAACATGTATATACGCGGTCAGCAGTTTTACGGGGGAGACGGCATTGTCACCAAGGGTGTCGAGGCCACACTTAAGAACGTTGGTCGCCTTGGAAAAGAAGGGATGAAGGAGACCAATGAGGAAATCATAAAAATCATGATTGGAGAATAAGTATGAAAAAAATAACAGGCAGTTTACCGTTCCGGTTGCTTCTGGGAGTCATCCTGGGCATCATTGTGGGCCAGCTGGCCGGGAACGGCCTCATGCATGTTGTTGTGACAATCAAATACATCCTGAATCAGGTCATTGTTTTCTGTGTACCGCTCATCATCATCGGATTCATTGCCCCTTCCATAACAAGGCTGGGGAACAATGCATCCAAAATGCTGGGAGTTGCCATTACCATCGCCTATGTTTCATCCATCGGAGCAGCCCTTTTTGCCATGACGGCAGGTTTCCTTATGATTCCTCACCTGTCCATTGCCACTGAGGTGGAGGGATTAAAGGATTTGCCCCAAATTGTGTTCCAGCTGGATATACCTCAAATCATGCCCGTGATGAGCGCCCTGGTGTTCTCGCTGCTTCTGGGCCTGGCTGCCACCTGGACCAAGGCCGCAGTGATTACAGAGGTGCTGGAAGAATTTCAGCAGATTGTGCTCTCCATTGTTACCAGGGTGGTTATTCCCATCCTTCCTGTATTTATCGCATTTACATTCTGCGCCCTCTCCTATGAGGGAACTATTACAAAACAGCTTCCGGTGTTCATCCAGGTAGTTATCATTGTCATGATTGGACATTACATCTGGCTGGCCCTGCTGTACGCCATCGGCGGCGCCTACTCGGGCAAGAATCCGCTGGATGTCATAAAGAATTACGGTCCTGCCTATATTACCGCAGTAGGAACCATGTCGTCTGCGGCCACACTGGCGGTTGCCCTGCGCTGCGCCAAGAAGTCGCAGCCGCCCCTCAGGGATGACATGGTGGACTTCGGCATTCCGCTGTTTGCCAATATCCATCTGTGCGGTTCTGTTCTGACAGAGGTATTCTTTGTCATGACCATATCCAAGATTCTTTACGGAACCATTCCGTCCCTGGGCACCATGCTGCTGTTCTGCGCCCTGTTAGGCGTGTTTGCCATCGGAGCGCCCGGTGTTCCGGGAGGCACGGTTATGGCCTCCCTGGGGCTGATTACAGGCGTGCTGGGATTTGACGAGACGGGTACTGCCCTGATGCTTACCATTTTTGCCCTTCAGGACAGCTTTGGAACCGCATGCAATGTGACCGGCGACGGCGCCCTGACCATGATTCTCACAGGCTTTGCCGAGAAACACGGGATTAAAAGGCAGAAGATTGAAAGCGGGCTGTAATGAATTGATTTATAAGTTTGACTAATATGAATATAGCAATTTATAATAAAACCAAATTTGCTCTTGAACCTATAGTAACTATAGGATATATAATGAATTCAAGAGCCAAACGGAAAGGACCGGCTGGCAAAGCCGGTCTTTTTACTTAAGACATTTCCGAAAGAGAGGTAAGGAATGGACAGGAAGATTCTTATTAAGAATGCAAAGGCAATCGTGTCCTGTGACGGGGAAGACCGGGTTTACAGGGATGCGGATATGCTGATTGAGGGACCGAAGATACTGGCAATCGGCAGGGACCTGATGAAGGGACAGGGCCCGGAAGGGGCAGGGGATTTGAGCCGTGAGGACATCCAGGTAATCCGTGCCGACGGAAAATTTGTGTATCCGGGTCTGATTAACACCCATCATCACTTTTTCCAGACCTTTGTGCGCAACCTCATAACCATTGACTATCCCAATATGATGGTGATGGACTGGATTGATAAGATTTACCGCATATTCCAGAACATTGATTCCGACGTGATTTATTACTCCACCCTTACATCCTTTGCGGATTTGATTAAACACGGATGTACCTGTGCCTTTGACCACCAGTACTGCTACACCAAAAAGACAGGCTGTTCCCCTGTGGACCGCCAGATGGAGGCAGCGGAGCTTTTAGGCATCCGGTACCACGCCGGAAGAGGAACCAACACTCTGCCCAGAAGCGAGGGAAGCTCCATTCCCGACAATATGCTGGAGACAACGGACGGGTTCTTAAAGGACTGTGACAGGCTGATTGGACTGTATCATGATTCCAGGCCATTTTCCATGAAACAGATTGTTATGGCTCCCTGCCAGCCCATTAACTGCCGCAGGGAAACCTTTGCGGAAACCGTTGCCATGGCCAGGGATAAGGGGGTCAGGATGCACACCCATCTGGGCGAAGGAGAGAACGAAGGCATGGTGGCCCGCTGGGGCATGCGCACCATGGACTGGTGCGGGGAGATGGGATTCATTGGTGAGGATGTATGGTATGCCCATGACTGGGAAGTGACAAAGGACGAGTATAAGGTGCTGGCAGCCACCGGCACCGGGGTTTCCCACTGTCCGGCGCCGGCCGTACTGGGCGGTTTTCCGATTCTCAATATTAAGGAAATGCAGGAAGCCGGCATTCTGGTGAGCCTGGGATGCGATGGTTCCGCCACCAATGACAGCTCCAATCTGATGGATGCCCTGCGCATGGCTTATCTGATGCAGGCCTGCCACACCAAGGAGAGAGGGGGATGCACCTCTGCCTATGATATGCTAAAGGTGGCCACCATAAACGGGGCCAGGACCCTTGGAAGGCCTGATTTGGGGTCCCTGGAAGCAGGAAAAGCAGCAGACCTGTTTATGATTGACACAGAAACACTGGAGCTGGCGGGAGCTCTCCACGACCCCAGGAACCTGCTGGCAAGAGTGGGACTCACCGGACCGGTATGGATGACAATGATTAACGGAACCATTGTTTACAAGGACGGAGTCCTGAAGGGCGTGGATGAAAGAAAGCTGGCCCGCGAGGGTGAGGCTGTGTGCACAAGGGTTATCAGGGAGCCTCACAGCGCTTACAGGGATTTCATCTGACAGGGAATCCGGCACCAAATCCGGCAGTATAACAAGAAAGAAGGTTGGCGGGGTGAAGGAATATTTTACCATTGGCGAGTTGGCGGAGCTATTCGGGCTGAATATACAGACCCTGTACTATTATGACAGTATCGGCATCTTTTCACCCAGGGAACGCAGCGGAAAAAGCGGGCGCAGGAAATATGAGTTCGACCAGATATACGAGCTGGCAACGGTGTCCTATATGCGCCGCCTGGGTTATTCCCTGGAAGAAATCAAGGAATCCAGAACCAGCCTAAACTCCAGCAAGGCCGTAGACATCATGAAGCAGCGTTCCCAGGAGCTTCGCAGGCAGTGGCAGGAGCTGCTCAACATAGACGAGGCCATCCAGAGAAAAATCCGGTTTGTGGAACAGGAGATGAAGGGAATCCGCCTGGATGAGATTACGGTGAAGCATTTTGAGGACCGGAAGTTTATATCCATTGGAGACGAGGAGCTTTTGTACAGGGAGAATTCCTTTTACTTTTATCCCACCATTGCCTTTTATGAGGGGGACCGGAAATACTTTGGGGCCTACCTGTATCCGGACCATGAGGAGATACCAAAGACAATACCCCGGTCCAAAATCCAGATTATCCCGGGAGGCGATTTTCTCTGCGGATACCATCTGGGAGGATATGAGGGCGTGCCGGATACCATACGACGCCTGAGGGAGGCCAGACCAGATCTTAAGCTGGGGGCGCAGGCCATTAATTTTAATATACTGGACCAGTTCGTGGAGAGCCGTAATGAGAATTTCATCACCGCCATGCAGATTCGGGTGTTGCAGAGCTGAATGGCGTTATAAAGTCAAATGAGGAAATTTGAAAAATCGAAAGAAAAAGGAAGGATAAGAGACATGAAAAACAGAAAGCGTTTAGCAGCGGCAGCCCTGGCATTGTCCATGGCAGGCTTTGGCCTGACCGGATGCAGCGGGGAAACAAAGGAGACAGCGGCAAAGACAGAGGCTGCCCAGGCAGCGGACAAAGAGGGAGCAGGTACGGCGGATAAGCAGGCAGAAGGCTCTCAGGCAGAAGGGGGACAGGCAGCGGACGGCAGGACGTATAAGGTAGCCCTGTGCCTGTCCGGCGCAGCCAATGATATGGGCTGGTGCCAGTCAGCCTATGACGGCCTTAAGCTTCTGGAGGCGGATTACGGCTGTGAGGTGACCTATACGGAGAATCTGACGCCGGATGACATTGAGGCTGCTTTTGCGGATTATGCGGCCAGCGGATATGACGTTGTCATCGGCCATGGATACGAGTTCGGTGACCCGGCTGTGGATGTGGCGGAGCAGTATCCCGATACAAAGTTTATTGTGACTGAAGGCGAGGTATCTGCTGATAATGTGGCTTCCTATGTGTCAAAATGTGAGGAAGGCGGATACATCATGGGAATGCTGGCCGCCGGCATGTCCGAGAGCGGCAAGGTGGGCTTTATAGGGCCGATTCAGGGTGCCTCCCTTGTGAAGATTATGAACGGATTTGAGGACGGGGCAAAGGAGGTAAACCCGGACATCCAGGTACAGACCGCATGGACCGGTTCCTTTACCGATACAGCCCTTGGCAAGGAGGCTGCCCAGGCCATGATTGACAGCGGTGCGGATGTAATCGGACACTGTGCCAACGAATCGGGAACAGGAGCCATCAATGCTGCAAAGGAAGCAAAGGTCTATGCCACAGGTGATTCCTATGACCAGAACGACCTGGCTCCGGACACCATCCTTTCCTCCTCTGTTTACCATATTCCCCATGTGATTGAGCTGGCCTTCAAGACCGTTGTGGACGGAACCTTTGAGGGAGGCATCTACCAGCTGGGAATGGCAGACGGGGCAGTGAGCGTTGCGCCTTACCACAATCTGGATGCAGCTGTTCCTGATGAGCTGAAGCAGCGGATTTCCGATAAGATTGCAGCAATTGAATCTGGAGCGTTTGAAGTACCATGTGATACAAAGCCCAGAGCATAAGATATTTCCTGAAAAGGGCCTGCATCAAACCAAACGCAGCAGAGCGTGTCCGGGGGTGCGGGCCCTGTTTGGAAAGAAAGGATGGAGCAGATGCCATTACTTGAGATGAAGCATATAACCAAATCCTTTGCTGGCGTGTATGCCAATGAGGATGTGGACCTGTCTGTGGAACAGGGGGAGATACATGCGCTGTTAGGAGAAAATGGGGCGGGCAAGACCACTCTCATGAATATTCTGTTTGGCATTTATAAGGCGGACAGGGGAGAAATCTGTTTTAAAGGTGAACATGTGGAATTTAAATCGCCGGGGGAGGCCATAGCCAGGGGAATCGGCATGGTGCACCAGCATTTTTCCCTGGTGAAGAAAATGACGGTGCTGGACAATGTGATGCTGGGCCTTAAAGGGGAGGGTATGGTGGCGGACCGGAAGTCGGCACGGAAAAAGCTTATGGGCCTTGCAGAGACTTACGGACTTCTGGTAAAACCGGAGGCCCCTGTCCATACCCTTTCCGTGGGAGAGCAGCAGAGGGTGGAGATTCTTAAGGCCCTGTACCGGGATGTGAGCCTGCTGATTCTGGATGAACCCACCGGCGTTCTTACGCCCCAGGAGACGGAAAATTTCTTCGGGGTGTTGAAACGGCTCCGGGATGAGGGATATGGAATCATCATCATCACCCACAGGCTGGGGGAAATCATGGATATCAGCGACCGGGTGACGGTGCTGCGGGACGGCCGGAAGATTAAGAGCCTGGTGACAAAGGAGACAACGCCAGAGGAGCTGTCAGCCTGCATGATTGGCCGGGAGCTTAAGAAGGATATGGACGTAGGGAAAGCCCCTGAAGGGGAAATAACCTTAAAACTCAGTAATGTGTGCCTCCACAAAAAGCACAGCTCCAAGCTGGCCTTAGACCATATAAGCTTTGCCATCCGCAGGGGAGAAATCCTGGGAGTCGCAGGCGTGGAGGGAAACGGCCAGAAGGAACTGGCTGAGGTTATAACAGGAATCCGCAGGATGAGCAGCGGAGAGATTACATTCCTGGGAGCGGATATGAGCGGGAAGAATGTGAAGCAGCGGTTCAGAAAAGGCATATCCTACATCTCGGATGACCGTCAGAACGACAGCCTGGTCATGGACATGACCGTGATGGACAACCTGATTTTAAGGGATTTTGACCGGCGGCCATATTCAGGGAGAATGGTGCTGGATTACGAGGAGGCTGAGTACAGAGCCCAGGAGGCCCTGAAAGAATACAGCATCAAGACCTCAGGCAAAAGCGGTATCCACACGCCGGTTAAGCTGATGAGTGGCGGAAACCAGCAAAAGGTCATACTTTCCAGGGAGATATCTGAGGAGGCCAGCCTGATTCTGGCCAGCCAGCCCACAAGGGGCCTGGATATCGGCGCCACCCGGTTTGTGCATGAAACCTTTATCAGACAGAGGGACGACGGCATGAGCATCCTGCTGATTTCCGCTGACCTGGATGAAATCCTGTTGCTTTGCGACCGCATCCTGGTCATGTATGAAGGCCGTATCATAGGGGAGATGCCCAGGGAAGAGGCGGATATACATAAGATTGGCCTGCTGATGGGCGGTATTGCTAAGGAGGCGGCAAATGGATAGAAAATCAAAGGTATTTGAGATAGCGGGCATCGGACTCATTGCAGCGGCAGTGTGGACGGTTCTCATCATGCTGTCGGACGCAAGCCCGGCAGAGGCTTATGCCATGTTTTTTAAAGGTATTTTCGGAAATCTGAATGGGTTTATGGAAGTGTTTGTCAAGGCAACGCCCCTGATTTTCACAGGGCTGGGCTGCGCGGTGGCGTTTCGGACCGGCTTTTTCAACATAGGAGCAGAAGGGCAGTTTTACATAGGGGCCCTTGCCTCTGCGTGGGCAGCCCTTACCTGGACCGGACTTCCCGGGGTGCTGCGCATCCTGTGCGCCATTTTGATGGGATTTATCTTTGGCGGCCTGTGGGCGCTGATAGCAGCTATGTTTAAGGCAAAGCTGGGGATATCGGAAATCATTGTGACCATCATGCTGAATTACATTGCCATCAATCTCCTGGGCATTGCGGTCAGGACCTTTCTTATGGACCCGGCAGGCAGCATACCCCAGTCCCCCAAGCTGGACCCTTCCGTTACCCTTTACCGGTTCCTAAAGCCCACCAGGCTTCACGCGGGCTTTATCATTGCCGTGCTCATGGTGTTCCTTATCTGGTTCATCCTGGAGAAAACCACAGTGGGATATGAAATCAAGGTGGTTGGGTTCAACAAACGGGCAGCTGAGTGCAATGGAATCTCTGTTGTGAGGAACATCATTATTTCTGCGTTTTTAAGCGGCGGTCTGGCAGGAATCGCAGGAGCCGTGGAGGTTATGGGCGTGCAGAGGAAGCTCCTGGAGGGAATCTCCGGTGAGTGCGGATACACAGCAGTGCTCATCGCCCTTCTGGCGTCCAACCATCCCCTGGGCGTGCTCTTTGCAGCCATTGGGTTTGCAGCCCTGGAGGTGGGGGCAAATTCCATGCAGAGGCAGATGGGGGTGCCCTCAGCCATCGTCAACATCCTGGTGGGGCTGATTGTGCTGCTGATTCTGGGCAGGGAATTGTTTGACAGGAAGAGAAAGGGGGAAAAACCATGTTAGAGCAAATCATGACCGTTGGTTTCCTGACGGCCTTTCTGACGGCCTCAGTAAGGATGGCAGTGCCCCTGATTTACGCCGGACTGGGGGAGACCATATCCGAGAAAGCGGGCATCCTCAATATCGGAATGGAGGGCGTCATGCTGGGCGGGGCCTTTTTCTCCTTTGCCGGAACCTTTTATTCCGGAAGCCTGGCCATTGGTATTTTGTGCGGAATGGCAGGCGGGGCAATGGTCAGCGCCATTCACGGGCTTCTGTCCATCCGGCTGGCCAAAGACCAGTCTGTCAGCGGAATCGCCATCAATATATTCATGGCCGGAGTTACCAGTTTCCTCTATAAGCTGATGTCAAGCGGCCAGTCCTATCAGCAGATAGAGCCCTTTGCAAAGCTTAAGATTCCGTTTCTGGGGGATATTCCCCTGATTGGAAACGCACTGTTCAACCAGGATATACTGACCTACGGGGTCTATGTGCTGGTAATCCTGGTCACCTTTTTCTACAGAAAGACATCCAAAGGAATGGCCTTTGCGGCAATCGGGGAAAACCCCAGGGCAGCGGATTCCGCAGGTATTCCCGTACACCGGTACCAGTGGGCGGCCGTGCTGCTGAACGGCCTGCTGGGAGGTCTGGGAGGCGCCTATCTGGTCCTGGTGCAGGTGGGTAATTTCTCTGAGAACATGACATCCGGCCGCGGATATATTGCCCTGGCGGCTGTTATACTGGGCCGGTATGTACCCTTTGGAATGATGGGGGCGGCCTTTATATTCGGCGCTGCCAATGCCCTTCAGATTCGTCTTCAGGCCATCGGCGTGCCGCTTCCCACACAGGCCCTGGCCATGCTGCCCTACATCATAACCCTGGTTGCACTTCTGGGCTCCATTGGCAAGAACAGCGCGCCGGAAGCATTGGGCAAGCCGTATATAAGGGGCGCCAGGTAGGGGGGATTGACCCGGAATTCAACCCCAAATTCAATCTAAATTGTTTATTGCATTCCAGGCCCATGTCGTGTAAACTATGTATGGGGACTTCTGCTTTGTTCAAATCAGGCACCTGAATTTTAACAAACATGAAGTCCTTTTTTCCATGTTATATTTAGATTTACCCGGGCCGGCCATGCCGGGGGGAAGTGAATGGCGGGGGATTGATATGGGATTGACAATTAAGGCGGCTTTGAAGTTCGGAGGGTTATTCGGGGCATCGGTGGTTGCAGGAAAAAAAGGGCTGGATGCACCTATTGAAAGTGTCAGTGTCCTGGAAGTGGCAGAACATAATATTTCCAGGTGGGTTCTTAAAAACCAGCTGTATATTACATCTTTTTACGCAATCTGGGACAATGTGGAGCAGCAGAAGGAAGTGATTGAAACGCTGATAGACTGCGAGTGCTGCGGTCTGGTGCTCTGTTATGTGGGAACCTGGATTCGTCAGATTGACCTTGGCATCATACAGCTGTGCGATGAGGCGGGATTTCCGCTGATTCAGGCCAGGACAGACGTGTCCTATATTGAAATCATGAACCCCATCATCACCCTGCTGTATGAGGAAAACACACGGGCCATGGTCACCAATGACTATTCCATGGTACGCAATGATTTCCTGAACCTGGTGGTGAATGAGGAAAACATAGACATGGTCTTTCAGCAGATGAACCGGCGTCTGAAAAAGAAGGTATCCTATTACGATACATACGGAAAGGTTATATATTCCGACAGGGGAACGGAGGGGGTACAGGCTGAGGAAGAGTATCTGAAGGATAATTTCAACCATATTTTATTTGAATGCAGCAGGGACGGATATACGGTACAGGATATACAGGGACGGAAAAATGCCATTGTACTGATTCGCTCCCAGAAGAATCTGTTCGGTCTTTTCTTCATGGATTACGACGGGGATTTTGAGGACAACATAAAAAACGGCCTGATTAATTCCATGGTGGTATCCGGGACCTTGATTCTGCAGAAACGGAACAAGGTGTCCCATTTCCGGGAGAAGGTAATAGAGGAATATGTGACGGACCTGCTGGTGTGGAATTTCCCGTCCAATGCAAAGGCCCTGGAACGGGGCCTGGAGCTGGGGCTGACGGTACTGGACAAGAATCAGATTATTGTGGTGAATATCAATTCCATACAGAGTGTGACTGATTCAAAGGTGCAGCAGGAAATGCAGCGGTATATCAGGCGGGTCCTGCTGTCGCAGGTAAAACAGCTTCTGAATCTATACGACCCCAAGAGCTGGCTGGTGTTCCGCAGCGATACCATTCTGCTTTTCATGAACCATCAGGACGGGTCCGTAAATCTCCACACCCTGGGGGAGAAGCTGCTCAGGATATTTGATGGTAAATTTGACTTGTCGGTTTCCATAGGAGTCAGCAATGCATTTGGGTCCATGACGGATATTCCAAACGCCTACAACCAGGCCTTCCAGGCAGCTACTTTGGGCAGGGACCACTATGGGGAAAATAAGGTTGTTTTTTATGATGCAGTGTATTTTTTCCAGAAGCTGCGTCAGATGGGCAAACAGCCGGAAATCGTGGAAATGTGCCATAAGCATCTGGAACCGGTGCTGCGCTATGACGAGGAACACGGCACGGAACTGACCGGCACCCTGGAGTGCCTGCTGGTTAATAATGAGAATGTGAAGCTGGCAGCAGAGAAGCTTTTTGTACATAAAAATACGGTCCTCCAGAGGAAGAATAAGATTGTGGAGCTGTTCGGATTCTCGCCCTTTGATATGCCTTACCGGCTGAATTTTTTGATGATTTTTGATATTATGGAAGAAAAATAAGGGGAGGGGTGTAAAGGACAGCCGCCTTATGTGTATCTGCACATAAGACGGCTGTTTTTCTGTTTTTCCACACGCTGACAGCCGGGAGAGAAAGGGATATAGTTAAACAAAGAATAACAGAAAACAAAGGAGGAAGGTAGAATGCCAAAAGAAAGGATGCAGGAAAATGTCCCGGCACAATCTCAAAATGACAATGCCACCCAGAGGGTGCCGGAGAATGAGAAAAAGGGGTTCTGCAGTATTGCATTTGTGGCAGCCGGGTATTGCATATGCATGTCCGGCCTGTACACAGGAGCAGCCATGGGATTTGGAATGAGCTTTAAGGAGGCAATACTGGCTGTCATTGTGGGAAATGTTATCTTAAGCGTGTACGGCGGCCTGATTGGCGCGGCCGGTGCAAGGGAAGGCGTGTCCACATCCATGCTGGCAAGGCATACCTTCGGCAGAGAGGGCTCCAAGGTCATTGGTATTCTTCTGGCAGCAGTCATGGCCGGCTGGTACGCTGTGCAGGTAGGGTTCTTCGGTTCAACCATGTCGGCCCTGTTCCCCAACGGAGGCATCATTACATCCCAGTACGTAGCCGCTTTCTGGGGCGGCATCCTGATGATGATAACTGCTTATATGGGATACAAGGGGCTGAATATCCTAAGCTATATTGCTGTTCCGGCCATAGCGATTCTTTCCGTTGTGGGCGTCGGTGTGGCGGTTAAAGGCTCCGGAGGCTGGAACGCTGTTATGAATCTGATTCCGTCAAAGCCCACGACCATAAGCGCCACCATAGTTGCCATAGTGGGTTCCTTTGCAGGAGGAGCGGCAGCCCAGTCCGATATCACCCGGTATGCAAAGGATGCGAAAACATCCTGGCTTGGAACGATTTTCGGATACCTCATTGCAAATACCTTTGTTATCCTGGCCGGTTATCTGATTACGGCGGCAACCGGGGAAGCAGACCCTCCTGTTGCGTTCCTGGCAATGGGACTTGGGGTGGCGGCCCTTCTGATTCTCATACTGGCGCAGTGGACCACCAACGACAACAACCTGTATACGGCCAGCCTGGGCCTGTCCAACTGCCTGCCGTTTACCAAGCATAAGATTGTGATTGTCACCGGCGTGCTTGCAACCATTGTGGGAGCCATGGGACTGGCGGATTACTTTACCACCTGGCTGAATATCCTGGGAGTCGCCCTTCCTCCGGTAGCCGGGGTCATAATATGCGATTACTATTTACTGAAGGGAATGAAATATGAGTATGGCGCAGGCACCGTGTACTGCAAGGTAAATGCGTGGGCGTTTATCAGCATGATTGGCGGCATCGTCATAGGATTTACAGCACATTGGGGCATTGCTTCCATCAATTCTTTGGTAGCCAGCATGGTTCTGCACCTTGTCCTCATGAAAACCCTGGGCAGAGGAAATTCCGGAATCATCGGGGAAGAAACGGAAGTTTAATGATAATGAATTTTTAACTATAAGGAGGAAAACGATATGCCTAAATTTATGGATTTGGAACTGGCAAATGCATGCTACAAACTGATGCATGATTTGATTCAGGTGAAAAAGGGAGAAAGTGTGTTGATTACAGTGGATTCCAAAGCGGAGTTCCGTGTTGTGGAGGAGATGGCAAAGGCAGCAGAGGTGCTTGGGGCAAAAACCATGGTGGCATGGCATTCCACGCCAAAAGGATACGGCGCCCTGACTATGCCTTATCTACCGGAGCCATTAATCGAGTGTGTGGATAAGACGGATGTCTGGGTGGAGATGAACGACCAGTGGCTTTTATATTCCCCTATATGGGATAAGGCTGTCACCAACGGCCGCACACGCCAGGTCATGCTGGGCGGACTGAGCGTGGAGCGGATTGTGCGCTGTATCGGAGAAGTGGATTTGGAGGTACAGCAGGCATTCCAGAACCGGCTTGCGGCCATGACAAAGCAGGCAAAGAAAATGCGTATTACCAATGAGGCCGGAACCGATGTGACCTTTGAAAATGACCCTGACCGTCCGGTTGCCAATGAGTGCGATTACAGCTTTGCAGGGGGCCACTTCCTGCTGGGACAGATTGGATGGGCGCCAAAGGAGGAAACAATTCACGGCGTAATTGCCTTTGACGGCACCATCTCCGGAGGCGGAGATGCCGAGCTTGGCAAGCTGTCCGAGCCGGTACGCTATATTGTAAAGGAAGGGCGCATCCAGGAAATCCAGGGCGGAGAGCAGGCAGACATCCTGCGCGCCTACTACAAGAAGCTGGATGACCCCAACATGTACATAGCAGCCCATGTATGCTATGGCGTGAATCCAAATGCCAGGCTGGAAGGCTGCACAACAGAGGACGAGCGCGTGTGGGGAAGCACCCAGTGGGGATTCGGCCACCAGGGCTCCTGCTATTCCGGCGGGGCTCCCAGGTCCGCAAAGAGCCATATTGACGGAATCTGCCTGAACTGTACGATTTACATAGATGATGTGATGATTCTGGAAAATGGCAGATATGTAGAACCGGAGCTTAAGGCACTGGCTGAAAAGCTGGGAAAATAATATGACAAGGATAAAGGTATGTGCAGACCCCTTTCCGCCCTACCAGTATGTGGACAGGGACGGAAGTATGAAGGGAAGGGATTATGAGCTTGTGGTAAGCCGCCTGCGGGCGGCAGGATACGACCCTGAGGTATGTATTGCACCGTGGGACCGCATATACAGGGAATTCCAGGCCGGGGAACAGGACGTCCTGTTCCAGGCCCAGGATTCACCGGAACGCCTGGAAAAATTTTACTTCTCGAAGATGCTCCGGTATGCGGTGACTGAGGTTGTCACCATCAATCCGGCGCTTCTTGCGTTAAAGGAGTATGCTGGCCTTGCCGGCTATAAGTTGGGGGTCATTGCCGGGTTTGCCAACGGACCGGAGATTGACAGCCTGCCGGATAGCTGCAAGGTGGAATTTCCTGACACAGCCCAGGTCCTGCAGGGAATCTGCAACAGAGAGGTGGACTGCGGCGTCTGTGACCAGGGGGTGAAGGAATATCTCATGGCGGGACAGCAGGTCCTTTTTCCCATCCCTGCCCTGACCTATAAAAGGCCCCTGTATGTGATGTTCAACCAGAAAAAGCATCGGGATGATTTTGACGCGGCAGACAGGAGCACAGGAGGCATCGTATGATTTTTGACGGGCATGGGGATATATGGACGGATGTTACGTGCCGGCGGGTGGAGCATCAGGAATGCGATGTATTCCGCCGCCGTCACCTGAAAAAATTCCGGGAGGGCAATGTATCCGGAGGAATCTTTGTGATTTGGATTGACCCTCCCCATGATAAGGACCCGGTGAAGCGCTCTGCCCAGATTGTGGACAGTATCCGCGCAGAACTGAAGGAGGCTTCGGATATACTGCAGCCAGTAACCTGCTTCCGGGATTTTGAGGCAGGGACCGCTGCCGGAAAAATCAATGTGGTGACCGGGATGGAAGGGCTGAGCCAGATAGGGGAGGATATTGACCGGATTAACTTCTTCTATGATGAGGTGGGGGTCCGGCACGCCATGCTTACCTGGAACGAGCAGAATGCACTGGCTGCGGGATGGCCCCGGGATAAGGACCAGGGGCTGACGCAGGCAGGAGTAAGGGCTGTGAGAAGAATTCAGGATTTGGGAATGGTAATGGATGTTTCCCATCTGAATGACAAGGGGTTCTGGGATGTTATGAGGCTGGCCGGAGGCCCTGTTATTGCCTCCCACTCAAACGCCAGGTCCCTGTGCCCGGTCATGCGCAACCTGTCGGACGATATGCTGAAAGAGATTGCGGCTACAGACGGTCTGGTGGGAATGAACAGCCTGCGGGAATTCATCGATGAACAGCCTGAGAACCAGGATGTGGAGCATCTGGCGGACCATGTGGAATATATTGCGGATTTAATTGGAATCCGCCACATTGGCCTGGGATATGATTTTGATGATTATCTGGGACAGGAGGCCCTGGGCTCCTTTAGTTCCAATCTGGATTCACCAAGCGGCAAAGGCGTTGCAAATGAGACGGAGGCGGGCAATCTCCTGAGGGTGCTGAGGGACAGGGGATATACGGATGAGGAGCTGGGCGCGGTGGCATATGGAAATTTTTACCGGGTCTTTCAAGCAGTGTGGAAATGACAAGGCTGTATGATGCCGGATATTATTTCCGCAATAGTGATTGACAGTCCCCCTGGCCTGTAGTAAGATAAGAAAAACGGATGTGCGCCGCAGTATACAGTACTGGTATCTGCGCTGACAGGCTTGCCTTACAGCAAAGTGATGGCTGCAGGTCCCATAACAGGATATGTGAAGGACTGACCTGAAGCAGAGCTGAAGGGGAAGGCGGGGACACAGATGTAGCAGTATGTTCAGGATACGCCTTTTTGGCGTATCCTTTTTTTATAGGCAGGTATTACACCTGATTCTTACACAATGCCGGGAAGGGCAGGGCGCTCTGGGAGGGATTATTATGGAGACAAGAATCGCAGTCATTGGCATCATAGTGGAAAATAAGGATTCAGTGGAGAGCGTCAACGAGCTGCTCCACCAGTACAGCCGGTATATCATTGGGAGGATGGGGCTTCCCTATGCAAAGAAAAAGGTGAATATTATCAGCGTTGTGGTGGATGCGCCCCAGGACATCATAAGCGCCCTGTCCGGTAAGCTGGGCAGGCTTCAGGGCATTACCTCCAAGGCCCTGTACTCCAATATTGGTTGTTGATAAAACGACATAAATCATCTGACGGGGAAGTGCTGCAGGCCGCCATGGCCATGGGCCCTGACCCGGCAAGAAAAGGAGAGGAAAAACATGAACTACGACCCAAAATCATCCCGGGCAGAGGAATTCATCCATCACGGGGAAATTGAGGAGACTCTTGCCTACGGGGAGGCAAACCGCACCAACAGGGAGCTGATTGACGAAATTCTGGCAAAGGCCAGAGAGCGCAGGGGCCTGACCCACAGGGAAGCCATGGTGCTTCTGGACTGTGACCTGGAGGACAAGAACCAGGAGATTTACCAGCTGGCGGAGCAGATTAAAAAGGATTTCTATGGAAACCGCATCGTACTGTTTGCGCCCCTGTACCTGTCCAACTACTGCGTCAACGGATGTGTGTACTGTCCCTACCATGCCAAGAACAAGCATATCCCCAGAAAGAAGCTGACCCAGGATGAAATCCGCAGGGAGGTCATGGCGCTGCAGGATATGGGACATAAACGCCTGGCCCTGGAAACAGGGGAGGACCCGGTGCATAACCCCATTGAATATATGCTGGAATCCATCGACACAATTTACAGCATCAAACACAAGAACGGCGCCATACGCCGTGTCAATGTGAACATTGCAGCCACCACGGTGGAGAATTACAGGAAGCTTAAGGACGCGGGAATCGGTACATACATTCTGTTCCAGGAGACATATCACAAGGAGAGCTATGAAAAGCTTCATCCCACAGGTCCAAAGCATGACTACTGTTACCACACAGAGGCCATGGACCGGGCCCAGACAGGAGGTATTGACGATGTGGGCTGCGGCGTGCTGTTCGGCCTGGAGCTTTACCGGTATGAGTTTGCCGGACTTTTGATGCATGCAGAGCATCTGGAGGCGGTGTTCGGAGTGGGACCCCACACCATCAGCGTGCCCAGGATACGGAGGGCGGACGACATTGACCCGGATTCCTTTGACAACGGAATTGACGACGACATCTTTGCCAAGCTGGTGGCCTGCATCCGCATCGCGGTCCCGTACACAGGCATGATAGTATCCACCAGGGAGAGCCAGAAGACCAGGGAACGGGTGCTGCATCTGGGCATTTCCCAAATCAGCGGAGGTTCCAAGACAAGTGTTGGCGGCTACTTTGAACCGGAGCCTGAGGAGGAATGTTCGGCCCAGTTCGTTGTGAGCGACAACCGGACCCTGGACCAGGTGGTGAACTGGCTTATGGGAATGGGGTATATTCCCAGCTTCTGTACGGCCTGCTACCGGGAAGGGCGCACCGGCGACCGGTTCATGTCCCTGTGCAAAAGCGGTCAGATTCAGAACTGCTGCCATCCCAATGCCCTTATGACGCTGAAGGAGTATCTCATGGATTACAGCTCCCAGGAGACAAGGCGCATCGGCGAGGCGCTTATAGAAAAGGAAATCGGAAGCATACCAAAGGAGAAGGTACAGCAGATTGTCAGGGATAACCTGGCCAAGATTGAACAGGGCGTCAGGGATTTCAGGTTTTAGACGATTAAACAGGGCGTCAGGGGGTTCGGGTTTTAGCGGTTCCAGCCGGCAAAATGCAGGCGGGATGGAATGGATAGCAGGCAGACAGGCAATCAGGGAAAAGGAGCAAAAGGCCATGGGAATGAACAATACGCCGGCATCGGACCGGATACATATTGGATTTTTTGGAAGGAGAAATGCCGGCAAATCCAGCGTGCTGAACGCGGTTACGGGTCAGGACCTGGCCGTGGTGTCGGACGTGAAGGGGACCACCACGGACCCTGTGTATAAAGCCATGGAGCTGCTTCCCCTGGGCCCTGTGATGATGATAGACACGCCGGGGATTGACGACCAGGGGGAGCTGGGCAGCCTGAGGGTGAGGAAGAGCTGTCAGGTGCTCAACAAGACGGATGTGGCTGTGCTGGTGATGGATGCCTGTCACGGTCCTGCCCCGGAAGATTATGCCCTCCTGAAAAGGATAAGGGAAAAGCAGATTCCCTGTGCAGCGGTCTTAAACAAGGCGGATTTGGACAGGACCCTCAGGCGTATGGAGGGGGCATGGGACGGGGCTGTCAGGCAAAGGCCTGAGGGGATTCCTGAATCCGTTCCTGTCCTGGCTGTCAGCGCCCATACCGGTCAGGGTATTGGGGCGCTTAAGGAGTGTCTGGCCAGGCTGGGAAAGACCCAGGAAAGCAGCAGGAAAATCGTGGGGGACCTGCTTTCCCCCTCTGATGTGGCAGTGTTGGTGGTGCCTATTGATAAGGCGGCTCCCAAGGGACGCCTGATTCTGCCCCAGCAGCAGACCATACGGGACATCCTGGAAGCGGATGCCGTGTCTGTGGTGGTCAGGGAAAACGGACTTAAAAACACCCTGTCCTCCCTGGGGAAGAAGCCCAGAATGGTCATTACCGACAGCCAGGTGTTTGCAAAGGTCAGTGCAGATACGCCGGAGGATATCCTGCTTACCTCCTTCTCCATTCTCTTTGCCCGCTACAAGGGCAGCCTGGAGCCGATGGTGGAAGGCGTCAGGGCTCTGGATGACATAGGAAAGGGCGACAGAATCCTGATTTCCGAGGGCTGTACCCATCACAGGCAGTGCGAGGACATCGGCACCGTCAAGCTGCCCGGGTGGATACGGGAGTATACTGGGACAGAGCCGGAATTCGTGTTCACCTCAGGTACGGAGTTCCCGGATGAACTGGGGAGTTACCGCATGATTATCCACTGCGGAGGCTGTATGCTGAATGAGCGGGAGATGAAGTACAGGATGAAATGCGCCCAGGACCAGGGGATTCCCATGACCAACTATGGTATAGCCATTGCCTATATCCAGGGGATATTGAGGCGGAGCGTGGAGCCGTTTGCGGAGATAGCGGCGCTGCTGGACGGAAATAAGCTGCAGCCGGAAAAGGAGCCGTAATCTCACAATAAAGGTCCATATAAAGAATACAAGTCCATATAATGAAGATAGGGCAGGAACTGTGCATCGCATGCTGTGTGTTGCAGGCTCCTGCCTTTTACATTCCGCTTCGCGGATGGACGGGGTCCGCATATTCTTTGCTGCCATGGCCGTGTTCTGCATTATGAAATAAAAATAATTTTTATTTTAAAAACTATATTGAAAAATATTTCTAACGTGATATACTTATAACTAAGGGGAATTAATATAGAGAACACACATAGATGGAAGGAGAAGAAACTATGAGGATTCAGGGTAAGAGAGTCTGGATAGCAGGCCAGTTCATGGCAGCCCAGATGGAGATTGAGGATGGAGTCATCAGCCGTATCCGTGAGTACGGCGCGGGACCGGCGGACCATGATTACGGGGACAAGAGAATCGTGCCGGGGTTCATTGATATCCACACCCACGGGGCATATGATTTTGACACAAATGACGGCGAGCCGGAAGGGCTCCGCAATTGGATGAAGCGGATACCGGAGGAGGGAGTCACAGCCATCCTGCCGACCACCGTGACCCAGATGCCGGATGTGCTCACCAATGCCGTGGCCAATGTGGCGGCGGTGGTGAAGGAGGGCTACGAAGGCGCTGAAATACTGGGCATCCATTTTGAAGGACCGTTCCTGGATATGGAGTACAAGGGCGCGCAGCCGCCTGAGGCCATAGCCACTGCATCTGTGGAGCAGTTTAAGCGTTATCAGGAGGCGGCGGAAGGCCTCATCAAATATATCACGCTGGCGCCGGAGCGGGACCCGGACCATGCACTCACAAGATACTGTTCCACCCATGGCGTGGTGGTAAGCATGGGCCATTCAGCGGCCACTTACGAGCAGGCGCTTTTAGGCATTGCCAACGGCGCGTCGTCCATGACCCATGTATATAACGGCATGACTCCTTACCATCACCGCAAGCCAGGACTGGTAGGAACTGCCCTCAGGGTAAGGGATATTTACGGGGAAATTATCTGCGACGGGTGCCACTCCCACCTGGCGGCCCTGAATAACTTCTTTACAGCCAAGGGGCGTGATTATTCCATTATGATTAGCGATTCCCTCAGAGCCAAGCACTGCCCTCCGGGAGGACAGTACCAGCTGGGCGGCCATGACATAGAGATAGGCGAGGACGGACTGGCCCGGCTCAAGGGAACAGATACCATAGCAGGAAGCACCCTGAACATGAACCGGGGTCTTAAAATCCTGGTGGAGCAGGCCCTGGTGCCCTTTGACACCGCTCTTAATTCCTGTACCATCAACCCGGCCAGATGTCTGGGCGTGGATGATAGAAAGGGAAGGATTGCAGCGGGCTGCGATGGGGATTTGGTGGTTCTGGATGATGATTACAGCGTGCTCCAGACCTGGTGCAGAGGACGTGCAATGCTTTGATTCAAAGGAAATTTTCGATAAAATCCTTGAAAATGCTTGCATTTACAGCGGCATGATGGTATAGTGTATACGATAACTAATGTAGATTACTGATAAAAGAGTGGACACCAGTCCACTCTTTCGTTTTGGAAAGACAGGAAAGGTGGTGGAACGATGGGAAAAAAGGAGAGCTATGAGAGCCGGGTGGAGAAACACCTCCTTCCACTGATGGAAGAGCATGGGTTTGAACTGGTAGACGTGGAATATGTAAAGGAAGCAGGTACCTGGTACCTGAGAGCTTATATAGATAAAGAAGGCGGGATTGCCGTAGATGACTGTGAAGTCATCAGCAGGGCCTTAAGCGACTGGCTGGATAAAGAGGATTTCATTGATGACAGTTATATTCTGGAAGTCAGTTCGCCGGGATTAGGCCGTCCTCTTAAGAAGGAAAAGGACTTCGTGAGAAGCATGGGCAAGGATGTGGATGTAAGGCTTTACCGTCAGCTTAACAAGCAAAAGGAATTTACGGGCGCCCTCAGTGCATATGATGAAAATACTGTGACGCTGACCATGGAAGACGGAAGCCGGATGGTATTTGAAAAAGCGGACATTGCCCTCATACGGCTGGCGCTGGATTTTTAGTTAAATCATTCACATGCTGAGACATGGATAGGAGGATAAACATGAACAAGGAACTGTTAGAGGCAATGGAAGTATTGGAGAAAGAGAAGAACATTTCCAAAGATACGCTCATTGAAGCCATTGAGAACTCTTTACTCACTGCCTGTAAGAACCATTTCGGGAAAGCCGATAATGTAAGGGTCACGGTGAACCCCAACACCTGTGACTTTGCAGTATACGCAGAAAAAGCGGTTGTGGAAACAGTGGAGGACGATTGTCTGGAGATGAGTCTGGCGGATGCCAGGATGCTGAACCCCAAGTATGATATTGGGGATATGGTGCAGATTCCGCTGGATTCCAAGAAGTTCGGCCGTATTGCCACACAGAACGCAAAGAACGTGATTCTGCAGAAGATACGCGAGGAAGAGCGCAAGGCACTGTACAACGAGTATTATATGAAGGAAAAAGATGTCATGACCGGCGTGGTACAGCGCTATCTGGGAAGAAACGTGAGCATTAACCTGGGCAGGGTGGATGCCATCCTCAATGAAAGCGAGCA
Source organism: Clostridium sp. 1001271st1 H5 (assembly GCF_005845215.1). Classification (GTDB taxonomy): domain Bacteria; phylum Bacillota; class Clostridia; order Lachnospirales; family Lachnospiraceae; genus Enterocloster. Next base: position 146,712 of record NZ_SPHO01000013.1, read on the forward strand.
GGTAAAGGGCGAGACATTCCGTCCCACAGAGCGCGTCAAGGTATATGTCATCGAGGTAAAGGATACGCCCAAGGGGCCAAGGGTTTCTGTTTCCAGGACACACCCGGACCTGGTGAAGCGTCTCTTTGAATCCGAGGTGGCTGAGGTACGGGACGGTACGGTGGAAATCAAAGCCATTGCCAGGGAGGCAGGCTCCAGGACAAAGATTGCAGTAAAATCCAATGATTCCAATGTGGACCCGGTAGGCGCATGCGTGGGCCTTAACGGTTCCAGGGTGAATTCCATTGTAAGCGAATTAAAAGGTGAAAAGATTGACATCATTAACTGGGATGACAATCCTGCTTACCTGATTGAAAATGCCTTGAGCCCGGCCAAGGTCATCTGCGTTGTGGCTGACGAGGAGGAACGGGAGGCACAGGTCATTGTGCCGGATTACCAGCTGTCCCTTGCCATTGGCAAGGAAGGCCAGAATGCAAGACTGGCTGCAAGGCTTACGGGCTTTAAGATTGATATTAAGAGTGAGACCCAGGCCAGGGAAATGGGACTCTTCGAGCAGATGGGGCTCCAGTATGGCGATACGCCGGCTGAGACCTACGAGGAAGAGCCGGAGGAACCGGAAAGCTACCAGGAATATGAAGAAAACTATCAGGAAGACGGAAGCGAACAGTAAAAGGGATACTCTGAGAAGGTTAGGAGTGATGTAAGTGAGCATGAAAAAAGTTCCGCTCAGGCAGTGCATTGGCTGCCAGGAGATGAAGAGCAAAAAAGAAATGATAAGAGTCATAAAAACCGCCGAGGATGAGATTATGTTGGATGCCACAGGCCGCAAGAACGGCAGGGGCGCTTACCTGTGTCCATCAATGGAATGCCTGAAGAAGGCAGTGAAGGGAAAGAGACTGGAACGTTCCTTCAAGATGGCCATTCCCAAAGAGGTGTATGAAACTCTGGAAAAGGAGATGGAAGAACTTGGCAGATAACAGGAGGCTGTTAAGCCTGCTGGGCCTTGCAACAAGGGCCAGGAAGGTGGTCAGCGGCGAATTTTCGACGGAGAAGTCAGTAAAGAGCGGAAAGTCCCATTTGGTAATCGTATCGGAAGAAGCTTCGGACAACACGAAGAAAAAGTTTACCAACATGTGTACTTACTATAAAGTCCCAATCTATCTGTTTGGAACAAAGGACGAACTGGGGCATGCCATGGGGCAGGAGTTCAGGGCGTCACTGTCAGTGGAGGATGCAGGTTTCGCAAAGTCAATGGTAGAACGAATGAATATAAACGGAGGTAGCTTGAATGAGAGTAAGTGAACTGGCAAATGAACTGGGCAAGACCAGTAAGGAGATATTGGAAATTATTAAGACCAAAGATAAATCCGCTGTATTATATGCAGCATCGAATGTAACAAGGGATCAGGAGAATATTGTGCGCTCTTTTGCAAATCCTAAGAGGGATGCAAGACCAGCCGCATCAGAGCACAGGGCAGAGGCTCCAAGGACGGAAGCATCAAGAACAGAGGCACCAAGAACGGAAGCGCCAAGAACCGAAGCGCCTAAGACAGAGGCTCCTAAGGCAGAGTCTGCCAGAAGCCAGGACAGCGCAGCAAAGGGTGAGCCGGCTAAGAAGAAGCTGACAGCCGTATTCCGCCCGCAGAATGCCCAGCAGCAGATTAAGCGTCCGGTACCTCCGAAACCGCAGGGAGGAAACCAGGGCCATGGGGCTTCTGCTCCGGCAGCAGCTTCCACAGCAGCGCAGACAGCCCCGGCGGCGGCACCTCAGGCAGCCCCGGCAGAGCCTGCCAGACCGCAGGTGCAGGCCCAGTCCGCAGATACTGCTCCGGAGAGAACCGCAGCGCCCCAGCCGTCTGCAGCAGCCCAGCCGTCTGCAGCACCTCAGACAGGAACTCAGGGAACTGCCCAGGACAGCCGCGATGGAGCCAGGAGCCAGGGAGGCTACCAGGGAAGCCGTGACGGAGGCAGACCCCAGGGAGGTTATCAGGGAAACCGTGACAACAACCGCGACGGCAGCCGCCAGGGAGGCTATCAGGGAAACCAGGGAGGCTATCAGGGAAACCGTGACAATAACCGGAGCGGAGGCTACCAGGGCAACCGGGATGGCAACCGCCAGGGAGGCTACCAGGGCAACCGTGATAACAACAGGCCCCAGGGAGGCTATCAGGGCAACCGCGACGGCAGCCGCCAGGGAGGCTATCAGGGAGGCCAGGGAGGCTACCAGGGCAGCCGTGACAACAACAGACCCCAGGGAGGCTATCAGGGCAACCGCGACGGCAACCGTCAGGGAGGTTATCAGGGAGGCCAGGGGGGTTATCAGGGCAACCGCGATAACAACAGGCCCCAGGGAGGCTACCAGGGCAACCGCCAGGGAGGTTATCAGGGAGGCCAGGGGGGCTACCAGGGCAACCGCGACAACAACAGGCCTCAGGGAGGCCAGGGAGGCTATCAGGGCAACAGACCTCAGGGAGGCTACCAGGGCGGCCAGGGAGGCTACCAGGGCAACCGCGACGGGGCAAGGCCCCAGGGAGGTTATGGAAACAGACCTCAGGGCGGTTACGGCAACAGACCCCAGGGAGGCTATCAGGGCCGTCCGGGGGATGACAAGGATGCAAGGGATAACAGAGGCAGGAATGACGCCCGCCGTCCGGCAGGAGCAAGGGACGGAAAATCCTCCTTTGATACGCCGATTCAGACAAAGCCAACCAGCAACCGTCAGAATAAGAATGCTCATAAGAACGACAGATTTGATAAGCGCGACAGGCTGGAAGACGGCAAGAAGAAAGTTCCGAAGACAGGAAAGGGAGCATTCATCATGCCTCAGCCTAAGAAGGAGGAGAGCAAGGCGGATGAGGTGAAGACCATCACCCTTCCCGATGTACTCACCATCAAGGAGCTGGCTGACAAGATGAAGCTTCAGCCGTCTGTTATTGTAAAGAAGCTGTTCTTAAAGGGCCAGGTAGTTACCCTGAACCAGGAAATTGATTATGAGCAGGCAGAAGAAATCGCCATGGAATTTGATGTCCTGTGTGAAAAGGAAGTAAAGGTTGACGTCATAGCAGAGCTTCTGAAGGAAGATGAAGAGAGCACTGAGGATATGGTCCCCAGGTCACCGGTTGTGTGTGTCATGGGCCATGTTGACCACGGCAAAACTTCCCTTCTGGACGCCATCCGTGAGACTAATGTGACAGCAAGAGAGGCAGGCGGCATCACCCAGCATATCGGTGCGTCTGTTATTGAAATAAACGACCGTAAGATTACGTTCCTGGATACGCCCGGCCATGAGGCATTTACGGCCATGCGTATGAGAGGCGCCCAGTCCACGGATATTGCCATTCTGGTAGTGGCTGCGGACGACGGCGTGATGCCTCAGACCGTTGAGGCCATCAACCATGCAAAGGCAGCTAATGTGGAAATCATTGTGGCTATCAACAAGATTGATAAGCCCAGCGCCAATGTGGATAAGGTAAAGCAGGAGCTGGCTGAATATGAGCTGATTCCTGAGGATTGGGGCGGCAGCACCATCTTCGTACCTGTTTCCGCCCATACAAAAGAAGGTGTTAAGGACCTGCTGGAAATGGTTCTTCTGACTGCCGATGTGCTCGAGCTGAAGGCTAACCCCAACCGTAAGGGCAGGGGCCTTGTAATAGAGGCAGAGCTGGATAAGGGCAAGGGACCTGTTGCAACGGTTCTGGTGCAGAAGGGTACCCTAAGAGTGGGCGAAACCATTGCGGCCGGAGCATGCTTCGGCAAGATTCGCGCCATGATGGACGACAGGGGCCGCCGCGTAAAAGAGGCAGGACCATCCACACCCGTGGAAATCCTGGGCCTCAACGATGTGCCCAATGCCGGCGAGGTGTTTGTGGCTACTGAGAGCGAGAAGGAAGCAAGAAACTTTGCTGAGACATTCATTTCAGAAGGAAAGAGCAAACTGATTGAGGATACCAAGGCAAAACTGTCCCTGGATGACCTGTTCAGCCAGATTCAGGCCGGTAATGTAAAGGAACTGCCAATCATCGTGAAGGCCGACGTGCAGGGCTCCGTGGAGGCTGTAAAGCAGAGCCTTACCAAGCTCTCCAACGAGGAGGTTATGGTGAAGGTGATTCACGGCGGCGTGGGCGCTATCAACGAGTCCGACGTTTCCCTGGCATCTGCATCCAACGCCATCATCATTGGCTTCAACATCCGTCCGGATGCAACCGCCAAGTCCATTGCGGAGCGTGAAAAGGTGGATATCCGCCTGTACAAGGTTATCTATCAGGCTATCGAGGATGTGGAAGCAGCCATGAAGGGTATGCTGGACCCCGTATTCGAGGAAAAGGTTATCGGTCATGCAGTCATCCGCCAGACCTTCAAGGCATCCGGTATTGGAACCATTGCCGGTTCCTATGTACTGGACGGCAAGTTCCAGAGAAACTGCAGCTGCCGTGTCAAGAGAGAAGGAGAGCAGATATTCGAAGGGCCGCTGGCTTCCCTCAAGCGTTTCAAGGACGATGTGAAGGAAGTGGCTGCAGGATACGAGTGCGGTCTTGTATTTGAAAAGTTTAATGACCTTCAGGAAGATGATGAAATCGAGGCTTACATCATGGTGGAAGTACCGAGATAGGCATCATGCTAAGAGAGGAGTTACATGCGTAAGAACAGCATAAAGAATACCAGAATCAACATGGAGGTCCAGCGTGAACTCAGTGAAATTATCCGCGCAGGCATCAAGGACCCAAGAATCCATCCCATGACCAGCGTGGTTTCCGTGGAAGTCACCCCGGACCTTAAGTTCTGCAAGGCGTATATCAGCGTCCTTGGGGACGAGGAGGCGGGCAAGTCCACCATCCAGGGATTAAAGAGCGCAGAAGGTTATGTGCGCAGGGAGCTTGCAAGAAGGGTGAACCTGCGCAACACGCCGGAGCTTAAATTCATATTGGACCAGTCCATTGAATATGGTGTCAACATGTCCAGACTCATCGATGAAGTGACAAAAGACCTTCATCACGAAGAAACACAGGATGAGGAAGGAGCAAAGGAGGAGTTTTAATGACGATTCTTGAACAGATGTTAGAGGGCACCAAGTCCGTTGCCATCCTGGGCCATATACGCCCGGACGGCGACTGCCTGGGCTCCACACTGGGACTTTATAACTATCTCCGGCTGAACTATCCGGATATACGGGCAGCCGTGTATCTGGAGGAGTCATCCCCTAAGTTCAATTATCTGAAGGGGTATGACAGCATCCGCCACCAGACCGATGGGGAGCAGTATGAGCTGTGCATCTGTCTGGACAGCGGCGATATCCAGCGTCTGGGCGGCTTTAAACCTTACCTGGACCAGGCGGACAGGAGCCTGTGCCTGGACCATCATGTGACCAACACCCGTTACGGCGGGACCAATGTGGTCCTGGGTGAGGCCAGCTCCACCTGCGAGGTCCTCTTTGACCAGCTGGATGAAGCAAAAATCGACCGTAACACGGCAGAGTGCCTGTACACCGGCATCATCCACGATACAGGCGTGTTCAAATTCTCCTGTACATCGGCCCATACCATGGAGATAGCGGGAAGGCTGATGGAAAAGGGAATTGATTTCGGAGCCATCATAGACAACAGTTTTTACAGAAAGACATACATCCAGAACCAGATTCTGGGCAGAGCCCTTTTGGAGAGCATCACCTTTTTTGACGGACGCTGTATTTTCAGTGCCATCCGCCAGAGCGAGATGGAGTTCTACGGGGTTGACGGCAAGGATATGGATGGAGTCATTGACCAGCTGCGTCTGACAGAAGGCGTGGAGGTCGCCATCTTCCTCTATGAAACAGGACCCCAGGAATTCAAGGTCAGCATGCGCTCCCAGTATCTGGTGGACGTAAGCAGAATTGCCGCTTTCTTTGGCGGCGGAGGTCATGTAAGGGCTGCCGGATGTTCCATGAGCGGCAGCATTCACGACGTAATCAACAATCTGTCCGTACACATAGCCAGGCAGCTGGAATCCGCCTCGGGCAGCCGGGAGTAAGGAACATATCATGTATCACGGAATTATAAATGTATACAAAGAGCCGGACTACACTTCCCACGATGTGGTAGCCCGGCTCAGAGGAATTTTAAAGCAGAAAAAAATAGGCCACACAGGAACCCTGGACCCCGCAGCTGAAGGAGTCCTTCCTGTTTGTCTGGGGGTGGGAACCAGGCTGTGCGACATGCTGACAGACCGGTCCAAGACTTACCAGGCTGTGATGCTTCTGGGCTGTGAGACTGATACCCAGGATACCACAGGTACCATTCTGGCAGAGAACAGGCAGAGGGCATTGGCCCTGGCAGAGGACCAGGTAAGAGCGGCTGTCATGGGATTTAAGGGCGATTACGCCCAGATACCTCCCATGTACTCAGCCCTTAAAGTGGACGGCAAAAAGCTGTATGAGCTGGCAAGGGCCGGCAGGGAAGTGGAACGCCAGCCGAGGCTGGTGCAGATTCTGGACATAAAGGTAAACAGAATAGAGCTGCCCAGGGTCTGGATGGAGGTCACCTGTTCCAAAGGGACCTACATACGGACTCTGTGTCATGACATTGGAAGACGTTTGGAATGCGGCGGCTGTATGGAGCACCTTACGCGAACCAGAGTGGACCGCTTCCGCATCGAAGACAGCCTGACCCTGGACCGGCTGGAACAGCTCCGTGACCAGGGGGCCATGGAGAGCTGCATCCTTCCTGTGGAGGAGGCCCTGCAGGCTTACCCCCCGCTCTACTGCCTGCAGGAAGCAGACGCACTTTTGCACAACGGCAATCCCTGCTTCGCAAGACATCTGGACTGGAGCAGGTCGGATGAGCGGATGGCCAGGGCCGAGGACGGACGGATGTTCCGCATGTATGACAGCGGCAGCGGCTTTACAGGGGTATACCAGTACCAGGAGGACAGGCACTGGTGGAAGCCCTGGAAGATGTTTCCCATGTAGCCTGTTATATAACGCTGCCGGGACATCCGGAATACAGGAAAAAAACGAGGAAGTGACAGGATGAGGTATATAGCAGACACCACAGAATTTCAGATAGAGGAGCCTACCATCGTGACTCTGGGCAAGTTTGACGGCAGGCACAGAGGCCACCAGAAGCTGTTAAGGACCATGATGGAGCTGAAGGACGGCACAGGATATCCCACAGCCATCTTCACCTTCGGCACGGCTCCGGGAACAGCAGTTACGGGTCAGCCACAGACCGTCATCACCACGAATCTGGAGCGCCGCGCCAACATGGAGAAGGTGGGAATTGATTATCTGGTGGAATACCCTTTTACCCAGGAAACCCGCCATATGGAGCCGGAGGCCTTTGTAAAGGACATTCTGGCAGGCCGCATGCATGCCAGGGAAATTGTGGTAGGCCCTGACTGCAGCTTTGGCTACAAGGGGGCGGGAAACGCAGACCTGCTTTCAGCCATGGCCCATGACCTGGGTTATCATCTCCACGTCATAGAAAAGGAAAAGGACCACAGGCGGGATATAAGCAGTACCTATATCCGGGAGGAACTGGAAAAAGGCAATGTGGAAAAGGCCAACCAGCTCCTGGGCCAGCCCTATGCCATCCATGGGGAAGTGGTGCACGGCAACCACATCGGAGCCAGCCTTTTAGGCTTCCCCACAGCCAACATCCTTCCGCCCCCCATCAAGCGCCTGCCCAGATTCGGCGTTTACGTATCACGTGTGCGGGTGGACGGCATCTATTATAAAGGCGTTACCAACATCGGAAAAAAGCCCACGGTAGGCGGAGACTACCCGGCTGGGGTGGAAACCTACATCTTCGGCCTGGAAGGCGACATATACGGCAAAAACATAGAGGTCCAGCTTCTGGCCTTCGACCGCCCCGAGCAGAGATTTTCCTCTCTGGAGGAGCTGAAGGAGCGGATAGAGAAGGACAAAGAGTTTGCCAATGCGTACTATGAAAAACATCCGGAGATTCTGGCAGAAGGGTGAGAGGTGCGGATGCGGCAGCGGATGGTGAAAGAAAGCTGCCGGAAAAGCGGCGTCCCTTTTACCGTCACTGCCCGATTTTATTTTTTCTCACTTTACAACCCCATCCATTTATGCTATACTAAGTCGGTATGAAATTACGCCGATGCCCGGTTACCTGGTGACTCCAGCCGGCAGCCTGGTTTTTGGTGAGATGAATAATATTAAGGAGGAAACACCATGATTTCAAAGGAAAAGAAAGCACAGATTATCGCAGAGTATGGCCGTAAGCCAGGGGACACAGGTTCACCTGAGGTTCAGATTGCCATTCTGACAGAGAGAATCACAGAACTGACCGAACATCTGAAGCAGAATCCAAAGGACCACCACTCCAGAAGAGGTCTTCTGATGATGGTTGGACAGAGAAGAGGTCTTCTGGATTACTTAAAGAAGACAGACCTGGAAGGATATCGTGCATTAATCGAGAAGCTTGGTATCAGAAAGTAATTCTGAAGATTAGGGTGGAGGGAACTCCACCCTATATTTGCTTATCATGGAAAGGAAGAAGCGGTGTGGGCGGCAGAGGTATCACTCCGAGACCGCTGATGTACCTGCAGGGGGAGGATTTCTGCAGGCAGATCAGTAGTTTCGGCGTCTTCTGCCCGGGGAGTGCCGGAAGGACCGGACATGCCCCAACCATACCGGTAACATTTATCATTTTATTAGAGTAAAGGAGATACCAGTATGTTTAAAAGTTTTAGTATGGATTTGGCGGGACGCAAGCTGACTGTGGAAGTGGGCCGCGTGGCTGCACAGGCAAGCGGTGCTGCATTTATGCACTATGGCGATACAGTGGTGCTTTCCACTGCAACCGCATCATCAAAGCCAAGGGAGGGCATTGACTTCTTCCCTCTCAGTGTGGAATATGAGGAAAAATTATACTCCGTAGGAAAGATTCCAGGCGGATTCAACAAGAGGGAGGGCAAGGCTTCTGAGAATGCAGTTCTGACCTGCCGCGTTATCGACCGCCCCATGCGTCCGCTGTTTCCTAAGGATTACCGCAACGACGTAACCCTGGACAACATTGTAATGTGCGTGGACCCTGACTGCAGCCCTGAGCTGACAGCCATGCTGGGTTCTGCCATTGCAACCAGCATTTCCGACATCCCCTTTGCAGGTCCCTGCGCTACCACGCAGGTAGGTCTGATTGACGGCGAATTCATCATCAACCCCACTGCCGACCAGAAGCAGGTGTCTGACATGGCCCTGACCGTGGCCTCCACCAGGGAAAAGGTCATCATGATTGAAGCCGGCGCCAATGAGGTTCCGGAGCAGGTCATGATTGACGCCATCTTTAAGGCCCATGAAGTAAACCAGGAAATCATCCGGTTTATCGACACCATTGTGGCTGAGTGCGGCAAGGAAAAGCACACCTATGAGAGCTGCGCGGTTCCGGAAGAGCTGTTTGCAGCCATCAAGGAAATCGTGCCTCCCCAGGAGATGGAAGAGGCTGTGTTTACCGATGACAAGCAGACCCGGGAGAAGAATATAGCAGAAATCACAGCAAAGCTGGAAGAGGCGTTTGCTGAGAACGAGGAGTGGCTTGCTGTTCTGGGCGAGGCTGTTTACCAGTATCAGAAGAAGACAGTCCGCAAGATGATTTTAAAGGACCACAAGCGTCCTGACGGCCGTGCCATCACGGAAATCCGTCACCTGGCAGCAGAGATTGACCTGCTTCCGAGAGTTCACGGCTCAGGTATGTTTACCCGCGGCCAGACACAGATTCTCAATGCCTGCACCCTGGCTCCCCTGTCCGAGGCCCAGAAATTAGACGGCCTGGATGAGAATGAGACCAGCAAACGTTATATGCACCACTATAACTTCCCGTCCTTCTCTGTAGGCGAGACAAAGCCAAGCAGAGGACCGGGCCGCCGCGAGATAGGCCATGGCGCCCTGGCGGAAAGGGCATTGATTCCGGTTCTGCCAAGTGCGGAAGAATTCCCATATGCAATCCGTACCGTATCCGAGACAATGGAATCCAATGGCTCCACCTCCCAGGCAAGTATCTGTGCATCCACCCTTTCACTGATGGCTGCAGGCGTTCCGATTAAGGAAATGGTGGCAGGTATTTCATGCGGTCTTGTGACCGGGGATACGGATGATGATTATCTGGTGCTTACCGACATCCAGGGCCTGGAAGATTTCTTCGGCGATATGGATTTTAAGGTTGGCGGAACCAGGAATGGCATCACTGCCATCCAGATGGACATTAAGATTCACGGACTGACACGGCCCATCATCGAGGAGGCCATTGCCAGGACCAGGGAAGCCAGGATGCATATCCTGGATGATGTAATGAGACCGGTCATTTCAGAGCCAAGAAAGCATTTGAGCCCATATGCTCCGAAGATTAAGCAGATTACCATTGACCCCCAGAAGATTGGCGACGTGGTAGGAAAGCAGGGCAAGGTCATCAACAAGATTATTGAAGAAACCGGTGTTAAGATTGACATCACGGACGACGGTGCAGTAAATGTATGCGGCACGGACGAGGCCATGATTGATAAGGCCATCCAGATTATTACCGGAATCGTTACGGATATTGAGGCAGGCATGGTATTTAACGGCAAGGTAGTGCGTATCATGAACTTTGGCGCATTTGTGGAGCTGGCCCCTAATAAGGATGGTATGATTCATATTTCCAAGCTGTCTGATAAGCGTGTTGGCAAGGTGGAGGATGTTGTGAACATCGGCGATGAGGTTACTGTAAAGGTAACTGAGGTCGATAAGATGGGCAGAATCAACCTGACCATGAGGCCAAGCGACTTGGCAGAGAAGAAGGCTGCTGCCAGGACAGAGGAAAAATAAATTGCCTGACAGAAGGCAGAGTTAAAAGAGGAGATAAGTTTATGAGAAACATGAGAAGAAACTTTGCGGTATTGGCCGCAACCGTAATGGCTGTGTGCAGCATTGCACTGACAGGATGCCAGCAGAAGCTGGAACCGGCAGACCAGGTAGTGGGAGCGCTGTACGAGCTGTCTGTTAAGGAAAATGCAACTCCTATGAAGGATTTACTGGGATTTGCTTCTGAGGACGACGTAAAGTCCACTCTGATGGAAGATTCCGCTGAGACGGACCTGGTTTCCATGTTCAAGTCTGAATTTGAGGCTGCAGGCATTGAGTTCTCTGACGAAGAGGTGGAGGAAATGTCCAATGCCCTTCAGGGACTGATTGACAAGCTGGATTACAGCGTTGAGATTACAGACCAGAGCAAGGATGAGACCACCGTACTTCTGAAGGTTAAGAGCTATTCCATGGATGATATGCAGAATATCATGGTAGACGTGATGACCGACATGCAGAGCAATATTGATGAAGAGACAGCCACCGCCATCATGAATGGTGACCAGGATGCGCTCCAGAAGCTGATGCAGGACGCTGTAAAGCAGTATATGACCAAGATTGGCGAGATGGAGCCGGCAGCAGAGATGACTGAGCTGACCATCAAGTGTCAGAGAGTCAAGGTAGATGTAAGCGGCAAGGAGAAGGTTGCCTGGATGCCTCAGGATTTAAGCAAGTTCTCTGATGAGGTGAACAACGCCACATTCAAATAGGTGTGAAGAAATGGGACAGTGCCTGTGAAAACAGGCATTGTCTTTTTTCGGCCTTCGTTATATAATGGTTTTTGAGTTATCAGATTGAGAAGAATATAGGAGACTTTAACATGAGCAGAGTAAGGACAAGGTATGCACCCAGCCCCACAGGCAGGATGCATGTGGGAAATTTAAGGACGGCATTGTATGCCTATCTCATAGCAAAGCATGAGGGAGGTGATTTCCTTCTCCGTATAGAAGATACAGACCAGGAGCGTTACGTGGAAGGGGCAGTGGAAATCATATATCAGACCCTGAAGGATACGGGCCTGATTCATGACGAGGGTCCTGACAAGGACGGAGGATGCGGCCCCTATGTCCAGAGCCAGCGCCAGGCTTCCGGCATTTATCTGGAATACGCAAAGATGCTGGTGGAAAAAGGAGAGGCATACTACTGCTTCTGTACGCCGGAACGTCTGGCCACCCTTAAGACCACTGTAAACGGCGAGGAAATCATGGCATACGATAAGCACTGCCTCCAGCTGTCCAGGGAAGAGGTGGAAGCCAACCTGGCAGCGGGCAAGCCCTATGTCATCCGCCAGAATAACCCCACCACGGGAACCACCACATTCCAGGACGAAATTTACGGGGATATTACAGTGGATAACTCCGAACTGGACGATATGGTCCTCATCAAGTCAGACGGATACCCCACCTATAATTTTGCAAATGTGGTGGACGACCATCTGATGGGTATCACCCATGTGGTAAGGGGCAACGAATACCTGTCCTCATCACCTAAGTACAACAGACTCTATGCTGCCTTTGGGTGGGATGTGCCGGTCTATGTGCACTGCCCGCTGATTACGGATGAAAACCACCACAAACTGAGCAAGAGAAGCGGACATTCCTCCTTTGAGGACCTTTTGGAGCAGGGTTTTATCTCCGAGGCTGTTGTGAACTATGTGGCGCTTTTGGGCTGGTCACCGGAGGACAACAAGGAGATTTTCTCTCTGGAGGAAATGGTAAAGGAGTTTGATTACCACCGCATGAGTAAATCGCCTGCCGTGTTTGATATGACAAAGCTTAAGTGGATGAACGGCGAATACATGAAGGCCATGGAATTTGAAGCCTTTTACGGGATGGCTGAGCCGTATCTGAGGGCTGCCGTCAGCAGGGATTTGGACCTTAAGAAGATAGCGGCCATGGTCAAGACAAGGATTGAGGTGTTCCCTGACATTGCGGACCATGTGGACTTCTTTGAATCCCTGCCTGAATATGATACGGCCATGTACACCCACAAGAAGATGAAAACAAACCAAGAGACTTCCCTTAAGGTTTTAAAGGATGTGCTGCCTCTTCTGGAAGCGCAGGAGGATTTCACCAACGACGCCCTTTACGGCGTCCTGTCAAAGTATGTGGAGGAGACAGGGGTTAAGACCGGCTTTGTGATGTGGCCTGTCCGTACCGCTGTGTCGGGCAAGCAGATGACCCCTGCCGGAGCAACGGAAATCATGGAAGTCCTGGGCAAGGAGGAATCCCTGGCCAGAATCCGCAGAGGGATACAGATGCTTGAGGCATAGGAATTTAGTAAATGGCATTTAATGACGCACAAAAAATGGCAATCCGGCACAGGGAAGGTCCCATGCTGGTTTTGGCAGGACCCGGTTCCGGCAAGACGACAGTCATCACCAACCGGGTCCGTTATCTTACGGAAAAAGCAGGCGTGGACCCCTCCCATATTCTGGTAATCACATTTACCAGGGCAGCTGCCAGGGAGATGAAGGAACGCTATGAGCAGATTACACAGGCAGGATGCAGCCGGGTTTCCTTTGGAACCTTCCATTCTGTCTTTTTTCTGATTCTGAAGCTGGCTTACCGGTACAAGGCCACAGACATAGTAAGAGAAGAGAAACGCATCCAGTTCATGAAGGAGATGCTGTGTGCATACGATTTGGAAGTGGAGGATGAGGGGGAATTTATTTCCTCTGTGCTCAGTGAAATCAGCATGGTAAAGGGCGAGCTCATGGACATGGACCACTATTATGCAAAGAACTGCTCCGAGGACATGTTCAAACAGCTTTACCAGGGCTATGAAGCCCGGCTGAGACGGAACCGGCTTCTGGATTTTGACGACATGCTGGTGATGTGTTATGAGCTCTTTAAGGAAAGAAAAGATATCCTGGCTGCATGGCAGGACAAGTACAGGTACATATTAATTGATGAGTTCCAGGACATTAACAGGATTCAGTATGAAATTGTAAAGATGCTGGCCCTGCCCGGGAACAATCTTTTTATTGTGGGGGACGACGACCAGTCCATTTACCGGTTCCGCGGGGCAAAGCCTGAGCTGATGCTGGGTTTTGAGCGGGATTATCCCGACGCAAGGAAAATCCTTTTGGATACCAATTACCGCTGCAGTCGCCAGATTGTGGAGGCTGCGGGCCGGGTCATTTCCCGCAACAGGACCCGTTTCCCCAAGGAAATCAAGGCGGCCAGGGGGAACAGCCATCCTGTCATCATAAAGGAATGGCCGGAACCAATGGACGAGACGCTGGGAATTGTTACGGAGCTGCGGGATTACGCTGATATGGGCGTATCCTACAACGACATGGCGGTGCTCTACCGGACCAACATGGGGCCCCGGCTGCTGATATCCAAGCTCATGGAGTATAACATACCCTTTTGCATGAGGGATGCAGTGCCTAATCTGTATGAGCACTGGATATCCGGAAATGTAATTTCCTATATCAGGGCCGCAATGGGGGATTTGAGCCGTTCCAATGTGCTTCAAATCATCAACCGTCCCAAGCGCTATGTCAGCCGGGACGCCCTGGACAGCCAGCAGGTAAACTGGGAATCGGTAAAATCCTTTTACCAGGACAAGAACTGGATGATGGACCGGATTGAACAGCTGGAATATGATTTGCTGATGTTAAGGAACATGGCCCCGGCCGCTGCCGTCAACTATATCCGCAAGGCAGTGGAGTACGATGCGTATATCCGGGAATACGCCCAGTCCAGAAGGATGAAGCCGGAGGAACTGTTTGAGACACTGGACCAGCTGCAGGAAAGCGCTGCCGGCTTTAAGACCTATGAAGACTGGTTTATCCATATGGAGGAGTATAAGGAACAGCTTAAAAAACAGGCGGGTGACAGGAACGCAGAGCGTCAGGGCGTCAGTCTTATGACCATGCACAGCGCCAAGGGGCTGGAATTTAGGGTGGTTTATATTCTGGACGCCAACGAGGGAATCACGCCTCACCATAAGGCGGTCCTGGACCCTGATGTGGAGGAAGAGCGCAGGATGTTCTATGTGGCCATGACAAGGGCAAAAGAAAGGCTCCACATTTATCATGTGAAGGAACGGTACCGCAGGAAACAGGCAAAATCAAGGTTTGCAGAGGAGGCAGAGGGATGAAAAAGAGAGGTTTGGTCCAGATATACTGCGGAGATGGAAAGGGGAAGACCACGGCAGCCGCGGGCGCGGCTGTGCGGGCAGCCGGACGGGGATACCGGGTACTGGTGTCCAGGTTTTTAAAGACAGATGATTCCGGCGAGGTAAATGGTCTGGCCCATGTCCCGGGGATTACAGTGCTGCCGTGTAGCCGGAATTTCGGCTTTTCCTGGAACATGACCCAGGCCCAGCGGGAGGCCGCTGCCCTGTATTATGACCAATGCTTTCAGAGGGCCTGGAACAAGGCCCTGGGGCAAGACGGGGAAGAACCCTATGATATGCTGGTGCTGGATGAGGTCATAGGGGCCTGCAATCTGGGATTTGTGGACCAGGCCGGACTCATAAAGGCTCTTAAAGAAAGACCGTCTGCCCTGGAGGTCATCCTTACGGGACGGGAACCGTCAGAGGCCCTTCAGGGCCAGGCGGACTATATCACGGAAATGGTTATGAGACGCCATCCCTATGAGAGGGGAATCGGGGCCAGGGAAGGAATTGAATATTAGAGAATATGTTCTTGCATTTTCAGGTTGAGTCTGATAGAGTGTAAGAGAACAGAAACAAGCTTAAATTTATGGAAGCAAGAGAGGAATCAGGATATGGCAGACGAGAAAAATCTGAATGAAGAAGAGCAGGAGATGACAGTTACCCTTACTCTGGATGATGATACAGAAGTGGAGTGCGTGGTGCTGACCATCTTTAATGCAGGAGAGCACGAATACATTGCCCTTTTACCAATGGAAGGCGCTGATTCGGAGGAAGGCGAGGTATACCTGTACCGTTACAGCGAGACCGAAGACGGAACTCCTAACCTGGATAACATTGAGGACGACGACGAGTACGAAATCGTGGCCGAAGCATTTGACGAATTGCTGGATGCCCAGGAATACGACGAGCTGGTGGACGAGGAAGAGGAAGAATAATCCGAATAATCATGACGCAGAGGTATGGCTCCGGGAAAATCCCGGGGCCTTTTTCGCATTTGTCTTTGGCGTTGCTGTCTGTTTCTGCGCTGTTTCTGCTGCTGTCTGCATGGTTATCCCACCAGTTGTGAAACTTGTGTGAAATGATGGAAATGTTCCTTGATTTTTGTTAAAATAATTTCTATAAAAGATTGAAAAAAAGCCAGATTATATATAAGGAGGCAGTACCATGGATACACTTAAGATATTAGTTGTGGACGACGAGGCCAGGATGCGCAAGCTGGTAAAGGATTTCCTCACCAATAAAGGTTTTGCAGTCATAGAGGCGGGAGACGGCGAGGAAGCGGTGGATGTGTTTTTTGCGCAGAAGGACATTGCACTTGTGCTTCTGGATGTGATGATGCCGAAGATGGATGGCTGGGAGGTGCTGAGGACCATCCGCAAGTACTCACAGGTGCCGGTCATCATGCTGACGGCCAGGAGTGAGGAACGGGATGAGCTCCAGGGCTTTTCCCTGGGCGTGGACGAGTATATATCCAAGCCCTTCAGCCCAAAGATTCTGGTGGCCCGGGTGGAGGCCATCCTGCGCAGGACCAATGTGGTTTCCACGGACAGCATGAACGTGGGAGGCATCTGCATTGATAAGGCGGCCCACCAGGTGACAATTGACGGGCAGGAGATTGACCTGAGCTTTAAGGAATTTGAGCTTCTCACCTATTTTGTGGAAAATCAGGGAATCGCCCTTTCCAGGGAGAAGATTCTGAACAATGTGTGGAATTATGATTATTTCGGTGATGCCCGCACCATAGACACCCATGTGAAGAAGCTGCGCAGCAAAATGGGGGAAAAGGGAGAATATATTAAAACCATATGGGGTATGGGCTACAAATTTGAGGTGAGCGAAGGATGAAGCATTCCATCAGGGTAAAATTTACCATGATATTCATCGGTCTGATGGCGGCGGTGCTGGTCAGCATGTGGGCAGTAAACAGCTTTTTTCTGGAGGGCTTTTATACCAGGCAGAAGCTGCAGCTTTTGGAAAATGCCTATGAAAACTTGAATGCCATAGCCATGGACAAGGAGGACCAGGGAGAGAATATCACGGAAGAATTACAGAGCCTGTTCTCAAACGACGGGGAGCAGACAGAAGCCAGCCGTCTTTTACGGATAATGAATGATAAATACAATACAACTATCGTGATTCAGGACAGCATCACCGGGGAGTTGATTCCTCTGGCAAAGGACGGCAAATTTCTGGCTGATGCCCTCCACCGCTATATATTAGGAATCATTGACCCCAGAACAGAGACGCTGATATCCCAGGACGACCATCAGGTGCAGAAAATATATGACAGGCGCTCCCAGGGCTATTATCTCCAGAGCTGGGGCTTCTTTGACGATAACAGGACCATGTTCATCATGTCCATGCCTCTGGCCAGCATCCATGACAGCGTGAGTATTTCCAATGAATTCCTGGCTTACGTGGGACTGGCTGCACTGGTGCTGGGAAGCGCCCTTATGTACTATGCAACCAAGAAGGTGGTGTCGCCCATCCGCTCCCTGGCAGCGCTGTCGGCCAGAATGTCGGAACTGGACTTTGAGGCGCGCTACACCGGGGATTTTGAGGATGAGATTGGAGTGCTGGGCCACAGCATGAACACATTGTCGGAAAAGCTTAAGGATACCATCGGAGAGCTTAAGACAGCCAACAACGAGCTGCAAAAGGACATTGAGGAAAAGATAAAAATTGATGAGACCCGCAAGGAGTTTATCGCTAATGTGTCCCATGAGCTCAAGACACCCATTGCCCTGATACAAGGATATGCGGAGGGGCTGACCGAGGGAATGGCAGAGGATGAGGACAGCCGGAATTACTACTGTGAGGTCATTATGGACGAGGCCGGAAAGATGAATAAGATGGTGAAGCAGCTCCTGACCCTGACAGCCCTGGAATTCGGCAATGACATGCCTGTGATGGAACGGTTTGATATCGCCGCCCTGATTCGCGGCATTTTATCATCCGCCAGTATCCTGCTCCAGCAAAAGGAGGCCCGGGTGGTATTTGAACAGGAGGAGCCTGTATGGGTGTGGGCGGATGAGTTCAAGATAGAGGAGGTCATCACCAACTACCTGAACAATGCCATGAATCATCTGGAGGGGGAACGCCGGATTGCAATCCGCATATACAGGGAAGGGGACGAAGTACGCGTCACGGTGTTTAACACAGGACAGCATATACCGGAGGAGGACCTGGATAACCTCTGGACTAAATTTTATAAGGTGGATAAGGCAAGGACCAGGGAATACGGAGGCAGCGGCATCGGACTTTCCATTGTCAGGGCCATCATGGATTCCCACAACAAATCCTGCGGGGTTGAAAATGTTGACGGGGGGGTGGAGTTCTGGTTTACCGTGGACAGCGGCCTGTAAAAATGGTTGAAAATACAGTATTTTACAGTTGTTTTTGATAATATGGAAATGTGCATAAATTTGTACCGCCGCCAAAATTGGATTTTATAACTATTGACAAAATATGAGCATATGCTACAATTAAAAAGTAACTGTTGTCCCCTTGTAAAAAAATATTTTGGAGGTTAGTATGAAAAAAGTTATTAGCGTTTTGCTTGCAGCTGCCATGGTTACCGGGCTTGCCGGCTGCGGAAGCACAAGCACAAACACCACAACTCAGGCACCTGCATCGCAGGCATCTGAGGCACCGGCTTCTGACGCCAAGGCTCCCGAAGAGGAGAAAACCGAAGCGCCGGCAGCAGAAGGCGAGGACGCCAGCGATTTCCATATCGGTATCGTAACCGGTTCTGTATCCCAGTCCGAGGATGACAGACGTGGCGCCGAGGCTTTTCAGGCCATGTATGGCGAGGATATGGTCAAGCTGGCCATTTATCCGGACAACTTCACGGAAGAGTTAGAGACTACCATTCAGACAATTGTCAATCTCTCAGACGACCCTAAGATGAAGGCAATCATCATGAACCAGTCCGTTCCCGGCACAACCGAGGCTTTCCGTAAGATTAAAGAGACACGCCCTGACATTCTCTGTATTGCCGGCGAGGGCCATGAGGACCTTCCTGAGATTGGAAGCGCGGCTGACCTGGTCTGCAACAACGATTTCGTTGCCCGCGGCTACCTGATTATCCGCACTGCTCATGAACTGGGCTGCGATACATTTGTACACATCTCCTTCCCTCGTCACATGGCTTATGAGACCATGAGCCGCCGTGTGGCTGTCATGAAGGAAGCCTGCAAGGAATTCGGTATGGAATTTGTCCTTGAGACAGCTCCGGACCCAACCTCCGACGTAGGTGTTGCCGGCGCTCAGGCTTACATACTTGAGAAGGTTCCGGAGTGGGTTGAGAAGTACGGCAAGAATGCTGCTTACTTCTGTACAAATGATGCGCATACCGAGCCGCTGTTAAAGCAGCTGATGGAATACGGCGGATACTTCATCGAGGCAGACCTTCCTTCCCCGCTTATGGGTTATCCCGGAGCACTGGGTATTGATTTGACTGCTGAGGCTGGTGATTTTGATAAGATTCTTGCCAAGGTTGAGTCCACTATCGTTGAAAAGGGCGGTGCCGACCACTTTGGAACATGGGCTTATTCTTACGGATATACCACATCCGCAGGTCTTGCACAGCATGCCCTGAACGTTCTTAACGGCGAGAGCGAGCTGGATGACATCGATGATATTGCAAAGGCATACCAGGTATTCTCTCCTAAGGCTGAGTGGAATGGTTCCAATTACACCAATGTGGAAACCGGCGTTAAGTTAGACAATGTGTTCCTGGTATATCAGGATACCTATATCATGGGCGACCCAGGACATTTCATGGGCTCCACTAAGATTGAGGTTCCAGAGAAATACTTCACCATCAAGTAAGACACTTACTAATAAAAATAAGTATGGAGAACAGTGGGGAGGGATTTACTCTCCCCCTGTTGTGTTAGGTGGGCATAATATGATGAATAACAACACTCCCTTATTGGAGATGCGCAATATCAAGAAGGATTTTTTTGGTAATCAGGTCTTGACTGATATTAACTTTAAACTGAATGCCGGCGAGGTACTGGGTCTTGTCGGTGAAAATGGTGCCGGTAAAAGTACATTGATGAAACTTCTTTTTGGTATGGATGTGATTAGAGAAACCGGCGGATATGGCGGAGACGTCCTGATTAATGGCGAGAAGGTCAGCTTCTCAACACCCTTTGATGCGCTGGAGGCCGGTATCGGTATGGTGCATCAGGAATTTTCATTAATACCCGGATTCACGGCAACAGATAATATACTGCTTAACCGTGAACCAAAGAAAAAGAATATTATCTCGGAAATTTTTGGTGACAGGTTAGATACCCTTGATTATAAGGAGATGACCAAACGTTCTGAGCAGGCTATTGATAAGATGGGCGTTAAGATTGACGCCAAAATGGTTATCAGCGATATGCCCGTGGGTCATAAGCAGTTTACGGAGATTGCGAGGGAACTCAGTAAGGATAATCTGAAACTGTTGATACTGGATGAGCCAACTGCTGTCTTGACTGAAAAGGAGGCAGAGGCACTGCTGGATTCAATCCGCGGCATGGCTGCCAAAGGCATTGCCGTGATTTTCATCACTCACAGGCTGCATGAGATTCTGACCGTCTGCAATAAGGTCGTCATCATGCGCGACGGCTACGTTGTAAAGGACGTGCCCGCAAAAGAGACGGATGTCGCTGACATTACAAAGTGGATGGTGGGCAGAAACATACAGACCACAGCCAGGGCGGATGTCAGGATTAACCCGGACGCAAAAAATATCATGTCAATCCGCAATCTCTGGGTGGATATGTCAGGTGAGACTGTGCGCAATGTGAATCTTGATATCAAGGAAGGAGAGATTCTTGGTATAGGCGGACTGGCCGGACAGGGTAAGCTGGGGATTCCAAACGGTATCATGGGCCTTTGCGAAGCAGGCGGTAAAGTGGAATTTGACGGCAAGCCCATTCCGCTTAATAACCCCAGGAGATGTCTGGACGCCTCCCTGGCCTTTGTTTCTGAGGACAGAAGGGATGTAGGACTCCTTCTTGATGAAACCCTTGAGTGGAACATTGCGTTTTCAGCCATGCAGATTCATGACAAGTTCCTTAAGAAATATCTTGGGGGGCTGATAACATGGAGAGATGAAAAAGCAATCCACGAAGTGACCCAGAAATACATAGATGAGCTTATGATAAAATGCACCAGCTCCAAGCAAAAGGCAAAGGAGCTCTCCGGTGGCAACCAGCAGAAAGTGTGTCTGGCAAAGGCCTTTGCGCTTGAACCTAAATTCCTGTTTGTATCTGAACCAACGAGAGGCATAGATGTGGGTGCGAAATCATTGGTATTGGATGCCCTTAAGAAGTTCAACAAAGAGCATGGGGTTACGGTTGTCATGATTTCCTCCGAGCTGGAGGAACTGAGGACCACGTGTGACCGTATTGCCATTGTTTCAGGCGGTAAGATTGCTGGAATCCTGCCGGCGACCGAATCATCAGAAGCATTCGGTATGCTCATGGTCAGCCAGGTTAAATAAGGGGGGAGACAGCATGGGAAAAATAGAAGATAGTACAATAGATCCTGGGAAGAAGACGAAAATCAGGGAAATGATTGATGACTTCGGCCTGCCAAGGCTGATTATTGCCGGATTCCTTCTGGCGCTCTTTATTTTGGCGCCTATCGTCGGAGCAGACCTTCCTACACAGATAACCAACACGATTAACCGTTTCAGCTGGAATGCGGTCCTGGTATTGGCAATGGTGCCAATGGTGCATTCAGGCTGCGGACTGAACTTTGGACTTCCGTTAGGCATTATTTCCGGCCTTCTGGGTGCAACACTGTCCATCCAGTTTGGCTTTACCGGCCCTATGAGTTTTTTCATGGCCATTCTTATAGCCACGCCTTTTGCGCTGCTGTTTGGCGGCGGTTATGGCTGGCTGCTCAACAAAATCAAAGGCGGCGAGATGATGATTGCCACTTATGTGGGATTTTCATCTGTTTCCTTCATGTGCATGATGTGGCTTTTGCTGCCCTACAGCAGTCCGACCATGGTTTGGGGACTGTCAGGCAAGGGTCTTCGTACAACCATCTCCCTGGAGGGTTTTTACGATAAGGCATTGGCTAATTTCCTTCAGATTAATATCGGTCATATATCCATACCTACGGGCAGCCTACTGTTTTTTGCCTTTCTTGCCTTCCTTATGTGGGCGTTCCTCCACACAAAGACCGGTACTGCCATGACAGCGGTGGGTTCCAATCCCAACTTTGCCAGGGCATCCGGTATCAACATCGACAGGACAAGAATGCTCTCCGTCATCATGTCTACCTGGCTTGCCGCGGTGGGCATCCTGATGTATGAACAGGGCTTCGGCTTTATCCAGCTTTACATGGCGCCGTTCTATATGGCGCTTCCTGCAGTGTCTGCAATCCTGATTGGCGGCGCTTCAGTCAACAAGGCATCCATTACCAACGTAATCATAGGCACATTCCTGTTCCAGGGTATTGTTACCATGACCCCAACAGTAATGAATTCCATGATTCATATGGATATGAGCGAGGTTATCCGTATCGTTGTTTCCAACGGTATGATTCTCTATGCTTTGACCAGGAAGACGGAGGGAACAAAATGAGTAAAAAACAGAAAAATAACGGCAGTAATAGCATTCTCGAATTAATTCGGAACAACTCTGTGCCGCTGATGTTTATCATTATCTGCGCCGTCTGCATTCCGATATCCGGCTTTTCGCCAGGGTATCTGCTCAACGAGATTGTCACAAGAATGGGCAGAAATGCGTTCCTGATTCTGAGCCTCCTGATTCCCATCATGGCGGGCATGGGTCTTAACTTTGGTATGACACTGGGCGCCATGGCAGGGGAAATCGGTCTTATCTTTGTGGCTGACTGGCAGATATGGGGTATTCCCGGCATCATTCTGGCCATGATTATCTCCATACCGATTTCCATCCTGCTGGGCCTTTTCTGCGGAAAGATGCTCAACATGGCCAAAGGCAGGGAGATGGTTACCAGTTATATTATCAGCTTTTTCATGAATGGTCTGTATCAGCTTGTGGTGCTGTATATGATGGGTTCCATCATCCCAATCATCCATTCCTCCATCAAGCTGCCCAGGGGCTATGGCGTCCGTAACACGGTCAGCCTCCTGCACATGAGACAGTATCTGGACAATCTGCTGGCTATCCACATTGGAGGCGTCAAGATTCCGGTATTGACTTTTATCATCATTGCCCTGCTGTGTCTGTTCATCGTATGGTTCCGCAAGACAAAGCTGGGCCAGGACATGCGTGCAGTGGGCCAGGATATGGATGTGGCCGGTGATGCCGGTATAAAGGTGGAACGGACCCGTATCATCGCTATCATCATGTCAACTGTTTTCGCCGGACTGGGCATGGTCATCTATCTGCAGAACATGGGCAATATCTCTACTTATAGTTCACATACGCAGATTGGTATGTTCTGTATCGCAGCCCTGCTGGTGGGCGGGGCATCCGTTGACAGGGCCTCCATCGGTAATGTATTCCTTGGAGTCATCCTGTTCCATCTGATGTTCATAGTAGCGCCAAAGGCAGGCGCGACGATTACAGGTGATTCCATGATTGGTGAGTACTTCCGTGTATTCATCTCCTATGGTGTAATCACAGTTGCTCTTATCATGTATGAGACAAAAAAACGAAGAGCCAAGGGCAAGGCTGGTCAGATGCTTCAGCTTGCACAGAGTGAGGAGGGGGAGAATTGAAAGTAAATCGTACCATTCTATTCAGAATAGGAGCAATCCTACTCCTGCTCATCATCGCAGGTATTATGATGGTTATTGGCCGCGGCCATACCGTGTATATGGATAATAAGTCCATTGAATATAACGGCCAGACCTATACCACACCATATAAGGTGGTTGTGTATGTGGACGGTGAACAGGTTGCAAAACTCCGTGATAAGGAGAGAGGCATGGCAACCTGTATTGGACAGAACTTCAAAATGACACTGGAGATTACCCAGGAAAAAGGCGGCAGTGAGGAAACCGTTGATGTGACAGTGACTCTGCCCCATCATATGGACGGCATTGCCATTAATCTGCCGGCATATCTGGCCGGGCTTCCTGAGGAAGTGTATATGTCCGAGTTCCAGGTTGCGCCGGAAGTGGTTGAAGATGAGAGCGAAGCTCCGTCGGATGAAATTCCGGTTGACGGAATTCCTGCTGACGGGATACCATCCGATATCTAAAACAGGGTTCCAGGTGCTGTAGGACATGGGGCGGCGGCTTTGCCGCCGCTCCGTTGGATTATATGGCTCTGACGGATACTTTACGGCTCAAAATTGAACCAATAGAAACAACAAGGGAAGCAAAGTTAAAAAAATGTAAAAACCTGTTGACATTTGTCGAAGCATCTGGTAAGATATCTCTTGCGCTGCGGTGAGTACCAAAGGCGCAAGAGAGTAAGAAAAAAGAAAATAAAAAAAGTTGTTGACAAACACTTGCAACTGTGATAAGATATAAAAGTTGCTGCTGAACAAGCCGACAACAAAGAACCTTGATAATTGAAGATTAGACAGTATGTAAAACCCTGAAAATTCTAAAAACAAAAGGTCTGGTTTAGACCTTTGGATTTGAGAA
>NZ_SPHO01000014.1 GCF_005845215.1 Clostridium sp. 1001271st1 H5
TAGACATAGCCACAAAATACGCTATTTCTTAAATTTTAAATTTCGTCACTTTGCCAATACTGATTTATGATACCTCTGAACAGTAACTCCTATCTCACTGGTTTATATCCATGGGCGCTGTCCCGAGATATGTTTTAAGTATTTCGTACATATTTGCCAGTTCAATAGGCTTGGCCAGAAATGCATCAAAGCCCTCGTCAAAGAACATCCTGCGGGCATCCACCGTTGCATTGGCTGTCAGAACCACAATCGGAATGTGCCTGTACTTTTCCGCCTCTAATTTTTTAATCCGCTTCATAGATTCAACTCCATCCATACCGGGCATCATGTGGTCCATGAAAATCAAATCAAAATCCTGTTCCTGAATAAGGCGGATGGCCTCTTTCCCTGACTCTGCGCATACTGTTTCTGCACCAAAGGAATTCAGAAGAAGGGATGCAACCTCCAGGTTTATCCTGTTATCATCCACCACCAGTACCTTTCCGCTGTTTAAAGTCCGGAACCCGGACGGAGCTGAAGCTGCGGACTCACTGTACAAGGTTTCCCCGGACTCATTGCCGTCTCTATGTACCGGAACCTGGAGCAGCGTCACGGTGAATACAGAGCCCTTCCCGTATTCACTTTCCACCTGGATATTTCCTCCCATCATCTGACTTAAGGATTTTGAAATGGCCAGACCCAGACCAGTGCCCTCCTTGTTGTGGTTTTGGTAGGCATCCAGCTGGCTGAAGCTGACAAACAACTTTGATACATCCTGTTTTTTGATGCCGATGCCGGTGTCTGCAATCCTGATTCTGAGATAAAATTTTCCGTTTTCCTCCAAACATCCGGCGCTTAAGGTAATCTGACCCTGTTCAGTAAATTTGACGGCATTTCCAATCAGGTTCAGCAGAATCTGCTTAATGCGGTCCCGGTCGCCCACCAGACGGCACGGCAGTGCTTCGTCGATATCCGCTACAAAGTCCACCGGCTTATTGCCGATACGGGTTTCGGCCATGACCGCAAGCTCCTTTATCAGCTCCCGGATATCATATTCATCTGCCAAGATTTCAAACAGCCCCGACTCAATTTTAGACATGTCCAGGATGTCATTGATAATGGTAATCAGGCCGTGCCCGGAGTTCCGGATTCCCTGAACATACCGCTTCTGGACATCTGTTAAGTCGCTTTGGAGCAGCAGCTCGCTCATTCCGATGATAACATTCATCGGCGTTCGGATTTCGTGACTCACATTTGCCATAAATTCCGATTTGAGTCTGGAACGCTGACGCTGGTTCTGGGAATTCACCCAGGAAATGCCCGATGCAGCCAGAAGGAACATAAATACAACAATAAACACAATACACAGGGTTACAAGTTCCTTTGTAAGGACTGCGGTCTTCTGTGTAATGACTTTCCCGGACACAATGGTGAGAACCGTCCAGGAATCAAATCCCATAGGTGCATAATAGGCATATTGGGATGTTCCCAGCTGGCTGTATGAAAAAATGCCCGATTCGCCGGCGGCAATGCTTTCCATAATCTCCGCCTTGCTTTTCCCGTCTTCCAGCTGCACATTGTCCAGAACCTTATAAAAATTGTTGTAATCCATGCTCTTGTTATGGAGAAGAAGGCTGCCCTTTTCGTCAATGATATAGGAATACCCTTCCCCGCCAAAACTTTCAATATCCAGAGCTTCTTTTAACCGCGATGTTTCCAGCAAAGCAACCAAAGCGCCGATTGGTTTTCCATCCTTGTTTTTGATGGGGGCTGCCATGATGATTCCGGATACCGCACGGTCGGACAAAATACGCCGGACATGACCGGACATTGAGAATCTTCCTTCCATGGCCTCCTGATAGCAGGCCTCCCGGGAAATATCTGTATTCTGGGAAGGCTCTGTGGAGTGAAGCATACCGTCTTCCCAGGCATAACCCACATAGGCAAAACCGTGGCGGGATGCAACATTGTTCAGATAAATCAGCCTGTTTTCATCCCGGATAGCATAGGTTGCCAGCGCCGCTGTTTCAAGGGCATCCTGCGTATCGGTCACAATGGATTGGACATAGGCGGTGATATGGTCGGATATTTCCTCCAGACGCGCCTGGTTTTCCTCCTTCAGCGTCTGATTGAATTTTTTGATATAGGAGGCTGTGCACAGGATAAAACCCGCCAACATAACTGCGAAGAACAGAGCTGCCAGAACCACATACCATTTCTTATGCAAGTCTTTCATTGGGAAATCCCTCCTGAACCGTCTGCCGTCAGCTGGTTCAGGCGGCTGTCTCTCAGCATATCCATCTGTTTAAGGCATTCTTCTGCAGTCCATTTGTTATCCGGTTTCATATATTCCTGAATGACCGCTGCATCCATCTGGGAAAATCCCCTGATTCTCAGCCAGGCAGTGGATGACCTGTAGTTCCGTTCAATCAAGCGTTCCGCTTCCTGATATTGAGGGGTTGATATGCTGTTTATCTGGTTTTTGAATACAGGGGCAGTATAAATTCCTTCAAAGGCAGCGTTATAATTATAGGGGTCTGACAAAAAGGTAATGAAATTCAAGGCACTCTCAAGGCTCCTGCTGTTTTTATTTACAAGGAAAAGGCCAAGATTCGGCCCCTCATAGGTACCTTCTTCCGGTACGCCCACAAAAGCAGGCATAAGGCCAAACTCATCCGGATTCCCTTTGTAATCCGTATAAAGCCAGGTGTCCCAGCACAGCATCATGGCATATTGTCCGCTGCTCATTGCAGACTCCATGCCGGACCAGTCACCGGTAAGATAGGACTCTCCCATATATCCTTTATGGGCCATTGTCCTGTACCATGAGACAATCTGCTTCATCTGCGGGATATCGCTGTAGGAAAGGCTTCCGTCATTCAGTCCATTAAGGATATCTGTATCCTCTACAATGGAATCCAGCGGAAACTGGTACAAAAACATGGATGGCTCCCTGCCCGGTATATAGAGCGGGGTGATTCCATGTTCTGAGAGAACGGCGCACAGTTCCATAAACCCCTCCTGGGTTTTGGGGATTTCCAAATGGTATTGCTTAAAAATGGTCTTATTATATAGGGTGCCTGAAATGGAAGCTTCCCAATGGGGAATGCCGATAATTCTGCCATTATAAACAGCCTGGTTAATGGAGGTATCAGTCAGGTCATCCACCCATGGGGCATCGGTAAAATCATAAAGGTTCTCATCGGGGTGATAAGCGTCAATATTGGTTCCCCCATAGCTGAGAATGACATCCGGCTCCTCTTCCAGCCCCTGGAAGCCCCTGGACATCCGCTGTTCAAACTCCTCACGGTCCACCTGGATAAGTTCCAGCTGATTGCCTGTAAGGGTTTCATAGCGTTTGAATGCCCTGTCAAGATAGGTTCTCTCCAAATCAGGATAAATGCCCAGAATCCTGAGGGGTTCGGGATACTCCTTCTGCCATTGGTACTGGGGACCTGAAAAAGCCTCAGCAGCCGGATTAACGCCGGAATCTGGCCTCCGGTTCCCACATCCTGTAATCAATGTGACGCCAATGAAAATGAGTGTAAGAAAAAATCCCCGTTTCTCCATCTTCCTGCTCCCTGCTTCCCTATTCTTTTTTAATAAAATATCAGGTCCCTGTTCACATAGGAACTAATGTCAGTATACCATAGCCATGTCAGCTCCGCAATCATTTAGGCATCACTGCCCTTTATTATGAGGCTTCCGTCACTGGAACAGGATGTGAGCCGCCGGTTTCAAGCTTTCCACAGACGGCATCCGCCCCGGCTTTCCCGCTTCACCTGGTACAATGCCTGGTCCGCCTTTTCAATTACTTCCTGAATCGGTTCCCTCAGATTCCAGATGGCGATTCCCGCCGAGCAGGCCGACGGTACCTCCTGGAACACCCAGTCCTCCTGGATGGCCCGGCAGATTTCCTCTCCCTTCTTAACTGCATCCTCCTCTGTCCTCATACATTTCATCACAACAACAAATTCATCGCCTCCATAGCGGGCCGCCACATCTGTTTCCCGGGTATGGGCGCGCAGAATTTCTCCAAACCGGCAGATTGCCTCGTCTCCTTTGCTGTGCCCATAGGTATCGTTGATTTTCTTAAGTCCGTCCAAATCAAAGAAAAATACTGCGCATGGCCCTTCTTCCATACGCACCATCTCCATTGCCATCATAAAACCTCTGCGGTTGAGAAGGTCCGTCATGTAATCCCTGTACGCTTCTTTCTGAAGGTCCAGCTCTCTTCTGCGGCATATTTCATCGGCAGCCAGCAGTATTTTCCTGTCATCATTGGGACAGGAAAATACCGCCGGTTCCAGGACCGACCGGCATAAAAGAGTCTCAAATTCCTCACAGGGCATGGGCCTGGCAAAGTAGTATCCCTGGACATAATCGCAGCCAAACTGGCGGAGCCGTTCAAGCTGTTCTTTTGTCTCCACGCCTTCCGCTACCACATTTAAGTTCATGGAGCGAGCCAGTCCCATGATGAACCGAAGGATACCCTGGTGAACTGGTTTGGCTGTCTCATTCTGGATGAATTTCATGTCCAGCTTCAAAACATCCAGGGGCATCTGGTTAATCATGTTCAGGGATGAATACCCGCTGCCGAAATCATCCATTTCAATTACAAACCCCAGTTTGCGAAGGTGTGTTACCGTATCAATGATTTGTTTTGGATTTTCCGTATAAGCGCTTTCTGTAATTTCCAGATGAAGCCTTGACGGTGTAAGGCTGTATTTTTCCACCAGGCTCATCAGTACATCTGCAAGCTCCGCGTTATAGATATCAGCCCGGGACACATTCACTGATACAGACAGCTGAGGATATCCCTTCCGGTCCCATTCATGCAGCACGGCGCAGGTCCGGTCCCACACAAACTGGTCCAGCTTTGTAATAAAGCCATTTTGCTCAAATATGGGGATGAACTGGCCAGGGGACTGAATGCCTAATTTAGGGTGGTTCCATCGTATCAGTGCCTCGGCTCCGGAAAGTGCATTGTCCCTGATTCTGTACTTGGGCTGCAGGTAAATCTTAAACTGCCCTTTTGCCAGGGCGGACTCCATGCTGTCTGTGATTGCCTGCTCAAGCAGAAGCCTGCTCCGCAGCTGGTTCCCGTAATAGGCGTAATATTTTCCATACTGGCCTTTGATGCTTTGGGCCGCCAACAGGGCCCAATCGCACATCTGCTCCACGGAAAGGCTTCTGTCCACCTTGGAATAAATGCCCCATTTCATCACAATATTTTTCACATTGGATAATTCATTGATTTTCCTTACTGCCTCCCTAAACCATTCCTCCCTGTACCGTGACTGGTGTTCAATCAGGCAGACAAATTTGTCCGAAGTCAGCCGTCCGCAGATTCCCCTTTCGCCTACCTGGTTTATGTACATATCAGCTATACCGCGGAGAATCTGGTCCCCTGCCGGAACACCGAAGATATCATTCACCAATTTAAAATTCTCAATATCGGAACAGATAATATCGTATTCCCGGTCTGGTCTTTGCTCTAAAAACGGCTTGACCCGCTGATAAAAAAATTCTTTGCTGAACAGCCCGGTGAGCCGGTCATACTGCAGGAGATTGACCATGGAGGCTGTTTCACGCAGATTGATAATATTGGCTATCCTGTGAAGGATTACCTCTGCTTTATAAGGTTTGGTGACAAAATCCGTTGCTCCCCTGGAAAGTGCCGTAACCTCGTCGGACTCACTGTCGCTCTGGGTTGTGACAATCACGGGGACGGATGCGTATGCGGGGTCTTCTTTTATGATGGAGAGAAAGGTATATCCGTCCATAACCGGCATGACCAAATCCAGGAGAATCAGGGAAATTTCCTCCCCATACTGTTTTAGTATGCGAAGGGCTTCCTGTCCGTTCTCAGCTTCCAGCACTTCATAAATTGAGACGGATGTCACTATTTCACACAGGAGCATACGATTCATTTTGTTATCTTCTACCACCAGAATCTTCTTTTTAGAAATCATTTTTTACCTCTTTGCTGTTTGCCTTAAAGTAATTATATCGTTTCATCCGCCCATGTCACAAGTTCCTTGGCATCTTTTGTGTAGATATCAACATCCCAGTTTTTCCATATATCCGTATGTTCAAACGCCAGACCGCCCACCGCAATTCTCACCTGCGGACATGTTTTCCGCAGCTGTTCCACGGCAGACCTGCACAGCGGCAGATGCTGGGGCATGGTGACGGATAAGGCAGCCAGGACCGGCTGATGCTCCTTGATGGCGTTTTCAACCGACTCTACCGGAACAGCAGCGCCCAGGTAAATACTGTCCCAGCCATTGTATTCAAACATATCCGCCACCATGCGCGCGCCTATCTCATGGAGCTCACTGCCAATACATGCCACCAGTACCTTTTTGCCCTTCCGCTGCTGGTTGAAAATCAGCGGGTAAAGCTGGGACAGGGACAACTGGGTAATCGAGGTACAGTAATGCTCCATATCCACAGAAATCCGGTGGCTGTGCCACAAATCGCCTACCCTTCTCATTGCTTCGGCCACAATATCCACGCAAATGTCGCTCAGAGGAATACCGAGATTTACATATTCTGTTATAAGAGCCATGGAGCCTTTCATATCGGACCGGAGCATGGAGGATAAATATTGTGTTATCTCCTGTTCATATGTTCCGCCCCGGTTTGTTTCCGCCCCCTTCGCTCCAGGCTCCTTTGTTCCATCCCCCCGGCATCCCTCCTCCCGGTATCCGTCCTCCTTTTCATGGTGGCCGCCATGTTCATATTCCTCGGCCGTGACGCGGACAGCACAGTCCAGAAGGCGGTGAAGCTTGGGCCGTTTCTCTTCTTCCATGACTGCCTCCATGGAGCTGCGTATGAGCTCATAATGGTCCGTCATGATATCCTTCACCCTTTCCCTGGTGCAGTAGGGCATCAGCGGAACGAGAAGCTGGTAGAGCCATCTTGCGTACCGTTCAAAGATTCCTTCATCCTCCAGCTCCATGGCAGTATAAAGAAAGTCCACATTATACTGTACATCCTGATACATTTTCTGCCTGGCACGGCCGTCCAGTTCCTCTTGCAAACAGGCGTCCTGCGAGAGCTGCCGGTTAAATATTTCATTTGTCAATCTCTGAAACTCCGGATTCTGCTTCATTAATAATAACCCCATAAATCCTCCGTTCTTTCGTTGAAATCGTATGATGTGCCACTGCCGTTCTCCTGCGGGACATCAGCCATCAGAGTTACAGTGACGGAGCAGATGGAAGGCAGTCATTCTAACTCTGCCCATATATATTATACAAATTTTACCATAAGAAAGGCCCGGGCGCAAGCGTCCGGGCCAAACTTATGTCTTTTCCTAATCTGAAAGTTAGCGGAAACTGCCAGACTGAATGCAGGCCGGTTATCAGGCAGGAAAGAGGGAGCAATCCCTCTGACCTGACCCACAGCGTCCTGTTAACATATATATTCCAGTATAGTCTGAATGAGCTTACCGACATCCACTGGTTTGGAAAGATGGGCATTCATTCCGGCTGCCCGGCTTTTTTCCCGGTCCTCGGTAAAGGCATTGGCCGTCATGGCGATGATGGGTATTGTTCCTGCTTTTTCACAGTCCAGCTTTCTGATGCTGCGGGCCGCCTCCTGTCCATTGGGCACAATTTCACATTCTGCTCCCGCTATGCGCAGAAGCTCTGAAAGGATTTCAGCATTCAGCTCATTGTCTTCAGCCGCCAGGATACGGATTCCCTGTAATGGCAGGCTTCGGACCTCTGTTTTCTCGCCCTGTCTTCCGGCACCACATAATCATTTGCATATTTGATAACTAATCTGCCAGCGCTGTTTTCAGCGTTTCCCGCAGTATTCCTATGTCAATGGGTTTTGCTATATGGGCGTCCATACCGGCCTCCATGGCTGCATGGATGTCCTCTGCAAAAGCATTGGCGGTCATGGCAATGATGGGGATTGTACCTGCGTCCGCCCTGGCGGCTGCGCCGGATTCAGCGGCTGCGTATGTTCCCGCACCGGCACGCACGGCTTCAGCATCCGAACCAGCTCCCCCACGGATAGCCCGGGCAGCCTGGTAGCCGTCCATTTCCGGCATTTGTATATCCATCAGAATGGCATCATAGGTTCCCGGCTCCGCGGCAAAAAAGGCCTGTACAGTCAAGGCGCCGTTTTCTTTTACTTCTGATTCCGCCCCATACATCCGAAGGATTTCACATAAAATCTCAGCATTTATCTCATTGTCCTCAGCCACCAGAAACCGTTTTCCTGCAAAGGGCTGTCCTGACGGTTCCTCAGGCTTCCTGATTTCAGCTGCCTCAGGAGCCGCGGCAATCTTCCCCTCCAGTTCCACTATAAAGGTGGAGCCCTTTTCCAGCTCACTCTGAACGGATATGGTTCCTCCCATGAGGTCCACCAGTCCCTTGACAATGCTAAGGCCCAGTCCTGAGCCTTCCACCCGGGACACCGCCCTGCTGCGCGTAAATGGCTCAAACAGATGTGCCAGGGTTTCCTCCGACATTCCAATCCCTGTATCGCTGACCGTAAAACGGTAGCGCACCCACTGTTTTCCCTTTACGGAGGGAATCTCTTCAACGGAAAAATGTACTGAACCGCCTTTCGGCGTAAACTTTACCGCATTTCCCAGTATATTAATCAAAATCTGGCTGGTGCGCAGCGCGTCCCCGCAGCAGCAGGGGTTCCGCATCCCGCTGATTCGGGCTTCATACTGCAGTCCGGCCGCCTCCGCCTGGGGCGCAATAATCTCCGTGGCCTGGGCAGCCAGATCCGGCAGACAGATTCGTTCCCGGTTCAGCTGGATTTTGGCCTGTTCAATCCGGCTCATATCCAGGATGTCATTAATCAGACTCAGCAGATGTCTGGAAGACATGGCTATCTTTTGCAGACAGCTTTGTACCCGGATGGAATCACCAATATTGGCATTTGCCAGCGTTGTCATTCCCATAATGGCATTCATGGGCGTACGGATATCATGGCTCATTGCGGACAAAAAGTCGCTTTTTGCACGGCTGGCCTCCCGTGACAGCGCCAATGCCCGTTCCAGTTCTGTTTTTGCCGCCCGTTCAGCGGCCAGCATATCCGTCACATCGGAACGCACCAGACAAACTGTCTTATGGTTCTGGTCACCCCATAATACATTGACCTGCTTGTACCGCAGTCCTTCCCCTGACCAATAGGGCAGGACAAAATCATACCCATCCGGCCTTTCCTCCAGTTCCCTGCGCAGGGTTTCCAGGCGGAACTGCTGCTTCACCGTTTCACGGTCCGCTGCTTTCTCATAATAGCCAGCCAGATTGTCCAATACCTCATTATAGTTACCTGCTGTATGAGGCGGCAGGTTTTCCAGGACCATCTGCCTGGTATACATGACAAGACCGCCTGTGGAGACATCAATAAAACCGGCCAGCTCACAGGTATAGGCAATGACCCGAAGCAGCCGCTGCTGTTCCCGGATGGATTCCGTAATATCTGTTCTGGACAGGCAGACCCGTCCCAACCGCAAATCAACCGGAGAAACCGTCATGTTTTTCGTCCTGATTTCCCCGTCATCATCAATAAGGGAAAAGGCAAATGTATAGGCCCCGCCCTGTTCCAGACGCTGGGACATGCATCCCAGGCTCAGGCCGTTCCAGTATTGCTCCCGGTCCCTGGGAACCACCCTGTTCTTCATCATATAGTCCATCCACCGGGAGTGAGGCCCCTGCCGCGGGGGGACAAAGCGGGCATTGGCGTCCAGGGACAGAATTTTATATGTATCCCGCTTCAAATCCAAATCCGCCGCAAAATCATAGCCGGTAACCGAAAGCTGATGGAGAATCCGGTCTGCTACTGTCTGCTCCGTAATATCCGTTACGGTTAATATTCCTGTAACATCGCCGCTGTCCGGCGTGGAAACCATGTGCATCTCAAACAGCACATACCGGCCGATGTCCTCGCCGGGCAGCTGTATATAGAATTCATGCTTTTGTTCTGTTTCTCCCCGTTTAAAAGCGGCAAGAGCCGGCTCACGCATGTAGATATCCTTAAAAGCCTGCCGCTGGTCCCCGTCCTCAATCAGGGTTGAAAGACCGGTAAAAAACTCTTCACGGACAGACCCGAAGGTTTTCCGGAGTTCCATACCCGTGCGGTCAATGATTTCTATTATATTATCCTGGGTGATGTTGCAGTGGCCAAGCACCAGGGCGTTGGGGTCAGGCCGCTGGTAATGTTGCAGTATCAGGTCATTGTACTGCTGACGGACATGAGCCCGTTCCTCGCGCTCCTTTGTCATATCGCTGTACACAGAATAAATTTTCCGGACGCCATCCTCGTACCGGATAAGAGACAGGGTATTCTTGACCCATACATATTCCCCGGAACCGTTCAGAAGCCTGTACTCAATCTCCCAGCGGTTCTTACCGCTTGCAAGGTATTCCGCCAGCTGCGACAGCGCGTGTTCCCGGTCATCCGGATGAACGCCCGTCAATGCGTCTTTCTGATAGAGCTTCCAGGCTTCTTCCAGAGTCATTCCGGTGGTTGCTGCCAGTCCCTCTGAAATATACTCAGGGACCAGGCTGCCATCCTTTTCATAGCGCACCACAGCCACCCCGCCGGGCAGATTTTTTAACATGTTCTGAAAATACTGTTCCAGGCGGTCCCGTTCCCTGCGGGTCCTGACCTCATCTGTGGCATCCCGGATATATTTCACATAGGCCGGTATGCCATTCCAGTCGATTTCACGAAAATGGGTGGTGAAAACACGGCCAGAGTCGTCTGCCATCATTTCATGTTCTTTCCCATCCGGCTTATGGCTTTTCAGGGTGCAGAAACCGCAGGGTTCACTTTTTCCATGCAGGACGGAATAACATGCCTGTCCCAGACAGGAACGGCCTTTGGAAAACAAATCCCCGGACTCGTTTAGGTAGAGCAGCTCATAATTTTCTTTTCCAATCACATAGATGCCGTCCGCCGTATCATTGGCCATGTTCTGGAACAGACGCGCTTCCTCGGACATCCCCGTGAACACGGCATAAAATCTTGCTGTTTCAGTCAACGGGCCCATGCGGCGGCCTCTGACATGTATCCAGATTAGGGTTCCGTTCTTATGATACATCCGATAGGAAATATCCAGAACTTCCCCGCTGCGCAGAGCGGTTTTCACAGCCTCCCTGACCCGCTCCCGGTCCAGCTCATAGACAGTGTTGAGCGTGTTGTCCGCCACCAGGGCATTAAGCTCTTCCTTGCTGTGACCTGACAGGGCCGGAACCCCGTCTGAATAAAAGACCGGAACCAGCTGCTGGCCTTCCAGCCGGTAGCTGGCAATGCCTCCGGGAATGGAATTCAAAAGCTGTTCCATTTCAAACTGGGCGTCCTTTATGTCAGAAATATTGTGGAACACACAGTGAAGAAGCGGACAGCCATTCTCCTCCCCCATCCACTTGGCCTGGGCGCGGACCCATACAACATGGCCGTCACGGTGCTTTTTGCGGAATTCCAGCATGGCCGTTCCACGGCTTTCTATCACCTCGTTTGCTTTGGCTTTCACTATCCCGATATCTTCCTCATAAATTAAATTGGCTGCGTCCTGTCCTGCCAGTCTGCGGTACTCTTTTGCCGAATAACCGGACAGGGCCGAAACCCCGTCTGAGAAATATACAGTCTCAAAAACATCCGTGACACGATAAATGGCAATGCCTCCGGGAATGGAGTTAATAATGTTCTGGGTTTTCTCGCTGGCGGAAACCATATCCGTAATATCTGAGATATACTGGATATGTGCCGGTTCACCGCCCCAGTCAATCCGCTGGACGTTGAACCGGTAGATGCGATGGTTCACCGGATGCCGGTACTCCCCTGCCATGGATTCTGGGCCTGCGGGGAAAAAGCCGTTTTCGCCTTCCTCCAAGTCCTTTAAAAATACATCCTTTGCCAGGCGGTTCGCATATAAAAGCCGGTTGTCTCCGGCTGAACTGACTAAAACTGCCATGGGCGCAAGGTCCAGCGCCTCTTTCATCTGCGCCCCGGACGCGGAAATTGCCTGATTCATGCTGCACGCCTCCTTTCATTTCCGTTTTCGGCCGTCTGCGGCCTTTGCCTCATTCTGTTATGTTCACGGTGTTATTGACAAGGATACATGAGGACGAATTCTCTGTCTATATTTGTTTATTATAACATCTGCGGCAATAACAGACAATGATTCCATTAAAAAGCAGTCTGAAAATCAACTCTGTCTATATTTGTATTCATTGTCCGGAGACTATAGGAAACAGGGCAGAATATGCAGAAAATCCTGAGGAACCAAATTATTCAGGTTCCTCAGGATTATATATTATTCTGGCTTGAATTTCTATTCCGGGATTACATAGGCCCCATTTCATCAGAGGAATTGCGGGCCATATCCAGTCCAAGGCCCTCTACCCATGCCATAATTTCCTCCTGGGAGCTCCCGCCCTGGAATCTCTGCCCTGGCAGCCACTGGGCCTTATCTGTCAATTCCTCCAGGTTTGATGCGCTGGACCCTATGCCGCTGCTGCCGGAGGTGCAGAAAGGAACGATTGTCTTTTCAGAAAAATCATAGCTCTCCATAAAGGTGCTTACAATTTTAGGAGCCTCACCCCACCAGATTGGATAACCAATGAACACAATATCGTACTGCTCCATGTTATCCACTGCGCCGGATATAGCCGGACGCGAGGACGGGTCGTTCATCTCAATCGTGCTGCGGCTGTTATCGCTGCCGTAGTCTAAATCCGCATCTGAATAAGGTTCTTCCGGAACTATTTCATATAAATCAGCACCCAGTCCGCTGGCTATATGTTCTGCCACGCCTTTTGTGGTATTTGTGGCGGAAAAATAAGCAACCAGGATATTACTGTCATTTCCGGTATCATCATTCCCGCTTGCCTCTGTGACGTCTGGGTTGTCCGCGGCGCTGTCCGGTGTATCTGTCCCAGCCTCCCCACCGGCCTTAGCTGATATATTTCCCGCAGTGTCGGCAGCTGTACGTTCCGGTCTGCTGCTCCCGGTGCAGGCTGCCAGAGATAAGGCCATTGAGAGCGTAAGCAAAAGGGCCGTGATTTTTTTCATATTCTCTTGTCCTCCGTTTCTATCTGTGTTTAAATTAATATGGGCATAAAGAAATATAAACCATCTCCTTACACCCATATTATAATTTACAGCGTTGCTAATGTCTAATGCTTAGATTCACTGCCTGCATCATGCTTTTAGGGCATGGCGCCTGCCGGACCTTCCCACCTTCCCACCTTCCCAGGAACCGCCTTTCATCAACCCATGCCGCAAAGTATCCTCCATCCCTCTGCTCATCAGGGACTATGATTCCGCTGAATTGGTCCGAAGCCAATCCGCCCATACGGAATAGTATTTCCCCAGAATATGGGCGCCGTCAGTGGAGTAAGCAGCGGACAAATTTCCATTCCCGTCGTCAAAAATGGGGTTGACATCCAAATAGAGACAGCCGGTGTCCTCTGCTATTTTCCGGATGGCATTGTTCAGTTCATCGATTCTCTGGTTGTTATAAATACTGCTCCTGGCAGCTTTTTCCCCGGTGACATGTAAATTGGCCTCCAATATCAGGATTGCCCCAGGCTGTTTTCCACGAATCCAGTCCACCATATCCCGGTATTGGGTGACAATGCTTTGAATGTCATATCCCAGCTCATTGATGCCCAGCATGAGATAAATGGTTTTGAAATCTCCTGACGATAAAACCTGGTCCAGATTCTGCCTGTCTCCATTTTTAAGTGAAACCCGGGTATTCAGAAGGTTAAATACCGACATGCCGGAATTGGCAAACACCTCTGCCCGGCCTAAATTCCCATACTCATAAAGCCCCACTGTCCGCGAATCACCGATAAACAGGGCCTCTGAAAAATCGGTTTCTATACTGATTCCATCGGTTTCCAGGGCGGTTGTTTCCCGGTCTGCTGTTTCCGTGACTGATATTTCCCGGGCTGCTGTTTCCGTGACTGCGGTTTCCCGGACTGCCATCCGCAGGTCCGGCCCTGAATCTGTCCTGTCTGCTGCCTGGCTCACGGAAATGCTGCCATGTCTGTCCGGTGACAGATTTGCGGTTGCCATGACGACGATGCTGCATGTCAAAAAAATGCTGTACCAATATCTTCTCATCTCTACACCTCTGCCTAAAATCTGAAATACAGAAATGGGTCATCCATCCCCATATGCATACAGTACACGCACAGCCAAAAGACAGCCAGAAGCCCAGCCGCCGTAACCATGGAATATCTGAACCGGGCATAAAACCTCATGGGGATGCCGGTCATAAACAGCAGTCCGGCTGCCAGGGAGAATGCATAGAGTCTTCCGTACTTCATATAATCGCCGCTGAAATAGAAACATTGTTCCTGATGAAACGGGAACAGATTTTGCAAAAAAGGAAACAGTCTCTGGACATACAGTGCAGTCTGCTTCATATCCGTGACTGCAAACACAAGCCAGGTCAGCGGAATCATGCACAGCATGTAGAGATGGCCAATCACCTTCCACCGTTCCAATATCCTGAGAAGGCCCAGCCGCTCCACAGATATAATTAAGAACAATAAAAGGCCCCAGACAATAAAATTCCAGCTTGCCCCGTGCCAGAATCCGGTCAGAATCCAGACCGCAAACAGATTCCGGAAGGTGAGAAAGGTTCCGCA
This sequence comes from Clostridium sp. 1001271st1 H5, assembly GCF_005845215.1. Taxonomy (GTDB): domain Bacteria; phylum Bacillota; class Clostridia; order Lachnospirales; family Lachnospiraceae; genus Enterocloster. Next base: position 14,625 of record NZ_SPHO01000014.1, read on the forward strand.
CCGGTTGCCGCCCAACGGAATGTAAACATATTCACGGAACCAGCTGCCCAGAGTCATATGCCATCTCCGCCAGAATTCCGTCATGGACAGGGACATATAGGGTTGATGAAAGTTATCCGGAAGCTGAAAGCCCATCAGAGAGCCCAGCCCCTTAGCCATGAGGGAATACCCGCAGAAGTCAAAATAAATCTGAAGACTGAAAGCCGCCAGACCAAGCCAGGCCATGGGTGTGGAAATACTGTCATAGCCGATTGCCTGAACCTCGTTCCACAGTCCGCCAATCCGGTTGGCCAAAAGTACCTTGAATCCCAGTCCGATTGTGAAATCCCGCAGACCGTCCTCAATGGACTGAAACGTAATCCGCCGGAATCCAATCTGACGCCGGACAGAGGAATAGGTGACGATAGGACCTGCAATCAGCTGCGGAAACATGCTGATATACATGCCGAACCCCACCAGGGAGCGTTCGTAAGGAACTGTTTTCCGGTACACGTCCGCCAGATAAGAAATGGCCTGGAATGTATAAAAACTAATTCCCACAGGCAGTACCGGCGCAATGACCGGCAGCTCCGCGGGAATCCGGGCCAAACTCAACATCAGGTTCAGGTTCTGAACCAGAAAACCGCAGTATTTAAAAAGAATCAGCCAAAAAAGATTATATATGACTCCGTAAATCAGCCACCGTCTCCGGAATCTGCCGATTCTGCGTCTCCCAATCAATATCCCAATCCGGTAGTTCACCAAAATGGACAGAATCAGGAGGACAAAATAAAATGGGGTGTCTCTGACCCCATAAAAGTAAAAACCCAGACTGCCCATAAGCAGCCACAGATTCTTCCCTTTGCCCGGAATGATATAGTAAATAAACAGAAACGCCGGAAGAAACCGGAAGATAAATTCCAAACTGCTGAAAACCATTTTCCCACCCTCTCTTTTGTACACACTCATATCTTTAGACTCATTTAAGCGGTCAAAAGTTGCAGGACAATTGTTTTTATATGGCAGGGCAGTCCTGAAGGCATGGATTTAAAATGGAGTGCCTGCAAATTCCCACTGCAGACACTCCATTTATTATCATATGAATCAGTTTATTCCGCTCAGGCGGCTTTGCGGATTGTGCCGCTCCTATCCCAGGAACTTCCTCAGCACCCGGTTCAGTTCCCCCATCTCAAGGGGCTTTGCCAGATAGTCGTCAATCCCTGCATTGGCAGCCTTCCTTCTGTCCTCTGCAAAGGCATTGGCTGTCATGGCTGTAATAGGAATAGTCACTCCCATACTTCGTATTTGACGGGACGCTTCATACCCGTCCATTCGCGGCATCATAATATCCATGAAAATCAAATCATAGGTTTCAGGAGATGCCTTTTCCAAAATTTCCACGGCTTCCAGGCCGTCAGAAGCATAATCAACAGCAAGCCCGGTATGTGCCAATATAGTCCCCGCAATCTCCCGGTTGATTTCATTATCCTCCACCAGCAGGACCCGCCGGTTTTCATAATGAAGCTCCTGGTCTGTCCGGGACTCATCGTTCCTGCTGCTGGTGTCAATCTCAAGACAAAAGGATACCGTAAATTCCGTTCCCTGGCCCAGCTGGCTTTCCACATGAATCTCTCCGCCAATCATATCCACGATATGCTTCACAATGGACAGTCCCAGTCCAGTGCCTTCCAGCTTGCTGTCCGTACTGCTGTGTTCACGTTCAAACGGCTCGAACAGGTGCTGCTGGAATTCCTTGCTCATGCCTCTTCCATTGTCGCTGACCTTCAGCTGATACGCAGCCTGGTTTTCCTGACTGCATTCCTGTTCAGTCACCCTGACTCGGACCCATCCCCCGGGCCTTGTGAATTTGATTGAATTATTAATCAGATTCATGACAATACGGTTTAGATGGTACATATCCCCAATCACATTGTCATGACGGATTCCGGACATATCCATCTCAAATGACAGGGATTTATCCCTGGCCTGCTGTTCCATCATGCTGCCCATCTCCTGCAGCATTTCCGATATCCGGAATGCATCTTCCTTTTGCGTGAATTTTCCTTCCTCAATGGCACTCATATCCAGCACATCATTGATAATGGAGAGCAGATGAATGGATGATTTCTTGATTTGGCGGACACATTTGCGCATCTGGTCCAGGTTATCCTCCTCCATCTCAGCTATGGTGGCCATGCCGATAATTGCATTCATGGGGGTTCGGATATCGTGAGAAACATTGGCCAGAAAATCCGTTTTGGCCTGGTTTGCAATTTCTGCTTCATTCAGGGCTATCCTGATTCTGTGGTGATACCTTCTCTGAATAAAGGTGGCCGTACACAGGATTCCAAATACAGCCAAAAAGAAAAACATGCCCACAACCAAAAAGGGATATTCATAAAATAAGCGTATCAGACTGAAAGGCCGTTCCCCCAGTTCCGTATTTCTCCGAACCACACTTTCTGTATAGTACTCATCCAGACTATTCACACCCTTATTTAAGATGGTAAGCAGACATGAATCCAAATCATTTCTGACTCCGAGGCAGAAACGTTCGTAGTGAGGCGTAAGAACCGTTGCCAGTTCATTGTGCACATCGTCGTACACATACCGCTCCGCCTGATACGTATAAGTATAATATCCGTCCGCCGCCCCGGTCCGCACCGCATCCAGGCAGTCCTGGGCAGAATCATAATAACAGACCCGGGCATCTCCTATCAGACCAGATAAAGCTGTGGTTGACGCTGAGCCGGGACCAATGGCTGCTACCCGTTCCATTTTACCGTTAAACTGTTTGCGGATGACCCATGAAAAATCCGTGGTCAGATAGCTGTCCGTAATTTCCATGCCCATGGATTCTGCCTTTGAAAAATCATCGTGGACATCTATGCATATATCCGCCCGGCGGGTATTCAGCAGCTCTACATACTCCGTCCTGCTGGCTGTTTCCATGATTTCGTACCGGATGCCTCCCCTTCCTGCTATTTCGGCAAACAAGTCCGGCATGATTCCTCTGGCCTCTCCCTTCTCAAACCAGGAATATGGATAACGGTCCGGATTTACTGCAACACGGAACACCCGGTCCCCCTCACTGTCCAGAAAGTCCTGCTCATCCGCAGTCAGATGAAGCTGTCCTCCCATATCCCTCTGGTAATACTTACTGTAGAGCCGCTCCCTCCACTTAGGAGAATCCGCATCCAGCTTCATGACAGCGTCGTTTACCATGGCCAGCCGCTTTTCATCTCCTTTTTTCACCATCACATAAAAGGGAACGTCCTCAAATGTCTCTATAATCCATTCCTCTTTTAATGACCTGAGGTCGCTGGTCAGTGCGCTGTCCACAGTGCCGTCGTGAAGCGCCTTTATCAGCTCTGAATCAGATGGAAAATACTGGGTGACATAACCGAATCCATGGTCCCTGGCAAAATCCGCAAAACGCTGGTTTCTGATATTGTCAGATACCATTCCCACGCACATCCCGTTGTAGGTAGGATAGTTTCCTGCTGCTATTTTGTTGTTCCCGGCCCTGACCGTCAGGATGGTATTACTGGTTCCTATATCACGCTCGGAAAAATCAAACCTCTCCATACGGTCCGGCGTCTTTTCGGCCGAGGTAAGGATATCCAGCTCTCCGGACTCCAGCATTTCCAGCATTTCACTCCAGGTTTTTTCATAACCTGCATATTCGTATGTAACATACTCATAACGGGCCAGCAGCTGTAAAACCTCATAACCATAGCCCTTCCTGTTTCCCTGGGCGTCCATCTCATGATATCCCTCATGTTCAAAGAAGCCCACCCGAAGCCTGTCTGGTTTTCCGCTTTCCTGCCCGTAAGATACCATGTCCATGGCCAGCAATATAAATGCTGTACACAAAAAAACAGTCATCCGGATGCTGGATTTTTCTCTCATTCGCCCTCCTATATACCATGAATTCCTGTACATTTCTGAAAATAGTATAACATATCACTGGTAATAATAAAAATGTTATTTTATATTATCCGGATTCGCTGTCTCAGGACCCGTTGCTTTAAAGCTGGCTGCGTTTGCCATTTTACCCTCCGGCAGCTTTTCATTACAGAACATATCCTAAAAAGTAACGGCTTATTCCAATGTTCCCTGTTCCATACCAAAAATATTGAAATAAATATATTTTCATGATAAACTGATAAATAATCTTTGTTGCCCGATGGATGCAAAATGAAGGAAAAAGAGGAAATTAGATGGTAAATGCAGCTACAGCCATGGAAGCAGTACATCAGCTGATTCGCGCATATGAGGCATTGGATATAGAAGGGGTACTCCGTCTTCTGACAAAGGATGTTGTCTGGATTGGCACCGGATGGCACGAACATTGCTTTGGGAAGGCTGAGGTCCTGCCTCTGCTGAAGGATGATTTCCTTGGCAATCCAACGCCTTATTCAGTAAAAATCCTGGACATACGTGAAACAATGCTGAAGCCGGACGTGTCCTCCATCTTTGCGCTTATGAGCTTTTCCAGAGGCAGTGAACTGAGCCTGTCTGTTGAATCACGCTGCACCTATGTATGTGTTGAAACAGAGGATGGATATAAAATCTCCTCCTGGCACTGCTCCGTGGGCACTGCTCTGCTGGACAAGGATGAGTATTTTCCTGTTAAATTCGCTAACAACATTATGCAGAAGGCCAGAGAGGACACCCTGACCCATCTGATGAACCGGGCCAGTTTTGAAGAGCTTGCTTCCAGTTATCTCCTGACCCGTTCCGACTCCATGGCCTGCATACTGATTGACCTGGATAATTTTAAATATGTCAATGACCAGTACGGCCATAGCTGCGGCGACAGCGTCCTGAAACTGGCAGCCGCACAGCTGCTCCAATCCTTTGGGGACACTGCCTCCATTGCCAGGCTGGGAGGGGATGAATTTGTGGTGCTGGTTCCCTCCGTGGAAAAGGAGGAGGACGTAATCCAATGCGTGACCGGTTTCCTTTCCCGCTTTTCCCAGCCCATAACCCTGAACACCCAGCTCTACACACCTTCTGCCAGCATCGGGGTATTCTTCCGGCAGGAAGGACAGCAGATACGCTACAAACAATGCTATGAAAAAGCGGATGCCGCCATGTATCAGGCAAAAAAAGACGGGAAAAACACATGGAAAATCCTGAGGAACTGAATATTTTATACAAAAGGCTTTTAGTCAAGACCACCGGCTTAGCCGGTGGCTTGCTCTGCCCCTATAAGGGGCTGTTACCTGCTTACGCCCGGAAGGCGCACTGAAAAGTCTGCCTGCTGCACCACATTCTCAGCTGCCCTTAAAAGGGCATGTTCAGTGCTTCCTTACTCCGGCTTTGCCCCAATAGGGGCTTACTGGTTTGCTTTGACTTCCTACTGACTCTTAAGAGTCCTACTTCTTGTTTTTCTTCACCGGCTCGCCCGTAAACGGGTCTATGTACTCTACTAACGACATCTGGTCATATTCCAAGTCCTCTTTTATCTGATTTTGGATGTATGCCTTTATTGCCGCCGTATTCTTTCCTACTGTGTCCACATAATATCCACGGCACCAAAAATGACGGTTTCCGTACTTATACTTTAGATTCGCATGCTTCTCGAATATCATGAGCGAACTTTTTCCCTTGAGATAACCCACCACCTCTGATACTGAATATTTGGGTGGAATGCTTACCAGCATATGAATATGATCTGGCATACATTGTGCCTCGATTATCTCAATCCCTTTTCTTCGACATAATGTCCCAAGGATTTGTCCTACATCTGCCTTGATATCTTTATAGATTACCTGTCTACGATATTTTGGTGCAAAAACCAGATGATACTTGCAATCCCATTTTGTATGCGCTAAACTATTATTGTCCATTTTGGACCTCCTGTGCTTTTTTATTTGTGGTTTGCAGACCTACATCTAGTTTAGCACAGGAGTTGCTTTTATCTGAAGATATCCCCTCCACCTGCAGAGCAGGTGGTTTATTTTTACTGTGACACAATGTAAAAGACCTCCGGGGTTTTCACCCCGAAGGTCTTAATTCTACTACATTTTTACGACGCAAAGATTATGAAAAATTAATCTTCAACGCTTACGATTTCTCTCTTGTTGTAAGAACCGCAAGCCTTGCAAACTCTATGAGGCATCATCAGGGCACCGCACTTGCTGCACTTTACCAGATTTGGAGCGCTCATCTTCCAGTTTGCTCTACGGCTGTCTCTTCTAGCTTTAGAAGATTTATTCTTTGGACAGATAGACATGGTTTACACCTCCTTCGACTGTTTAAAAATATCCTGGATAACTGACATCCTTGGGTCAAGTGGCCTATTATCGCAGTCACAAGTCTCATGGTTGAGATTTGTGCCACATCTATCACAGATTCCCTTACAGTCTTCACTGCAGAGAACCGCCATAGGCAGGTTCAAGGTTAACTCATTACCAACCAGCTGGTCGATATCCAGTTTATAACCATTTACGTAGGGCTGCTCGTCCAATTCTTCCACCCGTTCTTCATCACTCTGGTTCATGTCCAGTTCCTGGTCAATCTCCAGATGGAAAGGAACTCTTACAGGGTCAAGACATCTGGCGCATGGCATAATCAGAACCAAATCAACGGTTCCGGCTATGGTCAGCTTCTTATCTCCTTTGTTTGTTATCACGAATGATAACGGTCCCTTCTCTGCAATGTCGTATACAGCGTCGGCCATCCTGAACTGGTTCATCTCAAGCTCAGGCGTATATGTTTTGGACTTTCCCTCAACAGGAAACAGCTCAGATAAGTTAATTAGCATATTAACCTCCTAATACGCATCTCTTGCATTATACATACCATTGCACATTTTGTCAACTATATTTCCGTTTTTTTTCCAGAAGATTGACGTCGAATTTTGTTCTTATACTGCTTTACCGTCATATTTTCAAACTTTTTGAAAACTTTGCTGAAATAGCTGCTTTCATTGTAGCCCAAACGGAATGCAACCTCTGCAATACTGTCCTCTGTAAAGTAAAAATAGCCCTTGGCCAGATGCAGTTTTCTCATATGAAGATACTCCGTGACACTGACCTTGAACTGCTCCCTGAATATACGGCTCAGATAACCCTGGCTGATTGCGCAGTTCTCAATAATACGGTTGAGGGTGATATCCTCTTTTATATGTTTCTCTATATAAATAAAAATATTCTCCAGCAGCGGATAACGGCCAATGCTGTTTTGCCGGAACAGATAATCCATGACCCTGAAAAGCCAGAGCTCAGATGTCTTTCGGTCCGGAATCAGCACCTCGTTGATTGGAAACAGCTCCGATATGTTCCCGCTGTCGCCGTACATGCTCCTGGTATTTAACAGGTTCTGCCCCAGATAGGTAAACAGTTTAATCAAACGGACGGAATCCTCTCCGGCAATTGCGTAAATCTCATCTATTACGTCGGATATCCCGCCATAAAAATCCCCGAAATCCTTATTCCGAAGATAGGAAGCAAGGGTTTCCAGCTGGTTCTGCACGGAATCCTCATGCTCTGTTTTATAGTTTTCCAGGATTTTCCTCAGGCAGCTGTATGTAATCGGCTTTTCCAGAACATCCTTAATCTGGCTCTGGGCCGCGCTGCGAATCAGGACATTGGCCGCATGGGCGGAAAGGATATATATACTAATCCCGGGATTGGACTGATGAATGATTCTGCTGGCCTCCAGGCCGGTGATTCCCGGCATCTGCATGTCCATGAATACAATATCAATTACATCCTCTTTGCAGGCCCGCACCGCACTCTCGCCGGTGCCTGTCATGGAAACCACTTTGAAAGCACTGTCCTTTGCAATCATCACATTCAACGCTTCGCGCATCAGTATATCATCATCTGCTATCAAAACCCTGTACATGACTACTCAGTCCTTTCTTCATAATGCTCCGGCCACAGTAAGATACTTTTCGAACCCTTGTTTCTGTAATTCTCTGTAATAATGCTGTACTCCTTTCCAAACAGTCTCTTCATCTTCTCCTTTGCGTATTCCATGCCTATTTTAATATAACGGCCTTCATGTTTTTCCTTGTAGGCTTCATACCTGATATCCAATTCAGCTTCCGTCAGTCCCGGTCCTGTATCGCTTATCTCCAGAATCACATTGCCGTTTCGCACATAACCGGACACTGTGATTTCCCCGCCTTCCTTTTTCAGCATCACGCCGTTATAAAAGGCGTTTTGCATAAAGGGCATTAATATATCCGAGGGCATCTTCTGCATATGCAGTTCCTTCGGCACCTGAATGGAATACTTCAGCCTGTCCCCTGTCTTCTTTTTCTGGAATAACAGATACTGCTCCGCATGTTCCAGCTCCCCTGAAATATGGACAAAGGTGCCTTTTTCCGTGTACTTATATTTTATATAGTCAATATAGGAGGTCAGCAGTTCATTTGTCCTGCCGGCTTCTTCTATGATAGTAAGATTGAGCAGCGATGTCAGCATATCCAAAAGCTCATATTGATTGCTCTGCATCTCCAGCTCCAGTACCTGCCTGTTAAGTTGTGTGATTTCCTTGGCATAGCTGTGGTTCAATGCCTGTATCTTTTTAATCCGTTTCTTTAGAATATCTTCCTGAAGGTGCTGGCTGACCTCATTTTCGCTCAGCTGGTTGATTACCAGAAATACCAGGTTTGCTATATCCAGAAATTTTTCATATGAATAGAAGGGAATCTCCTCCAGCAGGGGTCTGTATTCCGCTACTGCCTCGTCTGCCCTGGCGGCATGCATAACGGATGACAGTCTGCTGACAGATTCCGGGGCATCGCTGCATCGTATCTGCCCCCCGATAAAACCGCCCAGATAATGACCGCGGACAATGATTGGAATGGCCACTTCCAATAGTCCGCAGGGGCAAAAGTACACGTTTGTCTTTTGTGTAACCGCTGCCTGGATGGAGCCAAAGGCATCCGAGGATTTACACCGTTCCATTGCCTCCGGGTTATTGCGGACCTTTTCGCAGTAGCGTGAAAAGGAAGTAGCCGATGTAATAGGGTCCCCCTTGAAATCCACTGTGATAAAGGCCAGTCCGGTTGCCTTGGAAAGACTCTCCTGTATTGTCTCCAGCTTCTCTTTTCCGAACAGGTGGATGATATCCAGCTGATTGATACTGTTTTCCTCATTCATGCTGAGATATTCATCCAATGCATCTGGTTCCATCTCATCCACATGCATCATCTTATGATATTCTGCCATCTGATTAATCCCTCTCTCTATGCCTGTAATTGTTATTTTAGCATCTTTTTACCATTTAAACAATCATAATCCGACCAGGGGCAAAGTGGTGTAGCGGCGTATGGAAAAAGGCCGTGCCAGCTCCTTTTGGGCAGCACGGTCTTATGTCCAGCTCGTCATAAGGCATCTTTTCTGTCAATCAATAGATACTTAGTAAGATTTTCTTAATGGCCTCTGTTCCGGCTTCCCTCGGATTTCCTGCAAGGCAGTTGTCCATCAGGGCATTGTCCGTCATGTTCTGCAGCTGTTCTTCGTATGCCTCCCTGCTGATTCCCAGCTCCCTGATTGAGGACGGCATCTCCATGCACCGCATCAGGGCGCGAATCAGCTCCTTGAAGGCACTGACAGCCATTGCCGGCGGCTCATTCATGTCAACCAGCCGGACCTTATATGCAAGGCCTGCATATTTGTTCATGATATCATGGTTCACACTGTTGTAATCAATGACCTTATCCAGCAGCATGGCATTGGCCAGTCCGTGGGGAATATGGAAGGTGCCCCCAAGCTGGTGGGCAATGCTGTGGTTCAGACCCAGACCAGCTGTGTTAAAGGCCATCCCCGCCAATGTGGACGCCTCATGCATAAGGGTTCTGGCCTCCAGGTTCTTCCCGTCCCGGTAGCATTGCAGCAGGGCCTTAATCAGCAGTTCAACCGCTTTTTCCGACAATGCGTCAGAGAACACATTGCTTCCGTTTGCAACATAGGCTTCCAGGGCATGGGTCAGAACATCCATTCCGGTGTTTGCCGTAATGGAAGGCGGTACGGACAGTGTCAGCCTTGGGTCCAGGATTGCCACGTCTGCCAGGATATCATCCGATGATATCAGATGCTTGCTTTTGCTCTCTGAATCTGTTATGACAGCGGCCGAGGTAACCTCTGAGCCGGTTCCGCTGGTGGTGGGAATGGTGATGAATTTCGGCTTGGGAACCAGGTTCCTCACTCCGGCAAAATAAATCATTCCCTTGGCCGTGTCAATGGCGGAACCGCCGCCAAAACCAATGACAATTTCAGGGCGTACCTTACAGATTACGCTGAGCCCCTTTCCCACCACCTCGATGGTGGGGTCCGGTATGGCCTGGTCAAATATATCCACGGTATTGCTGGAATCCAGAGCATCCGTTATGTAGCTGATTGCCCCGCTCTCTGCAAGGAACTTATCACATACCACCAGGATTCTTTTTTTTCGTATTTTCCGCAGATACTCCATTGCATAGCTTCCGCTGCGTATCTTTGTTTTTATATATACATTTGACATTTGCGCTTCTCCTTCACATTCAGTCCATTTACTGCCCCGCTTAGGATTTAACGGATACTAAAGGCATCGGCCATGACACATTTGCGCTTCCTGCAGAAGGACCTGGGGGAGGTAAGTCCCTCTCCGGTAGGTCCGGCAATGGTGAACGTGGTATACCCCTCGCCGCCCACACCGATACCGGCATAGGAAGGGGCATTTTTTACAAAAATAGTGGTTTCCATGATTTTGGCCATCTTGCTGAGCTTTTCCACATTCCTGGAGTGCATCATGGCGGTGTGGCGGTTGCCGTGCTCTGCCTGATGGGCGTACTCAATGGCCGTATCCACATCGGAAACCCGCACCACCGGAAGAATGGGCATCATCATTTCCTCCTGGACCAGCAGATGCTCCCTGGAAACTTCCATGATAATGACTCTGACACCGGCATCCGCCGTAATTCCCAGCTTATCCAGGATATAGCGGGCGCTCTTTCCCACAAAGGATGTCTTGGGACCGCCCTTTTCCGTGGTTACCAGGGTTACCAGCTGTTCCAGCAGGGCCGGGTCCGTGATTTGATACGCGCCGTTTTCCTTCATGTGGTGAATCAGGTAGTCGCAGATGGAATCCACGGCAAACACTTCTTTTTCCGCAATACACGGAACATTATTGTCAAAACTGCATCCATCCACAATATCCCTGGCAGCCTTTGCAATATCAGCGGTCTCATCAACCACAACCGGAGGATTGCCGGCTCCCGCGCCAATGGCCTTTTTGCCGGAGGACAGTACCTTCCTGACAATAGAGGGACCTCCTGTGGCCACCAGCAGGCGGACACTTGGGTTCTCAATCATCTTATTGGTATTTTCTATGGACGGCTCCTCTACCATGGTAATCAGGTTGGCCGGGGCGCCGCACTCTGTCAATGCCTTGTTCAGCAGCTTCACTGTCATCTGTGAAACCTTTTTTGCCCTGGGATGAGGGCTGAATACAACGGTATTCCCTCCGGCAATCATGGAAATGGAATTGTTGATGATTGTCTCGGTGGGATTGGTGGTCGGGGTAATGGCGCCTATAACGCCAAAGGGACAATATTCCACTAAGGTCAGTCCGTTATCACCGGTCATGGCCTCTGTCAGCAAATCCTCCGTACCCGGAGTCTTCTCAGCCGCCAGACGGTTTTTAATCAGTTTATGTTCATAGTCTCCTATCTCTGTCTCTTCCACCGACAGCCTGGATATCATCTCCAGATTCTCCCTCTTAAGAATGGTCTGGCGAATCACATCCACATATTTCTGCCTGTCTGAAATGTTAGAGAATAACAGCTTTTTCTGGGCTTCTTCTGATGCTGCAATCGCCTCGTCCATTGTCCGGAACACGCCGTAAGGCTCCACCCTGGGCCCTTCAAATTTCCGGGGCTGTTCTGCCTTTATCTCTTTTAGAGCCTGCTCAACCAGCTGTTCAATTACTTTTATATCCATATCCAAGCGTATCACACCTTCTTTCATTTATGCGGGGTCAGCAGAGGCATTCCATGCAATCCCCAGAGGGGTAACAAGGAGCGCATCGTTGGTCTTGACCGTTGTTATACCCAATGCCTTCTCAAATGCCTTCTCAAACTCGTCAAAACAACTGGCTCCGCCTACCACATAGACACAGTCCACCTCATACCCGGAAAGGAATCCTTTGACGATTGAGGCCATTTTTTCAACCACCGGCTTTATAATCGGAAAGACATCCCGTTCCCTGTCCTTATCTGTTTTCAGCTTTTCAGCTTCCTCAATTGAGATACCGTAATAGCCTGCAAGAACCAGGGTCATATGGGTTCCGCCGGTCGGCTCATCCGCTGTAAAGATTACCTTTCCGTCTTTCAGTATGCTGATTCCGGTGGTTCCTCCTCCCACATCCACCACGGCCCCGTCCCTGATTCCCAGAACCGAGGCAGCTGCTGTGGGTTCATCTATCACATGAATCACTTCGAATCCGGCGCCTTCCACCACATTGGAAATGCACCGTACGTTTCCCTCTATGATTCCGGGGGGGATTGCTGCGGCCGCTGTTTCCAGAGGCACTCCAAGCAATTCCTCCAGCTGTGCCTTCAGGCGGCGCACGGTCTGCATTGCGCCCACAAAGTCCACTACTATGCCGTCTTTTACTACTTTGGAGACAGCAGTGGCGCCTGCAACGGGATGATTATTCTCATCCGTAACAGCGATTACTATGTTGGCGGTTCCCAAATCCACACCTGTCTTCAGGGGCCCTGAAAAGGGATTGCATTTGTTCTCCCTTATCAGCTCCGCAAATTCAGACAGCACTTCTTTGGTCATGAGCATATAACCCCTCTTTTCTAAATTTTATTCATCGCCGGATAATTACATAATCATTGTTCTTAAGCGCACATGCATTGGCTTCATCCACATCCACATGCATCTCCAGTTCAAACTGTTCCGACACCCGGATTAATACATCTCCAAACACTCCGTGCCTTTCACCAAATGTTTCCACCTCTACGATATCCTTATCCCATACTCCCATGGCTTCTGCCTGCTGCGGAGTCATATGGATATGGCGGAGCGCTATAATGGCTCCCTGGGGCAGTTTGACCGTTCCCTTTGGACCTGCCATTTCCAGTCCGGGCGTTCCTGTCAAATCCCCTGATTCCCTGATGGGGGCTTTGATGCCCAGACGGAAGCTGTCTGTTTTGGATATCTCTATCTGGCTCTGCTTCCTGACCGGCCCCAGTATGCGCACCCGTTCAAACTCACCCTTTGGTCCGCGGATGGTCACAGTCTCATTGCAGGCATATTGCCCGGGCTGCTTTAAATCGCTTTTTTTGGTGAGCTGATATCCTTTTCCAAACAAGGTTTCCAAGTCTTCCGAGGTCACATGAACGTGCCGGTTGGAAACTCCCACAGGGATTTTAAATGCATCATATTTTTTTACTTTTTCCATTACCCGTTCAGTAATCAGTTTCAGCAGTTCTTCGTTTACCATCATGTTCAACCCCTTCCGGAAGTTTGTATACCGGCTCCCGGAGCCGGTATACACTTACTGGCATATTATAATGATTTCGGTAAGATTTTCTCTACATCCGTGTGTGGTCTTGGGATTACATGCTGGGATACAACCTGGCCTACGTTTGCTGCCGCTGCCGCTCCTGCGTCAACAGAAGCCTTTACTGCGCCCACATCCCCGCGGACCATGACAGTTACCAGTCCGGAACCAATCTTCTCATAACCAATGAGAGCCACATTTGCTGCCTTTGTCATTGCGTCTGCCGCCTCAATTGCCCCTACCAGACCCTTTGTCTCAACCATTCCCAATGCTTCATTCGACATATTATTTTCCTCCTGAATGTTATATTTTATTTAAAATATGAAATGCTAAAAAGCCAACTGTTTCAGCAGCCAGGCCTTGTCGGTTTCTTCCCATCTGAAACCCTGGTCATCCCTGCCGAAATGCCCGTATGCTGCTGTCTTTAAAAACTGGGGTGTCCGAAGATTCAGCTCCTCTATGTAGTCAGCCACCCCAAATGAAAATACGGATTTGACCAGCTCCTCAATGTGGCTGTCCGGAATCAGGCCGGTTCCAAAGGTATTGATGGTAATGGCCTCCGGTTCAATGCCTCCGATTACATAGGCCAGCGCAACCTCGCACCGGTCCGCCAGCTCCGCTGCCACAATATTCTTAGCCACATAGCGGGCCATGTAAGCAGCAGAACGGTCTACTTTTGTGGGGTCCTTTCCTGAGAAAGCGCCGCCCCCGTGTTTGCCAATGGTGCCGTAGGTGTCAACCATGATTTTTCTTCCCGTGACGCCCGTATCCCCGGCAGGTCCTCCGATGACAAAACGGCCTGTGGGATTCACATGTATTCTTGTCTCCGGCCTAATCCACCGGGAATCAATGACCGGCTCAATGACGGTGCAGCGTATGAATGCCTCCAGCAGCTCACGGGATACCGCTTCGCTGTGCTGCGTGGATACAACAATGCTGTGAATGCACACCGGTTTCCCCGCCTCGTCGTACTTCATGGTAATCTGGGTTTTGCCGTCAGGATATAGAAAATCCGTTTTCAGCACCTTCCTCACATAGGCCAGACGTTGGGCCAGGCGGTTAGCCAGGTGGCAGGACAGCGGCATCAGGCTTTCCGTCTCATTGACAGCATAGCCATACATAATTCCCTGGTCCCCTCCGCCCAGAACCTCTTTCCCGGTTTCGCTGCTTCTGGTGACTCCCATGGAAATATCCGGCGACTGGTTGTGGATATTGGTCAGTATCATACATGTATCGGCGTCAAACCCTTTTCCATGTTCCGTGTAGCCAATGTTTCTGATAATCTCCCTGGCCTTTGCCGCCACATCCACACGGCCCTTTGATGTGACTTCCCCTGCCAGCATCAGCGTATTGGCAGATGCCATGGCCTCAACTGCAACCCTGGATTTGGAATCCTGTTCCAGATATGCATCCAGTATGCCGTCTGCAATCTGGTCACAAACCTTATCCGGATGGCCTTCGGTTACAGATTCCGAAGTCACATAATAAAATCTGTCATCCCGTCCTTCCATCATTTCATCAACCTGCTTTCCTAATTACAATCAGCGAATCGAAAATCCACTTGTCAACGTGCATCTTCTTCTGCGGGCAAAATGCCTTGCCGTGGTAGTTCCCTCTCCTGTGGTGGTTGCGATTGTAAAGCTGGTATGACCTTCTTTATCAAAGCCGATTCCCATAAAGGAAGGACCGTTTTTAACAAATACGGAAGTCTGCAATTCCTTGGCGGCCCGGTTCAGGTGCTCAATGGACTCCGAATGAATGGTTGCCGTATGTTTATATCCCTGCTCCACTTCCAAAGCAATCTCCAGGGCCTCATCAAAATCAGCCGCCTTTACCAACGGCACAAGAGGCATCATAAGTTCTGTGGTGACAAAGGGATGCATACGCCCTGTCTCTGCCACAATCAGCTTTATGTTCCCGCTGCAGGAAATACCGGCATATTCAAGAATCTCATTGGCGCTCCGGCCTTCCAGTTTCTTATTAATCACAAAATCCCCGGTGACTGCAGCATCCAGAAGCTTCCGGATTTCCGTCTCATTCCTGACATAGTACACACCGTTTTTCAGAAGCTCATATATAAAACGGTCCGACACCTTATCCTCCACTACCATACACTTTTCCGATGTACACATCAGATTATTGTCAAACGCAGCTCCCCGCACAATATCCCTTGCCGCCTTCTCCAGATTGGCCGTTGCATCCACAATTGTCACTGGATTGGCCGGACCGGCCCCAATTACCTTTTTGCCGGACGTCATGGCCTGGCGAAGGGAACCGCTGCCCCCGGTGCATACAACCAGGTCAACATCCGGATGGCTCATGACCTCTGTGGTAAATCCCATAAGGCTTTCGTGAAGGGTGACTACCAGATTGTCGATACCGCTGATATCGCGGATAGTATTGCTGATAATCGTGGTCAGGAACTGTGAAACCTTAACTGCTCTCGGATGTGGGCAATGGATGATTGCATTCCCTGCAGCCAGCATACCGATGGTGTTGCTGATAAGCGTTGCACAGGGATTGGTGCATGGCTGTACCGCGCATACAATACCAAACGAGGACAGCTCATAGAGCGTCATTCCATGGTCACCTGTATTGACTTCCGTAATCAGGTCCTCCACGCCGGGCGTTTTCTCAATGGCAAGCTTTATTTTCTGCGCCTTGTCAAGGACAATTCCCATGCCGGTTTCCGCAACTGTCATGGCGGCAAGCTCATTTGCAATAGGACGAAGTGCTTTTTTCACTCCTTCCAGTATTTCCTGGCGTTCATTCAGGGTCAGCTTTGTATATCTGCCATAGGCTCCCTTTGCAGCAGCAGCTGCATCGGTCACGCTGGAATAAATACTGCTTTTCATGTCATTCATTACCTCCTTTCCTTTAAAATGATTACACTATATATCCATTGTATCTACAATTCCGATAATTGCCATATCAATGACAGCCTCCCGTTTGGACTGGTCCACACGTACAGAAGAGCCCGAACCAATCAGGACGGTTTCACCAATTCCGGCTCCCACATAATCCACAGCCACTTCCTCTGAATCAATGAAATTACCGTGTCCATCAATCCGTCTGATAATCATCAGTTTGTAGCCCACCAGGGAGTTATCCTTTCTGGTTGCCACCACTGTTCCTATTATCTTAGCTAATCTCATGTCATTCACATTCCTTTCACGGAGAATCCGGCTGTCCCCTGCCATTACCGGTATTCCTGATTTCAACTAACTCTTTTTTTGCCTTTCAGTGCCTGTGCCCTTGGCCGCTGAACCGCGCCTGGAAGCCTTCTTTGGTTTTTCCGGAAGTGCTGCCGGTTCCGGCCCGGCCGGCTCAGTTTCAGCTGTCTCAGCTTCGGATTGAACCCCGGTTTCTGCTTCCGTTACTGGCATGGCTTCGGTTCCTGCTTCCGGCTCCGCCACTGGATCGGCCTCGGCCGCGGTTTCCGGTTCCGCCACTTTCTTGGCTTTGGCTCCGTTTTCTGTTTCCGCCGCTGGCTCGCTTTCGGCCCCGTTTTCCGTCTCCTCCTGCGCTTCTTTCTTCGGAGGGGAAGGCGGTACTGGCGGCTCAGGGCAGCAGAACGCATGCTCCACATAATCAGACGGCCTTGGAATGACCTTCCATGAAACCAGCTTATTGTTAGCTGCTCCTATCTGCTTTCCTGCATTGACGGCTGCATTGACAGCTCCCACGTCCCCGGCAATCTTAATGGTCATATAGCCAAGACCTTTTGTGTTTTCAATCTCCAGAATGCGGATATTGGCTGCTTTGGCCATGGTATCGGCTGCCACCACTGCTGTGGACAGTCCGCTGATTTCAACTAATCCCAACGCCTGTTTCATCCTGTCACCTCACTCTCCTGTTTATCTGAATACTATCTTTAAAAATTTCGCCCTGTCTTTTGCCAGGTCTGTGACGATATCTCCGGGCTGAAGATATATGACGCCCTCAGACGCAAGCTGCTCCACATTGGACGATGCTATCACTCTTTTTTTCTTCGGCTCTGCCATACATGTACCGGCTTCCCTCAGGCTCTTTTCTGCCCCGCCGCCCGTTACCCGGCCTGCTGCCCGGCCGGGTATTGTCCGGCTGCCGGCTGCCTGGCCGGCTGCTGTCCGGTCCGGTTCTCCAGGAGGAATTTCATCGGGCTCTCTGCCTGAAAACTCCTCTGCGCTGCAGATTTCGATTCCAAACTCCAGAGTCTGCCTGCAATACTCCATGATACGGTTCCGGTAGGCTGGCTTTTCCTTTCCGGAAAACCTTGCCAGGCCGGAACGAAGCAATACGACCCGGCCGCCTTGTTCCATGCATTCCGCTATCCATGATGTCTCATATGTATCGCTGATGCACAATGCTGTTTTCACCAGAACATCCCTGGGAACCACCGGCAGAAGAGTCACCGCCCGGTCCAAATCAGCCGGCTTTTCACCGGAACGGTACCGGATACTGCCGCAGACAGAAGACTGGCGGAGTCTGGCCTCATATCCCATATCCTTCCAGGAAGACGGAATGACAGGCACCACATCATAGGCGCCGCATTCTTCCATTTCCTTCAAAAAGTCCATATATTGTTCGCTCCACGGGGATACGCACAGCATATACAGTTTTTGTCCGGGATGGTTGGTGCATTCCGCCCTTTTTTCCGCCTCCAGGTCCCTTAAGACACGCAGCATCAGTTCTTTCAACTGTTCCTCGCTGATATTCAATTCCTTCACCTCGTTTCAGGGAATGCCCCTATCCAACGGATAGGGGCATTCCCCGCTGCAACCGCTGACAGATAACTGCTTCTATCTGCTGCCTTTATTCAAGATGCGGAAGAATCTTTTCAACATCTGTATGAGGACGAGGAATAACGTGGGTGGATACAACCTCTCCAACTGCTGCTGCAGAAGCTGCGCCGGCATCGGTAGCTGCCTTAACCGCACCAACATCACCTCTTACCATAACGGTAACAAGTCCGGAACCGATTTTTTCATATCCTACCAGGGAAACATTGGCAGCCTTAACCATTGCGTCCGCTGCTTCAATTGCACCCACTAATCCTTTTGTTTCGACCATACCTAATGCATCTGCATTCATATTAGAACCTCCTTAATTGATTCACATTCTCCAGACCGGACTTACTAGATGTATGGAGTTGTTGTAGACTTCGGTTCAGCGCCCAATGCACCCAGCATCTTCTTGCCTGCTTCGATGGAAGCTTTCACTGCCTGGCGTACGGCTCCGGAATCACCGGTAAATGTAAGGATAACCTCGTTGGAATAGCTGGTGCCGCTGGTGGGTGAGCAGTATCCTACCACCTCCACATTGGCTGCCTTCACCGCAATATCAGCCAGAACCGTACCGATTGCAGCCGGCCCAGCGCACGTCATGCCGAATGCCCTTCCAACCGGCGCGCCCAACGCCTTCTCAAGACAGTAGCTGGCTCTTGCGGTATACTGGAACTCCAGATGGCCTGCATCGTTCCCATATACGTCGCCGAAATATTTGGGAAGAACCTGAAGGGCAATCTCAACTGCTCTTCTTGCATCTGATACATCATCCGCACCAATATAAATCAGGCTGCCGTGTCCGGCTCCGCCCTTTGTATCCCTTGGAAGCTCCACGGAAATAATCTCAGTGTTGGTTGCCTTTACAGCCTCGTCAACCGCCCAAATCTGAGGACCGGCTCCAACCCTGCCGCCTACAATGCCGATGGAACGGTATTTGCCTAATTTCATCACATCCACCAGCATGGGGTCCACACTGGCAATCACCAGCCCGATTGTATCTCCGATTGCGGTTCCTACGAACTCGGTCAATCCGATATTGGTGCTGCATTCTTCCTTTGGCGCCTCTGCCTTACACTCCTCCTGCCTGATGCCAAGCTCGTCGGAAACCTGCTTCATTACTTTCTCAATTAACTGTTGGTCCATTCTTCTTCCTCCATTCTAAAATCGTGTCTAACCGCCAATGATGCATTGAAAACCATAACTCTCCACCACTGCCCTGCATTCCTCCAAATCTTCCGGGGTCAGCGGCTTAACCTGCTTCAGCGCATAATCCTGGCCTAACAATCCATACTTATTCTCGCCAAAGGAATGATACGGCAGCAGATGTATGGTCCGTATGCCCACCAGGTTTCTTGCAAATTCTGAGATTGCCCTTATGTCCTCCACCGAATAATTAAATCCCGGAATCACAGGAACACGGATGACAGTATTGCTTATCTTACAGATTTCAGGGGCATTTTTAATGACCCGTTCATTGGTAACGCCTGTAAACTTTTTATGCTGCCCGCTGTCCATGTGCTTGATATCCAAAAGCACCGTGTCCACATAAGGAATCACCTTTTCAATGGCTTCCCTGCTTCCCACACCCGTGGTCTCAATGGCAGTATGCCATCCCTGCCCCTTACAGGCCTGCAGAAGTTCAGAAGCAAATTCATACTGCACCAGCGGTTCCCCGCCGGATAAAGTGATGCCTCCGCCGGAACGCCTGTAGGTCGTGGCATCCTTCTTCAGTTCCCGGATTACCTGTTGGATTGACATTGTCTTTCCCTTGAGCACCAGAGCGCCTGCCGGACATGCATTGGCACATTCGCCGCATCCGCTGCACAGCTCCCTGCTGACCCAATTTTTATGTTCCGGGCTGATTGCCCCCCTCTTGCAGGCCGTCATGCAACGGCCGCAATGGAGGCAGTCATCTGCTTTATACATAATAACTGGCTTGATACTTTGGGATTCAGGATTACTGCACCACTTGCAGGAGAGAGGACAGCCCTTTAAAAACACGATTGTCCGGATACCCGGCCCGTCATGCAGGGAAAACCTTTGTATGTCGAACACGGTTCCTGTTAAATTATAATTGATTGAATCCATGCCGAACTCCCTTCACTGTATTTATGCTGAAACCTCACTATAAGGTCTGCTCTGTACGGCTGATGATATCATCCTGAACTTCTTTTGCCAGAACCGTAAACTGCGCGCTGTATCCTGCGACGCGGACAACCAGGTCCTTGTAATCCTCAGGACGCTCCTGGGCTGCAAGCAGCGTGGCTCTGTCAATAACGTTAAACTGCACATGCATTCCTTTGTGGTCAAAGTAGGAACGCACAATGGATGCGAAACGCTTCAGGCCCTCGTCTCCTGCAAGTGCGGATGGAAGGAACTTCTGGTTGTACAAGGTTCCGTTGGAATAGTTTGAATGGTCCAGTTTTGCCACGGACATGGCTGCTGCTGTCGGTCCGTTGGTATCCTTGCCCTGTCTTGGGGATACGCCGTCAGCCAGAGGAGACTTGGCAAGCCTGCCGTCCGGAAGGGCGCCTACGTCCTTGCCGAATAATACGTTGGCAGATACAGGATAGCATCCTGCCTGGAACTGTCCGCCGCGCGGATTCTTATATTTCTCTACCTCGTAGGAATAAATCTGTCCGCAGCGCCTTGCAATCATATCCACTTCGTCGTCATCGTTGCCAAACCATGGCGTATTCTCCATCAGTCTCTTAATGTGGGCGTAATCCGCATTTACACAGGCAGCTTCTGCCTTGGCAGGCTCTGCTGCTGACGGCCAGCGGCATGCCTGTGCCGGGGCGGACAGCTGTGCCTGAAGGTCTGCCAGGTTGATGGAGCCGTTATTGCTCAGGATTCGCTTCACTGCTTCATAAATCCTTGCCTCGTCCGTGCCCGGGTCAGCTGCTGCCGGGGCGGAGGCATTGCACGCATAGCCGAAGTTATTGGCCAGGGCTTCCTTTAACTGGGCCATGGTCACTTCCTTGCTCTCAAATACATGCTTCTTGATAGCGCACAGGGAATCGCCGGAATCAGCTACGCCGAATGCCTGCGGCCCTGTAAAGTTATAGATTGCTCCGCCTTCCTGAACGCTCTTTCCTCTTCCGATACAGTCGTCAACCAGTGCTGACAGGAATGGAAGGGGTGCTCTCTCCGCATGGGCGAAGTCAACACAGTTGTCAGCCTCAGCCAGATGATACACAAAGTATTCCATCTGTTTTTTGTAAGCTGCAAATATGTCTTCCAGGCTGCTAAAGGAAGTGATGTCGCCTGTCTGCGGCCCTAACTGCTTGTCGCCCACCTTGCCGTTATTCAGGGTGATTTCCAGAACCTTGGCAATGTTAAAGAATGCGGCATCATGCCATCCCTCTGTCTTATGCGGGCACTGCGGCTCCACGCAGCCGATGATGCAGTAGCTTCTGGCGTCTGCCAGGGATACGCCCCGGTTGCACAGCGCGGGAATGATAACCTCGTCGTTATACATGGCCGGTACGCCCAGACCCAGGCGGGTCACTTCGCAGGCCCTGTAAAGGAATTCATCCGGTGTATTCTGGTGAACACGGATGGAGAAGGACGGGGCCGGCAGCGCCACATGGGCAACTGCTTCCATACACATATAAGATACGTCGTTGGTTGCATCCAGTCCGTCCTCGGTCTGTCCGCCTACAATCAGGTTCTGGAATACCGCGTATCCTGCAAAGGCCTGTGCGGAAACCTCGTCGCGCGTCTTGTTCACATCATTTAACTTAACCCAGATACAGTCCACCAGTTCCTGCGCGAATTCCCTGGAAATGTTCTTATCCGCCGCCAGATGGGGATACATATACTGGTCAAAACGTCCTGGTGAAATGGAATGTCCGTTGGCCTCAATCTGAAGAAGAATCTGTACAAACCAGAATGCCTGGCATGCCTCGTAGAAATTGGTGGCTCCTCTTTCAGGCACCCGGTCGCAGTTGGCTGCAATCTGAAGCAGCTCTGCCTTTCTTGCGGGTTCCGGGCAGGCGGCCGCCATTTCCCTTGCCTTTGCAGCATAGCGGTGGGCAAAATTGATTGCTGCTGTATATGTAATCACCAGAGCCTCATAGAAGTTTTTCTTCTTAATATATTCCGGGTCGCTGGTATCCAGCTTATCCATTGCCTCAATTACCTGTTTGATGATTCCTGTAAAACCGATTTCCAGAACCTTGCCGTAGTCCACGCACACATGACCTACGCCGCCGTAGAAGTAGTTGCCCACTGTAAATACGCCGTTGGCAATACAGTCCTTTGTCTCCTGGGACATGTAGGAGTCAGCCAGGGCGCTGGTGGTCTTTCCTTCCCAGTATTTAAACGCCTCATGCAGCTCTGCCGCCGTATCTTTTGGTATCTGGAAGGGGTCAGCCATTCTGGTGCCCATTGTCTCAAATTCCTTCTCAACCCAGTCATAAGAAAATTCAGGACAAATCTCTGTTGAACGCAGATTCTTTGTGATTGCGCCTACCACCAGCTCATCATCATGGATGGTGATGGGAAGATTGTTGAAAATCTTCTCAGCAGCCTTGGCACGACGCATAATAGGAGACAGCCCCTCTGTCTCTTTGTAGGACTCTGTTACGAGAACCGCCCTCTCAGACTCAACGTATGGAGTTGCGTCGACAATGGCTCTCTTAAGACGTTTCACTCTCTCGGTTGGTTCTGTAAACCCCTTTGCTATCATACAAATATCCTCCTTTATTTTGTTTTCGATTTATGGTTTCCGGTTTCCAAGAATGTCCCGGCTCATTTCCCGGGGCGTCCCTCCTCCCCATAATATCCTATGGAGCCGGAAAACAGGACATATTATTAAAACGTAAAAAAAGTAAAATCCAGACTTTTGATGATTAAAGACCAGCCATTTTCACTACAGTGCCGTGACGCCCAGCAGCTTCAGAAACCCTTTCAGAATTTCCACATTGCCCGGCCAGGCAGGGGAAGTTACCAGATTATCACAAACCACCGCCTCGTACGGCTCCTTTTCCATGAAAATGCCTCCTGCTGCCAGCACCTCGGGACGCACAGCCGGATAAGCCGTAACCTGCTTTCCTTTGAGCACCCTTGCCGCAGTCAGAATCTGCACCCCATGGCAGATAGCTGCAACCGGTTTTTGCAAATCCATGAAATAATGCACCATATCCAGAACCCTTGGATTCAGCCGGAGATACTCCGGCGCCCTTCCGCCTGTGAGGAACAATCCGTCATACTGCTCCAGCTTCAGGTACTGGAAAGAAGCATTGAGCACAAAGTTATGTCCCGGCTTTTCAGAATAGGTCTGGTCACCTTCAAAGTCATGGATGGCTGTCCTTATGGTATCGCCCGCAGCCTTATCCGGGCAGACCACATCCACCTCCACCCCGGTTACCAGCAGTGCCTGGTACGGGACCATTACCTCATAATCCTCCGTGTAGTCACCTGCCAGCATCAACACTCGTTTCATCTGTTTCCTCCTCTCTCTCCCACGGCATCACATCGCCCTCTTCCCTCAGGTAATTCAGAATATCCCCCACCCCTTCGCCGGTCACGGAGCTGACATAAAATATCTTTTTGCAGCCCGTAAGCTCCAGCCACATGGCGGCCAGGTCCGGCCTGGCATCGGGCTGGTCTATCTGGGTCACGATTCCTATGACCTCCCTGGTTGCCATGGACACAATATTCGGGCTGTATAATGAATAATCCTCAATGGCGCTCATCAGCAGTCCCACGATATCCGCCTCATAGGAGTACAGAATCAGCGCCCTTGCCAGGGTTTTGTTTTCCGCGTACTCCCCCGGCGTATCAATAATCACATCATAGTTATTAATGTACTGGGTCTTATGGTATGTTATCTTCCTGCCCTTCATGGCCTGCGTCAGCGTTGTCTTGCCGGCGCCGCTGCGCCCCACCAGCATAATTTTTTTCATTGCCCCTCCCTGCTTCTGGTATGGAATCAGGCCTTTGTTATTTTGCATACGGTAAAACCCAGCTCCGAGGACGTATACTCCAGAATACGCTCAAAGGCAATATTGACATCGGAAATGGTTCCCGTGATAATGAGCGTGCCGCTGAACCGGTCAATGAAACCAATCTGTATGGCCGAAGCCTTAATGGCCAGGTCCGCGGTTATGATTGCTGTCTCGCTTGGTGTAAGTGTCAGCACTCCGATGGCCGACCGGTGATAATCAACCTTTGGATCCAGTCCCAATTTTCTGTAAATAATCTCATCCGGGCTGGCTATTATATGAGCCATGGTAATCTGTTTGCCCGGCACTGATTCCTGTATAATCCGCATCAGGCCTTCCTGACCGGCCTTCCAGTCCTTTATTTCCATTCATTTCATCGCCTTTCCAACTTTATTTTTATATTGTAACATTACACAAAGGCTTTCCCTTAGTAATAGACAAACTGATTTACTGTATTATCCAGACGTATCCTCCGGGAAGCAGACAGTATTGGATAATACCGTTTTTTAGACTGGCCATTCATTGTACAGGATGTCTTTTTTCTTTATAATTAATAAAAAAGGACCTTAATGGTATATGAAGGGAGATATATATGACACTGCTGGAACAAATAAAAGAAGCTGGAATCGTCGGGTGCGGCGGGGCCGGCTTCCCTGCTCATGTCAAGCTGAACTGTACCGTGGAATATCTGATTATCAATGCCGCTGAGTGTGAGCCGCTTCTGCGGACCGACCGCTGGCTCATGATTCACAAAGCAAAGGAGATTGCTGCTGCCGCCGGCATGATTGGCGACATGGTGCAGGCGGACAAACGTTATATCGCACTGAAAGAGACATACACGGAGGAGATTGCTGCCCTGGAAGCCGCTATTGCGGACCTGGGCAGTCCTGTCAGGCTGTACAGGATGAAAAACTTCTATCCGGCCGGAGATGAACAGGTCATGGTCTGTGACATCACGGGCCGCACGGTTCCTCCTTCCGGAATTCCTCTTGACGTGGGAGCCGTTGTCTCCAACCTGGCCACGGTCCACACCATTTTCAACGCTGCCCAGGGACAGCCCTTTACGGAAAAATATCTGACTGTCACAGGCGCCGTCGCCTCCCCCTGTATTGTCCGCGCCCCCCTGGGGACATCCTTTGCAGAATGTCTTGCCCTGGCGGGAGGAAGTCTGCTTACCTCCTATCATGTAATTGCGGGAGGACCCATGATGGGTAAATGCCATGATATGGAGGAGGCTGCTGCACTCACTGTCACAAAAACCACCTCCGGTTATATCATTGTGGCAGACCAGACGCCCCTTGTGGAGAAACATAACATTCCTGTGTCTGTTTCCCTGAAGCGGGCTAAAATGTGCTGTATCCAATGTTCCTGCTGCACCCAGATGTGTCCGCGCTACCTTACAGGCCATCCCCTGAAGCCCCATATGATTATGAGGAAGCTGGCCTATGCGCAGTCTCCCCAGGATGTCTTGGAGGATGAGCATGTAAAACAGACCATGATATGCAGTGAATGCGGGCTGTGTGAAACCTATGCCTGCCCCATGGGCCTTCAGCCCCGCCAGGTCAATATCCATATCAAAAACCTGCTCCGGCAGAATCAGTTCCGCTACCAAAAGCCTTCCGGGACCTTCACACAGCTGGAAGAGCGAAGCTTCCGGAAAGCGCCTTCCAAACGTATGGCGGTCCGTCTGGGCGTTGACCAGTACTACGATTATCACATTGACCGCTGCGTAACCGCAGAGCCTGATACTGTGCGCATTTCCCTCAGGCAGCACATTGGGGCGCCCAGCGTACCCATGGTACAGCCGGGCGGCAGGGTTGAGCGCGGACAGCTGATAGGAGCAATCCCGGAACAGGCCCTGGGCGCCAATATCCACGCAAGCATATCCGGAACCGTTACCCGGGTCACCCAAACAGAAATTGTCATCTCTGCCGGCAGGCAGTAGTCAGGAGGAAAATCTTATGATTACCATTGGTTTTTTAGAGTTAAACAGCATTGCCAGAGGTATCCTGGCAGCAGACATGATGCTTAAGGCAGCGGAAATCAGGCTTGTTTCTGCAAGACCCAGCTGTCCGGGCAAATACCAGATACTAATAACCGGAGAGGTTTCAGCCGTGGAATCGGCTTTGAGGACTGGAGAGGAAAGCGCGAAAATCAATGTGGTGGACCGGCTTCTCATCCCAAGGGTACATCCCCAGGTAATCGAGGCCATCAACATGTCCTCCATGCCTTCCAGCCTGAAGGCCCTGGGCATCCTGGAATTCTTCTCCGTCACCGGTGCAGTCATTGCAGCCGACGCAGCAGCCAAGGCGGCCAATGTTTCCCTGATTGAAATCCGTCTGGGCACGGGCATCGGAGGCAAATCCTTTGTCACCTTTACAGGGGATGTGGGCGCAGTTGAGGAAAGTGCGGAGGCAGGGGCGAAAACAGCGGAGAACAGCGGCGCCCTGGTGGCAAAGGTCGTAATTGCGCATCCGGACAGGGAACTGTACCGCAGCCTGCTCTGATAAGGAGGTAACACCATGAATGATACTTATGCAGCAAAGGAAATAACAGCCGCTCTGGTGGACGCCCTGAAGCATCAGGGATTATGTCTGAAGGAAGCCCTGAGGCTGATTGAAAAGGGCGAGGAAATGGCGGAGCGCATCCGGGTTCCCATGGTCATCACAGTGGTGGACCAGGGAGGGAATATGGTTGCCATGCACCGGATGGATGATTCCCTTCTGGCCAGCATCTCCATCTCCTGTTCAAAGGCCTACACGGCAGCCGCCCTCCGCGCGCCCACGGAGAACGCTGCCAGGGACATCCTGCCGGGACAGCCCCTGTACGGGCTTCAGCAGACCCACCCCGGCAGGTTCTGTATCTTTGGCGGAGGACTCCCCATCATGAAGAACGGACGCTGTATCGGCGGCCTGGGTGTATCCGGCGGCTCGGTGGAACAGGATGTGGCTGTGGCCAGATATGCACTGTCACAGGACTGACCCGATTTTTTCTTAGAAACAACAGCAAAAAAGACAGGATACACGGGAATTGATACCGTGTTTCCTGTCTTTCTTGATGCCGGGTCTTATATGCGGTTTTCTTGCCGCTGGTACTGCGCGCAGCCCCTGCTGCCTGTCTTACATGCGGCATTTGGCCCTGCATACAGCTATTCCTGTTCTTCCTTCTTTTCCTTGTTGGGAATGTAATAGCAGTTCGGGCATTCATCCGGGTCCTTTTCTGCCTTCTTATTCTGATAGATGCAGCTTGGACAATCGTCCGGGGTTTCTTCTACTTTGTCCGTCTTGTAGAAGTTGCCGGAATATTTTTTATCGCTCATGCTGTTGCCTCCTTAAAAACGTGGTGTATTTCTCCTCTTTCTGTGATATCATTATAACAGAAACCATCATTCAGATAAAGGAGGAATCAAGATTGAACCGAATCATTGGAAAAAAAGCTCCTGATTTTCATTTAAAAGCTGTCTCCGGAGATGGAGAAGATTTTTTTGACGTAAGCCTTGACACCTATAAAGGCCATTGGCTGGTCCTGTTCTTCTATCCCATGGATTTTACATTTGTCTGCCCAACTGAAATTACCTCATTCAGCAATGACCTGCATCTGTTTGAAGAGGCGGATGCCAGACTGCTTGCCGTCAGCACGGACAGCGAGTACACCCATCAGGCATGGATTAGAAACGGCCTGGGCCCTATCGGATATCCCCTGGGCGCCGACAAGACCCTGTCCATGACAGCTGACTACGGCGTTCTCCTGGAAGACCAGGGGGTTGCCCTGCGGGGTCTGTTCATCATTGACCCTGACCGGATAATACGTTACAGCGTGATACATGACAACAACATCGGCAGAAATACCCAGGAGGTCCTGCGTGTCTTGAAGGCGCTGCAGACAGGCTCCCTCTGCGGGGCCAACTGGACCATTGGAAGCCGGCCCCTGAAGGAAGACAGGCCCTCGCTCCCTCACACGGTTTCCTCTGACAAAACAGTACGGATATATACCCTTCCGGGCTGTTCCTACTGCCGCCAGGTCAAGGAATTCTTATCAGACAACGGCATTTCCTACAAGGAAATCAACCTGGAAAACGACGCCGAAGGCCAGGCTTTCATGGACAGCAGGGGCTATACCGCTCTTCCTGTAACCGTCATTGGCAGCCATGAGATTTCCGGATTCCGCCTGGATAAAATCAGGGATTTGCTGCTTTAAACGCTGAAGAATCCGTTTCCAAACAGTATATTCACAATGAACGTAAAGAGAAAGATGGTGAATGCAGGAGGGTCTATATGGGTGTCGCAGCAGCTGTTGAATGTCTTGCCCACAAAGTCACCGAACAGCGAGGTCAGTATTCCGAATACAATACCCATAACGGGATTTTGGGAGGAAACAGCTGCCAAAGCCGAAATCAGCGCAATGTGATGGGTTGCAGGCATGGCAAAGCCGGTCTGGGCAAAAATCAGGGAAACGGCTGCTATTCCGAAGCAGAGCACGGGATAGCTGCCTATGGCAGCTGCTGACGCCCCGCCGTCTAGAAGGGCCTGATACACAAAACCGGTTGTGGTTCCCAGGCCAAGACCAAGGATTACATTACAGAGCATTCCCTTTCCGCCGGTAAAATACTCCCTGGTTTCACCAGGCGCAGCCTTTCCGATAAGGCCGCTGGTGCCGAACACCAGGCGCGCAATGACGGCTGACAGGATAACGGTAAATCCGGGAAGGTCCGTATTCAGATGAAGAACCGTCCCTATCAGATAATGAATGAGAAAACCAATCACGCCGAACACACCGCCTACCAGCAATGTGGCCGGGTCTGCCAGTCCATTAAGACAGGACAGGATATCGGTTCCGCTTCCCAGCTTCTTTGCCCTGCCTGCGTAGGCGGAAGCAGCCACACCGCCGGCAAAGGCAATGTGCGGACCAAGGTAGGAGCCAAAGGCAATGAAACCCACTGTCGTGTCCGCTCCTCCTGCCATGGCGGCCACCGACCCTGCAATTGCAATCACGCCGGTCAGTATAAATGCAGGCAGTGCTCCCATGTATGCGCCTATGATTCCTCCTCCAAATGATGCTACTAATGCAAACAAATTCATATGTTTGTATTCTCCCTTCTCTTTTTTATCTGCCTGAAGGCAGTCCCCTTATATGTACCCTTCCCTCCTTTCCCTACCTTTTTGTTATTATGATTTTAACATCCCCTGTGCTGTTTTCCCTTATCCTATTCATGCTAAAAAAAGGTACTTTCAAGACATTTTCTTCCATATCAACCCATAAATACGCCGCAAAAAAACCGGTGCGCATGTTTTGAAATTACATGCACACCGGCCTTTTGCTGTTTTACCATACTGTTTTTATTATTTCTTCCTTAATGCTCCACTAATGCAAGTGTTTCCCTTGCAATTGCCAGCTCCTCGTTGGTAGGAATAACAAGAACGCTTACCTTGGAATCAGGGGTCGAAATCACGATTTCCTGTCCTCTCTTTGAGTTGGCCTCATCATCAATCTCAATTCCCAGGAATGCAAGATATTCGCACACTTTCTTCCTGGTTTCCTTGTCATTTTCGCCCACGCCTGCTGTGAATGCAATGGCATCCACGCCGCTCATAGCAGCTGCATATGCGCCTACGTATTTAGCTACCCTGTAAGCAAATGATTCCAGAGCAACCTCTGCCTTTTTATTGCCGTCCTTTGCAGCGGTCTCCACATCGCGGAAATCACTGGAAACGCCGGACATTCCGTATACGCCGGACTTCTTGTTCAGCACGTTCAGCATCTGGTCAATGTCCAGATTCTCTTTGTGCATGATGAACTGCAGGGCGCCCGGGTCCACATCGCCGCTTCTGGTTCCCATAACAAGTCCCTCTAATGGAGTAAGTCCCATGCTGGTATCCACGGATTTTCCGTTGAGGACAGCTGAGATACTGGAACCGTTGCCCAGGTGGCAGACAACTGTTTTAAGGGAATCATAGGAACGGCCAAGAACCTCGGCTGTTCTCTTGGACACGTAGCTGTGGCTTGTACCGTGGAAGCCGTATCTTCTCACCTTGTATTTCTCATAATACTCATATGGAAGTCCATACAGGTATGCCTTCTCCGGCATGGTCTGATGGAAG
Organism: Clostridium sp. 1001271st1 H5; assembly: GCF_005845215.1. Taxonomy (GTDB): domain Bacteria; phylum Bacillota; class Clostridia; order Lachnospirales; family Lachnospiraceae; genus Enterocloster. The sequence goes on from NZ_SPHO01000014.1 coordinate 44,937, forward strand.
GCTGTATCGAATACACCTGCCATTGGAGTATTTGGCATCAGTTCCTGGCAGGCACGGATGCCAATCAGGTTTGCCGGGTTGTGAAGAGGCGCCAAATCGCTGCACTCTTCGATAGCCTTAACTGCCTCTTCCGTAATCAGGGTAGATGCTGTAAATGCTTCTCCTCCATGTACGATTCTGTGTCCCACTGCCCCTACTTCGTCCAGGCTCTTAATTACGCCTGTCTTATCATTGGTCAGGGCATCCAATACCATCTGAATGGCCTGGGTATGGGTAGGCATAGGTGAAACGGTTACTTCCTTTTCTCCCCCTGCCGGCTGATAGGTAATCTGGCTTCCCTCAATACCGATTCTCTCGCAAAGTCCCTTTGCAAGCACGGCCTCTGACGCGGAATCAATCAGCTGGTATTTTAATGATGAGCTCCCACAGTTAATAACTAATATATTCATTGATATCTCCTCCTATATTCCGGCCTATTCAGCCTGTGCCTGAACGGCCGTAATTGCTACTACACCCACAATATCATCTGCACAACAACCCCTGGACAAATCGTTAACCGGTTTTGCAATTCCCTGGGTAACAGGGCCGTAAGCCTCTGCCTTTGCCAGTCTCTGAACCAGCTTGTATCCGATATTGCCGGCATCCAAATCCGGGAACATCAGTACGTTTGCCTTGCCGGCCACTTCACTGCCCGGCGCCTTGGAGGAAGCAACCTCCGGTACAAGGGCTGCATCCAGCTGGAGTTCCCCGTCCAGCTTAAGCTCAGGATAAAGCTCGTTGGCAATCCTGGTAGCCTCCACTACCTTGTCCACATCAGGATGCTTTGCTGAGCCCTTGGTGGAATGGGACAGCATGGCCACCCTTGCCTCCTTCTGTACCAGCAGTTCAAATGAATCAGCGGATGATTTGGCGATAGCTGCCAGTTCCTCCGGATTGGGATTCTGGTTCAGTCCTGAATCGGCAAAAATAAAGGTTCCTTCTGCTCCGTATTCGCAGTCCGGAACTACCATGAGGAAAAATGCAGATACAAGCTTTGTGCCTGGCTTTGTCTTGACAATCTGCAGGCATGGCCTTAATGTATCGGCCGTGGAGTGGCAGGCGCCGGATACTAATCCGTCTGCATCTCCGTTTTTAATCATAAGACAGCCGTAGTAGGCATAATCGGACAAAATGATTTCCCTAGCCTTTTCCGGTGTCATTCCCTTTGATTTCCTCAGCTCTACAAATAAATCAATATACTCCTGAGTCTTCTCATAGGTTTGAGGATTAATCACTGTTGCACCTGATACATCCAGTCCCTTGCTGTGGTCGGCAATGTCCTCCGGTGTTCCTATAATAATCAGATTGGCGATGTCCTCTTTCAATATCGTCTCGGCCGCCTCCCAGGTTCTCCTGTCCATAGACTCTGGCAGTACTATGGTCTTTTTGTCAGCCCTGGCACGAGCTTTAACTAAATCGATAAATCCCATGATAAATTTACCCCTTTCCTTGGTGTATTTAAGCATACATCTTTATTATATACTGACAGAATTGGAGATACAAGCCGATTTTATCCAAATATTGCACTTTTTCGTATACCTGAGGACATTTTGTGTTTATTTTCCACCATTTCTGCAGTGGCAGCCGGTATGCAGCAGGGCCTGTGCCATTTCCCATGACACAATCAGCCGTTCTGCTGTCCCGGAACGCAAAAAATCCGCGGGGCCCCTGTGTCCTGCCCGCGGATTCAGATACCGGATGATTAAATTTTCTCGTAACGGTCCACGTTAATCACGAAGATAGTGGCGCCGCCCACATCCACCGTCATCGGCATCGTTGCATAATTGACCATGGTGGTGCCTGATATATACGGCATGTTGACTGTCAGCTTCTGATGCTGTCCGCATTCCTGCTTAATCACATCAATCACTTCCTGCACCTTATCATCTTCTGCACCAATCATCAATGTTGTATTCCCTTTTTTCAGGAAACCTCCTGTGGTGGAGAGTCTTGTAACACTGTAATGATGCTGGGTCAGCTGGCTTACAACATCATCTTCATTATCATTTCTCACAATTGCATACACTAATTTCATAAGCTGTACCTCCTTGGCGAGTTTATATACGTTAGTATAGCACATTTTCCAGTTAAAATCTGTAATTTTTTCGCAAATGTTTCTTAATTCCCTAAATCCACGGGGTGCCCAGGGAATAGGGTTCCTCCCCCATGCTGCCCAGAAGCTGCCTGCCCGCGCGGACCGCTGTCCGCAGCGCCTGTCTTACGGCTGCTGATTCCCCTGTAAAACACAGCACCACTTCATTGGCAAAACAATTGTCAAGGGGATGATGATAGCCTGTGACGGTTACAGGCGCTGATTTTACCGCCAAATCCGATACAACACATCCAATGGCCGCCGGACCGCAGCATATGATACCAAAGGCTTTTCCTTCCACTGCTCCCAGGGCTTTGACGCAGCACTGTCCGGCTCTGGCCGTATAGCTGAAGGACAGATGGCCCGCCTCATTGACGTAAACCTCTCCAAACTGCCTGGGAAGCTGTTCCAGGGCAATCTCCACCGCCCGTCTTGCGTCCCATACATCGTCTGCCCCAATGTAGAACAGGGTGCCGCACCCTGCCCCGCCTTTGCTGTCCCGGCAGGCTTCCATGGATATCAGCTCCGCGTTTGCTGCCTTTACCGCCTCGTCCACTGCAATCACCTGGGGGCCCACTGCCGCCCGGCCTCCGAATATGCCGATGGAACGGTATTTTCCCAGCTTCATGAACCGTACAAGGGACGGGTCGATTCCGGGAATCACCAGACCGATCGTATCTCCGATGGCGGTACCTACAAACTCCGTTAACTGGCTGTGTTCTGACATATGTATCCTCCTGTTGATAAGGAGCCGCCGGTCTGCCGGCGGCCCTTATCCGGCTTATGATGATGGAACATGAATATTATACCATAGCCGTTTATCCAGATACATGCACAATCAAAACCATAAATTTGTAAAATACATGTATCTGTAAATTAGCTCTGGGCTGCCGGCCTGGTCCCCAGGGTCACCTGCACATCGTGCTCCACGTATGCCCCGTCCGTCAGTGACTGGACGGTCAGGGTGACGGAAGCGCCGCCCTCATAGTAAGTAAGCATCTGCTTCAGTTCTTCCATGCTGGTGACGGACTGGCCGTCAAATTTGGTGATGATGTCCTTTTCTTTTAAATCAGAGGATGAGGCAGCTCCGCCCTCCACGATTTTGTAAACATAGATACCCACCGGCATTCCGTACATCTGCGATGTGGCAGCGTCAATGTTGGTTCCCTGAATACCCAGATAGCCCTGAGCGTCCTCGGATACAGCCACACGCGTCTTCTTTGTCATCAGGCTGTTTAAAATGTCCTGGGCCTTGGAAATCGGAATGGCAAAGCCCATTCCCTCCACTTCCGTGGATGCTGTCTTGGCTGCGTTGATGCCGATAACGTTTCCATTTAAATCAATGAGCGCACCGCCGCTGTTGCCCGGGTTGATGGCAGCGTCTGTCTGGATAAAGGTTCTGCTGATTCCTTTTTCATCTGTAATCTCACGGTCCAGGGCGCTTACATACCCGACGGTGACGGACTGGCCGTAGCCAAGGGCGTTTCCGATGGCGATAACCTGCTGCCCCACCTTGATTTCATCGGAGTTGCCCAGGGTTGCCACCTTAATCTTGCTCATGGTGTCCGACGGGATATCCTTTAACTGCACTGCAATGATTGCCAGGTCAGATGCGGAATCCGTTCCCTTAACAGCCGCGCTTACGTCCTTGTTGTCCACAAATGTAACCTTTAAGTCAGAGGCTCCGTCCACCACATGGTTATTGGTGGCAATGAGAAGCTCTGTGTCGGTCTGGTTCACGATGATGCCGGAGCCGCTGCTCTGCGCCGTGTAGGTCTGGGGCATTCCGAAGAAATCCCGCTGCTCCACGGTCATGGTGTCATTGATGGCCACAATGGACGGCATGGCGTTTTCCACGATGCCCGATACGTCGGTGACAGCGGACACGGCCGTGGTTCCCTGGTTTCCGGATGCCTGTGTATTGGCCGGTACCGCCTGGCCTATCTGGCTCTGTGCCTGTGTCTCAGCCATTGTGCCTGCAGCAGCGTATGCACCGGTAAGCCTGTTTCCCAGATAATTTACGCCTGTCATCACTCCGCCTGACACGGTTCCAAAGAGGACTGCTGCTGCCGTGATTCCGGCCACCCGTTTGGCGAAGCGTCCCTTGTTTGAACGGTTCTGACGTTTATCGCCGCCGCCCTGACAGCCCTGATAGGAATTTCCTCCATAGTAATCCTGGCGTTGGGGCTGGCTGCCGTAAGGAGGAAATCCGCCCTCCTGTCCCTGGCTGTGCTGGAACCGGGCACTCTGATTTCCCTGGCCCTGCTGGTTCCTCCCATCACCTGGAGTCGTCCAGTTCACGGTTGTCTCCGGTATATCCCTGTGTTCCACCGTTTCATTTCCCAAACCATTCATATTCTTATTTTCATTCTCGTACATAGCAAAGTCTCCTTTCATACTTTTCTCTATTTTTATTAACTGTAAGGGCTGTCTCTTAATTGCTCTTCCTTTTTACATTTATTAATATAGCCGTCATTTATGGTGGAATTGTGAAACGATTGTGGAGAATCTGTGTTCTAATTATTATAGATTTATAAACTGAACATAAACAAATGCCGTCTGGACGGAATGGATGTTTGCAGATATAATGGACATGATAAAATAAACCGGTAAACAATCAGGACAGGGGTAAAGAAATTTGGGACAGTCAGTAAACTTGGGAAAACCAGCGGATTTCGGGAAAACAGCAACATGGGAAAAACCTGCGAATTCAGGGAAAACAGAAAAACAGGAACAGCCCCTAAGGGTAATCGGCATCATTGCCGAATATAACCCGTTTCACAGCGGACACAGATATCAGATAGAGGAAGCAAAAAGGCGGACCGGCGCGGACTGGTGCATCGTGGCCATGAGCGGTGATTTTGTACAGAGGGGCGGGCCTGCGGTCTACAGCAAATACCTGCGGGCAGAAATGGCTCTTTCCTGCGGCGCAGACCTGGTGGTGGAGCTGCCCTCCGCCTTTGCGGTCAGCAGTGCAGAGGACTTTGCCGCCTGCGGTGTGGCCCTGCTCACAGGGCTGGGGGCAGTGGATGTGCTTTGCTTTGGCAGTGAGGATGGGGAGATACACAGGATTCAGACAGCTGCCCATATTCTGGCGGAGGAAGGCGGGGACTTTTCCGCTCTGTTAAGCCGGGGGCTGCGCAGCGGCCTCAGCTGGCCCCAGGCCCGCAACCAGGCTCTGCTGGAAATGGCGGAAAAAGACAGGGATTTTCCGCTGAAACCAGAAGAAATGGGCCGGCTTCTGGGTTCTCCCAACAATCTTCTGGGAATCGAATACTGCAAGGCCATCCTGCGCCAGAACAGTCCCCTTATCCCGCTGACCATCCTGCGCCAGGGCCGGGGATACCACGATAAGGAACTGGAATACGGTCAGGCCTCCGCCTCCGCCATCCGGCGGATACTCCAAAAACAGGAGCCGCCCCATGATAGGGGCCTGTCCTCTCATGGAAAGCTGGCCCAGGAGGCCAGGCCGCACATTCCCCGGGCAATCTGGTCCCTGTACGGCCAGGAACCGCCAGTGGAGGCCAATGACCTGTCGGAGGTGCTGAACTTTTGCCTCCTGTCCCTGAAACGGGAGGGACAGGACTATAGCTTATACGGGGATGTGTCCCCGGAAATGGCCCGGAGACTGGACAACTGCCTTCTTCAGCAGACCAGCTGGGAAGGCCGGATTGAACAGCTTAAGACCCGCCAGTATACTTATACACGAATCAGCCGGGCCCTTCTGCACATGGTGCTTGGCCTGACCGCTGTCAAGGTGCAGGCCTACAAGGCCGCAGGCCGCGCCCCTTACGCCAGAATCCTGGGATTCAGGAGGGAATCCAGGGAACTGCTGGCCCTGGTAAAACAGAAAACCTCCATTCCCCTGATTACCAAGACAGCTGATGCTCCCCATATTCTCACCGGGACAGCCCTGGACATGTTCACACAGGACATCTACGCCTCCCATATCCGCCAGGCCCTGCTTTCGGAAAAGCTGGGTAAGCCTGTACGCAACGAATTTAACCAGCCAATCTGTATTTTATGATATAAAGGACAAAAGGGCCTGTCCGCGGATGCTTTGCATTGCCGCTGACCTGCCCTATTGTTTTCTTTATTACTATTTCCCAGACAGCTCCCATAACTCCGGGGCCAGCAGTTCCACCACAGTGGGCTTCACATCCAGAAAATCCACCAGCTCCCGTATCTGCCGGCCGTTGTCCCGTCTCTTTCCCTGGCGCACAGCCCGAATCAGAATATTCTTCGGCGTGTGCTCCATGTCAATAAATTCCAGAATCTGGGTCCTGTATCCCCTGTATTCCAGGACCTGGGCGCGGATGGCATCCGTGTAAAGAGCTGCCATGCGCTCTTTTATCAGGCCGTATTGAAGTACCGGCTTAAGGAGGCTGTTGGCCATCTGCCCGTTCAGCTCATGCTGGCAGCAGGGGACCGACAAAATGACCCTGGCTCCCCAGTTCACTGCTTTTTCAAGGGCATAATCCGTGGCCAGGTCGCAGGCGTGAAGGGTGACCACCATGTCCACCTGCTCCACTCCCTCAAAGGAGGCAATGTCACCATGGCAGAAGGTAAGCCCCTCGTAACCATACTGCCTGCCAAGGCGGCTGCAGTGCTCTATGACATCCTTCTTAAGGTCCAGGCCTATGATTCGGACCGGATATCCCTTTAATTCCTTCAGATAATAATACATGGCAAAGGTGAGGTAGGATTTACCGCACCCAAAGTCAATGATGGTGGACTCCCTGTTCTGGTCCAGGTTGGGGAGAATATCCTCAATGAACTCCAGAAAACGGTTTATCTGCCTGTATTTGTCATAACGGCTGTTTACCACCCTGCCCTCTTTTGTCATGACTCCTAAGTCCACCAGAAATGGAACCGGTATTCCCTCTTCCAGGATATAATGCTTTTTCCGGTTATGGGACAGCAGGCCGGAAAGCCCTGGTTCCCTGGGAAACTGGGTTCCGGGAGACTGAATCCTGGCAGGCTGGGTTCCGTTCAGCTGAGTTCCGGCTTGCCGAATCCCGCCCGGCTGGGTACCGTCCGGCTGAGTCCCGGCTGACTGGGTACCGCCCGGCTGGGTCCCTCCCGGCCTCGGATTCAACTTCACCTTCACAGTTACCTTTCCCTTCCTGCTCACCAGGATAAGGGCTTTTCCAAGGCCGGATGCAATCTCGGCCTGGCGGAAGGAGCCATCCAGAAGCCCTGTTACATAATCAGCTGCCTGGACCCGGTCCAGATTGCGGTGAAACGCCTGTCTGCCGCACTGCTCCTCTGCCTGGAACACCAGCCTGCCCTTCATGAGCAGGGGACGGATTCTGGACCGGGAAATTGTTTCGCTGTCAATGGGGTTGCTCATAAGAATCCGTTCCAGGGATTCATTTAAGAACAGCTCCAGCGCCTGTTTGATTTCGTTACATTCTTCCTGATTCATTTCCAGCTCCTAATCCAGAAGTTTCTTGGCAAGAACAGGAAGCTGGCTTAATGACTCGATGGAGCCAGCCGGCCGCTCTGCCCTGCCAAACCCATATGCTGCATGTACAAAGGGGATTCCTGCCACACCTGCCGCTTCCTCATCCATATGGGTATCTCCCACATAAAAGCAGCGGTCCAAATGGTTTCTCTGCACCACCATGCGGATGTTATCTCCTTTTGGAAGGCCGGTATTGCCGTAACACTCAATATCACGGACATATTCCCGGAGACTGCAGCTCTTAAGAAGCACCTCGATATATCCGCACTGACAGTTACTGACAATATACAGGCCATACTGGCGGCTGAGCCGCGCCATGATTTCCCTTGCCTCCGGATACAGGATTCCGGGATGGGCCAGCAGGTAATGGTTCTCATAGGTCATGCACTCCTCCATTACCCTTCTGCACGCATCCTGGGCCAGCCCCGGAAACAATGTCTTACCAATATCCATCATGGTCTTTCCCATATTGTCATACATATCCTGAGCCGTAATCCTGACTCCCAGATGGGGATAACGCTCCAGCACCTCATTCCAGGATTCAGCCACCTGGGCAGCTGAATCCCAGAGTGTGCCGTCCACATCAAATAGTACCCCTTTATTCATACCCTGAAACCATCCTTTTCACAATCATTTAAAACCAGCCCCGTCCTGCTGTCCTTAATTCTCCGCGCTGACCCAGCCTTTTCGCAGCAAATCCGGATAAGGCTCCAGATGGGCATAGTCGTTAAAGCGCTCCAGGGTGAACCGGTCTGTTTTTCCATCCCAGTTAAGCTCTGTTATGCTGCAGTTTTCCAGGCTTTTTCCAAGTATCCTCCATGTTTTCATGGGAATTCCCAGGTAGTGCGCTGTCATGGAACGGATAACGCCTCCGTGGGTCACCACTGCTATGCGCTCATAGCCGCTTTCAGCCATTTCCCTGAACACGGGTTCCGCCCGCCGGACCACGTCCCCGGCGCATTCCCCGCCCGGATAAGGAAGGTCTTCCTCCATAAGGGACTGCTGCACCTTAAAATCCCTGTATTTTACCGCAATGTCCTGGTCTGTCATGCCCTCCATGCGGCCAAAGGATATCTCCCTTAACTCCGGCCGTATGATATGCTCCACATTCCAGTAGAGATTGGCTGCCTGAGCCGTTTCCACGGCCCGCAGCAGATGGCTGGAATAAACCACCTGTATGTTTTCATGAAACAGGCGCTCTCCTAAGAGAGACGCCTGCCTGTAACCTTCTTCACTTAAATCCACATCCACGTTGCACAGCTTGCTGCACTGCCTGCCGTGGCGTATCAAAAATATCTTCATCTGTTTTCCCTCCGTCCGGCTGTTTGAATCCCGGACAGCATTAATTCTTAAAGCTGTGGATTGGCGCCGGAATCCTTCCGCCCCTGGTCACGAATCTCCTGCAGGAGAATGTGTTCACAGGCATGACAGGCGCATATCCCAGCAGTCCTCCGAACTCGGCAGTTTCCCCAACCTTCTTGCCCACCACGGGAATCAGACGCACCGCTGTGGTCTTCTGGTTCACCATTCCAATCGCGGCCTCATCTGCAATGATGCCTGCAATGGTGCTGGAGGGCGTATCCCCCGGAATGGCAATCATGTCAAGACCAACGGAACAAACACAGGTCATGGCCTCCAGCTTCTCAATGGTCAGGGCGCCCATGCTGACCGCGTCAATCATTCCCTGGTCCTCGCTGACCGGGATGAACGCGCCGCTCAAACCGCCCACATAGGAGGAAGCCATGACGCCGCCCTTCTTCACCTGGTCATTGAGCATGGCAAGGGCTGCTGTTGTTCCGGGCGCGCCCACGCGCTCCAGGCCAATCTCTTCCAGTATCTCGGCAACACTGTCTCCCACCGAAGGAGTGGGGGCCAGGGACAAGTCAATGATGCCAAAGGGAATACCCATACGCTTGGAGGCTTCCTGGGCAACCAGCTGGCCCACGCGGGTAATCTTGAATGCAGTCTTCTTGATGGTCTCGCAGAGCACTTCAAAGTTGGCATCCCTTACCTTTGCCAGTGCAACCTTCACAACCCCGGGTCCGCTTACGCCTACATTGATGATGGCTTCGGACTCAGTTACGCCGTGGAAAGCGCCTGCCATAAACGGGTTGTCGTCAGGGGCATTACAGAATACCACCAGCTTGGCACAGCCAAGGGAGTCATGGTCCCTGGTGGCCTCGGCTGTCTCAGTCACAATTCTTCCCATCAGTTCCACTGCGTCCATGTCAATACCTGTCTTGGTGGAGCCTACATTGACGGAGCTGCACACGCGCTCTGTCTGGGACAGCGCCTGGGGAATGGAGAGAATCAGGTTCTTGTCAGCCCTGGTCATACCCTTGCTTACAAGGGCGGAATAGCCGCCGATGAAGTTCACGCCCACTTCCTTTGCAGCCCTGTCCAGAGTCTTGGCTATGGTGACGAAATCCTCAGGGCGCTTGCAGGCAGAACCGCCCACCAGCGCAATAGGGGTGACGGAGATACGCTTGTTGACAATGGGAATACCGAAATCAGCCTCAATATCCTGGCCGGTGGAAACCAGGTCCTTTGCCAGGGTCGTGATTTTCTTATAAATCTTTTCATTGAGAGCCTCAAGATTGCTGTCCACACAGTCCAGAAGGCTGATGCCCAGGGTAATGGTACGCACATCCAGCTTCTCATGTTCAATCATGTTGTAGGTCTCATTTACCTCGTACATATTTACGTTAATCATAGTTCTTTCGTCCCTTTCTTCTGAATTACAGGCCCGCCCTATCCTCTGGGGATGCCGTTAGATACGGTGCATCTTGAGAAAGATTTCTTCCCGCTGAATCTTCACGCTCACGCCGATTTCCTCTCCCACCTGTTCCAGCTCCCGGGCCACTTCGCCAAAGGACTTGGTTATGTTCTCCACGTCCACAACCATCATCATATTGAAAAATCCCTTGACAATGGTCTGGGTGATATCCAGTATATTAATCTGGTTCTCAGCCAGGTACGTGCATACGCCTGCAATGATTCCTACCCTGTCTTTCCCTACTACTGTAATGATTGCCTTATTCATCTTCATTCTCCTCACGCTTTTGTTTTATTGAAATCCGGTGAACGGATATCCATACGTTTTACAGATATATGATTTCACTCATGCAGTCCCTGCTGGCCACGGAGATGGAAAAGTCAGAGGCCCCGTAAGGGCAGTCTCCCTCGTCAATCTCCAGCCGTACAGTCTCGTAGGCCAGCTCCTCGTAATTGTTTTCCTTGCTGAGATGTCCCAATAGAATCTTTTTCAGTTTGTCATGGAGGACGCAGTTCAAAAGCCTGCCCGCATTTTCATTGGACAGATGGCCGTGGTCCCCTAAAATCCTCCGTTTCAGGTAATAGGGATAGGGGCCTGTCTCCAGCATTCTCACATCGTGGTTGGATTCCAGAAGCAGGGCATCCAGCCCCTGCAGGTGGTCTATGATATACTGGTCAAAATGTCCCATATCCGTGGCCACTGCCACGGATTTCTCCCCGTTCTGTACGCGGTATGCCACCGGATTGGCAGCGTCGTGGTCAATCTTAAAGGGCTTCACAGTCAAATCCCCTACCATGAAATCCAAATCCGGGCATACCGGAGTCAGAAGCCCTTTGTCAAATTTGCCCAGACTGCCTGCGGACGCAATCTCATCCAGGGTTTCCCGGGTCCCGTAAATAGGAATCTCATACTTGCGTGACAGCACTCCCAGCCCCTTGATATGGTCCGAGTGCTCATGGGTGATGAGAATCCCGTCTACGTCATTTCCCGTAAGCCCTATCTCATTCAGTCCCTGCTGAATCCGCTTGTTGCTGATTCCTGCATCCACCAGTATGTGGGTGCTGTCGGAACCTATGTATATACAGTTGCCGCTGCTTCCGCTGGCAATACTTACCATTCTCATGTTTTACAGTCCTTTGTCTTATTATTGCATTCTGATTTTGTTTTTCAGGAGCTGGCGAATCTGGTTCCCTGTCTCCTCCACAGAGCCGTTGTTGTCAATCACTGCGTCGGAAAATGCCCGGAACCCGGATTCAGACGCCTGGCTGTCCATGATGCTCTCCGTCTTCTCCTTGGTGTAGCCGCGGCTCTCCCTGAGACGGGCCGTGCGGTTCTCCCTCGATGTATAAACATACCACATTTCCCGGCAGTTGTCACGGAATTCTTTTGATGGGACGGCTGCCTCTATAACCACCAGCGGTTCAGGGCAGTCCAAGGCCTCCCGGAAGGCTGTTTTCCACACCAGGGGATGGGTCAGACGGTCCACCTGGCTGCGTTTTTCAGGACAGCCGAAGATGACCCCGGCCATGGCAGGACGGTTGATGGTTCCATCCTCATTCAGGATGGAAGGGCCCAGGCAGTCCACCACTGCCCGGTAACTCTCCTGCCCCGGTTCCATCAGCTTCTTTGCCACCTGGTCCGCCTGGATAACACGGAAGCCGTACTCCTCTTTCAGTATCTCCAGCACCCGGCTTTTGCCGGAGCCAACACCGCCTGTGATTCCCAATATAAATTTACCGCCTGTGGCGGGTGCATTTCCTATCGATTCCATATCCTGCCGCTGCCCTTCCGATACGTTGGTTTTTTGCGCGCTGTTTTTTCCGCTGTTTTTTCCGCACCCCTACTTTGCGTCAAACCAGGATTTTCCCACTTCCGCTTCCACCTCCAGTGAAACCCGTAAATCCGCCGCATGCTTCATCTTATCGGTCAGTATATCCTTAACCGTCTCAATCTCGTCCACGGCTGTCTCAATCAAAAGCTCATCGTGAATCTGAAGCACGATTCTGGATTTCAGGTTTCTCTTCTTCAGTTCCCGGTCCACTGCAATCATGGCAATCTTCATAACGTCTGCAGCAGTTCCCTGAATCGGTGAATTCATAGCCACACGCTCGCCGAACTGGCGCTGCATGAAGTTGGCGGACTTAAGCTCCGGTATGGGCCTCCTCCTGCCGTACAGGGTGGTTACATAGCCCTGTTCCTTGCCCTGCTTGACCAGACTGTCCAGGAATATCTTTACGCCGGGGTATGTCTCGAAATATTTATCAATATACTCCACGGCCTCCTTGCGGGAAATGCTGAGTCCCTCGCTGAGTCCAAAGGCGCTGATTCCGTAAACAATACCGAAGTTCACTGCCTTTGCATTGCGGCGCTGGAGGGGAGTCACTTCCTCAAGAGGTACATGGAATACCTGGGACGCAGTGATGGCATGGATGTCCTGGGCGGAACGGTATGCCTCAATCAGCCGTTCATCCCCTGACATATGCGCCAGGATGCGCAGCTCAATCTGGGAATAGTCTGCATCCACGAACACGCACCCTTCCTTGGGAACAAATACCTTGCGGATTTCCCTGCCCAGGGCCATGCGCACCGGAATATTCTGCAGGTTCGGCTCCGTACTGCTGATGCGTCCCGTGGCCGTGATGGTCTGGTTGAACTTGCCGTGTATCCTTCCGTCCTCACCAATATAGGCGGCCAGCCCCTCCGCATAAGTGGAATTCAGCTTTGTCAGCTGGCGGTAATCCAGGATTTTCTGGACCACCGGATAATCAGGGGCCAGCTTTTCCAGTACATCCGCTGCCGTGGAATAGCCTGTCTTTGTCTTCTTTCCCCCCGGAAGCTCCATCTGTTCAAAGAGAATCTCTCCCAGCTGTTTCGGGGAATTGATATTGAATTCATGTCCTGTCTCCTGGTAGATTTCCTGTTCCAGCTTGGCAATTCCCACCTTAAGCCGGTCCCCGTACTCCTTAAGCTCGGCCCGCTCCACCTTTACGCCTTCCTGCTCCATATGGAAGAGGCTGTAAATCAGGGGCATCTCTATATCCGTATAAAGGGCATACATTTCCGTGTCCTTTAGCTGGGCTGCCAGAGGGGCTGCTGCCTTCCAAGCAGTATAGCCCATGTAGCATACGCAGTCCACGGCGTTTTTCTCTCCCCTCCACAGGGCGTCTCCCAGGTCCTCCTTGGCCAGCAGGTCCGCCCTGGACGGCACTGTAAGCCCCAGATAGTCCCTGGCCAGGTCATCGTAGGCATAGGTATCCTTCAGAGGATTCAGAAGATATCCGGCCACCCCGGCGTCATACACAGGGTCGGTATCCTTCAGTTCCAGATACGGAAGCATGGACTTTAAATCCAGCACCCAGAATTCCTTAGCATCCCGGTTATCTCTGCACAGCGCCCGGAGCTGTTCCAGCAGATACTCCCCGGTAATCTGTTCTCCTGCGGCCAGGCAGTATATTTCCTCCCCGCCCAGGCAGAGGGCCAGGCCTGTGACGGGATTCAGCCCGGACCTGGCCTTTTTCCCGGCCTTTACTTCCCCGTTCTCGTCAAAGCTGAAGGACAGCTGCTCCGCTGTTTCCTTTAACGCCCCGTCCTTTCCCAGTATGAGCTGGAAGCCTGCCAGAGACGCGCCCCTGGCCCTGCCGAATACGGCATCCGCTGTCTTCACGTCCTTCACCAGGGTGAAATGGGTTTTTACATCCGGCGCAGAGGCTTCCCGGGCAGCTGTCCCATCGAACCGGGCCAGAATGGACTTAAACTCCAGACGCTTCATATATTGATATGCTTGCGGTGTGTACAGGTCCTCAATCCTGGCATCCTCGTAATTAAATTCCACAGGGCAGTCCGTACAGATGGCCGCCAGCTTCTTGCTCATTTGGGCCATGTCATAATGCTCCTCCAGAGCCTTCCTTGCCCTGGGCGGCTTAAGCTCCTCCAGATGGGCGTAGGCATTCTCTATGGACTTGTACTGGGCGATGATGCTGGTAGCTGTCTTTTCCCCAATGGAAGGCACCCCCGGTATGTTGTCGGAGGAATCACCCATAAGTGCCTTTACATCAATGAACTCCTCCGGCGTTACCTGATACTCCTGCATCACATCCCCGGGGTAATAATCCTTAATCTCGGTCACGCCTCTGCTGGTTCTGGGAATCCGAATCTTGATGTGCTGGTCAGCCAGCTGCAGAAGGTCCCTGTCGCCGGATACAACGGATACCTCAATGCCCTGGGCCTGGCACCTCTTTGCCACGGTTCCCAGTATGTCGTCCGCCTCAAAGCCCTCCAGGGTCATGATGGGAATTCCCATGGCCTTGAGCACTTCCTTCATCACCGGAACCTGCTCATGAAGTTCCTCAGGCATGGGCTTTCTCGTCCCCTTATAGGCATCATACATCTCATGCCGGAAGGTCGGCTCCTTTAAATCAAAGGCAACCGCTGCATGGTCCGCCTTTTCCTCCTCCAATATCTTCAGCATGATATTTAAAAAACCGTACACTGCGTTGGTATGCAGACCTTCCGAATTCGTAAGGTCCGGTACCCCGTAAAATGCCCGGTTCATAATACTGTGTCCATCAATCAAAACCAATTTGTCCATTAATATGAGTTCCTTTCTGTCTCTGTCACCACATCCTGAACTGAAGCACCAGCACCACCAGCACGGCCCAGAAGCACAGGGTGTTCACCGCATAGCGGGCTGTCTCCAGGATTCCCAGGGTGTGCACCCTCTGCCGGGACAGCTCCAGGGCTGTCTCCAGGGCTCCCTTGATGTTATAGGTGCCTGTTTCCTGGTCCAGCTGGCGGATTCCAACGTCCACTGTGAAGTAAATCTCCAGCTCTTCCCTGCATTCCCCACAGGTCTCAATGTGTTTTAAAAATTCTTTCAGTTCCTCGTCCGTAATGCTGCCGTTGATATACGGCATTACCAGACGCTCCGCTTCCCTGCAGGTCACAGCCGGCACCTCCTGTCTATCATTTTAATCAAATTCTCCTTACATCATACAATAAATCAGCTTACTTTTCAATGAAAGATTGGGACTCCCGGGACCTGATTCAGGGCCGCATCCGGAGTCAGGCCCCGGCACGGCCCAGACGCCGGACCGTCTATCCCTTCCTGTATTCCCTGGGAGAAACGCCTGTCAGCCGCCGGAATACATCCCCGAAATAATTGCCGTCCGAGAATCCGCAGGCCATGGCCACACCGGTCACGGAAAGGTCTGTGTTGCGCAGCAAATCCGATGCTTTCTGCACGCGGATGTAATTCAGATACTCCTTAAAGCAAAGACCGGTGGAGCTTTTAAATTTCTTTGAAAAATAGGTGGGACTCATGTTGGCAAATGCAGCCACCACCCCCAGCGTCAGCCCTTCCTGATAATGCTGGTTCATATATCTGGCTGCCCTGACCATGGTTTCCTCGGTCTCCTCCAGCATGTGCCCGTCCCCGCGGGCGCCCTGGCAGCGCCCTAATATGACCAGAATCTGGTGAAGGAGGCTGCGAAGCTGTATCTGGCAGTAGCTGTCCCCCTGCTTTTCCTCATCCTGCATCTGTGCCAGCAGTTCCTCCGTCTTTGGGCGGAATTCCGGGGGAATGGTCCGTTTGGGCTGTGAAAAGATATGGTCAAATGCATCCTTTCCGCAAAGGCTTAAAAAGGAGCTGACCGTGTCCTTTGAAAAATAGACGCCGAACCGTTCTGCCTGCCAGTTTGGCTCATACAGCGCCTTGTGGACCTCAAGAGGAGGGATGATGGTCATATCGCCCGGTTCCAGGTAGTAGATATCCTGATTGATAAACATCTTGCATTTCCCGGATAACAGATAATAAATCTCATAATAAGAATGGTAATGAGGGCGCTTCATCACAAAACTGGAGGACCTTCTGATACGGCTGACCTGAACGCTTTTATCCTTTAAAACCATGGTGTTGCTCATACATGCATTCCCTCCTTCATCTTCGCCTGCATCCTTCCTCTGCATGGCCGGACCGCCATGGCAAGAAAACTGTAATTTTCGAAAAATATCCCATAAAATCCGTATTATTCCATCTGTTTTTGTTATACCATAAAGCCATCCAAAGGTAAACAATGAAATGGAGGAATGACCATGATACCCATGGCTGTGATGGTTGCCAATAAAAAAAGCCGCTGCCTTCGGGAAACAGCCGCCGAACAAAAAGGCCTGGGCCTGGCGGAGGTTCCCATGGAGGAGGCCGATATCATATATCTTCCGGATTACAGCAGTCTGGATTTCCAGCAGGTCCTTGCACTTCTGAGAGCAGGAAAGCATGTCCTGTTCGGTGCCATGGGAGCAGCGGATGCCGGTTCCTTAAGGACGCTGGCACAGACAGCGGATGAGCACGGCGCGGTGCTGCTGGAACATATCCATCTTGGGTTTAACCCATGTATGGCTCCCTTAAAGACAGCAGTCAAATGCCTGGGCCCCATACGCCGGATTCGTCTCCATTCCTGTGAGTACGCCTTCACCTGCAAGGGAATCCGCAGCGCTTTTGTCCATGCTCCGGCCCGCCTTCTCCCGGGAGGTGCACTGTTTCAAAGGGGATTGGACTGCATCTATCCTCTTGTGCATCTCTTTGGCATACCGGAGCATCTGGATGCCCGGATGGTGTTCACGGAAAACGGAATGGACGCAGCCGGCGCAGTCAGCGGATATCTGGGCGCTGCCCGGGTGGAGCTGGTTTATTCCAAGATATCCGGCAGCCATGTTCCCAGCCTCATAGAGGGAGAAAAGGGAAGCCTGTTAATCCGTGATATACAGAATTTCAGGGAAGTAACCTATTTCAACCGTTTCGCGGCAGAGGAGCCGCTGGTCTCCTTTTCAGACAAAGCCTGCCGCAGCAGGGAGCTGGAACAGTGCATGGAATATATAGAAGGAAAAAGGGACTGGCGCAGGCACCTCGCAACCTCCTTCCTGGTCTTTCAGATGATGGATGAAATCCGCGGATGCCGGAATCCGGATGCTGGATATAGAAATCCATTCCAGGGGTCCTGTGCGTCTGCCATTTAGATGCGTATAGCGGAACAAACCACAAAACACAAAAAACCGCCGAATCCCTTGATTTCATCAAGGTTTCAACGGTTTTTTCTTATGCCGGCAGCGGGACTTGAACCCGCACGCGGTTACCCGCAACAGATTTTGAGTCTGCATCGTCTGCCATTCCGACACGCCGGCTTACAACGCTGATTATTTTATCACAGGATACATATTTTGGCAAGTGTTTTTTGAAAAAACCTGCGGGACTCTTCACCCCTGACCGGCTGCGCCGCAGGCTGACGGGAATGGACGGGCTGGAGAAAGACTGTCAGGACCGGCTGCTGCCCATTCCCAACAGTCCCCTTCTCACGTTTGTCCTACCGGATTGCCTGCTGGCCGCTGGCCTTGTATATTTCATACCACTCATAATGCTCCAGCCGGAGGTCCAGGGCCTTGACGGCCATATCCAGACGGTCCGGGCGGTTGCTGCCGGAAATAGGGATTGCCCCTGCGGGATGGTACATAATCCAGGCATATATGACAGTGGCTGGGTCTGTGTCATGTCTCTCTGCAATTTTCTTAATGGTTTTCATGGCTGCGGCGCAGAGGCTGTCATTGGGGTCAAACATCCTTCCGCCCGCCAGAGGCGACCATATCATGGGATGGATTCCGGACGCAGTCAGGTCGTCCATCATTCCTGAATTAAAATGCTCAAAGCAGACCGGATTCCACTCAATCTGGTTGGTTACCAGCTGTCCGCCCACTGCTTTGTTAAGGCCGTGGAATTTGTGGGGGTCAAAGTTGGAAACGCCCATCTCCCCAATCTTCCCCTCCCTCTTAAGCTCTGTCAGGGCTCTGGCCGTGGACTCAAAATCAATGCAGGGGTCCTCCCTGTGAATCAGATACAGGTCCAGACGGTCTGTGTGAAGCCGCTTCAGGCTTTCCTCACAGGACTTCTTTACCCTGTCGTATCTTGTGTCATAGTATCCGAACCCATTCTCATTGAAAATTCCGGTTTTGGATACCAGCTGGATTCGGTGCCGGATGGAGGCGTCCTGTTCAAAGGCCCGGCCCATCAGTGTCTCGCACAGCGTGCCGCCGTAGATTTCCGCTGTGTCAAAGGTGGTTACCCCCCGCTCAATGCATTCATTCATGAACCGGGCCAGCTCCTTTGCAGACCAATTCCAGCCGTCCAGTCTCCAGAATCCCTGTACCACGGCTGACAATGACAGCCCTTCTGATAATTTGACTTTTTTCACCTTGTTCCTCCTAATTAAGAATTTTTTCTCATATCCAGGGCAACAGCACTGCATATGATAAGTCCCTTTACAATCAGCTGCCAGTTGGAGTTAACCCCTATGTAGGCAAGTCCATAGCTGATGAAGGTAAATATAAGCACGCCTATGATAACGCCGGATACTTTTCCCACGCCTCCGCTCAGGGATACGCCTCCCACCACGCAGGAGGATATGGCATCAAATTCATATGCATTTCCATATGCTGAGTTGGCGCCTCCGGTCCTGGCCACTTCCAGGATACCGGCCAGTCCCACAAACATGGATTCAATGATGAACACAGTGATGATTACCCTGCTCACATTGATGCCGGATACCTTGGCTGCCTCCGGGTTGCCTCCCACAATATATATGTTCTTCCCGAACACGGTTTTATTGAGCAGGAACCATACCCCGGCAATGGCAATGATGGCAATGACCACCAGAAAGGAAATCTGCCCGAATACCTTGAAACTGCTGAGCACGGTCAAATCCTCCCTGATGCCTCCGATGGGCTGGGAATTGTTGGGCTTCTTGGCAAAATACAGACAGTTGATTCCGTATACAATGGTGCTCATGCCGAATGTGGCGATAAAGGGGGCCATCTTAAGCTTTGCAATCATGAAGCCGTTAATAGCTCCAATCACGGCAACCAGTGCCAGGGTCATGATGACCGGAATAATGATGGGAAGCTCAGGAAGGCCCGGCCAGAACTTGTTGGAATAGTCCACCATCTGCGACAGGGACGCCACCATAACGGCCGCCAGGCCCACCTGACGGCCGCCGGACAGGTCGGTCCCACCTAAAAGCAGGGCAAACATCAGTCCCAACGCACATATCATTTTAACGGCAGACTGGGTCAGTATGTCTGTCAAAACCCTTATCTGCAAAAAAGAAGGTTCAATTATGATGATTCCTATAATCATAAATACCAGCACGATGATAAGGGCTTTATCCATCATAATCTGTTTTATGTCCTTTGCTGTCAAATCCTTTCTTTTCATACCGACACTCCTTCTTTCGTCTTATCGTCAAATTGGGTGGCATACTTCATCACCTCAACCTGGGTGGCTTCCTTCCTGCCAAGGATGCCGGTCTGCTTTCCGGCACACATAATCATGATGCGGTCCGACATCCCCAGTAACTCCGGCATCTCAGAGGAAACCATTATGATTGCCTTTCCCTTTTTCACTAAATCCTGCATGATTCTGTAAATTTCGTATTTGGCTCCCACATCCACGCCCCTGGTGGGTTCATCCAGCATAATGACATCGCAGTTTGCCAGCAGCCATCTGCCAATCAGCACCTTTTGCTGATTCCCCCCCGACAGGTTCTTGATAAGGGTCTTTGTCCCGGCCATGCGGACATCCAGGTCCGTACACACCTTGTCAACGCTGGGAGACAGCTTTTTCGCATGGATGTATCCCAAGACATTGCCGGTCAGCTTCTTATAGGCAACCGCCAGGGTGTTGTCCCATACCGACAGCATGGGAATGATTCCCGTTGCCCTGCGTTCCTCTGTCAGAAGGGCAAATCCGTTGCGTATGGCGTCCTGGGGAGAATGGTTGACCACTCTTTTTCCGTTGACGGACAGCTCCCCGCTTACGATTTTGCGCAGGCCGAATATGGCTTCTATCAGCTCTGTCCTCTGTGCTCCCACCAGCCCGCCTATGCCCAGTATCTCGCCCTTATGCAGGTCAAAGGATACGTTCTTAAAGGAGCGCGGGTCCGCGCTGGTAAAATTCCTTACCTGCAGCATTATCTCGTCTGTCAGGGTCTTTTCACAGACAGGAAAGCGCTCGTCCATCTTCCTGCCCACCATCTGCCCAATAAGCTGGTCTATGGTAATGTCCCCGATATCCCATGTGCCTATGTACTGGCCGTCCCTCATCACGGTTATCTGGTCTGCTATCTCAAATATTTCCTCCAGCTTGTGGGATATGTAGATAATGGAACGCCCTTCCTTCCTCAGCTTGTCAATGATTTTGAACAGATGCCGGGTTTCCGCCACGGTCAGCGAGGAAGTGGGCTCGTCCATGATGATGATTTTTGCATTGTAGGAAACAGCCTTTGCTATCTCGATTGCCTGCATCTGTGAAACAGACAGGTTCTTTGCAAAGGTTGTCACGTCTATATCAAAATCCAAATCCCGAAGCAGGTTCCTGGTCTTTTCCATCATCTGGTTTTCATCCACCACAATACCCTTTGTCTGGAACCTGCCCGCCCATATATTGTCCACCACATTCCGGTAAGGAACCGGATTCAGCTCCTGGTGAATCATGGAAATGCCGCTTTTCAGCGCATCGTTGGGGTCCTTGATATCCATGACCCGGCCATCAATTTCAATGGTCCCGCTGTCAGGATGATAGAGGCCGAACAGACACTTCATCAAAGTGGATTTGCCGGCCCCGTTTTCGCCAATCAATGCATGTACACTTCCAGGCTTCACCGCAAGCTTAATATTGTCAAGGGCTTTTACTCCGGGGAAGGATTTAGACATGTTTTCTATCTTCAGCCTGTATTCTTCCATCTGCTTCCTCCAGGTTCCTTATTCGGACTGGGCCACTGCCAGCATGTCCTCCAGGGTTGCGCTTAAATTGCTTTCATCGACAATCACGTAGGGCACCCATACATACTTCCCGTCAACCGTGCAGTCCACGCCAACCACGTCCTCCGTGATTTCCGTTCCTGCATGCACTGCCTTGATTACATTGATAATGGCGTCGGACTGGCTCTTCCTGTCATTCAGCACAGTGCCCAGAAGGGAACCTGCCTTCATTGCCTCCAGGGCGTCAATATTTGCGTCGATTCCTACAATTGGAACAAATTTTCCGGCATCCCCTGAATTGTAGCCGTTGTTGATGCAAGCCTGCACCGCGCCCATGGCCATGGAATCGTTGTTGCAGAGAACGCCTTCAATTCCGTCGATTCCGTAGGCCGTAATCCATGCGTTCATCTTATCCAGCGCCTGGGCCTGGTCCCAGTTGGCTGTATCGCAGGCCAGAATCTCGTATTCAATCCCGTTCTTTTCCAGGGTTTCTTTATAGGCATCGGTACGCAGGGTAACGTCCTGCTGGCCGATTTCCCCCTGCAGGATAACCAACTGAAGCTTGCCGTCCCCGTTTTTATCCGCAATGTCCTTTTTGCTGTTCCAGTAGTTAATCAGCGCCTGGGCGCACATTTCACCTGACTGCTTGGCCTGGGCGCCCACATAGCAGATGTTGTCGTACCGTTTCATGGTATCTTCCATTGGCTCCATGTTGAAGAATACGGCCGGCACGCCGTCTGCGTCGCATTTCTTCATCATGTTCTCAATGCTCTCCCTGTCAGGCGCGCATATGGCAACCACATCCGTTTTCTTGCTCAGGGCCACCTCTAATTTGGAATTGGCCGTGGATACGTCATTTGCAGCATCCTGCATATCAAGGGTAATACCGCCCAGCTTCTCGGCCTCGTTCTGCATGATGATGCGAAATCCGCTCTGGAACTGGTCGTCAAAAGCTCTCCAGATAACGGTGGCCTTCATATCCTCCCGGACCTCCCCCTGCTGTCCGGCGCTCTCTGCATCCCTGGCTGTTTCACTGCCTGCCGGCGGCGCTGGCTGTGTCTCCCCCTGACCTCCAAAACAGGCTGTCAATGTTCCCATCATCACTGCTGCTGTCATCCCACATACGATTCTGTTCATACTTTTTTTCATAAGTTATCTTCTCCTTTTAATAGATTAATCCATCAGTGCAAATTCTCTCATTTTCCCCTTAATGAACTCCCTGGCGCAGGCCTGGGAATTTACAAACATGCCTGTGTTGTACTTAAAGTCCGGCTTCTGCTTCATATCCCCAAAGGAATTGGCAACTGCAATCAGTACATCCGTAGCAATGTTGATTTTCCTGATGCCGTTCCTGATGGCTTCCTGTACCTGCTCCTTAGGAGTGCCTGAGCCGCCGTGAAGCACAATGGGGACATCCACTGCATCA
The DNA here is from genome assembly GCF_005845215.1 of Clostridium sp. 1001271st1 H5. Lineage (GTDB taxonomy): Bacteria > Bacillota > Clostridia > Lachnospirales > Lachnospiraceae > Enterocloster. The sequence continues at coordinate 67,537 of NZ_SPHO01000014.1, forward strand.
TGGATTTTCTTAAGCCGTTCAATGTTCAGGTGTGGAGCCGCCACATACACACCGTGCTGTGTCCCGATGCTGACAGCAATGCAGTCAATGCCCGTGCGCTCCACGAATTCCTTTGCCTGGTCCGGGTCTGTCTGGGCGGATTCAGGGTCGCCTTCCACCTTGAAGTTTCCTTCTTCTCCCACCAGCTTGCCTAACTCGCCTTCCACTGTGATGCCGTAACAGTGGGCGTAATCCGCCACTTTTTTGGTCAGAGCCACATTTTCCTCAAAGGGCAGGGAGGAACCGTCTATCATGACAGAGGAATATCCGGCCTGTATGGCCTGTACGCATTCCTCATATGTACGGCAGTGGTCCAGGTGAAGGGCAACAGGGACTTTGCAGTCAGCTGCCTTCATGGCCCTCCTGACGGTTTCCACGGTTCCCTCAAAACCTCCCATCAAATCACAGCAGTCCGTACCCGTGATAAAGATAACCGGAATATCCAGCTGGGTCCCTGCTTCAATTGCTGCCAGGGCAGTTTCATAGGAAACAGTCACATAGGCGCCGTAGGCAATGTTTCTCTCCTCAGCCATCTGCAAAATGTCTTTCATCGGTGATAATTTCATACTCTTTTTTCTCCTTTATTTATGATTTTTATGATGATTGTATAAATACAACTCTTCTTTATAGGGCAGGATGCCGTTTGCCGCCCCCATGTGCTGGACACTGTGGGAGGCAACCGAGCTTCCCAGTGCCGCACTTTCAAAAAATGTAAGTCCGTTAATCATGCCTGCCACCAGTCCGGCCATAAAGGAATCACCTGCCCCCGTGGTGTCCACGGCCCGGATTCCCCGGGGGCACTCTATGTATTGCTCACTGGTAAAATCCGTGGCATAGCATCCCTTTGCACCCAGCTTTATTCCAAAATATCTGAGCCCCAGAGGTTTTAAGGCCCTGCGGATTTCCGGTATCTCCCTGCATCCGGTTATGGCCGACGCCTCCTCGTAGCTTGGGAAAAAAATATCCGTATAGGGCAGGACTTCCTTAAACATATCCATCCAGCGGCAGCAGGATGCCCGCTGGTTAAAGGCCGCATCCATAACCGTCATACTGCCCTGGTTCCTGGCCCTTTTAAGGATTCTGGCAAGACCGCCCTGGTTCATCCGGTTAAAACTGCATGCAGAGCCAATGTAAACAATATCTGCATTTTCCATGGCTTCCTCCGGCAGGTCCCTGTCATCCACCTCGTCAAAAATGGATACATCCGACAGAAAATGCCGTTCCCCGTTTTCCTCAATCAGGGCAAAACTGGAAGCAGTCGCATGAACCGGGTCAGTCACCACATGGGAAACATCAATTCCCAGGGTTCTGCATTGGTCCAGAATGAACCTTCCGTTCAGGTCATCTCCCACCCGCCCCGCCATTGTAACAGGAATGCCCAGGCGCGATAAACCAATAGCTGTATTGAGAGCATCCCCGCCGCAGGCCTGCACCGGCTTTTCTATCATGGTGCAGTCTCTGCTTAAGACATCCCGGTCCACGGGTCTTAAAAGGGTATCGCACACCATCATTCCAAAACTAAGTACCACCTTTTAAACCACCCCTCCTTCATCCATATGTCCGTACATACATATAATTGCACAATGTGATATGTTTGTCAAGTACTTGTGGCAAAATTATGATAAAATGTTATTTTTTCAAATTTTCTCTTGCATTTTTCACAACATGCTTTACAATATAATTGATGTTTCGTTTGTACATACATATGCATCTAAAGCTGAAAGGATTTTAAATTATGACTATGTTCACGAAAGAAATAAATAAGGATGTGCCCATTCCCCTTTATTACCAGCTGAAAAATATCATCAAAACAGATATTGAAAACGGCAATCTGAAAACCGGGGATACCATCCCCACCGAGATGGAAATCATGAGCCATTACAGCATCAGCCGTTTTACGGTGCGTCAGGCGATTTCCGAACTGGTAAATGAGGGCTACCTGGTCAGAAAGACGAGCAAAGGCACCTTTGTTACGGAACCCAATAAAAAGACCAGCTTCATCAAGTCCTTTGAACCCTTCCACCAGCAAATCCAGGAACTGGGCAAGACCCCGCACACGGAGCTGTTAGATATGTCCGTCATGACGCCGGACGACCGAATCAGGGGACTTCTCCGCCTTGGGGCCAATGAGAAGGTTATATCCCTGTTCAGACGGCGCTTTGCGGATTCAACGCCTGTGGTGACGATTCAGAATTATCTTCCCTACAGCCTCTGCCACTTTGTACTGAGTCATGACTTTAAGGACGTATCTCTATACAATCTCTTCATGTCCCGGCCCGAAACCTGCATTGACAATACCCGTACCATTGTCTCCGCCGAGACAGCCACGCCTGAGGATGTCAAGCTGCTGGAAGTAAAACCAGGCAGCCCCATGCTCTGCTTCAATAATATTTCCACCACCAGCGACGGAACCATAATCGACTATGCCTATGCCCATTACCGCGGGGATATGAATAAGTTTGAAATCAACGAAAGCCCCAAATACCCCCGTTCATAATACAATCCGTCATATACCCGCGCAAAAAAGCAGCGGGACCGGAATAACATCATCCGGCCCCGCTGCTGCGGTTCCCATATCTTAATTTTTCCCAAACACAGAAGCTGTCTTAATATCCAGCTTCCTGCACCACTCCTTCAGTACATCCTCCTTATAGAATGACACGGAAAAATCCTCCAAATCATGGTCAAGGGGTATGTCTGTCTTGATGGTGGCCAATTCCTTTGACAGCCTTGCGGCTGCTTCCCCGCACAGTTCCCCTTCCTCACCTGTTTTAGTCAGGGATTTGTAGGGAGAACGGCTGATTCCCAGGCTGTTCTTCCAGAAGTCCTGCAGCTCCTTCATCTCCTTTTTGTCCTGCTCCGCCTCATGTATCACCTGGTAAATGTTCTCCACGGTGCCGTATTCACCCAGCAAAAGAGGGGCTGCGCTGGCAACGCCTCTGACTCCCGGAATGTTGTCGGAGGTGTCGCCCTGTATTCCCTTCAGGTCCGTAATCTGCTCTGGCCACACTCCCTCCTCGGAGTACACGGTTTCCGCCGTAAACTCAAAGGTTTTTTCCGGCAGGTTTACCGACGTTTTATCCAGACCGTAAAGCCCGTAATATTTACCGTAAAGCTCCTCCGCCTTCTCCTGCCTGGCCTGGACCATCCAGGCCCTTACATTGTACGCGTCGTTTACCAGCTGCAGGTAGTCATGGTCCTTGGTCATCACCACCACAGGTACCTGCTCCCTGAATTTATAGACAAGGCTTCCGGCGTAATCATCCGCCTCATACCGGTCGCTGTAGAGCACCTTAAAGCCTGCCTCCTCCAAAATCCGCTCCATCAGCACAAACTGCTGCTTAAGGGGCTCCGGCGTCCTGCTTCTGGTGCCCTTATACTCAGGATACAGCTCCCTGCGGAAGGTATCCCTTGTCTTGTCAAACACAAAGGCCATGTAGGCCGGCTGCTGCTTTTTCAGCAGGGACGCCACGGCCTTCAGCACCCCCATGATGCCGTTGGTGTAGGTCCCGTCCGATGCGTGAAGGATTTTCCCGTAATACTTTTCCTTCTCCTCGTCGGTCTTGGCAAACATAATTTCCCTGGGCAGTACTGCATAATAACAGGTTGACAGCAGGGATGAGCCGTCAACAATCACGAATTTTCTTTCTGACATCCTGATTCCATCTCTTTCTTGCGTATTCTGTCATTGCGCGGGTTCTCCATCCTTATCTGCGGTGATGCCTGTCCCAGATTCCTGCAAACAGCAGGGCGGCTACAATGAATACCAGCACAATCATCCGTTCCATCTGTCCCATATGGCTCCTCCTCCCGGAGACATGATTTTACCCGGAAGTCACAGCTTCCTCAAGACTGTATCATACACCAGTTTTGTCCTGGCGTCAAAGAGAACCCACAGAATCTCTTCCAGCTCACCCGGATGCCCTTCTGTAAATTCCCTGGCTGTCCCAATGGCGGTTTTGGCTGCCAGCTCCACCGGGAAGTGGTATATGCCGGTGGAGACAGAGGGAAACGCAATCCGCTTCACCCCGTGTTCCACTGCCAGCAAAAGGGAATTGCGGTAACAGGAGGCAAGCATTTCCTGCTCATTGTGCTCCCCTCCGTTCCACACAGGGCCAACCGTGTGGATGATGTACCTGCAGTCCAGATTGTAAGCCTTTGTAAGCCTGGCCTGTCCTGTCTTACAGCCGCCTAGCAGCCTGCACTCATACAGCAGTTCCTTTCCCGCGGCCCTGTGGATGGCCCCGTCCACCCCTCCTCCTCCAAGGAGGGATGAGTTGGCCGCATTTACGATTGCATCCATTCCGGTTATCTTCGTTATATCACCTAATACAGTACCTATGACTGTGTTTTTTTCATTCTTCATGGCTGGCCTCCTCTGATACCTTTTTTTAATTATACCATATAACCCCTCAGTCCTGACAGCAGTAATTCCCCGATTTTTCCTGCCCCGCTGTCAGCCGCAAAGGTATGGACCAGACAAGCCTTATCCCTGCCCAGGATGTTCTCCAGTTCAGCAAAGGAAAGCAGGCCTTTGAGATACAATTTTACAATTTCCATGGGTCCGCTGCCGATTTCCGCCACCAGCTCTAAATGTGTCATGATTCACCTTCTTTCTGCCTTTTTCAACCCTCTGTTAAAAATGCCGGCCTAATAATATATGCATGCATTTTCCAGAATATTCCTGCTGGCAGCCATTTGATTCCTGTGAAATCATGAAAATCTTTCGTTTTACCTATGGTAAAGATTAATCATTCCATTGAAAAAAGTCAGCTTTTTGTAAGAAACATTACGCTTCATTACATTTCGCTGACTTCCGTTGCAATTCATCCTGAACTATGGTATATTCACATCAGGTCAGAAATGACGCTAGCCCGGCAGCTTCCACAGCCCCATGTTGTGGAAGCGCCGGGCTCCCCCCAAAAAGAATTCTTACCCGAATCTTTGCCGAAGGTTTCTTCCTTCAAATCACGGCCCGTTATTCTTCGTATTTCCAGATTTGCACCTCACCTGAATACCCCTCAAACGTACGCTTAATGATATCCTCCACAATATTCCAGTCGCCGCCTGCACTGCCGCATCCTATTTTGTAGGGAAACGCCACTGTCTCGTTTTTGTCCCTGGCTTCCAGAAAATTCCGGATTTCCCCCATGGCCTTTTCCAATGCATCATAATCGGTATAGACCATTTTTTTCCTGCCGTAATCATTCTGCCCGTACAGATTTCCAATGAGGAACCAGCGTCCGTCCTTTTCCACCGGCTGGGCAGATACCCTTCCCAGCAGTCTGGACGTGTCCCCGTGTTCTTTTTCAATCCACTGCTTTGTAATCCTCTTATAGGTTTTCTCCACCTCAGGAAACAGCTTTTTTACCTGTCCAGCGATGCCATAGCCGAATGCGCCCTGGCAGTTCACCTGATGGCACAGGATGTCTGCCTTTGAATCAAATATGCTGCCATTGTAATACTGAATCATATGTTCCTCCTCTGTCCGTTGTTTTCCATCGTATTTCTCTCTCCACATCCACGATTTCCGCTTCTGTATTTTCCTCCAAAAAACGCACAATTTCTTCCATAATACTGTCCGCCTGGGCATATCCTCCCTGTCCATAGCCCGCCGGTTCATGACATGTCCCGCTTTTCCGTCCTGCCCAGCAGGTAGTCCACGGAACAGCCGAAGTAGTCCGCCAGCTTTACCAGCGAAACCGCATTGGGCACGCTCCTTCCGTTTTTCCAGTCGCTGATATTTCCCATAGATACATCCAGCTCCCTGGATACCTGGCTGGTGCTGCCCTTGCGTCTGATTTCCGCAAACAGATTTTTCAAGTCAATCCTGTCCTGTACCACATTCCATCCCCCAATTCCAGTAAAAAGTTGTGTCGAATCTATCATAAATGCTGAGAGGAAAATTGTAAATGAAAATATGCACAAAAGTCCTTCAATAATTTGTAAGTATTTCTTCAAACTCCGTCCATGAATATCATGTATAATAATTACAATCCGGGTGCTGCCCGGAATACAAAGGAGGATTTATTATGGATACAAACAAGAAAATTTTAATAGGAGCCATTGGCGCTGCTGTTGTCATCGGCGGCGTTGCCATCGGTCTCCTACTCAGCAAAACGCCGGAAAAGGCGGACCTTTCCACCATACACACGGAGGCTCCCACGGAAGCTCCCACGGAAACCCTTCCCCCCGCCACCCAGGCTCCTGAGACAGAGGAGTCCCAGGAAAACCAGGAAGGCGCTGTTTCCAGTGTTTCCGCATCCATTGAGACCTATACATCCGGAAAGGTAACCATCCAGTATCCTGTGGTGGACCAGATGGATGACGCCTCAAAAAAGGACAGGATTAATGAATTATTAAAAGCAAACGCCCTGTCAGTCATAAAAGCCAATGACATTGACGAGGCCAGCGATACCCTGGACATCAAGTGCAAGGTGATTTCCGCGGACCGCAAGCGTCTCACCGCCACTTACACCGGCCTTCTGACTGCAAAAGGTGCTGCCCATCCGGTCAATATGTTCTATTCCAACACAGTCAACCTGCTCCAGGTCCAGAACCTGGGACTGGATGATTTTACCGATGCCTACACCATGGCCGGCTATGTGCTCAGCGACGACGTGAAGTTCTCAGGCATTTCCTCTGATGTGGAGGCCGAGGTCCTGAGCTACCGCTCTTCCCTGGATTTGGATTCCCTGACAGCTGTCTTTAACAGCGCGGATTTCCCCCTGTCCTCAGAATCCCAGTGGCCTGAATCCTTCAGCTATGAAAAACAGGGAACCATCTACTTTTCCCTGCCTGTGCCCCATGCCCTGGGAGACTACGTACTGGTGGCATTTGACCCAGCTACAAAATAGTCCCTTTGACGGGATTTGTCTTGTGCGTATTTAAAGACAAGCCCCGGGGTTGATATCATAAGATATTTGATATATAATTATCATTAATTCTAATAGATAAAGGAGCAGCAAAACTTATGGATAACGTAATGGTATTTGACCACCCTTTGATTCAGCACAAGATTTCCATTCTGCGCAATAAAGCCACAGGAACCAACGAGTTCCGTGCCCTCATTGAGGAGATTGCCATGCTGATGGGCTATGAGGCCCTCCGTGATCTTCCTCTGGAGGATGTGGAGGTGGAGACTCCCATCGAGACATGCATGACTCCCATGATTGCCGGCCGCAAGCTGGCCGTGGTTCCGATTCTCAGGGCGGGACTTGGCATGGTAAACGGCATACTGGCCCTGGTTCCCAGTGCAAAGGTAGGTCATATCGGTTTATACAGGGACGAGGTAACCCATGAACCTCACGAATATTACTGCAAGCTTCCCAACCCCATTGAGGAGCGCACCATCATTGTCACAGACCCAATGCTGGCAACCGGCGGCTCCGGCGTTGCTGCCGTTGACTTCATCAAGGAGCACGGCGGAAAGAAAATCAAGTTCATGGCTATCATAGCTGCTCCGGAAGGCCTTAAGCGTCTCCATGACGCTCATCCCGACGTGCAGATTTACGTGGGACATCTGGACCGCTGCCTGAATGAAAACGCTTATATCTGTCCCGGGCTGGGAGATGCCGGGGACCGTATCTTCGGAACAAAATAACAGGTATCTTCGGAACAAAAATAACAGGTATCTTCGGAACAAAAATAACAGAAAGCCGGACGCTGCAATCACTTCGTCCGGCTTTCTGCTATTTACCGCTTATTGTTATTGTCGGATTTTCTGCTGAGTCTTAGGATTCCGTCTCTTCCGCCCGGTCTATTTTACTACCTTAAGCCCGCCTTTTCCCTTCTCAGGCGCCTCGGTAACTTCCGGCTCTGCTTCCACTTCCCTGGCCTCTTTCACAGCAATGTTGCCCTGGCCCTTATAAATGGAATCAGACGGAACACAGCCCCTTACGCTGGACAGCGGGTATACATTGGAATTACGTCCAATGACAGTTCCGGGATTCAGCACGCTGTTGCAGCCAATCTCAGCATGGTCGCCCAGGATGGCGCCGAATTTCTTACGCCCTGTCTCCACATCCCCATCCTCAGCATGGACCTTTACAAGCCCCTTGTCAGCCTTCACATTGGAAGTCACTGCGCCTGCGCCCATATGAGCCTTATATCCCAGGATGGAATCGCCCACATAGTTGAAGTGGGGGACCTGTGCCTCGTCAAAGATGATGGAATTCTTGATTTCACAGGAATTACCGATGACAACGTGCTGGCCGAGGATAACGCTGCCCCTTAAAAAGGCTCCGTTTCGTATCTGTACCTTTGGCCCGATAATCATAGGACCGCCCATGGCAGTGGTGGGAGCCATCTGAGCTGTCTTGTGAATCCAGATATTCTTTCCAATCTTCTTGTATTCGTTCTCCGGAAGGCTGGCGCCCAGACTCTCGATGAACCCACTGATGTCACCCAGAACTTCCCATGGATACTCATGGCCCTCAAACAGCTTTTCAGCGATTGTATGGCTTGTGTCTAAAAGTTCTTTGATTTTCATCTGTTCCAGTTTCATAAATTAATTCTCCTTTTTTGTTTTATAGAATGCGGCTGCCGCGTCAAAATAACCTCTCATGTTATATTGGTTATTCATGCGGATGACATTGACTGTCCTGCCGGCAACAAAACGATTCAGCTTTTCCATATATTCATCTGATGTTATGGACCCCTCCGCAACATAGGTAAGTCCCTTCTCCCAGCTGGCTGTCAGCTCCGGATTCAGAAGCTGCCGGATAGACTGGTCCACCACGTCGTATACCATCTCACCCAAAAGGGATGGGGTGATGACCTGGGTTTTCTTGTTCAGGTTCAGATACTTGATGTTAAACAGCTTCTTAAGTATCTCTGCCCTGGTAGCACTGGTACCAATGCCGCTGCCCTTTATCTGGGCCCGCAGCTCCTCGTCCTCTATGAGCTGGCCTGCATTTTCCATGGCCAGAATCATGGAACCGGAGGTATAGCGCTTGGGAGGCGATGTCTCGCCCTCCTTTATGTTCAGCTCCACCAAAGTAAGTATATCATTTTTTTTCAATTCTGCAAGCATCTGGAGCAATACTGTCCTGTCAACTTTTGGAGAAACAGCGTTTCCGGCGCCTTCCTGGCCCCGGTTTTTATCCTCGTCTGCTGTTTTTCCTTCCTCTGCCCCGTCTTTGGCATCTTCCCGGGACTCATCAAAGGATTCCTCCACCCCGTTCTTCTTTGCCAGGTTCACATCCGCCACCTTGAGATAGCCGGGCTCTGACAAAACCTTGAAATTGGCAAAGAAATGTTCCTTCTGCCGTTCCAGCTCCAGACTGTACTTCTGGTATATGGCCGGAGGATAAAATATGCTTAAAAACCTTCTGCATATAACCTGAAATACCTTTTCAGAAAGAGGCGTCAGCCCCCGCAGGTTCCCCAGCCCCTGTCCGGTGGGCACAATGGCATAGTGGTCCGTTATCTGCTTGTCATTGACATAACGGGTCTTGGCAATCCCCTTATATGAGCCCAGGTTCAGCACCTCATCCGCAAATGCCGCCATGGGGGCATAATTCTTAAGGCCGCCGATGTTCTTCTGAATCTCCTTGGAAACAGCTGTGGACAGAACCCTGGCATCGGTTCTGGGGTAAGTGACCATCTTCTTCTCATACAGCTCCTGGACCACCTTAAGCGTCTCATCCGGGCTGATTTTAAACATCTTGGAACAGTCGTTCTGAAGCTCCGCCAGGTTGTAGAGAAGAGGCGGGTTCTTTGTTTCCTTTTTCTTCTCCTTGGAGAGCACGGTGGCTGTGAGAGGCGGCTCCGCCGTCAGGAAAGCGGCCAGCTCCTCTGCCTGCTGCCTGTCCTTAAAGCCGTTGTCCTTGTACAGATAAGGGGTTCCGAAATAGCGGGAGCCTTCCACTGCCTTCCACTCCGCCTCAAAGGGAACCGGCTGGCCGTCCCTGCCTGCCGCCTCAAAGGAACCCATGACCCTGTAAAAGGGAGTTTTCACAAAACTGCGTATCTCCCGTTCCCTGCGCACCACCATTCCCATGACACAGGTCATGACTCTGCCCACGGACAGGACCGTGAACCTGGTTCCCAGGTAATTTGACAGGGCCGGGCCATATTTAAGGGTCAGCACCCTGGAAAAGTTGATTCCCATAAGGTAGTCCTCTTTTGCCCTTAAGTAGGCGGAGGCGGACAGATTGTCATACTCTGTTTCATCCTTGGCCTCACGGATTCCCCTGAGTATCTCTTCCTCTGTCTGGGAGTCAATCCACACCCGCTTCTGTTTCTTATCCTTTACCCCGGCCATCTGGGCCACCAGGCGGTATATGTACTCTCCCTCGCGCCCCGAGTCCGTGCAGACATAGATGGTATCAATATCAGCCCGGTTCAAAAGTCCCTTGACGGTTTCAAACTGCTTGGATACATTGTCTATGACTTCGTACTTGAATTCCTTTGGAAGGAATGGCAGTGTCTGCAGGCTCCAGCGCTTAAACTTCATGTCATAGGCCTCCGGATAACTCATGGTCACCAGATGTCCCACGCACCATGTCACAACTGCCTGGTCAGACTCTATATACCCGTCGCCCCGCCTTCCCCGTATCTTAAGTGCATCGGCAAACTGCTGGGCCACGCTGGGCTTTTCTGCTATGTATAATGATTTTGACATCCAATCCCTCATTTACTTTCTTCACACGCGCTCCGGTCCCGGTTCCTTCAACGGATTTTCCCGGCGGCAGAGCGCGTATTTTAATAGTATACCATTAAATTCCCTTTGTAGCAATCAAAAAAAACCATGAGGCGCCGGCTATGGCGGAACCCTCATGGTTTTCCTGCATAAACTACTGTAACGACATTCCGGAGGTGACTTCCATGCCTGGAAGCTGGCAGTATCAGCCATATCTCACCACATATGATTCATTCATCTTTTACAATGCAATCGGGGAGCATCCCGATTACTTCTACCGGCCCATCGCCGTGGCAAAACAGGTGGTAAACGGAACCAACTACCGGTTCATGACCATAGCGGAGCCTGAGCAGCCGGACCTGACTCCCCATTTTGCCATTGTGGAAATCTATCAGCCCCTTAACGGCAAGGCCTATGCGACCAGCATCACGCCTGTTTAGCCAGGAATTTATACACGGTCCTGGTCCTGTACTCGTCCCCTGCCTTCAGTAAGGGGGACGGAAACTGGGGCTTGTGGACTGCGTCCGGGTAATACTGGGTTTCAAAACAGAATGCGTGGCGGCAGCCATAATGTGCTCCGCCCTTCCCCGGCATCTCATCCTGAAGGAAATTAGCTGTGTAGAACTGGATTCCGGGCAGATCCGTATAGCATTCCAGCACCCGGCCGCTTGCCGGGTCCATGGCCTTTGCCGCCAGGGCCAGCTCTCCTTCTTCCTTATCCAGCACCCAGTTGTGGTCATACCCTTTTCCGAATACAAGGGCCTCAAAATCAGCGCCTATATCCCGTCCAATGGCCTTCATCTCAGTAAAGTCCATGGGAGTGCCTGCCACAGGAGCAATCTCTCCCGTTGGAATGGAAACCTCGTCTGCCGGCGTATAGCAGGATGCATTGAGCCATACCTCCTGCTCCATCACCTGGCCGCTGTCATGCCCTGCCAGGTTAAAATAGCTGTGGTTGGTGAAATTGGCAACCGTATCCTTATCGCAGACCATGTGATAATCCAGTACAAGGCTGTCCTCATCCGTCAGGGTATAGCTCACGGTAATTCTGGCATTGCCAGGATATCCCTGGTCGCCGTCCGGGCTCTCCAGATAAAAGTCCAGCCTGCTGCCAGCCTCTGTCTCAGAGGAACTGCAGTCCCAGACCCTGTCATGGTACAGGTCCGGTCCGCTGTGGAGATTGTTGGGACCATTGTTGGCCTCCAGCTTATAATCCCTGCCGTCAATGGTGATGACAGCCCCGCCGATTCGGTTGGCATTGCGGCCAATGGGCGCCCCGAAGTGGGCTGGATTCCTGCGGTAGCTGTCCAAATCATCGTATCCCAGCACCACATCCGCCATGGTGCCCTCCTTATCAGGCACCACCATGGAAACCCATACGCCTCCCAGGGTGATGAATGATGCGGATACCCCGTTCTTATTGGTCAGTGTGTATCTGTAAACTTCTGTACCGTCGGGCATTTTCCCGAATGAATTTTTCTCAATTGCCATGATTGTCTGCACTCCTTCTCCATGATGATACGGAATCCTTCCGCGTCCTATTTAGGCTGGATATATCCCCTGGCAGTGAGCAGCTCTGCACAGAGTACGGCGCCGCCTGCGGCTCCCCTTACCGTGTTGTGGGACAGGCCGATGAATTTATAGTCGTATACAGAATCCTCCCTGAGACGGCCCACAGAGATACCCATGCCTCTCTCAAAGTCCACGTCTGCCGTTACCTGCGGACGGTTATCCTCTTCAAGGTACTGGATGAACCGGGACGGGGCGCTGGGAAGCTTAAGCTCCTGCGGAAGCCCCTTAAACTCTCTGAGCTTCTGAATCAGCTGCTCCTTTGTCACCTTATTCCTGAACTTTACAAATACGGCAGCCGTGTGGCCGTTAAGCACAGGCACCCTTACGCACTGGCAGGTGATGACCGGGCTTTCCGCCTTGACAATGACGCCGTCTTTTATGGTTCCCCAGAGGCGAAGGGGCTCCTGCTCGCTCTTTTCTTCCTCGCCGCCGATGTAAGGGATGATATTCCCCTCCATCTCCGGCCAGTCCTTAAATGTCTTTCCCGCGCCGGAAATAGCCTGGTATGTAGTGGCCACCACCTCGTATGGCTCAAATTCCTTCCATGCCGTCAGTACAGGGGCATAGCTCTGGATGGAACAGTTGGGCTTTACTGCGATGAATCCCCTCTCTGTTCCAAGTCTCTTTTTCTGGAAGGGAATCACGTCAAAATGCTCCGGATTGATTTCCGGCACCACCATGGGAACGTCCGGCGTCCAGCGGTGGGCGCTGTTATTGGATACCACAGGCGTCTCTGTCTTTGCGTACGCCTCCTCAATGGCCTTGATTTCATCCTTTGTCATATCCACGGCGCTGAACACGAAATCAACGCCTCCCGCCACCTTCTCCACCTCATTTACATTCATCACAACCAGCTTTTTGACAGCTTCCGGCATGGGGGTGGTCATCTTCCAGCGGTCACCCACTGCTTCCTCGTAGGTCTTGCCGGCAGAACGGGGGCTGGCAGCCACTGTCACTACCTCGTACCACGGATGGTTCTCCAAAAGGGCGATGAAACGCTGCCCTACCATACCTGTTGCGCCTAATATTCCAACCTTCAGCTTCTTTTCCATCAATCATTCTCCTCATCATCCTGATTTTCCCGCCCACCGGAACTGCCGCATTTATTCACAGCAGGGGCGAATCTTTCCCTATCCTATACCAAACAACGGAAAAAATCAAGATTTATTCGCTAGAAAAATACATTTGTACGCAGCAGAAAGACATTTCCGTTTTTTTGTATGCAACATCCCCACTGCATCAGGGTACCAGGGACAATGCCACCTCCATCATCTGTGTAAAGCTGGTCTCCCTCTCCCGGGCAGAGGTGGCCTCGCCGGTGACCATGGAGTCGGATATGGTCAGCACCGCCAGGGCATTGGCACCGGCCGCCGCTGCATTGGCATAGAGGGCCGCTGCTTCCATCTCCACAGCCAGGACACCCATGTCCGCCCATGTCATTCCTCCCTGCGCCTGCTTCGCAGGGGCGTAAAACATATCGGAGCTGAGTACATTGCCCACATGGTATGTCAGTCCCATCTCCCTTGCCACTGACACGGCCCGCTCCAGCAGACGGTAGCTGCACACCGGGGAATAATCCCCCGGCAGGCCAAAAAGACGGACAAAATTGCTGGTGGTGCAGGCTCCCATGGCAAACACCATGTCCCGCACATGGACATCCGGCATCAGGGCGCCTGCCGTGCCCACCCGTATCAGGTTCTTACAGCCGTAAAAATGAATCAGCTCATAAGAATAGATGCCGATGGAAGGACACCCCATTCCCGTGCCCATGACAGATACCGGCCTGCCTTCATAGGTTCCCGTGTAGCCAAGCATATTCCTGGTGCCGTTAAACTGTTTCACGCCCTCCAGGAAATGCTCTGCAATGTACTTTGCCCGCAAGGGGTCTCCCGGAAGCAGGATAGTCCCGGCGATTTCCCCCTGGCCTGCCCCGATATGGGGCGTGGGTATGTTGGATGCTGACATGGATTATACCTCCTTTTCTGTTACAGACGCACTTTGCTGCCTTTCCCGTCTCTCTTAGCCAGTTTCAGACGGTTTAAATGGACTTCCTTGCCTTTGTAATCCACAATGGGATTCTCACCAATCAGATACAGCTTCTCCAGCTCCTCGTTCTTGGACAGCCGGATTCCCCGGACGCCCCTGGACGCTTTTTTCAGCACGGATATCTCCTCCAGGGCAAACCGCAGGAACACGCCTCCCGTTGTCTGAATCACCACCTCGGTCTGGCCCTCCACCGGTATGACGGCCGCCAGTTCATCCCCATCCTGGAGCTTGGTGGCTGCCACCACCCGGTTATTGGTTTCAAATTCTTCTGCCGGCACCTGTTTGACCATGGCCATCCTGGTGGCGAATATAAATGTCCTGCCCTTCATGTCCCCGGCGCTGGTCAGATAAACAATGGTATCCTTGGTGCCGTCGAATTTGCTCAGGTTTTCGATGGGAGTTCCCTTGTCCCTGAGCTTGCCGGCCGGCACGTCCATGGCCTTAATCTGGTACAGGCTGCCGCTGGCTGCAAAGAGACAGATTTTGTCCGTATTCAGGCATCTCACCACATGGACCTGTTCATTGTCCACGGTTTCCTGGTTCCGCTCATAGGTGGATTTGTCCAGCAGCTTGCAGTATCCGAAGCGGTCCATCACAAAGACCATCTCCTGAACAGCCACAGCGCTCTCATCGTACACTGCCTCAGGTCCGTCCTCTATCAGTGTGCGCCTGGGAGCTGCGAATTCAGCCTTGATGGCAGCCAGGTCCTCCTTTATGACACGGTCCATCTCAGCCCTGCTTCCCAGGATTTTCTTATACTCGGCAATCTTCTTTAATGTTTCCTTGTGCTCCTTTTCCAGGGCCAGGATTTCCAGTCCGATTAACTTATAAAGACGCATTTCCAGGATAGCGGAGGCCTGGCGTTCCGTAAAGGCCAGCTTCTTTGCGTCCTCCTCAAAGCCGGGAACCCTGAATCTGATGTTGGTCACATCGCCGGTGGTAAGGCATGCCTTGGCATCCTTCAGGTTCTTGGACCCCCTCAGGATGGCTATAATCAGGTCTATGCAGTCGCAGGCTGTAATGAGACCTTCCTGGACTTCCTTTTTGTCCATTTCCTTCTGGAGCAGGACATTGTATTTGCGCTCCGTGTTCTCATACTGGAAGTTGAGGAAATTTCTCAGAATGCCCTTCAGGTTCAGGGTTTCCGGGCGGCCGTCCGCAATGGCCAGCATGTTGACGCCAAAGGTATCCTCCAGCTTTGTCTTCTTATAGAGGATGTTCTTTATCTTGTCAATGTCCGCGTCCTTGCGCAGCTCCAGCACAATACGGATACCTTCCTTGTTGGACTGGTTGGAGATATCCACCACATCCGTAAGCTTCTTGCTCTCCACCAGGTCAGCCACATCCACCAGGAATTTATTGATTCCGGCGCCAATCATGGTATAGGGAATCTCCGAAATGACCAGTTTATCCTTGTCTGCCTTGCGCTTGCCAAGCTCCACCTCGAACTTGCCCCTGAGCTTGATTTTCCCCATGCCTGTCTCATATATCTGCGGCAGCTCGCTCTTGTTGGCAATGACGCCGCCCGTGGGAAAATCCGGTCCCGGCATCAGCTCCATCAGCTCCTGTGTCGTCACCTCGGGGTCATCAATGTATGCCTGGACCGCGTCCACCACCTCCCCCAGGTTGTGGGGAGGAATACTTGTGCTCATACCCACGGCAATGCCCTCGGCCCCGTTAATCAGCAGGTTGGGAACCCTGACCGGAAGCACCTCCGGTTCCTTTTCCGTCTCATCGTAGTTTGGCACGAAATTCACGGTTTTGTCCAGGTCTTTTAAGTAGACCTCCTCTGCAAACTTCTCAAGCCGGGCCTCCGTGTAACGCATGGCAGCCGCCCCGTCCCCTTCTATGGAGCCGAAGTTGCCGTGTCCGTCCACCAGGGCCATGCCCTTTTTGAAATTCTGGCTCATAACCACCAGTGTCTCGTAAATGGAGCTGTCGCCGTGGGGATGGTACTTACCCATGGTATCGCCCACGATACGCGCCGATTTCCTGTGGGGCTTATCGTGGTCCAGACGGAGCTCCCTCATATCATAGAGGACCCGGCGCTGCACCGGTTTCAGGCCGTCCCTTGCATCGGGGATGGCCCTTGCAGTGATGACGCTCATGGAATAGTTCATGTAGCTTCTCTGCATTTCCTCACTGTATTCAGTCCGTAATATCTTTTCAGCCATGTTCTAATTGTCTCCTGTCTATGCGTCAATCTCCGCTTCATCCGCATGTTCATAAATGAACTGGCGGCGCGGTCCCACCTCGGTGCCCATAAGCATCTCGGTTATCTCCGTAGCCATTCTGGCATCCTCTATCTCCACGCGCTTCAGGACCCGGCGCTCCGGGTCCAGGGTGGTCTCCCACAGCTGTTCTGCGTCCATTTCACCCAGACCTTTGTAGCGCTGCAGTGTAAAGTCGCCTGTATGCGTCTTGCGGTAGCGTTCCAGCTCCTTTTCATCGTACAGATACTGCTCCTCCCCCCGCTTGGGTATCACCTTGAACAGGGGCGGCATGGCAATATACACATGGCCGTCGTAAATCAGCTCCGGCATGAAACGGTAGAGGAAGGTGAGAAGCAGGGTGTCAATGTGGCTGCCGTCCACATCGGCATCGGTCATCAGGATGATTTTGTCATAGCGCAGCTTTGTGATGTCAAAGTCATTGCCGTAGCCTTCTGAAAAACCGCAGCCAAAGGTATTTATCATGGTCTTGATTTCCGCGTTGGCAAGAACCTTATCCATGGACGCCTTCTCAACGTTGAGGATTTTTCCCCTGATGGGCAGGATGGCCTGGTACTGGCGGTTTCTGGCAGTCTTGGCGGAGCCGCCGGCGGAATCTCCCTCCACAATGAATATCTCGCACCTGGATGCGTCCCGGCTCTCGCAGTTTGCCAGCTTGCCGTTGCTGTCAAAGGAAAATCTGGATTTGGTCAGCATGTTGGTCTTGGCCTTTTCCTCGGCCCGGCGAATCTTGGCCGATTTTTCCGCACAGCCGATAACCCCCTTTAGCACCTCCACATTGCGGTCAAAGTAAAGCTGCAGCTCATCCCCTGTCACGGTGAACACGGCCTTGGTGGCGTCGGCGCTGGCCAGCTTTGTCTTGGTCTGCCCCTCAAAAATGGGGTCAGGATGCTTTACAGCGATGACGGCCGTCATGCCGTTTCTGGTATCAGCTCCCGTAAAATTGGTATCCTTATCCTTCAGAATGCCCAGCTCCCTGGCATAGCTGTTAATCAGGGCCGTAAATTTAGTCTTGAAGCCGGCCAGATGGGTGCCGCCCTCCTGGGTAAAGATGTTGTTGCAGAAGCCCAGTATGTTCTCCTCAAAGGTATCCACAAACTGGATGGCGGCCTCCACCTCCACCTTGTCCACGGTTCCCTTGAAGTAAATCGGGTCATGGACAGGCGCCTTGCCGGAGTTCAGCTCCCGCACATAGGCAACGATGCCCTCCGGTTCATGGAAGGTCACCTTTTCCCCCTCTCCGGGCCGTTTGTTCTCATAGTAAAGGGTCAGGCTGGGGTTTAAGTATGCGGTTTCATGAAGACGGCTCTTAAGCCAGTCCGCCTTGAAACGTGTTTTCTCAAATATATCGCCGTCAGGCAGGAAATTGATACAGGTACCAGTCTCCCTTGTCTTTCCAATCACAGGGAGGAGCCCGTTTTCCAGCTTAATGACCGGCCTTCCCTTCTCATACACATCGTGATAGATGCAGCCGTCCCTGTAAACCTTAAGGTCCATATGGGCTGAAAGAGCATTAACTACGGAGGAACCCACACCGTGAAGTCCTCCGCTGGTCTTATAAGCGTCGTTATCGAATTTACCGCCTGCATGAAGGGTGGACAGTACGATTCTTGCAGCGGATATGCCCTTCTTGTGAAGTCCCACCGGAATGCCGCGGCCGTTATCACGGACCGTACAGGAACCGTCGGCTTCCAATGTCACCCATACGCTGCTGCAGAATCCGGCCAGGTGCTCATCCACCGCATTGTCTATGATTTCATAAATCAGATGGTTTAACCCCTTGGAGCCCACGCCTCCTATATACATACCAGGACGCTTACGGACCGCCTCCAGCCCTTCCAGCACCGTAATACTGTCCGCATTATATTGTTCCTTTGCCATTCTATTCCTCCATATTGCTATGTACAGATGCGTACATATGTTTCGTCTTATAGTATTAAACCATATTTAAATTGTTTTGGCAAGTTCCGGCCGTGAGAAATTCCCGCATACACCCCGCGGCGCCTTCTGTATCCCGGACTTACAGACCGGAATACCCTGTCCCGGGACAACAAAAAAGCCCTGCACACTTGCAAGGCCTTAAAAGCAGATGACGGGAATCGAACCCGCCTCCCCAGCTTGGGAAGCTGGTGTTCTACCGATGAACTACATCTGCACAACACTGATATTATACCATGTATTTTGGAAAATTCAAGTGTATTTTCTTATTTTTGTAAAATTTTCTGCATTATTTTCTACAAATCCGGTTCAGGCCCCAGGCCGGAATAAAAACAGGCCGTCCGGTCCGCCGGGACCGGGCAGCCTGTCTGCTGCCTAAAGCACCTTATCCAGAAAGCTCCTGGTCCGTTCCTCCCTGGGATTTCCGAACACTTCCTCGGGAGTGCCTTCCTCCACAATGTAGCCGTCATCCATAAACACCACGCGGTCTGCCACTTCTCTGGCAAATCCCATCTCATGGGTGACCACCACCATGGTCATTCCGTCGGCCGCCAGCTGCTTCATGACCTCCAGCACCTCCCCTACCATCTCAGGGTCCAGGGCGGATGTGGGCTCGTCAAAGAGCATAATATCAGGATTCATGGCAAGGGAGCGCGCTATGGCCACTCTCTGCTTCTGTCCGCCGGAGAGCTGTCCCGGATAGGCCTCCGCCTTATCCGCCAGACCCACCCTGGCCAGCAGTTCAAGGGCCTTTTTACCGGCCTCCTCTTTTCCCATGATTTTAAGCTCCGTGGGAGCCAGCGTAATATTCTCCCTCACCGTAAGGTGCGGGAACAGGTTAAAATGCTGGAACACCATTCCGATGTTTTCCCGCACCTTGTTGATATTGGTGTTAGGGTCGGACATGGGATGGCCGTCCACCACCACATGGCCGGATGTAATCTTCTCCAGGCGGTTCAGACACCGCAGAAAGGTGCTCTTGCCGGAGCCGGAGGGGCCTATCATGCACACCACTTCCCCCTCTCTTATCTCAATGCTGATATCCTTAAGGACTTCCAGCTTTCCAAAGTTCTTTTTCAGGTTATGGACTGAAATCTTATTTTCCATAGGACACTCTCCTCTCCACATACTTGGCAATTCTGGACAGAATGGTGCAGACTACCAGATAAAACAGGGCCACGCAAATCCAGATGGGCATGACCATGGAAGCGGAATTGGCCGCAATGATTTTACCGTTCTGGGTCAGCTCCCTGGGGCCGATGACAGACACAAGGGATGTGTCCTTCAGGGAAATAATGAACTGGTTGATAATGGAGGGCAGCATGGTCCGGAAAGCCTGGGGCAGGATTACCTTGCGCATGGCCTTGCCGTAAGAAAGCCCCAGGCTTCTGGCTGCTTCCATCTGTCCCTTGTCAACAGCCTCTATGCCTCCGCGGATAATTTCCGCCATATACGCTCCCGCGTTAAGGCTCAGGGCCACACAGCCGGCTGTAAATGCGCCGCCTATATTGCTCCACTGGAAACCATAGGGCTTCAGGACGCTTCCCACGCCGTACATCATAATCATGACCTGTACCAGCAGGGGCGTTCCCCGGATGATATCAATATAGACATCGGCGATGAGTTTTAATATCTTAAAGTCAGAGACCTTGAACAGGCCGAAAATAACACCCAGCACCGTTGCGCAGAGCAGCGATATCACGGTCATCTGCAGGGTGATTCCCAGGGCCTTAAAAAATGATGGGTAATACTGTGTTATGATGTTTACTATCTGCATACTATCATCCTTTTCTGATTATTCGTTGACGTGCGTCATTCCAGGGAGGTGCTTTGCACCCATGGAATGTTATAGCCAAATTTAAAGCACTTAAGCAAAGCCTGACATGGCCTTCGTGTAATTGCTTTAAATTCATCCATAACCCGCCGGCATTGAAAAGACGGCATTCATAAGGCGGTGTTGAAACACCCGCCTTAAAAATACCGGCATTGAGGCGCCGGCCCTGCAACCCGCAGGAGCCGGCGTCTGGCAGCACTGCCTGACGGCTTTTGCCCGGCAGTCTTTATTTTGCAATATATGTATCCAATATCTCGTCGTACCTGCCGCTTGCCTTGATGTTCTCCAGTCCCTTGTTGAACATCTCCACCAGCTCCGGATTAGCGCCCTTTAAGGTTGCGAAACCATAGGAGGAACCCTTTTCCATTGGTGTGGGAAGGGTAAGTCCCAGTCCCCTGGATATCTCATAACCGATAACCGGATAATCCTCAAAGCAGGCAGCTGCCTCTCCGGCCAGTACGGCCTGATACATATCGGATGAGCTCTCGTACTGTATTACCTCAAAACCATACTGGTCCGCAATGGACTCTGCAAAGGTGCAGCCCTCTGTACCAATCTTGGCAGCCACCTTACGGTCCTTTAACTGGTCGTAGGAGGTAATATCGGAATCAGACAGGACAGCCATGCCAACGCCGGAATCATAGTAGGGTTCTGAAAAATCATATTTCTGTACCCTCTCATCTGTGATGGACATGCCGGCAATCACGCCGTCGCACTCGCCGGCCTCCAGCGCGGTCACTGCTGCGGAGAATCCCACCGGAACCACCTCATATTCAAATCCCTGGTCCTGGGCAATTGCCTGTAAGATATCCAGGTCAACACCTACCATCTCGCCCTTCTCATTCTCAAACTCAAAGGGGGCAAAGGTGGTATCTGTATTGATGATATACTTCTTGCCCGGGGCGGCTGCGCTGGTTTCACCGGCCGCTTCCGTGTCTGCTGCCGTGGTATCTGCTTCTGCTGCAGTCTCTGCCGCCGTGGTGCCTGCTGCTGTTGTCTCTGCCGGCTTGGAGCCGCATCCCGACACAGTGAACGCCATGATGGCGGCCATGGATAACGCCATAAATTTCTTCATAATTACTTCCTCCTCTATTGATTTAAATAAAATAAGGGCGACTTTAATACATCATGTCTCCCTTGACCTGTGATGCACCTGCATCATCCTGATTACTATATCACAAAGATTTGTCAAAGTCAACTTATTGTGACGGCCACAATCTAAAAATTGTGCCTATCCTTTTATCTCACAGGAAAGCGTTCCACAATCGCGCCTGTGTGGTAGGCTTCCAAAAGCATTTCCAGGTCTTTAATCTTTGTCCTGAGCTGTTTGCCCACATCCGTATCCCCCACCAGCTTCCGGCTGGACACACGTTTTACAATGGTACTCTCTGAGTGTATGTCACTCTCCTTCTCAATTGCAGCCTCCGTGGACTCAAAGGGCTCATGGGCAGCCAGAATCAGGCCGTAAGAATTATAAATCAGCGTATATCCTGCGATTCCTGTCTCCTTCTGGTATGCCCTGGAAAAACCGCCGTCAATAACCAGCACCTTTCCGCCGCATTTTACAGGATTCTCCCCATTTTTGGACTTGACCGGCACATGGCCGTTGACAATATGTCCTTCCTGGGGTGACAGGCCGAATTCCTCCAGGATGCGGCCCACTGTATTCTCATCCTCCAGCATACAGTAATATGGATTTTTCTCCTCCCTGTGGGTCTCCTTGTCCGCCAGGAAATAGCGCTCAAAGGTGGCCATCTTATCCTTGCCGAACAAGGGGGAGTCCTGATGAAGCCAGATATACCAGCATATATCCCTGCCCTTTGCCCGCTCCACCGGGTCCACTGCCATAAACGCCTTCCTCACATAACTGTCCAGACACTCATAGAGGGGCTTTCCTTTATATTTCCGGCCGTATATGTCCACCTCTTTAAAGCTGCCGTCCTTGTTTAAGGGGATGCAGCCGTGATACAGGAGATTGCCGTTATATACTTTGTAAAGGCTGCCCTTTGCCAGCAGGAAACGCATATGCTGCTGAAGCTTTTCACAGTTCTGGAACGCGGCTGCCAGGCGTTCCATGATGGCTCCCTCCTCAGGCGTAAGCCTGTAAGGGTCTGCCGGGTCAATGGTGGGAAAATGGCAGTCAAGCATCTCATGGTCGCCGCTTTCCAGCCGGACTGTCCCCTTGCCGAAATCAATGCGGTGGAGCATGCTACGGTCATCCAGGCAGAATTCCGGGTGCTCCTTTATAATCTGCCCCTCCACCTTGAACTGGATGACAGATATAGCTTTATGCATCCTGATATTCAGTTCCGTCTCACTGGGACTGCTGGCATTTGCCCCTTTAAGCTGGAAACAGGCACAGGGGTCATTTCCGTAGGTATCCAGGGCAAAGGTTGCCAGCGGCAGCAGGTTGATGCCGTATCCGTCCTCCAGGATATCCAGGTTGCCGTATCTGGCGCAGATGCGGATTGCATTGGCAATGCACCCCTTCTGGCCCGCAGCAGCCCCCATCCACAGCACGTCGTGGTTTCCCCACTGGATATCCAGGGAATGGTAGGTCATCAGCTTGTCCATAATCATGTGGGGCCCCGGCCCCCTGTCATATATATCCCCCAGAATATGTAAATGGTCCACAATAAGGCGCTGAATCAGTTCACAGAGAGCCACAATGAACTCTCCTGCCCTGCCCACCCGGATAATGGTCTGTATAATGGCATTGTAATAGGACTCCTTATCCCTTACATCCACTTTTTCCGTAATCAGCTCCTCAATCACGTAGGCAAATTCCTGGGGAAGGGCCTTGCGCACCTTGGACCTGGTGTATTTGCTGGCAGCGCGCTTGCTCACCTCAATAAGGCGGTACAGGGTAATCTTGTACCAGTCCTCCCGGTTCCTGGCATGTTCAAGTATCTGGGCCATCTTCTCCCTGGGATAATAAATCAGGGTGGCCAGGGTCTGCTTGTCCTGGCTGCTCAGGGTGTTTCCGAACACATCGTTTACCTTGCGCCGTACAGCTCCCGAACCGTTTCGCAGCACATGGGAAAACGCCTCGTACTCACCGTGGATATCCGTGAGGAAATGTTCCGTCCCCTTTGGCAGGTTTAAGATTGCCTCCAGATTAATCACCTCTGTGGAAGCGGCCGCTATGGTTGGATACAATTCAGCAAGCCGTTCCAGATACCTTGTCTGCAAATCACTCATTGCTTTCCTCCCTCAATACTTATATGATGTTTTTACTCCTCCCTCTCCCGGTCAACATAATGCCTGTCTTCTTCGTCAATATAATCCAGGCTCAGGTAATCCTCTGTCCTGGCTGATAAATCCTTCTTTTTCAGCGCGCTGCTCACATAGGTGGCTGTAAGCCTGTAAATGACGGCAAACAGCGGCACCGCAATAATCATTCCCACAAATCCGAACAAGCCGCCGAACAGCAGGATGGAAAACAATACCCAGAAGCTGGGAAGTCCCGTGGAATCCCCCAGGATTTTCGGCCCCAGGATATTGCCGTCAAACTGCTGGAGCACCAGGATGAAAATAAGGAAATACAGACATTTCATGGGGCTCACCAGCAATATGAGAAAAGCGCTGGGCACGGCTCCGATAAAGGGGCCGAAAAACGGAATCACATTGGTCACGCCTATAATCACACTGACCAGCAGCACATAGGGCATTTTTAAAAACTGCATGGCAAAAAAGCACATGATTCCTATAATCAGGGAATCCAACAGCTTTCCGGTTATAAAACCTCCGAATACAGTGTGGGCAAAACGCACCTCGCTTACCAGCCGGTTGGCGTCCTTAAGCTTCAGCAGGCTGTAGACAATCTTCTTGCTCTGGGCCGACAGGGTGTCCTTGATGTTGAGGAAATAAACCATGACAATGACGCCAATCAGTATGTTCTTCACAACTGTGACCACGCTTAAAATGCCGGTGGAGAGCTCGCCTATGATTTTAGACATATTGGGCACCAGGTCTGTGGTCAGCCAGTTCTGGAACTCCGTGGCGGCCTGCTCATAAAAAGGCATGATGGTCTGTTCAATGGTGGGGTTATCCTCAAACATCTTCATGAGCCAGAGACTCAGGTTATTGATGTTCTCTCCCAGGCTTTCCTGAAGGCCGATAATACTGGTGTAAATCTGGGGAATGACCATCCAGAACAATCCGCAGACAATGGCAACGAGCAGAAGCAGGCTTACCAGCGTACCGGCGGCCTTAGCCAGACCGTCTGCCGTGCGTGCGTCCTTAATACAGCGTTTCAGTTTTCCTGCTGTATAGGCCCTGGTCTTGTTATAGATAGGCAGCATCAGATAGGCCAGCACTGCCCCGTAGATAATGGGCATCAATATGGATACGATTTTTCCCGCTGCCCTTGATACAATTTCAAAACGCGACAGGAAAAATCCAAATGCAACGCTGCAGGCAACCACGGCCAGCGCCGTTGTTCCCCAGTATATATAATTTTTAAATCTTGGGTTTTTCATACATCTTTACTCCTATGTCTAAAGTATTCCGTCATTTCGGCAAGTCATTCACCCATATATCATATCATAAGCTGAAACTAACAGCAATTAGGATTTAAATTACTGCGCCTGTTCCCCAGGGATTTTTACGGAATCTTAACGGGGAGGACAAAGCGGGATTTTTGTGGTATGATATTCCTATCTTTGAAAAAGAGGTGTTGAGACATGTCTTATATCATAAAAATGGCCCTGGACATCAAGGCCCGGTTTGAGCCTCCCGCTCCCATGACGTCCCCGCTGGAAGCCTACTGCGCCATCGGGACCATTGCCAAGGCAATGAAGCTTCCGATGCCGGAGAAAAAGGATACGCTCTTTGAGATGCGTGACCAGCTGGATGCGGATATGGGCGGCAATGAACCGGAGGACAGCCGGACAGCCAGGATTCATTCCATCCTCAAGGGCTTTATACGAAATGAGGAAACCACGGACCAGATGATGGAGTACGTGAAATACGGCTATGAAAATGAGAGGTGAGGAAATGGCGGATTTTTTGGCGCCTGTGCCCGCCGGGGTAATGGCGCTGATGGAACGGCCGGAACAGTGGTATTGCTGCATCAGGCCGAAAAACAGAGCAGAATGTCAGAAAGGGGAATGCCGTTGTCATAGCATTCCCCTTTGATTTTATGGTGTGGTTATACGGCCTTTGGCTCTGCCGGCTTCCGCAAAACCATGATTTTAACCCTTCTCACATCCCCAATATGGAATCCGTATCAGGACGGATGATATTCCAGGCGGAAACCAGGGCCTCTTTCAGCTTTTCTTCCCCTGCAAACTCCTTTTGCCTCTTTAAAGCATATGCGGTTTTTTCTTCCGGCGGCAGTATGTAGTACTCACTGTCATCCCGGTATGTATCGCTTAAAAAGATATAGTTTCTCGAAGGCGGCCTCCGGTAGGCAATATCGGCTATGGACCACTGTACATGATATCCCTCGCTGTACACCTCATTGTAATCCACAAAAATAATGATGTCTTCCTTCTTGTCGGTCTGGTACTTTAATGCCTCTATTCTCATAAATTCCATCCTTCCTTGCAGCCGCTGGCCCCTGTTCATCCATTGCCCGTGCAGATGTATTAATTAGAATTTACCATATCACCCGGTATTTTTCAATACAATTTACATGGTTGGGCTTAAAGTTACAGAAAACAAAAAAAGCCCTTGATTTCACAAGGGTTTCACAGAGCCACTGGCCGGACTCGAACCGGCGACCCACGCATTACGAATTTTAAAAATCGGTATTTTCAACACATTTTATTAGATTGTGTCATTCAAAAAAGTACGTATTTAAGCCATTTCTAGGCAATATCCTATTTTCCACCAATTTTTCTTGATGCAACTTTGTTAGTCAAATGTTAGTCAATAAAATGCCCCAGTATGCCACATATAAATGACATCCTGGGACTTTGATTAGTTCTCTTTTTCTTCTATTTGCCGTACTTTTCGGCCTGTTCTTTTGGCAAGAGGGATAATCTCTTTAACTGTCACCCGCTGCGGACCATAAAATGTTTCCACTACCACCCTATCCCCCGGAGCTATCTTATCTATCAATTTCAAGGGGATTTCCCACTGGTATTGCTTGCCACCTTCATTGAATACCGCTTTAATCCCCTGTCTCCTTATTCGTCTTACTGGCACCATATCCTTACCTTGTTCACACATAAGTAGATATGTGGTGTATCCATCCATCAATACCCCGTGTTCATCAATCACAATTTCCCTTTTATATACACCGTACTTTTCATAGAACTGCCTAGCCTGTTCCATCTTCTTTTTTGTCGGCCTTGTACCAGAATTTCTTCTGGAAATAGATATACTGGATAACCTGACAGTATGTTTATCATTAGCCGCACCCGCCTGGAACGCATCATTTCCCCATTCAGACAGCAGTTCATAGAATCGCTGGTTTACTTCTTCATTCACTAAAAGCTTACCATATACCCTCTGATGTGCTTCCCTTACGATTTCGGGCGTGAAAACAAAATCTTCGGTTGAATATTCCATACCCATCTTATAAATATTGTTTAACACCCTTGCCATCTGCCCTAAAAGCGTCTTTGACAATTCATTTATTCCGGCAGTTTTGGCCATCTCCATAAGCATTTCTATATTAATTGGATAGTGCATCTACTTTGCCCTCCTTGCCCGTTCAGTCCTTTTACCCATGATAACGCCGTACTGGAATATATTAAAAAACTGCTGCTCCTGCATCAAGTGATTATATGTACGCCAGTCCATCAAGTGATATTCCTTCCCAGGCTTCTGATGGGAAAGCATCTCCATATTGTCTTTAAAGTCCATCATCGCCCTTGCCTTCAGCAGCACACGACAAACTGGCTCCCATGTGTTTCCTTCAAGGTTGCCCTTTTCAACATCTTCCAATGTTTCTGCATCTGCATCCAAAAAGCCCCGGCATAACATAACAATGCTATTAAAATCCTTGCAATTCTCATTTATAACAACTGCGTTCTGTGTCACGGAATAAAATACCACTACCTCTGATAGCGAATGCTTACCGCCCCATGACTGTAATATACAATACGAATCCTCCAGTGTAATTTCTGCCACGTTGCAAGCGTATAATCTTCTTTTTTCATCAATTAAATGATACATTTTCAATTTACCTCTTTCTTTTTATTAGGGGCCATGCTAATATACCTATGTGATTAGGAACGGCCCCGGCTGTTTCGTTGGCCCCTGTCAGTGTTGGTAGCACTGGCAGAGGCTTTTTCTTATGCTATTGCAATCTCATGTACCTGTGAGCGTCCAAAGAATCGGGCCTTATAAGCTTTCCCATCTCCCCGGCTTCCCCATATCAGTTCAGTACCAAACAGGGCCTTGCTTCCATGAATAACTTCATATCCTAACTGTTTCCAGCCGTTCCAGGTATTTGTTTCTTCCTCAACTCCTGCCGTGGCCTTTGCTTCTTCAATTCTCTTTGCGTTGATTGCCTCTGCCTTTGCAGATAACCATGCCCTGTGTAAACACTCTGCAAAAGAAAGTTCTTTTTTCTCCCGGTAAAGCCTCCATGCTCTCAGCATGATTTTTTGAAGATTGTACTTCATGATTTCTGTCTCCTTCCTTGTCCGGCTGAATCATCTTCCTGGCTATTGGTTTTGCTCTATTGCTCACTCACAGGTATATGGTTTTCAGCTTCACAACTTTTCGGGCTGTTCGTTTGTTTCATCCTTATAACTACATTATATATCTATTCACGTGAATAGTCTATTGGCATCATTTATATATTTACGTGAATATATTTGTGAATTTTGTATATTTACGTGAATAGACTTTTTTGCTATAATATTGGTATGGTAGAGAAGGTGTATTTATTATTCGTCACTCCATTTACCTAAAAATGAAAGAAGGTGATAAAATGCCAGAAGATAGCAAAATCAGCAAAGCGCAGCAAAAGGCGGTGCATGAATATGTGAAACGAAATTATGACCGCATCGAATTAACCGTAAAACCCAAAGGGAAAAAAGAAGAAATAAAAGCTCATGCTGAATTAAGCGGAGAAACATTAAATTCCTTTATTAATCGTGCAATAGACGAAACAATGAATCGTGACACGATGCAGACGCAGAAGGAAATCTAATTATGGAATACGGATTAAACAAAACCCAATACTTGCACAAAATATACGGCTCCGGTCACTATATAAAGAAATAATCCCTTTACTTAAATATGACATATATCCAAAGGCCCATTCACTACTTTCGTAATTTATGCGAATGGGTTTTTGGATATATAGAAAAGAACACTAATCTTGTTTTAAAATCAGTGTTCTCAATAATTTAACCTATCTTAATATTTTTTTTCATCAGCTTTATTTTGATTATTTCTCTATTTCTCCCAACTTGACAGGAATCGTTTTATTAATCGGAAGGATTTTCCCCAAAATCGGGAAGCGCTGTCCATCTTCTAACTCTGCATACCCCAATATTTCAAATCTTAATGGCCTGCTACTGCCTTTTGGCATCAGTCCAAACATTTCCGCAGCAGTTGGACACTGAATGTCAATGTAGTCCATTGCACTCATATCATAATCTCCTTTTCATAATAAATGGTTGATTCTCACCGGGATTGAATCCGCAGCCCCTATCAGTCTTGCGTGTCTATTGCTTTCGGCTCACAGGTACGATTGATAGGTTTGTGGGGGATTGTCTGCCCCGGCTGCTTTTGTTTTGTGTTCCTTGCTATGTATATAGTATATATCTATTTGCGCAAATAGTCCATTGGCATACTTCATATATTTGCGCAAATATATTTGTGAAATTTGTATATTTACGCAAGTAGATATTAGTGCTACAATATGGGTATAATGAAAATAGGTGATTTTAACTTTTATCACCTAATGAAAGGGGAAATATGAATCTATGGCAGAGGAAAGCAAAATAAGCAAAGCCCAGCAAAAAGCAGTAAATAAATATATCAGTAACAATTATGACAGAATTAATCTCACTGTACCTAAAGGGAAGAAAACTGACATATCGAAACACGCTGAAATACATGGTGAAAGCCTAAATGGTTTTATCAATCGCGCCATTACACAAACTATCGAATCTGATAACGCCGCCCAGGAAGGAGTGTGACCCTATGCCATTACCACAAGAAAGAATCCATACCATTGACGATATTTACAATCTGCCAGAAGGTGAACGGGCTGAACTAATTAACGGACAGATTTATTACATGGCCCCACCCAGCACAGCCCATCAAAGAACATTGTCATTCCTGCACCTGGAGATAGGAAACCACATCCGCAACAATAATGGTTCCTGCGAGGTATTCCCGGCTCCGTTTGCCGTGTTCCTCCAGGCAGAGGATGAAAAGAGTAATACAAACTACCTGGAGCCAGATATATCCGTTATTTGCGACAAAGACAAATTGAACAGTAAGGGCTGCAACGGTGCGCCAGATTGGATTATTGAGATTGTATCCCCCAGTAGCAAGCCTATGGACTATTACACCAAGTTATCCTTATACCGTGAAGCTGGTGTCCGTGAATATTGGATTGTAGACCCATTACGGCAGATAATCCTTGTGTATGATATGGAGCATGGGGACAGCCCGGTTATCCATTCCTTTAATGATTCAATCCCCGTAAGGATTTATCCAGGATTCTCTATTGATTTTAGCCAATTAAAACTTTGATATCATTGCAGAAAGGAGCGTAAAACCATGAGTAATAGAGACTTAGCCAAAAGCTTAATTGACCAGATTCCCGAAGGTAAGCTTGTTTTTATAATCCCATATCTCCAAGGAGCTGCTATCCCGGATGAAATACCCAATGCTGAAACATTGGAAGCATTTGCAGAGCTAGAGAACGGGGGAGGCCATCTTTTTACCGGAAGCACCGAGGACCTTATAAACGAACTGATGGAGGACTGACCATGTTAGATGTGCGGTATTCTACCAGATTCAAGAAAGATTTCAAAACTTGTGTGAAACGCGGCCTTGATGTATCCATATTTCAGAATGCAGTTGACACATTAAGAATCCCGGCCCCATTGCCAGAAAAGAATAAGGACCATAATTTATCAGGAAACTATGTCGGTTACAGAGAATGCCATTTGCAGCCCGATTGGTTATTGATTTACCAGCAAACCGAAACAGAATTGCTGTTGCAGCGAACCGGAACCCATGCGGATTTATTTGGAATGTAACTTAAACGAATGCAGCAGAGTGTACTGTAAAACGCCGTACACCCATAGGGTGTCGCGAAACACGACACCTAAAGAAACATGAGCACCAGCGTAAACCAAAACATAACCAGCGGATTGGGGGCTCCCCAAAATTGGGCAGACCTTTTCATAGAATCTAACTATATTCAAGAACAAAGTAAACATATAGTTCATAATGTAAAGGATATTTTAAATGAGAAAAAATAATAAAATGGAGCAACCAATAACTTTCTTCCAGGTATGGGGAAAACTCCCCTTACCACCGTAGCAATAGGTACGCTGGTAGGGTATACCAGTGGGAAGCAGCAAGGAGGTAACAATCTTGTCCTGCCCTCTGCCCCGAAATAGGGCAGTGGTTATCTCACAGCCGGAAATTCGGCTGTGAGATATGCTTTGCTGTGTCAACAGAAACAATATAGTCTTGAAGCTCTCTAATCTGCACACCGCCGTTGTTTTGAACCTCCGGAGGTGTAAGTACGCTGGTCATTTCATCACTTCCAAAGTAAATCATATAAATCTGTTGCTTCCTACCGCCTTTTGAGTTTTTGTCATTTTTGACGATAACCTCTAAAATAGTCCATTTTATTGAAAAAACCGTACTTACACATCCTTGAAAACCACTTTACGAATTCAGTTCTAATCTCCAATCCCTCATGCAAATCTGCTTTGCCATGTCTACAGTGATTTCATAGTCTATTGATGGTCTTCCGCCGATTTCTGAGGTTTTACTCTTTTTTGAGTAACCAATATGTAATCCGCATTTTCTCAAACTCTACAGCGTTTCCATTTTTGGAATCGCTCCACATAACCGTATAATCGTTTTCAGTAAAACCATACTCACACATACGGTCAAACCATGTCGTGAAGTTGCTCTTAATTTCCAGTCCATCATGTAACTCTCTTGCTTGCCTCCTATACTTTCTTCCATTTTTGGAAAAATGTCTTTTTGGCGGCGGAATTTTCCGCCGTGAAATCCATCAGGTATGCCCGGAAATAGGGTATACCTGGACATAGGCAGAGCTGCATTGTCCTAACTCATTCCAGTATTGTCCAGACCTAACAAATCGCTTCCCACCTACTCTATCCCCCTTGACTCACACTCATCTAAGGCAGGACTGTTTCACTGCCCAATCGGATTGTCATAAAATTGTACCTCATTTTTGACCCGGACTTTTTTTTGTATGCATTTTAGTGCATTTTGTGCATTCGTCAACGTATATGTGCCTATAGTTGATACCGGCAGAGGGATAGCGTTTAGTTTAGTCTATTTTGTTTTTTTTGTGCGCACTTTTGCGCAGTTTCAAACTATGATATCATAAAGCATTATCTGATTGTCCTGGGGTAGAAAAATACTGACCCGGTATTTCACCGCCCCAGGCCAGTATTCATTATCTTAATCAGCTTCGCATAGCCGCATTCCGATAATATGCAGATGTGCTCTGCCTGGGTGATGGACTCTTTGCGTACCCCAGCGACAAGAGCATTTCCAACGTGCCTGTCTCACCGACACGTTACGATAAGTTGGTGATATCACTGTTTTTCTTGCTCTAATGCTTTAAGAATAAGATTAGCCGAATAAAATATAGCATTCGCCTCCTTTGCCGTTATTTCTCCATTGACCACCCAATTATTGACGTGGACCAGTGAGCGCCGTACCTCTGCCGGGGTATCCCAATTCAAATAGTAAATTGTCATGGCTCTCGCCCATGACAATTTTATCGTGCGTCTGATGCACAACCTTTAAATCTCACTTCATTTCTTACGATTAATTTTCTTTCTGCTATAAACATAAAACTAAGGTTTTCTAAGGTTTTATTGAACGACAACCATTTGGTGGTCGATGAACCGTATACATGATGTTTATGGTTTTAGGGTTATTTAGGGGTATATTGTAAAAATGTCTGGTTTAATCTGGTTCCTATACTGTGCAAGCGTAAGTTTCCGTAAGCAGATATTAGCCGTCCATACCCCATAGAAAGCATCAGAATGCCCTTCCTGCTATTTTAACTAGCTATGCGGGAATTTCTCTGTATCCTCCTGTCCCTCGGTATTATAGGCGCTTTCCCTTCCAGCAGCAGACTAAACAATGCTAATGTTTTCCTGCGGTATGCGTAAAAATCATCACGTTTAGCGGGAATATACGATTTAATATAAATACGGTCATACCCTCTTTTTTGTGTGAGAGATTCAATAATAAAAGTAGATAGTCCTGGATTACTTAATTCAGCCGCCTTGCATATTAAGCCTTTGTTTTCTTCCAGTCTGGCAAGTTCCATTAATTCAGCCGTCCGGCTGCAATCTATTCCGTAATCGCTTAAGCTCTTGTCCCTTGTCCTCATTGCTTATACACCATCCTTCTGATATAATTAAAGCAATGTGACTTTCCCGCTGCCATCACCCATTTAAAAACGACAGCGGGATTTTTATATACTTCCTTCCGTAACCATTCTTACACCCACACGATTCTTTTCGTTGTTTCCGAATTTGACTACAAGCTGACCAAATCTTGTACCATCAAGTATTAGCTCCGCTTTAGCAATCTGGTTTCCACCAGATATATTGCTTTCTGCCAACGCTTCCTTAAGAGCTTGCTTCATAGTTGATAAAGGGGATACCACTTCCGGTTCCTTTGGGTTATCTCCCAAGATAGCAGCAAACATCCCGGCCCGTGGTGGCACTACTGTACCAGTTGCAAGCATTGGCATTCTAAATGGTACTGCTGCATAGGCAGAGGCTGGATAACTGGTTTTGCTTGATAGGTTCAAATTAGGGATGGCAGGGATTGCAATTCCCACCTTATCCATTACCCTATTGATTGCTTCGATAATTTTGTTTATCCCGGATATCACCGAATTTACCATGCCCTCGATACCTGAAACAATCTTCGCTATCGTATTCTTTATTACCGTCACAATACTGTTCCATATTTCGGTAGTCTTATTCATTACAGAATCCCACACTGATTCTATGGCCCGTCCGATTCCTTCAAATATGTTCTGTGCATCTCCTTTTAAAGCATTCCATAATCCCTTAACGGTACTGGAAATACGCTTCCATGCTTCCTCTACCGCCCCTAAAAGGCCGCTTAGCGCCGTTTTTATGATTGCGCCAATACTTTCTAGTCCTCCACTAATAAAATCGCCTAGTGACGTTATCAGACCTTCCACAAGGCCCATTATGGCATCAATAACACCCCCGAATATTTCCTTGATACCTTCCCAAGCTTTTTCCCAATCTCCAGAAAATACACCTGTCAGGAAATCTATGATTCCAGAAAAGGCCGTTATCAGCCCATCCAAAACAGATGCCGCCGTGTCAATCAGGTTAAGCAGGTACGTGCCTATTGTCTCCAGTATAGGGGCAACAACGGGCAGTATGTTGGAAGATATCCAACTAAGTAAAGGCTTTAAATATTCATCCCATATTACCTTGATTAAATCTGCAACTTTCCCTATCAGCTCAATGATTTTATTGATAAGCGGCTGTATCGTACCTTCATATACTTCTGAGAATTTATCTGCCAGTTTTTGAAGGGTTGGGGCAATGTACTTGTTATAACCATCCAGCAGATTCCCCAGGATTTCAGACAGCCCATTCTTAATAGATTCAAACAGCGGAGCAATATGCTCGTCATACATCTTGTTTAAATTCTCGAATGTCTCAGTTATGCCCTGTGAAATAGAATCAAGGACGGTTTTTATTGGCTCCATCGTATTTGTAAGAGCTTCTTTTATCTTATCTTTGTTCTCTACAAATGGGGTAAGAATCGTGTCCAACACATCCCTGAACAACTTTGCCGATAATTCAGTAATTCCCATGAATATATCTGCATAGATTGCTATAATATCAGCCGTGATTTGCTTTGCTGTATCGCTTCTGAATACTGAAAAAATATCCGCTACCGCCACCGCAAAATCAGCGCCTATGGTACTGATTTCTGATGTGATATCAAACATACTTATCAGATAACCCTTGATTCTGTCTTTTGCACTTTCAAGATATAATGCTATTCCCCCTGTCAGATTATCAGCTATTGTCAGTCCAACACTGGAAAACGCCCCGGCAGTTCTTCCCAGGTTGTAGGAAATAGTATCCAACATGGTATTAAAGGCCGACATAACGCCCTGGTCCGTAAAAATATCTTTCAGACTATCGCCAATACTTGCTATGTTTGTCTTTATTGAATCCAGGACAGGCTTGTAATCCCCCAGGCCTTGCCAGAACCCCGATTGAAAGATTCCCCCTATCTCAATCAGTCTTTGTTTGATTGCCTCCAGGGTTTCCATGACATTATTTAAAAACGGTGATTCTGTCTGCTGTTCATCAGGGGACAGTCCCGGCGGCATTATATTGCTATCTCCTGTATTTTCAGAACCTTCCTCTGCATCACGCTGAATCTGTATCAGGTTATCAAAGGGTGCTAATGATTTCTTTACCTGTTTGCCCGCGTCCTTTACTCCATCTGCAAAGTCCTCCGCACCATCAGCCGCGCCCTCATATCCAGCCTGTACCTCTGCCATTTCGCCAGCCGCTTGTGCAACTCCGCTATTTACAGACTTCTTACCCATTACCGTTTCCGTGAAATTCTTAAATGCCGTGGTTGCTGTTGACAACCGTTCAAGGAATACATTTATGGCCTTTATAATAGGCGTAAACAGGTTTATAAGCCCTTGTCCAATCGTAGCCTTTAAAGACTGTAGCCTTAACTGAAAAATCCTTACCTGGTTGGCCCATGAATCCGATGTGCGGGCAAAATCACCGCTTGCCGCTGAAAGCTGGTTCTGTACAAATTGCAAGCGTAAGGCAACCTTTTCCTGCTCCGTCATTTTATTAGTGGTTTTTCCGAAACCATTTGCAAGAGCATATTGGTCTAATGCACTTTGCGTCATGACAACGCCTAATTCCTTAAGCGATTCCGTCTCGCCCGTGAACACAGATTTTAATTTTGTATATGCTTCTTCCTGCGACAAGTTATAGAAACTTGCGACATCACCTGTTAACCCGGTTAATGCCGTAGCCATATCATAGGCCGCGCTTTCTGAATAACCAAAAGATTTAGACATTGCTCCAAACGTACCGACATATTTTTTCGCCATCGTCTCAGAAAGCCCAAAGGAATCAGCCGCCGCCTTTGCGAAATCATCCACCTGTTTTGTCATGCTGGGAAAAGTCACATCTACAACGTTTTGTACCTCTGCCAAATCGGACCCCAGTTCCAAACATTCTTTACCGAACTGCACAATCTGCTTTATCGCAAAAGCGGTAATAATGGCCTTACCGATGCCTTTCACTATGCCACCCAGCTTTGTCATGGAGCCTTTAATTTCTGATATACCACGCTGCATCCCATCTGAATTGATTTTTGTATCAATAACAATATTTCCATCTGCTTTCAATATCCCAGTTCCTCACTTCCTAAGAGACAGAAAAAGCCGGAAATCTTGCATATATCGCAAAATTCCCGGCTCCATTTAGCCTTTAACAGATACCACTCTATCTATTAGTTTGATATGTAATTTTCTTTTCTACCTCCAGGATAATCACATCATTTTTTCGCTTTTTTATTTCTGCCGTATTTCCCCTGGACAAAATCTTTTTTATTGCTTCAATCATTTTTTCATCAGAACTCATATAACACCTACTTTACAGGGAATGGGTACTTGCTCCCGTTGTCTGCTGCCTGTTTGTACTGGCCTGTATACTTTCCTGCTTGGGATTCCATTTCTTTTGTTGCAACCTCCAGCTTGTCGCGAACCGCTTCCAAAGCTGCCTCTAAGAATATCTCAAACAGAAAGCGGTTATCTGGACCAACAATGGAAAGGGGAGACTGTCTCCCAAAAGCAGCCTGTCTTACATCGGCATTAAATATATAATCCATCTTGTCGTTGATAAGCTGGTTAAACTCCCCAAGTCTGGAAGTACTTTCCTCCAGGGATATTCCTGCCTGTTCTGCAGGACTTCCGTCTGCCTTAACTTTGATACTTGAAAGTCGTTCCGATTCGTTTTTTAAGTCCCGCATAGCTTCATCAAATCGGATTAGGATGTTTCCATCCTTTGGATTTATCTTTATAACCCGGTTGGAATCCCCATTGATTGTAAATGTTTCAAATCCATCATCAAAATTAATATTTGCCATTCCTATAACCTCCGCTTATCATTTTCTTTAATCTTGCTTTATCCTCTGTTACCGCATTCTGCATAAATCCAGATATGTCCTCCATACCCTTTTCCATGCATCCTGCCGCAACCCCCGGCAAATCATTTTGCGTTTCTCCCAGAACCTTCATGCAGCCGCTCAAACACGTTTCAACCATTTCTATTTTATTCATTGTTTTTACCCTCCATCTTTTCATAAATCGCCGCCAGTTCACAAATAACCACAAAAATCATTATTCCAATAACAATCACATTATCCCCCACTTTCTTTGTGTTATAGTAAAAAATAAAGCCCTTCCTTAAACGGCTCTGCGTCTCAGCGTCTGGCTCTATACAATCATACTGCTATGTAATTTTTATTCTGCTGGCATATAAAAGACCCTCTGCCCGGTCTGATATGCTAAATCCACCTCATAAAGAACACCTTTAGCCCTCGCCATATCCTCATAGACTCCTACAAACAATGCTCCATTATGAAACCTGCTTCTGACATACACCGTTGCCCCTTTACCATCGTGGCTATATTCTGTATATATTTCACCATATTCAAGGTATTGCCTTGCATCCTGGGTTCTTATCTTCACCGCTTACCCCTCCTTTCGATTTCTGTCAACACCGCCATTGCTATATCCTTGCTGAATGAATCTGGATGTTTTGTCATGAAACACTTAACTGCATTTACGGTTTCCTCCCAGTATTCATCATCATCTGGTTTTCCTACTGGAAGCCGCTGCTTAAATAGCTTCCAAACGTCTGCGAACATTTCAAATTCTTGTTTCACATCTGAATTTTTTACCACATCGGCCCCCTGTTAATCAAATGGTGTTTTCTCCTTTACGGGCTTGAAATTAAAATCTTTACTCTCTGCTTCCTTGAAACTCATTTCCTCACCAACAAATTCCATTTGAAATTTTGCTGTTTTTCCTTGTCGGTTTTTCTCTACCTTCACCCCTTTGTATCTTTCATTTTCTTCTGAAAGATTCCAAAGTAGCATAACAACTGATGCATCCTGCTCAATATCACCTGATTCCCTCAGTTCCGACATAGTGGGTTCTTTTGTCTGCCGTCCCTCTGATGCCCTGTTTAACTGCGATAAGACTATGATAGGCCGGTTCAACTCCATTGCTAATGATTTAATTGCCTTTGAAATATCGCCCACTTCTGACACCCGGTTAGCATAATGACGTTCTGTCTTTATAAGCTGCAAATAATCAATGATGATGCAATCAGCCCCCATGTGCTGGCATTCTCTGCGTATCTCGCCCACGGATTTGACCCCGCTTGATATCCACACATCCAGCCTTTTCAGTTCCGTATTGGCCTTTTGGAACCGTTCTTTTTCATCCCCCAGGAAAGCCTTGCCCTGCCGGATACGGTTCATCATAATACCAGATTGCCGCGACACCAGTCGTTCATACATCTGCTTATTTGTCATTTCCAGATTATACAGCAGCACCCGCTTGCCCTGGATTCCCATATTGGTCAGTATTTGCGTAACAAAAGCAGATTTTCCAACTGCTGGGCGCGCTCCAATAACAATGACATCCCCACCCTCCAGACCCCCAAGACATTCATCCAATCGTGTGAATCCCGTGTAAAGAAAATCCCGTTCCCTGTCCACAAAACATCCTGGGGCCATTTCGTCAACAATCTCACTTAAGCTTTTTGCCTTTGGTCTATCATCCTCCTGCAATGCCTCCAGAGCGTTCACAGTCTCCCCTATTTGCTTTTCTACGGCAGATGGGTGGAATTGTACTGCATTGATAATTTGCGTGGCTGTACGGGCCTTATATGCGTTTTTAATCACATCTGCATATTCCCCAGCCGCAGTGCTTGTCACACTTGAATCACTGCACTCTTTTAATTTGCTCAGTAATTCAGCTTGGGAAACATCAGCAATATTTGCTGCAAGGGTTACAAGATTGGCCTGATATCCAAAATCATGCGCTCTCAAAAATTCCAGATATATCCTACCTAACAGCGCGTCAACAAACATATCAGGGCGAATGCTCCCACAATCCTTGATTGCCCGTGGTTCCATCATCAAGGCACCAATAAGCGCTTGCTCCGCATTAACAATCATAAATCATCCTCCCCCGGCAGATAATCAATAATAGCCTTTGACATAAATGTATCGAAATTTTTACAAAAGCATATCTCTGTTCCCTCTGCCTCCCATTCACGGGTATAGGCCCGAACCGCCAAATAAATTTGCTTGTTAGTCAGCCGATAACGAACTTTGTTGATACAGCGCCCCTTTTTCACATAAGCACAATAGTATTCAAATGCTTTTGCTTTTCCCCTCTTTTTGGGATATATGGCATAAATCTTTTCAAAG
The DNA here is from genome assembly GCF_005845215.1 of Clostridium sp. 1001271st1 H5. GTDB lineage: Bacteria > Bacillota > Clostridia > Lachnospirales > Lachnospiraceae > Enterocloster. Next base: position 106,538 of record NZ_SPHO01000014.1, read on the forward strand.
TCTGTTTTCAGTTGTTCAAGGTCGGAATTATTATCTCCCGTCTTATCTGGTTCGGCTCCAGGCGAACATAATATATTTATTTTATTATTTACATTATTGTTTGTGTGCACTGGTCGTTCACTGGCTGTTCGATGGTCGTTCAATTGCGTTACATTCTGATGTTCACACATTTGGTACATATCCCAGTTTTTTATTGTAATTAGGCGATTTCTATTACCTGTCTGTTGTTCAATCTGCTGTTCACTTTCGTAACACTTTAAGACACGCTGTACTTTCGATTCCGTGACACGCAATTTGTCAGAAATGACCTTTCTGCCTGTTATCAGTTGACCAGGATTAAGCATTATTTTTTGCCCTTTAAACATAGCAGGAATTTCCGCATGGGTTGCATTAAGCAGAAGATAAATCCAAATAGCCATATAATCCGAATCCTTACATACTACAGGATTATCTAACATTTTTCTATGTAAGCTCACCCAGCCATTCAAGTTTAATCACCGCCATTCTTTAGCCCTCATGCATTAGCCCCCTGTCCATTCAGAAAATCTACCAGTTTGCCAAAATTGACTAAATATTTCGTCCCAACCATAACAAACGTTATTTTCTTCTGGAGGCATAATTTTCTTATGCAATCATAAGATAATCCGGTTCTCTCTGCTGCCTTACGGATGGTAAGCATTTCTGGAATGGACTGCTCCTCCTGCACTGGAAGTTTAATAGCCGCTTCTAATGCCGCCATCTCATTAAGAATAGCCTTTTCCTGCCTTTCTGTGTTTGTGTTCCAACAGGAACCGGATTGCAAGAAAAGTTCTGAACGCTGCCGCGCTAAGTCCGTATATCTGGAAACCATTTCCATTTTTGTCATAAATCTAAGCTTGCTCCTTTCCATTCATCCATGCCGCCCAGCATATTTCTATTCTAAAATTTCAGTTACATCAACCTCTAACGCATCTGCAATCTTAAATGCAGTTCTTGCCTGACAATTCTTTCCGTTAATAAGAGTAGATAAATTCCCCCTACTCATGCCTACTTTGTCTGCAAGGTCCTTCTGGTACATATCATGTTTTGCCATAATAATTTCCATCTTAGTTTTACACAGTCTCATAATCCACCTCCTTATGGAACTATTTTTAGTTCTATTTATATTATATAGAACTAATTTCGATTTGTCAACTATGTGAACAGAACTATTTTTAGCATTGAAAAAACATTTCCTATGTGATATGCTTAAAGCATCATAAGAAAGGATGTGGGTATATGAAGGCCAGTACATTATTAAGAATTGGTGATAGCATCCGTATCCTAAGAAAAAATAAGGGTTGGACGCAAAAAAAGCTTGCTAGCGAAAGTGGCATTCACGAAGTACAGATTCGCAGATATGAAAACAATCAATCACTTCCCAGAGATGAACAATTACAAAAACTTGCTAGTGCTCTAGGAGTCGAAAAAGATTTTTTTACACGCATGGATAACATACAAAAAACTGTTCAAGCCGCCAAAGCAATGGATGAAAAGGCAAAAAAATCCTTTTCTGCACAAGAAGTATTTATTTTAGGAAAAGACAAATTAAGTCTACCGATAACAACGTCTACTCAAGCTCATTTGTCATATGAAGAAACAGAAATAAAACTTCATAACAATGATAGTATCTATAATCATGAATATCTTGACGACATGAAGTTTAATGGTATTATGCAAAAAACTAACCGTGGAGAAGAGCTGACACCGCAGGAATCCATATTCAAATCAGCTTACCTGGCAAGAGCCTTAAGAGGCATAGGAGATTCTTTCGCACAATATTATGCAATGTTAAACGAAGAAGGTCAAAAGAAAGCTGACGAAGAAATAACCAGAACCATTAAACAGCTAGAATTGCTTACGAAAATACCGGAATACAGAAAAAAAGACTAATTAACCACTATTGTCAACTATCAATTTTCCATTCATCCATGCCGCCCAGCAGATGAAAGGAAGGATATTATGGCAAGTGTAAGAAAGCGCGGTAACTCTTATCAAGTCACGGTTAGCAATGGGCGCAGAGCCGATGGGTCCCAAATACTTGAAACGGAAACATTCACACCAGAGCCAGGAATGACCCCAAAACAGGAGAAAAAGGCCCTGGAGCAATTTGTAATGGACTTTGAGCGTGATGTAAAATCAGGCCAAAACGTTAAAGGCCGGCGCATGACTTTGGAGGAACTATCTGAGTTATTTTTAAAAGACAATGAACCTACAGGAAAACCGGATGAAGATATTATGTCCATCACTACCTGGGCCAGCTATAAAAACTGTTTGAAATTGCGCATTGTCCCACGCCTGGGGCATTTAAAGATATGCAGCATCATTCCAAAGAACCTTAAGGATTACAGCAAAGACTTAAGGCAGGACGGGGCCAGGATTGACGGAAAGCCCGGCGGGCTATCTGAAAGCACCATAACAAGGGATTGCGCCATTGTCAGCAGCTTATTGTCTTATGCCGTTGGTGAGGGATTACTTACCATAAACTCTTTAATCTATGCTGGAAAGCAAAGCAAGGGACATAGACCCAAGAAAGAGTATAAGGTGAAATATCTTACCATAGAGCAAACACAAGCGTTCCTGTGGGCCTTAGACAACCCTATAACGATAAAATACGGAGGCCGTAAGCGTAAAAACAAATCAGGGGAAGTATATTCAATCAAAGAATATCAAACGTCCTGGAAACTCTCTTTAAAATGGCGGGCTTACTTTTATCTGGCTCTATTTATTGGTGACAGACGTGGTGAGAATATAGCTTTCACATGGAATGATATAGATTTAGATACCGGAACCGTGAATATTGAAAACTCTACAGCTTATGTGGATGGAAAGATAATACAGAAAAAGACCAAAACAAATAAATCACGCACTCCTGTTATACCGCCTGTTGTTACAGGCATATTGAAATTATGGAAAGCGGAGCAAATGCGCCAAAGCATGGAGCGCGGCACATATTGGCAGGGATACCACGGGAAAGAATTTGATAAGAATTTTATCTTCACACAAGAAAATGGGATTCAAATGCACCCTTCAAGCCCATACCATCAGTTTAAACGAATTATAGAACTGTATAACAAATATGTGGCAGAGGATTGCAGCCACATGATACCCCCGGATATAACCCCACACGATTTACGGCATACTGCCGCATCCATATTGATTGCTAATAATATGGACCCGCGCTCCGTTGCCGGGGTTCTGGGACATTCCAATGCGACCACCACATTAAATATCTATGCCTACTTTTTCCGCAGCAAGAATGAGGAAGCAGCTAACATCATGGAGAGTGTTTTAATCAAGGCAAATTAGTCAATGTTAGTCAAATGTTAGTCAAATCAAGAAAACCGCCCACACCGGACGGTTTTTCTTTTGCTCAAATGTTCAATTTTCCTTGTAAATACGTACTTTTTTATCAAGCCACTGGCCGGACTTGAACCGGCGACCCACGCATTACGAATGCGTTGCGCTACCAACTGCGCTACAGTGGCATCCGAACAGCAATTGCCATTCCTTTGATGCAACAAGGCTGCTGCCTAAGCAACAGCCTTGCCATCATGACCTGACCGGGAATCGAACCCGGGTTTACGCCGTGAGAGGGCGTCGTCTTAGCCGCTTGACCATCAGGCCTTAAGGTAAATCGAGGCGACGTGATTCGAACACGCGGCCTCTGCGTCCCGAACGCAGCGCTCTACCAAACTGAGCCACGCCTCGATACCTTTGGTAGTATAATACATTTATTCCAGAAAGTCAACTATAAATTGTCAAAATTTTTAAAATAACTTTGATAATTTCTGTAACCCCTGGCTGCAGGCTCAGTACTACACTTCCACGGCTGTAAATCCAAGGTCATCTAAAATCTCCACAGCCCTGGCTTCAGCGTCCGTGTCTCCGTCAACAGTCACTGTCTTGACAGATAAATCCACGGTATTCTTAATGCCGGCTCCGTCCAGCCCCTTCTTAATCCGGTTTACACAGCCCTCGCACATCATTTCCTCACACTTATACGTCTTCATATTCATTCTCCTTTACTATTTTTATTAACAGGCCTTCCCTGATTCCTGCTCCGGGGCGCCATCCTGTTTCACTGTCATCGCTGCATCTGCAAAAGACCCTGGCGGTTTTCGCTTATTCTTCCCTCATTCATAAATGCTGTCATAATCATAGTTTGCGTAAAAATCCGTGATTCTATCAAAATACCCATCCACATTTTCCCTGGTCAGCCTGTGCTCGCCAGCCGCCATCCATTCCAGAAGCCGGTCCCCTATGTCCTCCGAGTAGTGAATCACGTCCATGTAATGGTCCAGATTGCAGGTAATGTCAAACTGGTCGTCAAAAGCAAAGAGCCGGATATTGCTGCATTCCAGGAGCATGGAGGCCATGAGCCGGTATCCCTCCATCTGACGTTCAAACTCCCCCTTTACCATCAGTTCACTGTCCCACCAGCTGATGCTGTAGGGCGGAATGAAGTAATAAAAGGTGACCTGGGGATTAGCCCTTGCCGTGGCCAGCACATTCTGCTCCAGATTCTCCATGACCATCCGGCGGTCCTCTTCGGTAAAGAGGGCTGTTTCCTCCCTCCGGGGCTCCCGCTCGTATGTCTTTAAGACAGCCTCCCTGCCCCAGTCCCGTTCCGGCGCCCAGTGCATGTATTCGTCAAAGGTGGTGGTCTGCTCCCCCGCCCTTGTCCTGGCAAAAACGCCCGGAATGGTACCGAATATCACTTCTTTATTGAAAATATAGTTCACATCATTAAATGGGTTTCCATCCAGCAGATAAGCGGGAGAAGGGGCTGCCGGATTCCACTCATCCTTGGGATAAAACAGGAAACTCCTGTCCAGGCTCCTGCACACCACTCTAATCCGGGGCTGGTAGGCAATGGCCCGTCTGACAGCCTGGTCCACCTCCTTATAGTATCCCCCTGCATAAGGTATTTTGATGGATGTTACGCCGAAAAGACTGTCAAAGCGGCTGGCCTTAAAATTCTCCATCATGGATGTTCCTGTGAGCACTGCATCATATGTAAAATTGCGGCTGATTCCGTCATTCTGGTACCGCTCGCTGTCAATGGGATATGCCAGATGCCCAAGGGGCTTATGATAATGGAAAAAGGGGTCCACATAAACCACCATTCCCCCAATTAAAACCAGCATGGCCAGTACGGTTCCCAAGGTAAACCGAAGCCATCTGCCATAGCTGTTATCTTCTGTCCCTTTCCTCTGCTTTTGTGTCTCCAATCCTATCTCTCCTGTAGCTGTATATTATGCCTTACTGTCTGTAAGCCGCAAACCTGTTTAAAATTGAAAATAAATAAAGCTGGATATCCCTGCCAGTGACAGAACCGACCACACCAAAAGAACCGCTGTTCCCGCCCCCCTGAGAAGGGTGGGGCGAAGCTCGGTCTCTCCCATATTCCTGGCATTCATCACCAGACAGAACACGGCTCCATACAGTCCCAGCACGGTAAATACCCGGTGCTCTGTCAGCCATAGAGGCAGCTCCGCCATCTTAAAACTGTCCATGAAGGATGGGTTAATCTGCATGTTTCCAAAATCCAGCAGCCGTTTAAAAAACAGCTTTGCCTGGGCTATGCTTTCTGACCTGAATATAACCCAGGTCAGGTTTACAAACAGAAAGGTGGCCATCCACTGAAACGCCGTGTGAAGATTCTCCCACTGCTGTTTTAACATCCGGTTAAGGGCCTGGGCAGCTCCGTGAAGGGCTCCCCAGAGAATGAAGGTCCAGGCAGCTCCATGCCAGAAACCGCTTACCAGGAACACCACCATGATATTTATGCAGGTGCGCATAGGTCCCTTCCTGCTTCCTCCCATGGGAAAATAGATATACTTCCTGAGAAAACGGGTCAGTGTCATGTGCCAGCGCTTCCAGAATTCCACGGGAGACAGCGCCTTGTAGGGCGAATTAAAATTAAGGGGCAGTTCCAGGTTAAACATCCTCGAAATTCCCATAGCCATATCGCAGTAGCCGCTGAAATCAAAATACAGCTGGAAGGTATAGGCCGTCATAACCAGGAACGCATCCGTGGAACTGAGTATCTCCACCTGGGCAAATCCCCAGTTTACCGGTCCCGCAAAAAACTCTGCCAGGATAACCTTTTTAAACAGCCCCACTGCCAGTATCATCAGCCCCTCGGCCAGATGACCGGAATCCGCCTTCCGGCGGCACGGTTCCCTGAGCTGGGGAATAAATTCCCCGTGCAGGAGAATCGGCCCCATGGCAATCTTGGGAAAATACACGGTAAACAGGAAATAATCCCAAAACCCATATCCCTCTGTCTCCATGCGGAAGGAATCCACCAGCCATGCAATCTGCTGAAAGGTAAAGAAACTGATTCCCACCGGAAGGAGAAGCCTTGTAAAGGCAATGTCCTTTCCCAAAAATGCATTCAGGTTTTCTATAAAGAAATTCATGTATTTAAAATAAAACAAAAGGGCCAGGTTGGCGAAGATGCCGGATATCAGCAGCAGCTTCCGGCCCTGTCCGCGGCCCGGGCCGCTGTCCGCTCCGCCATGCCCTGTATCTGTCCCCCTGCTTCCGTCACGCACCAGCATCCTGGAGACAGCCCAGTTAAACACTGCGCTGCCCACCAGAAGTCCCAGATACCATGGATTCCCGTATGCGAAAAATACCAGGGACATGGCGGCCAGAAATCCTCTGGCCCAGGTATAGCGCTTCATCCGGCACAATCCGAAGTAGCCGGCCAGCACAGCCGGAAGGAACAACAATAAAAATAAATATGAATTAAACTGCATGTATCTTCTGTTTCCTTTATCTCAGGTTTCCTGTTATTTCATCATTTTCTGCAGGGTTCTGCAAAGCTCCTCCACCGTTGCGTCGCTGTCGCCCTTAAGTATGTCATCCACCACGCAGGTCTTGATATGGCGCTCCAGCAGCACCTTGTTAAAGCTGTTGAGAGCGGCCTGGACAGCGGCAACCTGGGTGATGATATCCACGCAGTAGCGCTCATCCTCCACCATGGATTTAATGCCTCTTATCTGTCCCTCTATCCGGTTCAGCCGGTTCATAAGCCCGCGTTCTTCCGAAACTTCCCTGTGTTTATGGCGGCAGCCGCAGCCTTCTTCCTGATTCATGTATTCCTCTCCTTCTGCCTTCCTGTTATCCCGGGCATGTTAAGACATACCCTACAGCTTCAGATTCCTGAGCCTCAGGGCATTTCCCACCACGCACACCGAGCTTAAGGACATGGCAAATCCTCCCAGCATGGGGCTTAAAAGAGGACCGCCCAGCAGGTACAGCACACCGGCTGCCACCGGAATGCCCAATGAATTGTAGAAAAATGCCCAGAACAGGTTCTGCTTGATATTGCGGATGGTTGCCTTGCTCAGTTTAATTGCCCTGTAAACATCCATCAAATCCGACTTCATCAGCACCACATCCCCGGACTCCAGGGCGATATCGCTGCCGTTTCCAATGGCGCAGCCCACATCCGCCTGTACCAGCGCCGGCGCATCGTTGATGCCGTCACCTACCATCATAACTGTTTTTCCTTCATTCTGCAACCGGTTTACAACCTGGGCCTTGTCTTCCGGAAGCACCTCAGCCACCACCTGGTCCACATGGGCCAGCTTTCCGATGTACCGGGCTGTTCTCTCATTATCGCCTGTAACCATGTACACAGCCACGCCCAGGCTCTTTATCTTTTCCACTGCCTCCACGCTGGTTTCCTTGATGGTATCAGCCACGCACACAATGCCGGCCAGCCGTCCGTCAATCACCACATACATAGGGGTCTTTCCTGTATTGGCGTACTCTGAAGCTCTCTTTTCCGTATCCTGGGATACCGGCACATGCAGGTGGTCCAGAAGACGCCGGTTGCCCACCGCCACCTTCCATCCCTTCCATGTTGTGATGATGCCTGCTCCGGTAATGCTCTCAAAGGCCTCGGGCATCACCAGGTCCATCTGCTTCTCCCTGGCCGCCTGTACAATGGCCTGGCCCAGGGGATGTTCCGACATCTGCTCACAGGAGGCCGCGATTCCTAAAAGATGTTCCTTGTTCTCATCGCCGGAGGCCTTTGCTTCCTTGGTGCTGTCCTTTGCGGCTATTCCCTCCTGGTTCTCATCCGCGGCAGGCGGCACAGAGCCGGGCACAGAGGAAGATTCCAGCTTCCACACCTGCTCCACCACAGCAGCGCTGATTACATTCACATCCGTCACCCTGGGTTTTCCCTCTGTAATGGTCCCTGTCTTATCCAGTATGACAGCGTCCACCTTATGGCAAATCTCCAGGGCCTCGCCGCTCTTAATCAGGATACCGTGTCCGGCTCCGACCCCGGTTCCCACCATGATAGCCGTGGGAGTGGCAAGCCCCAGGGCACAGGGGCAGGCAATGACCAGGACCGCCACAAATATGGTCAGTACAAAGGAAAGCTCCTTTCCTCCAAAAACCCACCACAGCAGCGCTGCTGCCAGGGCGATTCCCATGACAGCGGGAACAAAATATCCGGCCACCTTATCCGCCAGTTTGGAAATAGGCGCTTTCTTGCCCTGGGCATCCTCAATCATTTTAATGATTTTTGACAGGGTGGTATCGCTTCCCACATGGGTCACTTCCACCTCCATGGCCCCGTTGTAGTTCATGCTTCCGCCAATCACACTGTCCCCTGTCTGTTTTTCCACCGGGATGCTCTCCCCGGTCAGCATGGACTCGTCCACGCTGCTGTTTCCCTGTACAAGTATACCATCCAGGGGTATACGGCTGCCCGGTTTAATCAGAATATGCTGCCCGACAGCCACTGTGGATGTCTCCACTTCCCGCTCCGTACCGTTCTCATAGAGAATGGCTGTGTCCGGCGCCAGCTCCATAAGCTTGCGGATGGCCTCGGAGGTCTTGCCCTTGCTGCGGCTCTCCATGAACTTGCCCAGCATTACCAGGGTAACTACAACGGCTGCTGATTCATAGTACAGCTGATGGGCCTTCATGTGGTCCCCCGGAATACCTATGGTCATCACAAGGCTGTAGATAAATGCGCTTCCCGTACCAATGGCCACCAGGGAATCCATGTTGGGATTGCCCTTAAGCAGGGAACGGATTCCCACCAGATAGAACCTGCGTCCGCAAATCAGGACCGGCACAGTCAGTATAAGCTGGGCCAGGGCAAAATTAAGCGGATTCTTATCCATCTCCATAAACGCGGGTAAGGGCAGGGTAAAAGGCAGCATATGTCCCATGGAGATGTAGAGCAGGGGCACTGCAAAGCAGACAGCGGTAATCACCCTGCGCTTTACGGCTGCCAGCTGTTCCTCCTGCTGCTGCCATTCCTCCTCTTCCTTTTGCTTGTTCTGTTCTTCCTCCACAATCAGGCTGGCAGAAAAGCCTGCCTTGGATACCTTCTCGCAAATCATCTCAGGCGTTACCTGTCCTTCATCATAGGTAATCACCATCCGGTTGGTAGTCAGGTTCACATTACTGCTCTCCACACCGGTTAACTTTCTCGTAACGCGCTCCACCGCGCTGCTGCATGCCGCACAGGACATTCCGTCTATGTGATATTGTTGCGTAGTCATATGTTTCACTCCTTTCCTATACCCCACCTGGGTATATTGCAATTATAGAGCACTAACTGCACATTGTCAATAGGTAGTATGCCCAGGAATGAAAATCTTTACTATTTTTGCTGATTCTTATTGATTTTCCAAAAAAAACAGGCAGATGCCTGTCATTTCTTGGGCGCCGTCACTGCCATGCAATACCTCGCCAGCGCATAGAGGGTGAGGAGAGCTGCTATGATGGTTTCCGCAGCAACGGCATATGCCAAAGCTGGCGCCGGATGCCCCATATTGCCAAGACAGGCCATGGCCATCTTAAGGCCAATGGCTGTGATGACAAATGGAAATGTGAATGCTGCATAACTGGGATAAAATTTCATCTTCAGATATGCCGGTGTCTTTATTAGCACTGCAATGTATATGACTAAGGTTCCTGAAACACTGGCCATGATGGGATTCTTCATGTCCTCGGCAAACTGGCCGGGGTATAATATGTTTTTAGCCACAATCAGAAGCCCCAGAACCAGGGATACTGCCCCACACAAAAGGCGGACTCCCTCGGAATAGGACTGGAGCAGATTTCCCAGGGCCGCCATGCCCAGCATGACGCCTGTGGCCGGAAGAGGTATTCTTTTTATCATCTGCGTACGCTCCTATTCGTCAATATTCGTAAGTCCCTTTTCCCGTATAATCATCTCAGCCACCTTGCCTGCCACCAGGCCCGTGAAGCGGATGCACTGTTCCTTATGCTCTCCTGCGCCCATATCAAATTCCTTTGTGAGAATACGGCAGCACAGCGCATAATTGCTGCGGATGGTACAGACAACTGCTTCCGAACAGAAGAAGCCTCCCCGGAATAAATCCTCTGCGTCCTGTGTCCCATTGTTTTTAATAATACAAAACCAGATGCAATAGAGAAAAACAATGCCCTTACATGGCCTTCTCCAAAAGCCGTCTGAACACCAATAACAGTACTGCAAACAGTGCAGCCACAAATATCAGCGTCTTTGCAACTGTCATACTGATAAACCCGCTTACCAGGACGCCTATATAGAGCATGAACATCATGGTATATCCTGTGTAGGCCCAGCACCGCAGACCCAGCATACGGTTCCTCTCATCCGTCTCATATATCCTGCGTTTTTCTTTAAGCTCCGGGTTTCTCAGATACTGCAGGTTGCGGATAATGGATGCCGTACCGGCTGCAGCCAGGCCAAAGCCGGTCCCGCCGTAAAATCCCGGCATGAATTCCCGGTATCCCTGCTCCAGATACATCACCATGGCACGGTTCCTGACTGCAAAGGACAGCCCTATGGCCGCTGCGCCCAACAGGATAAAGCATATTCCAAATACAATCCTGTTCCTGCATCTCTTCTCAAAATCAATGGGGTTTTCAATAAATAACTGGTTCAGCCACATATTCACTCCTCCTCTTCAAATAAAAATATATCCTCAATGCTTTTTCCGAAAAATCTTGAAATCTTAAAAGCCAGCTGCAGGGAAGCATTATACTTCCCGTTCTCAAGGGATATTATGGTCTGCCTGGTCACTCCCAGGGCAGATGCCAGTTCCTCCTGGGTGACCTTGTTCTGTTTTCTCAGTTCCTGTATCCTGGTCTTCAATCACACCACCCTTTCCGCTTTGTATTTTTACATAGGATTCCTTTCCGGTTTTGTATTGTCTGCTCCGGCCTTTTAATATTGCCTGCTGGGTTTTTGTATAGCCTGTTTCTCTTTCCGTGCAGCCGGCCGCATATCAAAAGTATGGTTTCCTTTACATTTTTAGTATAGTATACTTTACATAAAATGTCAAGCTGATTTTACATTTTGTTTCCTGTCCGGCTAAAATTCCACCGCACAAAAACAGCCCCCGGGGATTCCATTTACAGCGAATCCCCAGGGGCAGCCCTGCGCATCAATTCCGATTTTATCTTTTATCCGTTAAAAATCACACCTAATTCCCCATAAACTTGGAAGCATATCCCTGTATAAATATGCCGAGCACAATCAATGGAAGGATATAGCTCACATAAACCCTGGCCCATGCAGGAAAAGGAATGCCCTCCCCTTCATTGGCCTCTGCCATGAATTTCTTAAAGCCCCACCCGTAACGGCTGGTGCAGAACAGCAGATAAAGCATGCTGCCGATGGGCAGCAGGTTGTTGCTGAGGATAAAATCCTCCAAATCCAGAACCGTGCTTCCCTCCCCCAGGGGAGCAAAGCCGCTCCACAGGTTAAAGCCCAGCACACACGGAACAGACAGGATAATGACGGCTGCTATGTTGCAGAGAACCGCCTTCTTAATGGTGCACCCCGTCAAATCCGTTGCAAAGGAAATGATGTTCTGGAACACTGCAATGATAGTGGAAAAGGCAGCAAAGGACATGAACAGGAAAAACAGCGTTCCCCAGATTCTGCCGCCTGCCATGTGGTTAAATACATTGGGCAGGGTAATGAAAATCAGGGACGGCCCTGCTTTGGACTCAATGTTATAGGCAAAGCAGGCCGGAAATATGATAAGTCCCGCCATGAAGGCCACCAGGGTGTCCAGCAGGGTGACGCTGATAGCTTCCCCTGTCAGAGTCCTCTCCTTGCCGATATAGCTGCCGAAGATGGCCAGCGCTCCGATACCGATGCTCAGCGTAAAAAAGGATTGTCCCAACGCGGCAAACACGGCTTCTCCGATGCCCGCCTCCACCATCTTGCCAAAATCAGGCTTCAGGTAAAACTCCAGTCCGGGACCGCCTCCCGGCAGAACCATGGAGTGAATGGCCAGAACCACCAGAAGCACCAGCAGACACACCATCATGACCTTTGTAATGCGCTCCACGCCCTTCTGAAGGCCCATGGCGCAGACTCCAAAGCACATGAGGACAACCACCACCATGAAGCCGCCCATGAGCCCTGGATTGGCCAGCATGTTTCCGAATTCACCGGCCACTGCCTCTGAATCCATACCGCCGAAGTCCCCCTTAAGGGTCTTGAAGAAATAGAGCATCATCCATCCGCCCACCGTGGTGTAGAACATCATAAGGATGTAGTTGCCTGCCATGGCAATATACTTGGTCAGATGCCACTTGCTGCCCTCCGGCTCCAACAGGTCAAAGGACAGGGCTGCGCTCTTGCGGCTGGCCCTTCCAACTGCAAATTCCATGACTACGATGGGAAGTCCCAGTATCAGCAGGAATACCAGGTATACCAGCACAAAAGCGGCCCCTCCGTATTCGCCTACAATATAAGGGAACCGCCACACATTGCCCAGACCAATGGCGCATCCTGCGCTTATAAGGATGAAGCCCAGCCTGGACGAGAACTTTTCGCGTTCCATCTATATATCCCCCGTTTCGTAATATGACATGAGTTACCGGACTGTTTCGGACAGCCGGACTCAATAAAAGAGCCCTTAATCCTAAGGACTCTTTCATATACTACCATAATATTACACAAATATCAACCTGTCTCTGTCCTTTGTCATAGGGAACGCCGGAGGCTGCCTATAAATCAAACAGGGATAACTGATTGGATTTTGGAAGGTCCTTCAGCAGTCCCAGGTCCGACATCAGGGAACAGAGGGTGCCGTTTACCTTGGAACGGTTGCTGAAATCCTCGATGGACAGGAAGGCGCCGTCCTTGACCGCGTCCACCACAGCCTCCGCCGCCTTCTCACCCAGTCCGTCAATACTGCTGAGGGAAGGCATCAGCTTGCCGTCTATGATTTGGAAATGCCTTGCCTTTGCCCGGTAAATATCAATGGGCGTAAATTCAAAGCCCCTGGCATACATTTCCTGGACAATACGCATATCCCTCAAGGTATCCTGCTCCTTCTTGGACAGGGTGTCCGCCCTCTTCTTATAATCCGCCAGATAGTATTCCAGCTTATCCCTTCCCTGGCACATGATTTCATAGGAAAATGCGCTGGCACGGATACTGAAGAACGCAGCGTAATAAGCCAGGGGATAGAATATTTTACAGTAAGCAATACGCCACGCCATCATAACGTAGGCAGCCGCATGGGCTTTGGGGAACATGTACTTGATTTTCTTACAGGACCAGATATACCAGTCCGGAACCCCGTGGGCCTTCATCTCCTCCTCCCACTCCGGCTTTAATCCCTTTCCCTTTCGCACGCTCTCCATGATGGTGAAGGAAAGTCCCTGCTCCAGGCCCTGGGCAATCAGGTAGACCATGATGTCATCCCGGGTACAGATGGCTGTCTGAATGGTGGCCTTTCCCTCCTGAATCAGGGTCTGGGCATTGCCCAGCCACACATCCGTACCATGGGCCAGACCGGCGATACGCACCAGGTCGGAAAAGTACTTGGGCTTAGTGTCAAGAAGCATCTGCATGGCAAAATCCGTACCGAACTCAGGTACGCCCAGGGCGCCCAGAGGACAGCCCCCGATATCGTCCGGCATGATTCCCAGGGCAGATGTGTCCTGGAACAGGCTCATAACCTCCCGGCTGTCCAGGGGAATATCCTTTACAGGGTCAATGCCAATCAGGTCCTGCAGCATACGAATCATGGTAGGGTCATCGTGTCCCAGTATGTCCAGCTTCAGCAGGTTGTGGTCAATGGAATGGTAATCAAAATGGGTGGTGACCGTGGAGGTGGTCATATCGTTGGCAGGGTGCTGTACCGGGGTAAAGGAATAGATTTCCTCCCCCAGCGGAAGCACGATGATGCCTCCCGGGTGCTGTCCCGTGGTTCTCCGCACCCCCACACAGCCCTGCACAATGCGGTTAATCTCACAGTTACGCTTCCTGGTTCCCCTTTCCTCATAATATTTCTTTACATAGCCAAAGGCTGTCTTATCCGCCAGGGTGCCAATGGTTCCCGCACGGAAGGTCTGGCCCTTTCCAAAGATAACCTCCGTATAGTCGTGGGCCTTACTCTGGTACTCGCCTGAAAAGTTAAGGTCGATATCAGGCTCCTTGTCTCCTTTAAAGCCCAGGAAGGTCTCAAACGGAATGTCAAACCCGTCCTTTTCCAGAGGTGTTTTGCACACAGGGCATTCCTTATCCGGCATATCGCATCCGGCCATACCGGAGAACTGCTTCACTTCTTCGGAATCAAAGTCATAGTAACGGCACTTGGGGCAGTGGTAATGGGGGCTCAGCGGATTTACCTCCGTGATACCGGACATAGTGGCCACAAAGGAGGAGCCTACGGAGCCACGGGACCCCACCAGATATCCGTCCTCATTGGACTTCCACACCAGCTTCTGTGCAATGATATACATAACCGCAAATCCGTTGGTGATGATGGAATGAAGCTCCCGCTCCAGCCGGTCCACAACGATTTTAGGCAGGTCCTCCCCGTACATCTCATGGGCCCTGTCATAACATATCTTGGTCAGCGTCTTGTCGGAATCCTCGATAACAGGCGGACACTTGTCCGGCCGCACCGGTGCAATCCGCTCGCACATATCCGCAATCTTCCTGGTGTTGGTAACTACCACCTCATGGGCCTTATCCGGCCCCAGATAGGAAAATTCCTCCAGCATCTCCTCTGTTGTCCTGAGATACAGGGGGGCCTGGTCATCCGAATCCTTAAATCCCTGGCCGGCCATAATGATTCTGCGGTATACCTCGTCCTGGGGGTCCAGGAAATGAACGTCGCAGGTGGCGCAGACCAGCTTGTTAAACTGCATTCCCAGTTCCACTATCTTTTTATTGATATCTATCAAATCCTCCTGGGTTTTCACCGTGCTCTTCTCGTCCCGGAGCATGAATGCATTGTTTCCCAGAGGCTGGATTTCCAGGTAATCATAGAAATTCACAAGCCGGGCAATCTCTGTGTCCGGTGCGCCGCGGAGCAGGGCCTGGTACAATTCCCCGGCCTCACAGGCTGAACCGATAATCAGTCCCTCCCTGTACTTCTCCAGCAGACTCTTGGGAATCCTGGGCCTTCTGGCATAGTATTCCAGATGGGACCAGCTCACCAGACGGTACATGTTCACACGCCCGATGTCATTTTTAGCCAGAATGATAACATGGTGGGTAGGGAGCTTGCGTATGGTATCCGTGTCCATGGTGCTGAGGGCATTGAGCTGGTTTAAGTCATTTACATCCCGGTCCCGCAGCATCTTCACAAAGGCGGCGAATATTTCCGCTGTGGCGCCTGCATCATCCACCGCCCTGTGATGGTTCTGCAGGGAAATGTTCAGGGCCTTGGCAACCGTGTCCAGCTTAAAACGGTTCAGGTTGGGCAGAAGAAGCCTGGCAATGGCAACCGTATCCAGCACCGTGGGATTGAAAGGAAGCTCCAGTTCCTCCGCAAAATGGTCTATGAATCCCACATCAAAGCTTGCATTGTGGGCTACAAGGACTGCATCCCCCACAAATTCCAGAAATTGCGGCAGAACCACATCAATTTTTGGGGATGGAAGCACCATGGAATCGTTGATGCCCGTCAGCTTCTCTATGTCGAAGGGAATGGGGACATCGGGATTCACAAAGGTGGAGAATTTATCCGTAATCCTGCCGTCCGTCACCTTCACGGCGCCAATCTCAATGATTTTATTCTTCTTGGGGCTGAAGCCGGTTGTCTCAATATCAAAGACCACAAAGGTATCCTCAAACCCCTGGCCCCTGGAATTCTCCACCAGCTGTTTGGTGTCGTCCACCAGGTACCCTTCCACCCCGTAGAGGATTTTAAAGGTATCCCCCTTGTCCAGGGCATGGTTGGCGTCCGGGAATGCCTGGACACAGCCATGGTCCGTAACGGCCACGGCAGGCATGCCCCACTGCCTGGCCCTTCCTATGATGCTCTTTACCTCGGACACGCCGTCCATGTCGCTCATCTTGGTATGGCAGTGCAGCTCCACCCGCTTCTCCAGGCTGGAATCCATGCGCTTGCTGGTAAAATCATCCGCCTTTTTAATCCCAACGATAGAGCCAAGGGTCAGCTCGCCGTCAAACTTATCAATGGTGGTAACGCCCTTTACCTTGATAAACATGCCCGGTTTGATGGCGGATTTCACCTCGTCAAATATCTCCGGGCGGATGAACATCTTCACTGTGATGGTATCCGTAAAATCCGACACATCAAAGGTAAGGATGAATTTGCCGCTTCGCAGCTCCCGGTTCTCACAGGTCAGCACCTTGCCTCTTAAGGTTACCTCGCCGATT
Source organism: Clostridium sp. 1001271st1 H5 (assembly GCF_005845215.1). GTDB lineage: Bacteria > Bacillota > Clostridia > Lachnospirales > Lachnospiraceae > Enterocloster. The sequence continues at coordinate 123,213 of NZ_SPHO01000014.1, forward strand.
TCCCCGTCAATCTTCTCAATCTCCATGGGCTCGTCCTCAAAGTCCCGCCCATAGAGCACATCCGGGTTGTTGGAACGCTTGACGGAATATTTCTTATCATCGCCGAAACCATTGTCCTTATCCCTTCCCCAGCCTTTGCGCCCCTTGTTGAGCTGGGGCTTATCTCCCTTAAAGCCCTGCTTCTGGCCGCCGCCCTGGCCTGGCTGGCCTCCGTTTCCCGCATTGCCGGGCTGGGCAGCAGCGCCTGTCTGTCCCCCATTTTCTCCTGGTGCAGCTCCATCTCCCACGTCGCCGGAGGCAGCCTGGGCCATAAGCACATCCCATGGAGCGCCCTCCGGTCCCTGGCCCGCATCCAGATAGGAATCCTTACCGGACTTGCCGTCCTTTCCCGCCAGCAGCTCCTGGCCCTCCAGTCCCTGGGCGGAAAAGGAGGCGTCCATTGCTTCCAGCTCTTCCTTGTGGTTCTGCCAGTATATGGCCTGGGCCTCCCGCTCCATCTTAAGCTCAATCCGTCTCCTGCGGTCGCTGCCCTGAGGCTCCACATAAGCAAAGCGCACCTCCACAGGCAGCCCGCAACGCTCCGCAAAGACCTTTTCCAGGACACGCTTCAGTTCCCCTGTCCTGTCCCGGTTCACCATGGTATCCTCCACAGTCAGAACCATGATATCCTCTTTTTCAAAGGTAATCTGAGCCTTGCGGAACATGGTATATTCGATGATGCTGTAATTTTTAAGTTCCAGAAGCAGGCTGTCCTTATACACATCCAACAGCTTCTTTGGCGTGTACTGGTCTGACAGCCTGTATTTTTCCTGAATCTTGATAGCCACCTGCTTGTCCGGGAACAGCTGGTCCCGTATGCCCTTTTCCAGGTCGTATATGTTCTGTTTATGTATCAGTCTTGCGCTCTTCAGATAAATGCGGATAGAGCTTCTATCCCTGGTGGTGGTCACCTTCTCCACCTGGACCAGGCCTAAAAGCTCCTTTAATGATTCCGCTATATTGAGGGTTGGAAATACTTCCAGAAAATTCTTTGCCATATATCCGTCTTCCTTCTATACATCACGTTCCCGGCTCATGGACTGCAGTTCTTCCCGCAGCACTGCCAGAAGCTCAGACTCAGGCACCTTGCGTATGATTTCGCCCCTGCGTATCAGCAGGCCCTCTCCCACACCGCCTGCAATGCCTATATCCGCCTCCCTGGCCTCGCCCGGCCCGTTGACAACACAGCCCATGACAGCCACCTTTACATTCAGGCTGTCAAACTCTGTCACCATGTTTTCCACCTGGTTTGCCAGACCAATCAGGTCAATCCGCGTGCGGCCGCAGGTGGGACAGGACACCACCTCAATGCCGCCTTTTCTCAGTCCCAGGGTGCGCAGAATCAGCTTGGCGCTCTTTATCTCCTCCACCGGGTCCCCTGTCAGAGATACACGGATGGTATCCCCGATACCCTCATGAAGAATGATGCCAAGTCCCACAGAGGACTTGATATTGCCGGACATCAGAGTGCCGGACTCCGTGATTCCCACATGGAGGGGGTAATTGGTCTGCATGGCAATGAGCTCATGGGCCTTTACGCACATAAGCACATCTGAGGACTTGATGCTGATAACCAGATTGTCATATCCCATGTCCTCAATAAGCCTCACCTTGTCCAGGGCGCTCTCCACAATGCCTTCTGCCGTAACTCCCCCGTATTTTTCCAGAAGCGGTTTTTCCAGGGAGCCGCTGTTGACGCCCACCCGTATGGGCACCCCGTATTCCCTTGCCCGGTCCACCACTGCCTGCACCTTGTGACAGTCGCCGATGTTGCCGGGATTGATGCGGATTTTATCGGCTCCGTTCTCCATGGCGGCAATGGCCAGACGGTAATCAAAGTGGATGTCCGCCACCAGCGGAATACGGATTTCCCTCTTGATGTCAGACAGGGCAGCCGCTGCTTCCATGGTGGGAACCGCTACGCGTATGATGTCGCAGCCGGCCTGCTCCAGCCTGTGAATCTGCTCCACCGTGGCCCTTACATCCTCTGTCTTTGTATTGCACATGGACTGAATCAGGACAGGGTTTCCCCCGCCGATGACCCGGTCCCCAATCTTAATCACTTTTGTATCTTTCCTGGTCATATATACCCTCTTTTCTGATATGGAACAATGTCTTTAAAATAATTTCCGGACATCGTTAAACATGATAAGCACCATAAGGGCCAGAAGGACCATCATTCCCGCCATGTGGACCATGCCCTCCTTTTCCTTGTCTATGGGCTTTCCCCTTACGGCCTCAATGATGAGGAACACAAGGCGTCCCCCGTCCAGGGCCGGAATAGGCAGCAGGTTCATGACACCCAGGTTGGCGCTTAAGAGTATGGTAAAGTTAATCAGCATGAGCACCACGGCCGACAGCCCATAGGGCGCGGTCTCATCCACCGTTGTGTCAATGGCGTTCACGATACCCACGGGACCGCTGATGTCATTGACCGATACCATGCCGTGGAACATCATATAAAAGGTGTCGAACACATAGTGTATCCAGTACTGGACCTCGTAGGCGCTGTGCACCAGAAGCTGTCCTAAGTTCTCCACTGTATTGGGAACCGGGTCAAACTGGACACCCATCATATACTGGTTGTTCTCCGCTGAAAAAACAGGAGCCAGCTCTGTGCTGAAGCGCTCCGTCCCTCCGCTCTCACCTGTCCTTTCCCAGGAAACCTTAAGGGATTTCCGGGGATGGGTAAAGAGATACCAGTTGATGTCCCTGTAAGAATGGACATTTCTCCCGTTAATGGATTTAATCACATCTCCGGCCTCCATACCGGCTGCCTGGGCCGGATATCCGTCCACTACGCCTGCCAGGCGGGTGGTGTCAAATCCAGTGATGCCGATGAGCACCATGGAAAGGCCGAAAGCCAGGATAAAATTAAACACAGGCCCGGCTGCCACCACGGAAATCCTGGCCCATACGGACTTGTTATTAAACGCACTTTCGTCTGTTACCCCCTCGTCTTCCCCCAGCATCATGCAGGAGCCGCCAAACGGCAGTATCTTAAAGGAATACCGGGTGCCGCCTTTTTCAAAGCTGAACAGCCTTGGCCCCATGCCAAGGGAAAATTCAATGACCCCTATCCCATTTAACTTTGCAAACAAAAAATGGCCGAATTCGTGAATCATGATAATGATTCCCAGCATCAGCATCGCAATAATCAAGCTCATCCGGCTCTCACCTGTCCATCCGGCGCACTGCCGCCCCTGGTTTCGTGCGGCATGCGCCTCCTTTCTGTCTTAATTCCATTTTGATTTTATATAATCGTATGTTTCCTGTTCCGCCTCCAGAATTTGTGCCACATCCGGGGCAGGCTTCACGCAGTGGTGCTCCATGGCTCCCTCAATCATATCCACAATGGTAAGGTAACTGATTTTCCGTTCCAGGAACATGGCAACCGCCATCTCGTTGGCTGCATTGAATACCGTGGGCAGGGTGCCGCCCCTGCGTCCCGCATCGTAAGCCAGCTTAAGCCCGCGGAAGGTATCCATATCCGGCACCTCAAAAGCAATCTGTGAAAGCTTTGTGAAATCCAGCCGGTCTCCCGGAAGGAAACGCCGTTCCGGATAATAGAGCGCGTACTGGATGGGCAGCTTCATGTCCGGCGTACCTAACTGGGCTATAACAGCCCCGTCTTCAAATTCGACCATGGAATGGATGACGCTGGCAGGCTGTACCACCACCTGGACCTGGTCCATTTCCACCCCAAAGAGCCAGTGGGCCTCCATGACCTCCAGTCCCTTGTTGACCATGGTGGAGGAGTCTATGGTTATCTTATGTCCCATGGACCAGTTGGGATGCTTCAGCGCATCCTCCAGCCTGACCTTTGCCAGCTGGTCCATGGTAAATCCGCGGAAAGGACCGCCGGAGGCAGTGAGCAGTATCTTGTGCAGCGCATTGCCTGCCGCCCCCTGCAGACACTGGAAGATGGCTGAGTGCTCTGAATCCACGGGCAGCAGCTTAACGCCCTTTTCCGCGGCCAGGGGCATGATGATATGTCCGGCCGTCACCAGGGTTTCCTTGTTGGCCAGGGCAATGTCCTTTCCCGCTTCCATGGCTGCAATAGTGGGACGGATTCCAATCATCCCCACCACAGCCGTCACCACCAGGTCTGTTTCCTCTGCCGTGGCAGCCTCCATCAGGCCTTCCATGCCGCTTGCAACCTTTACATCCAGGTCAGCCACCGCAGTGCGCAGCTGCTCTGCCTTTTCCCGGTCCCAGAGACAGGCCAGCTTAGGCTTAAACTCACGAATCTGTTCCTCCATAAGTGTTACATTGCCGCCCGCAGCCAGGGCTGTCACCTGGATATCCTTATTGTATCTTACCACTTCCAATGTCTGGGTGCCTATGGAACCAGTGGAACCCAGGATTGCAATCCTCTTCATCATAACTTATATTCTCCCTATCCTGAAGAAATACTCAAAAAGCCCATCCTTATTTTAAAAATGTGAGGGCAAAGTAAATGGCAGGGGCCGTGAATATCATACTGTCAAACCGGTCCAGGATGCCTCCGTGGCCAGGAATCAGATGGCCGTAGTCCTTAATGCTGTGGTTTCTCTTAATGGCGGAAGCCGCCAAATCCCCTATCTGGGAAATAACTGCCGAAATGGCGCAGGCAATGGCGCAGGCCGCCTGGGGATTCTCAAGCTCCGCCATGCTGCCCCCAAAAAGGGATGCGTAAATAAGGCCCAGAAGGGCTGCGCCGGCCACGCCTCCCACTGCTCCTTCTATGGATTTCTTCGGGCTCAGGACAGGCGCCAGCTTATGCCTGCCAAAAAGCATGCCTGTACAGTAGGCAAAGGTATCACAACCCCAGGAGCTTAAGAATATAAGCCACACCAGATATGCCCCGTCGTTCATTTCCCTGGTTTGATACAGAAATGACAGCATAATGGGCACATAGCATACGCCGAAAAATGCGCCTGTCACTTCCTCTGTCTTATACTCAGGGAAGGTAAGCACGTAAAGAGCCATCATCGCCATCAGACAGGCGATAATCATAAGCGTCACATAACGCTGTCCCTCAAACCATAAAAGCCCGTAATAGGAGCAAGCAGTCACATAGCCCACAACAGCCAGGGAACGCCGCTGCATGCCAAGAGCCCTGTAAAGCTCAAATAAACCAATGACGGATATAAGGGCCGTAACGGCAAATAGCAGGATTCCTCCCTGCCCAACAATGACGATGGACAGAAGCACCAGTATGATACCGCTGATTAACCGGGTCGTAAACATGGCCTTCTCCTTTCCCTCTCCTTACTTTACAGCGCCGAACCGCCGTTCTCTTTTATTATACTGCACAATGGCCTTTTCCAATTCCTCCTGGTTGAAATCCGGCCAGAGACAATCCGTCACCACGATTTCCGTGTAGGCCAGCTGCCACAGCAGGTAATTGGAAAGCCTCAGTTCCCCGCTGGTGCGGATTAAAAGGTCCGGGTCCGGCATTCCCGCCGTATCCAGATAGGATGCAAAAAGCGCCTCATCCACCTGGTCCGGGTCCGCCTTTCCAAGTGCGCAGTCACTGGCCAGCCTGGCGGCTGCCCTGCGGATTTCGTCCCTGCCTCCGTAATTCACCGCTATGACAAAGGTCAGCCCTGTGTTATCCATTGTCTCGGATTCCAGACGTTTGATTCCCTCTATAATATCCCTGTCAAAACGGCTTCTGTCGCCAATCATCCTTACGCGCACATTGTTGGCAGACGCAATCTTTAAGAGCCGCACCATATAATAGCGGAACAGCTGCATCAGCGCTCCCACTTCCTCCGCAGAGCGTTTCCAGTTCTCAGTGGAGAATCCATAGACAGTCAGATAACGGATTCCCATCCTGGCTGCAATTTCAACGGTTTTCTCCACGGTGACGCAGCCTTCCTTATGCCCCATGGTGCGGGGAAGTCCCCTTTTCCTGGCCCAGCGGCCGTTTCCGTCCAATATCAGGGCCACATGCTCCGGTATAATCATATCCTTATCCAATGCCATTCTTTCTCTGCCTTTCTTGTCCAAATGTATCTCTCCCAAACAATATCTTTATCATGTCATATCGTTCCGGAATCAAAAAACAAATTAAGAGGCAGGAGTCCCTCCTGCCTCCCATATTCATTTATCACAGATTACACGGTCATGATTTCCTTGGTCTTCTCTTCCACTGCCTTGTCAACCTTCTCTGCCATCTTATCCGTAAGCTTCTGCATCTTCTCCGTCATCTCGGTCAAATCGTCCTCGGAAATTTCCCCTGCCTTCTCTGCCTTTTTAAAGGCCTCGTTGGCGTCACGGCGGATATTGCGCAGGGCTACCTTTGCATTGTCGCCCTTTTTCTTAACATCCTTGGAAACTTCCTTTCTGCGTTCCTCTGTCATCTCAGGGAACACCAGGCGGATGCAGTTTCCGTCATTGGTAGGATTGATGCCCAGCTCAGAAGTAAGGATGGCTTTCTCGATTGGCTTAAGAAGGCTCTTCTCCCATGGCTGAATCACAATCATGCGGGCTTCCGGAACAGAAACATTGCCGACCTGCTGGAGGGGCGTAGGCGTCCCGTAGTAGTCCACCTTAATCTTGTCCAGCACATGGGGATTGGCACGTCCTGCGCGGATGGTACCGTAGTCAGACAGCAGCACATCCAGTGTCTTATTCATCTTGTCCTCATAAAATTTTAATTCTTCCATAAGTTCCTCCTGTTAATGCAGCCTTCCCTGCTGCTTAATAATGTTCGCTTTATTACGCAGTAACGATGGTTCCGTTAATCCGGCCCTGCATGGCGTTTGCAATCCCGTCCTTCTCATTGAGACTGAACACTGCCATGGGCATCCTATGCTCCATACACATGATGGACGCGGTCAAATCCACCACGGCCAGCTGCTTGTCAATGACTTCCTGTATGGTAATCGTGTCATACTTCTTTGCCTGGGGATTCAGCTTGGGGTCGCTGTCATATACCCCGTCAATGGCCTTGGCCAGCAGGATGCAGTCAGCCTCCATCTCAATGGCCCTGAGGGCAATTCCCGTGTCCGTGGAAAAATAGGGATGTCCTGTTCCGCCTGCAAAGAATACCACCATGCCCTTTTCAAAATACTTATTAGCCCTGTCCTTGGAAAACAGCTTGGTCATGGAACCGCACTCAAAGGGCGTAAGAATCTGTGTCATCATACCGGCATTCCTGAAAATCTCAGAAACATAAATACAGTTCATGACAGTGGCCAGCATGCCAATCTGGTCTGCCTTTGTCCTGTCAATGGCCTCACTGGTGCGGCCTCTCCAGAAATTACCGCCGCCAATGACGATTCCCACCTGTATGCCTGCATCTACAGAGAGCTTTACCTGCCTGGCCACTTCCTTTACCGTGTCCTCGTCAAACCCGGTCTTCCTGGGGCCTGCAAGGGCCTCTCCGCTTAACTTTAAGAATACGCGTTTCATCTTCATAAAGATTTATCTCCTTGCTGCAATATCTGTGGCTATTATAGCATAGTTAGGTCAATTTGCAAAGAAAAAGAAATTATTTATCCTTTTTTCCATTTCGTCTAACATTTCATAAATAAAAATTGAGATTTTCTGGCTTTTATATTATAATAAAGGAAATGCTAATGCAGACAAACGCTGTCTGTGAATGACAAAGGAGGAAACAATCATGGGTTTGTTTCAGCATAAAAAAGAAAAAGGGGCGGCAGAGCTTCCGCCGTCACAGCCTTCCTTTACCCCGTCTGAACCGGACGGCGCCGGCGAAGGCCGTGCTGCCTGCATCAGCAGGCTGGAGTCCCTGTTAGGCGCACCCTCGTCCAAAGGCGTGGTGTTAAAGCTTTATCTGGAGAATTTTAAGAGTCTGAATAAGACATTCGGATATGATTACTGCGAGGAACTTCTGTCCCAGATAAAAAGCTATCTGAAGGAAGTGGCTGAGGGTAATATCTACCGTTACATAGGCGTGGAGTTCATCATTATATTGGAACAGCTCTCAGAGGGGCAGGCTTCCGACCTGGCGGACGAGATACTGGAGCGCTTCGGTAACGTGTGGAAAATCCGCGGCGTGGACTGTCTGTGTTCCGCACAGATAGGCCTCTGCTCCTATCCCGGCCACGCCGCCAACACAGACGAGCTGCTCAAGCGTCTGGACCTGGCAGTGTCCGCTGCATCCGACTGCGGCCCCAACCAGATGGCTGTATATGACAGCAACATGCATACCCAGTTTGTCCGCCGCCAGGCTGTTGCCATGTATCTTCAGGCTGCCCTGGAAAAGAATGAGCTGGAGGTCCGCTACCGCCCCACCTATAACCTGAAGGAAGGCCGTTTTACAAGGGCGGATTCCTACATGAGGATTTTCATTCAGGGAATCGGACTGGTGGGCGCTGCTGAGTTTATGCCCATTGCAGAGGATTCCGGCCAAATCAGAGCCATTGGATACTACGCCCTGGACCACGCCGGCAAATGCATAAGCGAGCTGATGAAGACAGGACGGGACTTTGATTCCATCTGTATCCCTGTTTCCCCTGTGCTTCTGGTACAGGAGGATTTTCTGGACCAGGTTACGCAGGTCCTTGAGACCTACCAGATACCCAAGGGCAAGCTGGCTCTGGAGGTGGATGACAGCGCCCTGTCCAATGTCTATCTGAACGTTAACATCACCATGCAGGAGCTCTCCGACATGGGAGTGGAGCTGGTGCTCAACAACTTCGGCTCAGGATGCGCTCCTGTCAGCAGTATCCTGGACCTTCCCATCAACACCGTGAAGCTGGAGCGCATGTTTGTATGGCAGCTGGAAACCAATCCAAAGTCAGCCTCCATTGCCGGCGGCCTGATTCAGATTGCCAGGGAGCTGGGCATCCATATCATTGCTGAGGGCGTGGAGACAGAGAACCAGCTGAACGCCCTGAACAGCTACCAGTGCGAGTATCAGCAGGGCTTCTACTACGCTCCCACCATGGAGCAGGATGTACTAATGAAGGTCATGGGTACCACCCTGGATGAATCCAGGGTTACCATTGAGGAAGAGAAGCTTAAGATGAAAATGTAAGGCTGAAGCTGTAAAAGAACGCAGGTTCCGTTTCCAGCGGTTCCTGCGTTCTCTGTATTGTTATGATTTTTATCACCTACGGCTTCCACTGGGCATAAATGGATTCATTGATGCCTGAATGTATGGTCAGCTCGCTGTGGTCATCCTTTACCAGCTTTACCCTCCTGTTGCCGTACAGGAAGCAGCGTTCCTGCACCACCTGATTCATATTTGCAAACAATTCATCATAGATGTCCGTAATCTCCCCGCCTATGTAAATGTATTCAGGGTCCATCATGGTAATCAGGACAGAAATCAGCCTGCCCAGGTATCCGGCGGTTTCCAGAATCATATTGGCTGCCTTTGTCTCACCCTTCTTCGCATCAATAACAAACTGGTTCCAGGCTTCCAGAACATCCTCCTGCTCTTTTCCCCAATAATCCGCCACAATGTCGGGAATGGCAAGCTCATTCTCAATGCAGCCGTAAGCCCCGCATTCAGAACAATACTTATGGGGATTGCCCAAAGGTGTATGGGCCACCTCTCCGCCGTACCCGTGATGGCCCCTCAGCAGGGAGCCTTCACAGATAATTCCCACCCCCACCCCCTCGGAGATATGGAGGTAGACCAGGTTCCTGCACTCTGTTATGGTATGCTTTAGGCTTAAAGCGCAGAGATTGGCCTCGTTGTCAACATAGCCCGGCAGCTGGAAGGCTTTTTCTACAATGGCCTTCAGCGGCACGCCCTCATACATTTTCACAGCGCAGTTTACAAGTGTCTGGGTAGCCAAATCAAAGATTCCCGAAACCGCCGCCCCCACTCCGATGTACACACGGCCGCTGTCTTCCCTTGCAATCTCATCAAACCGCTTCCTGGCAAAATCAATGACTTCTTCAGGCGCATCCAAACCGGATATATCGTATTTTTGATGGAATACAATTTCATTTCTGATATTCAATACCGCGATTCCCAGCACGCCTTTCATCTGCAGGTTCAGACACACTGTACAGAATCTGTTATATGCCAGGTTAACCGTAGATGGAGTCCTTCCCACGGACATGGAGTTCTTCTTAACGATTTCAACAATTCCTCTCTCCAATAACTCATTGCACAGATTGGAAACCGTGGCAAAGCTCAATGCTGTTCTGTCAGCTATATCGCGCTTTGTAAGACCGCTCTCCCCTGCTGAAAACCTCAACACATTTACAATACTCTTAACATTGTGCTGTTTAATATCCATTACGTCTAAAGATTCCATCGTTTTCTCCATCTATCCTCTTAATTTACTGCTGGAGGATTCTGATATTTTGCCAGTACGGCCTCGTCCTTTAGCATCTCGCCTGTGAGCAATGAGCTGCCACCGTAAATAATAGGAGGGACATGGCCAAAAGGCGGATTTGCTGAAGGGATTTCTGTGGGGTGTGCCGCTGCATATGCCAGCATCATTGCCTCGTATCCAATTAAATACGGGTCGTCCACGATTGTCCCTTCAATATCCCCAGCCTGCAGCAGTTCAATAACCGCTGAACTGTAATCACTTCCAATTATAACAACATTTTCTAAAATATTCAATGTTCTAGCCGCTGCTGCCGCACCCGGCGCCCCATATCCATGGGTGCTGAATATTCCTTTAATCTGCGGATTTGCCTGGAACAGGGCTGCGCATACGGTTTCCGACTTTGCGACATCTCCTTCATCGTTTAATTCAGATACGACCTGAACCCCCGGCGCATTCTCTGCCAGCCATTCCTTAAAACCAGAAGCCCTTTCCTCCTGTGCAATGGAGCCCGGAACCAGGCATATAGCCACCTGTCCCTCTCCCCCAATCATCTCAGACATGGCCTTTGCTGCGTTGGCGCCAAAATCATAGTTATCCGTGCCCACATAGGACAGCCTTCCGCTGTCGGCAGCATCACTGTCAAAACCAATCACAGGCACACCGGCGCTTAACGCTTTTCCTATGGCTGAATTCAGGGTGGTTTCATCTGCAGCGGATACCAGTATGCCTGCCGGTTTTTTGGCTGTCACCTGCTCCACCGCCCTTGCCTCCAGTGACGCATCCCATTCCGCCGGCCCCTGCAGCTCCACGCTTATATGGCTTCCCAGCAGCGTTGCCGCGTCCTTCATACCCGCATAACACCAATTGAAATATTCAGCTCCTTTTGTAAATACCACCATGGAGTAAAGCTCTTTTTCCCTGGCGGCCGATGCATCCTGCCCGGCCGGCGGCGCTGCTGCTCCCGATGCGCTGCTGCATCCCGCTGCACTTGCCAGCATGATTCCTGCCATACACAATGCGATAATTTTCTTCATGAAATTCTCCTCCTCTTTTATGAATGCCTCTTTTTTAATAGGTTCATCCCCTCGCTTAACAACACTGCCACAATCAGGAAGGCCCCCGTCACCACATCCTGATAATACGTGGAAATTCCGCTCATGACAAAGGCATTGTAAATCATGGCCATGAACAGGGTTCCCAGCAGGGTTCCCGTAACCGAGCCATATCCTCCGTGGGTCAGGCTTGTCCCGCCTATTGCCACTGTTGTAATTACCCTCAGGTCCGCATTGGTGCCGTAACTATAGCTTGCACTGCTGTAGGTCATGGCTGTGAGGATACCGGCTGCCGCTGCAAGAACAGCAGATATGATATATACATTCCGGTACACTCCCTCAACCTTTATTCCGGACAGACGGGCAGCCTCCTCATTACCGCCCACAAAATATATCTGCTGGAATGATTTTTTGTTTTTTGAAAAGTAAATAAAGACAGCTGCCAGCACAATGTACACAATCCAGCTCAAAGGCATTCCCGCAACCCTGCATGTGCTCCACTCAGAAAAACCTTCTGAAAAATTAGAAATTGCGCTTCCGCCGGTAAGGGTCAGATTCAGTCCTTTTAACACAGCTGCAATTGCCATTGTCACCACCATGGGATGCAGATTCAGTTTTTTTCTAAACAGATTGGTCACGCACCCAACGCCTGCTGCCGCTGCCAGCACCAGCAATATGGCTGCCGGGAATGGGACTCCCTGTATCATGAGCAGTGCAAGGATGATGGAAGAAAAGGGAAGGACGCCTGCCACGGTCAGGTCAATTCCCCCGGATATAATTACCAGGGTCATTCCCAATGCCATAATTGCCTCCATAATAAAATTATCCACCAGCACGCAGAGATTGGCCGCTGTGAAGAAATAAGGGGAACAAAATCCCATGAAGACCCCCAGAAGTACAATAAGGAAAACCAGCACCGCATAATGAAGATTGATTTTTTTAGCCATTTCCTTCCACCTCCTCCCGGAACGCCGCCTTCATCACAATCTCCTCTGTCAGATTATCATTCTCCAGAACTGCCTGGCACCTGCCTTCGTGCATTACTATGACTTTATCTGAAACTCCCAGGATTTCAGGCAGTTCAGAAGAAATCATCCACACCGCCATCCCGCTATCCGCCAGTTTTCGCAGAATTTCGTGAATCATAGCCTTGGCTCCCACATCCACGCCTCTGGTGGGTTCATCCACAATCAGCAGCCTGGGATTCGCGGCAAGCCATTTGCCAAAGAGTACCTTCTGCTGATTCCCGCCTGACAGATTGGATAACCGGTTTTCCATGCACTGCGCGGGATGGATTTCCAGTTCCTCAATATATTTTTCTGTTATACTCCTGCTTTGGTCCTCCTTTATAAACTGCATTGGGCTGCAGATGGATTTCAGACAGGCTGCAATGGTATTCTCCCTAACGGTCATGTCAACAAATAGCCCGATAGCCTTCCGGTCTTCCGACAGGTAGCACACGCCTTCTTTTATGGCCTGGGCCGGATTGGAAAATTTCACCTCCCTTTCCTCAAAAAATACGTTTCCTGAATCAATCTTGTCCGCCCCGAAAACTGAGAATGCGCACTCGGTCCGTCCTGCTCCAACCAATCCGAACATTCCTGCAATCTCACCATATCGGATTTCAAAGGATACATTTTCAAATTTATCCTTCCTGCTGATATGCTCTGTCCTAAGTGCACATTTCCCGTTTCTGTCCTTTGCTTTCGGAGGATACAGACTATCAATATTACGTCCTACCATCATTCTGATGATGGTCTGTACATCCATATCCTCCCTTGTCAGGGTCCCTGTGCAGGTTCCATCCCTCAGCACCGATACCTTGTCTGAAATCCTTGTGATTTCATTTAATTTGTGGCTGATAAATATAATCAGTTTTCCCTTTTTCCTTAAATCAAAGAGCAGCCGGAACAGATTCTCAATTTCTTTATCCGAAAGAGCGCTGGTGGGCTCATCCAGAATCAATATGCTGACATCCTTTGACAATACTTTTGTGATTTCTATCATCTGCTGCAGACCGACGCTCAGGGTTCCGGCCTGGACCCTTGGATTGATGCTGGCCCCTATTTTCCGAAACTCTTCCTCTGTATTTTTGTAGAGACGGTTCCAATCTATAAATCCCAGCCGGTTGACAGGCTCATTGTTCACAAACACATTCTGGGCCACAGTCATATTTCCTGCAATGCTCAATTCCTGATGGACAATTCCTATTCCATGGGCATAAGCCTCCGCCGGATTTTGCATGGATATGCTCCTGCCGTCCAAGAGGATTTCGCCGCTGTCAGCCTGGTATATACCTCCGATTATTTTCATAAGGGTGGATTTTCCGGCTCCGTTCTCACCTATGATGGAGTGAATCTCCCCCTTTTCAAAATCAATGGAGATATCTTCCAGTACTTTGTTATTTCCAAAGGACTTTACTACATTTCTGACTTGTAAATAACTCATACCCCATCTCCTATCTCGGCTTTCTTCTGCGGCGCAGGGCGTCAAAGGCCACTGCCGCCAGAAGCATCAGGCCGCTTATTGCAGATGACCAGTTAGGCGAACCGTTAAACATGATAAACACATTATTTACCAGTGCCACCAGTATGACCCCAAGAGCGGTTCCCAGAAAACTTCCGGAGCCTCCGTGCATATCAGCGCCGCCTATGACCGCCGCCGAAATCGCCTTCATCTCAAAAGAAATGCCATACCCTGCATGTCCCATACCAAGACTGCTGGTCATCAGTATGGCTGCTATTCCAGCCATGAGGCCGCTTATCATATATCCAAGAATAATTGTAAGCCCCGACGGAATCCCTGAGATAAAAGCCGCCTGCCTGTTGCCTCCCACGTAGAACATGTTGCGCAGAGGCCTGAAGCGCCTGGACAGAAATGCCAGCAGCAGCATGATAGTGATGGATACCAGTATCTTATTGGGTACTCCAGCCAGGCTGCCCCTGCCAATGTTGGTATAGGTATCTGTCAGTCCTGCCACAAAATAGCCGCTGGTCAGAACATAGCAGGTACCCCTGCAGATGGACTGGCTGCCCAGCGTGGCAACAAAAGGAGCCACGTTGGCTTTGGAAACAAGAAGGCCGTTAACCGCCCCCACGGCTCCTCCAAAGAGAATGCCGGCGCCAACTGCCGCAGCTGTATTTACTCCCTTTTGAATCATTAAGGTACAGATGATTCCGGCCAGCGCAAGGACAGCTCCCACGGACAGGTCCACACCGCCCAGGATAATGACGAACGTCATGCCGCAGGCCAGCAGCAAATCATAGGCAAGGTTGGAAAATATGGCTTCAATGTTGCTTCTGGCGTAAAAAAGCTCTCCCTTGAGGATACACATTAAAACAAAAATAATTGCTATTGTAATAATTAATGTTCCTTCCCTGTTATTGACAGACAGTTTCATTTTGTCTTTCATTCACATCACATCCCTCTGCCTACCAGCTCCTGGACATCCACCGGCATATCAGAACACTTGACAGCAGTCCTTCCCCGTTTTATATATGCATCCTCAACACAGCCTCCTGCAATCTCAGTGTTGGGATAACCGTAACAGCCAAGGTCCAGCATGATACCTACATTCTCTCCGTAGGGTTCCTCCTTGTCCGGGGTAATGACCATTGGTTCCAGGCACTCTGTCAGCCCGGTTCCATGGCACGTACTATAAAAATGGAACTGCTTCATATTAAGCCCGTCAATGGTCTGTGAGGCAAAATAGTTCCTGGCTGCCAGGTCAATACGGTTAGACGGAAGATGTTCCCGGCAGACATGGTAAATTTCCTGTTCCGCCCTGCGGTAAGCCTCGTTCATGCATTCAAAATATGCATTCTGAAGCCGGCTTCTCTCTCCCATGACAAAAGACCTTCTGCACACACCCTTATATCCCTCAAAGCTTGGGCTGCAGCCTATCTGTACGATTTCACCTTCCTCTATTACTTTATTGGAGGCAGGTCCAATCACGGTTTTACAGCGGTCGCCTGAATTTACAATGGTGTCAAATCCGAATCCGGTTCCCCCAAGGGATTTGACGGTAAAATCTCCCACCGCCGCCACTTCGCTTTCCCTGATTCCCGGTCTGGCAACCGCCAGCATGGCCCTGACTGCTGCACAGGCAATGGTGTCCGCCTGTTCCATGCACTTAAACTCATTCTCTGTTTTCTCATACCGCAGCTGCGACAGAATATCTGAGGCATCCGCCACCTCCACTTTTCCAAAGCTCGTGTGAAGAAAATCCATGAATTTGGCCGGAACAACATCATCACTTGTCATATAGCCGATACGCTTGATTTCATGCCCTATGTAACGGGAAATCACTTCATTGAGCTCATCCCTCTCCACTCCCTCATAATACTCATCGGGAATACTGAATTCATTTACAAAGCTGGTGTCCAGTCCCAATCCTGCTTCCTTTGAAAGGATACCGGATTCAGGTCCGGCCAGAAGGAGGGGACGTTTTCCGGGAGCAATCACTCCGCTGGCCCTTTCGATGGTTGGATTATATCCGGTCAGATAGATGCCGTCTCCCGGCATCTCCCTGTACCAAAAGAAAAAACCCATATCAATCTCCTTTTCCTCCAGCCTTTTCCATACATTCCGGTACCGCACTTCATATTCCTCCGGCGGAATCTTGAAATCCTTGTCAATGCGCCCTTCATACGCCTTCACAATTTTCATAACCCTCTCAAACTCCATTGTACTTATCCCCATAACTACCTCCTTGATTTATTTGTTTCTTATTATTTTAAACTAATTATTATAATACTTATTATAATTATTATATAAATATTTGCCAATACTGCGGGGGGATAAGAATCTGATTTCCGTAAATTTTCATAAATCGCGGCAAAAATCAGCAAAAAACAAAAAACCTGCTTGGATTTAACCCCAAACAGGCTTTCTTCTTAAACACAACACCTTTCTTTATTTCTCCATAGGATAAACCAGGCCCCACTGCCTGCGCAGCTCATCCATCCACCTCATCATACGCAGCGTTTCCTCATGAGGCATTTCAGGGCATTCCAATGCCCCCTCCCTGATTGCCCGCAGACAGGCTTCCACCTCATATTCATACCCGCTAATCTGCTTAGGTGTGTCATAGGATGCAATCAGATTCCTGGAACGGTCATAAACTTTGATGGCCTCACAGTTGTTGATGTTCTCAACTTCAATGAATCCATTGTCACCATAGATAATGCCACGGCGGTCGCTGAGTCCCATTGCGCTGCTGCACAGAACTGCCATCCTGCCATCCTTGTAGGTAATGGTGATGCTGTTCTGGGCATCCACGCCGGTTTCTGTCATCACCGCTGTACCGGTTATGGACTCCACCTCGTCCCCAAACACCATGGAGGCAAAATTAAGCGGATAGATTCCCACATCCAAAAGGGCTCCTCCCGCCAGCTCCGGACGCATGATGCGCTCCTTTCCGCTGATAATATACCCCAGATTGGCCGTAAGCATATAAGGCCTGCCTATGACGCCGATTGACAGCACGTCGTCCAGGTTTTTTCTCATGGGCATGTACCGGGTCCAGATAGCCTCTGTCAGAAGCAGTTTCTTTTCCCTGGCCATTTCAAGCACTTCCCTGGCCTGTGATTCATTGACCGTAAATGATTTTTCGCACAGCACATGTTTTCCGTGATTCAGGCATAATTTAATATGCTCATAGTGATGTGAATGGGGCGTGGCAATGTACACCAGCTCTACCTCAGTATCCTCCACCAGCTCCTCATAGGAGCCATAGGCTTTATCAAAGCCGTATGTTTTTGCAAATTCAGCCGCCCTCTCATAGTCCCTGGCAGCCACTGCGTAGTTTTGCGCGCAGTCCATCTCTTTAATGGTTCCTGCCATGGTCCCTGCAATTGCTCCGGCTCCAATGATACCTACCTTCATATTTATAATCCTCCTGCCGCAATGTTTTTATGGACCTGATGCACAGGCCCGGTCATTATGCTCTTCTTTGTATTCCGGCTCTCTCTTATATTCCAGCCCTCTCTTAAATTCCGCATTCCTCCTAAATTCCGCTTTCCTCCTAAATTCCGCTTTCCTCTTATATTCCGGTTTTCTCCGATATTCCGGTTTCCTCCGATATTCCGTACTCCGTTATCTTCCCGTTTTCCTGCGGTTCTCTACACGCATTCCCCGTAACCACATGGACATGCCTGTATGGAATGGAAATACCCGCAGCGTCGAAATTCGTTTTAATCAGGCGGCGGATATCACTGCAGGCGGTAAAATTGTCATCAATGTTCCGGGTCCAGACAGTGGATTTAAGGATGATTCCGTCGTCTCCCAGCTCCTTTACCGCCACATTGACCTTATTTCCCTCTGAGGGGTCCGGGCGTATGTCCACCACCAGCGGATAGGAGGCGATTGTCTCCCTCATCACTTCGATGGCCTGTTCCAGGTTGCTTTCATAGCTGACGGAGACCTCCATATAATTGCCAATATAGTCATTGTTGTAGTTGCTGTTTTCCACAATTGCCTTATTAATGACACTGTTGGGAATAATCATGCGGCTGTTGTGATAGGTCCTGATTACAGTATGACGCACCGTCATATCCTCCACTATTCCGGAGATACCCAGACTGCTTATATTCACCTTCTCGCCCAGATTAAAGGGGCGGGACCAGCTGAGCATGACTCCGCTTATAACATCTGCCAGAACCTGCTGGGCCGCAAAACCCACAATGGCAACTAACAGCGAGGAACTGGTAAGCAGGGTAGCGCTCAGCGCCTTTGTGGTATTGAAAAGGCCGCTGATGCAGATAAAGGCAATGATTGTCAGTATGACCTTTGACATGCTCCTGAGAAACTTGATGTGAATCTGTTCCTTCCGCTTCAATATCATCCCGAATATCTGATTGAGTGCGAACATTCCCCCACTCCAGAATACAACAATCACCGCTATCTTAATCAATAAAATCTGCATTCAAATATGTCCTTTCATATTATGTCTCTTATGTGCCATGGCCGCATTAGTAGTCTACCATACGGACCTGATTCTTGCAATCTCCAGATTCTGTCCATTATTGCAGCGCCATACCGTGCCTTCCATGCTTAAGCTCTTCAATCTCATCCGTAAATCCTTTATTCCTCATAATAATTAGAATTCCCTGAGCACCAGCTCTGTAATCCCCTGGTTGCTACCCATCTCGATTCGTTTCACCGCCGGCTCCCTGCCGTATCCGTACTCCTCCCGGAGCATGCTGCGAATCCGCGTACCGCCGTTATATCCATGAATGACACGAAGCCGGTAGATACTTTTACCGGCAGTATGTATCTGGATGTCAATTGCCTTTTTCGCTTCCTCTATGTTTTTCCCATGTACATCTATCTCTATAATTCCGCCTGTCATCTGTCCATCATCCCTCGCTTCTTCTGTCGCGTTACGGGGCATATCCTGTGAGTCCTGCATCTTGTGAGTCCTCTGTCCTGTGAGTCCTGCATCCTATAAGTCCTGCATCCTATAAGTCCTGTATCACATTAAGCTTATATTTTATCACACAAATAATCTCTGTCATGAATCACGACACAAACTTTAAATCAAACAGAATATCCCCGGCTAACTCCTGAGGTACTGTATCCGCTTCCTCTGCCAACACCTGTTTAATAAAAGCAGCCTGTTTCCTGTCCACCCTTGCGTAAAGACTTCTGAACCGCAGCGCCCCCAGCAGCTTATCCCTGTATTCTTCCAGTGAGGCATCCTTCAGCAGATAAATCAGATAGGGCAGGCGGTCCCAGGAGTTCTCCTGCAGGAGAAGGAGTATCAGGTATCTTCTGACATGAAATATGGTATACGGACCTGTTGCGTCTGCGCTCTGTGCTCCGGCTGCCGCCGCTGTTCCCTTTGATTCCCTCCATTTATCCTGTTCCTCATAAAGCATTCCGGCGCCGGGATGAACCCCATTTTTCCGGAGACACATGTAAGCTGCCTTGGATACGCAGGGCCTGGTGTCAAGAAGATACTTCCAGTATATCCCTTCCCCTTCCGCCCCCAGCAGCATACCTAAGGATTCCAGGGCGCTTCTAACCACTTTTTCTGATTCATGCTCCAAAAAAGGAAGGACAAGGCCAGTCACCTCCTGGTCCCCTCCCTGTTCCCCGATACCTAAAATGGCTGTTACCAGGTCTGGTCCCTTCAGATGGTCCTTATAAAATGCCAGTATATCCATCCGGCTGTGCTTCCTCATTATGTAGGCCGCCAGGTCCCGTATACCGTGATTGGCGTCCAGCAGCAAATTCTCCGCCCCCGGCCAGGCGCATCCGATTACATGGTACTTATACTCCAATGCCTTTCTCCTGATACAGGAACTGCGGTGCACCAAGTAACGGTCAATCATTTCCATAGGGCATTGGTAATGAGTCAGCAGACCGGTCCATATGATGGACTGGCAGAAGCTGTGTCTTTCCCGGTCAAGAAGGTTTTCAGCGGTTTCCAGGTCCAGTCGTCTGCCCCCAAACAGGAAACGGTATACACTCTTTCTCATGTCATAATCCATGCCCAGAATGGATGGCACTGACAGGGCTCCCGCCTCTGCATCCAGCCGTTCCCCAATGGATTTCCCTATGCGCTCCACAGTCCGGTGGTCCTTTCTCCCGGAGCACCTTACCTTATCTAACGCCGTCATGGCCATGAACACTTCATTCAGCGAACACATTTCCAGGCGGTCTGATACTGCCCGGGCAGCAGCCAGACGCACCTGTTCCACCCAGTCGTTAAGGCGCAGTACCAGGAAAGGAAGGGCTCCAGGATAATCCGTCATTTCCTCCAGGCAGACCTGGCGGTAATATCCGTTGGGATGGAAGCTGCCCAGGGCCAATACCCAGTAATAATCCTCTTTTGACTGGAACCAGTCCCTTTTTTCTCTTATATCCAGGCTTCTCCAGTCAATTTCCCATTCCAGAGAAGTATACTGCCGGAATTTCTCACTGAGCTGTATCACCTGTCTCATAGTCATAGGCTCCATAACCAACCGTATAGCCCTTCCACCGCGCCGTATCAGCTCCCGGTCCTTTGACGCCATTGCACAATACGCCTGGGAAAGGCTGGACATATCCGTTTTTTCCAGTCTGGATATGGCTTGGGACAGTCTGGCATAATACCCTCGTTCCAACCGCTCCTTCCCGCATTTTTCCCAAAACATTAGGAAACCTCCCTTCTGACCATTACCTTCCGGTACATTGGCTTCTGTCTACAGAATCCCCACCTCCAGAGCTGTTTCCAGCCATTCCATACAGGCCCGGTGCCATTCCTCCCAGGCCTGTTTCAGACACTGGCATTGGTCTTCATATTCATCCATCTGCGCCCATACTCCGCCATTCCAGTATTCTCCGGAATCCTGCCACATGGACCGCAGTTCCTTCACCTGTCCCGCCAAATATTCCACTGCCTTTCCGGCAGGCTCCAGGCGCTGGGCGGCCAGACCCATTTTCCACTCCCTGTATGCATCTTCCTCCGGTATTTCCCTTAACCGGTGGCGTTCTGCTTTTGGCACGGCGCGGATGCCTGCTATCAGGGCCTGTTCCTCGGCCCTTATCTGCGCTGCCATGGAACCGCCCTGTTCCTCCCTGGACTTCCGCTCCAGATAGTGCTCATATCCAAAAGGATAATACATTACGGACTGGTTTTCAAATATCATCACTGCATCTGCAACCTGCTGTATAAAGTACCTGTCGTGCGATACAAATAAAACAGTTCCCTTATAAGCCCGGAATGCGGATTCCAGTGTCTCCTTTGCCTGAATATCCATATGGTTGGTAGGCTCGTCCAGAACCAGGAAATTAGGCCGGCTCTGCAAAAGTTCAGCCAGCACAAGCCTTGCCTTTTCACCGCCGGAAAGAGAGCTGACCCTCTTCTGGGCGTCTCTTCCCCCAAACAGATAAGCTCCAAGAATGCTCCTGGCCTCCTTCTCAGTCAAAGAGGGAAACTGGGCTGAAAAATGCTCCAGCACTGTCTGCTCCGACCGGATAGCTCCGCTGTGCTGGTCAAAATATCCAATGGTGGTCTGGTTTCCAAGGGAATAAATTCCTTCCAGCGCTGGCAGGAAACCTGCTATGGTTTTTAAAAATGTAGTTTTTCCTGCTCCATTAGGTCCCAAAAGTGCAATCTTCTGTCCGCGCCGTATGCGCATTGTAATTTCAAGCAGCGGTTTCTCATAGCCGATTTTCAGGTGTTCGGATGTGAACACCCACTTGCTGCCAGGTATCAGAGGATTAATCTCACCTGTAAAAATATGAACATCATCCTCCTGAGGTTTTTCCACCCGTTCCATATGTTCCATGGTCTTCCGCTTTGCCCTGGCAAATGCAGCTTTGTTTGGTTTGTGTTTAAAGCGTTCCACCAGATGTTCCAGACGGTCCAGCTCCTCCTGCTGGCGTTCATACGCCTTTTTTTGAATCCGAATCTGTTTCAGCTTTTCTTCCCGGTAATGGGTATAATTGCCCGGATAGCGCCTCAGTGATTTTCCGGACAGCTCATAGACAACATCCGCAACCTGGTCCAGGAAAAAACGGTCATGGGATACCATTACCACTGCCTTTGGGTAATGCTTCATATACTGTTCCAGCCATCCGGCTGTCTCTATATCCAGATGGTTGGTAGGCTCATCCAGCAGCAATATATCCGGCTTTTGAAGAAGCAGACGGATTAAGGCTATCTTGGTCTGTTCTCCGCCTGAAAACCGGCTAACGGGCTTTTTCTTATCTTCCTTTGGAAATCCGAAACCGGTAAAAAGGGTATCGTACTCACGCTCGTATTCAAACCGTTCCCGCTCAAAGGTGTCCCGGCAGGGACAGGCCTCCAGAAGCTCCTCCTCCACGGTCCTGTTTCCGTCCTTAAACGCCTGCTGGGACAGCATTCCCACAGTGAGCTGGCGGGAACACCGGATTCCCGGTCCCCGGCGTCTGTCATCCCGGTCCAGGGAAAGTTCCCCTGACACAAGCTTTAACAGGGTGGTCTTTCCAGCTCCGTTTCTTCCCACCACTGCTATCTTTTCATTGCCGTGTATCTCAAAATCAATGTGGGAGAGAATCACCCCGCCGCCCACTGATACGGTTCCGTTTGAAATTTGGTATAACATGACTGTATCCTCTATCTGTAATATTCTTATTTTGCTATCTGTATTATATCATGCCGCGCCTGGATATAGTATAACATACTTAAGATTGTAATTCCTTCCCAATTATTTTATACTATAAGCAGCTTGTATGAAAAGGAGAACTGATATGGAACAGGTCAGACGCGGCTATGTGCCGGAAGATGAAGCATTCTTTTACAGGGAGGACAGTCTGGGCAGGCTGCGTCTTGCCCAGGCAGACCTGCTCTACCTGATTGAGCGGGGCTATCCCATAAAAAACGCCTCTGTATTTACAGGAAATCACTATCTGCTCTCCGAACGGCAGCGCCTGGCGCTGGTGCGTGCAACCTCCTCCCGTCAGGCAGTGGCCGCACGCAGGAGCAGGGAAATCTCAAGTCCTGTTACGGGAAAGGAAGTTCACATAGACGGCTTCAATATTATCATCACCCTGGAAATCGCCCTTTCAGGCTCCACCCTTCTCAAATGCATGGATGGCACAATCCGGGATTTGGCCGGACTTCGGGGAATATACCGAATCATTGACAAAACCCATGAAGCCATTGGTCTTTTGATGTGCCGGCTGAAGGAGCTGGAGGCAAAAAAGGCTTTCTTCTACCTGGACAGCCCCGTGTCCAACTCAGGCCGGCTGAAAAGCCTGATACTGGACACTGCGGCGGAAAACAGCCTGGATTGCCAGGTACACCTGGTTCCCAATGCCGATGCAGTCCTAAAGGAACAGGAGTATGTCATCACCAGTGATGCCATTATTCTGGACCACTGCAAAACCTGGACGAATCCCCTCCCCGGCCTTTTATCATCTTCTCTTCCCGGACTGCGTTATGTGGATTTGAGCATGCAGGGCACAGGGGCCAATTGGGATTGTGATTCCCGGCAGAAGGAGCAATGATAATACCATAGGCAGGCATGACAATATATTTGGTATACACTGAAACCAATTTCCTTCTCTCTTTCAGCTGTGATGATATGTCCATTCAAAAAAGAGAGGTCAGATAAACCATCCATCCCTCTCTCTGTCCGTCCTGCCAGCCGGTTATTTCTTTTTATCCCTGTCATTAAAGGATTTAAGCACCATCTGCGCCGGATAACAATAGGCATAAATACAGCTTTTCATAAGCTCCTGCTCCTGCTGGTTCTTACATACGCTGAGAATCATCTCTTTCTCATCTGCCTGGAGGTATGCCTCTCCGCTGTTGCCTCCCATTTCCCGGATTTCCTTATAAATACGGTATTTCTTGTAGTAATCCAGGCCGTTGAAATACTTTGCCTTCACTGGCTCCGGTACAATGTTCAGTTTATACCGTTCTGACATCCTTGCCAGTATGTTATGTATCTTCTCACAGTTTTCCCTGGTGTTGTTCAAATCAGGCATGCAATACAAATAGTCCATATGGAACCCCTTCTTCTGTAAACAAATTCTGATGATATTATGACAGATTTTTCCTTTGTATGCAAGGAGTTTTTTAAAGCCACATCAATGAGGCATTAAAAACTGCATTGAACAGGTTTCAGCACAGAGTCTGGCCGCAATAATATCCGCCAGTCCCATTCCTCCTCTGACTGCGTTCCCAGCCCCTCTTCTTTTGTTATTATTGTAAAATCATGGTATTATGGAGTATTAATAGTATCCGGTGGTCTTGACTTAATACTGAAGTATATTTTCTCAAATGTTTTGATTTTGTGGAAGGGTACTGGCTATGGAGCGTTTACGATTTGACGGTAAACGTCAAACCATCCGCCCCAGCTTAAACTAACGCCGCTTTTCAGCGGCGTG
>NZ_SPHO01000015.1 GCF_005845215.1 Clostridium sp. 1001271st1 H5
CCCATCGTTTTTTCATTGTCACAGGCCGCCCGGATCATTTTGGACAGCAGCATCAAATCGTCGATGTATTGGGAGTACACGCAGAACACATCCTCGTCAGAGTCGAAGTGAAACAGATCCACGCCGCTGTTATTTTCCTCGAACTCCTGGATCACGCCCCGGACCAGCCGCTCCCAGTCTCCGCTGCTTCCAGTCAGTCCCAGCCGACGGAATACTTCCGTCCGGAATCCATTGTTGATTTTCAGCAGAAGGGAGAGCGCATAGGGGTGGTGGGGAATGAGAAAGAATGGCGCAATCTGCTCCGGCTTCACCCAGATTTTGAAGGGCGGACGCGGGTCAGGTATCCAGGGCAAGATTTCCCATTCGTCCTCCGGCCGGTTTCCGTATTGGCAAAGGTCTTTCATAGTGTTCTCCTTTGTTCTGTCACATTTTTAATCCTGCTCTCGATAACTGGCTTCAATGTCAATGAACCGCACATACACGGCGCAGATTTTGCCCTTGGCGTCATACCCGAAGTAGACAGGATAGTAACCATCCCCCCAGCCGGAGGCAAAGATGGGCAGGTTGCAGTCCGTGCCCGGCACTGTCCAGTTGAGCCAGTCGCCGCAGTCCCCCTGATATTTGGGGTAGGCTTTGGCGTTTTCTTCCAGAAGATCGCAGAACAGGTCGTTGTAGGGGTCGATGTCCGGGTCTTCTTCTAAACGCTTGGCCCAGTATGCCTTGAAGGCCGCCTGGGTCTGGATGTCCGCGACACAGCCCATCCCGGCGTCTACGCCAAAGCCAAAATACTCGTCCTCTCCCAGTTCCTCGTCCAGATCCTCGTTGCCCACCATGCCCAGCTCATAGCGGACAGGCTTTTCCTGAGAAACCTCCACCTTGACGCAGGCATAGCGGTCGCCGTATTGTTCGCTGGGCACCACGCAGATTTTTACGGGATAAGTTCCGGCGGGGATCGTTTGAAGGAACGGCAGAGTGTCCTCCAGTTCCACCAGCGGATCACAGGCGAAAATCTGCCCGGTGGGGAAATGGACGGTGCCGATGTCCAGCACATCCACCGCCATGTTCCCAATCACTTTCTCTGTGAAATGGGCCTCCAAGTCATCTTTACAGGTCAATTTATCCTTGATTGCTTCGTATTTGTTCAGCCATTCAGTTGTAGGCATATCAGTTTCCTCCTGTTGATTCTGTTTCTTGATGTACACACTCTTTGAGCCGTCCCAATAGCAGTTCACACACCGGCCATCCTGAAAATGATGGTCACAATTCGGGTAGCCATAGAGAACATGGGCACATTCTGGCACAGCCCCATCATCTGTGAGGAGCCTTTGAAAAACAGGCTTCCGCACTCATCACAAAGGGCCAGTTCTTTTTCTGCCATAGGGTTCACCAGTCCCGTTCCCGGATGGCCTCCTCGGTGTCAATGGGGATGCCAAAACACTCCAGAATGTAGGCCACGGTTGCCGCAATACATTCCCGCGCCACCGTTTCGATCTCGCTGTCGTTCTCGTCAAACTCCTCCTGGAGATCATTGATGCCGCAGACCGCCTCGTCCAGCGTTTCCTGCACCACTTCGGTGTCGGTTTCGCCGCTCTCCAACAGGTCAATGACCTTCTGAAGCTCGTCTTTTACCTTGTCCACCAGAAAAGTGGGATAGTAATTGTCCTGATACATCTCGTCCAGCAGTTTGTAATTGGGGTCAAATGTTTTCATAGGGATTGCTCCTTTCTTCGTGCTCGGCAGTCATGCTCAACTCGATCTCATCGTCGCTGTAAATTAAGTAGAGCCCATGAGGGGCCTTGCTATCGAAATGCAGTTCAATTTCATGATATTTGAGGATCAAAGGCTTCCCATCACTTCTCATGGTGGAAACAGCATCGGGCTTACCGAAGATTTCTATGACCTCATCCTGTGACATACCAAATTTCAGCGGTGAAATGTTCTGGGGATTCTGCAATATTTGATTGCGCCAAATCGTAAAGTCCTGTTTCATAGTTTTCCGTCCAGTGCCTCAACCGTTTTCATGGCAGCGGAATCAAATTTGCACTGCCGCAGTTCCCGTTCGATCAGGGCAAACACATCCGGAAAGCACTCAATCTCATCCTGGTACTCATATTTCGCATACAATTTCCCGTACTCGGAGATCCAGACCTCCGCCGGGTAGTAGTAGCCAATATGACCGATAGGCTGGCATTTTTCACCGGCAGCCTGTTCGATCTCTGCCAGTTCACAGCCGGACATATCCCGGAAATAGGCGTCCTCCAAATGGTTTTTGATCCCATTGACCAGGTAAGGGAATAAAGCAAACTCAAAGTCAGCTGCCCATTTCAGCTTTTTCTGTGCCAAGTACCACTCGCAGCACAGGCCGAAATATTTGCGATAAAACCGCTGGGTGGTCTTCATCATCGGGACGCCATGATCGGCGTAATACTGCTCCGCAATGGAGATGTCCACACTGCGGCCTTCGTACCACCCGGCGTACTCCATCAGCTGCTTAACCTTGCTGCCCAGATCGCCAGAGATAGGGATGCGTTCTTTGATCATGGTAGTATCCTCCTGTTTTTCGTCACCACAGCCGATCGATCTGGGTATATATCTTATTCGGTTCTCTGTCCGTAAAACTGGTCAATGCGTCGGTGGGTTCTGCAAGCGGCATCACATTCAAAATATCCAGTACATAATACCAGACCCCAGTGTCCCAGTCTCGGAACCGCCCATTGCAGACAGCTCGACCATAATCACCAGGAATCAAATCCAGTGCCAGCTCATTGAGAGGCTGTTTCTGCCCGGTCTTATCGTAGGTATATCGCTCCGGTATCGCCCCGATGTGCCAATCATTGCGGTAACGCACATGGATTCCGGGCTCCTGCTGAATCAGTTCGAAAGGGTGAAGCCGCATTGTGCCATTCGGCTTCCATTCCATCAGCCTACGACAGTCCCTATCGATCTGAAATCCATCGGGCCTCTGTATGATAGATGCAAAGTGAGTAGGCAGACCAAAAGGATAATAGGAGAAGAAGTCTTTCGGCAGACGCATGGCTCTGGGATACTGGTTCCGCTGTGCGGCCGCATTTCCGCCCCGGCAGTCTTTATACCATTGCAGGCGGATCTGCTGAACCAGAAGTGTGGGCAGATGCTCCAACTGATGCTTATTCTGTTTCATCGCCATACCTCCTTCCTTGATAGATCCCTCCAATGGTCTTCCATGTTTCAGGCATTTACAACTCTGCTGCAAACTCATAGGAAACCGCAATGATGTTGTAAACATCATCGTATGTAAACAGCCGGTAGTGCCGATAGATGCCTTTGTCAAAGTCCTCCCGCACTGGCAGAGACTTCAGCCAGGTGCTGTCCTCAATTAAATCGAAGGAACTGCCATCCAGATACTCCGTCCCAGCCATATTTTCATAGGTGTCCAATTCACAGGTAAAATAGGCCAGCACCTGCCGGAAGGTGAGTGTATAGGGAAACCAGTCTTTTTCGTCCCTGCACTGGGAGATTAGATGGCCATTGATGTCCCCCGTAAAGGTCAGATTGTTCAGAGCATCCTGTTTCACCTGATCCAGATAGATGCAGTCCCGTCCCTTCAAAACACCTAAGCAGGTATTAACAGCAGTCGCTTTTTCCATAGACAACTCCTATCCCTCAATGTTGGCAGTTTTGAGGCCCTTTTTCAAGGAGCCGTAGATCGTCACCGCATGGTCGGTGAACATCTCGTCGCAGTCAAACCAGGCGGTGAAGCTGCCACCGGAGGTGACGGACAGGCTCGTCAGGCTGATCCGTCGGGCCAATTCTTCCTCTGTGATGGGGTCGGTTTCCGGATTGCGGGGGGGTTCCTCATCCTGGGAGAGCCAGTTGTTGGCCAGCTCGGTCAGGTTCTTGGCCGCAAGCTCTCGCATGGCCTTGTCCCAAGTTTCACAGTCGGCCAGCAACTTCTTGGCGGCACTGCGGGCGCGGGTCCAGGAGGGCTTGCTCTCCGCATTGACCTCAAGGGAAAGAAGCACATCCTTTCCGCGCCACTGGATCTCACCCTCAAAGGCATCATGGTCCTTGTCCAGCTCGAGCTTTCCCAGCACCTGGTCCTGGATCACCACCGGCTTGTGGCACTCGTCCAGAACGGCCTGAAGTTCCGGGCAGTCCTCATGGGTCTTGACCACCTCGGAGATACACCAGGGCCACGCCACCAGATCCTTTGCCCATTCTTCTTTCATCCGGCGGATTTTCAGGCGGCAGATCTGCTCGTTTTGAAAGCGTCCCCAGCCCTTTTCACTGTTGCGCTCCTCGTCGGTGACTGGCCACTCCAGCCGCTCCTCTTTGGTGGTGACCTTGCCGGTGTCACAGAAC
Source organism: Clostridium sp. 1001271st1 H5 (assembly GCF_005845215.1). Taxonomy (GTDB): domain Bacteria; phylum Bacillota; class Clostridia; order Lachnospirales; family Lachnospiraceae; genus Enterocloster. The sequence goes on from NZ_SPHO01000015.1 coordinate 4,342, forward strand.
ACCATGCCCAGCGTCACAACAGTCATTTGCCAAAAGTTGCCCCTGTTGTTATATCCGCCCCCGATGCAGCGATTGATCAAAGCGACCACTTCCTGCTCCTCGGACTCGTACATCTCATAAAATTCTTCAAACATAGATCATTCTCCTTATTCCTCAAACTCGCCCTCAATCATCCCGTTCAGATACCGGCCGGGATCTGCGATGAAGTCATCCCATTTGGCCAGAGAGTGGAATTCCTCATGCTCGATGTCCAGATACCACAGCTTTTTGTCCCTGGGGCTCCACAGCAGCAGGTAGTCGCTGTAATTGTCCATGGCCGCCATGAGGGAGAGCAGCTTCTTCCGTTTCCAGGTCATCTCCTGCACATCCATGTAGGCGTACAGCTCCGCCCATTTCACCCATTCCTGCTCCGGGAATTCCAAACGCAGGGGGCCGGTTTTCAAGTATTCCACCAGCTTGGCAGGCAGCTTGTAGGGCATAAGCTGCCGGACCTTTTCTTGTTCGTTGTGCCAGTCCTCCGGCTCCAGCGCCTTCAGGTAGTCGGCCATCTCTTGATTCTTGTTTTGAACTGCCACACTGTAAGGCCGGTCGCCGTATTTGTTAACAAGGGTGATATTCGCTCCCTGTTCCACCAGCCAGCGCACCATGGAGAAATTGTTGGAGCGGGCGGCCTCGGTGACAGGGGTGGAGGCGTAAGGGAACACCATGTCCGGCTTGTGGTAATTGATGTCTGCCCCTTTTTCCAGAAGCAGTCGGGCAAGTTTGGCATTGCCCTCGGACACAGCGGCCCGGAATGCCTCGCCGCCAAACTTATCCACTGTGATCCCAGCCTGCTCCAGCACCGGGATATTCTCCGGGCGCTTGCCCCAGCGTACTTCCTGAAAGGCCCGCTCTTTCTGCTTCAGGCTGAGTTTTGCAGCCTGTCCAGCAAAGAGCGCCACCACCTCCGGCCCACAACAGCGGGCAGCGGTAAGCAGCAGGGGCTGTTCCTCTGCCAGACCGGGATCAGCTCCATGCCCCAGTAGGAAGTGAATCATGGGCACATCATTCCTAAAAACCGCGATCTCCAGTGGTGTGAGTTTGATATACTCGCTGAGCTGAATGGGGTCATCTAAATCCAGACCGCCCTGGAGCAGTACCTCCAGCTTGGAAGTGTCATAGTCACAAATGGCGGCAGCCGTTTCCGGGAGGGTCTCCCAGCGGCCAATATATGCAATTTGGTACATAAGGCACCTACTTTCGTTGTTGTTTCACTTTATAGGGAACGGTTCGGCCCAGCACCCGGCCCTTGCCAACGGCATTGGCTCCCTCATAGATCAAAAATTCCGCATTGTTTTCCAGCGGGGCATAGTCAATGGTATCTGGATATAGGGGTTGGGCATTTCCCAAAGCTGGTGTATCAAATGTACACTCGGTTCCGTCCAGAAAGCATACACCCAAATATTCTGTAGTTCCTGTGACCACAAAATGGGGACAATACTTTCCGCTGACCAGGCTGGGTGGTATTTTTCGTTTGCCGCTCCAGAAGATGACCTCCACATGGAGCACCGCCCGGTTTTCATCTGTCCCGATCACGCTGTCGCCCTCCTTTATCCCGTCATCTGGCTGCGGTATACTCAGGCCAGCTCTGCGTCCAGGATCTGGACTGGTTTTCCTTTCTCGTTCACATAGTAAAGGGCGATATAGTCGATGCCGTCCCGCTTGGCCTGCTCCCACGGCATCCGTTCACCGTTGATCAGTTCCACGGTATCCGCCTCATCCGGTTCAAAGTTCTCTTTTTCGTCCTCATAGTCAATGCTGTACCCCAGCTCCAGCACCAACTTGGAGGCGGGGATCTCATACCGCTTGAGGGGGCGGTGCTCCAGCTCGGATGGATCATGTTCATCGCAGAACATATTGTCGTAGCCATGCCGTCCACCGTCAAAGATGACGAACTCCTCGCCGCTCTCCGGGTCACGGGCTGTCACCAGTCCGGGGGCCTCGTCGCTATCTATGATATAGGATTGGGGTTCTCCTTTCACCGTGAGCAGATCTCCGTAATACCAAACCTCCAGCAGTTCATTGCCGGTGGTGGAACAAAGTATCACGGTGGGCAAACGCTTCTCCGCCCATTCTTTCACATGGCCGATGAGCCAGGTGGGATATTTCTCAGTCATCATAGTCTTTCTCCTCCTATTTCAATTTCAGCACAAATCCCCAGATACTCACCACAATCAAGAGGACACCCAGCAGAAAGAAAACCACACGCCGGTATCCTCTGCTGTGTCGATGGGCATCCCGCGTACCAGTGGGGTCGCAGAGCCAGTTCCAGTTGCGGATCGCTCCAAACAAAATCACGGCCCCGATGAGCACCGAGGCAATGTACCAATGCTCTTGTAAAAATGCTGTGATCTGTTCGCTGTTCATTCTACTTCCTCCTCACGCAAATACCTGCTGGTATTTCTCTTTTCATACTCTTTTCAAACAATAAAAAAGCCCCACGCCGCACTGTCATAAAGACAGGCTGACGCAGGGCATGAAGAAGCCGCGTTGAAGGAGCCGCATCCACCAGCAGATGTAGTTTCTTCAACAACCAAAATATTTTTTTCGTATCTTAAAGCAGCAAATTGCTGTCCAATATATTTGTTCATAGCGGCACCATTTGTTCTGAGCGTAGTTTTATATCTTATTATATCACAGCACCCCTTCAATGAAAATATTTTGTTGGAAATGCTAATGAAAAATTTTTGTGAATTTGTTAAGGCGCAGGGGCTGTTATCTCCATAGTGTCTGGATGGATCAGAGTGATTACTTTTCCCTGATGCAAGGCATAGTTGACTGTCTGTGCTGTACCTGAGCGCAGCTTTTTCTGATTATCAAACACACCGATGATGTACTCTGCATGATCGACCATATAGTAATTCCTTTTTTTTATAACTGGAAACATCCGCAGAATGTGAAATAACAATAGAATCGTTTGCGTTTTGGATCAGCTTTTTCAATCTATGTTTACTCTGATCCGGCCATTTAGAGTCATAGCCGATAAAGGGAACTACAACGATAATTTTAATATCCTCGTATCCCGTTTGTGCTCTCAATGTCAGCAGCTGTTCTCCAGCCCACATATCCACACCAAGAGCACCGCCGACAAAAAAAGTACGGACAAATTTCTCGTCATGGAGTATCCGAAACTGCTCCAGGAGACATTCTTTTAGTTTTTGGCATAGGGGATCTTCCTCATTATATCCAAAGCAAAATCTTGTTGGTCTGTGGCCGGTAATGGCGCAGGCATACTGATTCATATAAATCACCCTTGATAACTGCCGTGATTACGCATATAAAGCAAAAATAACGCAAATAATAATGCGTATAAAGGTCATATTACAAAATTATAACACAACACATACGAAGTATCAAGAATTGCTTTCTGCTATGCTAAAAGAGCAGAGAGGTGAGCGTATGGACGAAGAATTTATCCGCAATCGAATCACAGAATTACGATTGAAAAAAGGCGTTTCAGAATATCAGATGAGCATGGAGTTAGGGCAGAACAGAAGCTATATTCAGGCGATTTCTTCTGGGCGTTCTATGCCGTCTATGAAGCAGTTTCTCAACATCTGTGAGTATTTTGAAATCACGCCGCTTCAATTTTTTGATGCACAGGAAAATAACCCTCAGCTTATCAAGAAGGCTTTAGACGGAATGAGAAAGATGTCAGATGACGATCTGATTATGCTGATTGGTTTTATAAGTCGCTTAAACACAGAAAACTAACGATAGGAGGCAGTAAATGTCCCGTCGTTAGTTTTTTATTTTATGCGCAGCATATTGTGGCAAGCAATGCTTGTGGCTATCCATTTCGCCACAAACTGCTTGTTGAGGGCAGTGCCCCCAAGCCCCTTTGAACACAGAATTTCATTCTGTGGCTGCGCGTTCTGCGAACGCTTTTGACCAGGACCAGCTTATCGCTGGCCGTGGTCTTTTTCTTTTTCAACATCCTGTTCTACCTCCATTTTCAGCACCCGATCCACATTGGCCTTTGCAGTTAAAAGCTCCCGCATTTCCTCACGGGAACGCCGGTACTCGGCATAGGTCTTTTTCTTTTCTTCCAGCAATTTCGCATACTCTGTCTGCAACTCTTTGACCTTGGGCAGCTTCTTGACGCCCATCTCATCAAAGGCATTCTTAGCAGCCTGGTGGAGCAGAATTTCTTCCTCATGTTCCTCCCGGAATTTCTTAGAGTAGCCTGCCTTGCGGTATGCCACATAGACCTCACGGGTCTTGGCATAATTTACAATGTGAGTACGCAGAACAGCAATCTCTGCCATGCGCTTTTCAGCCGCTTTGATCTGCGCCGAAAGCTCATTGTGATGTGCCGTGGCAGCCGCAGCCTTTTCTTCCAAAACCGCATACTCCAGCAGGTTATTCTCTGACAAGTAATTCATGGTCTGCGCCATCTGCTTGAGGTTGAACACCTTGGCCCATCGAGCATAGCCAGCACCTTTTCCAGCCTGCAATTTTGCCTGAATGTCCACCAGCAGATTGACCTTCTGCGTCTCTGCCTGTGTAACTATTTTCTTTCGTGGGGTATGCGCTTTCTTCCCGGAGAGAACCGCCTGCAAATCATCTAATCCATATCCTTCGCCCAGGCTGTCCATTCGGGCGGCTTTCTCACAGCCGGGGAGTTTCAAACGATACGATTTTCCGCGCTTTGATACTTCACAGCCGGACTCTTTTAGCAGCTTCAGCAGTTCCTCAAAATTAGCAGGACTTTGTGATAATGCGTTGTCAATCGCTACACGCAGCAGCTCTCGGTGAGAGGGCTTTGCCTGATCGCCCAGCCACTTGTTATAGCTCTTTCCGTGAGGTTTCGGATTCTCCACAATGGACAGTCCGTTTTCGACGCAGATGGTGTCACTTAACTGTCGGACTGCCTTGGTGCTGCCCCAAAAGTTTCGGAATTTCCGGTCATATTCTAAGCTGACCGATGACCAGATAATGTGATTGTGAATGTGCGACTTGTCTATGTGGGTGCAGACCACAAAGGCATGATTGCCCTTGGTGAATCGCTTGGCAAATTCCACACCCAGCCGATTGGCTTCCTCCGGTGTGATCTCACCGGGGCGGAACGACTGGCGCACATGATAGGCGATCACATCATCCGCACCTCGCACTCGTCCGGTCGCGGCAAGGTACTGCCGCTTTGCCAGAAGGAACTCTGCATCCGCAGTCCTGCTGTCACACGCATAGCCGGTAATGAGCCTGCCATTATCTGTTTTTTTGGGATTGGCCACATAGTCGATGATGTCACTGATCGCCCGACTTTCTGTGCGGCCCTTGCCGACATGAAGCGGCATGATTCTTGTGGTTGCCATAGGTCAGACCTCCTTCCCGAAAAGAAAACGGCCTGCCATAGCAGACCGCTTTCACTATTCTATAAAACTTTCTTCATCGAAAAAATTGAACTCATCATCTTCTAAGTGTCTTGGTGGAAATCTCATTTCATATTGCTCTTGCGCCAATGCACGGACATCAGGCCGCCTATCCTTTAGTCGATTTTTCAGCCAGGACAACTGCTCTTTCGATAGCCTCCATGGAAGATTCAAAAGACGATTCAGTGTCATCAGTTCAGCCTGCTTTTCTGCTGGTAGCGAAGCACAGGATTTACAAATGTGGGATGCATGACCTTTGCCTGAAAATTTTTCGTTGGCTTTGTATTCACCACAAACTTTACAATAGTGTCCATGCTTTTTCATAAGCTGATGCCCTTCTCGCAAAGAACATATAACCTGCGAATTGCTTTCATAATCACATCCCATTCCAAATCAGAAGCATAAGAAAACTTTTTACGGTATGCCTCCCAAAGTTTTTGCATAACCGAATCATTTTCCACTTCGTCAAAAACTTCTTCAGCCTGGTTAAGATACTTCTCCGATCCCCGTTTATGAGCAGTTGCCAGAAGCGCATCATGTAAAATTTTCGGGTTCAGCGTGGTTCCATGCAGCTGTTCTAAAATGTAAATATCGTAGAAATCTCTCATGCGGGTATTGGTTGTGGTTCTAGTAATAATGGTTTCCAGTTTTTCTGCCAGCACAGTTTCTAAATTATAAGCCCAAATATCAATGGAGCGATCTTCCAGCATAAGTTTGAATGAATACCGAACCTCTCTTGGAGTGATTGCATCTCCCGTAGAAATATCAATTTTCAAAGGGGTCACTACACCATCGAATGTTGTACTCATGCTGACACGAATCCCCGGATACTCTGCTTCATCCATAATCTCCGAAATACTTTTCAGCTGAAATTTAACACCATCATCAATCGGAACAGTTACGATTGATGAAATTAGATTCTCAATATCCTCCACATTAACATTAGCTCCTTTTATGGTTGCATCCAAATCCATCGTAGAGCGGGCATCCAATCCAACCATAGCCGCTACCAACATACCACCCTTTAAGATAAACTTATCACGATACTCAGAAAGAGAAATACGCTCCAAAAAACGCTCCATCATGTAGTTCCTCATTAAAATCTGAGCATCTGCGGATTTTTCTCTGGAAAGGTTTCGTATTAAATCTTTAAGCTGCCTTGCTGTTTTTATCATAAAAGTACCTCCAAATACTGTCGTAAAATTTTTTCCACCTTGAACATCCCAGCATATTGCATTAAAGCTCGCAGGTTCTTATCTTTTCTACGGGCATACGCTTTCAGTGCTCCCTGAAAGGTCTGAATTTCAATTCTGCTACGGCTTCTGAGCAAATCACAGATCGTTCGCTCCATATCATAAACCGGCACAGTATGCCCGAACGGAGTTTTCGCTGTTGTAAGTCCTACATCATGTAAGTCTGCTTTAATCGTAAAAACTTGAATGCCTTCTGCTTTCATTTTGCTTGGATTGCATCCAGTTTTGACCGTAACTGTATATTCTATTGGTTCACGGTCTGTCAGATCGTGAAAAAATAAAGCTGTTTCATGTGAAAATACTGCTTGTTCAAATCGCAAATGAAGCAGATACATGGCATCCACCCAGGAATCTTTGGACAGATAAATCCCATGTGCGACTCTATCCAAATCTCGTGAACGCACATAATCATAAAATACCGGCTTTGAAATTCCAGAAGATACGACCTGCGATGTTCGCAGCATTCCTTCTTGTGCTGTTAGCATCTGATCCAGCTGTTCAAATTGTCCCATCATGTCACTTCCTTTCGTACTAATATTATATTCAATATTAGTTCAAAAGTAAAGTCGTGGATATAAAATTCCTTTTCCCAAATTTAACAGACGGTGTCTGGCATTTTTATGGTTTTGCGTATTTTTATCCATAAACCAACTCCTGAATTGCAAATTTCAAACTCTGCACCTTGCCCAGTAGCCAGATTGCAGCCAGTGGCAGCCCCATCGGGCTAATCAAAAATGCCATAACCAGCAAAATCACACCATTCTGCGGGGAATAGGTAATAAGCACAGCCACGCCAAGCAGAGCAATTACAGTGCTGAGCAGACCAAGCACCAGACCGGATATGTAGATCAGCCCCGTGCAGAGCCAGACAAAAAGCGTCAGCACCAAAATGACCGGTGCAGTTATAATCATCAAAAGCCCTTTCAAAATCTTCATGTTATTTCCTCCTTGCAGCGTTCTTGGTATCTTTTCTAATCATATTATCCGGCATGGGCAGGCAAAAGACAAGGATACCGATAAAAAGAAAAAGCGGAGAGAGGAGCAGCGAAGTAATGCCGTTCCTCCCTCCGCAAATGGAGTATCTATCCCTGTTATAAAAGTTTGGAAAGCTGGGTAAGAATTTCCTCTACGCCCTCCCATAACTGTTCCTGCCGCTGGGATATATCCTCCAAGTCAGCATCATAAACCCGTCCAGTCTCATGCACTTTACGGGTCAGCTGGTTTAAGTTGTTGCTGCTTCGGCGCATCAGGGAAACAAGCTCCTTCAACTCCGGCAGCTCCAGCTTGACTACATACCCATCCAGCGCCATTTTTCTTAGATAGGCTTCACGGTTGGAGGTTCCAAACTGAGACATTTTTTGCTCAATCACAGCAAGCTCCTCCGCTGAAACTCTAAAGTTTAATTGCATATCCCGCTTACGCTTTGCCATAGTTATCGCTCCGGCTCCCGTTTCTTCGGGGCGGCAGGCTTATGGGCAGGCAGCTCCTGTTTGAGCTTATCCCGTACTGAGGGGCGGGACGGTTGCAGTTTTTCTCCCTGAGTACGGCTGCGCTGCTGTTCTACACGCACCAGATCAATAAAGCCATCCAGCACAGCAGGGTGGCTGTTTAAGGCATAACCACAACGGACAGTTTCGGGATTATCGTTGGGAATGGTCTTAGCCCATTCTTTGTTGCGTCGGGAGTAGCGCCCATCCCAGTCCTGAAGCTGGACCGTGTTAGACAGAACCATGGACACACGCTCCATGCCATAGATCTCGATCACACCATTTGCCGCATCGTGGCTGAGATACATTCCGTCGAAGTGTTCCCGCACCGCCGCTTCAATGGACTCCTTGCATTGGAGATTTGCATTGTTGGAAGCCCGGTACTGCTCCAGCTCCCCATGTTCTCTCGCATAGGCGGCAGAATGGGGATAGACCGGTGTTGTTCGCAGTTCCTCTTTGGCTCTGCACACATCATCGGCACGGTTCTCAATGCTGTCCCGGATCACATCCATGTGACCGGTCTCCAGCTTTTCAAAGTAACGGTACACATCCGCCAGCGGAGAGGGAGATTCCAAAAGTGCCTGAGCCTGGGCATCAGTCAGCTCCAGTTCCTCCATCGCCATCACAATGTCCTCACGAACCGTGTACTCATAGGTGTGGTGCAGGATTTCTTCCGGGGGCTGTCTTTTCAGCCAGTCCCGGAACTTGTCCTGTTCGGCAGCCATCTTTTCATAAAGGGCTGTATTCAGATCGTTAGTATTCATGTTATCGCACCTCCTCATGCTGTTTTGGTTTCTTGTCTGTACTGCGGGGTTGCACCGGGCGTTTTAGGTTATCCAGCACCGAAGGCCGTGTACTTTTGGCAACAACAGACTCGGTGTGTGCCTGTCCCTTTCCGTCGATGTTGAGCAGGGTATCCAGCTCCACCAGACGGGCGTTTTTGCATCTCAGTTCTTCTTCATAAAGGAATGGCTTTCCGACTTCCTCCTTTGCCGCAGCTTGCTGCTGACAGAGGTTATCCAGCTGTGCCTTTGCCGACTCCAGACGCTGGGGCATCTGAGCAAGGGCATTGTCGATACGGGTAAGATTTCCGCGAGGGTCTGTACCAAGGGTTGCCCGGTGGGTCATCTGTCCTTTCAGCAGGAGCGTATACTCCTGTTTCCAAGCGGAAAATTCCACGGACATGGCATACCCCCGGTAGTTGCCGATCTGCACCGGATCGGAGGTTTTAACCTCCTTGCAGGCATCCAAAAGGGCTGCGCCGGCGTTCTCCTTATCGGTCAGCAGATCGCCACGGATTTCCATACCAGCAAAACCGTCCTCCGGGTGCGGGTGCGCTACCAAAACCTCCAGATCGGATTCAAAGCCCTTGATAAAGCCCTTGTGCTTTTCAATCTCCTCCGGGAAGTATTTGAGCAGCTGGTCCTCCAGACGATATTGCTTGCTCTGGTGGTCGGCTTTCATCAGCTTCAGGCGGGATACCTCCACATCCAAATCCATACGCTCTTTGATACGTGGGTCTCCGGCACACAAAGCCTTGATCTCTGCAAAACTGAGGGCGGTTTCATCCACATCATCGCAGGAGCGTACCGGCGATTTAGAAGTCATGATCTGACTAATGAATTTTTGCTTATTCTCCACCGTCTGCCAGAGGTATGCGTCAAAGGTTCCTTCGGTCACATAGCGGTACACATGGACAAGAGGATTCTGGTTACCCTGGCGCTCGATACGGCCCTTGCGCTGGGCAAGGTCTCCCGGTCTCCACGGACAGTCCAGGTCATGAAGTGCCACCAGACGGTCCTGCACATTGGTGCCTGCGCCCATCTTGGCGGTGCTGCCCAAAAGGACACGAACCTGACCGGTACGGACTTTAGAGAACAGCTCCTTTTTCCGCACTTCGGTATTGGCTTCATGGATAAAAGCGATCTGGTCGGCAGGCATCCCCTGAGCAATGAGTTTCTGACGAATATCGTCATATACCGTAAAGGTCGGTTCCTGTTCCGGCAGAGGCACAGCGTCTTCCAATGCGTGAAGCAGTGGATTATCCAGCGTTTTCGCCGCCTTGCTTGCAGGAGCTTTGGCCTGTGGTGTAGAAATGTCGCAGAACACCAGCTGGGTCAGCTTGTCAGCTTTGCCGTCCCGCCAGATCTGCATGATGTTGTCCACACACTGATTGACCTTTGTGCAAGGTTCGTCCGGCAGCATCTGGTTGACGATCCTCTGGTCCAGCCCCAGCTTGCGGCCATCCGAGGTAATCTTGAGCATGTTATCCTGGGACGGGTCAACAGTTCCGCTGTGTACCAGCGATGCACGCTCCGAAAGAGCTTTGACCATTTCCTGCTGATGTTCGGTAGGCTGCGCCACGATGTTGTGGTATTCCACTTCCGGGGTAGGCAGATTCAGCTGGTCGGCAGTCTTAATGTCAGCCACTTCTTTGAACAGGTTCATCAGCTCCGGCAGGTTAAAGAACTTGCTGAATCTCGTTCTTGCCCGGTAGCCGGTGCCTTCCGGGGCCAGCTCCAATGCTGTGACGGTCTCCCCAAATCGGGAAGCCCAACAGTCGAAGTGGGTCATGTTCAGCTCTTGCAGGCGTTCATACTGAAGATAACGCTGCATGGTGTAAAGCTCGGTCATGGAGTTGCTGACCGGGGTGCCGGTGGCAAAGATCACACCACGATTTCCGGTGATCTCGTCCATATAGCGGCACTTGGCAAACATATCGGAGGATTTCTGCGCGTCCGATGTGGAAAGACCAGCCACATTTCGCATTTTTGTGTATAAAAACAGGTTCTTGTAGTTGTGGGCCTCGTCCACAAACAAACGGTCTACCCCCAGCTGCTCAAAAGTTACCACATCGTCTTTTCGCCCCTCGGCTTGCAGCTTTTCCAGTCTGGCTTCCAGAGACTTTCTGGTACGCTCCAGCTGCTTGACGGTAAAACGCTCGCCGCCGCTGGCCTGCACCTCTGCGATGCCCTCGGTGATCTCGTCGATCTGCTCATAGAGAAGCCGTTCCTGACGCTCCCGGCTGATGGGGATACGCTCAAACTGGCTGTGTCCCATGATGATGGCGTCGTAGTCACCGGTCGCAATACGGGCGCAGAACTTCTTGCGGTTATGGGTCTCAAAGTCCTTTTTGGTGGTGACTAAGATGTTGGCAGAAGGATAGAGACGCAGAAACTCCGACGCCCACTGCTCTGTCAGATGGTTTGGAACCACAAAGAGAGATTTCTGGCACAGTCCCAGGCGTTTGGCTTCCATCGAAGCAGCTACCATTTCAAAAGTTTTGCCTGCGCCTACTTCATGTGCCAACAGGGTATTTCCTCCATACAGCACATGGGCAATGGCGCTTTTCTGGTGTTCCCGCAGGGTAATGGCCGGGTTCATGCCTCCAAAAGTGATGTGACTGCCATCATATTCACGGGGACGGGTAGAGTTCATTTCCTCGTTGTACTGGCTCACCAAAGTCTGGCGGCGCTCCGGGTCTCTCCAGATCCAGTCCCTAAAGGCTTCCCGGATCGCCTGCTGTTTTTGAGCCGCCAGGGTGGTCTCCTTGGCATTCAGCACGCGGCGCTCTTTTCCGTCTGCGTCCTCTATGGTGTCATAGATGCGGACATCCCGCAGGTTTAAGGAATCCTCCAGAATCTTGTAGGCGTTGGCGCGGCTGGTCCCATAGGTGGTATAAGCTGCCACATCGTTGTAGGATACAGAAGATTTTCCCTTGATCTGCCATTCAGCGGTAAAGGACGAATAGTTGACCTCGATACTGCGTTGGAGATAAAACGGGGTATTAAAGGTCTCATACATAAACTGCTGGATATATTCCTTGTCAATCCAGGTAGCGCCCAGACGCACCTCGATCTCCGACGCATCCAGGTCTTTGGGCTGGGCGGCGGTAAGAGCTTCCACATTGACTGCATAAACCGGGTCCTGCTGTGCTGCCCGCTGTGCCTGACGCAGCTTTCGGCGTACATTGCCAGAGAGGTATTCATCAGCAGTCACATAATGGGGCGTTCTGTCCTGCTCCAACTGTCCCGGTACACGGAAGATTACGCCTTGCAGCTCTCCGGCCAGTTCTTCTTTTGTTTTTCCGGTAAGCTGGCTCATATAGTCCATATCCACGCAGGCTTTTTCCGAGATGGACACCGCCAGTGCTTCACTTGCCGTATCCACCACAGCCACCGCCTGATGGGGCTTGATGGTACGCTTGGTGAACATATCTGCCTTACGTTCCAGTTTACCGTCCTCGTCGATGACTTCCAGCGCACAGAGCAGGTAATAGGAAGAATCGTCTGCATAGGCCAGACGGTTTGCACGGTCATTGATGAGACCGTATTTGGCAGAAAAGCTGTCATAGAGGCTGTTCAGTTCCGCCTGCTTCTCCCGAATGGTGCTGTCCGGAACCGCTGCATCCATCTGAAGGTCGATCAGTTCCTGCACACAATCACGCAGTCCCACAAGACCTTTTACACGGGCTTCGGCGGTGGCGTTGAGGTCAGGGCGCACCATACGGCTGTTTTCCCGGTAGTACACCTGCCCGTCTACAATGGCATAGGAATAGTTCTTCACATTTGGGTCGGCAGGAATGGAGGTGTCAATGGCTTCGCCTTCGCCCAGCTCCGGCAGCTCTGCCTCCTGATAAGTGCCATGAATATACTTCACCGCATCATGCAGCTGGTCGGAAAGCTCCAGTCCCTCGATAGGGTTCACGGTGTAGTCCATACCATGAGCAGTGCTTACCGGCTCCTGTCTGCCCAGCACCATTTCCGGATGGTCGATAAAATACCGGTTGATGGCAAACCCATCCTGCGTCGTCGCGGACTGCGCCTGCTCGTTTCCGCCTTGCGGCGAAAAGCTCGCTTGCTCCGTCGCTCCTCCTTCTCCCACAAAGTCTTGCGACTTTGCGGGAACCCTGATAATGCCGGTCTGCGTCCACTCTGGTGCAATGTCCAGCGGGCGGTCCCGCTTTTGGAGGAAGATGATGTCCGATACCACCTCGGCACCGGCATTCTTTTTGAACGCGTCATTGGGCAGACGGATAGCTCCCAGCAGCTCGGCACGCTGGGCAAGATAGCGGCGCACGGTGGAATCCTTGGCGTCCATGGTATAGCGGGAGGTTACAAAAGCCACCACACCACCGGGACGCACCTGGTCCAGTGATTTGGCGAAAAAGTAGTTGTGAATACTAAAATTCAGCTTGTTGTAGGCTTTGTCATTGACCTGATACTGACCGAAAGGCACATTGCCGATGGCAAGGTCAAAGAAGTCACGCCTGTCGGTGGTCTCAAAGCCGCCTACTGTGATGTCCGCCTTGGGATAGAGCTGCTTTGCGATGCGCCCGGAAACCGGGTCCAGCTCCACACCGTACAGACGACTGTTTCGCATTTCCTCCGGCAGCATACCGAAGAAATTGCCCACACCCATAGATGGCTCCAGAATATTTCCGGTCTCAAATCCCATACGGCCCACCGCTTCATAGATGGCCTGAATGACCGTAGGGCTGGTGTAATGGGCGTTGAGGGTGGAGCTTCTGGCGGCGGCATATTCCTCCGGGGTCAGCAGCTCTTTCAGCTGGGCATACTCGGAAGCCCATGCCGGTTTCTCCGGGTCAAAGGCATCAGAAAGACCGCCCCAGCCCACATAGCGGGATAGGACTTCCTGTTGTTCCGGGCTTGCCTGCTGTCCGGCAGCTTCCAGCTCTTTCAGCAAACGAATGGCATTGATATTTGCCTGGAACTTGGCTTTCGGACCGCCTTCGCCCAAATGCTCATCGGTAATACGGAAGTTTTGTGCATTGCGGCGCAGGTTGGCCTTGTATTCCTCATAGGAGGCTTCCTCGGCAGCTTTGGCATTGGGGAAGGTCTGCCACTGGCCATTGACCTGAATGGAAACCGGGTGTTCGTCCAGCACTTCCTCAAAGAGTTTCTCCGACTCAGTCACAGGGGCTGGTGGCTCCGGCTCCTCGATATGCAGCCGTTCCACCACCACATCATAAGGCAGATTGTTCTTATCGCCCGGATAGACGGCCACGGTCTCGGAATGGAAGGTCGGGGATTCGGTAGACGGTTGGGGCTGTTCCTGTCCAAAGCCATCCATCTGACGGGCATACATCCCGCGCAGCAAAGGCGCAACTTCATCCCAGCGGAAATACAGCACAGCCAAACGCTTTTCCTCTGCGTCCAGGACTTCCAGCTCCATGCCCTGTGCCGTGGTACGGTAATCGGCAATATCGCCGGTCTCCAGATTCAGGGTCTCAATCTCATGAGGGTAGGCTCTGCTCAGCCAGTAGGCAATCTCACTGTTGCTCCTGCCGGATTGCAGCAGCGTGGAAACCTGTTTTTTATCTGCTTCATCCATCAGTCCATGGGACAATACATCCCGCAAGTCCTGATCTGCCTTGTCCGGGTCAATGGGAAGAAGCTCGGTATAGTAAGCATTGCGGCGGTCTGCCCGAAGCAGCTGCTCGAACTGTTCTTTGCGCTCTGCCCGATAGATGGGATATACCATGCCGGTGGGCAGAAGCTGTACGGTGTCCTCCCGCAGCTCGGTGATCTGATAGGCGTCATCCTCGATATACACGGTATCGCCCACAGCATAAACCGGGGCGGCAGGGTCATAGGAGGTTCTTTGCGGAATTGGGCGGCGAACTGCGTCATATTCCTCATCGGAAATGGAAACTTCGGAAGTCTGCTCTGTCTCGGCATCTGACATCACCTGTTGGATAAATGGGGCATTGTCCAGTTTTTCCGAGTCTGCCACCTGGCCGTTGACGATGCCCCTTTCCTCCAGGGCTTCCCGGATGGCGATGGGGTCGATATTGTCAAAACGGTCCTGTTCTTCTTCGGTATAGAACCGGTCCTCCTGAATGAGCTGGGCGATTCGGCGCTGTACCTTCGGCCAGGGCAGCTGCGTTTCCTCCGGGCTTCCGGCACGGACAACGAACAGGCTGTTGCTGCCGCCGTATTCCTGAGCCAGCCATGCAGCGGTATCTTTCTCTCTTGCATGATCTTTCATATAGCGGACGACAGCGTGTTTACTCTCAATATTGCCGTTCCATGCACAAAGGGCAGTATCAATATCTTCCTGAGAAAGAGGGCGCAGAAGCTCATGGAGCTTTGGATAGGTTTCGTCGATCACTTCCCGGTGCAGACGCTGGCGGAACTCCGGCACATCCGAATAGAGGCGGATCAGCTCCATATCCTTAGAACCAAGGACCGCACGGCGCACAGCGGCATTGCCCTCGATGACAGCATTTTCATGGTCAGAATGACCGCAGGCATTGCGGTATGCGGCATCCTCGGAAATAGCGGCAGTCACCACAGGCTTATACTGCTCAAACTGCTCCCGAAGGGTAGGCTTTGGCGTTTCTTCCTCCACCTCCGGCTGCTGGGCTTGGATGGCATCTTCTTCTGCCAGTTCCTTTTCAGCCTGGATTTTGTCATACTGCGCCTGTTCCTGTTCGGTAAGATAGCGGCCTTTCTGGACAAGAGAGGTAATGCGTTTGGCAACCTTTTCCCAGTTCAAGTGAACATCCGGGCAGTCCTGCTTTTTATAGTGCAGTCCTTTCCCGTCGTGATCTTCGCCGCTGTGTGTTGCGCCGGACAGGGCATGAGAGCGTCCGCCAATGCCATACTCGTCTTTAAGGAATCTCACTTTTTCCTTATCCGTATGGTTTTCCATGAAGAACGCATAGATACGGCCTTTTCCTCCGGCAAAACTGCTTCCGCCGGTCATGGCGGCGTCGATCTCATCCTCGGTAATGAAATGCTGGACGGTTGGCACTTGGGAAAGGTCCGAAGAAAAAGTTCTGCGTGGCAGGTCAAGATCCTTCAGGTTCTCCCAGATTTCCCTTGGCCTATGGTAATGAAAGCGCAACAGGTCACGGTCCTGCTGATAGGCAGTCCAGAAGGCAGCGTATTCTTCCTTTAGGGTTTGGCGGAAAGCCGGGTCACTCAGCTGCTCGGCAAGCCATGCAGTTTCTTCCGGGAACCCGGTTCTCTGAATACCGGACAGACAGGACAGATACCCGGAATCTCTGGCTTTATCGCTGAAATCGTGGTACAGATGCCAAAGTTTTTCTGCAAGGAGGGAGCGTTCATAGCCTGCCGCTTCTGCAAGCTCCACATTGGAGGCAAACTGGCCACTTTCCAAAAGTTCCCCGATGCGCTCTGCGGCACTCTCCCAGGAAATGACCTGGGCAGACCTGTCATAACGGACAGACTTCCCGTGGGAAAGATGGATACCATCCTCGGCATACCATGCGCTCACGCTGCCAAGGCCATTGCCGCCGTGGTACAGCGTTTTCAGTATCTCGGCAATCTCAGCGGTGGTTTTCTGCTTTTCAAAGGCTACAACCACACGCTCCCTCTGGCGGTCTGTATTGCCGCCCAAACGCAGCACATGGTCAATATCATTTTGGGCAAAAGAAAAAGCAGAGGATGTATGCGCTACATTCTCTGCTTCATCTATGGATTGGATCTGCTCCGCTTCGGAGAGGAACAGGTTTAGGGTCAGCTGTTGATAAGCTCCACCATCAGGATCTCCTCTGCCTGGGCTTTGCAGGTGTTCATCAGGCCCACCCACTTCATGGGATCGCTGGCTTTCAGTTCCTCGGTGGCTCCCGCTTCCTTCGCCAGCTGGGGCATCATCTGTTCCAGTCTGCTCTGGGCGGTCTCGTCGATCTCGATGAGGTGCGGATACAGCTTCTCGCTCAGCAACATCTGGTTGTAGAGGATGGGACGGTGTTCCTTCAGGTAGGTTTTCCTCATCCTGCCGTACTTGCCCAGGGATTTCTCCGGCTGCTGGCTCAGCTTCAGGTCGGGAATCTGATAGTCTCCGTTCTGGATGTAGGTCATGGGATTGTTCATCTTGCTTGCTCCTTTCTTGGTTGGCTTCGCGCTCTGCATTTCGGACGGTAACGCCGATCTGCCGCAGCACCTGCTGGTTGATCTGGCTGACCGCTGTTCCCAGCGCCCCGATGGTGGACGGGGTGTTGAAATCAAAGATCGCCATGAAATCTTCGTGGTCGAAGTAGCGTTCCGGCTCCAGTCCACAGCGGGACATCAAAGCGTAAGTGATGCTGACGGTGGCGGCTGCCTTGAACTGCACTCCGATGTTATACTCATCATATTCCTCCAAAAAGGAACCGTCAACGATATAGAATAAGTCCTGCTGATGCTCCGTCCAGTATTCCTCGGCCAGTTTTCCGGCTACCTCCGTGAGCTGTCCGGCAAGGTCCTCACCGGAAACATCATAGGTGCGCTCCAGCATGGCCTGCACGGAATCCAGATGGCGCTCCTCCAGCTGCCACAGCCAGGGAGTGCGGGAATGTTCACGGGTTCCGGTGTCGGAAATGTCAAAGACATAACGCAGGCGAGGTCTGTCCCCGGAATCATCCACCAGAGCGATTCCCTTGGAACCGCGCCTTACATAACGGCCCATCTTTTCATTCCACAAATCGTACTCCGCACAGGCGGTGGCGTCCGGTCGCTGGGCATAGATCATCAGCTGCTCATGGAACGGGTACTTGTAAAGGCGGGAAGCAGTAGTGAGAAACCCTGCCCATTCCTGCCAGCTCCCCGTGAGCTGTGTTGCCACCTTGTCCGCCATCTGTGCATATAGTTCAGCTTTGGTTGGCATAGTGTTCTGTCCTCCTTTCAGTTTTGGGGTAAAAAGGCGGGGTGGCAATTTGCCACCCCATCCCTGCGGTTATGGTGTTTACTGGTCAAAATCCGGGTACAACTCCAGCTCGGCAAACTCGGCATCACTCATGGCCTGGAGCTTGCCCAGTGCGCTGTCTGTCAACTCCCGCAGCTCGGTTTCCTCCGGGGCCAGCTCGCCGCGCATCTCACGCAGGCTGTCGATCAGTCCGGTACGGCTGCCGGTATTGTAAATGCACATCAGGTTCATTTCCTCAAAAGTAAAGTTTCCCATATCAAATCTCCCTTTCCGCACTCTTTTTGGGTGCTGTCTTTTTGTGTTCTGTCTTGGGCTGGCCTTTCAGCTGCTCCATGACGGACTTTTTCTTTTCCCGTTCCTTCCGATGAACGGCATCAGCCAAGTCCATCAGGGAAATGGGCTGACCGCTTCGGGCCTGCTGTTCCAGCTCTGCCACCGTAGGTTCTTTTGCGCCATTGTTGATGATACCGTCGATCATGCCGTAATCGTCCTCCAGCATCATTTCCGCATTTTTCAGCGGGTTTTCTGGCAGGAATCCGAGGATCTGGGTAAAACCAACGCTGTCACAGTAATGACAGGATACCTTACCGTCCTGTCTGATTGCAACGATGTCGCTGACGCTCATGGAGGGACTGTGAAAGTCCACGGGCTTTTCCAGATTGAATTGCTGATAGAGTTTTTCCAGCTGCTCCGGCACAGTGCCAGACTCCCTCAGAGGAGCTGTGTAAATGAGGTCATAATTGCTGCGGTCTATGGAAATGTCATGGGACTTTAACCAATCCAGATTCATAAAGCGCACATTCTGCGGATCGTCACGACTTACCTGATAGATGGCAAAGCAATCTCTGTTCTGGGAGAGAAATGCCTGTTCGCGTTCCTGCTGATGTTCCTGACGCTCCATGACCTTTTCGTGGAACTGAGGGCTTTTCTCCCATTCCTCATGGTCCACACCGAAAAGACCGCCATGATCCATGATTTCCTGCGGGTCAAACACCATGCTCTCCGTATTGTCCTCATGCAGCACATAGACGGTCAAACCGGCGGCATCCAGTTCCAGCGCCCGTTCTCTGGTAACAGGGAGCATCCCATCATAGGAGTAGCCATATTCCTGCATATCCGGTGTGGAGACCTGCTCATCCGGCATGGGGTATTCATCCAGTGCCTGCTCCTGTGCCTCCGGCAACTGGGAAGAAGCAATCATCTGACTGGTCTCTGCCTGCATTTGCTGATAGGCCGCTTCCTGCAAGGTCTCAATCATGGACATAGGAGCGTGTCTAAGTGAAGTGCTGTCCAGATTGTTGTCATCACAAATCTGGAGAACTGCATTTTTGCGGGAAAGCTCCGACATATCCAGCTGACCACCATCCAGCTCTTTCATGGACGCAGCATCGTAAAGAGTGTAGTCCCATCCGCTGTCACAAGGTTGGATATGAAGATAGGTAGTATCGTTGATCAGAAACAAAGCCTCCTGCTGGTTGGCATCCGCCCCCAGTACCTCCATTTCCGGCATGGTCGCAGCCAGTTCCTTTACCGCTTTCTGTACCAGCGGATTGTCACGGTAATAGTCGATTGCCTGAATAGTGTCCAGGTCAATGGTCTGCCCGGTCAAAATCGGAAACGGTCCTTCATAGTCGCTTCCGTCTTTCAGCTCAAAACCAATTCCTTTGATCCCGTTCATTCGCTCTGCCGGAATTTCCTGATAGATGCGGACCGCCTCCTCCAAAGACAGGTTATCGTGGTATTCTCCGAGGTTTGGAAACTCCATGCACTCTGCCACATAGTAAGTCAGATTGCCGGTTGGCTGCTCTATCGGGGCGGTTTCCGGCTCTTTTTTTGCATTGGGGTCAATTCCACGCTCTTTGCAGATTTCCTTATAGTGGCGCTCAATGTCAGAGATCAAAGTGCCGGAGGTCTTGTTGATGGTTTCCAAACTGGCTCTCAGCTCTTTCAGTTCCTTGCCCTGACTCCAGCTTGCAATATAGCCGAAGCTGTTTTCTCCGGTCTCGATGCCAAAATACTTGCAGACTGCATAGGAGATGCTTTCAGCCTCCACTTCCTCCGTGTGGCGGTCTTTCCTCTGTTCTTGCAAAAACTGGGCGAGGGTAGAAAAGCCGCCAACAAAATTCAGCCCTTCTTCCTCGGTCAGCATCAGGCGTCCATCTTCCGCCAGCTCCAACGGCTCTGTCAGCAGAACGGAACCTGCATGGTTTACAACCACTCGTTCTTCTACACAGACCTGCTCTCCGGGGTCGTAGTCAGAACCGCGCAGGTCATAGCAATAAACGCCCTCCGGCAGATTATCACGGACAATCCGCCCATTGGAGAACAGACCGGGTTTATCAAACAGCTCGATCTCCTGATATTGCTCGTCATTGGCAATCTGAATCTTTTTCTGATTGTGGAGCTTGCTGTGGGCAATCTCATGAACCG
The DNA here is from genome assembly GCF_005845215.1 of Clostridium sp. 1001271st1 H5. Classification (GTDB taxonomy): domain Bacteria; phylum Bacillota; class Clostridia; order Lachnospirales; family Lachnospiraceae; genus Enterocloster. Next base: position 24,598 of record NZ_SPHO01000015.1, read on the forward strand.
TGGCCGAAACCGTCTGCACCTCGCTCATGCCCTGGCGAATGGCAATTTTCTGATGATCGGCAGAAAAATAGCCGTCCGTATCGGCGGCCATTGCTTCAAAAGTGATCGGCACCAGCGCACTGCGGCGCAGGGCCTCCATAAATGCCTCATAATTTGGCACATTTCCGGAAAGGGAGGAAGCAAGCTCCGGCAAAGGTTTCCCATCAGTCTGGCTCACATCAAAGACCTTGACCGGGCGAAACATGGGGATCTCGATTTCTTTTTCCTCTGTGATGATCTTTCCGTCTTTATCCAAAATCGGAGCCTTGGTATCCGGGTCCAGTTTCTGCTCCTCGATTTTCTTCTTGTACGGTGTGGGGGCGATGATGGTAATGCCATGTTCTCCCTTTTTAACATGACGCTCAAACTGGTCTTTCCACTTATTGTATCCGGCTACCAAAGTGGCGTCCGGCTTCTGCATATAGATGAGCATGGTGTTGTTTACCGAATAGCGGTGGAAGCGGGACATAACGGACAGATAGCGCATATACTTTTCACTCTCAAACAGTTCCTTGATGCCCTGCTCGATGCCGTCTGTGATTTCCCTTAGCCGCTCTCGGTTGGTGGGCTTATCAGCCATGATGTTCACTCTCCTCTCTAAATTGGTGATTGTTGATTGATGTTCAGCGATCCATAGCTTTTGTTCCTCCGGGCTGTCCTCCAGAAAAGAATCCAGCAGATAGCCGATATAATCCTTTTGCTGCACCGCCTCTAAAAAACGGGGGTGCATGGGTTCCTCCGGTGTTTTGGGCGTGTAGCCCGCTTCCCACTTGCGGAGAAGATGGAAGTAGTCCGCCAGAACCCGAAAGGCATGGTCCCGGTTCTCCCGAAACTTCTGTGCCTCGGTTTTCTGGCGAACATAGTTCCTGCGGGGCGGGGCCTGACTGTCATAGATCAGGCCAAAATCCTGCGCCAGCTTCTCGGCGGCTTCCTTGGGGGACAGGTTGTAGAGCCGGGCGGTCAGGTCTATCACATCGCCGGTGGCTCCGCAACCGAAACAGTAGAAATATTCTTCGTTCAGCTTCATGCTGGGATTTTTGTCATCGTGAAAAGGACAGCAGGCCATGCCGCCCCTTTTGACCTCAATCCCATATCGTTCTGCGGCTTCCCGGACGGTGACAGACTGCTTGACCGTCTCAAATACATTTGCGCCCATCGTCAATCAGCTTTCGGTTTGGGGATGGGCGGCCTGTACCCGGCAACCTTGGCCCGTTCACTGGCAGCCTTGCGGCGCTCGGCGCTGTATGGCTCTCGGACGGACACACAGCGTTTGGGGACTGTAAAATTGTGCTTATCCTTTTTGCAGACCTGTTCCGGGTGCTTTTTGGAAAGGCGGGTCAGCTTCTCCATCAGTTTTCGGTCATGGGTATAAACTTCGGCGGTGTCCTCGGCCTGATTGTAGAGGAGAATGGTTTCCTGTTCATAAAGGGAGAGCTTCATTTTGCACCGCCTTTCTGCCGGTCAAATTCCAGCTTGAAGTTGGCGTACCGCCCATCGTCCTCCAGAACCACCGTAGCGTCATAGGTCTTGCCGGTCTTTTCGGAATAGCAGCCGGTGAGCCTTGCCCGGCCATCCTTGAGCAGCGCTGTCACCAGCGCCTTGGTAGGCTGCTTTTTCTTCATGGCCCACCATTTACTGTTTTTCCAGATGGCAAATTTGCAGGATTCTGTCTGGCAGAAGAACCCTTTTTGCAGTTCCGCCACATCACCGCCGCAGCGGGGGCATTTGCCCACCACTTCGCGGGGCGGCGTGAACAGGTACTCAGTCCCCTTGATGACCTGATAGGTTCCCACCAGATCTTTCAGCATGGTGCTGATCCCGTCCAGAAACTCCTCCGGGGCAAGCTGCCCGCGCTCGATCTCTCCCAGGCGGTACTCCCACTCGGCAGTCAGAAGCGGCGATTGCAGCTGTTCCGGCAAGACTGTGATCAGGGAGACTGCATCGTGGGAAGGGAGAAGCTGCACCGTTTTCCTGTTCTTTTTTCGTTCCAGAAAACCGGCAGATACCAGCTTTTCCAAAATACCGGCACGAGTGGCCGGTGTCCCCAGACCTTTTCGCTCGGCATCCTCCGGCATATCCTCTTTTCCGGCAGTCTCCATCGCGGACAACAGGGTGTCCTCCGTAAAGTGCTGGGGCGGACTGCTTTTGCCTTCTTTGACGATTGCCGCAGAAACCGAAAGGGTCTGTCCTTCAGTCAGCTCTGGCACGGCTTTCTCTGCACCCTCTTTTTTCGGCTCTGCATCCTTCGTTTTGGCACGGTAAGCGTCCTCCAGTGCTTTCCATCCGGGGTGCCTCACCGTTTTTTCTTTGGTGGTAAATTCCCCACCGGCACACGCTGCAATCACAACGGTTTCCGAATAGATATGGGGCTGGGCCACGGCGCACAGCAGACGCAGGGCCACCAGCTCCAGCACTGCTTTTTCTCCCGCAGGAAGGGCAGAAAGGTCTGCATCCTTGAGATTTCGGGTGGGAATTACTGCGTGGTGGTCGGTTACTTTCTTATCGTTGATGACCGTCTGCGGATCACAGGTAATGGCGATCCCTTTGCGAAACGGCATAGCATTGGCAACCAGATTCACCAGCACCGGCAGGCTGTCTGCCATATCACTGGTCAGATAGCGGCTGTCAGTACGGGGATAGGTGCAGAGCTTCTTTTCATACAGGCTTTGCAGATAGTCCAGGGTCTGCTGGGCTGTAAATCCAAGCAGGCGATTGGCATCTCTTTGCAGAGTAGTCAGATCATAGAGGGCAGGCGGCTTTTCAGACTTTTCCTTGCACTCCACCTTTTTGATTGTGACAGCTGCATCCTGGCAAGCTTCTTTCAGCTGCTCTGCGCTTGCTCGGTCACTTATGCGCTCCCCGGATACGGTAAGACCGGGCAGCTCCAGCGCCACGGTATAAAAAGGAACCGGCTTAAATGTGTCGATCTCAGCTTCTCGCTGGACAATGAGTGCCAGCGTTGGGGACATCACGCGCCCGATGTTGAGGGTGCGGTGGTACAGCACGGAAAAAAGCCTTGTGGCATTGATCCCTACCAGCCAGTCGGCCTTGGCACGGCAGAGAGCAGCTTTCCGAAGTCCATCATAATCTACACCTGGACGCAGGTTTGCAAAGCCCTCCCTTATGGCGGAGTCCTCCATTGAAGAAATCCAGAGCCTTTTCATCGGCTTTTGGCAGCCTGCCAGCTCATAGACGCTGCGGAAGATCAGCTCGCCCTCGCGTCCGGCATCGCAGGCATTTACCACTTCGGTCACATCTGGGGCGTTCATCAGCTTTTTGAGAATATCAAACTGCTTTTTCTTATCCTTTCCCACCACCATCTGCCAATGCTCCGGCAGGATAGGCAGGTCATCATATCGCCACTTGGCATACTTGGGATCATAACTGTCTGCATCCGCAAGACCAGCCAGATGGCCCACGCACCAGCTGACACGCCAGCCGTTACCCTCCAGATACCCATCCTTACGAGCAGTTGCACCGATTACCGCAGCCAGACTTTGTGCAACCGATGGTTTTTCAGCGATTACCAGTTTATATCTCATCATCTTCAGCCTCCCATTCATTCTGCCAATTATCAGACAGTTTTTTTGCAATGCTGTGTTCTGAGGCAAGTGTAATGTCATAGCCAAAGCGATAATCATATCGGTACAACCTGCCAATCAAATCATTGATTATGATATTGCAGGCCATAATCACACGCTCTTTATCCACCTGCATCAGTTGATAGCGTTGATAATTGTTGTAATATTCTCGATGTCTGTGGGTTCTGCTGACCGTATCTTCCATCAGACAATCTATGGCATCTTTTTCACCATCTTCTTTGCTGCCCTGTGTATAAGACAACAGTTCCTTAACCATGGGAAAACTTTGTTCATCTACCGTTACTTCTTCGCTCAAAAAACCGATATAAGCTTTTAGTAACAGGCTAACTGCTGTTTTTTCAGCTTCAGATAAAGCGTTCATGGTCTCCGCTGCATCAGGCAACAGTTCCTTTTCCACAAATTCATCTATCTCACCAGAATAAAGCATTCGGATTGAGTCCACACATAAAGAGCGCTTTTGGGGTGCGGTCTCAATTTCAAAATCATAAAGATCCAAGTCATCGTCCTTCTTTGACTTTTTTTGAACTTTGCTGATAGCAGTGAAAAGAATGTCTCCTCCAAAGTAAATTCCGAAGGCGACCAGATCAAAAATAATCAGAAAGTGTAATAACCAGTTCCATGTGTTCATTGTGAGGTCCTCCTTTCTTTGACCATGTGCTGATTTTGGGTGTGGATTTACAGTAAGAGAGTGAGTAGAGCAGCAGAGGACAGGAATTTCTCCCTGTCCTCTGTCCCTTATCCCGCAATGATTTGAAATACGCTACGCTCAAATGGTTCAATCTGCTCTATCGCGTTCCTCATTAGGGTCAGAACCCTCAAAACCATCCTCAAGGACTTCCTCATCTTCGGTTTCCCATTCCTCGGAATCTTCCTCACCATAATCATAATCGTCCAGACTGTCATTGCCCTTGGTCTTAGGCTTATTCTTAACGAGCTTCAAGTAGGCAAATACGCCACCGCCGCCCAGCAGAGCCAGCAGAAGGATCAGCGCAGCCGGGTTCAGTCCGGCAGGCTTCTCTTTTTCCGGCTCCGATGTTTCTGCCGGAGGTTCCGGTGCTTTTCCCGTACATTTACTCTTATCAGTTACACAGACCGGACAGGCCGTATTGACTGCCCCTGCTTCACATTTCTTCGTGCAACTGCACACCGCAGGCGGCTCCTCTTTGGGTTTTCCATCCTCCATCAGCGCCATCAGGTCCGCTTCATCCACCTGGTTCAGAAAGTGAACAGCAGTCTTTTTATCCTCATTGGCCCTGTCGATCAGGATATAAAAATAGTTGCCTGCCTTGGTGGTAACGGTAATGAGCTGCTTGTTGCCACCAAAATCATCCACCAGAGCGGCGTTGCCATCCGGGGTCAGCGGAGGTGCTTTTTCCGTTTCTTCCACCACCACATTGCTGTCATTGGTGGTATCCTCTGCCGGGGGCGGCGCTGCGCCCTGGGCAAAAGCGGGAACAGTAAAGCCCGATGCCAGCACCAGCGTCAGGCAAAGGGCGGAAAGTGTTCGGAGCAATCGTTTATTCCTCATAGCTGTTTTCCTCCTGTTCGTTGTTGTCATCAGCCAATCTGCCGGGAACTGTGCCGCCGGACAGCATGGCGCTCAGCTGAGCCGGGGTCATACGCAGTGCGCGCACCATCTGGACGATCTCCAGATTTTCTGCCTCGGTTTTCTGTGCCTCCAGCGCCTTGAGCTTTTCCTGATATTCTGCGATCTTCTTGTGGACCTTTGTAATCTCCTGATCAATGCGTTCAATTTTGTTCTTTGCCATCGTCTATCACTCCTTCTAAAAAATCTCTGTTACCAGTTCATTAGGCCGTAGCCTTTGATACTCTGATAATTCAGGTCATAACTTTTGATCTTGCAGGCATCGCCGGAATTTCCCTCCACGGTATAAACACGGCTGCCATCGGTGCCGACAAAAATTCCCACATGGTCTGCGGAACCATCCAGATCCCAATCGAAGAAAATGGCATCACCGGGGGCAATGTTTTCATATCCTCGTGCGCCCCACTGTCCATGAGACTGGAACCACGGAACGCCCTGAGACTGACAACCAGCAAAGCGTGGTTCCGTTCGACCGGATTGACCATAGCACCATGATACAAAGCAGGCACACCATTCCACACGGGAGTCAAAGCCGTACCAGCTCCAATAAGGTTGTCCTCCCACATTGCCCACCTGACTTTTCGCCAGTTCCACCAGCTGCGGATTGCCGGGGCGGGAGCCATTGATAAATTCAACACCAGTCAAATCTTCAGAAACACCTGTATCGGGAGAACCGCCACCAAACAACAGCGGCTTATTGCCCATAGTCTGTCGGTAGACCTGGTACATCTCCATCTGCTCCGGAGTCAGTAGTTCTGGCGCAAGAGAGGCAATGGAACGGCTCGTTAAAGTTACATGGAGAATACGATATTCATATTCATGCTCATCCCCATCTTCGTCAGTGTAAGTGCGAATCTGAATTTCTTCTCTCAGCGTGAGCTGATACTGTGCATCAAACACACGACTCAACTCTGCCTGTGCGCTGTGGCGTGTATAGCCTTGCAAGACAGCAGAGAGAACTGCCGCCAGCTCATGGGGGTCATGGCCAATCATATCCAGGTTATAGCGATACTCGTCATACCCTGGGTGGCTGCTTTCGATGTTGTCGATTTTCTCCTGCAACCGAGCTTCTCTGTCTGCATAATCTGCCTCCACCGCCAGCATTTCCGGGTCATCCGATGGATAGGTAGTGCCGGAAATTACAGAACCAATACTCTGTGCCATCATAGAGCAGGAGGACATGGTATTCATCAGCATACAGGCGATGAGGAACAAAACCCCTGCGATCAGGAAGCCCTTCTTGTGGCGCATGACGAATGCCCCTGCCTGCTGTGCCTTTTCTTTTACCGTCCTTGCGGCTTTTCCGGTTTTGGACGCAGCCTGGGCGGTATTTCCGGCAGTCTGACCGGTGCGCTTGGCGACGGCATACTGCTTTTTGATACTCTGTTTTTGCTGCCAGCGGGAGAGAGGGTTGCTGGCAAACTGAGGATTTTCCCGTAGGGACTTCTGGTACAGGGCATTTACATTTGCCTTTTCCAGCTTCTGCTCGGCCTGGGCTGCTTTGCGGTACGGCTTCAGCTTGTGGCTGCGATAGCCCTCCCGCACCAGATAAGCGCTGGTCTCCACCGCCTCCTCGGACTTGTGGGCGCTTTCCACACCCACATTGTCCTGTTCTGTTTCCCGGATCTCTTTGTGAAACTTGCCCGCGACCAGATGGACGGGAGCTTCCTTAACCCCTTGAGAAAGTTTGGAAGGTGGTTTTTTCTTGTCCTCAAAGGTCAGCTTCGAGGTCTTTTTCCCGGTGTCCGGGTCAATGACCGTCTGTCTGACTTTTTTCTTTGGAATATTGGCCTGCGCCTTATCTGCTCTGGCCGTAGCTTTCTCCGTTTTGCGGATCGGCTTTTCCAGTGCAGGGTCAGCCCGTTCCTCATCAGTAAAGCGCAGGCGCGGCTCTTTATTCAAACCAATCACCCATTAGGATAGCATCCATCATGTGGTGCAGCTCCACATAGAGGGCCAAACCTTCCGGATCATATAGCGGATGCACGGTGAGATACGCATGGACTTGCGCCAGAATCTCAGAGAGCATTGTGATAGGTCTGCACCCTACAATGGTTGCTGCACCAGGGGCACACATCATATTCGCCCAAATCGAAAAGAGACGGGCAAGACCAATTTCGCCATCCTCATTCAAGGTTTTGAGTTCTTTGTCAGCGGTACGACACTCAACAACAGCGGAGGCCATTACCGGAAGCAACATGAATTCGTGAGCCTCCAATGCCTCACGGAAAAAAATCATGGTATCAAGTTCGCAAATATTCTGTTTCATAGTTATTCATCCTCCTTTTTCAGTTCCTGGGGTTTGGTGGTCATAATGCGGTAAAGCTCAGTATTCTTCGGGAAGTGGTCAACGAAGGGCAGGATGGTGGAGCCATAGAACAGCAGGCCCTCGCCCTCACCGGAGTGGGTCACATAGCTAAGCTGGTGCGTGGAAATGCCCAGCTGCTTGGCGAGAATCTGACGGTCTCCGCCTGCCTGGTTGAGCATATACACGAAGTCGGAGTTTTCAAAGATGTTCTCCACCTCGCGGCTACTCAAAAGGTCTTTGACATTCTGGGTGATACCTGTCGGAATACCGCCCCATTTGCGGAATCGCTTCCAGATTTCCACCGTATAAGCGGCGGTCTGCTCCTCCTTCAAAAGCAGGTGCATCTCGTCGATGTAATAACGGGTGGACTTGTGGGCAGCGCGGTTAATGGTAACGCGGTTCCACACCTGATCCTGGACCACCAACATACCGATTTTCTTGAGTTGCTTGCCCAGCTCCTTAATGTCATAGCAGACAATGCGGTTATTGATGTCCACATTGCTCTGGTGATTGAACACATTGAGGGAGCCGGTTACATAGATTTCAAGGGCCGTGGCGATATACTGGGCTTCCTTTTCCTCCTGTGAACGGAGCAGGTTATATAGGTCCTCCAAAACCGGCATATTCTCCGGGCGCGGGTCATTGAGGTAAGTCTGATAGACCAGGCGCACACAGCGGTCGATGATGGTTTTCTGCACCGGCTGCAAGCCCTCCTTGCCGCCCACGATCAGCTCACACAGGCTGAGAATGAAGTCGTACTTGAGGGACAGCGGGCTTTCATCATCCGAATAGTCCAGGTTCAAATCCATGGGGTTGATGTAGTTGGTGGAAGTAGGCGAAATCTTAATGACCTGCCCATGCAGACGCTCCACCAGAGGGGCGTACTCTGCCTCCGGGTCGCAGATGATGACATCATCCGAAGTGAGCAGGAAACTGTTGGCGATCTCTCGCTTGGCGCTGAAGGACTTGCCGGAACCCGGCGTACCGAGAATCAGGCCATTGGGGTTCTTCAGCAGCTTGCGGTCCACCATGATAAGGTTGTTGGACAGGGCGTTGATGCCATAGTACAGCGCTTCTTTGCCGTTCTGGAATAATTCCTGGGTGGTAAACGGCACAAAGATCGCCGTGGAACTGGTGGTCAGCCCCCGCTGAATCTCGATCTGATTGAGACCCAAAGGCAGGCAGCTCATCATCCCTTCTTCCTGCTGGAAGTCCAGACGGGTCAGCTGGCAGTTGTATTTCTGCGCGATGGAGCTTGCCTGAAACACATTGTTGTCCAGCTGGCGGGGATTGTCTGCCGTGTTCAGCACCAGGAAGGTCACAAGGAACATTCGCTCGTTGCGGCTCTGCAAATCCTGCAAGAGCTTTTTGGCCTCGACACCATAAGTGGCAAGGTCGGAAGGGATGATGTCCATGTCATATCCGGCACGGACAGCTTTTTTCTGTTCCTCAATTTTGGATTTATCCAGATCGGTGATTTTCCGCTTGACCGTCTTGATGGCCTTGATCTGATCCACCGACTGGATGTGCAGGCTGACGATCAGCGAGCTTTCCATGTCCAGAAAATCAGCCAGCATCCGGTCATTCAACTCTGGGGCCAAAATTTGTACGAAGCTGACGGCTCCGTACTTTTTACCCATGCGGAACTGCTTGCCGGTGCGGAACTCAAAGGAGCTGGGGGCGATAAAGTCCTTGGTGGACAGGCCGCTGGTGGGGAGCCAGTCCCACTCAAAACGGAACGGCAGCTGCTCATCCATGTGGAAGATACCATGCAGCTGGGCAAGCCGCGCCTTTCCGTCCAGCGTTTCCGCCGCCACACCCAGCCGCTTGAAGTTATTGAGAATGTCGGTCTCAATGCGCTCCAAACGGGGCTTGGCCGCCTTGATGCTGTCCGCGTCAATGCCAAAGGTGAGATACTTGGTTTTGATAAGGCCGTTGTTGCCCTTTGCCAGCTGGTTTTGCAGCATGGTGGTGTACTCCACCCGGATGCTGTCAAAATCGTCCCTTTGAAGGGGGATGTTGATGGCGCGGGCAAAGGTTTCCTCCGATGCGGCAAGGTTCAAAAAAGACAGCTCAAACTGAATCGAGCTGTCGAAGTAGTTGAGGAAATCGCACCAGCCCTCGAAGATCGCGGTTTTATCCTCGTTCTGTGAAAGCTGATAGTTGATGTCCTGAAACTGAATGGTTTTTGTGTAGTGACCGTCTGATACCCGGCAGATCCCGTCCGGCCACATCCGTTCATAAGGGATACTGTCCTGCGCGGATTTTTCCTTTTTGTCCGTGCGATTGGCGCGGGCAATGGCAGCTTCAATCTGCTTTCTGTCGGCGCGGGACAGCTTTTTCTTTGTTTTGACCGGCTGCACAGCTTTTTCCTCGGTTTTTCCGAACATCCGATGCAGCCATTTTTTTATTGCGGTGAACAATGTCATACACCTCCTTATCGAGCATTTCCTGCCGCTTTAATACGGCATAAAAGTTGTTGGTCTGGTAAGGTCGCTGCTTGGGACGGATCACAGCTACTTTGAGAATGTTGCCCACGATCTTTTCCAGGGGCTGTCCATGCTTTTCGTACATAGCCAGCATAAAGAAGGGCAGCATAACCAGTATCATACACATAGCCGCTACACTGTTTCCGGTAGGTTTTCTGAGCAAAAAGAAAAGCGGTACGCCAATAAGCGCTCCGCCCGTGAAGCAGATAAGCTGCCGCTTGGTCAGATTGAACATGACCTTTGTTTTGACTTTTGTTAAGTCCTTGGGTACGGGTACATAAGCCACAATTACACGCTCCTTTCTGACAGCACCTGATAAATCCCTTGCATGATGTAAGCAACACAGGGAACAGCCACGCTGTTTCCTAACATCTCATATCTCTTTGAATCACTGATTATCCCATGCTCAAAATCGTATGCGGTCCATCCATCCGGGAATCCCTGCAACCGCTCACACTCCATAGGGGTTAGCCGACGCACAATATATTTTCTCTCCGGTTGGGCGACCAACGCTCCGCAAGGTTGATATGCCATAAGAGTTGGAGCCAATTCCTCCTGATACCCTATACTGCCGGCCGCACTTCCTGCTTTATAGCGGAAACCGGCGCTGACCATGGCGGGCGGAGATTGTGACATAGCAGCTATGATTGGCAGATTTCCGTGTGTCTGGCTTCGCAGAGTAGGAGAAATATTACTGCGCTCCACGCTCATAGAAGCTCCGCCCTGGTCGTTGAGTATGACAAGCGGCGCAACAACCGCATGACGGTCTGCCCCTGTCAGGGTATAAGAAATGTCACTTTGGTATCCAGCTCCATTTCCACCGTTATGCGGCTGGCGTCCAATGATATTGCCCACAATGCAGTACACTTCGGTATCGCTCAAATATCGGTCTTGCGGGACTGTTCCTCCAGCGCTGCTTGCAGCAAAGGAGGTAAGTGCTTGCCGCGGCGTTCCGCCCGATTCAAAATACCCTCGCAGGCTTTTGGGGATAAAAAGTATTTGTCCGGCGCATTTTCCTCTAAAATCAGCGACAAGGAACACGCGCCTGCGTCGCTGTGCTGTTCCGAAATATTGGGCGTCGTACACGCACCAAGCGAGATCAATTCCTCGGCTTCGTACCATTCCGGCGTTGGCCCATCGCCCAGAATAAGGCATTGGAACCGGGGTTTCTGTGAACGCTTGCAGCACAGCCGCAAAGTCACATCCTCCTGCGGATGACAAAGCTCCGGGGACGTTTTCCCATATTGCGATTTGCGGATATTGTCCATGTGTTACCTCCTGCATTTCTCGAATAATACGGATTGCTTCAGAAAACAACCCGCTACGCTCATCTGCTAACCCTAACCTGCGTCCGCTGATGGATAGCCCCTGACAGGGTGAACCAAAAGTGATGATGTCCACAGGTGGCAGCTTGCGTCCGTCCAGTTTTGTAATATCTCCTACATGGACCATTTCTGGAATATGCCGTTTTGTGACCGATATGGCTGTCGGCAGAACTTCACTTGCCCAGACAGGACGGATTCCATAAAATAAGGCGGCATAGGGGAAACCCCCTATCCCGTCAAAAAGTGTTCCTAAAGTTATCTCTTTCATAATGTACCTCCCAGCAATGGTTTAATGAGCCTGAAAGACTGATTTTGCGAGACTGCCGGTTTTGAACAGCGTAAAACATAGCAGTACGGTGTAGCCCACGCAGCTCCAGATCGCCATGATGATGTCATCTTCCAGAGCGATGTTCTGCACCAGCACAGCATAAATTGCCACGCAGACGATGATGAGAAACGCCTGAAAGCCCAGCGCCAGCAGGGAGCGCAGATAGTTCTGGCCCATGCCGCCCCATTCCTTGCCCATCATGGCAGCCATGGGGATGGGCGCAACGGATGTCACAAGGTAAATTTCAATCATACGGCCATAAATCACGATAAAGATACAGATATACAACGCCCACATGGTAATGCCAATAAAGAGGGATTGGAACCACAGTCCGAACAGCGGTCCCAGATCCATTTCCATCAGCCTCGGTTCCAGATCGGTCATAACTGAGGAAATGTCAATGGACGCATCCGAATTGATAATCCCTGCCGCCTGCGCCACTACGCTCTGCGCCATATCAAAGACGCCCATCACGATATTCCATGTATTTGTGACAATGAGGATGGCAGCGGCTGATTTGAACACCCACTTGAAAATCATCCAGGTGTCCACATCATGCAGGTTGTTCTTGTCTGCGATCATCTGGATCAGGTCTACGGTCATCACGATAGCCAGGATCACGCCTGCAATCGGCACCATGATGGAGTTGGACAGATTCTCAATCATGCTGAAAATACTGCCATTCCATCCCTGTGGGGTCTGGCCTACCTGTACGGATATATCCGCGACCTGCTGGTTTACACTGTCAAACATCCCCGAAAGGTTGCTCATAATGCCGCCCACCAGCATTTCTTTCAGCCAATTTGTCAGGGCTTCAAGTAAGAAATCCATACGGTGTCAACCTCCTTTCCGCCGCCCCCGCAAAACTGCGGGAGCGGCAAGGATTTCATACGGAGACGCTTAGACAGAGAAAAGCCCGGAGAGCAGAGGTACAAGGACCATGCCTACCACGGCTACACCAGCACCGGCCATGAGCTGCTTCATGCCCTGGCTCTTGGCGCCGGGGTTGTCGTTGCCGTAACCTTCCAGCAGGTTGATAACGCCCCAGATACCGAGACCGGCACCGAGCGCGATAACGAGGGTCTGAAGAACGGTGATTGCCTGTTCAAAAAATGCCATATAGTTTGTTAGCCGGAATCTGATTAAAAAATAGGTTTGTCATGTTTCATAGGCATACAAAAGCCGGAACAATCTGCCGCCCGGTTTCCGGGGGCATGATTCCGGCTGTCCTCCTTTTTCATTATTTTTTCTCGCGATTGTCCGCTTTGTACGCCAATGGCCCATAGAGGGCAGATGCGGCGAATAGATAAGATCACTCCCTTCTAAAGCGGAACGAAATTAAGCGCCCTTTGTGTCTACTTCATATACATCGCAGACCTCATTGGGCTTGAGTTTCAGCCTTGCGGACAAGAATGCTTCAATATCAAAAGCGTTCTTGTCATCCGCGTCGGCAGTGTACTTGAAATTGGGGTGCTTGGTGATGTCGTACTTATCCGAAAGGAAAGGACGCACACCGCGCAGCTGGAGGATACACTTGCCGCCATCCATAACAGCAAGCTCATCCTGGCTCATCAGCTCTTTCCCCAATTTTTGATAGTTGAGTGAATGGGATGTTTCCCTCCCACGGCTCTCTCCGGTGTTGTAGGTGTCGATGGTTTCCTTACCCAGCACGGCGGCCAGCTCCTTGAGAGTGGTCGGCTCCTTACCGCCCAGAAAGATGGAAGTATCCATGTTTCCGATAATGGTATCTGCGTTATCCTTATAAATCGCCTTGAGCTGACTCTGCGCCTGCAACACCAGACAGGCGGAGATCTCACGGCTTCGGATGGTGGCCACCAGCTTTTCCAACTTGGGTATCTGGCCAATGTTGGCGCACTCGTCGATCAGACAGCGCACATGAACCGGCAGTCTGCCGTCGTACACATCGTCGGCCTTTTCGCAGAGCAGGTTAAACAGCTGGGTATAACACATGGATATAAGGAAATTAAAGCTGTCATCAGTGTCACTCATGATGAGGAACAGGGCAGTTTTCCTGTCTCCCAGAGTATCCAGCTCCAGCTCATCATAAGCCGTGACCTCACGCAACTCTGCAATGTCGAACACGGCAAGGCGAGCGCCGCAGGAAATCAAAATCGACTTGGCTGTTTTTCCAGAGACAAATTGTCAAGGACTTTTTAATCAAATTCACAAAAAATCTACAAAAAAGGTGCCAGAAGCATTGTATGGCTCCTGACACCTCGTTTGATAGATTACATTTTTCCGTTCAGCAGGTCTTTGCAGAGATACGCGTAGTCTGGCAGCTGGTTGATATATGACTCCCAGCGCCGCTTGATTTCGGCCAATTCCAGCGGGTCGGCTGCTTCCAGTGCATGATCGTTGCCCGTCATATACAAAACATCCGTAGCAACATCGTCCAAACACCTGCCGCAGAGATCGGCGGCTGATTCTATCCTGATACCGGTATCCACATAAAGCGGATTTACGCCAATCGTCAGCCAGACATAGCCCACCTTGTCCGACCAGAGCAGTTCAAAATCGGGGCTTTGCCGCAGATGTTCCGCAAAGACTTCCTTTACTCGCTCAATTTCATGTTTCTCTTTTTCTGTGTAAAGCATTTTTGTGTCCTCCTTGACAAAAATTTTGGTGCATACCATCATCAGTTTAGCACAAGGCGGCTTCGTTTATCAGTCTGTCACATCTGCTGAATTTCATTTTTGAGCATACGCTTGATTTTATCGCTCATGGTTTCTGTGCTGGTATTGCTGAAATGGACATGAACCTTGTAGGTCGTCTTACCGATTTTCTTTACCATCGCCGGCGTGTTTTCCGGCGCTCTGGACGCAGTAACGGCGTCTGCCACCTGCATAGTACGGGGTTCTTTGTTCATGGCGCTCCTTTCTCCGAACGGGTCTGTGCCGCCCGGTAAAAAATCAGTCGTGCTTACTGTTTACAATGTCTTTTGCTGTCTGTCGGGTAGCACCGGCATTTTCTTCCCGAAAATTCTTCCCGTCAAAGAGGATCGGCGCACACCGTTCCAAAATACGGTCATAGATACGGGCGTGGGCCAGATCAGGCGGGTTTTTCAGCTCGGACAGTTTCAAGTTTGTTGTGATAATCATGGGTCTGCGGCTGCGATAGCGGCTGTCAATGACGAAAAACATCTGCTCCATAGCATATTCGGTACTGCGCTCTACACCCAAATCGTCAATGATAAGCAAGTCATACTCATCAAAGCTGGCAATAAACTCCGACCTGTCCTCAGCGAACATCCCGGTCAGGCGGTTCAGAATGGTGGGAAAGTTCGTCATCAGCACCGGCACATCCTGGTCAAGTAGAGCGTTGGCAATACATCCGGCGAAAAAAGACTTGCCGGTTCCCACATCTCCAAACAGCAAAAGCCCGATATTGCTCTTATATGCCTCTTTCCAGTTCTCCACATAGGCATGAGCCTTGTCCATCAATGGGTTTTGCCCGTTATCATTGGAAAATGTGTAGTCGTACAGATAACGGTCTTGCAAGCCCTGTGCCTTTCGGCGTTTGATACGCTCCATACGGCGCTGCCGTTCTTCAGCAGCCTTGCGCTGCTCCTCAGCTTCCCGCTGGCACTGGCAGATGCAACGCGGCATAAAGTAGCCGGATTTCCCAAAGCATGGCACAACGGTCTGCCTCTGGCCGCCGCATTTCTTACAGTGAATGAGCCCGTCTGACAAGTCTATATACTCGTCCTCAGCCAATTCCACACCGGCAGCTGCCTTGTCGATGAACGCCCGGATTTCTGCGGTAATCTCAATCATACAGTTTCATCCTCCTTTACGCTGTAATCCCGGTTGCGTGAGGGTGTGACAGTTTTTTTAGCGTCCTCACCGGCCCAGCGCCGGATGGTCGCTGCATGGCTCTGATAACGCTTGCCGGTAGAAGCCATGTACTCGGACAGTTTTTCGATGTACTGTTCCCATACAGCAGGAAAACTGGCCTGCAAGTCAGCCAGTTCTTCATCCGTCAGGAAAATATTCTGGTAACGGCCATAGGTGTGGGAAGGGTGCCCCATTTCAGGGCGTACCTTCTCTATCTCTCTCTTTATCTTTATCTCTTTCTCTAACTCTATCTCTATCTCTGGTGGACGAATGTCGGACAAATGTCCGCCACTTGTCCGGAGCGCAGAAAGAGCCTTATTTTGAAGCCTTGCAGCCCGCTTTCGCTCAGCCTCGGTAGAGGACTGGCCGATTAAAAGTTCGATGTTGCTCATGTAGAATGTGCCGCTGTCCAGCACTTCCACAAGACCCAGCTTCAAAAAGATTTGCAAGGCTCTCTCCACAGTGCCGATCTGCTGGCGGGTGATGGTGGCGATTATCTGCGCCGTGTAAGGAATGTCCTCGTCAAGCTGGAGCCGCCCGCCATGTTTCAGCGATTTCAGATACAGCTTGAGCAGAATGTTAGAATACAGCACACCGTCCTGCATACTTTCCAGCAGCACGATAGAATCATCGTCAAAATAGTTTTCTTTGAGTTTCAGGTAATAATATTTTCGATTGTCTGACATAGGGTTCCTCCTTGGGGATTCTCTTGGGATTCTGTACGCATTTTAAGGCTATTTTAGGAGTCAGAGGATAAATCTATCAGCCTGCCTTTGACACCCTCGAAAAAAGCCTTGATTTACAAGGGTTTTTCAGCCCCTAAAGCGTGACATTTCTCCCGTTGTTTCCGCTTGCGCTTTGCGGCGTTGATCCGCTTCATGCGCGCGGCACATTCCGGGCAATATTTGGCCCTGTTAGAACCGGGGGTAAACAGCGCCCCACATACAGCGCATTTCTTCGCATTCAGTCGGTGGAACAGCGCCGTTTCCAGTTCCTTATCCTGCGGCAATACCGCCGCCCGAAACCACCTGCACAACAGGGAGTAGGAAATGGACTGGACACAGATGCATTCCTCCCCATCGTCCAGGGCGATACAGTTTCCGTCAATGTAGTTACAGCACTCATGCACCAGCCTCCGCGCTCTGCGGTACTGGCGGTAATCCATGACAGGGATAGGTTCAGTCTTGTTGTTCTTCATAAATGATTTCTTTCATAAAGCGTGTAACCTCCTCGAATGAATTTATTGTTAAATATTCGTGCAAAGTATTGTTTTCTTCGTGCAAATGGCATATACTATAATTGCCAGCAGAAAGGGGTTGATCGTATGGCTGGAAATACCACAAACATCAGTATCCGCATGGACGCAGATTTGAAAGCGCAGGCGGACGCACTGTTTACTGAACTTGGCATGAACCTGACTACGGCGTTTAACATCTTTGTGCGCCAGTCGCTTCGTGAAGGCGGCATTCCCTTTGAGGTAAGGCTGGAACAGCCGAACAAAGAAACGGTTGCTGCCATGCTGGAAGCGGAAAGGATTGCAAAAGACCCGTCTGTAAAGGGCTACAATGACCTTGACGAGTTGTTTGCTGACCTGAAAAGATGAAAGAAACCAAATATACCGTCAAGTACACGACCAGTTTCAAAAAAGACTACAAACGAGCCATAAAGCGTGGCTTGAAGATTGAGCTGCTGGAGCAGGTCGTAGCATTGCTGGCAATGGGCGAACCGCTGCCGGATAAGAACCGCGACCATGACCTGTCCGGCGATTGGGCAGGCCATCGGGAATGTCATATTCTCCCGGACTGGCTGCTTGTCTACCGCATAGAGGATGATGTTCTGGTGCTGACGCTGGCCCGCACCGGCACACACAGCGACTTGTTCGGCAAATAAACAGTCTGCCGCCGTATGGGGAAACCTGTACGGCGGTTTTTCTGTATGCAAAGGTATGTCGTGAAACGCGACACACTTGACAGGGGTACGCCAAAACGCGGTAGCCTTTACCGCTCCGGCCCACGGTCGTGAGACTTGTCCCTTTCCTGTCGGGACAGCTGCTCGGCGGTTTTGCGGAGCCGTTCCACTGCTTTCAAATCCTCCCTCATGGATTTCATGGCAAGCGTGTCCGTCTGCTTTCCGGCGGTCAGCTGGTCGATCTCCCGCTGCCATGCCTTCGGGGTGATCCCCTCGCCGCTGTCTTTCAGTTCTTTCAGATACCAGGCTGCTGCGTCATACAGGATCAGTTCCCGGCTGTGGCGCTGCTCAAACTGTTCCCGCTTTTCCGGCTTTACTTTGGCAAGCTGTTTGTGGATGGGCTTGTACTGGTTGTACTGTTCCCACATCTCCCCGCGTTCGGTAAGAATGGCGATCCGGCGCTCAGCCTTGACAATCTTTCCGCGAAGGTCATAGTAACGGCTGTTCATATCAGCGATTTTTTCATGAAGCTGCTGCATAGACTGGATGCCGTTTGCCTGTAAAAAGCTGAATAGTGCAGCGCTTTCCTGCAAAGCCCGGATTTTGCCGGTGCGGGTGCGGGGAGTGTTCAACTGCTGCTGGGCCTCCCACAAAGCAGTCAAGCTGCTTTGCTGTGTTTGTGGTTTTTCCGCTTCGTCTTTCGACCAGCGATAAAGACGGGTAATGCGGGCTTTAATTTCTTTCAGCAGTTTGTTGTCGGCGACGATCTGTCGGTTTACTTCCCCCTTGTCGGTGCGGATACCGCGCTTTTCCATTTGGCTGGCAGCTGGCCCCAGATGGACAGAGGGAATTTTATCAATGCCCTGCCGCTTGTAACTGCGGTGGTCAATGCGCTCCGGTCTACCGGCAGATTCCAGCGCCCGGTTGGTGTAGGCTGTCCACGCTGCCCGCCAAATCTCCACATTTCCTTTATCGTTCCAGTCGGTCGTATCCTCCCGATGATTTTTCCAGCCGCCTTTCCCATCCGGGATACGCTGTCCATTCTCGTCCAGATCGTATGCCTTGCGGCACTTTGCGCCCCACTGTCCGTTTTCTTTCAGAGGCCGGAGCGTCAGCATGATATGGACATGAGGGTTGCCGGTTCCCTTGTCATGGATGGCAAAGTCGGCGCACATTCCTTTGTCTACAAAATTGTCCTTCACATAGGCACGCACAAGGGCAAGCTGTTGTTCGCCGGACAGTTCACGGGGCAGGGCTGCCTCGATCTCACGGGCAAGCTGGCTGTCCCTTGCTTTCTCGATTTGCTCCACGCTGTTCCAGAGGATAGAACGGTCTGCAAATTCTGGCGGGGCGTGGGCAGGCAGCATGATCTCCGCATGGACAATGCCGCCTTTCCGGGTGTAGTCGTGGGTCATTCCATCCCATTCATTTGTCAGCTTGGTTCCGCTGCGGTAAGCAGCTGCGGCAACGGCAGAACGGCCTGCGCTGCGCTTGATGATACTGACGGGGATATGACAGAAATCTATGGGGAACACCTCCTTTCAGTGAGGGGGATAGCAGGCTCTGTGGAGCCGGACAAATGCAAAGCGGGTGTCCGACGACTGCGCAGAGCGCACAAGGGGTTTGGGGAGCGTAGCTTCCCATCGCGGACGAAGTACGCAACGCCCCCGGCAGGGCGCACAGCACCGGCAACGGTGTATAAGTGCGCCCTTGTAAACAAGGGACTTATGGCGTGTCCCCGGATTTTGGCAGGTTTGCAGTTAATTCCGCAGCCCCCGGAAGATGGGACAGGGTAATCAGAAATGCTTTGACCTCTGCGCCGGAAAGGTTGGAAGCCAGTGGGAAAATCCCCTCCAAAATGGCTCCGCGCTCAATCAGGCGGCGGGTGCGAACCCTGCGTTCTTCGTTCCGCTGCTTGTTCTCCAAAATCTTCTTGCGGTTTTCAAGCTGCCGGATCTCCTTCAGGACTTCCTCCCGTTCTTCTTTTTGTGGGTGGGCTGTAATTTTTTCGTTCATGTCAGGCACCTCTTTTCTTTGGAAATACTCATAGATTGACCGTCCATTTCTGTCGAGCAAAGTACCGGCGCAGTCTCCGCAGTGCGGCATGGATGGATTTTCCCGCCTGTGCTGGCGTGATACCCTCCATTGCGGCAATATCTTTCACTTTCATACCCAGCATATAGCGGGCGTGAACACGGCGAGCCTGCATAGGCGGCAGGGAGGAAATGGCTTCATACAATCGCCGTATCAGTTCTTCGTATTCGGCTAATTCTTCTTTTTCTATCAGGTAGTCCTCCGGCGATGGCTGCGCCCAGCCGATGGCGGCATTTTCGATTCCATCGTTACAATCGAGGGAATAAAACGCCTTATACCGGAACATCTTGCGATCTCTGGCGGCCTCGGCTCTCTTGTCCAGAAGAAACGCTTCGACGATCTCATCGGACACCTCCACAAAAATGTCCTCTTTGCAAAATGGATAATATTGTTTGAGATTGATGGTCTGCATAGGCATGCCCTCACTCTGTTTGGAAAAAGCCATCATAGCAGCGGCGCATATTCCGCAGACCTCGACGGATGGCAACGCTGACCTTGCTGCTGTGGACGCCCTCTATCCGAGAGATTTCCGGCTGCTTGATACCAGCAATGTAGTAGGCGTGAACACGGCGGGCCTGTGTCGGAGTGGCATGAGCCAGAGCCACCGGCAAAGCTGCAATTAGGTATAGGCGGGTGGTCATTTCTTCTCGTTCCAGCAAAATATCTTCCGGCGATCTGCTGTGTTCCAGTGCGTAATTTTCCAGCCAGCTGTATGCGTCCAGAGAGTAGTAGGCGCGGTGGTAGACTTTCCGACGCTCATAGTTCTCCATCTCCCGCTTGGCCTGATACATCGCTGCCCATACCTCGTCCGTAACATCCACAAACTCGTCATGCCGGTAGTGGGGATACATCCACCGCAGATTGATTGTTTTCATAGGCTTACCTCCTGAAAATCGGAGAGGCGGACAGCTCGTCCGCTGTCCGCCCCTCGCTGAGATAAGGGAAATGATCCCTTTCACTTGGTAGCCAGAAAACAGGTCATTCGTTAAGCCTGTTCTCAAAGAAATTTATAAATTTTTTTCTGACCGCCTCCACACTTTGATACACAGCCACTTTGGAGCAGCCGCACAGCACACCAATCTCTGCAAGGCTCAGCCCGTCAAGCGCATAGAGCAGGAACCGGCGGCGCTGGGCCTCGGTACAGGTGTCCAGAACAGCCATCAGCTCATGCAGCGTTTCCATGCGGCAAAGGTATTCCTCCGGCGTTTCGCCGTAGACCCCTACACCCTCGGTGGTAATGATGTACTCGTCAAACTCCCGGCCATCCCAATGCCGCCGCTGTTCATGGAACAGGTTCTCCGTTTTATGATCGGCCCGGTCAAGAAATTCATAGACTTCCAGCGTAACCTCCACGGCCACAGCTTGTCCGTTATAATTGATGGTAACTTCCATCTGTCTTTCCTCCATTCAGATTTTTTTGGTAAATCTGAATGGGGCGGCGGAGAACGGCACTGGGGCCAGGGTTCGGGCCATGCTGGCCCGATGTTTCGGCTCCATAGGGACAAAAAAGCGCCCGGACGGCATAAAGCCATACGAGCGTAATAGAGTATATTTTGCTGTTTAGTTACATGGTATAGTGCATACTTCTGACCGCATTGCTCCGCTGCTGGGAACAGGCTTTTTTTAGCTGGTGCAGGTCATGGGGACTGTGAAAAAAGGCAAAAATAGACACGGCGGCAATCCTCCTATGTGCCGCCGTGGATTTACACGGTGTTAGGTCGTCGTTAGATTGGGATAGACGAAAAGAAACGGCGGCTCTGATCTTCTCAAAGCCGCCGCTTCATAGGCGCGTGGAAATGTGTCTGCTGTACGACGGCTTTTTTCTTTTGCCGTCGTGCGGCAGAATGTTATTCAATATTCAATTCAATGTTTCCAGTAAAGTCCTCACACTCAATGCCGATATAATTTCCACCATCAGGAAGTGTAATTGTGTCACTATAAGTTCCGGTTGTTTCAATCAAAGTGACTGCTTCATCCGATCCAGAAATCCAAAATACTTTTGCAGTACCTTCCGTAACCTCCAAAGTGCAGTCAATAGACAGCTCCTTACCGGCTTCTCTTTTTATGGAAGTTCCTCCGAACACATACTCTGTATCTGAAAAATTCTCATAATCAGCCGTATAAGTTCCCGTATAATCATCGATCCCTTTTTCTTTTGTTCCTTCCAAAGATAACTTTCCTGTAAGCTCTATGGTTCCAGCTGACTGAACGATATTATTATAATGATCGAGAATTTCATCTTTTGAACAGCCAGAAAGCATAAAACTTCCAAAAAGAACAAATGCCAATGCTAAAACTGTTTTCTTCATAAAATCATCACCAGCCTTTCTTTGGTGCTACCTTTTTGGCCTTTTTCTTTGTTTGGGTTGCTTCTCGCTCTTTCATGCACAAAATCAAGATGGCAGAAATAACAACAGCAAGCACAAGACTGCAAGAACAGGTTCCGATATTCCAGTTGACTGCGGTATCATAGCTACGGTAGCCTACCATTCCGAGACTTGCGGTAATCGGATAAAGGTTTGCTAATGTCATATTTCCTGCGGCAAACATCCCTCCATATCCATAGACAAAAGCAATGATTACACCGACTAAAAAGCTGCCCGCCCTCCGACAAGTAAGAGCGATAATCGGCAGAACCGCAAGATATAAAAAGAAATTAACCGCGGTAATCTGCAAGGTTGCTTTTAGTGCTAAGGAAATTTCAAAGCCGGGAAATCCCACAATCATTTCTGCTATGATTGTAAACAGGCTGCATATCAGCCCGAAAATAATAGACAATACGCCGCACACAATCAATTTCCCGGTCAGCAGTTTCTTAAAAGAGATCGGCACAGTCAGAATATTTTTCAATGTGTCATCCGTCTGCTCACGAGAAATCATATATCCAGCAATTAGGCTGATACACATCGGAAAAATCATGGACATATTGTTTTTGATGACCTGTTCTGTAAGATAGGCGAAATCCCAAACGGAACCATCATTCGCCATAGAGGTAAACAAGGTCAGCAAGACGGATAGGAGCATGAGCGCAACACCCGCCCAAAGGATATGATACCTTTTCAATTTATAAAATTCTGTTTTTACAATGCGAACCATGTTTATTCCCCCCTCTGCTTATATAATCTGTCAATCAGTAAGAACGAAACTAATGCCATGATCCCAAGAATGAATACAACTTGAAATGTTGAAGGAATTAGCCCTGTCATTTGCTCCAAGTCCATTTTTATTCCATGAGCCGCCATATCTCCTGCACTCCAAAATGTAGTCAGTGGCGTGGGCAGAAGCCATAACATGGTTTTAGGCAGTGTGTCAAACAATGCCGTAGCACTCATGTTCAGAACGCTGTAAAAGACACACAGCAAAATGGAAAAAACATAGGTCTTACTGAAAAAGACAACAAGAACAATCAACGGGAGTGTTCCTGCCGTAATGAAAATTCCTGTTTCAACTGCTAAAAACAATTTATAGCCTGTTCCATAAACTTCTAATGTTCCAAATCCGCAAAGAATTGTTGCAATGGTAGAAGCCACACAAAAAACAATTCCAAAGAGAAACAGGACAACAATTTTTGCAAGCACCATTTGCGTGCTGGTTACGGGAATTGTACGCAGATTTTTGAATGTGTCGTTGTCGCGTTCCATAAAAAACAGGATAGCGGCAATCACACCGATAATGCAGGGCAATAAAAACTGGATACCATATCCTAACACCATGTTAAATAGTCCGTCGAAAGCATCTGCCTGATCCGTATATCGCTCCATCATAGAGGGCGTTGTCATCAGATAAGTCAGCGGGATTGGAAACAGAAAAGCAGCCAGAATAATCAGCGGAATAAATTTCTTCCGTTTCAATTTCAAAAATTCGCATTTGATTAGTTTAAGCAATTCCTTCGCCCCCTGTCACACGCTTGAAGTAATCTTCAAGACTTTCTTCACAAGTATGCGCCTCCGATACCTCCAATCCATTTTCTACAAAGGCAGTTACAATTTTCCCCACAGGCAGATCAAGGTTGTGCAGGCGCAGATTGTGGTCGTCCTGTATAGAGAAATGGTTTTCATGGAAATTTCGTTCCAAAATTCTTGCCGCCTGCGCAGTATCAGAGAGTGTAAACCGGATATGCTTACTACTTTTTTGCTCCAACTCAGCAAGGCTTTCTTCTTCCAGCAATGCACCGTGGTCTATAATTCCAATATCGTCAGCCAGCAAGGAAATCTCCGAAAGAATGTGACTGGAAATCAAAATGGTTTTTCCTCTTGCGTCGCAAAGCTCCCGAATAAAGGAGCGTACCTCCGCAATACCGATGGGATCAAGACCGTTGATCGGCTCATCCAAAATTAAAAGTTCCGGATCGTGCATAACAGCAAGGGCGATGGCAAGCCGCTGCTTCATACCAAGAGAATACTGGGAAAAGAGCTTTTTATCTTTGTAGGGCAGTCCTACCAAATCCAGAGCGTCTTTGATGGCATGATTGTTTGGTACGCCCCGCAGAGTAGCAAAGATACGCAGGTTCTCTGTGCCGGTCAGATTGGGATAAAAGCCGGGGGACTCAATTAGGCTGCCGATACGGGGCAGCAATTTCTTTTCATTCCCCTGCAAAGATTTTCCCCAGATTTTGACCTCACCGGAGGTCGGCTTCGTTAAGCCCAACAACATTTTCATAGTAGTGGTTTTTCCGGCTCCGTTTCTGCCCAGCAGACCATAAATTCTCCCACGCTTCACATGGATATTTAAGTCAGCCACACTCTTTTGTGAGCCGTATTGCTTCGTCAGATTTTTTGTTTCAATGATGTAATTTGTATCCATATTCAAAACCTCCTGTTCTGTAAGGTATTCTATCACGCCAACCTTGCATTAACCTTGCCGCAACCTTGCATTAACCTTGCAATTTAGAATCCGGCCAAAATGACAAGGGTTCCCGCCATAAAGACGGGAACCCGCTTAAATCTCCAAAGGAAAAAACAACATAAATTCAGTCCCTTTTCCTGGTACACTTTCAACTGTTATGCTTCCACCCATCTTTTCTACAAGCTGGTGGACAATAGAAAGACCAAGACCGCTGCCTTTCTCAGAGCGTCCTTTATCACACTTATAAAGCCGTTCAAAAATGTGTTTCAAATCTTCTTTCTCAATTCCTACTCCATTATCCGCCAGCAGCAGCTCCATGTTATTTTCCTTCTTTGACAGGACAATTTTGATTTTGTCTGCATGGCTGTGAGCGATTACATTTTGAATGAGATTGTTGACGATCCTCATATAGCTGTCCATATCCAATCTTACCCGGACAGGCTGTTCGGGAATATCAATGTCATAATCAACCTGTTTATCCTCAAAAATCGGTATCCAGTCAATCAGGATATTTCTTGTCAGCTCTGCGGCCTCAACGCTCTGGATTTCTAAAGCAAACTCGTCAGAATTTAACTTGAACCAGTCAAAGAGTACATCAATATATTCTTTCAGATCATGGGCTTTTCGTCGGGCGGTTTCAATATCATCATCCCGGTCTCTTCCTGTGACCAGTCCTTTGTGTGCAGCGTCAAGATACCCAATCAGAGTAGTAAGGGGCGTTCGCACATCATGGGAAAGGCTCGTCATAAGCTGGCGGTTGGTTTCCTCTGTCTGCCGTACAGTTGAAAGTCTGCTTTCATAGGCCACAACGATCTCATTGATTTCATAGGCAATAGGTGCTGTCAGTTCATTTGTTGCAGACAAAATACGCCGATTGCCATTTCCATTTTTCACATCAACCAGTGCATCGGTCATTTCTGCAATTTGCTTTTTTACACGCCGGACAAGAAAGATGGAGGTCAACACAGCCACAACAGCAATCACAATGGACAAGAAAACGATGATTTCCATGCTGGCTACACCTCCTTATTAAACCGGTAGCCAATCCCTTTGACCGTTTGTATATACTTTGGGCTTGAAGGATTGACTTCTAATTTTTTACGAAGCCGACTGATGATCGCCATAATGTTGCTGTCGTCATAGAAATATTCTTCACCCCATACTTCCTCATAAATCTGCTGTTTGGTCAAAATTTTTCCTTGATGCTTTGCACAGTACAGGAGCAGATCAAATTCCTTTGGCGGAAGTTCAAAAGTGCCGTTTGCCGTCGTAACAGAACGATTTTCAAGGTCAATCTGCAATCCGTCAAAATCCAGTTTTTGCACAGCTCCGGCTTGCTGATTAAAGCGAGTGTAGCGGCGAATGAGAGAAACAATTCGGGCAATCAGTTCGTCCATATCAAACGGTTTTGTCAGATAATCGTCCGCCCCAGCCCGTAATCCCCGCACTTTAGAAATGCTGTCATTTTTGGATGTAAACATCAAAATCGGCAGGCTGTTCTCTTTGCGGATTTCTTCCAGCGTTTCAAAACCATCCATACCGGGCATCATCACATCCAGCACCACAAGCTGATACTCCTGGTCTTTTAATTTCTGCAAGCCCTCTTTTCCGGTATTACAAAAATCAGCTTCTATATGTTCCGATTGTACGCTGCGTTTAATCAAAGCGCACAGTTCTCTGTCATCATCTATAATCAAAATTTTATTCATGGCGCAGTTCCTTTCCTTGTTTTGTCCGACCATCAATCGGCTTCTCCGCAGTTTTTGGGAGAAGCCAAACACCAGCCATTTTCACAGCGCCGGGGATACGCCCTCCGGCGCAATAATAATTTACCCTACGAGGTGTTACGCCCCATTTCTCGGCGGCCTCTTTCAATGTCATATAGTCCATTTCGCACCTCCATAGGATATATTATAGTTCTCTTTCTCGAACAATGCAAGAAACGAAATATGAATTATAAACTTCAACTAACCTGCATATAGCAACATTCCACGGGCAAAGTATGAATTATACAATGTAACCGGGTGATGTTATATGGCGAAAGTTGAAGATTGTCCCGGTTTTGAAACCTTCGGCGCAGATGTCAAAGCCGCACGAGAGGCAAAGCGTCTGGCACGAAAAACATTGGCAGAAATGGTTGGGATTGAATGGCGGTATCTTGCCAACATTGAGAATCAAGGTGCGATTCCGAGCCTGCCTGTGATGATCCAGTTGATTAAGATCTGCGGACTTCCTGTGGAACGGTATTTTAACCCGGAGATCATGCGGGAAGAAAGCGAACAGCGGCAACGGGTCAGCCACAAGCTGAAGCTTTGCCCTGAAGAATACCTGCCGATTATCGAAGGTGCCATAGACGGGGCGCTCAAAATGGAACACACTGCGAAGCAGAAGGAGGACGCATAATCGCGGCCTCCTTCTGGCGTTTCTATATCAAGTTTCCCGGCACTTTTCCCAAAGTTCCCGGCACCTCTGCTGGATTTCTCCGGTTTCTGTCACAGTCAGCTCGCGGTCATTTCCGGTAATCTTATCTTCCAGAAAGTTGGCGTATGTACCCAACAAAGCGTTCCGTAAATCCTCCGGAGTTTTCTGTATTTCGGCGCTGTACCAGTCATTCCGGTGAGGTTCCCATGCCATCAATGTATAACCGTGGCTGGTCTGCACCACCTCATACAGAGGATCATCATCCAGATATGCCTGAAACACTTTCAAAACCTTTTCAAAGGTCAGCATTTCCCGCACCTCCCATTCAGCTGCAAATCAGTTCCCTGATTAAAATTTCCTCAATCTGTGCCGTTAATGTGTTCATCAGCCCCACCCAACGCATAGGATCACAGGCTTTCAGTTCCTCCGTGACACCCGCAGCCTCCATCATGTGAGGTAACATGGTGTCCATACGCTCCTGCGCTGTCCGGTCAATCTCTAACAGGTGTGGATACAACTTCTCGCTCATCAGCAGTTGGTTGTAGAGAATAGGACGATGTTCCTTCAGGTAGGATTTTCGCATCCTGCCGTACTTGCCGATAGAAGTTTCCGGCTGTTCAGAAAGTTTTAGGTTGGGTATATCATAATCTCCACAACGAATGTAAGTCAACTTATTCATATTCATGCTCCTTTGCTCCGTGATGGTTAAACCGCTGCGCTGGCTGCTATGCTGCCTTTGCGCGGTTCTTCTTTAGGCAGCTGGCTAACAGTAGAATAAACGCCTTTTTTCATGTCCTCAGCCCGGATCAGGGATTTCTTAGCGTCCATTTCCGCTTTTTTCTTCGCCTTGATTTTGTCCTCATATCGTTTTTGTGCGCCGCTGGCTTTCCGCTTCAAATAGTTCTGATGAAGCCTGTCCTTGCGTTCTTCTTTTTTCCGCAGTTCTTCCTGTTCCTCCGTGGTTAAAGGAACCGGCTGTAAGGATGGTGGAATATAGCGTCCTAAAAAATTAAAGTAGATTTCAATTTCCTGCGTGGTATCCTGACTGCCTTTTCGGGAGCGTTCATGGACAAGGATTTTCTCTACAAACTCGTTGAGCATGGTATTTGTCAGCGTGTCAAAATTCTCGTACTTATCAATCAGGGCTATAAATTTCTCTGCTGATTTCTGGCTCTGCTCATAGCCGGTAACAGCCTTTTCCAACTCCGCAATTTCAATCTCAAGTGTGTCCTGCTCTTTGGCATACTGTGCATCAAGCGCCTTATATCGTGTATCCGGCAGCTTGCCGAGGGCGTTATCCTCATAGATTTTGCAAATCAGTTTTTCCAGTTCTCCGGCTCTCTTTTGGGCAGTAGCCAGACGCCTGCGCTTTTTCGATATATCGGCACTCTGTTGAGCAACCTGCGTCTCCTGAACAGTGTGAATAAATTCCGTCCGGTCATTTCTCGAATATTCAGCGATAGCCCGGAGTGTGTCGGAAACCAATGTCAGAACAGCACTCTCATTGATACGGTGTTGTGTAAGGCATAGTGTCCCACACGGAACTTTGGTATAATTGGAACAGGTATATTGAGAAATCCGCTTGCCATTGTTGGTGCGGTGGACATACATCTTGCCGCCACAATCGGCACAATAGAGTAAGCCTGTGAGGGGAGCTGCTTCGCCCCAGCCGTTTGGATAACGCCGTACATTGCTGCGGATTTTCTGCACCAGATCAAAGGTCTGCTGGTCGATAATGGCTTCATGGGTATTCTCAAAGATCGTCCACTCGTCCTCAGAAACATAGTGGCTTTTCTTGTCCTTAAAGTGCTTGCGGGTCTTGAAATTGATGGTGTGCCCCAAATACTCTCGTTTTTTCAAAATGTTCACGATGGTAGATGATCCCCATCCATAGGGGTCTTTGACCGGCTTTGAACGGTTCACACCCTCGTTGAAGCGGGCAAGGTGTACGACAGGAATTTCAATCCGGTCTGCGGATAATTTGCAGGCGATCTGATAAGGCCCATATCCCTCCAGCGTGAGGGAAAAGATACGGCGTACCACTTCGGCGGCTTCCTCATCTACCAGCCAATGTTCCCGCTTTTCATCCCACAAGTAGCCGTAAATCACGGTGCCTGTCAGGTGCTTACCGCTCATGCCTTTTGACTTAAACACAGAGCGGATTTTCCGGCTGGTATCACGGGCGTAAAATTCATTCATGATGTTGCGGAACGGGGTAAAATCGTCATCGCCTTTCAGACTGTCCACACCGTCGTTGATGGCGATCAGCCGAACTCCACGCTGCCGCAAAACCTCCATGACCTGACCGACCTTCAGATAGTCGCGCCCCAACCGGCTCATGTCCTTGATGACGATTGCCTCTACACGCCCTGCCTCCACTTCCTCCATCATCGCCAAAAATCCAGGGCGGTCAAAACGGGTGCCTGAGATACCGTCATCGGTAAAGTGCGTAGGGTTTGGCAGTCCATTCCGGCGGGCAAAATCCTCTAACATCTGTTTTTGGTTGGATATGGAATTGCTCTCGCCCTGTAACTCATCGTCCCGGCTCAGGCGCTCGTACAGTGGGGTGATTTTTTCGTTTCTCATAGCTGTACCTCCTGAAACAAAAATGCTCTAAGTGATTGCTTCACTAACCATGACAAAATCATGATTAAGAAGTCACTTAGAGCATATATCACCGGCAGCCAGCTTGTACTTCTTGTACTGACGGACGGCGAAGTGGTTGGGCTTCTCGGCTTCCAGTGCATCAAACATCAGGTCTACGGGGTTTTTGAACTCCTCGTCATCCTCCCGGACTTCCATGGCGTTGATGAACTCGATGAGGGTAGAGAAATTCTGCTCCTCTACCGGGGCCTCATAGTGGATATACCCAATCAGCGCGCAATACAGCAAGGTCTCTGCTTTGACCCAAAAATCGTCCCCGGCCTTGCCTTCGCCTTTGGTATTGGCGATCAGCGTTGTGACCAGCTTCAAGATGTCCTTTTCGCTATGGATATAGGCGAAAGGGTTATAGTGCATTGATTTTCGGAAGTTGATGGTATTGAGGACCTTGATGCGGTACGGCTCATAAATGACCTTGCCGTGCTTATCCTTCATGGGCTTTCCGTCCTTTCCCAGTTTGGGTGCGCCCCTTTGGAGCATTTTCCCGCACTCCACCAAAATGGTTCCCTTCGGGTCTGTGACCACATAAGAACTGTGCATCTGCATCAAATTCGGTTTGAGCCAGAAGCGGGTCTTACCGGAACCGGAGCCGCCGATCACCAGCACATTTTTGTTTCTGGCGGTCTTTGGGTCCTTGGGGCGGCTGTTCATGGTCAGGCTTTCGGTTTTGGTCAGAATCACATTGTTCTGGAACACCGGGTCGATGTAGGGAGCAATATCCTCACGGGTTCCCCAACGGGCAGAGCCATACTCCATGCCGTGACGGTACTTCTTGGCGTTTTTACTTTTGAGATACACCGCCAGACGCAGGCCAGCACCGCAGCACAGCCCCACCAGCAGATCCAACGGATGCAGGCTGGGCCAGAAACTTTGCAGCGCCCCAGGCAGGACAGCAAACAGGGAAAGGAATTTCTCCGAAGCATTTGCCCCCTGAGCCAGTCGCCATGCCTCCCCAAAGTTAGTAGCAAACAGCCCCATCAGGAGATAAGGCAGGTTCAGCAAAACGAGCTTTTTGATGTCAAACTGCTTTTTCATCGTTCCAGCTCCTTTCGCTTGGTGCGGTCCACCACGGCATTTTTGATCATCTCTTTGAACTGACTGAGTTTTGCTAGCACAGACGGGCGTTCCGTTTTCTTGGCCTTCTTGACCTTTTTGCTGGTGTACTCGGTAAATGCAGCGGTCAGCGCATCGGCGTCACGGCCTTTGAAAAAGATCAGGTACTTGGGCGGGGAGCTGCTGCGGTCTTTCTTCACCGCATAATCCACACCATATTTCCGGGCGATCTTCTCAAATTCCTTGATGGAAGGGTCTGTGATCTCGATATTGGAGATCCCCTGATTCTGACCAATGAGCTGCTTGACGGTCTGTTTGCCGTGGGGTGTCACAGGGGCGTCACGGCTTCTCTGCTTTTGCAGCTTCTTTTCCTTGCAGTGGGCCATGTACTTGCTAATGGCGGCTTTGAGCAGCCTGCCGGTGAACTTTGTTCCGCTGACAACCAGCGTTAAAGTCCTGTTTTCCACTTCTTCCTGCATTTTCATCGCCTCCTTTCCACAAAATGTGCAGGGGTGGTGCATTTATTTCTAAGGCGGGACCACCAGCCGCCGGAGAAAATAGTGATTTATCATATCACCATCAGGATACTGTCTCGCAGTTCGGCAAAATACAGCTTGCCTTGCGGAGTTATCAGCGTATAAGAACCGGTATGTCCGTGATTGCAGTAGTCCTTTACACAAAACAGCCCTTCATTGGCTGGCTTTGCATAGGGCAGTACATTGCCGGACGCAGTGCGGTACACAAAACGCTTTTCCAGAAGAAATCGGACAAAGCGGCGTTCCGGTACATCAAGCTCTTTGGCAGTAGTTCTGAGATTGGTGCTATGCTCCAAATCAATGAACAGGTCATAGAAAGCGGCTTTACCCTCCAGCTGTGCGTTTGCTATGCGCAGAGATACATTCTCCTCTCGCTCAGCCAGAAGATCCGAGCAGAGCTTGAGCAGCGCCTCCGGTGAAGTAGCTACTTCCCATAGCTTTTCTTTTGTGAGATAGGCCCCATGCTTGCGAATGGTAGGAAGAACCTCGTCAAAGACCCATTGCTCAAATCGTTCTGCTGATGGCAATTTACTGTGGACAATCAAACGATACAGATTTCCTTCACTGATGAATTTAGCTTTCTGTTCACGCCCCAAATTATCGGTGAGGTGGTAAAACGCCACCCCATCTTCTCTGCAATGTGTCTTTAGGGCGTTTACTGTATCTTTGTACCCCAGCGATTTTGCAACATCAGCGCCGCAGAACAGGTATTTCCCATTTTCCTCGACTATTCGAATGCTTCCAAACTCTGGACTATTGAAAATTTCAATCTGATTCATGCTGTGCCTCCTTTGGTGTAATACAAAAGCGGCTGATTACCAGCCGCCTGCGTGCATATCGTGATTTACCAGTGAAGTGTAGTGGTTATTCATGGTGGTAGGAGCGTTGAACAGCACTGCAAGCAGGTACTGCTTGATGTTGCGTACCTGGGTGGTGTTCTTTTGCAGACAGTCCATGACAAACTCGATGTGAGAGCTGTCCAGCTTCAAAAAGCGGGAGCGTACAATCTCGTGAGGAAAGTCCGCACCAGAGATCCGGGTGGTCTTTCGTTTGGCACAGACCGTTTCTACCAATAGCTCTACAATCTCATTCAGGTCATCCAGGTAGAGAGGATAACGCTGCTTCAGACAGTCATACTCGATATTCTCCAAAATCAATTCCCGATAATTTTCTATCTCTGTGACAGACATCGCATCCCTTCCTTTCCGTTCCGGCGGTATTGCCGCCGCTGTTTCCCGGAAGGGAATGGAATCGGTATTTGATCCATGAGTATTTTGTTTTTGGGTATTTGATTTCTTAGTATTTAATTGTGTTGGATTTTCCGGTAACGGATTTACCGCTGACGGGTTTACCGTTATCGGGTTTTCCGACGACGGCTTATCCAACATCGGTTCTCCCTCGATGGGACGCTCAAAAATGGTATACTCATTGGCTGCGAATTTACCAGAAGCATCAGTTGTCTGTCTGCGCCGAATGTATCCGGCTGTTTCAAGCTCATTGACAGCAGAGCGGATTGCATCTTTGCTTTCTCGATTGATATAGCTGAGTCCTGACAGCGTATAATCCCAGTCATCAGGCAGAGATAACATCTGTGACAAGAGCCCCTTTGCCTTCAAAGAAAGCCGTTTATCCTTTAGATGGAAATTGCTCATAACCGTGTAATCGCCAGTGCGTTCTACACGAAAAACAGCCATTTACTTCACTCCTTTCATTTCTCAGGTATGAAAAAAGCCGCAATTCATAAGAGAATTGTGGCAGCGGTTAGGGTCTGTCTGTATCTTTTTTCTTGCGTCGGTAGGGGCGTTTTGGCATTGGTGGTTTATCAAACAGATCCCTTTCCTGAGAAAATGGTAAGGTTTGAAAAACACGGTCAATCTCGGTGGATTCCATATCACGCTGTGAGCGGCAATCTTCTTGAATAGCTTCTCGGATTTCTCTTACAGTACACATATTCATTCCTTTCCTTTCGTTGTATCGGTTATGAACGACGGTGTTTTTTAGGCTTGAAGTCGAGAATATGCCCCTCAATAACATGAGCATATCTCTTAATTTTGATTTCTCGACGCTGCTGGCTTTGCAGAGCTGACTGATACCCGTCCTCTGTGAGAAAAAGCCTCATTTCGTCACCGGGTTCTCCATAAGCAGTAGGGCGCAAGACAGTAAACTCAATCATCCAGCAAGTGCTGTCCCAAAATCGCTCCACTGCAAGAATGTTGTGGCCTTTCAGCTCCCTTGCTGCAATATCTTTCATAGGCTCTCCCTTCATCGTTCCTGATCTCGTTGGCGTTTTTTCTGCCATTGTTCCAGCAGTTTAATAATGGTTTCCTGCATTTTGGCCGGTGTATAGCTTTTGGGGAAATACTTTCGCAAGGTATCGCTGCTCAAGGTCACTTTATCCAGATCACCCTTTTTTTCCTCTGACATGATGGCAAGCATCACATCTTCTGACAATTTCCCGTCCTGGCTGAACTTTTTCATTCGCTGAGCCTGAGAAAGAGAAGGGGTGGCCTGCTCATAGTCCATTGTTTCCACCAGCATTTGCTGTTCGTCCGGTTTCAAAAAAGAGAGTTCATAGGCTGGATTAAATGCGATTTTCTTTTCATCCACCATATCCAAAAGCTCTGGAATCAGCTCAGTCAAACGAACATATCGCATTACCTGAATACCGCTTCGTTCACCGGCTTCTTTTGCCACCTGGTCTCTGGCGCTCAACTTCTGTTCAACTTGAACAGAAGTCAGGTCTGTTCTTGCTCCTTGATGTTTAATGGCTTCCAGCTTCATTTTGTAGGCAAAAGCCCTTTCACTGGGGAGCAGATTTTCTCGCTGCAAATTGCTGTCAACCATAATAATTGTGGCAGCATCGTCATCCAAGTCGCGCACAATGACAGGCATGGTTTCTTTTCCGGCCAATTCGCTGGCTCTGCGGCGTCTGTGACCGGCTACCAGCTCATAACCGCCATCAGGCAGTGGTCTGGCAATCGCAGGAACCAAAACTCCATACTTTTTGATGCTGTCTGCGGTTTCTAACATTGCATCATCATCCTTGACCTTGAAGGGGTGATCCTTGAACGGATGCAGTTCAGATAGGGGAATTTCCTGAATTTTTTCCAGTTGCTCGTCTTGCCGACTTTCTTCAGTAGAAAACAGGTCATCTACTGAGGCCAGCTCTATTTTTTTCGCGCTGCTTTTCAAGTTTCAATACCTCCTTCGTCAGATTTTTGTAGCCCTCAGCCACTTTGCCATTAGGATCATGGGCATAAATGCTTTTTCCTTCAGCACTGATTTCTTTAGCCCTGACAGAATGAGGAATTTCTGATGTAAACACCTTGATCTTACTGCCATAGGTTTCGCGCAGGAGAGCGGAGATTTCTTTGGCAAAATTGGTTCGGCTGTCTACCATCGTCAGCAGAATCCCATCAATTTGCAGCTTGGGATTGATTTGTCTGCGAACCTTATTGATAGTTTGCAAAAGCTGCTCTAAACCTTTAGCGGGAAGATACTCTGCCTGGACGGGGATTATAACCCTATTAGCGGCAGCCAGTGCATTGACCGTAAGCATACCCAGGGAGGGCTGGCAATCAATAAGGATATGGGAGTATTGCCCCTTCAGCGTGTCCAGATATTGTCGCAGAATGGTTTCTCGGCTCATAGCGTTTACCAGAGATACCTCCATACCAGATAGCTGGATGTCCGCAGGCATCAGGTCTACGCCCTCAGGGTGGTGCAGGATACCCTCGCCGGGACGAATTGGTTCATCCATCAAAATACGGCCCATAGCGTCTGACAGTGTAAAGGGCAGCTTGTCAGGTTGGGGATTGCCCAAGCTGATGGTCAGGCTTCCCTGTGGGTCTCCGTCAATCAGAAGGACTTTCTTCCCAGACTGAGCCAGACCAATTCCAAGATTGGCACAAGTGGTTGTTTTGCCGACACCACCTTTTTGGTTGGCTATGGCAATAATCTGTGTATTCATAATTTCACCTCATTTCTTTCTAAGTTTAGATATGAAAAAAAGTGCCTGCTCTACCTTTCCTGAGAAAGATAAAACAGGCACTTTTATTGGCTCAATACCTCTTGTAATGAGCCTCTATGTATGGTAGACTATGTCCACGAGACCATAAATATAATTAAGTCCCGACGGGAATTGAACTTTTGGCTAACGCTAAAATTCGCGCCTTTGCAAACAGAGTGCAAACAATAGGGGGCTAAAATCCTTTGTTTTTGCTTGATTTTGCTTGTACGAGGTTTACAGTGAATGTGGAGAAATGCCTTGATATAACTGCATTTTCTTTATCTCCGTTGATAGGGAATATATGCACTGGGTCCATCTCCTAAGCGGAAGGCCAGCGGTTCGAATCCGCTCAGGAACATACAAAAACACGCCGGAAACCCTGGTTTAAGGGGCTCCGGCGTGTTTTCTTTTCCGTTTGCCAAAATTGTACAGGGCTGGGCAGCTGACCTATATACAGCTATAAGGCTACAAATGCTGCAGTTAAATTCATTTTTTATTTCTCTTTTGCCGTACACCTTCTGCGTGTCAGACATATATTATCATAAAAGCACCAACTGAGGACCATTGTATATGAATAACAATAACCCCTACTCTGAACCGTTACTTAGGATGACCCAGGCAGAAGACCCGATTGACCCAGGTTTCACATATCCTGACACTGAAATGATGCTTCCGTCCCCTGACGATGATATCGACCCTGATTTTTCAGTCATGCCTCCTTACTATCCGGACTACCCCGTACGTCCTGATTATCCGGTACGCCCTGACTATCCCGTCCGTCCGAATTACCCTGTGCACCCCTATCCGCCATATTATCCCATCCCCTGCGTGTTCTGCAATAATAACCAGTGGATTCACGGCGGAATACGCCTGTTAAACGGGGCCACCGGGTATAACCCATTTACCGTGTATATAGATAACCGGCCAGTATTCTCCGGGTTGGAGTTTTCTGAAGTGACCCAGTACCGCCAGCTGTCCCAGGGCTACCATACCTTCTCCGTCATGGGCTCAAACGGCTATGTATATCTCCGCAAATCCATGTATGTTGGCGACGGAATGGCCACCATTGCCATTGTCAACTCCTCCACAGGCCTGGACCTGGTATCCATCCAGGATACGGCCTGCCCCACGGACCGGACCTCTGCCTGTTTCCGGGTCTGCAATTTAGCCTACTACAGCGGGCCCATCAATGCCTCCCTGGGCAATATTTACTTTAACTCAATCAACTTTGCCGATGCAGCCAGCTTCAGCCGGCTCAGCTCCGGCAGCTATACCCTGCGTGTGGCCCGTTCCGCCCGGCCGGAAAATACCCTGGTTACCACGCCGGTAACACTGAATCCCTCCCGGATTTATACGCTCTATGTACTGAACTGGAATCCTTCCGTGGATACCATACAGACACTTCTGGTGGAGGACCGGAGAAGCTAATCAACAGCCTCACAGGGAGAAGGATGCAAAATTGATGCATCCTTCTCCCTTTTTTTGTATAAAAGCCTGTATTTTTCGGCCCTGTTCATGATAAAATAAAGGAAAGCCGGCGGATGAAACCCACGCCAGATGAGAGAGTTTTCTCTTGTGCGAAATACCAATCCGTCGTATACTATAAAATAATGCGAAAATTCAGGAGGATACAGTATGGACAAAATTAAGATGACCACCCCGATTGTTGAGATGGACGGCGATGAGATGACCAGAATTCTCTGGCAGATGATTAAAGACGACCTGCTGCTGCCATACATAGATTTAAAGACTGAGTACTATGACCTTGGACTGGAATACAGGGATGAGACCAACGACCAGGTAACCATTGATTCCGCCAATGCCACCAAGAAGTACGGTGTGGCTGTGAAGTGCGCTACCATCACCCCCAACGCGGCGCGTGTGGAGGAGTACCACCTGAAGGAAATGTGGAAGAGCCCCAACGGAACCATCCGCGCCATCCTGGACGGAACCGTGTTCCGCGCCCCCATTGTTGTAAAAGGAATCGAACCGTGTGTTAAGAACTGGAAGAAGCCTATCACCATTGCCAGACATGCTTACGGCGATGTTTATAAGGGTTCAGAGATGAAGATACCTGGACCCGGTAAGGTAGAACTGGTTTACACTGCCGCGGACGGCGCAGAGAGCCGCGAACTGGTTCACGACTTTACCTGCCCGGGCATCGTACAGGGCATGCACAATATCAACCAGTCCATTGAAAGCTTTGCCAGAAGCTGCTTCAACTACGCTCTGGATACAAAGCAGGACCTCTGGTTCGCCACCAAGGATACCATCTCCAAGAAGTATGACCATACCTTCAAGGATATCTTCCAGGAGATATTCGACCGTGAATATGCAGGAAAATTTGAAGCTGCCGGCATCACCTATTTCTACACCCTGATTGATGACGCGGTCGCCCGTGTCATGAAATCCGAAGGCGGTTACATCTGGGCCTGCAAGAACTATGACGGCGATGTCATGAGCGACATGATATCCTCTGCCTTCGGTTCCCTGGCCATGATGACCTCTGTTCTGGTATCTCCTGACGGCAACTATGAATACGAGGCTGCCCACGGAACCGTACAGCGCCACTATTATAAGCACTTAAAGGGAGAAGAGACCTCCACCAACTCCGTTGCAACCATCTTTGCCTGGACCGGAGCACTGCGCAAGCGCGGCGAGCTGGACGGCAATAAGGAACTGATGGAATTTGCGGACAAGCTGGAAAAGGCTACCATCGATACCATTGAGGGCGGCGAAATGACAAAAGACCTGGCCCTGATTACCACCATTCCGAATCCGGTGGTTCTTAACAGCGGGGACTTTATAAGGGCAATTGCAAAGAGGCTGTAAAACAGAATACAGGGTCTAAAAAGACATCCGGTCCGGGATAGGATTCCCTGACCGGATGTCTTTTATTCTAATCCATAAACTGGTCCCCATAACCATAATGCTCCACCACATAGTCGATATCCTTATCGCCTCTGCCGCTTAAGCACACCAGGATGGAGCCCTGTCTCATCTCCTTTGCCCTGCGCATGGCGTACGCCACAGCGTGGGAGCTTTCCACTGCCGGTATGATACCCTCATATCTGGACAGCTTGAAAAATGCCTCCATGGCTTCCTCATCGCTTACCGTGTCGTATTTAACCCGGCCCAAATCGTGGAGGAATGCATGCTCCGGACCTACAGACGGATAATCCAGCCCGCTGGCAATGGAGTATACCGGCGCCGGCTCTCCCTTCTCATCCTTCAGCATAATGCTCTCAAATCCATGCATAACTCCCTTTTCACCAAATTTCATGGACGCAGCATGGTCCCCCAGCTTTTCGCCTCTTCCCAAAGGCTCCACCCCTGTGATGTCCACCGGGTCGTCCAGGAAGGGAATGAACATACCGATGGAGTTGCTGCCCCCGCCCACGCAGGCGCAGACCTCATCCGGCATCATGCCTGTCATTTCCAGGAACTGGTCCCTTGCCTCATATCCCACAACAGACTGGAAATCCCTGACCATAAGCGGAAATGGATGAGGGCCCAGGGCAGAGCCGATACAGTATATGGAATCCTTATAATTCCTGGCATAGGATTCAAAGGCCGAATCCACTGCCTCCTTCAGCGTCTTAAGACCATGGGTAACCGGCACCACCTTTGCTCCCAGAATCTTCATCCTGGTAACATTGGGCGCCTGCTTTGCTATATCCACTTCTCCCATATGAATCTCGCACTCCAGGCCGAAAAATGCAGCTGCCGTGGCCAGGGCCACCCCGTGCTGGCCTGCCCCAGTCTCTGCGATAAGGCGCTTCTTGCCCATGAATTTGGCCAGCAGTCCTTCCCCCATACAGTGGTTCAGCTTGTGGGCGCCTGTGTGGTTCAAATCCTCCCGTTTCAGATATATCTGGCAATTTCCAATTTTTCCGGACAGACGCTCGCAGTGGTAAACCGGAGTTGGCCTTCCCTGGAATTCCTTGCGGATCCGCCTCAGTTCATTGATGAACTGTGAGGAATGGCAGATGGTCTGGTATGCGTCTGCTATCTCCTCAAAAGCCGGTATCAGCTCCTCTGTAAGATAAGCGCCTCCGTATTCACCGAAACGGCCGTCCTTATCCGGATAATTCTTTAAATAGGTTCTGTAATCCATGTCCTTCTCCTTAGTCATATATTTTTCTATCCATTATAGCTTTATTTCCCCTGGTTTTCAATCTGTATCTCTGGGTTTGAACCTGCAGAATCCCCGTTCATACGCCTCTGTCTCCATGGGTCTTCCGTACAGATACCCCTGGCCTGCGGCGCACCTGCACTGAATCAGATAGTCCGCCTGGGCGGCTTCCTCCACCCCTTCCGCCACGGTCTGTATCTTTAAATCCCTGCACATGGCTATCACATGCTTGACAATCTGCCGGCTCACCTTATCCCTTCCGATTTTGTCCACCAGGCTCTTATCCAGCTTCAGGACGTCAAATTCTATATCGGACAGGATGTCCAGATTACTGTATTTGGTGCCGAAATCATCCAGGCAGATACGGTATCCCCGTTTCTTGAACTCCCGCAGCGCCTGATACACCACATCCCTTCCCAGGGCCCCGATGCTTTCCGTCACCTCTATCTCCAGCTGTTCCGGCCTTACATCATATTTCTGTACAATGGATTCCACGGAATCCACGATACCCTCGCTTAATAGGGTCAGCCGGGAAAAATTAAAGGACAGAATCTGCTCTGTATAACCGGCTCTCTTCCATTGCTCCAGCAGGCGGCAGCACTCTTCCATAACAAATAAATCCACATAGCTTATAAGGTTTTCCCGTTCCAATACACCGATGAACCTGGAGGGAAGCACATCCCCGCCTTCCTTTCCCTTAACCCGTACCAGAGCCTCGGCGCCAGCGCATACGCCTGTGTCAAAATACAGCTTAGGCTGCAGCAACGCACGGAATTCCCCCCGCTCAATGGTGGAAAGCAGCTCCTTTATAAGCTCCATCCTTCCCTTGCCGTGAAAGGACGGCTTGCTTTCATAATATTTCTGCTTGTCAATCCGCATCAGCTCACAGGCCTGCTTCACAGCCCAGTCCAGGTTTTTCTCCCTGTCATCCCATATCTTTCCCACTGCCGCGGACAGCTGGCTCTGCGCCCCCAGCTCCTGCAAAAGAAGGCCCGTTCTCTGCTCGAATTCCACCGAGGATATATCCTCCATTATGATATCAAATTCATTGCTGTTCAGGCGGAACACTCTGCGGTCCGGAAAATGCTTCTTGATGATATCCGACACACTGCATATGATTCTGTCTCCCTGCTCAGTACCCTTTGTGTCATTGATGGATTTCAGGTCGTTGATATCCACCACAATCACGCCCAGGGAAACCACCCGGTCCGCCCTGTACTGCCTGCGGTACTCATCATAGCTGCCCCGGTTAAGCAGTCCGGTAAGGGAATCATGATATATGCTGTAATACAGGCTTTGGGAGTCCTGTCTCCTGTTGATTTCCTGGGCAATGAAATACACCAGCATATCCATCAGCGCCAGAGGCCGGCGGCTCTTGCGTTCAAACATGACAATATATCCCTGAAGCCCTTTGCGGCTGACAATGGGAAATACCGACATATCTGCGAGCCGCTCCCTCTCCATGCCCTGGAACACCTCAAAGGACTCCCCCAGCATGTCCTGAGGTTCCACGTAGTCCATAACGCCGGAGGGCCGCTTATGGCTGAGCCACGCCTCCATGTCCTGCTCCAGGGTCAGGCTTATCCCGGGCCTGCCGTATTCATCCATGCGGCAGATGCAGCTGATACCGAAGGAATCCTTATCCTTCAGGAACATCCGCATATGGGACGCCCCGTAATAATCTGCCAGAATATCCATCAGACGGCTCATGGCCTCCTCCATGTCCGGCGCATCTGTCATGGCATAGATACCGCTGATAACCTTATAGGCAATTTTCTGTCCATCCTCCTCCCCGGGCCGCGGTCCCCGGCCTTCAGCCTCTTTAGCGGCCTGCAGGATTCGCTCAGACAGCTTTTCCCGGCCTGCCCCGCAGACCTCTTTGTCCTGCGAAAGGCTGTGCTCCGTCCTCTTATACCGGTGAATATCCTTCATACAGAAAAATGCCCGCACATGGTCCCCGGCAGGGTCCATATACATGTATAATTCCACCCGTACCCAGCACAGCATGTCATGCCCCATCAGACGCCTGTATTCCAGCGCCGTCCTGCATTCCCCGTCATCATACTTCTGCAGCAGGCCGGTTCTGTTAAATGTCCGTAAAAATTCTTCCCTGTGTTCGGGTTTTACTGTCTCCTCAGCCATCTTCTGCACAAAACAGCTGTAGGAACAGCCAGCGGCTGCTTCCCGAATCTCCCGCCATTTTCCGGAGGCCCCTGTCACCCTATCCTCTGTCAGGTCCGCGTCCCCGTATGCCAGCATACCCTCCAGCAGAAACTGGTTTACACGCCTGGATTTCATATATGCCTGCTCCAGCTCCTTCTGCCTGGATATATCCTGAATCCTGCCAAGAACAATTCCCGGTAAATCACCCTCATAAGCCATGATTTCCAGCTCCAGGCTGAACCACCCATAGTCCCCCTTCCGGTCTTTAAGCCGGACCTCGCACCGCGCAGTTCTCCCGCCCTCCTGTAACACGCGGAACGCCTGCAGGAACGCATTCCGGCTCTGCGGATGGACCACCTGGTTCTTTACCACACACTGGGGAAAATCCTTAAACTGCCGTTCTTCCCCGTATGTAAGCTTGCGCTCCGTATAAACCAGGGCTGTCCTGGTATTGATGTTGTACTCAAATATCTCCTGGCCGCCAATATACAGAGGCCACCGCATCATCTGGTCCAGGATGCCCATGTTCTGGTGATACCCCGTGATGAGCACTCTTCCATCCTCCATCTGCCTGGACCGGCCTGCGCACCGCACCAGCATATCGCCCCACTCAGGATGATTCCATGTATACTGGATTTCACACAGCTTATCCGCTGCCAGTATACGCTGCATGGCCTCGTTAACGTACACATAGTTTCCCCGGTTAATCCTTCCGTACCAGAATTCAAAGCATGCCTCGGGCTCCAGTTCCTCTTTAAGGCCCAAAAGCCAGGCCATGGTCCGGTCCACATACATCCCGGCCCGGCTCATGCTGCGGTCTGTAACCATGGCCCATAACCCCATCTGCGTATGCTCCAGGATATGGCCTGACCACTCTGTATCATGAAAGATAAAGCATTTCCTTAAATCACTGTAATCCATATGTTTACCTCAGCACACGGACAAGCGGCGCCCGTCCAAATATTCAGTCCCACTTTATTATAGCATCTCTCACCCAGGATACGATAAAAAAATGTTTTATTTCAAAATTTCACCCGGCATCCGCTGCTTCAACGCAAAAAGCGGTCAAATAGACCGCTCTGCATGAATATATGTATTTTGTTTTCTCCAGAAAAATCCTCGGATTATCCGGGAATCTATGAAACTGACCGGAAGGCCTCCTCCAAATCCTCCAATATGTCGTCTATGTGCTCCGTACCAATGGACAGGCGGATGGTTCCGGGACGGATTCCCTGCTCCAGAAGCTCCTCCTCGTTCAGCTGGGAATGGGTGGTGGAAGCAGGATGAATGACCAGGGACTTTACGTCCGCCACATTGGCAAGAAGGGAAAACAGTTCCAGGTTGTCAATGAAGGCTCTTGCCTTCCCCGCCCCACCCTTGATTTCAAAAGTAAAGATTGAACCGCCGCCTCTGGGGAAATAAGTTCTGTAAAGCTGCTGCTGAACCGGGTCCCGGCTTACACTTGGATGATGGACCGCTTCCACCTGGGGATGGGCGTTCAGGTACTGCACCACCTTAAGGGCATTTTCCACATGGCGTTCCACCCGCAGCGACAGTGTCTCCAGCCCCTGCAGAAACATAAAACCGTGGAATGGTGAAAGGGTGGCCCCCGTATCCCTTAAGAGAATGGCCCGTATCCTTGTGACAAAGGCCGCAGCCCCCACATCCTGGGCAAACCGTATGCCATGATAACTGGGGTTTGGCTCTGTAAGTCCCGGAAACCTGCCGGAGGCAGTCCAGTCAAACCTGCCGCTGTCCACAATCACGCCGCCCACCGTGGTACCGTGACCGCCGATGAACTTTGTGGCTGAGTGTACCACAATGTCAGCGCCGTACTCAATAGGACGGACAAGATACGGCGTGGCAAAGGTATTGTCTATAACCAGGGGAATCTGGTGG
The DNA here is from genome assembly GCF_005845215.1 of Clostridium sp. 1001271st1 H5. Classification (GTDB taxonomy): domain Bacteria; phylum Bacillota; class Clostridia; order Lachnospirales; family Lachnospiraceae; genus Enterocloster. Next base: position 67,873 of record NZ_SPHO01000015.1, read on the forward strand.
CGGTGCGCTATGGAAGCGATTCTTTCTATGTCAGCAATATCGGAATTGGGGTTGCCCAGCGTCTCTATGAAAACAGCCTTTGTATTATCCCTGACGGCTGCCTCTACCGCCTCCAAATCGGCCGGGTCCACAAAAGTGGTCTTTACCCCGTATTCAGGAAAGGTGTGGGCCAGGTAATTGTAGGTGCCTCCGTAAATATGGCTGGATGATACAATATGGTCCCCTGACCGGGCCAGGTTCTGGAATGTATAGGACAGGGCCGCTGCTCCGGAAGCCGTTGCCAGGGCAGCCACACCGCCCTCCAGCTGCGCCATCCTCTGTTCAAATATATCCAGGGTAGGATTGGTTAGACGGCTGTATATGTTTCCGGGGTCGCTGAGATTGAACCGGGCCGCCGCATGGTCACAGCTGTCAAATACATACGACGATGTCTGGTAAATCGGCACTGCCCTTGCCCCGGTGGAAGGGTCCGGCTGCTCCTGCCCCCCATGAAGCTGGGTTGTCTCAAATTTAAAATGCCTGTCTGCTCTCTTACGCTTCTCTCCCATGATACTGTCCTCCGTCTCTCTATTCCTACTATTTCTATAGGTTTAATTGATAGTATCATGGTATTTTTTTCCTGTCAAGAATTTATTTCAATACATTTATATAACTGCATCCTCTATTCCCGGCCGGGCATTCTTAAACAGAGCCCCCCTTATCCATCTCAGGCATTCCCGGCCCATTCTTATCAGAAGGCGCACATCCAAACATCTTTTTGTAAGCCCTGAAAAAGCTGGAGTAGTCTCCGAAGCCTGCCCTGGACGCCGCCTCTGCTGCCGGCGCCCCCATGGCCAGTTCTTTCCTCACAACAGCCATGCGCTTATAGAGGATATACCGGGCCACCGTGGTTCCCGTGGCCCTCTTAAATACAGCAGTCAGATGGTTCTTACTCATATAGAAGGTCTGTGCCAGCCCCTCCAGTGTCAGGGATTCAGAGAGGTTCTGGTTGATATAGCGGATGATTTCCTGGACCTGCCCCTCCTTTCCCCTGGATGTCCCTGCCGCCTCCCTGTACATTGCAAAAATCTTAGTCAAAAGAGACAGCACCCGTGTGCGGATTGCAATATCCTGTAAATCCTTTCCATAGCCCCCGCACTCCTCCAGGGAATGGAAGTACCACTCCAGCTGAAACTGTTCCTCATAACAGCACCATCCTGTCCCAAAGGGCTTCAGCAAAAGGGCCTGCTCATTTTCCTCCAGAAGCTCCGGTGCAACGTGCAGCCGTATCCGGTTGTATTCATCCGAATCCAGGACCCTTAACCCGTGAAAGCAGCCAGGCGGTATGATAATCAGGCTCCCCGGCCTGGGCGTGTAGGTCCTGCCCTCCAGCAGATACTCCACATTGCCTGAAATCATGTAATAAACCTCATAGACATCATGGCAGTGCATCCTGTACTCCATATCCGCCTCGTCGCTGCGCGTATGGGCATAGACCACCTTCTGCGTCTTAAAGCTCTCTTCCTGGTACATGGACCTCCTCCTTTTAAAATCCGGTTTCTTTCATTCTAACACAGATTGTGCTGATTGCAATATTTCTTTGTCTTCTGACAATGGTTTTTGCAATATACCTGTATTATAATGTGTCCTGTAAGCAAGAGAAACACAGCAAATAAATTGTTGCAAAAACCGAAAGGGCCCTCCCCCTTTCACACATTTTATCCCCCTTTATACGCAGTAAAAGACCAGGCATCCCCAGTGCCTGGTCTTTCTGTAACTGCTGCTATATTGACTGGCTTTGATATTATCTGTAATAAATTCTGTGATGTGCTCTAGGGCCAGATTGCCCTTGCTGCCTTGGCTTCCACTACCCGCTTCACGGCAATCAGGTATGCGCCGGTGCGCATAGTGGCATTCTGTTTCTGTGAAATATCCCATACAGCCTCAAACGCAGGGTCCATAATATCCTTCAGCTTTTCGTTGACTTCCTCCTCAGTCCAGCTCACGGACTGGATGTTCTGGACCCACTCAAAATAAGAAACCACCACGCCTCCTGCATTGGCCAGGATATCGGGCACAACGGTAATGCCTCTGTCCCGGAGTATTTCATCCGCATCCGCGGCCACTGGTCCATTGGCTGCCTCCACAATGATTTCCGCCCGGATTTTATGCGCATTGGAAGCATTAATCTGGTTCTCAAGGGCTGCCGGCACCAGTACCCTGGCATCCATCTCCAGAAGCTCCTCGTTGGTAATGCGGCTCATGCCCTCCTCCGTGTAATCCTTTAACAGATTTTTCCTGTTAAGGGAAAGGTAATCCAGAATAGCCGGCACATTAAGCCCCTCAGGACGATAGATTCCCCCGGACACATCGCTGACAGCTATGATTTTCATGCCTTCCCTGTGCAGCAGCTTGGCTGTGATGCTGCCCACATTTCCCATTCCCTGAATGGCCACCGTGGTTCCCTCAGCAGGGATTCCCATTTTTTTCAAGATGTTCTTCGTGGTATACATAACGCCCCGTCCGGTGGCCTCGTTCCTTCCAAGCGCACCGCCCAGGCAGATGGGCTTGCCTGTAACCACTCCGTGGATGCAGTGGCCCTTCAGCATGCTGTAGGTATCCATCATCCATCCCATAACAGCCGCATTGGTGCCCACATCAGGAGCCGGGATATCCTGTTCCGGCCCAATGAGCGGGGCGATGGCTGCCGTATATCTTCTTGTGATGGCACGGATTTCATTTTCAGACAGCTCATTTGGGTCGCACACAACGCCGCCCTTGCCGCCGCCGTAAGGAATGTTTACCACGGCGCACTTAAATGTCATCCAGGCTGCCAGCGCCCGGACCTCGTCAGGGTTAACGGCCGGATGGAAACGTACGCCTCCCTTGGCCGGTCCCCGGGATGTGGAGTGCTGTACCCTGTATCCCTCAAATACCTTGGTGGTGCCGTCGTCCATACGCACCGGAATCGCAACCTTAAGCTCCCTCTCCGGGTATTTGATGGCTTCTATATCGCTGTCCGTATAGCCCAGTATATCGGCTGCTTCCTTTACTACCTTTAACACATTGTCATAAGGATTATATGTTTTCTCCATACCTGCTCTCCTTTTTCTGCCTGATTGTTTACACTGTAACTTAGTTTCCCTGATTCATCACTGACTCGATTCCTGCTATCTTCACGCACAGAATGAATATGTCCATGGCAGCCTTCAGTTCCTCCGGTGTGGGATAGGTGGGCGCAATGCGGATATTCCTGTCCTCCGGGTCTTTTTTGTAAGGATAGGTGGCTCCTGCGCCTGTGAGCGTGACACCGGCCTCCCCGGCCAGCTGTACCGTGCGCTTCGCACATCCCGGGAGGGTGTCCAGGGAAATAAAATAACCTCCTCTTGGATGGCTCCACACCGCCAGTCCGGTCCCTTTCAGCTCTTCCTCCAGACGGTCCAGCACCATGTCAAATTTGGGCCTCAGCACATCTGCCAGTTCCTTCATATGGCGGCGGATGTTCTCCGGCGTCTTAAAATACTGCACATGCCTTAACTGGTTCAGCTTGTCATGTCCGATGGTCTGGGAGGACATATGTCCTTTCAGCTCCTTCATGTTGTCCGGGCCTGAGGCAACCAGGGAAACGCCTGCTCCCGGAAACGTTATTTTGGAGGTTGAAAAGAAATAGTAGGCCCTGTCCGGGTGTCCGCAGGCCCGGCATGCATCCAGGATGTTCTTAAGGGCCACTTCACCGTAGATATGATGTACGCCGTAGGCATTGTCCCAGAATATCCTGAAATCCGGGGCAGCTGTCTCCATGGCTGCCAGACGGTCCACCACCCGGTCGCTGTAGCAAACGCCCTGGGGATTGGAATGAAGGGGAACACACCAGATTCCCTTGATGGACTCATCCTTTCCTGCCATGGCTTCCACCATATCCATGTCCGGCCCGTCCTCCAGAAGAGGTACGGGAATCATCTGGATTCCCAGCTCCTCGCAAATCTGGAAATGCCTGTCGTAGCCGGGCACAGGGCACAGGAATTTTACCGGACTGCCCTCATATCCGTAATGGCTCCATGGCTTTTCTCCGCCGGTCCCAAAGAGGCAGTGAAATGCAATGGTGTCAAACATCAGGTTCAGGCTGGAATTGCCCCCCATGATAATCTGGTCCGGATTCAGCCCCAAAAGCTGTCCAAACAGACGCCTGCATTCCGGAATCCCTTCCAGGACGCCGTAATTCCTTGTGTCCGTGCCGTCCTCCAGCACACAGTCCTTCGGAAACTCCAACAGGCCCATGTTCATATCCAACTGGGCTGCTGCAGGCTTTCCCCTGGCCATATTCAGTTTCAAATTCAGTTTCCTGGCTTCCTGAAACTGTATGGTAAGCTCTTTTAACATATCATGCAGTTCCTGTCTGGAATATTCCGTTACATGGTTCATTCATTGCCTCCGCATCAAACATTTGTCAGATATATTTGTTCTTGCCTTTATTATAAAAATAACCTAGAATAAAAACAAATATTTATATTTGAATAAAACTTATAATTAAAAACTTATAGGAGGTGCAGCTATGTTCAGCGGGATGAATTATGTGTATGAAGTCTATAAGGAACAGAGCTTTTCCAAGGCTGCTGAGAACCTTTACATATCCCAGCCAGCCCTCAGTTCCATGATTAAGAAGATAGAGACAAAGGTGGGAATGCCGCTTTTTGACCGGAGCACCAGTCCCATCCAGCTGACCGAGTGCGGCAGGAAATACATCAAGACAGCGGAGAAAATCATGGACCTGGAAAATGAATTTGCCTACTATGTGGGCAATCTCCAGGAGCTGAAAACCGGGCGGCTGTCCGTAGGCGGCACCTACCTCTTTTCCTCCTTCATCTTTCCTCCCATTATTGATAAATTCCGCAGGGCGTATCCTCACGTGAAGCTGAACCTGTTCGAGGGCCACACCCCTTTGCTGGAGCAGAAGCTCTTTGCCGGGGAACTGGACATTATCATTGACAATTATCTGCTGGATGCGGGCATCTACGAAAAGGAGCGGTTCATGGAGGAACGGCTGCTGCTGGCCGTCCCCTGCTCCTTTGACAGCAACCGGCGTGCAGTGAAATACCAGCTGAAGGCTGCCGACATAAAGCGCTGCCTCCACCAGAACGACACATTTCCGGCCGTATCCTTAAAGAAATTCAAGGATGAGCCCTTTGTGATGCTGCGTTCCCACAACGATACCAGGGAACGTGTGGACGCCATACTGGGCCGGGCCGGAATCCAGTTAAACTACACCTTAAAGCTGAACCAGCTTTTAACCACCTATCACCTGACAGAGTACGGCATGGGCGCCTCCTTTGTCAGCGACACCGTGGTCAAGTGCCTTCCGGAAAACCCGGATATCATATATTATAAGATTGACGACCCTGAGGCGGTAAGGGAGGTCTACCTGTATTACAAAAAAAATAAATACCTGACCCGGAGCATGATTGAATTCATCAAAATGGCCATTCCGGGCATTGAAAAAAACTCTGAGAAATATCTATAAGCGTATGCTTATAAGTGTTATAAACAGCATTTTTGTCAAAAAAAAAACACATACGGGGGTAAGAAATATGGTAGGATGGCCAGAAATCCTTAAGAAGGAAAACCTGACAAGAGAAGAGAAAAAATGTATCTGCAACCGGCTCATGACCACGGAAAGCCATATGGAGCAGCTGATACTGAAGCATTTCACGGAGGAGGATTTCCGCCGGGTCTGGATGCGCAAGATTGGAGGCGGCGTCATCGGCGGAAAGGCCTGCGGCCTTTTAGTGGCCAGGAAGCTGATTGAGATGAACATGCCGGAATACGCCGGACATGTGGAGCCACATAACTCCTTTTTCATTGGCACGGATGTGTTCTACCGGTATCTGGTGTATAACCGCTGCGCGGAATTAAAGGCCAGGCACCGGCTGGAAAAGGAACATTTTAAGGAAACAGAGGAGCTGACCAGACGGCTGCGAAACGGCTCCCTTCCCGAAGATATCCGGGAAGAGCTCAGCGACATGCTGGACCACTACGGAACCACCCCCATCATTGTCCGCTCCAGCAGCATCATGGAGGACGGATACGGCAATGCATTCTCCGGCAAATATGAATCCATTTTCTGCATGAATCAGGGTACCAAGGAGGAACGGATGGAGGAACTGGAGGAAGCCATCCGCCGGGTCTACGCCAGCACCATGAATGAACAGGCCATTGAGTACCGGAGGAAACGCCATTTGTTAGATGTGGATGAGCAGATGGCCCTGCTGGTCCAGCAGGTGGCGGGCCAGCAGTACGGTGACCTCTATATGCCGGTGGCAGCTGGTATGGGCTGTTCCTACAACCCTTACAAATGGATGGAGCACTTAAACCCTGAGGCAGGAATGCTGCGCATGGTCATGGGATTAGGCACAAGGGCAGTGGAAAGGACACCCGGCGATTATCCGCGCCTCATCGGCCTGGACAGGGCCCAGGCCAACCTAAGGACCACCCTGGCTGAACGCCACAAATTCTCCCAGCGCAAGGTAGATGTCCTGGACTTTGGCACTAAGACGCTCTGCACCAAATCCCTGGAAAAAATTCTGGACCTCTTTCCCAAATGGCAGAAAAAAATGGTCCTCAGCAGGGACACGGATGCCGAGGACCTGCTGGCCGAGCGCCACATTTACAGGACCATCTATTTTGCGGACTGCCAGGGCCTGGTGGACAACCTGGAGTTCATACGCATGATGCGCTCCCTTATGAAGATGCTTGAAAAAGAGTATGAGCGTCCCGTAGATGTGGAGTTTGCCGTCACCAGCCCGGAGGAAGGCGTGTGGAGGCTGAACCTGCTGCAATGCCGCCCCCTTCAGACCGCCAAATCCGAGCAGGTACATATACCGGACGGCGTGGACCATGAATTCCTCTTTGATGTCCGCAGGACCTCCATGCGCCGTTCCAAGGAGGAGCGCATCGACTATATTGTGTGGGTGGACCCGCAGAAATACTATGAATATGAATACTCCCGGAAACCGGATGTGGCCCGCCTCATCAGCCGCATCAACCAGCATTTTGAGGACACGGATAGGAAGCTGATGCTTCTGGTGCCGGGCCGTATCGGGACATCCTCCCCGGAACTAGGCGTACCCGTGGTCTATGCGGAAATCAGCCAGTTCAGCGCCATCTGCGAGGTGGCCTATGGAAAAGCCGGCTACCATCCCGACCTCTCATACGGCAGCCACATGTTCCAGGACATGGTTGAGGCGGATGTGTATTACGGTGCCATCAATGACAACAGCAAGACCAGGCTGTACCACCCTGAGCTTCTTTCCAAATACCCAGAGGTGTTAAGGGACATCCTGCCCGATGAATCCCAGGAGCTGGCTGACATCGTAAAGGTCCATGACATAAGCCAATCCAGGGCCACCCTGACCCTGGATGCCCAGGAGGGCCGGGCCGTGTGCCGGATACGCGGCGCAGAGCAGGAATGATTTCCCGCCTGCAATCATACGTTTTCCCGCAATGTATACCCGCCTTATTATCACGCGGGATATACATTGCGGGAAATAAATTATTTTTTACCATTGACAGACACCAAAAATCATGATATAGTTATCTCATATTTTTTATAAGATTTTGATTTCACATGTTTTTGTAAGTCATTATTCCTATGATGATTTACAAAAATATGTGATTTTTTTATTTTTATCGAAAATATAATAATATTATATCAGGAGGTATCTTTCATGAATAAAGGTACAGTAAAATGGTTTAACTCTCAGAAGGGCTTTGGCTTCATTACGAACGAAGAGGATGGAACAGATGTGTTTGTTCACTTTTCCGGTATTGCTTCCGATGGCTTTAAGTCACTGGAAGATGGTCAGGCAGTTACGTTTGACATCACAAACAGCCAGCGCGGATTACAGGCCGTTAACGTTTGCGGCGCTTAATCACCAGCGCATTAAGGGGACCGTCTCTCAGAGGCGGTCCTTTTTGTAATTATCAGCTGCACCGGATATGGGTCCGGAACTGTTAATGAACTATGTATGGGTACCAGGATAAGCCTGATACCCCAATGCCGCAGGTTACTGCTGTTTCACAAACTGCTTGTCAAACTCAGCATTAAAATAATAAAAATTCTTTTCATCCAGCTTGGATTTAATCTTTTCCAGGGCCTCCCCAAACCGTTGGAAGTGTACAACCTCACGCGCCCGCAGGAACTTAAGCGGTTCACGTACTTCCGGATTTTCAATTACACGAATCAGATTATCATAGGTGGTTCTTGCCTTCTGCTCTGCAGCCAGGTCTTCATGCAAATCTGTGATGGCATCTCCCTTTGACTGGAATTCACAGGCATTGAAAGGCACGCCTGCAGCAGCAGTAGGCCATAGTGCTGTGGTATGGTCAATATAATAAGCAGCAAATCCATCTGTTTTAGCCTGTTCAGGCGTTAGGTTTTTGGTAAGCTGGTATATGATGGCGCAAATCATTTCCAAATGAGCCAGCTCTTCCGTACCGATATCTGTAAGCAATCCGCCCACTTCCTTGCATGGCATGGTATAACGCTGGGAAAGATAACGCATGGAGGCAGCCAGCTCCCCATCCGGTCCGCCGAACTGGCTGATAATCAAGGAAGCGGTCTTCGGACAGGTTTTAGTAATATTTACAGGAAATTGAAGTCTTTTCTCATACGTCCACATTATACGGCACCTCCTTCATTATCCCAGGGAAGAGGTCCGTCGGACCAGGTAAAATGCTTCTGTCCCGGGTATTTTGTCTTGGTTTCTGTCTTGTTATTTGTGTCAGGACAGATACAGTTCAGGGTCAACGGCTCATATTCCTTTGCAAAGGCGTCCAGCAGCTGTTTTCTCTGGTTCAGGGCCTGACTGAACGCATCCAGGGCATCCTTATCCAGAGGATGGGTGTCCAGATACAGGTTCAGGTCATTGACTACGAAACTGGTTTCATTAATCTGTTTAAGAAGCTGGCAGCGGTCAGGCATGAGGTTCACCTCCTACTAAGAAAAATGGCAAATCCAGACATGGAAAAATGGTTCCCTGTTTCAGGGCCTTCGACGGCTCATACGGCGTCTCCCAGGGCTGCATGGGAACAGTGGCTATGGCCAGAGAAAGTCCGGGTCCCGGGGCCGGAAGCTTATCCCCGCATCCGCAGGATGCCGGAGCCGGCTTGCAATCACATAAATTCATAAGAACACTCCTTTCATCATGAACTTAACAACTCGTGTCCTTATTATTATCCCTTGGTGCCGGTTTTTTACCTTGCCAAAATTCTGTAAGATAATCCATAATTTTTTCAAACCGCCAGTTTCATATCCTCCTCTCCCGGCCGCAATATGTATGCTGGTATTCTGACTGCATATATTAAGAAATAGACAATATGCAATTTTTGATTTACAATAGGACTTTATGCATTCATCTTACTGAACATTGGAGGTTTTACGTGAATAACCCAGCTGACACTCAAAGGGACTCCTGGAAAACCAATTGGGGGTTCATCCTTTCCTGCATCGGCTCTGCTGTGGGCATGGGCAATATATGGATGTTTCCCGCCAGAGTCTCCAAATACGGCGGAGGCACCTTTCTTCTGCCCTATTTTTTCTTTGTTATCATCATCGGTCTGTCCGGCGTCATCGGAGAGATGGCCTTTGGCAGGGCCGCCCGCTCCGGTCCCATCGGCGCCTTTGGCCAGGCCACGCAGAGCCGGGGAAAAGGCCGGCATCTGGGTGAAGCCATCGGCTATGTCCCGGTTTTGGGCTCCCTAGCCCTGGCCATTGGATATTCCGTCATTGTAGGCTGGATACTCCGATACAGCATTGGCTCCTTTACCGGTTCCACGCTGATTCCCGGCGATGTGGAAGGCTTTGCCCTTGCATTTAATTCCATGGCTGGTTCCTTTGGCAATAATTTCTGGCAGACCGTGGGCCTGGCTCTTACCTTTATCATCATGGTCCTGGGCATTTCCGGCGGCATAGAGAAAATCAACAAGATAATCATGCCCCTGTTCTTCCTCATGTTCCTGGGACTTGCCGCCTACATGGCGTTCCAGCCCTCTGCCGCGGAGGGATACCGCTATATCTTCCGGATAGACCTGAAGGGTCTGGCAGACCCCATGACCTGGGTTTTCGCCCTGGGCCAGGCCTTCTTCTCGCTGTCACTGGCAGGCAACGGCACCTTGATTTACGGTTCCTATCTGGATGACCGGGAGGATGTGACAAACGCAGCATGGAAGGTGGCCCTTTTCGACACTCTGGCAGCCATGCTGGCCGCCCTCGTCATCATACCAGCCATGGCAACCGCTGGTTCCAGGCTGGATGAAGGCGGGCCGGGCCTGATTTTTATCTACCTGCCCAACCTTTTTAAATCCATGCCCGGAAGCCGTATTCTGATTATCGTATTCTTTACAGCCGTATTGTTTGCAGGAATCTCATCCCTGATTAACCTGTTCGAGGCCCCCATCGCTGCCCTCCAGCAGCAGTTCAGGCTCAGCAGGAGAACATCGGTCACAGTGATTGCTGCCGCAGCTCTGGCTGTGGGACTGTGCATACAGGGTATTGTATCCGGATGGACTTTGTTTCCATTTACATCTGCCCTCTCGGAGCCGGTTTGGCAGGCATCATGTTTTTCTGGGTACTTGGGGAGAATTATGTGAAAAAAGAAGTGGAAAAAGGCCGTCCCCGGCCAGTGGGTCCCTGGTTCCGTTTCATGACAGCCTATCTGTTCTGCGGACTTACGGTTGTTGTCTTTGTTTTGGGGATTGCCTTCGGAGGAATCGGCTGAGTTCTTGACGTTTATTCCCGGACCGTAGTATAATCATATCAATGATACATGTGATTCCCTGTCACCTGCAAGCTGACAGGGAGTCTTCTTTTATTCACGAAAGACGAGGTAACCTTATGACATCTTCATCATCTCACGAAAATCCATTGGGCGTTCTGCCTGTAAACCGGCTTTTGGTCCGCTTTGCCATCCCCAGTATCATAGCCATGCTGGTCAGCGCCCTGTATAACATTGTAGACCAGTTTTTTATAGGAAGAAGCGTGGGCATGCTGGGAAATGCCGCCACCAACGTGGCATTTCCTCTTACCATCACCTGTACTGCCATCTCCCTGATGTGCGGAATCGGCGGCGCAGCCAATTTCAATCTGTCCCTTGGCAGCGGCGAAAAGGAGGAAGCCACCCGGTATGCGGGCAACGCTGTTTTCATGCTGTTTGCCATTGGGGCTATTCTCTGTCTCACGGTCAGGCTTTTTCTGAAGCCCCTCATGATTGTCTTTGGAGCAACCCCGGATGTCCTGGACTATTCACTGACCTATACAGGCATCACATCCCTTGGCTTTCCATTTCTCATCCTGACCACAGGCGGTTCCAACCTGATACGTGCGGACGGCAGCCCCAGATTCTCCATGATGTGCACCCTGACCGGCGCCATCCTCAACACCATACTGGACCCCCTGTTCATCTTCGGCTTCCGCATGGGAATGGCGGGCGCTGCACTGGCTACCATCATCGGACAAATCATATCCGGCATCATGGTCATCCTGTACCTGACACGGTTTAAGACCGTCCGCTTGTCCCTCGGCTCCCTTACCCCCATCCCATCCCATATAAAGGCCATTGCCGCCCTGGGCATGGCCCCCTTCTTTAACCAGATGGCCATGATGGTGGTACAGATTGTAATGAACAATATCCTCCGCTATTATGGCGCCCAGTCCCATTACGGCAGCGAAATTCCTCTGGCCTGCGCAGGCATCATAACCAAGGTAAACATGATATTCTTTTCCCTGGTCATCGGCCTGTCCCAGGGACTGCAGCCCATTGTCAGCTTTAACTACGGCGCCAGGAAATTCAAGCGGGTCCGGGAGGCATATCTAAAAGCAGTGCTCATTGCCACCACCATATCCGCCATGGCCTTCCTGTGTTTCCAGCTGATACCCAGGCAAATCATCGGCATCTTTGGTTCAGGGAGCCAGGAGTACTTTCACTTTGCGGAACAATACTTCCGCATCTTCCTGTTCTTCACCTTTTTAAACGGACTCCAGCCCATCACTGCCAATTACTTTACATCCATCGGAAAGGCTGCAAAGGGTATCTTCATCTCCCTTACCAGGCAGATTATCTTCCTCCTGCCCCTGATTGTGGTGCTGCCCATGTTTTTCGGCATTGAAGGCGTCATGTACTCTGCGCCGGTTGCAGACCTTATGGCCGCCCTACTGGCCCTGGTATTTGTCACCAGGGAGCTCCGGAGGATGCGGTTGGCGGAAGACGGGATGGAGGGTAAGGTGGGTATTGCGGATTAGTCCCGGCTCAGATGTCCTTCATTGCCCGGATAAAGAAATCCTCCCGGCCGAAGTTTCCGGACTTAAGAACCAGTTCCGGACCTTCCTGCCCCGCAGGATACATGACCGGGACGCCCGGGGCAATGGATTTTCCGATATAAAATGTATGCATTCCCAGTTTCTGCATGACTGCGCCTGAAGTCTCCCCTCCTGCAGCAATGATTCGTTTTCGTCCGCATTCCAGGGCATAGGCGGCTGTCCGGGCCAATATATCCTCGTTATAATGTCCCAGAGGCGGAAAAGCTTCCTTCCATTCCGCTTTTATATGATTTACTTCATCAGGCGGTGCCGAGGTGTAAACCAGGACCGCCTGATTTTTGTTATCATCCAGAAACGCTTTGATATGGTCCATTGTCTGGATGCCCTGCACAAACTGCAGCGGATGGATGCGGTAAGAAACTCCCCCCTGTGACTCATAATACCTGATTTGTTCCCTGGTGGCCTGTGAACAGCTGCCGGCCAGTATGATTGGGGCTGAACAAAGGGAGGGATTAAACCTTTTCCTTCCCTCTTCCGGTTCCCATGTCCGGGCAATCATCTTAAGCAGACCGGACCCCCCTGACAAAAGCGGGTGATTCCTGTATTTGTCTGCAATCATACTTCCGTGTCTCTCTTCATAATAATCCGGTATGAGATAATAATGCCCCGGGTCCCCAGGAGGCCTGAACTCCCGTTCAAGGGCACCCTCATCCAGATTATAACAGGGATACCGGCTCTGTCTTTCCATCAGGCGCTTTAACCGGGAATCCCTCATTGGGTTAAGGGGATGGTCCCTCATGGAACTTTCCTCCAGCAGAACCCCATTGACATACAGCTTTCCATCCCTCACGCTTCTCCCGTTTTCCAACAGCGCAGGGCATAAAAGTGTGTATGGTATGTTCCATTGTTCCAGGACAGCATCCAGAACCGGTCCTATATTTCCCTTTTCCGTGGAGTCAAAGGTGGAACAGTATTTAAAATACAGCATACGTGCCCCGTGGGCTTTCAGCCAGGAAAACGCAGCCAGGCTCCGTTCCACTGCCTCACAGGGAGGGCAGGTACGTGTCTTCAGTGCTATCACCACTGCCTGGGCCGGCATAATATCCTCATTCTCCCCCTCAGGTATCCCATTGCTGAGAATCACCTTGGCGCCTCCTGCCTGAAGGAAGGAGGCAGCATCGGCGGCCCCTGTGAAATCATCCGCCACACATCCTAATATCATATCTCTGTCCTCATTTATAATTCCTTCAGTGCTGCAGCAGCTGCCTCCACTCCTGAGTCCATGCTGCTCAGAATTGGCTTGGAAATGTCTGACAGACACGGAATCAATACGCTCATGCTGGCCTGCGCCAGCACCAGAACATCATACTGCTCCTGGGTATCACGAATCAGCGCCTCCAGTATCTGATTATGCTTGTCCTGGTTCTTCTCCGCCGTCAGCGCCTCAAAGGCATCGGAGGCCAGATAGGAATCCACTGCCACATCCTTTTCCGCTGATTCGGCAATGCGTCTTATCAGTCTTGCACTTGGCTCCAGCGTGGTCTTGACCGTACCGTATACAGCTATTTTATCTCCCCTTTCCACAGCTGTACGCGCCATGGGTTCATCGATTTTAAGATAAGGAATCGTTAGCAGCGGTCTTATGACATCCACGCCTTCCCCCACAGAGGAGCAGGCATTAAGAATCAGCTTTGCTCCCCAGTCCTGGGCTTCAAAAGCATATGTCATAAGCCGCCTTGTAACCTCCTTTGTCAGCTTTCCCTCCCTCTTCACATCATTCAGAAGACTGTCGTCCACAATGTTCATAACCTCTGCATCCGGCGCCAGCGCCTTAAGCCTGCTGTTGATACCTTCGTAGGTAACGGCTGTTGTATGGATTACTGCAACCTTTCTTCCCATATGCTCCTCCTGATTCTATAAAACTACATTTCTTCTTGCCAGTGACTTTTTCTTTGCCATTTCCATATAATCCTCCGGCAGCTTCCTTACCTGCCGTCCCGCGCCCAGAATTGCCAGATACATCTCACAGGCCCTCTCCACATTGTCGCTGGATATCATGGCATCCTCCATGGTAAGTCCGGTGCCAATGGCTCCGTGATTGGCCATGAGCAGGCCTGCATTTGTTCCAATGGTATTCCTTACATGGGCAGCCAGTTCTGCGGAACCCGGAGGCGCAAAGGGGGCCACCAGTATCTCCCCACCCAGGTACACCACACCCTCAATATCAATCACCGGCACCTTATGAACACCGTCCAGTGCGCTGACAGCCGTGGCAAATTTGGAATGTGTATGTACAATACAGTTCACCTCCGGCCGTTCCCGGAAGATTCCCAGATGCATGAAACATTCAATGGAAGGTTTATAGGGACCCGACACTATATTTCCATCCATATCCCCCACTGCCAGGTCCTCCGGCTTCATGGTAAGATACGGCCTGGCTGAAGGGGTAATCACAAACAATGGCTCCCCTTCCACCCTGGCGCTGATATTGCCTGCTGTTCCCAATGCATATCCCTTATCCACCATGGTCCTGCATCCCCACATGACCTGCTCTTTTGCTTTTTGTACTGCTTCCTGTAACATATAAGTTTCTCCCCTCTTTGATTCATATTAGTTTCATCACTGTTTACTCAAATATATTTCCGTATCAGCCTCGCAATTTCGTGTACATCCCCGGCCCTGCGCATGGCATTTATATTACCCTCGTCCTCCAGCAAATCAAACAGCTGATAAAGCGCCGGCAGATGCCCTGTCTTATCCGGCGTGGCCAGAACCACAATAATATCGGCATCCATATATCCGTTAAAGGACAGCTTTTCAGGCAGCCTAAGCAAAGACATTCCCATGCAGTACACGCCGTCATCCACGCCCGCATGGGCGATAATCACGCCATCTGCAATCATGATGAACCGCTTTTCCGTCTCCACCATATCGATGGCCCTGTCAACATAATTCCTGTTAATGAATCCATTGTCCAGCAAAGGCGCTGACGCCATCCGGATTGCATTCTGCCAATCCGTTCTTTCCTCTGTAATCTGAATCCGTTCATCCGGCAGCAGAAAGGGCAGACGGCTCTGCAGTTTTACCTGTCCCTCTGATATCCGTATATTTTCCAGTACCTTTTCCCTGAATGATTTCTTGGCAATATCATTGGCAAAGGGAAATACCACAAATTGTTTCTTGTCTGTCTCCAGCCTTACGGTAGAAAACACAATCTGGAAATCCTTATCATATTCGTAAAAGTCCCTTAAGGACAGGCACTCTAAAAATTCAATCTCAGGCAGAAGCTCTGACAGCGAAACGAAAAGGTACTGCGATACGGTAAGCCCGTTGGTACACACCACCACTGCCCGTTCCTTTTCCCGGACCTGTATCAGCTTCCCCTCCTTATGGAGCCAGGATGCAAAGAGAACCGTAATATACACAAGCTCAGGGTCCGGAAATGTACATTTGAGGTAGATTTCATAGGGCCTCACTGCCCTGCGCACGATTTCATGGAGATACTGGTATTTAGGCAGTATCATATCCGTGATATCAGGCTCCACATGATATCCATACCATATCCGGTACACAGCCGGCTTCATGTGCTGATACAGGATTTCCAGAAATTCAGCCCTTCCGTCCAGGCGGACACAGCTGATGGACTCAAAGCGTTCCAGCATATGCATTCCCGCCTCCCTCAAAAGCTCCAGGTTTCCCATATCTTCATGGGTCCTGTTATGGACCTTTGAAATCTGTATCTGGACTGCAAAATAAACAATTTCATTTTCATCCTTTATTCCGTATATGTCCGCAAACGCAGCTACCACGGAATACTCCCTGGTAGTTGTTACCAGACGGTACTGGTCCATGGCTTCTATGGTCTTTTGATTCTTAATCCTCAGCATGGTAAAATAAAAAATATACTGAAGCTCCTTCAGCCGTTCATCTGTAAACTGAAGCTGAAGCTTATTTTCTATCTCTTCAATATTGTCCTTAAGGTCTTCTGCCTGTGCTTCCTCTATTGCATATACCCGGTTCAGGTTTTCCTCACCGCCCGGCATGTTTAAAAGCTTTCTGAGAGCGTGGGTTAAAAGCTCTCTTTTATGGTATTCGCTTCCGTAAAGGCGGTATCCTTCCTTCCTGTTATACGCCAGCTCCAGGCTGAATTTATTAATCCGTTCCTGCACCTTTTTCAAATCACTGAGCAGGGTATTCTTACTGATTTGGAGCTCCTCTGTAAAATGGTAGGTGGAAAGCTCGTCCTCATGGCACAGCAGCCTGAGCTCAATCCAATACGCCCGCTCTTCGTCTGAATAAGTATAAGAAGACTTGGTGACCGCTGCCTCTTTGGTGGAATAATGCTCAGCCACCGGACCGGGCACCATGAAGTACCCGGTCTTCAGCCGTTTAATCTCTGGATGGCCGTTATCCTTAAGATAGTCATTGATTTTGTCAAAGCTATAACTGAGCTGCTTTCTTGTAAGGCGGAATTTATCCTCCAGGCCCTTGCCTGTAGCGGATGTATTATTCACTATTTCCTGAAAAATCATATAACTTCTGCTATCCAGATACACGATATCACCTCGTCAATTTGCTTGCTTACTGTCCTGCCTTTGCATTCTCAGCCTCCAGAGCTGCATCTTCCCTGGCCTCACGCATTAAATCACGGTAGTATAATATAAACCCGGCCAGCCAGACTGCAAATATAATCAAAGGCACAAAATTCCCCTTTAAGAACATGAACAGATGTGAAATGGAATACGTAAATACAGGACCGTTAATCAGGCTGTTGCTAATCAGTTCACCTGCCTGGAGGTCAATACTGCCTGTTGCTATGGCTAACTCAGTCATAAACGGAGCAAATGCAGTCCCCACCCACAGGAACACGGGCGCTCCGATAACACAGAGAATGGACATCTGGAGCAGGTTTCCCCTTGTCACCAGAAATGCCGGCAGTGCCAGGGATGCGCTCATAAGTCCTGCAAAAGGAAGGATTCCATTGCCCGGCAGGAACATGGAATAGACCAGCATGAACGGAATGCTCCAAAGAATTGCCAGCCATATCTCATTACAGCCCCCCAGGATAGGCCAGTCCAGCCCCACAATCAGGGTCTTTCCCTCAAACTTCTTATTCATGAAAGCGCTGACCGCCTCGGAGATGGGAGACAATGCCTGCATAAAATATTTGGCTACCACAGGGAACAGTGTCATGGCGGCGGCAGCCTTGATTCCAGTGGTAAGAATCTGGGCCAGGGAATATTTTGCCAGAATTCCGAATAAACAGCCCAGCAAAAATCCCATTACGTGATTTTCTGCAAAGATACCCACCTTATCCTTCAGCATTTCTGTGTCAAATTCCCTGTTTAGCCCTGGAATCTTTCTTAAAATCAGGGCAATGGGATATAGGATGGCGCCGAAAAACAACGTTGCATGGGTCACGGACACACCGGGAATACCTGTCAGCTTCTCAATACGGTGCTGATGCGCATCCGAAGATTTAAGTTCCAGTATAATCTGCACAGCCGCAATCACAAAGGCCAGAATCACACTGTGGGTAATGGATACCACAGCAACTGCCGTAAATATCTTAAGCCATACATTCCATAAGTCAGCATTGATGGTATTTGTCTTATTGAGAAGTATCATCACCACATTGACTGCAATCAAAAGCGGAAACATGAGAAATGCATAGGGCCATGCCCATGATATGGTAGCCATGGTGCTCCATCCGCCGTCAACAATGGGCAGTGAGATTCCTGTTGAGGTCATGATGGCTTGGGCCGCCGGGGTTATGCTGTCCTTCATAAAGGATATCAGCAGGTTCATGCCTGTAAACGCCACGCCAAGGGTGATACCGGACGAAATAGCATCCTTTATCTTCATTCCCACCAGTATACTGCCAATAATCATTATGATTGGCACAAATATGGGAGCCCCCAGTCCCAAAAAGAAGTTGACAACATTTGTTAATACTTGCATACCTTTCCCCTCCTTCTACATATCAGCTTTTGTTGACCGCATCAATGAGCTTTTTCAGTTCGTCCTCCTGCCTGACCCCTGTCAGGAACGCGATTCCGTTAATAACTGGCACCGGATATTCCTTTACCGTCTTAGTGATGGATATATAAGCCACACAGTCTTTTATATCCCGGTCCAGGGACTTAATATTGACCGCGTCCACCATGGCGTCCACCTTTCTTTCTTTTAACAGACGGTTTACCTTGCTGGCAACTGCCTGTGATGTAGCAACTCCATTTGCACATGCCACTATGATTCTCTTCATATGTTCACCCTATACCTTCCATTGATAATACCAGATTAAAATATGTCTCTGCCGTTGCAGCCTGCCGCAGCCTTTCCATAAAATCAGCCCTTTGGCAATTGTTCACCAGTATCTGCAGCAGTTCCACATGGGCATCTCCCACATCCTCCTGTTTAAACCCAAGCAGGAATACAAACCGCACCATATGGACTACCTCATTGGCAGCCATCTCCCTCCATGGAATCGGTTCCTTCAGGCGGATACAGGCAATGAATGCGTTCTTAATGCACTCCGGGTCCGTATGGGGTATGGCCACTGCGTACGGCTCTATGGGAAGGGCCGTAGGATATTCCTTTTCCCTTTCTTTTATGCTTTCAAGGAAATCCCCTGTCACATACCCCAATTCCATAAGCTGCCCGGACATGACCTCAAATAATTCGTCAGTACTTCTCACATCCAAATCCAGTTGAATCAGGTCCTTGTATACTATATCTCCCGTCATGATTTGGTACTCCTTATTAATTAATATTAAAGCTACACGCGCGCTCATGTATCTTCTCCATATCTGCATTATAAGGGTCCGGCATTGGGATTTCAATTTAAATAGGGTCCATATTTTGTGCAATATGATGCTCATTCCTGTGATGCGCAATTATTTTATACATAATTGTGCCTTATTTTCACTGTTATACCCGGATGGTGCGGCATTATACACAACCGTATCCCTGTTAACTGACCGGAACAACAGACCGCTTCATGGTTATAAAAAAAGAACCCTGACAATGGTTCCTTCCAAAACCGTCATCCGGATTCTTTCCTATTCTTTTTCCATCTGCTGTCTTATATTCTGTTCCGGCCTCAAACCCAGCCATCCATCACATCAATGGAAAACTTAAAATGGTCTTCCGGCATGCCCTGTTCCTTCAGACGCCTCCTGATGGTCTTCATATAATGGTTTGATATTGCCCTGCATATATTCTCCGTGTTCCCGGTGCGGCACACATCCACCAGCTCCTTATGGATTGGGTACTGGCGTTCTATCATAGCCCTGCTGTCAGGATTGCCTGCATAATAATTAATGGCATTCCCATAATTTAAATCCGTCCATCCCTTAATCAGCCGGGGCAGACCGGTGGACCGGATAATGGCCTAATGAAAACCTTGTTTTTTATGCACTATTTCCAATTTCTGTTGATATTGCTCCATAGCGCCCTAATATGTTCCGCAGGATTTCCCATGTCTCCATTTCCGACCCGGGAAATTCCGACATGCCCAACAGGCTAAAGCCCATTTAAAAAAATTCCGCAGACAAACTTTTTTAGCCTGCCTGCGGAATTCATTGCGCATACTCTGTTCCTATTCTATTACGGCTGCGTGATACCTTACGGACTACACAATACCCTGTCCCAGCATTGCCTCAACCACCTTCTCAAATCCGGCAATGTTGGCGCCTGCCACGTAGTTGCCTGCAACTCCGTAGCGCTCTGCTGCCTCTGATACCTTTGCAAAGATATTTACCATGATTGTGTGAAGCTTATCATCCACTTCCTCAAAGGACCATGACATCCTTAAGGAGTTCTGGCTCTGCTCCAGTCCGGAGGTTGCCACGCCGCCTGCATTGGCAGCCTTGCCCGGCATGAAGAGAATCTTCTTCTCCACAAACAGGTCGGTTGCTTCCCTGGTAGACGGCATATTAGCGCCCTCTGCCACTGCAAAGCATCCATTGGCAAGAAGTGCCTGGGCATCGTCTAAGTTAAGCTCGTTCTGGGTTGCGCATGGAAGGGCGATATCGCAGGGGATGCTCCAGATTCCCCTGCCCTCTGTGTATACTGCGGTTGGAACCTCATCCACATACTCCTTGATGCGTCCTCTGCGCACTTCCTTGATTTCTTTGACAATATCCAGCTGTATGCCGTCCTTGTCATAGATATAACCGTTGGAATCGCTTAACGCCACTACCTTTGCTCCCAGCTGCTGTGCCTTCTCGGTTGCGTAGATAGCCACATTGCCGGAACCGGATACAACTACGGTCTTGCCTGCCATATCCTTGCCATTGTGCTTTAACATCTCATTCAGAATATATACAAGGCCGTATCCGGTTGCCTGTGTCCTGGCCAGGGAACCGCCGAAGGTAAGTCCTTTGCCTGTAAGTACGCCCTCATACAATCCGGTAATTCTCTTATACTGTCCGAACAGGTATCCTACTTCCCTGCCGCCCACGCCGATATCTCCGGCCGGGATATCCGTATCTTTGCCAATGTGGCGGTACAGCTCTGTCATGAAGCTCTGGCAGAAGGCCATGACTTCACGGTCTGATTTACCCTTGGGGTCGAAATTGGAACCGCCCTTGCCGCCGCCCATGGGAAGTCCGGTCAGGGAGTTCTTAAGTGTCTGCTCAAAACCAAGGAACTTGAGGATGCTCTGGTTTACGGATGGATGGAAACGCAGGCCGCCCTTATATGGCCCGATGGCGCTGTTGAACTGTATCCTGTATCCCTTGTTCACCTGGACCGCTCCGTTGTCATCTACCCATGGAACCCTGAAAGAAACAACCCGTTCCGGCTCCGTAAAACGCTCAAGGACACCTTCCCTGCGGTACTTTTCTTCATTGGCATCGATGACCAGCTTTAAGGAATCCAATACTTCCTTGACAGCCTGATGGAACTCCGGCTCACCCGGGTTCTGTGCTACAACTCTCTCGTAAATCTCATCAACGTATGACATTTCAATCGACCTCCTGGATTTTTGTTTGTATAGTGTGGGGATGCTGTGCCGGTAGTGGGTCCGGCACAGACTTTAGAAAAAGTATAGCAAGTTAATATGCTAAAGTCAAGAAGTATGTAAACCGATTTTACCGCGGGTTTACTGGCTGTTTCCTCATTTTCCTCCTTAAAACCTGCCTGAAAAACCCTTGGACTCCCCGGGCCGGATACCGCTTGCTTCAGTTTAATCCTGTACACCTGCCAGCTCAGCCAGCTGCTCCAGCACACCTTTGCCGCCGTTAAGGGATATATTGCCTACCTTGTCGCAGATTTTCTCCAGGTACTCCATTTCCTTTAACTTGAACAGGGTATGGTTCTCATCCATCAGCTTCGCGGTGTTCAAAAGACTTCTTGTGGAAGCCACCTCCTCCCTCCGCATGATGACATTGGCCTGGGCCTTTTTCTCTGCCAGCAGGACGGTATTCATAATTTCCCTTATCTCTCCCGGAAGTATAATGTCCTTGATGCCTGCTCCGGTTATCTCCACACAGTACTCCTCCTGATACTCCTTTAACTTATCCAGCACAAACCTTCCGATTTCCTCCTTTTGTTCCAGAAGTTCATCCAGTCTGTACCGTCCCACATATTCCCGCAGCTTCAGCTGGACATATGTATAAAGCTGGGAAGCCACTCCTTCCACGGTCTGGACCAGTTTCTCAGGATTGGTTATCCGGTAATTGCAGATGACATTTAACCGCACAGCCACCTTATCCGCGGTGAGAATTTCCTGACCGGAGATGTCAAGCTGCTGAATCTTCATATTGAAGATTTTGCAGGTAACTTCCCTTCCGTAATTCCAGAAGTAGTATGACCCGGTACCCAGTATCTTTTCATAGCGGTTGTCAAAATACAGAAGACCTGTCTCACCGTCCTTTATAACTATTTTCTTATAATATTTGGCAGGCATCAGGTCCATGTACATCCTGGGAAGGGTATCCTCCATATATGGCTTGGTTATATCAATGAGCTGGAATTCATTTTTCTCAAATACATTCCAGTATAAAGTCTCAGGCTTTGTAATCACTTCCCTGTAGGCCCTGTTCACAAACCGCAGGGCAATGCACTCGTCCGGCAGTACTGCCTTTACTACCCTGGAGGCAAACTTCTCGTTCTTCATAAGGATTTCCTCGGGTATGCCGCAGGTCCTGACCTCCCCTGTCATAGGAACAGTCTGCACCTCATATCCCAGCATGCCCAGGTAAGAATACTTTCCTGCTGTCAGCAGTTCCACGAACCGGCCATCCTTCATCAGATAGCCGCATTCCTGCTCTTTGATTATATATTTCTTTATCATCATATCTGAATCCCTCATAGTTTGAATCTGCGGAGCATTTATCATACATTCAAAGCCCCGCTACAACGAATCACACAGTTACATTCATTTGTTGGAAAAGGCGGCTGCCTTGCTCCGTCCTGCTGCTGCGGGCTTCTGCTTAAGCACATTCCGGCAGGGCATTCTGTCCCTTACCCGGAACAGGTCTGGAATACGCTGTTACACGTTCCTGGCCCGTTCCATCCGGACGGGAAACACGTTATAAGCTGATGCTTCCGGTCCGGCCCGTTTTGTGCGGTATCCGCAGTTGCACTGGGCTGCAGAAGGACTGCCTTTCCCCGTAACCACAGGTTCGGCAGGAGCCAAGGCATCCCTTTCCCTTCCTGGAGACATTTGGTTATGTCATCATTTTCAATGATTGCTATACCAACTTAGCTACGTGTTCTCTTACACGGCGGGAGTCGAACCCGCGACACATCATCCTAAAAGGCTGCAGATTGCCGGCATACCACTGAACCAAAGGCCGGGCACCGGGGAGCCCCAGGAAGAAAGCTCCGCCTCTTAAGGCAAACTGCCAGTATTTATGTAGGGCAGGTGTCCCGTCCACCTGACGGGCCCTGCTTGTTTTTCTTTGACCCCATAGCGCCTATGGGGCCTTAACCCTTTACCACGCCTATGGTCTTAAGACGCTTCACAGGCACCACCAGGTCCTGCTGGTTATCCATAACTTCCTCAATATTCTTATAGGCAAACCGGCTCTCCTCCGCCACGTCAGCCTTTCCCTTCTTTCCAAGAATCACACCCTGTTTCTGTAAATCCAGAATGACCTCCTCACAGGAAAATGCTGCCATGGCTCCTTTTCTGGAATACTGCCTCCCGGCTCCATGGGATGAGGAGCAAAAGCTCTCAGGATTTCCTTTTCCCATAACCACATAGCTGTAAGAACCCATGGCCCCCGGAATCACGGCTAACTCGCCGCTCTGGGCGCTGACAGCGCCCTTTCTGTGGACCCATACATCCTTTCCGTAATGGTTTTCTAAGGAAGCGTAGTTGTGATGGCAGTTCAGGTCATGGGAAAATTCCAATGAAAATCCGGTATATTTGCCAATCCACTTCTCCAGAATGGCTTTTACAGCCAGCATCATCTTTTCCCTGTTTTCTTTGGCAAAATCCATGGACAGCTGCATCCAGCTCAGGTACTGTTTCCCCTCCCTGGTATCCACAGGCAGGAAGGCCAGCCTGTATTCATCCGGCACCGCGCTGAACCATGTCTGGTTTAACTGCCTTGCCTTATAGTGGAAGTAATCACAGACCGCTTTTCCGAAATGCCGGCTTCCCGAGTGAATCATCACAGCCAGATAACCGGCGTCATCTTCCTGGAGTTCAATAAAATGATTTCCTCCCCCCAGTGTGCCGATTTGATAGTATCCCGCCTCCAGCTGTCCCAAGAGCTCCCCATCCTCCTCATACCGGTCCATTTCTTCAAACGCGCAGTCCATGGTATAGCTGGGCATCATGGTCTTATGGTGCGCAAATCCCACCGGCACATTGCGCATAATATCGCCTATGATGGCCTGGATAAGGGAGCCGTTGCCTGTGATAACCTCTTTAATATCAGCCACCTTGATATTTGTCTCCGTATAAGCCATGCCGCAGCCAATGTCCACGCCCACTGCATTGGGAATTACCACTCCCTCCGCTGCAATGACGCCGCCGATAGGCATTCCCTTGCCCGCGTGGGTATCCGGCATCAGACTGACCCATTTGTGAAGGAAAGGCAGCTGTGAAAGATGATATGCCTGTTCCAGGCAGCTGCCCTCCAAATCCTTACGGTCCTTCAGCCATACCCTTACCGGGACCTTCATATTTTCTTTCTCATACATCACAAACATATATCTCACATCCTTTCGTCTTCGTTTTGTACGTCTGTCTCACCGTTCATATATTTGCGTATGTATCTTAACTACATGCTTATGATACATGATTTTCAGGCGGGTATCATTTAAAAAAAGTTGCGAACTTCCATTATTTGCTATTTATAGAAATTTGGAGTATGCTGTAAGAACAGGGAAAACTGCGGTCAGGTTTCAGAAGGCAGAAATAAAGCGGACCAGCTGTTATAACCGGATTTTATATTAGAAATACATCAAACATTTACGGACAGGAGGCAACCGTCATGGCTGAATTCCAGGAATTAATCAAAAACTTTGACCGCATCCGTGACTATATGCGGCAATTTTACGTTTACGGGTTCAAGGTAAGAAATGATTTCAGTGAAAAGAGCTCCAGAACCTATGACAATGAACGCCGCCGCATTGAAAGCTGGCTCTCCCGGTATACAAAATCCGATTACACCTCCAAGGGAAAGCATGTTTACATCAATGTGGACAGCAAGACCATTCCCCAGAATCCCCTGTACGCTGCCTGGAAGTCCAAGAGCTTTACAGACAATGACCTGATGCTCCATTTCTTCATCATGGACCTTTTATGCGGCTGTACAGAGGGCTTGTCAGCCAGCGCAGTGACCGACCTCATCTCCCGAAACTACGGGGTTGTATTTGACACCCAGACCGTGCGCCTGAAGCTGAAGGAATATGAATCCCTTGGCATACTGGTTTCCCATAAGGAAGGAAAAATTCTCTTCTATGCGCTGGCTCCCCTTATGTCCATGGAAACAGAACCCGGCAAAACAGTGTCTGACGGGACAGCGGACGAGAAACATGAATTATGGCAGCGCCTCATCACAGCAGTGAAATACTTCCAGGAGGCAGCCCCCTTTGGCTTCA
Source organism: Clostridium sp. 1001271st1 H5 (assembly GCF_005845215.1). Taxonomy (GTDB): domain Bacteria; phylum Bacillota; class Clostridia; order Lachnospirales; family Lachnospiraceae; genus Enterocloster. The sequence goes on from NZ_SPHO01000015.1 coordinate 93,227, forward strand.
TAGGAAGCACCATCCTGGACCGTCAGGATGCATGCAATGACCTGTTTCAGTTCAAGCACCATTTCATCGTACACACACTGGAGGACGGCGTACTGGCCTGTATACTGACCGCCATACGGGAACAGCGTCTGATTTGTTTCGAAAACAAAAGCAGCCGCAGCGGACAGACCTCCACCATGTCAGGAGTGCCTCTGAAAATATATGTCAGCACCCAGACCGGCCGGAGGTATCTGTGCCTGTATCTGCCCCAGCGCCGCCGCTTCAGCAACTCCCGTCTGGACTCCATCACCAGTGTGACCCTTTTGGAGCCATGTACATTTTACGGGGAATTGCTCCGTGATTTGGAAAAAAACAAGGATAAATGCTGGGGCGTGTCGTTTGGAGGCGGCGCAAGCCGTATGGAGGAGGTCTGCATCAAGCTCTACATAGACGAGGAAAAAGAACCCTATATCTTAAACCGTCTTTACCGGGAAGGCCGCGGGGGAGAGGTTCTGAGGATTCGCGAAAACCAGTTTCTGTACACTGGTACATTTTTCGATACCAACGAAATGCTGTCCTGGGCCAAAACCTTTACAGGCCGTATCCTGGACATCCAGGGAACGAACCTCTTTGCCATAGCCAAGATAACCCGCGATTGGGAAAAGATGTATGAGATGTACTGCAGGAATGAGGAGTAGGAAACCATGGAATTATTTCACAAAATCTACAGCTGCTATTACAATGTAGTCCGCCACATACTGGACAGAGCCGGGCGTGACCCCATAACCAGGCAGGACATGGAGGATATCTGCCGTGTCTATGGTTTCCAGGAAAGCTCCCTGTCCATTATTCCCAAACTGACGGACGGCACATGGGCCCTTCTGGATGAGAAGGACAAACATACCTTTACGTCCCGGCTGGGCCATGCCGTCCCGGCTATCCCTCTTACGAATCTCCAAAAGGCATGGCTTAAATCCCTTATGCAGGACCCCCGTTTCCGGCTGTTTTTCACTGACCGGGAGATAGGACTTCTGGACCGTGAATTAGGCGCCTGCTCCTCTCTTTACCAGGAGGAAAACTTTTACTACTATGACCGCTACAGAGACGGGGATTCCTATGCTTCCGGCGACTACAGGAAACATTTCCAGGCCATTCTTAAGGCGCTCAGGGAGGAACGTATCCTTCTGGTGGCCTATGAGGGAAAGCACGGCCGTGTCCACTCCTTTGAAACTGCGCCTTACCAGCTACAGTATTCCTCCAAGGATGACAAATTCCGTCTCTGCTGCCTCCAGCTCCACCGGGAAACCTTCAGCCGCAACACCATACTGAACTTAGGCCGTATAAAGGACTGCCACGTGACCTCCAGGCCATGCCCGCCGGACTTAAAAGCCCGTTCATTCCAACCGGTCCAGAAGGCTGCAAACCCAGTGGTACTGGAAATCAGCGGTGAGCGCAACTCACTGGAACGGTGCATGCTGCATTTTGCCAACTATGAGAAGCACACGGAGTATGACGAGGATAAGAAATGCTGGGTCTGCTCCATTTACTATGATTTGGCGGATGAGACAGAACTTCTCATTGATATCCTATCCTTTGGACCTGTGGTCCGCGTACTGGGTCCGCCCTCCTTTATAAGGCAGATTCAAAAACGGGTCAGGAGACAGCATGAGCTGCTCTACGGGGAAATCACGTAAAAACAGATACAATATAAGAAATAAAAAATGGATGCTGTCCTGGCAGCCCGGGTGTTGTTTTATACACCCGGACCGCCGGCAGCATCCGTTTCGTTTAAAGCTCCCTGTTTTCATTTAAAGCTCTTTACTTCCTCTAAAGCTCCCTGTTTTCCTCTAATCTTAAAATCAAATTCTTAATCAGTTCATCCTTACTCCTGAATTCCATTCTGACACCCGTAATATACCGGAAGGCTTCCTCCCATTCCCCCATGGAATAAGATGATATGCTGACCGTTCGAACGGCATATATAATATCGTCTATATAAAACGGACTGTGAAGGTCCGAAAGGTACTGGCAGCCTGATAGATTCTGCAATCTGGCCAACAGCCCCCCCTGGGATTTTTCTGGCATCATACGAAACTCCTATTCTACTTTCTGCATGTATATTTCCAATTTCTGCTGTGCAATCTATACATTGCAATTATATATGACATTTGTCGTAAAATCAAGGAAATGCAACCTATTTATTGCATATTCCGGAGGAAGCCATGGAACAAAAATTAAAGCAGGATTTAAGGATAGGGCCAAACATCCGAAAATACCGCCTGCAGTCACACCTTACCCAGGAGCAGGTCACTGCAAAGATGCAGCTGATGGGGCTCAATATTTCACGCAGCATATATTCCCAGATAGAAGGCGGCACTTACAATATTCGAATCTCCGAGCTGGTTGCCATGAGAGAAATCTTTAACATTAACTATGAATCATTTTTTGAGGGCATCACACTGAATCCCAAGGATATACAATAACCGGAATGACATGAACAGGCCGCCTGTCAAACGACAGACGGCCTGTTCCAAACACAAAGGATAAAGGTATTTACCCGCAATGGGTACGAATTATTTACCGTAGTATGCTTTTAAATACATTTCTTTAATCTCGCTCATAAGCGGATATCTTGGGTTAGCGCCGGTACACTGGTCATCAAATGCCTGCTCAACCATGTCGTCCAGCCTGTCTAAGAAGTCTTTCTCATCAATTCCGTAATCCTTGATGCAGGACTTAATGCCAACAGTCCTCTTAAGCTCCTCAATCTTGACAATCAGCTTCTGGACTGCCTCAGCATCATCCTTTGCCTGGATTCCGCAGAACCTTGCGCACTCTGCATACCTTTCCTGGGTATGAGGATACTGATACTGTGAGAATGTGCCCATCTTGCGCGGATTCTCAGCCGCATTAAAATCAACTACCAGGGAAATCAGCAGTGCATTTGCAACACCGTGTGGCAGGTGATGGAATGCGCCCAGCTTATGGGCCATGGAATGGCATACGCCCAGGAATGCATTGGCAAATGCCATACCGGCCATACAGGAAGCGTCCGCCATCTTCTGACGGGCCTCAACATTTGCAGGCTCATTGTAAGCGGTTGGGAGGTAATCAAATACATTCTTCATGGCCTTCAGTGCAAGGCCGTCTGTATAGTCGGTAGCCATGACGGATGCATATGCCTCCAGTGCATGGGTCAGTACGTCAACGCCGGATGCGCTGGTCAGGCCTCTTGGCTGGCTCATCATGTTGTCTGTATCAACGATTGCCATGTTCGGCAGCAGTGCGTAATCTGCCAGAGGATACTTGATGCCTGTCTCCTGGTCCGTGATAACCGCGAACGGGGTAACCTCGGAACCTGTACCGGAAGAAGTGGGAACAGCGATGAAATATGCTTTCTCACCCATCTTCGGGAAGGTGTATACACGTTTTCTGATATCAATGAAGCGCATGGCCATATCCATGAAATCCACTTCCGGATGCTCATACAGCACCCACATAATCTTGCCTGCGTCCATAGCGGAGCCGCCGCCCATGGCCAGGATTACATCCGGCTCAAATTCCCTCATAAGCTTGGCGCCTGCCTGTGCATTGGCCAGTGTGGGGTCAGGCTGTACATCGGAGAATACGGTATATGTGATGCCCATCTCGTTGAGACGGTCTGTGATGACATGGGTGTATCCGTTCTTATACAGGAAGGAGTCTGTTACGATGAACGCCCTCTTCTTACCTAAAACGTCCTTCAGCTCTTTTAATGCTACAGGCAGACAGCCCTTCTTAAAGTAAACCTTCTCAGGTGCACGGAACCACAGCATGTTCTCTCTCCTTTCAGCAACGGTCTTGATATTCAGTAAGTGCTTGACCCCAACGTTCTCAGATACGGAGTTGCCGCCCCAGGAACCGCAGCCCAGTGTTAAGGACGGAGCTAACTTGAAGTTGTACAGGTCACCAATGCCGCCGTGGGAAGAAGGAGTATTGATTACAATACGGCAGGTTTTCATCCTCGCTGCATGCTTTAAAATCTTCTCTTCTTCATTTACATTCACATACAGGGATGAGGTGTGGCCGTAGCCGCCGTCTGCCACCAGACGCTCTGCCTTGTCCAGGGCCTCGTCAAATGTCTTGGCCTTATACATAGCCAGTACAGGAGACAGTTTCTCATGTGCGAACTCTTCGCTGATGTCAACAGACTCAACCTCGCCAATCAGAATCTTGGTATCCTCTGGAACCTCAACGCCTGCCAGCTTGGCAATGGTTGCTGCCTTCTGTCCCACAATCTTGGCATTCAGGGCGCCGTTTACGATAATGGTCTTGCGGACCTTATCAATTTCGCCCGGCTTTAAGAAATAGCAGCCTCTGTATTCAAATTCTTTTCTGACGTCGTTGTAGATGGATTCCAGAACCGTTACGGACTGCTCGGAAGCACAAATCATACCGTTGTCAAATGTCTTGGAATGAATGATGGAGTTAACTGCCATCTTAATATCTGCCGTGTCGTCGATGATAACCGGTGTATTGCCGGCGCCAACGCCCAGTGCAGGCTTTCCTGAAGAATAAGCAGCCTTAACCATGCCGGGGCCGCCTGTTGCAAGAATCAGGTCGGCATCCCTCATTACCTCGTTGGTCAGTTCCAGTGAAGGAACATCAATCCATCCAATGATACCTTCCGGTGCGCCGGCCTTAACAGCTGCATCCAGAACCACCTTGGCTGCCGCAATGGTGCAGTTCTTGGCACGCGGATGTGGGGAAATGATGATTGCGTTGCGTGTCTTTAAGGCAATCAGTGTCTTGAAGATAGCTGTGGAAGTAGGATTGGTGGTAGGAATAACAGCTGCAATCAGGCCGATTGGCTCGGCAATCTTTTTAATGCCGTATTCCTTATCTTCCTCAATTACACCAACTGTCTTGGTGTCTTTGTATGCGTTGTAGATATACTCTGCTGCGTAGTTGTTCTTGATAACCTTATCCTCAACCACGCCCATGCCGGTCTCTTCAACTGCCATCTTTGCAAGTGGAAGACGCATTTTGTCAGCCGCGCTTGCTGCTGCAAAGAAGATTTTGTCTACCTGCTCCTGTGTAAAGGTAGAAAAAGCTTTCTGCGCTTCGCGCATTGCATTCATTTTTGCATTCAGTCCGTCTACGCTGTCAATGATTTCCGGAACAACCTGCTCGATTTTCTTTGCCATTTCCTTATCCTCCATTTTCCTTGTGTTTGTTTCAGTACATTTAGGCTGTACCTGCCTGTCAAGTCATTTTAAATTGCTGCTTAATTTGTATTGATAATTAATTAACAATCTCACTGTTTGCATTATATACCTTCGTTAAAAAAATGTCAATATATAAATGAAAGATTTTATAATTTTTTTAGGAGGAAAAAAAACAGCTATCCTCTGTTGGCTGTAGAGGATAGCTGCAACTAAAAACATAAAACCTATAGATAACTTTTTAACAATTCCACCTTATCCAGCCGCTCCCAGGGCAGGTCCAAATCATTGCGGCCAAAGTGACCATAAGCAGCTGTCTGCTTATAAATCGGACGGCGCAAATCCAGCATCCTTATGATTCCGGCCGGACGCAGGTCAAAGTTGGAACGGATGATGTCCACCAGCTTCTCATTGCTCAATTTACCGGTTCCGTAGGTATCCACCATGATGGAGGTAGGATGGGCCACCCCGATGGCATAGGACAGCTGGATTTCGCACTTATCAGCCAGGCCGGCCGCCACGATGTTTTTGGCAACATAGCGGGCTGCATATGCAGCAGAGCGGTCCACCTTGGTGCAGTCCTTTCCGGAGAATGCGCCGCCGCCGTGACGCGCATAACCGCCGTAGGTGTCAACGATGATTTTACGGCCGGTCAGCCCGCTGTCCCCCTGGGGTCCGCCGATAACAAAGCGTCCCGTAGGATTGATAAAGAACTTTGTGTTCTCGTCTATCATATTCTGGGGAAGCACCTGGTCAAAGATGTACTTTTTCACGTCCGCATGAATCTGTTCCTGGGTCACGCTCTCATCATGCTGTGTGGATAATACCACGGCATCCAGACGGACCGGCTTGTCGTTCTCATCATACTCCACCGTTACCTGGCTCTTGCCGTCCGGACGGAGATACTTAAGCGTGCCGTTCTTGCGGACATCCGTAAGGCGCTTTGCCAGCTTGTGGGCCAGGGAAATAGGATACGGCATGAATTCCTCTGTCTCATTGGTGGCAAAACCAAACATCATGCCCTGGTCTCCTGCTCCGATGGCGTCCAGCTCCTGGTCGGACATCTTGTTTTCCTTTGCCTCCAGCGCCCTATTCACTCCCATTGCAATGTCCTGGGACTGCTCGTCAATGGCCGTAATGACACCGCATGTATCACAGTCAAAACCATATTTGGCACGGTCATATCCAATCTCACGCACGGTCTCGCGCACCAGCTTCTGAATATCCACATAGGCGTTGGTGGTTATCTCTCCCATGACAAGAACCAGTCCTGTGGTGGTAGCTGTCTCGCATGCCACACGGCTCATTGGGTCCTGCTCCATCAATGCGTCCAGAATCGCATCGGATATGGCATCGCACATTTTATCCGGATGCCCTTCTGTTACGGATTCAGATGTAAAAAGTCTTCTCTCCATTTTTAATCTCTCCTTCTTGTTCAGATAAATGATTAACAGCAGCTGTAACATCAACCATTTACAAAAAACAAAGTCCGCAGCAATTGCGGACTTGAAAATATCTATAAATCTTCAAATCCTCTTATTGCTCGACCAAGCATGCTTTATCCTACCAGCATACTCCTCGCTCAGGCTGGCACCTTCCGGCCCTTTCGCATATCATGCCGATATACTCAACCGGGGTTGCCGTGACTTCACAGGTCCTTTGTACCTCCATCACTCTGAATAAGGGATATTTACGAACTCTTTAATTGTAAAATGTGTTACCTTCCATATCTTATAGCAATTATATATATATGTCAATACTAAAATTTATCATTGCCCGTTCTGCCATTGCCTTCCCATCCTGATTTTACCTTATGGAAATCCTCCCCTGGCCGGCCGGGTTCCCATACTCAGATGTCACAAAACCTCCCATCCGCCTTATATAGGAAGATAAGATATCCACATCCACCATGACCTCATCCCGGATTACATTACATCCCCGGAACATGGTCATGCCGTCACCGCCCTGTTTCAGCATATAGTTATGGGACGCCACGGTATATGTACCGGCCAAATCAATGGGCTCTCCCCCCACCTTGATGTCCGTTACCCTGTAAGCGCCTGACACACCGGTAAAATTCCCCTTGTCGTCTGTCCGGACACCTGATTTAACAGATGCGTCAATGGTGTAGGTCAGACCGGACACCTGAAGGAAACCGCCGCTCTCTTCCGGATAATTCCTGGACGCCATTTCCAGTGCATCCTTAATCTGCTGTCCCGTTGCCTCGATGACGCATCCCATATTTCCATAAGGGAACACGGCCAGGGTGTCGTTATAGGTAATGTTACCCGGTTTAATAATGCTCCGGATTCCTCCTCCGTTGCTGAGTCCGATATCAGCCCCCAGCTCCGCACGGTAGGCATCCGCTGTCAAATCCCCCAGATTGGTTTCTGCATTTCTGATCCTGCGCTGCCCTGTGGCAGGGTCATTGACCGTCAGCTCGTAAGATGTGGTGCCCAGAACAGTCTTTAATGTCTCATTGTATTGGTTCTCAATGGACCGGATGAACCGGATGGTTCCATAATCCGCAGCCTTTCCGTCCTCATTGATAACGCTCTGGCCGGGAATCACAAGCTTAAGTCCCACAGGGATTACGTCAGCATCCTTTATCTTATCCAGGTTGCTGTTATAAATGTCAATCCAGCGGCTGTAGCTTCCCAGCTCCCTTTTTGCAATCCTGCTCAGGGAATCATGGTCCTTTACCGTATATTCACTGGCCAGGTCCGCGGCAGGCACCTTGGATACCAGCTCAGTCCGGATGGAACCGTCGGCAGATATGGTCAGCTTTCCAATATGATTCAGCTTGGTTCCTGTCTGGGTCAGGACCACATTCTGTCCATTCTTATTCTTTATGTTCTCAGACGGTACAGTCTCATGGGAATGGCCGTCAATACATGCGTCAATTCCCGTTGTATTGGCAATCACACTGACGGATGACCACTTCCGGGTAATACCGTTTTCCCCGAGATGGCCTGCCAGAACCACATAATCAGCTCCGGCTGCCCTGGCTGCATCCGCACTGGCCTGTACCTGACTGTACAGCCTCTGTCCGCTCTCATCCTCGCAAAAGGAATACAGATAATTTCCCTGGCTGTCCTGGAAATATGCAGGCGTGGATTTTGTAAAGCTTTCCGGCGTGGTTACTCCCACAAATGCCACCTGGGTATCCCCGTATACAAACATCTTGTATGGAGCAAACACAGGCGCTCCTGTGGCGGTATTTAAAAAATTGCAGGAATAATACCCGCAGTTTAATTTACCGGCCAGCTCCAGGAACCTGGACATTCCATAATCAAACTCATGATTGCCCGGAACCGCAAAATCATATCCCACGTAGTTCATAATATCAATCAGATAACCGCCGTCTGAAAGCGTGCCAATGGGCGCACCCTGAATGGCATCCCCGGTATCAACCAGGGTCACATAAGGGGTCTGCTGCTGCATCTGCTTCTTGTACAGCGCCAGACCGGCATAGCCTATGTTGTCATCCACCCCGCAGTGGACATCATTGGTATACAGCACCACAATATCCCTGTCCGCTGCCAGGGCTGTCATTGGACTGCCTGTCAGAGGCAGGCCCGTCACGGCTGCTGCGGCCAGGACAATTGCAAGAAACAAACCCTGCAGCCATTTATAGCTCCTGTACTTCATGATTCTCCTCCTTTTCCCCTACTCCGTCAAACCTTACACAACGTATATCATACAGCCATCATATCACATTTCCAGTAAAAAACCATAAAAAAACAGCAGGCACGCCGCATTCGTCTCCTGCTGTTTCCTTTCCTCTGATTTACCGGACTCTCATCCCCTGGCCATTTCCAGTATCTTCCGTACATCCCGGTGTGTCAGCGGTTCCAGTCCCCCGATTGTCTGGTTTCCATTCCTGAAATTTATATGGTCCAGCATGTCTTCCATATCGCAGTCCCCAATTCCGGCCTCTTTGAGGCTGACAGGCATCCTCATGGACCGGAAGAATGCCTCGGTGGCCTCTATCCCCTTATATGCAGCTTCCTCCGGGCCGTACTCCCTGGAGATTCCAAACACCTCATACCCGTATCTGGCAAACCGGTCCACATGGTTTTTATACACATACTTCATCCATGACCCCATGATTACGCTTAAGGTAACTCCATGGGGTGTATCGTACAGAGCGCTCAGCTCATTTCCTATCTCATGAGTGGCCCAGTCCTGTATCCGGCCGATTCCAACCGTATCATTGTGGGCAATGGTTCCTATCCACATGACCTCCGCCCTGTACCGGTAGCTGTCCGGTTCCTTCATCAGGGCAGGTCCTGCCTCTGCCAGCGTCTTAAGAATTCCCTCCGCCATACGGTCAATCACCCCGATTTCATTGTCCGGAGTAAAATACCGTTCACACACATGGGAAAACATATCCGTAACAGAACAGGCCGTAACAAACGGCGGCAGGCTGGTTGTCAGCAGAGGATTCATAAAGGCCATCACAGGCCGCAGGGCCTGGGAGCTGGTCAGCAGCTTTTGCCCTGTTCCCGTATTGTTAATCACACACACATCCCCTGACTCGCTGCCCGTGGCAGGGCATGTAAGCACGACTCCCACTGGCAGGGACCTGGCCACGCGTATTCCTTTGGAGAAGAAATCCCATACGTCACCTTCGTACTGCGACCCTGCCCCGATGGCCTTGGATGAATCAATGACGCTTCCCCCTCCGATGGCCAGGATAAACTGGATTCCTTCCTGCCTGACCAGACGGATTCCCTGGTAAACCAGGTCCAGACGGGGATTTGGTTTGACGCCGGAGAGTTCCCATACCTGGATGCCGCATCGCTCCATATCCTCCTTAATATCCTTCAAAAGACCTGTATCATACAGATACGGTCCACCGTCATGGTGAATCAGCAGACGTTTTATCCCCAATTGCTTCAGTTTATCCCCAGCCCTGCGGTGTGCTTCCCGCCCAAATATAAATTCCGTATTCACACAAAAATCAAAATCCCTTATCATATTCCCACTGCACTCCCTTTCTCCCTTTTCCTTTCATACAGCACCTGTCCCAGAATCTCCCTGAGCTTCCATCCCGTATCCGCTGTCCAGTCCGGATGTTCCGCCAGAAGCGCCTTTGTATTTCCATCCCCGTATAAAACAGCAATCACAGGCAGACCGCAGCTTCTGGCAGCCGTTATATCGGTCCAGGTATCACCGACACAGACCGGATGCCGGGATGCAAACATTCCCCCCATGAGATACCTGTACACAGACGCCTTATTATCAGCTCCCGGTATTGAATCCAGGGAATAGGAAACCGGAATCAGCTGTTCCCATCCCTTTACCTTAAGAAGGCGCCTTAATGCCTCCCGGGGCTTTGAAGTGACCACGGTCCATGGTATGCCATGCATTTCCAGGTCATGGAATATTTCCTCCAGCCCCGGATACAGCCTTGTCTTTTCAAAGGGATTCATGGTCCTGTAATGGATTCTGACAGCGCTGCAGAATGCTTCCAGTTTTTCTATTCCGGGATAGGGCCTTACATGCCTTAGCAGCTCCTCTTCCGGGAGAGCCACATGGGACGTATCCTTCATAAAATCCCGGTCCATAATGCCCCCCACTATTTCCGAGGCATATTCCACCGACGCCCACACATCCTCTATGGTATCTGCTATGACACCGTCAAAATCAAAAATCACACTGTCCGCTCTCTTTGTTCTCATCTAAATTTCTCCTTTGCGGCAAAACACCATTTGCTCCAAAGCGTGCCGGCCACTACCAGTAATGCGCCAATAATGACAGGGAGCGTAATGCTGAGTCCCAGCATCCAGGCCGTTATGACCGTGGATATGATGGGAAGGAAATTGGAAGCCAGCACGACCACCAGCATATTTCCTTTTTTTATGGAAATGGTCCACAGCACATTGGCAATACAGGACACCGCAATGGCCTGGTACAGCATTTCCCATACCAGCCTGGGCGTAAAATTCCTTGGCTCAGGAAGGAATACGGAAATACCGCCCAGTATCAGGGCAGACATAATCATGTATATTCCCACGCCGTCCACCGGCTTTTGTCCCAGGTATTTCTTTGTGAGATTGGTGTAAAAGGCCCATGACAGGGACACAATGAACCCCATCAGATATGCCATCCAGTTTCCGCTGAGAATATCCCGTAAAAATGCCTGGGGATTGTGAATGCTTCCGCCCATTTTGGCTATGATGATACCGCACAGGCTGACCGCTACGCTGGCTGTCAGCCATGGGCTGGCTTTTTTATTCAGTATGGGAATGGTGAGAACCAGGGTGAACAGAGGCCATAAGAACCGAATCAGCACCATGGTCATGATTTCTGCCTCCGTATGAACCATCTCCATGGAGATATAGGAGGCAGCTGTGTAGATAACAAATAAACTTCCGCAGATAATCCAGTATTTAGGAGGCGCTCCCTTATACTGCGCGGTTCCTCCGTTGGCGAGGAGCTGCTGGGCGACCACCACAGCTCCTCCGATTAAATTAACCACTGCCGCTGCCGTATAAGGACCAAGGCCGGAACTCAGATTTTTTGTAAATGCAGCGCTGGTTCCCCATATAATGATGGTTATAATCCCAAGCAGTGTATATTTATTAGACTTCATCTGAACACCTCATTATCCTTTTCGCAATATTTTTATGTGCTTATTACGGATAACAGGCCAGTGTCCTGTTCAGAAGTTCTGTAAATCCCTGAAAATCCAATGTAAGACCAGCCTCTGCATTGGGCTGTTCCCCCCTGAAGTCCATGGTGGGTTCCCTGTGCAGGTCAATCTCAGGCTCCGGTCCCCGCAGATGCCGGTAATCGCAAACCGTCATTCCCCTTGTGAATTCCCCCTTTAACTCCACTGTTATATGCATGGGGGCACCTTTTATAAGGGTATCATCAATCAGCCACGCCACCGCGCATGCATCATGGATATTGGCTCCGGCCAGGCTGGCATTCTTCTCAGTTGCGTCCATAAAGTACTCTACCAGCTGTGCTGCAAACACAGCGCTTCTTGTTCCTATCCGGTAAAATTCATCCACATGCTTCTGTACCAGGAAACACTGGCGTGTCAGGTTGACACCGCACATCTTTACGTGCATTCCCGAATTAAACACCCTGTACGCTGCCTCCGGGTCCACGAATATATTAAACTCAGCTGCCGGCGTCCAGTTGCCGTATGTGACGGAACCGCCCATGATGCTTAATTCACGGACACGCTCCACAATTCCGGGCTCCCGGTTGATGGCTGCCGCTATATTGGTGAGGGGACCGGTGGCAATCAGGGTTACATCGTCTGTATTCATGATTGTCTCAATCATAAAATCAACTCCGTGTTTATCCTGGGCCTTAACAGACGGCTCAGGAAGCACCGGACCATCCATTCCCGTAGGTCCGTGAAACTGGGGCGCTGTCACCAAAGGCGCTACCAGAGGACAGGAATGGCCCGGATATACCTTGATATCCTCCCGTCCAATAACCTCCAGTACCTTCAGCGCATTTTTTGTGACATTCTCCAGGCTGCAGTTTCCGCCTATGGTGGTGATTCCCAGCAGGTCCAGATGGGCCGCCGCCAGCATGATGGCAAAGGCATCATCATGACCAGGGTCACAATCCAGTATTACTTTTCTCTTATCGCTCATATTACCTCCATCCAAAGCCGCCTTAACCTCTCTGTGGTTTTGGCCGCTTTTCAGCTATGAATAATTCCACATCTTCCCTGCAGGGACAGGACCTGGCGCCCTTTCGCTCCACGGTATAACCGGACACAGCATTTCCGTATTCCAGACACTGTCCCAGGCTGCCGCCTGCCAGCCTTTTTGCTATGAATCCTGCATTATACACATCCCCTGCCCCTACGGTATCCTCTACCTCTACATGAAAGGCCGGGCACCCGGTCTCTCCTTCCGTGGAAAAAGCTTTGCTTCCATTTTCTCCCATACGCGCAATCATGACATGCCCTACGGATACCAGGCCCCGCACGCTGTCCTCCCAGTCATCCCTGGGATTCAAATAATAGAATTCCTCTTCCCCTGAGCCCAGGACATAGCTTGAATACTTCATAATTTCCATCACAGCATCCCGGTAGGACCTGTCCAGTTTACCGTCGTCCACTCTCAGGTTCAGGTCAAAGGAGGTGGGTATCCCCCTCTCGTACGCGGCCCGGAACATCTGTATGATGGAATGTCTGGCGGACGTGTCATCCACAATTGCCATGCCGGACGAGTGAAGCCATCTGGTATCGGAAAGCCAGCCGTCACCCATGCGCCTAAGGTCGATTTCCTTAAACGCCTGGTCTGTGCGCGGCCATCCCCACAGATACCGCTCCCCATACTCGTCTATGAAGGCAAACACACACACGGTATTCCTGTCCGGGTCTTCCATCATATACGTGGTATCCACGCCTTCCCTTTCAAAATCCCTGCGTATATACGCGCCGTACTGGTCACATCCAATGGTGCCTGCAAATCCTGTCTCGACCCCCAACCGGCTTAAGGCCACCGCCGTGTTGGCACAGGTTCCCCCTCCTGCCATGCAGGGAGAGGGGTATTCCACCAGGGTTCTCCGTTCATTGAGAAACCTGGGGAAGGGCACAATCAAATCCACATTGGCATCGCCTGCCACCAGGACTTTAGGCACTAAGGGACGCCTCAATGAAGGCCTTTACCTTTTCCGGGTCTTTGCAGGATTTTCCTTCCTCCACATGGTCGAAGTTGGTGAGGCTGAAGGAATCCACCCCGTAAGGCCGCGTCTCCGCAATGGCCTTTGCCACATTGGAAGCGTCCAGTCCCCCCGCTATAATGCAGGGAACGGATGTGCTCTCAATGATAGCCCTGTCTATGCTTCTGTCGTGGGTCAGCCCTGTGGCGCCTATGTCATTGGCTGTATCTGCCTTTGTGTCGATGAGGAAGAAATCGGAAACAGCCTCATATTGCTTTACATATTCCAACGCCTTCTGCTCCTCTAAGGGCACATTCTGGAGCACCGGGATTGCCTGCATGATTTTAAGGCCGGGAAACCGGTTTTTCAGCTCCCGTACCTGTTCCGGGCTGATTCCCTCTATATTTCCGGAAAGATGAAGCACATCCGGCAGGACCTCCTTTAAATTCTCCGTAATCTCCTCAATGTCCTCAGCAATGGTCAAACCTATCTTAACAGCCTCAGGCTGCACTCCCTCAAAAATTTCCTTTGCCCTCTCAAGGGTCAGCTGTCCGGGGGTTCTCTTGATTTTACCGTAGGAAACCCCAATATGGTGGGCCCCCATCTCAATCACCATTCTCGCATCTTCCACGGTACGTATGCCGTAAATCTGAATCTTAACGTCTGCCATATTATTTTCTCCTTCTCCCAATCATTCTGCTGCCTGCGGGAATGCAATGCTTATATCCCGTCCCCGGCTCCCTTTATGGATGCTTCAAGGCATTTCATAAATGCATCCACCTTAAACACAGTTTCCTTAAGCCCTGCACCCTGGGCAACCCTGGTGATGGGCGGCGGGGATACAAAGCTCTGTTTTAAAAGCTCTGTCCTGGCAAATACCTCTGCAGCAGGACCGTCAACCAGCACCTTTCCTTTGCACATGACCACCACCCGTTCAAAATTTTCCACCACGAATTTCATGTCATGGGAAATTGTGATGCAGAGTTTTCCTCTTTCCTTTAAGGCTGTAACGATGTCCTTCAGCCGCTTGTTTCCGTCCACATCCTGGCCGCAGGTGGGCTCGTCAAATACCAGGGCCTGCGGGTCCATCATGATGATGGAAGCCACTGTACAGAATTTCTTTTCCGTAGCAGTCAGGTCAAAGGGATGCTCCTCCAGCTTATCCTCCAGACCGCACAGCCTGGCTGTCCAATCCAGCAGCTCCTTTATCCTGTCCTCGTCCATCCCAATCTGTCTGGGGCCAAATTCAAGCTCTTTCCTGACACTGTCCAAAAACAGCTGGTCGTCCGGGTTCTGGAACACATATCCCACTGTTTTGGACCATTGGGCCGTTGACCTGCTGTTGATATCCTCTCCATTGACCAGCACCTGGCCGGATGTGGGCCGGAGAATTCCGTTAAAATGCTTCACCAGCGTGGTTTTTCCGGCTCCGTTCTGTCCAATGATGGCCACGGGCTCATTTCCCTCTATCACCAGGTCGATTCCCTTTAAGGCTTCATCCCCAGTTGGATAGACGTGCTTCATTCCTTTTAATTCCAGCCTCATCCTGCCATCACCTCCTTAACCAGCTGAATGGTATCTTCCTCAATAACCTTTACCGGTCCATTGTACAATCCCCTGTCCTTAAGGGCCTGTGAGACAGCCACATAATCAGGCGCTCCAATGTGGTGGGACATGATATCCGGATTTCCAAATATAGCCTCCGGCGTATCCAGGGCAATCTGCTCTCCCTGGTCCAGCACCAGAATCCGGTCCGCGCATCTGGCCACCCGTTCCATATCATGGTCTACCATAATAACGGTTACGCCGTTTTTATTCAGTTCCTTTACAATATCAAATATCTCTTCACTTCCCAGGGGGTCTAACTGGGTGGTGCACTCGTCTAACACCAGAATGCTGGGTTCCATAATAAAGGTGGAACCAAAGGCAACTCTCTGTACCTGGCCGCCGGAAAGCTCCAGCGGATTTTTGTGTATGATATGGTCAATCCGCATGAGCTTGGCCACATACTCCACCTTCTTTAACATATCCTCCCTTGGTATCCCCTTATTGCCCAGCCCGTAGGCCAGTTCCTCTGCCACGCTTCCGGCCGTGTAGGAAAGCTGGTTAAAAGGATTCTGGAACACCAACCCGATTTTGGACGACAGCTCTGCAATGGAACTTTCCTGTGTATCCACTCCGTCCACAAAAATCTGCCCTTTCAGCTTACCTGTAAAATAGTAGGGAATCAGGCCCACCAGTGCATTGCACAGGGTGGACTTGCCTGAGCCGTTCTGCCCGATAATGCACAGGAACTCCCCTTTTTTTACCTGAAAATTAAGCCCGTTCAGCACTCTTCTTTTGGCGTCCCTGTATTTAAACTTCAGGTCTTTTACTTCCAATACTGCTTGTTCCATAGTGTCCTCCTAATACATACCTTAAATAACATGAAGCCTCATGAGAATGCTGGCTGCCAGAACCGCCATAAAAAAGAGAATCAGACAGGTCTTGCATATCCGGTCCGAGAGGGAAGTGGTCACCTCCACATAGGTGGTGGGCTTCACCCCTTTTATGCCGAATCCCCTGGTTTCCAGGGTCATGCCTCTTTCCTGGGCATCTGTAAGGGAAGACATAACCACCGGTCCCAGTAAAGGTATGTAGGCCTTCAGCCTGGCCATCATGGTGCCTTTGGTATCCACGCCCCTGGCATTCTGCGCTTCCTGGATTACGCTCATCCTGCGCTGCATCTGAGGAACCACATTCAGGCTTGCCAGAATCAGATATCCCACCTTAGGATTCATGCCTGATGCAGTGAGGGCAGCCACCAGCTTACCCGTGTATGTGGTGGTGGACATCAGATAAAAACTTCCCAGGAATGTAAGGAGCGTACCCACGATTTTAAGGGCATACAGGGTTCCCTCCAGTCCCAGCTTTGCAAATCCCAAATCAGCGATAATGGTCACGTTTTTCGGACTGTACAGGCCCTGTATAAACATCAGCATCACAAAAATAGGGACAAAAAACATAAAGATAAATTTAGAGAATTTCTTTAACAGCCCTGCCAGGGCGGCCACAACAAACAGACCGGCCACAATTATATATCCCAATATGAATCCCGGATAAATAAGGGCGCTTAATCCCAGGCAGAATATCGCATATATCTTTACCATTGGGTTCATCCTGTCAATGGGCGAATCCATTGGTATGTAATTAGATGTCTTTGCCATCTTTTTTCAACCCCCATAAGAGTATTTTCAGAATCATACCTTCCTGCCGCTGTCCGGATTAATCCTCATCGTCATCATCATCGTCCGCTGCATCCACTGCATACTGGCTTAAGAACCTCTTGGGAATCCTCTTTAACAATATGTAGGCAATGGCAAACGCAATGGCGCGGTCCGCCAGGTTCTCAACCATGGATGAGGCAAACACGGATTTAACAATATCCTTTGTAGCGGCAATCAGGCCGGCTGTCAGTACGGAGGTTCCTGTTGCTCCCGTTGCCCCGCCGAATACAAAGATGGTTATGCAGGAAGAAATCACAACAGATGAAAAGGTAACAACCAGCCATGTGACAACCACGCCCCAGGTCTTCTTAAACATGCCGCCCTTAATCATATAACCGGTAATCAGACCGGCCGCAATGCTTACAAGTGAGTATGGCACATAGATTGGATTGGACACCAGGGCCAGGAAGATATTGGTGAGGAATCCGACCAGGGCAGCTACCCAGGGACCTGCCAGGGCAGCAGACAGAATGGTGCCTATCATATCCAGGAACAGGGGAAGCTTCAGCGTGGAAGCAAGCGTTCCTCCAATCAGGTTGATTCCCACCGCAATCGGTATGAGAACCAGGGACTTGGTTGAGAACTGCGCCTTCAAACCTTGTACAAATGTCAGTTTCTGTTTCTTGTTGTTCATGTTACACCCTCCTAAAATAGTATGATTTTCATGCAGTACATCCTGTATGCCACGACCCCTTTTGCCTTAAAAAACATATCTTGTAACATATAAGATGTAATACAAGTTGATTATATAAAAAATACATTGGAAATAATTTTCCTAATGCATTTTTTATGTTCCATATACCCTGTCAGGCTTCGTCATGTACCATGTTCTCCCTGACCTCCAGCTCAATCTGGTCAAAGAGTTCATTGTTCAGTTTTTTTAATTTGGGGACATCCCCTGTTTTGATATATTCCAGCATCTTTGAATGGAAATCAATGCCCTCTTCTGCTCCCCGTTCCGTCACCGCTTCCTTCATGGCTGCGCTGAGTATATCGTAAATCAGATTGCTGATTTTTATGATGAAGGGATTGCCTGTCATCTCATACAGCTTCATATGGAATTCCAAATCATATTTGGTATACTTTTTAAGATTGGTCCTGTAGTACTGTTTCATCTTATCCAGTGTCCTGGATAAGAAGACAATATCCCGCTCCGTGGTATTCCTGGTATACAGGTCAATGATTCCCACTTCCAGAATTCTTCTGTATTCCACCACAAACAGTATATCCCCCGGGGTCATGAGAAGCATGGGCGTCAGGGACTTCAGATAATTATTGGTGGTAAACTCCTTGACAAATGTCCCTTTTCCCCTGTATGTCTCCACCAAATCCATGGCAGCTAACTTCTGTATAGCTTCCCGCACAGATATACGGCTGACGCCCATAATGCTAGTCAGCTCATTCTCTGAAGGTATCTTCTCTCCCGGTTTCCATTTGCCTGTGGTAATCTGTGAAAGAAGCTGGTCAAAAACCTGTTCCCTTATATCCTTTTTATCCAATGCATGCAAATCAAATTCTGCACTCATATCATCATCCATTCTCCGGGCCTTCTGCATGTCAGGCCGTTTATTTTTCCTATCTCTGATAACTTGTATTATAACTTACAAGTACTTTTCTGTCAAATACTTCTTATAATTACAGGTATTTTTCTCATATTTAATACATTTTTACTTGGGTTTTTCTTCCGCGGACGCACTTTTATTGTGTATATTGCACTAATACAATCCGATTTCCGGATTTCAGCGCGTCTTTATGACTCTCCCGACAGCTCCCCTTCATTGGCCTCTTCCCTGCATATCTCCTGCCCGGGCTGGTAATCCGTCACAGCCAGCTCCATCACGGCCTGGGGGTAATTCACGGACATCCTGACAAACCTTCCCTTTTCCCTGGCAGCCTCAGACGCAATTCCTGCAATCTGCTCCAGCACGTCCCTGGTCAGATACCCGCCCCGCCAATGGAATACATAATAGGGCTGTTTCTTCCTCAGCACTGTCTTAAAACGCCCGGCCACATCCTCCAGCCTGGTCAGGGACAGCCGGTTCTCCCTGTAATAAAACCTGCCTCCGTCCGTACATTCAGGCACTTTATACACCAAAGGCTGGTGGTCCCTGAATATCATCTTGTCATCCAGGTTAAAATAATCAAACCGCTTCTGTCCATACCGTCCCAGGGAATTGTCAAAGGTGGCATCCAGGTGGTACCATGTGTTTTTTAGCTTTACCAGATTCCAAGCATGGCGGTATTTAATTCCCCTGTCAGGGGCTGATTCGCTTATGGCTATGATGCATTCCAGTCCCAGCCTGCCGCACAGTATTTTCACGGTCTTGGCAATGCCTTCACAGACCCCGATTCCCTGCTGGAGAGGGCCTATGATTTCATGGGAATACTGCTTTTTCAGCTTGTCATAGGTAACATTGGAGCAGATAAAGTCATGTACATACTTCTCCTTATCCTCCGGCGTCATAGCCTCTGCCTGACGCACCAGGCGGCTGATTCTGGACTCCAGAGCTGTCCGCATTTCCTTTATCTTCTTTTTCTCAAACATATATTCCGGTATCATCTGTACATACTCTGAATTCTGGGCAAACCGGTAATGAAAGCCCTCCACAAAAAATATAGACGGATGGTCCAGGCGCAGCCTGAAGAAAATATCCGACAGCTCCTTTCCATCCAGGCGCAGGACCGGAAATTCCGGCGATAAGGCCTCAAATCCGTCCAGCATGGCCCTGTAGGCATTCTGCTGCGCTTTACTCATCTGCTGGTAATAAAATTCCTGTTTCATATTCGTTCCACATATCCTTCTTATGTCTGTTTGTCCGGGTTCTGTTCTGCCTCTGAAAGAAAAGGCAGGAACCATGCACCTTCCGGTACACCCTCCTGCCTTGTATTCTCTCCTGTTATCAACCAACCCTCAGTTTAAACTTCTGTACTTCCCGGTCAGAATCTACTTTTTCAATCATGGCTCCCAGTCCCTGGAGCTTTTCTTCAAAACACTCATATCCGCGCTGGATATATCCGATTTCATCCACCACCGTATAGCCGTCAGCCGCCAGTCCTGCAATCACAAGGGCTGCTCCCGCCCTCAAATCCGGTGCATTGACCTGGGCTCCTGTCAGGCGTTTCACGCCGTCTATGACAGCCACATTGCCCTCTACCTTTATATTGCTGCCCATGCGGGCCAGCTCGTCCACATATTTGAACCTGTTCTCAAAAATACTCTCCGTTACCATGCTGGTTCCATTGGCCAGGACCAGGGCAACCGACATCTGAGGCTGCATGTCCGTAGGAAAGCCGGGATAAGGAAGGGTCTTAATATCCGTATGTCTCTGGGAAGGTTTTCCCACCACCCGGACCGCATCGTCAAATTCAATAACCTCACAGCCAATCTCCGTCAGTTTGGCGGAAATGGCTTCCAGATGTTTGGGAATCACGTTTTTAATCATGATATCGCCTCTGGTAGCTGCAGCAGCGCACATAAACGTACCTGCCTCAATCTGGTCCGGAATAATGGAATACTCCGTGCCATGGAGCCGGTTCACGCCCCTGATACGGATGGTATCCGTACCCGCGCCCTTAATATTGGCGCCCATACTGTTCAGGAAGTTGGCAACGTCAACTATGTGGGGTTCCTTTGCAGCGTTCTCCAAAATAGTCTGGCCCTCTGCCAGGGCCGCAGCCATCATGATATTGATGGTGGCTCCCACAGAAACCACATCCAGATAAATATGGCTTGCCACCAGGTCGATGGCATGGGCTATAACAGCCCCGCGCTCAATGGTAACCTCGGCTCCCAGAGCCCTGAATCCCTTGATATGCTGGTCAATGGGCCTGCTGCCGATATTGCATCCTCCCGGAAGAGGAACCTGGGCGCTCTTATACTTGCCCAAAAGAGCTCCTATGAAATAGTAAGAAGCACGTATCCTTCTGATATACTCATCATCAACAGATACCTCGCTTATATTGCTTCCATTTATCTTTACAGTGTGTCGGTCAATCCTGTCAACCCTTGCACCAATTTCCTGAATTGCCTCTAACAGTACATTGATATCCCTTACATCCGGCAGATTATCAATCACCACATCCTCGTCTGTCATGATAGAAGCAGCCAGTATTCCCAGTGCGGCATTCTTGGCTCCGCTTATGGTCACATCTCCCACCAGTGGATTCCCGCCTTTGATAATATATTGTTCCATTCCACACCTCTGATTTTTATTTAAACAAACCCTATATATAAGGAAAATACTCCTAAAGAAATCTTTAAACATTTGTTCATAATTTATTTACATCTTCTTAGATTATACCATAAGAATCAGATTTGTAAAGTAAAACGAAAATGCACACCCTAAAGTACACTGTCTACTCCACTGCCAGAGCGCACAGGAAATCATTCTGCAGGTTCTTAAAATACTCTGTGGCATCATTGAGCCCCATCTTTTGTGTCTCCTGGGTCTGAGGGTCATAGAGTGTCACATTATACTGGTCATAGCCGGATAAAAGCACATACTGTCCTGATTCCACATAAGCTATCACAGGGATACCCTTGTCAATATAGTACAGAATCTGGTTCAGGCTGCATCCTCCTGCATCGATTAGTATAAGTCCGTCCTCATAGACACGGCTGCCGTCAAATGCGTCCAGATACTTTGTAACCTTCCTTGCCTCATCCACCGGAGCTTTTATATTGCGTATGGGCTGCCTGTTGATTCTGTCCCACACAATATGCTGGCTGCTGTCCGTCACATAGCCCATCTGTCCATAGGCCATCTCCACTGCCTGGCTGAAGGTTCTGGATGAGCCAATGTAATGCCCGCCTCCATATGCCCTGAATACCATGCCGTTCTCAGATGACGGGGATGCCGCCTTTCCTGTATCCAGAACGCTTGTATATTCATAGGAAAATGCCTTGGGCGCAGATGTACGGACCTTATCTCCGTTAATTTCCGAATCTGACTGGACAAAATAAACCTTTCCCTTATCCTGGGAGGCAAACCAGCCGATTCCCTCTAAGGGGTCCTTCTCAACTCTCTGGTTACACACAATGGTATCCTCATTCTGATACAGATACTGGTTCTCTCCCAACGGCACCAGACGCTTCAGATGAATTCTTCCGTCCTGGGCCACTACATCCGTTATATAAATGCCGTCCTTCCTGTATTCGCTCTCCACCTGCATCTGTGTATCCACAATGTACATTGCATACATAGGCATACCCTTCAGGCGGCCGTTGACAATCCACTTATCCTTGGAGTTGCTCAGTCCGTAAATCAAATCATTTCCAACAAACCCCAGTACCCTGACATAATCATTTACCTCTCCCACGATTTCCTGTTTCTGGGAAGTATTGAAATCCATAACATGGACCTTCTGGGACTCATACAGGTTCTGGCCTTCCTGCCATGCAAACCGGCTGGCGTCCCCGCTGACAGCATAGCTTCCCTCCGTCAGCCCCTGGGCCACCACAAGGGATTCATTGCTCTTAAGGTCAATACCGAATACAGTGCCCTGAAGCATAATGTACATCATATCATTTTCACTGAGATAGGACAATTTGTCCACATCTGCTTTCACCATCTCATAGGATTCGGATGCAGGCAGGAAAAACTTCTCCTGAACCGTATCCTGCTCCTTATCATAGCGGTAAAATACAACACCCATCCGGCCCTCATATTTGCCCCTGTTCATATATCCATACACCAGGAAATCCATGGAACCATCGTCCTGCACGGACAATATCTTTATATCATGTCTGTCGTAACCGCTTCTTACCCTGTCGTCTGAATTGCTTCTGAAGGAGAATACGCATACGGCCTGTTTATCATCATAATCATAACACCACAGGTCACCGCCTGTTTTAAACGCCACATAATTGGACTTTGGACTCTTCATGGTCCTTACCTTGTGGTCATTGGTGATTCCAAGAAGAATCTTTTTGCCTGAAAAAGACCGGGGTCCTCCGTCAAACTCTTCATTGGCATTTCGCTCATAGTTCATGAGGTAAATTCTCTGTTCATTCCACTTCATGGTGAAATTGTCCTCTGCATTCACCAGGGAACGTGTTCCGTCCTCCTCATTAATGGCAACCTGGTACCGAATCTGGATTTGTCCCATGATGCCGTCAAACTCCTGGAGAGTTACCAGGGGCTCACCCACCATCTCCACATCCAGGCCATCCCATGTCAGATGACTGAAGCTGGCCCTGATGGTAACATGGCCCAGGGAGCTGTTATCCTCTGTATCATTGGTTTCCAGATAGAATACCAGGTCCCTTGCCTGATTGTAATCCAGGCTTTTTCTGGTAAACTCCTCAGCCAGCCGGACCATATCTGATGCATAGGTGTTATCCGGCCACATGATTCTTGTGTAATAATGTATCTCCTTTTCCCCTGTGGTTACTGTAATTGACAGAAGATATGTTTCATTCCTGGCCAGCAGGTTTTGAATCGGCAGCACTGCGCTGACACTTCCGTCTCCGCTGTCCCACTCTTCCACCACAGTCCGCTCCACCAGCCTGTCCAGAGTAAGATTCCTCACCTCGTAGCTGATGCCTGTAATGGTGCTTCCATACTCCTGTATCCGGATATGAAGCCCACGGTCTTCAGGCAGCACAGAGATACTTTCCCTGGCTGCCTGATTCCCCATCTCCTGCATGTATCCATGCAGGCAATTGATTTCCTGACTGCCCAGTTGAGTATAAACCACTGGCAGCGACGGTTCTTCCATGGATGTATATACGGCTGATTCTTTTTCCATTGTGTTTCTGGCACTGATGAAATACACAACCAATGCCCCTATGAATATCAGGAACAAAATCCCTGCTTTTTGCAATATTTTCTTCATATGTGATTTTATCCTTTAAACTGGTTGCTCTGTATCATATCTATTTTATATAATATCCAGTAAAACTACAACTTAATCTTTTCGGAATTTTATTAATAATATATTTGTCATATCCTTACTGCTCCTATAAGGCGCACATGCCTCTGGCGCATCTCCTGTGGAACATTTCGTTGAGCAGAAGCACCTTAATCATGTCTCTTAACCAGGATGGTTTGTTTCCGTGATTGGGAGGCGGAGGAACCGGCCTGGGAGGTCTGGGCGGCCTGGGCATGGGCCTCGGAGGAGGTGTAGGCCTGGGCGGCTGCGGCGGCGTGGGCCTGGGCGGCTGCGGCGGCCTCGGTGGCTGTGGCGGTCTCGGCGGCGGCGTGGGCCTCGGTGGCTGCGGCCTTGGTGGTGGTGGCGTGGGCCTCGGTGGCTGCGGCGGCCTCACCGGACCAGGTCCCATGGGTGGTCTGCCTTGACCAGGTCCCATAGGCGGTCTTTCCGGGCCAGGGCCCATAGGCGGTCTTTCCGGGCCAGGTCCCATAGGCGGTCTTTCCGGGCCAGGTCCCATAGGCGGTCTTTCCGGGCCAGGTCCCATAGGTGGTCTGCTCTGGCCGGGTCCCATAGGTGGTCTGCTCTGGCCGGGGCCCATAGGCGGTCTTTCCGGGCCAGGTCCCATAGGCGGTCTTTCCGGGCCGGGGCCCATAGGCGGTCTGCTCTGGCCAGGTCCCATAGGCGGTCTTTCCGGGCCAGGGCCCATAGGCGGTCTTTCCGGGCCAGGTCCCATAGGTGGTCTGCTCTGGCCGGGGCCCATAGGCGGTCTTTCCGGGCCGGGGCCCATAGGTGGTCTGCCCGGACCAGGTCCCATGGGTGGTCTTCCTTGGCCGGAGCCCATAGGCGGTCTTTCCGGGCCGGGGCCCATAGACTGTCTTTCCGGGCCGGGGCCCATAGACTGTCTGCCTGATTTATTTCCCATGGGCAGCCTGCCTGAACCCTGCCCCATATTAGGTCGTCCACCCATTCTTTCATTTCCCGGAAAACCAGGTTCCATAGCTCTTATTTCCTGAGTCTCCATTATGATTCCGGATGGATTTACCACTGATTCCCTGTATCCCTGGAAATCATATTGGGTATTGGAAATGGCCTGCTCTTCCTGTAATTCCTCAGTGATTTCTACGTCCTCATTCTCACCAATGTCTTCCGCCTCACTTATGTCATCTGCCGGAACATTCACTAATTCCTGTTCCTGCTCTACTTCCAACTCATTATCCTCTGTAAACAAATCCTCATCCAGCCGGCTCATATCTTTTTTGAGTTCTGCCATTTCCATGACGGCTTTGTCATTCTCTGATATGTTCCACATGCTTTTGACTTTTTCCGCACCTTCAGATGCAATCACAGTATCACAGATTGTATTGCAAATCCGGTTAATCATCATATGGTCAGGATACTCATCATACATAGGGCTGTTTTTATAATCCAATCTGTCGCAAGCTTCTGCCACATACCCCTGCAAGATTCTTATTCCTGATGGATACATACTTTTCAGGTATTCAATGTCCTGCATCTACTCTCCCTTTTCCAATTTTCTCTTACCAATATCATATGCAGGCCAAATCCATTATGCGCCAACTTTCCAACCATTTCTCTAAAAAAATAAAAGACCGGATATTTTCCAGTCTTTTACAATTATTATGTGGTTAACTTTTTTTAATATAACCAAGAGCCTGTTCCAACGCCTCTTGTTCCTCATTGCCCAGAACAATATCGGTCTGTCCCATATCCACCACTTTAATATACAGATAACAACCTTCTCTGCTGTGAACGCAGTTTAATACAAATCCGCTGTTTGTGTAATCCAACATGGCAAATGCAAAACTGAGGTTCCCTCCCATTCCTTTAAAGGCATTATATTTGACAAGCCCATACTTTTGAAATGAGGCTCTCTGATTCCGGTTTAATGTTCGGATGGAATCCTTATTTGACCTGTCTTCGGCCCTTAAATCCCTGATTTCTTCAATCTGGTCCAGAATGACATCTTCCAGAGTCTCTGCATCTTTTCCTCTCATAAAATAGTCATATTGGCGATTTAGCCTTCTTACATTTGTCATTGTTGTAATCGTCAATATCAGCAGCAGAACCACTAATATCAATAACCCTGCTATGATATATGCAGGGTCAAAGGGAATTTGATTTAAGATGCTGTTCTCCATATAATATCCATCTCTCCTTTGTACCTAGCGAATTGATTCAATCATTTCCACAATCCGCTCTAATTCTGCTTCAGAATAATATTCAATTTCAATGCGTCCTTTATTTTTATCCTTGTTGTGGATGCTGACCTTTGTACCCATGACGCTCTTCATACGCTCTTCCAGGCTCTGATATATCAAGGCTAATGCCTCGTCCTTAGATTTGTCCTTCTTTTCTTCTCCTGTCTCTGCTTCCTTTGCCAGCCGTTTTACAAGACGCTCTGTTTCTCTGACGCTGAGTGATTCATCCAATATCATCTTTGCAGCCTTCAGCTGAAGTCCTTTATCTTCCAATGACAATAGCGCTCTGGCGTGACCGCTGGAAATAAGATTCTGAATCAGCATCTCCTGTATTTGGCCATCCAGTTTTAAAAGACGCATGGAATTGGTGATGGTGGCTCTGTTTTTCGATACCCTGGCCGCTATTTCCTCCTGGGTCAGCTTAAATTCAGATACAAGACGCTGATATGCCAAGGCCTCCTCAATAGGATTCAGGTCAGCTCTCTGCACATTCTCAATCAGTGCTATTTCCATGCTTTCCTGCTTGTTGTACTCCCGCAGAACAACCGGTATTTCCTTTAATCCAGCTATCTTGGCAGCACGCCATCTGCGTTCTCCGGCAATAATTTCATAAAATGTCCCCTTTTTCTGAACCAAAAGGGGCTGCAAAATACCATATCGTTTAATGGAATCAGCCAGCTCTGCCAGCTGTTCTTCGTTAAAATCCTTTCTGGGCTGTTCCCTATTGGGTTCAATCAAGGCCATTTTCACCAATAATTCCCCGCTGTTGCCATCTCCTTTATCAGTGGTAGCTGCCTTTGCCTTTGCAATCTCCTCTTCGCTTTCCTTTATGACATCTTCTCCAAAGATGGCTCCCAATCCTTTACCCAATCCTTTTTTAGCCATTACAACTCTTCTCCTCTGCTCATAACTTCTGCCGCAAGCATTCTATAGCTCTCAGCCCCCGTTGACCTTGAATCGTAAAGATTAATAGACATGCCATGACTGGGTGCCTCAGCCAGGCGTACATTTCTTGGTATAATGGTTTTATATATTGTTCTGTTTAAGCTGCTTTTAACACTTTCCACTACTTCCAGTGACAGATTTGTCCTTGCATCGTACATGGTAAATACCACGCCTTCTAATTCCAACTCCGGATTCAGT
Organism: Clostridium sp. 1001271st1 H5; assembly: GCF_005845215.1. Classification (GTDB taxonomy): domain Bacteria; phylum Bacillota; class Clostridia; order Lachnospirales; family Lachnospiraceae; genus Enterocloster. The sequence goes on from NZ_SPHO01000015.1 coordinate 120,554, forward strand.
TTTCTCTTAACCAAATCCACAGTTTTTAACACCTGATTGAGTCCCTCCAAAGCATAATACTCACACTGTATAGGAACCAGTACGGTATCTGCGGCCGTCAGTGCATTTATAGTCAGTATATTTAGAGATGGGGGACAATCAATGATGATAAAATCGTATGTATCTCGAACTTGATTCAGATAGCTGCTCAGAAGCTTTTCCTTATTCTCGACTTCCTGAAATTCAATCTCTGCTCCTGCCAGATTCATATCGGAAGGAAGCACGTCCAGATTTGGCTGTATTTCCTTAATAATGCATTCATCCACAGATGCCTCTTCAATCAGCATGTCGTAAACAGTCCTATCAAAATCTTCCTGTTCCAGTCCCAGACCACTACTGGCATTTCCCTGGGGGTCAAAATCCACCAGCATAACATGTTGTCCTGCTTCAGCCAGACAGGCAGAAAGATTAATGGCTGTTGTCGTTTTACCAACCCCACCCTTCTGATTGGCTATTGTTATGATTCGTCCCATATGTATAAATTCCTTTCTCGAAAAAAACAAACTTTTCTTCGATTACTTTTACGATTATAACACAAGTCCTATGCTTTTCCTACGGGAAATTAGGAGAAAAAAAGAATTTTCATGTTTTATACAAAAAAATGTTTCACGTGAAACATTTTTAATGCAGAAAAGTGGCATCCTAATCCTACCCTGTCTTAATAATAATTTAATTCTCTAACCGTTGTAATAGCCCCCAGCTTGTATTATAATGGAGAAGAATCAAAAAACCGGCTATATAATATGTAATTTCAGGAGACTATTGAATGAAAACCAGGAATAAATTACTGACCTTACTTATACTGTCATCCGGAGCTGCTGCTGCTACTGCTCTGATTAACAAAGCTATAAAACTTTCGGCCACGTCCCGGAATGTACTGGAAGAACCAGAGGCACTGTGTTATAAATGGCGCTTAGGAAATATACATTATACTAAGGTAGGAACTGGTAAACCTATTCTGCTGGTACACGACCTGGCTCCTGCCTCCAGCGGATATGAATGGAAGAATCTGGTTGGAAAATTAGCAGAGACATATACAGTATACACCATCGACCTCCTTGGTTTTGGCCGTTCAGAGAAGCCGAATCTCACCTACACCAATTATCTGTATGTCCAGCTTCTCTCTGATTTTATAAAATCAGAGATTGGACACAGGACAGATATGATAGCCAGTGGTTCCTCAACCGCATTAGGTGTCATGGCCTGCAGCAATAGTCCTGAGCTCTTTAACCAGCTATTCTTTATAAACCCTGAGAGTCTTCTCTCCTGCAGTCAGGTGCCTGGAAGGAATGCAAAACTTTATAAGATTATATTAGATTTACCCATTGTTGGTACCTTAATATATAATATTGCTTGCAGTAAGCAGTTTATAACAAAAGAATTTTTGACAAATTATTATTATAATCCCTATTCTGTAAAGGCAAGAATAATTGATGCTTATCATGAGTCGGCACATTTAGGTGAATCTCCTAAATCTGTCTATGCCAGCTTAAAATGCAATTATGTTAAATGTAATATAGCGGGCGCTCTTAAGAAAATTGATAACAGCATATATTTATTAGGCGGAGGCGCCTTAGATGATATCAGGGAATGTATGGAGGAATATAAAGAATACAATCCTGCCATTGAGTGTGCGGTTATACCAAACACAAAATTACTGCCTCATTTGGAAAAACCGGCAGAAGTTTTTGATATGATTCAAACTTATTTATCCTAAAGCAGGAAAATGTTTCACGTGAAACATACGGTTCGGATTGATATTTCCGGACCTTTTTTTACTATTACATCAATGCTGGAAAACTGATTACATAACAAAATATACCATAAAAAGAAAGGGACCTTTTATATGCTACGAATTGGATGCCATTTATCCTCATCAAAGGGATATCGGGCCATGGCAAGGGATGCCAAAAAAATAAACGCAAATACATTTCAATTTTTCACCCGTAATCCACGGGGCGGTAATGCCAAAGCAATAGATGAGCATGATGTGAAAGAATTTTTGGCGGAGGCCCAGTCACTTGACATCAGTCCAATATTAGCTCATGCTCCATACACGTTAAACGCCTGTTCTGCCGACCCAAAATTAAGAGAGTTTGCTAAACGTACCATGGCGGATGATTTAGTAAGAATGGAATATACGCCTGGTAATATGTATAACTTCCATCCGGGAAGTCACGTAAAGCAGGGAACTGATATAGGCATTCATTTTATTGCTGAAATGTTAAATGAAATACTTGCCCCGGAACAGACCACTACTGTCCTGCTTGAAACAATGGCAGGAAAAGGTAGTGAGGTTGGCAGTGGGTTTGATGAGTTAAGGCGGATACTGGATTTAATTGAGTTGAATACCCATATGGGGGTCTGCCTCGATACCTGCCATATATGGGATGGGGGCTATGATATAGTCAACCATTTAGATGATATTCTGACAGAGTTTGATAATAAAATTGGATTGAATCGCTTAAAAGCCATTCACTTAAACGATAGCCAAAACCCATTGGGCGCACACAAAGACAGACATGCAAAGCTAGGTGAGGGGTATATTGGACTGGACACTTTTAAACGGATTGTCACACATCCGGAGCTGAAACATCTTCCTTTTTATTTGGAGACACCCAATGATTTAGATGGCTATGCACATGAAATACAAATGATGCGTGAAGTGGCAGATTAATCTTAAAATTATAGCATAGTCTTTTAATCTGCCATTTTAAGGACCTGCATTACTATCTTTGTCAGATAAAATATTTCTATTTTATATTCTTTATTTATCTTGCATATGAGTAAAATAAGAAGGTATCACTGATATTGTACCTTCTTATTTTTATAACTATAAAAGTGTTACATTTATTATTTAATTATATAATTACAATGCTTTTATCTATAGTTTTATTATTTGCTTTCGTTAAATCATGATTAAACTCTTGTTTCATTATATATACAAACGCTTAATAATCTTGAATTAATTCTTCATATAACTTTTTATATTATTATATCTAAACCTATATTTATATCTTCAGCTTGTCCCATTCGTTATATATCTATATATACATCTATCTGACATCTAATTATTTCAACCTCAACTGTCAACAGCCTATATACATAGATTGACTTATATATTAATTGATATCCTAATTTCTATTTTCATTTCTAGTTCCATTTATCTCTATATATATCTATACTCCTATATACTTATTTTCTATTCGAGCATATTAAAATAGTTTATAGCTAAAATTTGAGTTTTTACCTCTCATCTTATCTCACTTCTTATCTTATTTCTTATCTCATTTCTTATCTCAGCTCTTATCTCAGTACCTATCTCAATTCTTATCTCAATCTTTTTCAGTCTATACCTAATCTTCCATTACATCCTTAGCTTATTCATATATTTATATATTCATTGCTTCTACCTGAAAATCTCCTTCCTCTCAATTTATTTCTTTTATTTATCTCTCAATTCCATCTATAAGTTTATTCCAATACAATCCGCAAAAAAAAGGAATGTTTCACGTGAAACATTCCCTCCTACAGTACCAATCTCTCTTTAACATACATTAATTAAACTCTACCCCAACGGCTCCTTAGTCGGCATACCTGCTTTTCTCGGATACTTCTTAGAAATCCCCTTTACCTTCTTAATAACCACCAAAGACCTGGAGGCATCTGTACCGGGCAGCATAAATTTATCTACAAATTCAAGCTCTCCCCCCAATATACCAATAGCTTTACCTGCGGATTTCAATTCCTCTTCTATCTCTCCGGACTTATAAGGAACAAAAAAACCACCAATTTTCACAAAAGGCATACAATACTCAGACAAGGAAGCCAAATTAGCAACAGCCCTGGACACGCACCAATCATATATTTCTCTGTGCTCTGTCTGCCTCCCAATATCCTCAGCTCTCCCATGAACAAATTCCACGTTCCTTAAGTCCAGTTGGTTACAGACTTCCTCTAAAAATTTGACCCTCTTATTCAGGGAATCAAGCAATGTAAGCTTTATTCCCGGAAATGCTATCTTAAGTGGTATTCCGGGAAAGCCAGCGCCTGTGCCCACATCTATAACAGATTTTCCATCCAGCATACCCTTATCATAGACAGGACCATCATTGCTGTTACAATCACTTAAGACACCGCTATCTCTACCGCAACCAAATGCCCTGTCCATTTCCCCTATCTTCAGCACTCTAAACAGTGACAAGCTGTCACTAAAATGTTTGGACACCACATCCGGTTCATCTGTTATAGCTGTCAGATTCATCACCTTATTTTTTTCCACCAGCATTTCATAATAAGTAAAAAACTGCTCGATCTGTTTCTCACTTAACCTTATGCCCAGGAGTCCTGACTCCCGGTCCATCCGCTGTCTAAATGTATCTGTCATATCGGATCCTCTCACTGCTTTCTCGTAAAATGCACCAGCAGGACAGATATGTCTGCCGGTGATACGCCGGATATACGGGACGCCTGTCCAATGGTGGCCGGCTGCACCTTATTCAGCTTCTGGACAGCCTCCCTGCGGAGACTGTTGACTTCCGAATAGTCAAAGTCCTCAGGCAGCTTCTTATTCTCCAGCTTTTTAAACTGAGCAACCTGCTGCATCTGGCGCTTTATATACCCCTCATATTTAATCTCAATATTAACCTGTTCCCTCACATCATCAGGAAGCAGCGGTCTGTCTTTATCCAGTTCCGCCAGTTTATCGTAATCCAATTCCGGTCTCTTCACCAACTCTGCCAGCGTAATTCCGGATTTCAATAACGTGCTTCCATACTTTTCCAAATACGCCTGAACCTGGTCATTTACACCTATCACAGTCTTTTCCAGCCGTTTTATCTCTGACTGTATATCATCCATCTTCTTTAAAAGATGTTCATACTCCTCATGGCTTACCAGACCAATGTCATAGCCTATTTTTCTGAGCCTGATATCCGCATTATCCTGGCGCAGCAAAAGTCTGTATTCTGCCCTGGAAGTCATCATTCGGTAGGGTTCGTGATTCTCCTTTGTAACCAGGTCATCAATAAGAACGCCTATATATGCCTGTGACCGGTCCAGTACAACGGCTTCACGCCCCTGTATCTTCCTCACCGCATTCACGCCGGCCATGAATCCCTGGACAGCAGCCTCCTCATACCCTGAGCTGCCATTAAACTGTCCGCCTGCAAACAAACCGGAAATCTTCTTAAACTCCAGGGTCGGCTTAAGCTGCAGGGCGTTGATGCAGTCATATTCAATGGCATAGGCATTCCGCACTATCTTTACTTTTTCAAGGCCGGGAACTGTACGGTACATTGCATACTGTACATCCTCAGGCAGAGAACTGCTCATACCTCCCAGATACATCTCATTGGTATAAAGTCCCTCCGGCTCCACAAAAACCTGATGTCGGTTCTTATCCGGAAATTTAACCACCTTATCCTCAATAGAAGGACAATACCTTGGCCCGGTTCCTTCGATAGCACCTGAGAACAGAGGCGAACGGTCCAGATTTTCCCTGATAATACGGTGTGTGTCATCATTGGTATAGGTCAGCCAGCAGGAAACCTGCTCCTTCTGTATATCATCCGGATTCGTTGAAAAGGAAAATGGCACCACCCTGGAATCTCCCAGCTGCTCTTCCATCCTGGAAAAATCAATACTCTTCTTATCCACTCTGGCCGGGGTCCCTGTCTTAAACCGGAACATCTCAATCCCGTTTGCCTTCAGGGATTCCGTGAGATGATTAGCTGCCTGAAGGCCGTTAGGCCCTGTAGGATTGCTCACATCCCCATAAATACACCTGGCTTTCAGATATGTTCCTGTACACAGTATTACAGCCTTGGCATGATACACAGCGCCAGAAAACGTTTTTACACCGCTGACTGCCCCTTGCTCCACCATGATTTCGGACACTTCCGCCTGACGTATGGTAAGATGGTCTGTATTTTCCAGGGTCTTTCTCATATGCCTGCTGTAATCCTGCTTATCAGCCTGGGCGCGCAGGGAATGGACAGCCGGTCCCTTGGATTCATTGAGCATTTTGGACTGTATGAAGGTCCTGTCAATGTTCTTTCCCATCTCTCCCCCCAATGCATCCAGCTCCCTGACCAGATGGCCCTTGGAGCTTCCGCCTATGTTGGGATTACAGGGCATCAGCGCTATGCTGTCCACGCTGACCGTAAACATAATGGTTTCCATGCCCAGTCTGGCACTGGCCAGAGCTGCCTCGCATCCTGCATGGCCCGCGCCCACAATCACCACATCGTATGTTTCTTCTAAATAAGGCATCATTCCACGTTCCTCTTCCATATCCATGAGTCAAATTTAATTGGTAACAAATTTCAGTCCCTGACACAAGCTCCCCTATTTACCCATACAGAATTTTGCAAATATCTCATTTACAACATCATCGTCCACTGCCTCCCCGATAATGAATCCCAGCTGTTCATAGGCATTCATCAGGTCAATGGAATAAAAATCCTCCGGCATGTTGTCCTCAACGCTTCCCTTTACCATGTTAAGGCTCTCAAGGCACTGCTCCAAAGCCTCCTTGTGGCGCGCATTGGTAATATAAACCTGGTCATTGAAAGACAGCTCACCGTGATAAAACAGCTTCTTGATTTCCTGCTCCAGAAGTTCGATACCCTGTTCTTCCTTTGCTGATACGGGAATCACCTTATGGCCGCAGAGCTGTTCCAGTTCCTCTGTGCCCACTTCCAAATCCAAATCCGATTTATTCAGCAGCACAATGGATTTCCTGCCCTGGATGAAATCCATGATTTCCCTGTCGCTTTCATCCAGGGGCCTGGAACCATCCACCACATAAATAATCAAATCAGCGTCCCTGGCTGCCTTTAACGCCCGGTCCACACCTATTTTCTCCACCACGTCCTCTGTATCCCTGATTCCGGCCGTATCCACCACATTAAGACTGATTCCCTGAAGATATATATGCTCCTCCAGAGTATCCCTGGTAGTACCTGCAATCTCCGTGACAATAGCCCTCTCCTCCCCTAAAAGCACATTCATGAGGGAGGATTTGCCTGCATTGGGCTTGCCCAGTATGACTGTCTTTATTCCCTCAGACATGACCCTGCCGTCATCCGCCGACAGAAGCAGCTTTCTCACTTCCCCTATCATGGGTTCCAGGGAATCCATCAGCTGTTTCCCGTATCCGTCCAGGGATATATGTTCCGGGTCATCCAGGGCTGATTCGATAAACGCAATCTGATACAGAATCCGGCTGCGCAGCTCCTTAATCTTATTTGACACTGAACCGCTCAGCTGGCTCACAGAGCTTTTAAGCGCATATTCATTGGTTGCATGAATTACATCTGCAACTGCCTCGGCCTGGGACAAATCCAGCCTGCCGTTCAGGAAAGCCCTCTTGGTAAACTCTCCCGGATCAGCTGTCCTGGCGCCCGCATGAAGGACGGTTTCCAGAATCCTTCTGACCATCAGGACGCCCCCATGGCAGTCAATCTCCACCGTATCCTCAGCCGTATAGCTGTGGGGTCCCTTCATGATAATGACCAGGGCCTCATCCACCTTATCATCCCCGTCATATATATACCCGTAATGGACGGTATGGGACCGGGATAGGCTCAGCCTTACCCTCTCCCCTTTTTTGTTCCGGAAAATGGAATCAATAATAAAAAATGCTTCCTCACCGCTGATTCGCACAATTCCGATTCCTGAGTTGCTCATGCCTGTGGCTATGGCCGCAATCGTATCTGTCTTCATAGGCTCTCCTCACAATAGAGCAAAAAGGCCGTCGCTTCAGCAACAGCCTCTTAACCTGTTTCATTACCACCTGCATCCAATCATGGTTGGACAGGCTTATTCCTCTTCACCGGCAGCTGTCTCAGCAGACGCATCAACAGATGTCTGTGATGAACCATTTCCATTGTTCCGGCGGTTGCTTCTGTAACCTCCGGAACGGTCGGAACGCTCAGAGCGGTCATAACGTCCGCCCTTATTTCTGTCGTAACGTCCCTTTCTCTCACCGCCGGAAGCTTCCTTCTTAAGTGCAATCACCACATGGCGGAACGGTTCTTCCCCCTCGCTTCTGGTGGTCACATATTTATCATTCTGAAGGGCAGCATGAATGATTCTTCTCTCATAAGGATTCATAGGTTCAAGAGACACCGGCCTCTTGGTCCTCTTAACCTTATAAGCAATATTCTTAGCCAGGGTCTCCAGGGTTTCCTTCCTTCTCTCACGGTAATTCTCAGTGTCCAGTTTAACCCTGAGATATCCTTCCGTTCCCTTGTTCACAATAAGGCTTACCAGATACTGAAGAGAATCCAGGGTCTGGCCTCTCTTGCCAATAAGGATGCCCATGTCCTCGCCTTCCAGGTTTAAGGACAGTTCCTGCTCCTCCTGGTTATATGCAGCCGTAATGTTCACTTGCATATTCATTGCCCCAAAAATCTGGGACAGGAAATCCATTGCCTTATCCTCAACGGACTCTTTTTTCTTAGCACGAATAATGGCAGGTTTTGCGCCGATACCAAGGAATCCTGTACTTCCTTTATCAACTACCTCATATTCCAGTTTGTCGCTGGTGGTTTCAAGTTCGATTAACGCCTTTGTAACTGCTTCGTCCACTGTCTTGGCAGTAACTGTAATCATATCCATACAAAACCCTCCTACTTTTTACCCTTCTCATGCTTCTCATTATACTTGGAAACCATGTTAGCCTTAGCCGCCAGACTTCCGGGCTTGGCATTATCATTATAGTACTTGGTAGACTCCTCAACAATGGTCTTTGTCTTAGCAATCTTAGCCATCTGGGCCTGTTCTGCCTTTTCTTCCTTTGCCTCAATCTTCTTGAGCATCTCATCTACATTGCCCACTTTTGTAGGAGGAAGGCCTTTCTTTGCGCGCTTCTTGTTGGTTTTTTCAATGTTCTTCTGAACCAGGTCGTCAATATTAACCTTATTAAGGTAAGAATTGATTCCCACCTGCTGGATGATGGTGAACACACTCTGTGCAACCCAGTAAAGTCCGATACCGGATGCAAATGAGAAACAGAAGAATACGGACATCAAAGGCATGGTCACATTCATGCTCTTCATCATATTGGCGCCAGGAGCCTCTTCAGACTGCTGGGGCTGGTTGGCTGTCATCAGCTTGGTGCTGTACCACTGGCTTAAGCCGGCCAGCAGCGGAATACACAGTGCAGCGAATGCAGTCATCAGGGTGGTGTCGTCTACCTTATTAAAATAATTCATGATAACCTGCAGCGGCGTGTATGCAATGTTCAGGCCAAAGAAATTCTGCATGTTCTCAATGGCATCCACCACTCTTACGCCTGTCTCCGTAACAGCCTGTCCCACGGAGGAAAAGGCATTGACCAGAGAATCCCACTGCTGCCCTGTAAGCTTATATAATAAATCAATGACTGTGTTTACATTGGTATAGTCAAATCTCTCACCCACCATTTTGTGGGCCTGTGCCAGGTCCGTAAATGCCTGAGCCGACTCATATCCGCTGGGAAGCTTGCTTACCACTGCTTCATAATATCCCCTTACGGACTGTACATATGCAGGAATATTGTAGATAACGCGGTACAATGCGAAAATAATAGGCATCTGAATCAGAAGAGGGAGGCACCCGCCTGTCATGGATGTGCCGTACTTCTCATAAACCGCCTTGATTTCAGTCTGCATCATCATGGCGTACTTCTGGTCATTTTCCTTGCCCTTGTACTTTTTCTGGATGGCCGTTATCTCAGGCTGCATAACCGCCATGAGTTTCGATGATTTCTGCTGCTTGATGGTAAGAGGTATCATCAGCACCTTGGTTACAAGGGTAAATAAAATGATACATAAACCAATATTTAATATCCCGAAGGTACTGGTAAAACGGAACAACAGGTCCATAATCCACCCCAGGATATCAGCTATTGGCCCAAGAATACCTCCTGTTTTTGTCAATACTACTGCGCCAGCTATACTGTTCAATACGCTACCTCCTTTGATTTACGGAACTGGATCATAACCGCCTTCTGCAAATGGGTGACACCGGAGTATCCTCTTGCAGGCCAACCATGTACCTTTTAACGCACCATACTTCTGTAATGCTTCAATGGCGTATTGAGAGCATGTAGGTGTGTAAATGCAGTGAGTTCTTACTTTAAGAGGCGACAGAAACTTCTGGTATCCTCTTACCAACAAAATCAGATATCTTGCCATAATCACTTCACTTCGATTCTTTTAAAATGTGATGCAGTCCGCACAGGTGCAGGTAAGCACCCTCCAAATGTTTGTAATCCGATTGTCCGGCAGCAACTCTTGCTACCAGGATGATGTTTAACCCAGTCTTTATCCTATTATTGTTTAAACGGAAAATCTCTCTTAAAAGCCTTGTTATATGATGGCGGACAACACTGTTGCCCACTTTTTTGCTCACAGAAATGCCAATGCGGTTTTCATCTTCCCCGTTTTCCATAATATACATCACCAGCAGTCTGTTTGCATAGGAAGTTCCATTCCTGTAAATCACCTGGAACTCACTGTTCTTCTTAACGGAAGGAAATCGTTTCATCCGAAACTCCTTACAATCAGGTTGTCAAAACACTTCCCGTTATCCGGGAAGGTAAGAAAAGAAAAGGCCACATGTTGCTGTGGCCCGTAGTTCTTTTGCTTTAAGCTTGAAACAATTAAGCAGATAATCTTGCTCTACCTTTAGCTCTTCTGGCAGCAATAACTTTTCTACCGCCTGTAGTCTTCATTCTTGCTCTAAAGCCATGAACTTTCGCTCTCTGTCTCTTCTTAGGCTGAAATGTCATCTTCATATCCGGGCACCTCCTATCAAAATTATGTGGCAATGTGAAAACACACATTTAGACTAGTATAATTAAACATCTTCTCAATTATATAGAAGAAATCCGCCTTCGTCAAGCGGATTTTCTCAAAAAATCAACAAAAAAACAGCAAAAAAGGACAGCCTCAGGGGCTGTCCCAACAAAATGTGTGCATTGCAAAACTACATTACTATATTTAGTGTGAATTCCTGCCGGCCACCAGCCTATGGCCTGCTGTCAGATGTTATCTTCAGCAGAATTCCGGCCACAGCCGTCACAATGATTCCGGCCACCAGGGCCTCAGGCACTCCCTGCATACCGATGATGCCCAGGATTACCCCGTATACCCACTTGGCTGTCCAGCTGGCTGCGGATGCATACTTATCTCCAAACAAAAGATAGATAAGATTCATAACAAGAAGGGTATTGGTCAGGGATCCGGCCACGCCTGCCGCAAACAATGCGGTCCCCTGCTTATTCCTCTTGTTCCCAAGCATCCGTATGAACATACGGTACACATAATAGGCCACGACCCCAATCAGTATTCTCGGGACCAGGCAGATGAACAGACTTCCCAAATTTCCGTGAAACTGCCCCATGGTAACAAAGGGCGAAAACACAAAGGATGTGGGATTTGGCATAAAGGTATTCTTCCACAAACTGGTCAGGCCGAATGTCAACCCCAGAAATGCCCCATATTTCGGTCCCAGTATAATGGCTCCGATAATCACGGGGATATGAACGGTGGTCGCATTCATGAATCCAAGCGGAATATACCCTAAGAATGGCACAAAGGCCATGATTACGATAATGGCTGCAATAACTGCCGCCAATACCAGGTCACGGGTTTTGGTTAAAGTATTCATTTTTTCCTCCTGCTACTGTTCTTATGAAAAAGATACAATGCAATGCTACAACGTAATTATAAGTAAAAAAGACCTCAGCGTCAATGTTTCAGGTTCATGTTTCCCTTTCTATGCAAGGACATTTTCACATTAGCCCCCAGATTTACATAACATTATCCACAAAATGTGGATAAGTTGTGGATAAGTATGGGATACTCACTGTTTTTTCCCCAGGCCTATCTAAAAAAACCAGAATTTATTAGTATTTCCACCATGTGTAAAACTCCGGTTAACTTTTTCACGATTTTTGTGGACAAATGGCCTGTCCACAGGGCTTACACAGATCTTCCACTCACAATACACAAAGTTATCCACAATATTTTACACTTGTCATTGAAAAAATTTTTACTTTAGTATACAATAGATTTAGATTGGGCAATTCTGCAATACAGTTTTAGGAGACAAAAAATGATCGAAAAAATCAAAGAAAACTGGGACAAAATCTTACTTACTTTAAAAGAAGAACACGAAATATCCAATATCTCCTACAGTACCTGGCTGGAACCCTTAAAGCCGCACTCTTTTAAAGACAACAAAGTAACCATCATTGTTCCCGAACAGACCTTTTTACAATATGTAAACAAAAAATATGGATTTTTATTAAAGGTAACCATCTCGGAATTCCTTGAAAAGGAATGCGAGGTGGATTTCAAAGTTAAGGAGCAAATCGAGGAGGCGGAGGAACCGTCCTCCCCCCAGCTGATTAAGAACAACAAGGCTTTAGTGAGTCCCGATGTCATACAGAGCGCGAACTTAAATCCCAAGTATACCTTTGATACCTTTGTTGTAGGCGGAAATAACAACCTGGCCCATGCTGCCGCCCTGGCTGTGGCTGAATCCCCAGGTGAGATTTACAACCCTCTTTTTATTTACGGAGGCGTGGGACTTGGCAAAACCCATCTGATGCATGCCATCGCCCACTTCATATTAAAGAACAACGCCAAATCCAAGATATTGTACGTCACCTCTGAGACCTTTACCAATGAGCTGATTGACGCCATCCGTAATAAGAACAACATAACCACCACGGAATTCAGGGAAAAATACAGGAACAACGATGTCCTGCTCATTGACGATATCCAGTTCATCATAGGTAAGGAAAGCACCCAGGAGGAATTTTTCCATACCTTCAACACATTATATGAATCAAAGAAGCAGATTATCATATCCTCAGATAAGCCGCCAAAAGAAATTGAGACACTGGAAGAACGGCTCCGCTCCCGTTTCGAATGGGGCCTGACCGTGGACATCCAATCTCCTGATTATGAGACAAGAATGGCAATCCTGCGCAAAAAGGAGGAGATGGAGGGATATAATATAGATAACGAGGTAATCAAATACATCGCTACCAACATTAAATCCAACATCCGTGAGCTGGAGGGAGCCCTGACAAAAATCGTTGCATTATCAAGGCTCAACAAATGCGACATCACCCTGGAGCTGGCCGAGGAAGCCTTAAAGGACATCATTTCCCCCAATGCCCAGAGGGAAGTGACCCCTGACCTGATAATCCAGGTCGTTTCCGACCACTTTGGTCTGACCCCACTGGATATTTCATCCCAGAAACGCAATAAGGAAATCGTATACCCAAGGCAGATTGTCATGTACCTGTGCAGGGATATGACGGCCACCCCACTCCAGACCATTGGACGGTATCTTGGAGGAAGGGACCATACCACCATCATACACGGCGCTGAAAAGATTACCGGGGACATGGCAAAGGACGATACTTTAAGGAATACCATAGAGATATTGAAAAAGAAGATTAATCCACAATAGGAAGTGGAATCCATGTGGACGGGCTGTTGATAACTGATCGTTTCTGAAGGACCTGTGAATGACTTTTAACCATCTGTGGATAAACTTTAAGTTTTCCCTGAGAAAAGTGGATGGTTTCCACAGCCCGTTCCACAGGTACTTGTCCTTAATTATCAAGGGCTTCAGACAGTTTTGCACAAACCCACAGCCCCTACTACGGTTTCTACGAAAATTATCTATATCTTCACTCACAGATGACACACCGGGCACACAATTACTCTGAAAGGAAGTTATCAACATTATGAAGTTAAGATTTCAAAAAGACGCCATTGTTAATGGAATTAATATTGTAATGAAAGCAGTACCTTCCAAGACCACCATGTCCATTCTGGAATGCATACTCATTGACGCCAGTACAAACGAAATCAAGCTTACAGGCAATGATATGGAGCTGGGAATTGAGACAAGGGTTGAGGGAGACATACTGGAACACGGAAAGATTGCACTGGATGCAAAGCTTTTCTCTGAAATCACCAGAAGGCTTTCCAGTGAAAATGCATCCGTTACCATTGAATCAGATGATAAGTTCAACACCACCATACGCTGTGAGAACTCTGTATTTAATATCCAGGGACGCGACGGAGAAGAGTTTGCCTATCTTCCCTATATAGAAAAGGATAAATATATCTGCCTGTCCCAGTTTACCTTAAAGGAGGTCATCCAGCAGACCATATTCTCCATTTCACCTAACGACAGCAATAAGATGATGGCCGGAGAGCTGTTTGAGGTCAATGAAAACCAGCTGAAGGTGGTGTCCCTAGACGGACACAGAATCTCCATCCGTAAGGTCCGCTTAAAGGACCACTATGAGGACACCAAGGTTATTGTACCGGGTAAGACCTTAAGCGAGGTCAGCAAAATTTTGGGCGGCGACAATGAGAAAGAGGTTCTGATTTACTTCAGCACCAACCACATCCTCTTTGAATTTGACAATACAATCGTTGTGTCCCGTCTGATTGAAGGGGAATATTTCAGAATCAGCCAGATGCTTTCCAGTGATTATGAGACAAAGGTATCGGTAAACAAGAAGGAATTCCTGGACTGTATTGAGCGCGCCACCATCCTGATACGCGAAAACGACAAGAAACCGCTGATTATCAATATTGGCGATAATTCCATGGAACTGAAGCTGAACTCCAGTTTTGGATCCATGAACGCAGATTTGATGATTCACAAAACCGGTAAGGACATCATGATTGGATTCAATCCCAAGTTCCTCATCGATGCACTGCGTGTCATTGATGACGAGGAAATCAATATTTATATGATGAATCCAAAGTCCCCATGCTTTATCAAGGACGAGGAGGAAAATTATATTTATCTGATTCTTCCTGTTAATTTTAATGCTGCTACTGTCTAGCAGGATGTCTAAGAGAGGAAAAGTATGGAAATAATAAAACTGAGGGAAGACTATATCAAGCTGGGCCAGGCGCTGAAGGCGGCTGGCCTGGCGGAATCAGGCGTAGATGCCAAGTATGCTATTGAGGACGGCCTTGTATCGGTAAACGGCGAGACTGCTCATCAGCGCGGGAAAAAACTGGTGGACGGCGATGTGGTCACCTATAACGGTGAAACCATTAAAATCACTAAGTAACAGACTGGTAGGGAAATCCATGATTATTGAATCCATAGAACTGAAAAATTACCGCAACTACAATGAACTACATATGGAGTTTAATCAGGGAACCAATATACTCTATGGGGATAATGCCCAGGGAAAAACCAATATCCTGGAGGCAGTGTATGTGTGCTGCACGTCCAAATCACATAAAAGCGCCAAGGACAGGGATATCATCCGGTTCAATCAGGATGAATCCCATATTAAATTGCAGATAAGGAAAAACAATGTACCTTACCGCATTGACATGCATCTGAAAAAGAACAAGCCAAAGGGCATTGCCATCAATGGGGTTCCCATACGCAGGGCCAGCGAGCTGTTCGGCATTGCCAATGTGGTATTCTTCTCGCCGGAGGATTTGAATATTATAAAAAACGGGCCTTCTGAGAGGAGACGGTTCATTGACATGGAACTGTGCCAGCTGAATAAACTCTATGTCCATTCCCTTGTGCAGTACAACAAGGTCCTTCTTCAGCGGAACAAGCTGTTAAAGGAACTGTTTTTCAGGCCTGAATACGAGGAAACCCTGGATGTCTGGGATATGCAGCTGGTAAATTACGGGCGTGAGGTAATTAAGTTCCGAAGGGAATTTATTAAGCAGCTGAATGAAATCATGCACGCCATCCACCTGAGTCTGACAGGGGACAGGGAGGATATATCCATTTCCTATGAACCCTACACCCAGGAGGACCAGATGGAGGATGTCCTTAAGAGGAACCGTGCCCAGGACATGAAACAGAAGACCACATTGTCGGGACCTCACAGGGACGACATTAGCTTTATTGTTAATGGTATTGATATACGCAGGTTCGGATCCCAGGGTCAGCAGCGCACAGCAGCCCTGTCACTTAAGCTGTCAGAGCTTCAGCTGGTCAAGCAATTAAGCCATGACGACCCAATCCTGCTATTAGATGATGTGTTATCAGAGCTTGACAGCAGCAGGCAGAATCATCTGCTGTCGGCCATCAAACATATACAGACCATGATTACCTGCACGGGTCTGGACGATTTTGTCAACAACAGGTTCCAGATAGATAAGGTATTCAAGGTAATTGACGGGACTGTCATCAACGAGAATTAATGCCGTACTAGAAAGAAAGGATGATTATATAACATGGGAGAGCAATACGGAGCAGACCAGATTCAGATTTTGGAAGGACTGGAGGCGGTCAGAAAGCGGCCTGGTATGTATATAGGCAGCACATCAGCCAGAGGTCTCCATCATCTGGTGTATGAGATTGTAGATAATGCGGTAGATGAAGCATTGGCGGGATATTGTGATTCCATCGATGTGACCATCAACGAGGACAATTCCATCACAGTGGTGGACGACGGCCGCGGTATTCCGGTAGATATCCAGAAAAAGGCGGGCCTTCCTGCCGTGGAAGTTGTATTCACCATCCTCCATGCAGGCGGTAAGTTCGGCAACGGCGGATATAAGGTGTCCGGCGGTCTTCATGGCGTTGGTGCTTCCGTTGTCAATGCTTTGTCTGAATGGCTGGAGGTGCAGGTATATAAAAATGGAAATATTTACCAGCAGCGTTACGAGAGGGGAAAGGTAACATACCCCTTAAAAATTGTGGGAAAATGCGGACCGGAACAGCATGGAACCAAGGTTACATTCCTGCCTGACAAGGAGATATTCGAGGAAACAGTCTATGATTACGACACGCTGAAAATCCGGCTCAGGGAAACTGCGTTCCTGACCAAGAACCTGAGGATTACCCTTAAGGACGACAGGGAAGAAAAGAAGGAAAAGACATTCCACTATGAGGGCGGTATCAAGGAATTCGTCACATACCTGAATAAGGGCAAGACACCTCTTTACGAGCAGGTTATTTACTGCGAGGGAACCAAGGAAGGCGTGTATGTGGAAGTATCCATGCAGCACAATGATTCCTATACAGAGAATATCTATACATTTGTAAACAACATCAATACGCCTGAGGGCGGCACCCATCTCACCGGTTTCAAGAACGCCCTGACCAAGACCTTCAACGATTATGCCAGGGAAAACAAGCTCCTAAAGGACAGCGAGGATAACTTGTCCGGTGAGGATATACGCGAGGGCCTGACAGCCATTATCAGTGTTAAAATCGAGGATCCCCAGTTTGAGGGGCAGACAAAACAGAAGCTGGGCAACAGCGAGGCCCGTGCGGCAGTGGACAATATTGTCAGTGAGCAGCTGACCTATTTCCTGGAGCAGAATCCGGCTGTGGCCAAGTCCATGTGCGAGAAATCCATACTGGCACAGAGGGCCAGGGCAGCTGCCAGGAAGGCCAGGGATTTGACGCGCCGTAAATCCGCTCTTGACGGCATGGCTCTTCCGGGAAAGCTGGCTGACTGTTCCGACAAAAATCCGGAGAACTGCGAGATTTACATTGTAGAGGGTGATTCCGCCGGCGGTTCTGCGAAGACAGCCCGTTCCCGTGCAACCCAGGCCATCCTTCCCCTGCGCGGTAAGATTCTTAACGTGGAGAAGGCCAGGATGGACCGTATCTACGGCAATGCTGAAATCAAGGCCATGATAACTGCATTTGGAACAGGTATCCATGATGATTTCGATATATCCAGGCTGCGCTACCACAAAATCATCATCATGACGGATGCCGATGTGGACGGCGCTCATATCAGCACCCTTCTTCTGACATTTATTTACAGATTCATGCCGGAACTGATTAAGCAGGGATATGTATACCTGGCCCAGCCGCCGCTTTATAAGGTGGAGAAGAACAAGAGGGTGTGGTATGCGTACAGCGATGAGGAGCTGAATTCCATCCTCATGGAGATTGGCCGGGACAACAGTAATAAAATCCAGCGTTACAAAGGTCTGGGAGAGATGGATGCGGAGCAGCTGTGGGAGACAACCATGGACCCGGAACGCAGGATTCTTCTGCGTGTCACCATGGACGAGGAAACCACGTCAGAAGTAGATTTGACCTTCACCACCCTTATGGGCGACCAGGTAGAGCCAAGAAGGGAATTCATTGAGGCCAATGCAAAAAAGGTGAAGAACTTAGATATCTGATTTTAGACTGCAAACATAAAGGAGATTGAATATGGAACCAAATGTATTTGACAAGGTTCATGAAGTAGACCTTAAAAAAACCATGGAACAGTCCTATATCGACTATGCCATGAGTGTTATCAGCGCCAGGGCCCTGCCTGATGTCAGGGACGGTCTTAAGCCCGTACAGAGGCGTGTGCTTTATTCCATGATTGAGCTGAATAACGGTCCGGATAAGCCTCATCGTAAGTGCGCCCGTATCGTCGGTGATACAATGGGTAAGTACCATCCCCATGGAGACAGCTCCATTTACGGCGCGCT
This sequence comes from Clostridium sp. 1001271st1 H5, assembly GCF_005845215.1. Taxonomy (GTDB): domain Bacteria; phylum Bacillota; class Clostridia; order Lachnospirales; family Lachnospiraceae; genus Enterocloster. Next base: position 139,057 of record NZ_SPHO01000015.1, read on the forward strand.
GGTTAACATGGCGCAGGAGTGGTCCACCCGATATCCTCTGGTGGACGGACACGGAAACTTTGGTTCTGTGGACGGAGACGGCGCTGCAGCCATGCGTTACACAGAGGCCCGCTTAAGTAAGATTTCCATGGAAATGCTGGCAGATATCAATAAAGATACCGTGGACTTCGTACCCAACTTTGATGAGACAGAGAGAGAACCCCTTGTACTTCCTTCCAGATACCCCAACCTTCTGGTGAACGGTACATCCGGTATTGCCGTTGGTATGGCCACCAATATACCGCCCCACAACCTGAGGGAAATCATCGGAGCAGTGGTGAAGATGATTGATAACAGGGTGGAGGAGGACCGGGAAACCTCCCTGGAAGAAATCATGGAGATAGTGAAGGGGCCTGACTTCCCCACCGGAGCCACCATTCTGGGAAGAAGGGGAATTGAGGAAGCCTACCGAACAGGCCGCGCCAAAATAAAGGTGCGCGCAGTGACCAACATAGAAACCATGGCCAACGGAAAGTCCAGAATCATTGTGACGGAACTTCCCTACATGGTAAACAAGGCCCGTCTCATTGAGAAAATCGCAGATTTGGTCAAGGAAAAGAAAATTGACGGCATCACCTATATCGGAGATGAATCCAACCGTGAAGGCATGCGTATAAACATAGAGCTGCGCAGGGATGTAAATGCCAATGTAATCCTGAACCAGCTGCTAAAGCATACCCAGCTGCAGGATACCTTCGGCGTTATTATGCTGGCCCTGATTAACAACCAGCCAAGGGTGCTGAACCTGCACCAGATGCTGGAGGAGTACTTAAAGCATCAGGAAGAGGTCGTTACCAGAAGGACACAGTATGATTTAAACAAGGCGGAAGAAAGGGCCCACATATTAAAGGGTCTGCTCATTGCCCTGGACCATATTGATGAGGTTATCCGCATTATCCGCGGGTCAGCCAATGTGGCTGACGCCAAGAACCAGTTGATGGAGCGCTTCGGACTTTCCGATGTCCAGTCACAGGCTATTGTGGATATGAGGCTCCGCGCTCTTACGGGGTTGGAACGTGAGAAGCTGGAAAATGAATTCAGGGAACTGCAGGCAAAGATTGAGGAGTTAAAAGCTATTCTTGCAGATGAGAAGAAGCTGCTTACTGTTATCCGGGATGAAATTATGATTATCTCGGATAAATACGGCGATGACCGCCGCACAGCCATTGGATATGACGATGATATGTCCATGGAGGATTTGATTCCGGACGAGGACACCATCATTGCCATGACCCATCTGGGGTACATCAAGCGTATGGATGTGGATAATTTCAGAAGCCAGAACCGCGGAGGCAAGGGCATCAAGGGGATGCAGACCATTGAGGAGGATTATATCGAGGACCTGCTCATGACCACCAACCATCACTATATGATGTTCTTTACCAATACCGGCCGGGTATACCGTCTGAAGGCGTACGAGATACCTGAAGCAGGGCGCACGGCCAGGGGAACGGCTATCATAAACCTACTGCAGCTGATGCCGGAGGAGAAGATTACGGCCATCATTCCCATGCGTGAATTCAACGATGACAAATATCTGTTCATGGCTACCAGGAACGGCATGGTCAAGAAGACGCCTATGGTGGAGTATGAGCATGTGCGCAAAAACGGTCTGCAGGCCATTGTGCTCCGGGACGGCGATGAGCTGATAGAGGTAAAGGCAACGGATAATACCCAGGATATTCTTCTTGTCACACGAAAGGGCATGTGTATCCGCTTCAATGAGACAGATGTAAGGGTGACCGGCCGTGTGTCCATGGGCGTCATCGGAATGCGGTTTGAGGATGACGATGAGGTCATTGGAATGCAGATGCAGAGCCAGGGAGACAGCCTTCTGGTGGTTTCCGAGAACGGTATGGGCAAGCGCACCATGATTTCGGAATTCAGTGCCCAGAACAGGGGCGGAAAGGGTGTCATCTGCTATAAGTGTACGGATAAGACCGGCTATCTGGTAGGGGCCAAGCTGGTAAATGACGGCAGGGAAATCATGATAATAACAACAGAGGGCATCATTATCCGCATGACTGTTGACGATATATCCGTGATTGGGCGCAACACCTCCGGCGTCAAGCTTATGAGCATTGACCAGGAATCCGACATCAAGGTGGCAAGTATAGCCAAGGTAAGGGAAAGTGTTACCAAGGACAGCAATGTATACGATGAAGAGTATTACGAGGAAGAGAACGGGGATTCTGAGGAAGAAAGCGAAGCAGAAACAGATTCAGATGAAACGGTTTAAGATTCAGTTCCATGAAAAGGCTGTCAGTCACGACAGCCTTTTTATGAAATAGTTATTGCGTTTCTGTTCCCTTACCTGGTTACGGACAAAAGAGGAGAACCGAACAATATGGTTATGTGGTCATTGGCAGCAGAGTTATTAGGACTTATTATTCACATTATACTCATTTTATACCATTACGAACGGCGGCTGGTGTCCAGCAACAGGCGGAAAATCTATCAGGTATGCCTGTGGATTTCTGTTGCAACCATACTTTTGAATATTGTCTGCGTACATATGGTTACACATCCGTTTACGGTTTCCCGGGGGATGAATGTGCTGTTTAACAGCCTGTATTTTATTTTATGCGTACTAACCTGTTCGGTTATGGCAGTCTATATGTTCGCCCTCACATTGGAGCATGTATATAATAAGCATTGCCTGAGGATGGCAGGCGGCATTGTACTTATTCTAAATATTATATTTCTGGGAATCGTACTATGGAACCTTAAAAGCGGCGTGCTGTTTTACTTCGGTGAAAACCGGATATACAGAAGGGGCCCATTAAACAGGGTTGGCTATCTGGTTATGGCCATTGAGATGCTCATGCTGGTGGTGTGCTATATGCGCAACCGCCGCAGTGTCAGCAGGCCGGTGGTCCGCTTAATCCGCACCATGCCCGTGATTGCGGCTATCTGTATTGTGTTCCAGCATATATATAAGGACCTTCAGTTAAACGGCATGTTCATGGCCATTGTCAATATGGTTATATTTATCAGCTTCCAGACCAGGCGAAGCGAGGTGGACAGCCTTACCTTTATCGGAAACAGGAACTGCTTTTTTGAGGAGATATCCCTTAGAATGGCCAGCAGGCAGTATTTTCAGGTGGTGCTTGTATGCCTGAAGCAGTTCTCACTGATTAATGAGAAATTCAGCTATAAAAAGGGGGATGAGTTTTTATACCGCATTGCCGGGGAGCTGGACCATATTCTGCCGGGGGCAAAGGCATTCCGGTTTGGAAATGTGGAGTTTGCAGTGCTTCTTCCCTATGGCACGGAAGAAGAGACCCTTTGCAGCCTTAAAAGGATACAGGAACGTTTTGAGGACAAATGGGAGCTGGGAGAGCTGGGCAGTTATATCCAGGCGTATTTTACAGATGTGGTATACAACGGCCAGGGATGGAGCGCCACCCAAATCATGGAGTACCTGGAATCCGGCATCCATTATGCCAAAAGGGAGCCGGGAGGAATGAGGCGGTTTGATGCAGAACTGCTGGAGCAGTTAAACAGAAGAAAGCGGATTCTGGATATCATGGAGACATCCATCCGGCAAAGGCGATTTAAGGTATGGTACCAGCCTGTTTTTAACCTGAAAACAAACAGGTTCTCATCAGCCGAAGCTCTGCTGCGCCTCAGGGACTATGACGGCGAACCGGTATCTCCGGCTGAATTCATACCCCTGGCGGAAGAAACAGGTCTGATTGACGACCTGAGCTGGATTGTGCTGGAGGAAGTCTGTATGCTTCTTGGACATATGTCCGGCCAAATAGATTCCATTTCCATCAATCTCTCCATGCAGCAGTTTGAGGACCGCAATCTTTCCGGTAGAATCAATGCGTGTCTGAAACGGTCCGGTCTTAGCCCGGATAAACTGAAGATTGAGGTTACGGAACGGGTCCTGCTGCAGGATATGGATTATATGAGAATGATAATGGAGGAAATGACAGGGGAAGGCTTTGGTTTTTATCTGGATGATTTCGGCACCGGATACTCCAATATATCCTGCGCCCTGTCTCTTCCCTTTGAGTATATCAAACTGGACAGAAGTCTTTTGGTGCGTCTGCCTGGGGACACCAAGGTCCAGGTATTCGTGCGGAGCATGATAGAGACATTCCATGCAATGGGACAGAAAATCGTGGCAGAAGGCGTGGAAAAAGAGGAACAGATAGAAATATTAAGGCAGTTCGGCGTGGACTGTGTTCAGGGGTATTATTACGGAAGGCCCATGCCGGAAGATGAATTTAAGGATATTATAGCAAAAGGATGGGAGGAGCAAAGGAAATGAGGGAGATATCCGCAGCAGCCATAACAGAAGCAGTAAGAGATATGTGTATGGAGGCCAATTATGGACTGGCCCCGGACATGAGGAAGGTATTTGAAAAGGCAGTGGAGGAGGAGGAGTCCCCTCTGGGCCGTCAGGTTCTGGGACAGCTCAAGGAGAATCTGAGAATCGCGGGAGAGGACAGCATTCCCATCTGTCAGGATACCGGTATGGCCGTGGTGTTCATGAAAATAGGCCAGGATGTACATATAACAGGGGGAAGGCTGGCAGATGCTGTCAATGAGGGGGTGCGTCAGGGATATGAACAGGGATATCTGCGCAAATCCGTTGTTGGGGACCCCATAGAGCGGATGAATACAAAGGACAATACGCCGGCTGTGATTCATTATGAAATTGTGGACGGGGAACAGATGGATATCACAGTGGCTCCCAAGGGATTTGGAAGTGAGAATATGAGCCGGGTTTTTATGTTAAAACCGGCAGACGGCCTGGAAGGGGTAAAGGCATCCATTCTACAGGCTGTGAGAGACGCTGGTCCCAATGCCTGTCCGCCCATGGTGGTGGGAGTGGGCATAGGGGGGACCTTTGAAAAATGTGCAGAGATGGCAAAACACGCCCTGACCAGGAATATAGAGGATAAGCCCGCAAAGCAGTGGGTCAGGGAGCTGGAGGAAGATATGCTAAACAGAATCAACCAGTCAGGCATAGGACCGGGGGGACTGGGAGGGAGGATTACTGCCCTTGCCGTGAACGTTGAGACCTTTGCCACCCATATTGCCGGTCTTCCCCTTGCCGTGAACATATGCTGCCATGTAAACCGCCATGCCCGCCGAATACTGTAAATAGAGAAAGGAGTCCTGTTCTGATGAACCGACATATGAATGTACCAATGACAAAAGAGGAAGCTGCTTCCTTAAAAGCAGGAGATTATGTATATCTTACAGGGACCATTTACACGGCCAGGGATGCGGCCCATAAACGGATGGATGAGGCGCTTGACCGAGGGGAGACACTGCCGTTTGACATAGACGGAAATATCATATATTACATGGGTCCGTCCCCTGCCAGGGAGGGAAGGCCCATTGGCTCTGCCGGTCCTACCACGGCCAGCCGCATGGATAAGTATACGCCCCGGCTGCTGGATTTGGGCATGGGAGCCATGATAGGAAAGGGAAAGAGAAGTAAGGAGGTCATGGATGCCATTGTGCGCAGCGGTGCTGTTTATTTTGCCGCTGTGGGAGGTGCTGGAGCCATTCTGTCCAAATGTATCCTGTCGTCTGAATTGGTTGCATATGAGGATTTGGGCACAGAGGCAGTCCGCAGGCTGACTATCCGGGATTTTCCGGTGGTGGTGGTGGCGGATGCTTTTGGTAATAATCTATATGAAACAGCAGTAAAGGAATTTTGTACTCTGTAGTGAGGGGATATGAAGCGGATTATATATATGGTACTCATGAATCTTTTCCATGCTCCTGTGTGGTTCTTCACCATTGCCCGGATGGCCAGGGAGGAGGACACAAGGACAGCCGCTGAGAAGTATGGGTATATATCGGAGATGGTAAAAAGGATAAACAAAAGGGGAAGGGTTACGGTCACGGCTTCGGGAACAGAGCACATTCCGTCTCAGGATGGATTCATACTGTTTCCCAACCATCAGGGGCTGTTTGATATGCTTGCCCTGTTTTCAACATGCCCAAGGCCGCTGTCCGTTGTAATAAAGAAGGAGGCGTCCAACTGGGTTCTGGTAAAGCAGGTACTGGGGGCTACCAGAAGCCTTGCCATGGACAGGGATGATATAAAAGACCAGGTGCGCATCATAACTGAAGTTACCAGACTGGTAAAGGCAGGCCGCAACTTTGTCATATTTGCAGAAGGACACCGGAGCCGCAAGGGAAATGAGATACTGGATTTCAAAAGCGGTACATTTAAGAGTGCAGTAAAAGCAGGGTGCCCTATTGTGCCCGTAGCCCTGATTAATTCCTTCCGGCCCTTTGATATGAACTCATTAAAGAGGGAGGAAGTACAGGTTCGCTATATGGAGCCAATCCTGCCTGATCAATATATGGGAATGAAAACCTCAGAAATAGCACATCTTGTACATGACCGGATTCAGGAAGAAATAAATAAAAATCTCTCCCAAAATGGCTTGACAAGCTAAAGTCTATTTAGTATAATGGTCAATGCGTCTGAGGGCAAGCATGTCCAAAGAAGCAATCATATGGAAAATATCAATTCGGAGAAATACTCAAGAGGCCGAAGAGGCGCCCCTGCTAAGGGTGTAGGTCGGGAAACCGGCGCGAGGGTTCAAATCCCTCTTTCTCCGCTCCATTTTCCAAATGATTATTTTTTTCACTCTTGTTAAAAAGATGAAAAAAAGTTTTAAAAAGTTGTTGACAATAAACGACAGTCGTGGTATAGTTAATACCCGCTGGAGAAAACAACAACAGCGGTTGATGATTGGAAAAGGCCTGCGGGCTGAAAACAAAAATCAAAAAAATAAAAAAAGTTGTTGACAAACACTTGCAACTGTGATAAGATATAAAAGTTGCTGCTGAACAAGCCGACAACAAAGAACCTTGATAATTGAAGATTAGACAGTATGTAAAACCCTGAAAATTCTAAAAACAAAAGGTCTGGTTTAGACCTTTGGATTTGAGAAAATTCAGAACAAAACCAAGTAATGAAGGTTAAAGATAACTAGCCAAGCTAAGTAGTCTGAAACCTGGAATCAACTTTTAAACATGAGAGTTTGATCCTGGCTCAGGATGAACGCTGGCGGCGTGCCTAACACATGCAAGTCGAACGAAGCAATTAAGAGGAAGTTTTCGGATGGAATCTTGATTGACTGAGTGGCGGACGGGTGAGTAA
>NZ_SPHO01000016.1 GCF_005845215.1 Clostridium sp. 1001271st1 H5
CGTTACTCACCCGTCCGCCACTCAGTCAATCAAGATTCCATCCGAAAACTTCCTCCGATTGCTTCGTTCGACTTGCATGTGTTAGGCACGCCGCCAGCGTTCATCCTGAGCCAGGATCAAACTCTCATGTTTAAAAGTTGATTCCAGGTTTCAGACTACTTAGCTTGGCTAGTTATCTTTAACCTTCATTACTTGGTTTTGTTCTGAATTTTCTCAAATCCAAAGGTCTAAACCAGACCTTTTGTTTTTAGAATTTTCAGGGTTTTACATACTGTCTAATCTTCAATTATCAAGGTTCTCTGTTGTTGTCTGCCTCAGCAGCAACTTTGATAGTTTATCATATTTGCAACTGTTTGTCAACAACTTTTTTATTTCTTTTTTGTCGTCTGTCTCAACAGCAACTTTTATATATTACCACATCTGTCACTGTTTGTCAACAACTTTTTCAACTCATTTTCAAGAGCTGTCCCACCGTTTTGCGCGGTGGACCTTTAATATATCACTACTTTCGCAACTTGTCAAGGGAATTTGTGCCATTTTTTTATACAATTTTCAACTTTATTTTCCCACCACTAAATATGCTTATTTTTTCTGTATTTTTCTATATTTTGTGGTTAATAAAAAAATCGCTGTTTACAGATGTTTCCATCCCCTCCCAGCGATTTGTTTTAATTATATATATTATAGGAACAATTATACCTTTTTCTTCTATAGAATGCCCCGGATAATGCCGCCCAGAATAATATTAATCAGATTGTACTGATGTAAAAAACGCAGCCAGGCACTTGCATTGATTTGTTCCTCCAATGCCATACCCAAAGGCGTGGCTGCAAAGATTCCTACCAGAAAACAGCCAATCCACAGCAGAAGCAGCCCCTGAACCAGCCCCAGTACAGCGCCGGCTATGTGATTTAATCCATACAGAATGGGCAGCCGCGCAATAATATCCAGCCACCGCACCACCAGATGAATCAGAATATAGACAGCTGCAAACAGGATGATGGAACTGACTGCATTGATAAGGATGTCAGCCAGATATGTGCTGACGTATTCCGCAAACCGGTCCACTCCCAGCAAATGATAAAATTCGCTGTTATTGTTCTCCAGCAGCATTTCCTTTACGGATTGGGGCAGGTTCAGATTCTCAATGGCAATGCGCTGCGCTGCCGGCATTTCCGTTGCTTCAGCGGGCAGTTCTTCCCAGCCCGCTGCATTCAGTATGGCCTCCGCCGCACTCTGGCGTATGGAGGGATTGTCTTTGATAAAGCCCGTCATATACGGCGTGGCCACCTTTACTAATATGATGGTAAGTATCAGTGCTCCCAGGGATACACACTGCTTCAGCGCTCCCCTGTAATGCCCATACAGCACCATGCCGGCGAGAAAAACTCCGGCACCGGCAGACAGCCAGTGTTCTAATATCATGTCCATATTGTTTCAGTCTTTCTTTTAGTTGAAAATCAAGCGTTCTATGGCGTCTGCAACTCCATCCTCGTCATTTGTCAGCGTAATCCGGTCTGCCGCACTCTTAGCTATGTCAAGTCCATTTCCCATGGCAACGCCTACTCCGGCTGCCTCCAGCATGGAAATATCATTTTCCCCATCCCCAAATGCCATGGTGGCCCCGGGAGCAATCCCAAGATAATCCGCCAGCCACATAAGCGCATTTCCCTTCGTAGCTCCCAGGGCATTGATTTCCAGATTGTTATACAGGGATGAGCTTATGACAATGCCCTCTACAGCAGAGAGCTCCCTGCGCAGGGGCACTGCGTCCCTCACATCGGACAGATATACGTTGACCTTCTCCACGTCTTTCCCGCAGTCTGTCACATATTTCAGGATATTGGGCACAACGTCCCTGGTGGAGAGTACCATTTTCTGAATCACAGAGCTCAGACCGTAGTCCTCCATATGCTCGATGAACTCAGGCTGGGAAATTCCCCTTCCGTCTATATACGGGTCGTACATTGCCCTGTATTTTTTTACAATATCCATGACTTCCAGCGCCTTTGCATTGGTCAGGGTACACCGTTTCAGACTGGTTCCTTTTACAAGGTCCGCCACAGTACCGCCGTTGGTGGTTATGGCATAATTCACTCCCGGCAGGGACCGTACTGCTTCCGTTATACCATCCACAGCCCTGCCCGTGGTCGGTACTATCTGGATACCCATGCCGGCACAGCGTTCCAGCACCCTGCGGTTGCGCTCTGACAGGTTCTTCTGGCTGTCCAGCAGAGTGCCGTCAAGGTCTAGTGCAATTAAACCTATGGTCATCATATAAAATGCTCCTCTTTTAATATCAGAAGACCGTCCCTGTCATACTTGGACGAGAATATTCCTGTAATCCGCTTAAAGAAGGATGGATTCTCCGCCTTATCAGCAGCTTCTTCTATCAAGTCTTCGGCATTTACCTTTGTAAGCGGTATGCCGTCCTCCTCCATGATTTCAATCCGCTCATAGAGGGCCAGCATGCTTTTTCCTGATATGCTGCAGTCAATGTCGCTGGCATACTGACATGCGTACTGGGCAAACTCGTCAATATCCATCTCCTGTTGGTCGTCATACTCCGGCTCTTCCTGCTGGGGAAGGACCGGCGCATTATCCTCTGCTTTTGAAGGAAGTTCCTTCTTTGGAAGAGATGCCTTCACCGCCTCCGGTTTCTTTGCCTTTGGTTCCTCTTCTTTGTGTTCTTCCCTGCGGGCAGCTGTTACCGAGCGGACCTCTTCCGGCTTCCTGCGTACCGGCTTTGGCTTCTGCTCTGCCTCTGGTTTCGGCAGGCTCTTTGGAACCTCTGGTTCCTGAACAGGCTGAACCTTCCCCGTGGCTGGTTCCGCGGAGCGGCTCTGGACCTTTTTGGGTACAGCCGGCTCTTCTGTCCTGCGAAGCTGCACCGGACGCACAGGGCGGTCATCCCCCTCCGGCGCCACATAGGCAACCTCCTCCGGTCCCATCTTCCCTACATACTCAAACCGTTTGGCTAATCCCGGATATACCTTGTGAATACGGGCCAGATTACCAGCCACATCTATAAGGACCACATTCATGCCGGTCTCATCCCTGGCCATCAGCTGGTTCAGCTCCTGGAGGGTGGATTCCTCCATGGCGCCCGCCTGCTCAATAATCAGGTCCTTGCCCGTCAGTTTGTCTGCAATGGCAAATACCCCTTTGCTGTTAAGCTTTTCTCCCGTTATCTTGGCAGCCTGGTTCTTCGCTCCTGTCTCCTTGTGAATCTTCTTGAGCAGTTCGATGGCCTGGTCCAGGCCTGAGCTGGAATACTCTGCTTCTATCATGAAATGATGCGACTCCTGGACAGATGATTCTTTCCCCAAATCTTTTATGTCGGTCAGCACCCGTGTCTGGGCAGACGTTGTTTCCGGCCTGTGCCGTCCGTCTGATAACCTGGACATTTCTCTGGCCAGATTTGCCTGGACCTCTGCTTCATGCATCCTGGCCCGGACCGCCTCATCTGACAGAATCTGGGGCTTATCCGGCATCCACTGGGACTGTCCTTCCTTTACAGGCTCCTCTCCCTCATCTGAATCCTCTGGCTCTATGGTAACCTGGGTATGGGCGTTCTCGTCCTCATATGGTTCCTCCGCCCCGGCTCCGTCCCCCTGGTCTTCCTCCGTGTATCCGGCAGCAGTGTTTTCTTCTGCATCCTCCCGCTGATTCCGGTCAGGATAATCATTTCCGTAATACCCCTGCCTTCCATATGCTTCCTCAGAGTCATCCTCTTCCGGGTATGGGTCTGCATGATATCCGGTCTGCCCATTTTCATCTTCGTGATATCCGCGTTCCGGATATCCGCCCTCCCCATAACCGTCTTCTGCGTATCCACTCTCCTGATACCTGTCCTGCGCGTACCCGGCCTTCTGATATCCTCCCTGTGGGTATCCGCTTTCCTGATATCCGTCTTCCGCGTATCCGCTCTCCTGATATCCATCTTCCGCGTACCCGCTCTCCTGATATCCGTCCTGCGTGTACCCGGCCTTCTGATATCCTCCCTGTGCGTACCCGCTCTCCTGATATCCGTCCTCTGCATATCCGTCTTCCTGATATCTGTCCTCCGGGTACTCCGCATCCGGCTCCACGGCAAAGGCAGCCTCCCGGCGGGCCATATAGGACTGGGGGGAGACTTCCGTCTGCCTCTCAGGCATGGGCTCATAGTCAGCCGGCCGTTTTCCGGCGCGGTACTCCTGTTCCACGGCCTTGAGGCGGGCCTCATATTTATCCCTGTTCTCCACCAGGTCCATCTGGTACTTTGTCAGGGGTGCAAACTGAATCTTAAGCTCCATGGCCTTTTCTACATATTTCCCCAGGCCGAACATGAGCATGATTTTGTCGCAGGCCATGACGCAGAGTTCCCCCATACCAGCCTCTGCATACAATTCCGCCAGCTCATAGAGCCACTTTTCATCCAGCTCAATGTTGCAGTACTGCTCCAGGGTATGAATCAGCTGCTCTGCAGGCGCCCCCTTTGCCCCCAGAATCAGGTAACGCAGAATATACTGCCTGGGGTCATCCGGCGCCAGGTCGCAGAATTCCCTGTAATAGTCCTCTGCCTCCTGAAAGCTGCCTTCCTTAATCGCCAGCTCCGCCAGCTTGAACAGCAGGCGTTTCCCTATGGGCGCCCGCTCAAATGCCAGCAGCAGGATGTCCTTGGCCTCCTGGTACTCTTCGTTCTTCTCATAGATGGTTGCCACCATGGACAGGATGTTTACATTCCGCACCCTGCGCCAGTCTATGGTATCAGCAATCTTCATGGCTGTCTCATAGTCGCCGCGGCTTACCATCTTCTTAATCTGCTCAACCTTTATGTTAAACTCGTATTTATCCATCTTTTGCATCTCCCTATCGCTAGTTCCCGGTATGGAAATCTGCTGTCTAAAGTTCCGTCCTGCCTTCCAATGCCCGAAGAAGTGTTACTTCGTCTATGTATTCCAAATCCCCGCCAACGGGTACTCCGCTGGCAATTCTGGTCACTTTAATCCCTGAAGGCTTTATCAGCTTGCTTATATACATAGCCGTTGTCTCGCCTTCCAGGCTGGAATTGGTGGCAATAATGACTTCCTCCACATCCGACTGGAGCCTTTGCATCAATTCCTTCAGCTTTATATCCCCCGGGCCAATCCCCAGCATAGGAGAAATAGCGCCATGCAGCACATGATAAACCCCATCGTATTTGCCAGTCTTCTCATAAGCAGCCAAATCCCTGGTATTTTCCACCACCATAATGGTCTTATGATTCCGCCTTTCACTGCTGCAGATAGGGCACAGTTCCTTATCCGTCAAGGTGAAGCATTCCTTACAATAACGTACGTTATTCCTGGCGCTTGTCATGGCTCCCGCCAGCTCCTCCACCTGCTCCTTCGGCATGTTGATAATATGGAATGCCAGGCGCTGGGCCGACTTGGCCCCAACTCCGGGGAGCTTGGACAGTTCCTCTATTAACTTGGTAATCTGACTGCTGTAATAATCCATTAGAAGGGAAAACCTCCGCCCAGGGCTCCGCCTAAACCGCCTGTCAGCTTAGACATGGCCTCGCTGCTCTCAGCCTCCATCTGACGGAAAGCCTCATTGGTAGCTGCCACAATCAGGTCCTCTAACATCTCAATATCGTCCGGATCCACTACATCCGGAGACAGCTTAACGGAAACCACTTCCTTTTTGCCGGACACGGTCACGCTGACCGCACCGCCGCCCGAAGCAGCTGTGTATTCCTTATTCTCAAGCTCCTTGGTCGTCTCCTCCATCTGCCGCTGCATACGCTGCGCCTGCTTCATAAGATTATTCATGTTGCCAGGCATTCCGCCTGAAAATCCGCCACGTTTTGCCATGGTGTATTATCCTCCTATCATTTCCATTTATTCATCTTTCTATTATTCATCTTCATATGTAATATCCATATGAATCTTTTCTTCCAATTCTTCCTGGGTCACGTAAATCGTATTAAGCCGCTCCCCGCGTCCGGCCAGTCTGGTCTTAAAGTAAATGGACCTGCCGAAATTTGTTTCCACATAGCGTTCCAGCTCCCCTATAACGGTGGGCCGTTTGCCCATATCATAGCTCATGGAATCCATGAACACAATGGTCAGGCATCCTTCTCCGCCAGGCTCCACCACGGTATCCCTGAGATAAGACTTGGCTCCGCCTCCTATGCTGCGGACAATCTTGGCCCATTCGTTCCGCACCAGTTTTAAGTCTTCCAGCTGGGCCTGGGGCAGGGCTACCTTTTCCGGCGGGACCCCGGGGTCCGCCTGAAGCCCCGCAGCATAGGGCGCTGTTATCTGGGGCACTGCTCCTCCGCTCAGAGGCATGGCTCCGCCTGTCTGGGGCGGTCCACCGGGTATGCCCCCAGACATCTGGCTGACAGCCGCTGCCGGAATGGCCATGCGGCCTGCTTCCAGGTCCTCCATCTGGGCTTCCAAATCCCCCAGCCGCTGGAGAATGGCATCCAGGTTAGGCTCCATGGAGGGGCGCGTCAGCTTAATAAGCGCCACCTCCACCAGCACCCGCTTCTGGCTGGCATAGCGCAATTGGTTGGATAATTCGGAAAAAATACGGATATACCGCATCAGCGTGTTTCCGTCCGCCTTGCCTGCATCGCTTCTCAGCTGTTTTAAATTCTCCTCCGACATATCCACCAGGCCTTCTGCATCGTCTGCACTCTGGATTAAAAGGAGATTTCTCATATACCATATAAAATCAGTGACAAACTGGCCCAGCTCCCGCCCCTGAATCACAATATCCTCCAGCCTGCATATACAGTCCTTTGTCCTGCTCTCCACAATGGCGCCGAACATCTGGCTGAACACGCTGGAATCCACTGCCCCCAAAACCTCCAGGGCATTGTCATAGGTCAGCACCTTTCCGTAATGAAAGGCCACGCACTGGTCCAAAAGGCTCAGGGCATCCCTGAGCGAGCCGTCTGCCGCCTTTGCCACATAGAGAAGGGCCTTGTCCTCCACCTGAATCTGCTCGGCCCGGGTCAGCTCCCTCAGGTGGTCCGCTATGGTCTCTAGGGATATGCGCTTAAAATCATAGCGCTGGCAGCGGGACAGTATGGTAATGGGAATCTTGTGCACTTCTGTGGTGGCCAGTATGAAAATCACATAGGAGGGCGGTTCCTCCAGCGTCTTCAACAGGGCGTTAAAGGCGCCTATGGAAAGCATATGGACCTCGTCGATGATATATACCCTGTAACGTCCCTCTGTGGGAGGATACTGCACCTGCTCCCTTATATCACGTATGTTCTCCACGCCGTTGTTGGAGGCGGCATCGATTTCCACCACATTCATGGAGGAACCTGCCTGGATGGACCTGCAGGTGGGACATTCGTTGCAGGGACTTCCGTCTGCCGGATGTTCGCAGTTCACTGCCCTGGCAAATATCTTGGCTATACTGGTCTTACCTGTTCCCCTGGTACCGCAGAACAGGTAAGCATGGCCGATTCGCTCCGACGTTATTTGGTTTTTCAGTGTCTGCACAATCGGGTCCTGGCCTTTTACATCTTCAAAAGAAACAGGACGCCACTTGCGGTATAACGCCGTATATGACATGTTAGGCAACTCCTATTATTCTATCTTGATATGAATTTATTTTCTTATTCATCGCCAAAGCTGATACCCACCATCTTGGCTTCCTTAATCATGGAGCACTCCGGGTCCACGGTCTTAAGCTTTCCCGCCACCTCAGAGAGGGGTACCCTGGTAATATCGTTGTTCTTCACCGCCACCATGTAGCCATACTGTTCCTCCGCAATCAGCCTGGCTGCCGCAGCCCCCAGCCTGGTTGCCAGCACACGGTCATACGAGCATGGTTCGCCGCCGCGCTGCATATGTCCCGGAACAGTTACCCTTACCTCGCTGCCGATGACTTCCTGTATCTTGGCCCCGATTTCATAGGCCACGGAAGGATATACCACTCCGCTTTTCTTCTTTTCCTTCAGTTCCTTCTTGCTCATCTTGGCATCTTCTTTGGAAATGGCGCCTTCGGCCACTGCCAGGATGGAGAAGCGCTTGCCTGCCTTGGACCTCTTGGTCAGGGCATCGCATACAATGTTTATATCATAGGGTATCTCCGGAAGAAGTATAATGTCCGCCCCGCCTGCAAGGCCTGCATACAGGGTCAGCCATCCCACCTTATGTCCCATGACCTCCACGATAAACACGCGTCCGTGGGACGCTGCCGTGGTATGGATACAGTCAATGGCATTGGTGGCCACGTCCACCGCACTCTGGAACCCAAAGGTCATATCCGTGCCCCAGAGGTCATTGTCAATGGTTTTGGGAAGGGATACCACGTTAAGTCCCTCTTCGCTGAGCATGTTGGCTGTCTTCTGGCTGCCGTTTCCGCCCAGCACTACAAGACAGCTGAGCTTCAGCTTTTTATAGGTGTGCTTCATGGCTTCCACCTTATCCAGTCCATTCTCATCAGGAGTGCGCATAAGCTTGAAAGGCTGGCGAGAAGTGCCGAGGATGGTACCGCCCTGGGTGAGAATACCTGAGAAATCGGATGATTTCATGATTTGATAGTCTGCATACATAAGTCCTTTATATCCGTCTTCAAAGCCAATGATTTCCACGTCGTCAAACATGTTGTATAAGGACTTTGCCACGCCTCTCATGGTGGCATTCAGTGCCTGGCAGTCTCCGCCGCTGGTCAGCATTCCTATTCTTCTCATATTGCACTTCCTCCTTATAGAGTTGCTTCACTTTCTGTTATGTTTCCTGGGAATGGTTCTATTATACCCATTTTGTAATTATAACGCAAAGGTGTTATCGGGGCAAGTATAAATTCGGACAACCATCCATCCTGCAACCGCCCCGCCTGTCAGCCCCGCAGCATCAGCCCGACGGCTGTGCATCAGAACAGCCGCACGCCATTCTGAAATACAAATGGGACATAAATCCGGTGATACAGTAACGTATCCTCAGATTTATATCCCATTTTTAAATTCCACGCACCTTGCTTTGTGCTGCTGCCACGAACGTTACTCATACAGTTAACTCAATCCAGGCTGCCTCACGGCACACGGGAGGTTCCGCTTAGTGCTGCTGCATTCCTGCCCTGACACGGTTCACGGATTCCCGTTGCGTAAGACCCAGACGTCAACGCCACTTACACAAGGCAGCTTCGCAGCAAACAGCCCGAGGCAAGGTATCACCCCTGCTGGAGCGGATTGCAGGTACAGGGCACCGCTATCTCCCCGGCTGCGTGGAAACTTTATGACATATTAGGCCGTACATACGCAGATGTATCAACAAATGCCCACACGGGCAGTTGTTGAAAACTGCCTGTTAAGTATAACCTGCCGGAACGCTTTTGTCAAGGCTGTGCCTCCACCAAAAATAACCTGGACAAATAATCCCCCTGGGGCACAGGGCTGGTCCGTACGCCGCTGGCCCCGTCCGACAGAATCAGGCCTGCGCTCATGAGCTCGTCCCCGTAGCAGGTATACCCAAGCCCGCTGACCCGGTACATTGTCTCCGGTCTCAATCCCCTGAGGACCAGCCGCTTAAAGCCGGTGTTTACAGGCTGCAGGAACCGGAAATACGCTGCCATGGCCTTGTTTCCATCCTCCGATACCACAATCCACGCAGCCTCATTTCCCTCAAAGGGACTTATGAGCCGGTAAAACCTTCCCTGCTGAATCAGTTTTCTGTGCTCCTTCATGAACCGCACCTGTTCCTTTACCTGGTACTGCTCCTCCTCTGTAAGCAGGTTCAGGTCCAGTTCATACCCAAAGGTGCCGAAATAAGCTGCCGCTGCCCTGGACGCCAAAGGAACATTCCGCCGGGTCTGGTGGTTGGGTATGGCGGACACATGGCTTCCCATGGAGCTGACGGGATATACCAGACTGGTTCCGTACTGGATTTTTACCCGCTCCACTCCGTCGGTATCGTCTGAAACCCAGCCCTGGGGAGCATAGTACAGGATGCCCGGGTCAAACCTGGCGCCTCCGCTGGCGCAGGACTCAAACAGGACCCGGGGGAAATCCCTGGTAAGCCGCTGGTAAAGCTTATAGACCCCCAGTATCTGCCTGTGGTAAACGGTTCCCTGGTACTGCGCATCCCGGCCGGCTGAAAAAAGGTCGGAAATACTCCGGTTCATGTCCCATTTCACATAGGATACACCGCCGTCTCCCAGTATCTCCTCCATCCTGTCCCCAATATAATCCACCACCTGGTCCTTTGAGAAATCCAGCACATACTGGTGCCTTCCCGTGCACACCGGCCGGTCCGTGCTCCCCAGCATCCAGTCCGGATGGGCGCGGTAGAGCCGGCTTTCCCGGCTGACCATCTCCGGCTCAAACCACAGGCCGAACTTCATCCCCATATTCCTGATTTTTCCTGCCAGTCCTGTTATCCCGTCCGGCAGCTTATGAAGGTCCGGATACCAGTCCCCCAGGGAGGTAGTGTCATCGTCCCGTTTTCCAAACCACCCGTCATCCAGCACAAACAGCTCTATGCCCAGCTCCCTTGCCTTTCCTGCAATGGAAAGAATCTTTTCCTCGTCAAAATCCATAAACGTGGCTTCCCAGTTATTAATCAGTATGGGCCTCTCCCGGTCCCTCCAGTATCCCCTGGCAAGCCTGGTCCGGTAGAGCCGATGGAACACCTGGCTCATACTGTTTAAGCCCTCTGCAGAATATACCATCACTGCCTCCGGCGTCTGGAATTCCTCCCCCGGATAAAGGGGCCAGTTAAATCCCTCCGGATGAATTCCAATGGTCACCCGGACCGTGTCCATGGTGTCCACCTCTGCCTGGGCCAGGAAATTGCCGCTGTACACAAGGCTGATGCCAATAACCTCGCCGCTGTCCTCCCCTGCATCAGGCCGTTTCAGGCAGATAAAGGGATTAAACTGGTGGCTGCTGTGTCCCCTCATGCTGTGAATGCTCTGGACCCCCTGGTGAAGTCCATGGACATCCATATACCGTTCCCTGCACCAGGCCCCGGTCAGGTCCACCATCTGGTAACGCGGGTCCGGCAAATCCAGGCACAGGCTCATGGCCCGTTCCAGGCAGACTGTCTCCGGTCCACGGCAGATAAACCGGGCGCTGCGGGCCAGCACAGGCAGCTCCTCATAGATTGTGTAGAGAAGCACCAGCTCCATGCCGGCCACAGGGTCCTCCAGGTACAGCTCCAGGGTACACGCCTCCTCATCCTGTTCCGCATAGGTGGCTGGCAGGCCCGGCAGCTCCGGTTTCCCCCTTTGTATGGTGTGTTTTTTGTATACAAAGCAGCTGATTCTGCTTCCGTTTTCTCTTCTGATTCCATAAGCCGGGTACCGCATATCCCCTGTGCCAAAGGCCGGGTATTCCTGCTTGATGTGTTCCAGTGAAAATGTCGTATCGTCCTCGTAGACACAGGGGGCCATATCCCTGTGTGCAAACTCCAGCAGGTGGCCGAAGTCCTCCCTGTGGCGTATCCGCTTCCCATAGTAAAGCTGTCCCATCTGTCCGTTGGGAAGACAGGCCATAATATAGCTGATTTTATCGTTGTACAGATGAAACTGCCTTGACTTTTCTTCATATAGAATGCCCATATAGAATCCTCCAGCAATTATTGCATAAACACAATGGCTTCATAGGGTCTGAGGCAGATGTCCTCCTCACACAAGGCGACGGCGTCCCCCTGTGATATCCCCCTCCGGTCCGGATAGTTTCCAATGAGTATGGTTCCGGCACCCAGCTCCCGTACAGACAGCCCGCTCTTTTGCGTCCGGTCCGTAAAATTGCACAGGACAGTCAGGCGCTCCTCCCCCAAAGACCTTTCATATGCAAATATGGCCCCGCTTTCCTCCAATAGCAGCCGGTAGGCCCCATACACAAGAATATCCATGGTATGCCTTAATTTTATCAGCTGCTTATAGAAGCACAGGACGGAATCACTGCGCCCGGCCTGCTCCTTAACATTGAGCCAGGTATGATTGGGATTTACCCTGAGCCAGGGCGTGCCATCGGTAAATCCCGCCTGTTCCGTATCATCCCACTGCATGGGCGTCCTTGCATTGTCGCGCCCCGTATGATTGATGTAGCGCATCATCTCCTCATGGGAAATACGTCCGTTTCCCACCATCTCACGGTATACATGATGGATTTCAATATCCTGGAAATCCTCCAGGCTGCTGCCCTGAAAATTCGTCATGCCCAGCTCCTGGCCCTGATAGATATAGGGTGTTCCCTTCATCATATAGAGACAGACTGCCAGCATTTTAGCAGACAGCTCCCAAAACCCGGGGCTGTCATTGCCAAAACGGGACACTGCCCTGGGATAATCGTGATTCTCCCAGAACAGGCTGTTCCAGGCCTTTCCCTCCAGCTCTGTCTGCCACCGGCTCAGTACTTTCTTCAGGTCCCTGAGACAGACCGGGTTATCATTCCATTTTCCAAAGGGTCCGGGATTCAGCTCCACGTGTTCAAAGTGGAACATCATGTTCAGCTCATGGGACTCGTATCCCGCATACTGCACCGCCTCCCTGGTTCCCACGCCCACGCCCTCTCCCACGGTCATCCAGTCAAACCGCGACAGGACTTCCCGGTTCATCTCCTGCAGATACGCATGAATCCTGGGGCCATTGGCGTAATAGGGAAGACCGTCCCCATAGGGATTCCCCTCTTTTAATACCCCGTCGGGAAACCGCTGGTCCTTGGACAGCATGGATATTACATCCATTCTGAAGCCGTCAATCCCCTTGTTTCCCCACCAGGCCATCATCTCATATATCTCCTGCCGTACCCGCGGATTTTCCCAGTTCAGGTCAGGCTGCTTTTTAGAATAAATGTGAAGGTAATACATGCCCGTCCTTCCGTCATATTCCCAGGCCGGACCGCGGAAACGGGACGCCCAGTTATTAGGCGGTCCCTCGTTCACAGGCTCCTTCCATATATAGTAATCCCTGTAAGGATTGTCACGGGACCTGCGGCTCTCCGCAAACCAGGCATGTTCGTCCGATGTATGGTTTACCACCAGGTCCATCACCAGCTTCATCCCTCTGTGATGTATTTCCGCCAGAAGGCAGTCAAAGTCCTCCATGGTGCCGAACACATCCATAACAGCCTTATAATCACTGATATCATAGCCATTGTCATCCCCCGGCGATTGATACACGGGAGAGAGCCATATTACATCAATTCCCAGGTCCTTAAGGTAATCCAGACGGCTCCTGATGCCGTTCAGGTCGCCAATCCCGTCCCCATTGCTGTCCTGAAAGCTTCTGGGATAAATCTGGTACACCACGCATTCTTTCCACCATGCCCTTTGTTCTTCCATGCGGTTCCTCCACTGTGTTCCGGTGTGTGTATTTCCGGCGCCTTACGCACCCGCGGGGATGATACGGTATGTCTTGATTTCATAAGGCAGAATGAAATCCTTAAATGTATGCCCGTCTGTCTCAAGGAGCTTCAGAGGTCTTTCCAGCAAATCGCATTCCTCCGCCCGGTATGCCTCAAAGCCAAGGGTTACTGTCATGGGCGTCCTGGTGTTGCGGTTTTCATAAATGCGGAGGATATACCCGTTTCCATCCTCTGCTTTTTTCATCATTTCCACAAAACAGCCTGGCTGGTCCACGGATACCATGCTCCATGCTTCCCCTGTGCCTGCATAGGGCAGCAGGGCGGATACCAGGGGCGAGTTCAGGTCATAGGCCATTTCCACGGTCCTGGCCTCCTGCCATCTTCCCTTGTGGGGATAAATGGAATAGGTGAATTCGTGGATGCCTATATCTGCGTTTTCATTGGGATAGGTACCTGATTTAATCAGGGTCAGTCCCATTTCACCGTCCTTGATGCTGTGGCCGTATTTACAGTCATTGATGAGGCTGAGCCCCAGTCCGTTTTCCGACAGGTCCGCCCATTTATGGGCACAGACCTCAAATTTGGCCGTATCCCAGCTATGGTTGCTGGTGGTCTCCCGCTCCACATTGCCGAACTGTATCTCATAAGAAGCCCTGACGGCGTTAATCCGGGCCGGGAAATGAACCCGCAGCAGCACATGATGGTCTCTCCAGTCCGCCCGCGTCACAAAGTCGATTCTGGGCAGATTGGGGTAGAACACGATATCCTGCTCCACAAGGGAGCCTGCAAACCGGTGGGCGATGGAAACAACGGTCCTGACCGGCCCCCATTCCTTTAACACCGGGGCTGTCACGCAGTCGGCTTCATAGGGCTTCCTCTGGTAAAACAGGTCCACATCCCAATTGTCCCAGTTCATGGGGCGGTCCTCAAAGGTCAGAAGCTGGTTTCCCACCCTCCCCTCTTTTAACAGCTGGCATCCCGTTTCCTTTTCAATCAGCGAGACAAGCTCCATTTTATCATTAAATTCAGCCCTGTACCATTCATTTTCAAAGAATCCGTTCCATGGTCCGGGACATTTTCCGGCAGGTCCTTCCATACTCTGATTCCCGCTATCTTCTTCTGCTCCTGTGAGGCTGTACACGGTATAGCCGCAGGATGGGATTCCCTTTGCGTGGAATATGAGCGTGTCCTCCCCCACATACTGGACCGGATACCTGCGTCCCAGGCAGTCGCAGGCATAGGCCGCATCCGTTCTGTCCACGCCGGACACCGTTACCGTATCCTCCCGCTCATAGCCCTGCGTATTGATTACAAAAACCTTGCGCGCTGCGGGATTTTCCCCGCTGATATCCTTACCCGCTCCGCAGCCCCTGCTTCCCAGGTCTTTTGCCAGATGAAGGATTGTATCTGCGCCGGATTCCAGTATGTCCGTATACTCCCGGTCTGTCTGGTCATAGACAGGTCCGATGGCGCTTCCCGGAATAATATCGTGGAACTGGTTCAGCAGGATAATATCCCATCCTCTTTTTATGACATCACCGGGATATGCCAGGCCCTTAAGCTCTGCCATGACTCCCAGTGTCTCCAGCTGCTCATACATCTGCTCGCTTTTCCTGTTATAGCGTTTGTTCTTTCCCATGGAGGTCAGTGTTCCCCTGTGGTACTCAAAATAAAGTTCCCCATCCCATACCGGCATACCTGGCTTGGACGCAATGCCGCGGTAAATCCGGTCAAAAAAGGTCCGTTCACTTTCCTGGACCAGCCTGGGGATACCCGGAAGACCGTACTGAAGACGCTTTGCCTCCTCCAGCATTTCCCTGGTTGGACCGCCTCCGCCGTCTCCGAATCCAAAGAGCATTAATGTGTCCTCTGTCAAATCCCTGTTCTGGAACCGTTTAAAGGTGCCCAGCGTCATATTGGGATTGACAATGCCCGTGTAAGTGGTAGTGTTCCTGGTATCTGTAAATGACACATTTAACCCCAGGGTCTTGTCAAAGTCACAGGCAGTGGGCATGAATACGAACACATGGCTGCCGTCGATTCCCTTCCACATGAAGGTGTCGTTGGGCAGCTGGTTAAACTGGTTCCAGGCAATCTTCGTGGTGAGAAAATAGGGAATGCCGCATTTTTTCAGTATCTGCGGTATGGCAGCGGAATAGCCAAATACATCAGGCAGCCACAGGCATCTGCTGGGGATGCCGAATTCCTCCATAAAGAACTGCTCGCCCTTAATGATTTGGCGGACCAGGGATTCCCCTGCCGGCAGGTTGCAGTCCGACTCCAGCCACATGGCCCCGTCAGTCTCCCAGCGCCCCTCCCTTACCCGCTCCCGGATGCGTTCATACAGCTCCGGTTCCTGTTCCTTTACAAACTGGTACAGAATGGGCTGGCTGGACATGAATTTATAGTCCGGGTACCGGTCCATCAGCTCCAATACGGTTGAAAAGCTTCTCACGGCCTTTTCCCTGGTCTGGTCCACGGTCCACAGCCAGGCAATATCAATATGGGTGTGGCCCACTGCGCTCACCACCGGAGCGTGTAGGTCCACGTGTTCGTAAAATTCCTTTTTCAGGATTGCTTCCATTGCCTCCACGGATTGGTAGAACCGGTCAGAATACGGTTCCCTTAAATCCAGGGCATCTGCCGCAGGCCCCAGCTTTACCAGTATGCGTCTGTAATTTTCCTCATCCGGCTTTTTCAGAAGCCGGGCTGCCTGGACCGGTACAAGAAAATCATAGTAAGCCTTTTCCACGGCGTCATCCACCCGGACCAGTTCCGTGCGGATAATCAGGTCCCCCGGCACGCTGCCGCTGTAGGCCAAAATGGCTATCTCATAGGACTCCCCTGCCCTGGCGCCGGGGCTTATCATGATTTCCCTGTGGTTTACGTCCACGCCCTGGACGATGCTTCCGTTCAGGTAAAAAAGCATCTGGGGGTTGGTTGCATCCCACTGGCCTTCCCTTCCGGTGGTGATGAGGAATTCCACATGCGCCCCGTCCAGGTGCGTGGGTATTTTAACCGTTGTCCTGTACCACCTGTGGCTGTCCAGGCTCCCCCAGGGTTCTTCTATGGCGCAGTCCTCCCATTCATCGGTGCAGCACCATGGACTGCCGTTTTCCTTGCCTTCCATTCTTTTATAATGGCTGACCGGAATTCTCACCGGCCTGCGAAGCTGGTTTAAGTCATCTGCCAGACGCTCCATCCGCTCCAGTTCAAATAATATGCTCATCCTCTTCCTCCTTATCCCTGCCGGAATCATCCATGCCCTTATTTTACCGCAGGAAAAGCCGGAGCCGGCGGACAAATTTAATATCTGTCCGCCGGCCCCGGCCCGCTCCTGTGCAGGACAGCACGCTTAACCCTTAACCGAACCTGCCGTAAGCCCTTCAATCATATACTTCTGGGCAAAGGCAAAGAGACACATTGTAGGAACCAGGGACATGATGGTTCCTGCCGCCATCTCGCCCCATTTAATATCGTACTTCAGAATCAGGCCGTTAAGCCCTACCGGTATGGTCTTGAACTTATCCACGTCAATGAACATGACTGCCATGAAGAGTTCATTCCATGAATTGATAAAGGCAAATATGAAGGTTGCTGCTATGCCGGGCATGATGACCGGCACCACCACTTTAAACAGCGCCTTGAAATAACCGCATCCGTCTATCCAGGCAGCCTCCTCCAGGGATTTGGGTACGCTGTCAAAGAAACCGCACAATGTCACCACTGAAAAGGGTATCATCATATTGGTATAGAGCATGGCCAGGCTGCGCAGGTCGTTGAGCATCTTCACCTTTGCCAGGAGCTGGTACAGCGGAGCCAGCATGATGAACATGGGTATCATCTGCGTGACCAGGAAAAACAGCAGAAGCACATTCTTAAACCGGAAATGGAACCGGCTAATGACATAGCTGGCCAGTATGGCGATGAACACCGCACAGGTGGCTGCAACTGCCGAGGAGAAAAAGGAGTTCAGCATATACCGCCCGAAATTCCCCTTCCACAGCATGGCCACATAGTTGACCGCAGATGCCGGGTTAGGAAGATACCGGACCGGAAACGCATAGATTTCTCCCTGGGAACCCTTTAAGGATGTGAGAAGCATCCATACAAAGGGAAACATGGTCAGCACAAGGAAACATGCCAGTATTAAATATTTCAACAGGCTTTTGAGCCTTTTCTTATTCTTCATTGTCATGATATCATGCCTCCTCGTCCGTATACTTGGTGGCAACCAGATAAATGGCCGCAAATACAATGAGGAACAGGATACACAGCACGCCTACCGCTGACGCCAGGCCGTAATCCAGACTCTGGACCAGCTGCATCATATAGGACGTGATGATGTTGGATGAGCCTGCAGGCCCGCCCTGGGTCATGGAGTAAATCAAATCCGGGAAATTAAATATCCAGATTACCCTCAGCAGGACCGTCAAAAGCAGCACGGAACGGATACAGGGCACCGTGATGTTGGTGAACTTCTGGAACGGGCTGGCCCCGTCCACGTCCGCAGCTTCATACAGGTCTTCGGACACGCCTCTTAAGGCTGCCGTTATCATAATGGTGAAAAATGGTATGCCGTACCATATATTGGCGATGATACAGGAGTAAAGGGCCGTGTTCTTGCTGGCCAGCCATCCCACCGGCTGGCTGATTAAATGCATTCTCATAAGCAGGTCATTGATGACGCCTGAGGTTCCGTTAAACATCCAGCGCCACATGATGCCGATAATAAAACCCGAAACAGCCCAGGGGAAGAAAATCAGGCCCTGGTAAAGGCTGGAACCCTTAAATTTCTTTTTCAGAAGCAATGCCATGGCAAAACCAACTGTAAACTGGACAAACAGGGAGATTCCCACCCATTTGACCGTGTTGAGCATGGTGGAGTAAAAGGTATTGCTGGTGTTGTGGGCAAACAGCTTGCTGAAATTTTCCAGACCCACCCACTTGATATTCTTGACATTCATCAGGTTGTAGCTCTGGAACGCCATCAGGGACCCCTTTATCATCGGATAGTAGGTAAATATCATGGGAAACAGTATGGCAGGAAGAACCATGATAAAGATGAAGCGGGCTCTCCTCATTTTTAATTTTGACGTTTGTTTCATGCCATTCCCTCCTTGCCGGCTGCGCGTTCCGTTTTTCCCGGACCAGCGCGCACAGCTCAATATCCGGAAGTGCCGGGAGCAGGTCCCCCGCTCCCGGCACCCTCCGGTCCTTACTGATTGTGTTTCATACGTTTTTCGTCAATCCGGCCTTACCACTTCTGACCCTCATCCTTGTAAGCCTGGGTCCAGAACTCATCCAACCACTGCAGCAGCTCATCATCCGTTATTTCATCGGTCAGGTATTTCTGGTACATGGTATCAACCTCTGTCTTATAGGTGGCAAATGCCTCATACATCTGGGGATATGCCGCATGACGGTACACATCCGGTTCTTTTGCCATATCCATGTACATTGCAAAACGTCCCTCGGAGAAGTAAGTATCCTTCTCAGCCGCATTGTTGTGAATCGGGATTGTGGAATAATTTTTTGCAAAGTATGTATTGTTCTCGGAATTGGATAAGTACAGCAGGAAATCCGCGGTCTCATCCGGATGCTCGGTGAAGGATGTCATACCCCAGCCTGCAAATCCGTTGGGGAATACAGCCTGGCCCGATGGTCCCTTGGGGAACGGAACCAGCGCCCACTGGTCATCCTGCATATCGGCGGAACAGGTGGCGATTACTTCCGGGTCCTGAATCAGCATGGCTGTGGTTCCGCCCACAAAGCCCTGCACCATCTCAGAGAATCCCCATGCAATAGAGTCGGTCGGACAGGTATTCTTAAACAGGTCTTTGTAGAAGTGCAGCGCCTCTTTTACCTCAGGCAGGGTGAAAATAGTTGCACCGTCCCCATCCTTTAAGAAGTAGGCCGCATTGGGGTCCGCCACCTTATCCGTGCCAATCCAGCTCCAGTAAATGGTATCCGCATACTGATAGCCGCTGGGGCCGCCGCGGAAGGAGTAGCCGAACCTGCTGTTAGACGGGTCCGTGATAGCCAGGCCGGCATCGTAGATGTCCTGCCATGTCTCCGGCTGGTCAAGTCCCTTCTCCTCAAACCAGTCCGCGCGGTAGAACAGGCCTCTCTGATAGAATCCGTAAGGAATCAGGTAAGCGCCTCCCTTGAGGTAATGGATTACCTCGTCGGCCGACTCGGTCAGGGTATCCTTCTCATCCCACCCGTCAATGTATTTCTGAAGGTCGGCAATCCATTCATTGGTGGCATACTGGGTCACGGTGGAATCACGCACCTCCACAATGTCAGCGCCGCTTCCGTTCATGAGCATCTGGGTGATTTTGGCATCTGCATTCTCCAGGGGCGGGGAAATGATATCAATGGTAATGTTTGAGTGCTCAGCCTGATACTTATCCGCAATCTCCCTCAGAACAGCCGTCCTCTCAGGACTTGTAAGGGACTCCACCAGGGTGATGGTGACAGCTTCACCGGATGCAGCTTTACCGCCGCCGTCATCCTTGCCGCCTGCGTCCGCTGACGTGGCAGCTGCCCCGCCGTCCGCTGCTTTTGTGGCATCCGGAGCAGCACTGCCGCCTCCGCATCCTGTCAGCATCACAGCCGCCAATGCCATTGCTGCTAATTGTTTCTTCTTCATCTGTTCTCCTCCTTTTTACTGCTTGATTTTCACTGCTTCTTGTTGCTGTTCTTCCAAGCTTCTATATCTTAGCAAGAGCCGATTCCAAATCTGAAATCAAGGCATCTGTACCTTCCAGTCCGCAGTGGATGCGGATAACGTTCTGTCCTGCTCCCAGTACCCGGCAGGCGGCTTCATCCAGTCTGGCGTGAGGCAGGAACACAAGACTCTCAAATCCTCCCCATGACACGCCTATCTTAAATATCTTAAGGCCCTCCGCCAGCTTTACCGCATCCTCTGTGGTTCCGTCAATCTCAAAGCTCATAAGCCCGGTATTGCCTGTCTGCTGCCGCTTCATCAGCTCATACTGGGGATGGGAGGGAAGCCCGGGGTAATTCACCCTGCGCACCTTGGGATGGGCTTCCAGGAATTTTGCCACCTCCATGGCTGCGGCCTGATGGGCGGCCAGCCTGACCTCCATGGTCCGCAGTCCCCTTATCATGAGCCACGCCTCCATGGGACCCACGATTCCGCCCAGAAGCTCCCTGTTGGCGGTCAGCTTTTTCATAAGTCCCTCATCCTTTACTGCCAGCATGCCTCCGATGATGTCACTGTGTCCGCCAATGTACTTGGAGGTAGTATGCATTACAATATCCGCCCCCATATCCAGGGGCTGCTGGTAAATCGGAGTACAGAACGTATTATCTATGTACACCAGCGCCTGGTGTTCCCGTGCAATCCGAGACACAGCCCGTATGTCCTGAAGAGAAAATACCACGGAAGCCGGACTCTCCAGCACAATCAGGTCCGTGGCGTCCGTCACAGCCTCCTCAAACTCCTCCACCCGTTCTCCCGTCACATAGGTGATGGTAATGTCCAAATGCTCCCTGCAGTATTTGCTGAGAAAGTCCTTTAAGGGTCCGTATGCATTGTGGAGGCACACTACATGGCTGCCTGCCTTACAGGCCGTGAGGACCGCCGTAGTGGCTGCCGCCATGCCGGATGCAAAAGCCAGGGCCCCTGTGCCGTGCTCCAGGGCGGCTATCTTGTCCTCCAGTATGCGCACCGTGGGATTCTGCACCCGTCCATAGCAATATTTGTGCTTGTCGGTCCGGTCAAAGTCATAGTAATCATCAAGTGTCTCAAATACATTGAGCGAATTCATGAATACCGGGGGAACGATTGCATTGTAATAGTGCTCATACTCTTCCCCGTAATGGGCCGTGATTAGCTTTGTACTTTTTAGGTACTCCTCCTGATTTGTCATATCATTACCTCTCTCCTCCCTGATTATTTGTAAATAATATACAATCCTATATGCTATATGCTATAATATAGGTTGGAATAAATTTATAAAATATTATCGTTGGTTCCGTATATCTCTATACACAGCATCCAAAAGCTTTTCATTGATTGTCTGTGCTTTTTTCACATTCTTTTCGCAGATGGCATTATAAAGCTCCTCATGGAGAGGAAGGCTTTCCAAAAACGGGTCCTCCATGTTCAGCGGAAATTCCCAGAACTTATCCATGACACCGCTGATGGACAGAATCAGCTGATACATGACCTGGTTATGGGACAGACGGTAGATGGTATAGTGGAACTTCTTATCCTCCGCTGTCTGCTGCTCCCCACGGCGGAACTTTGCCATCAGCACCTTTGTTATGGCGCCCAGCTCCTCTAAGTCCTCCTGGGTTGCGGAGTGGATAACCATGCGGAGTATCTCCCGCTCCAATATTTTACGCACCTCCAAGGTATCCAGGAGCAGTTCCTTTTCCTTGGCAAAATCAATCAGTCTCAGAAGGTCATTAATCTCCTGGCTCCCCACATAGATTCCCTTGCCGTTCTTTGCCTCCAGTACGTTCCTGGCCTCCAGTGTCTTCATGGCTTCCCTGAGGGAGGTCCTGCTGACCCCCATCATCTCTATCAGTTTTTCCTGTGAAGGAAGACGGTCGCCGGGTTTTAAGTTGTTTTCCTGGATGTAATTCTGTATATATCGGATAATCTCTGATTGGAGAGATGTACGCTGTATTTTATTAGTCATTATGCTCACTCTCATGATGTTTTTGTTTAAGTTTGATAGATTAACCTTACCACATATAATATTGATTGTCAATAATGGATTATATTTGCTTTTATTACGTAATATAAATATACATATTGCACAATTATTTTATCCTCTGTCCCCGCAGGCCCCGGAAGAACTCCGACATCAGCTCCGAGCACTCCTGCTCCAGCACCCCTTCCACCACCTCTGCCTGATGGTTGAACCCCGGTTCATGGAGCATGTCCAGCACAGACCCCGCACATCCTGCCTTGGGATTCATGCACCCCACAGCGATTCTGGGAATGCGGGCCTGGACAATGGCTCCGGCGCACATGGGACAGGGTTCCAGCGTCACATACATGGTGCAGTCCTCCAGACGCCAGTCTCCTATTTTTTTACATGCCTTTTTTATGGAAATGATTTCTGCGTGGGACAGCACACTCTTATCCGCATTACGCCGGTTATATCCTCTGGCAATGATTTTGTCCCCGCAGACAATTACGCAGCCAATGGGCACATCCCCTATGGCAGCTGCCTTTTTAGCCTGGCGGAGGGCTTCCCTCATAAATCCTTCATCCCGCTGTCTCTGCTTTAAACGCTGCTCCTCTGCTGCAAGGGCTGCAAGGCGCTGTTTTTCCATTCTCTTCTCGTAATTCCTGCGCCGCGTTTCCTGGCCTTTCAGGCGGGCTGCTTCCGCCTCTGCTGTTTTGCTGCGGGTTTCCCGGGCTGTTTCCATAGTATCCTCTCCGCGGTCAATGGGTTCTCTTCTCATCATCTGATTCCTCTTTTTTTAAAGCTCTATGTGTGTTATACTTTTTCATTATATAGAATATTTGAAAATTTGAAAAGGGACAGGTTAAGGTGCCATGAAAATATGCGGACTTCAAAAGACTACGCTGCTGGACTTTCCGGGCAGGGTAGCTGCAACTATATTTACAGGGGGATGTAATTTCCGATGTCCGTTCTGCCATAACAGCGGACTTCTGGGTTCAGATGCAGAAGAATATGAATCACAGGAATACGTTCTGGCGTTTCTGGAAAAACGCAGACGGGTGCTGGAAGGAGTCTGCATCACCGGCGGAGAGCCTACCCTGCAGCCGGACCTGGAGGATTTCATACGGAAGGTGCGGAGCCTGGGACTGGCTGTGAAGCTGGATACCAATGGCTACATGCCCCATATCTTGAAAGATTTGTGCGCCAAGGAACTTTTGGATTGTGTTGCAATGGATATCAAGGCAGGGCGGGACCACTATGAAGAGGTAACAGGTATATCCGGCCTTTTCATGGAACGGATAGATGAGAGCATTAAATTTCTGCAGTCAGGCAGTATTCCCTATGAATTCCGGACCACCGTTGTCCGCGGTCTTCACACATCTGATGATTTCAGACAGATTGGACCGTGGATTAAGGGTTGTCCCGAATACTACCTGCAGTGCTTCACGGAATCCGGGGAGGTACTGGTCCCGGGGGTCTATTCAGACTTTACAAAAGATGAAATGACGGCATTTGCTGATTTGGTACGCCCCTATGTGGGGCGGGTTTCCCTTAGGGGAATTGATTACTAGAGCTAATATGGAATGTACTGGATTTAAGGTATACTGACAGATTGATGCCAGGCATGTTTTCCCACCCCGGCACAGCCTGGCTGCGCCGGGATGGGGAACTGTTTTAATCCTGGTTTTCTAACCGTACATCCGTATACCAGTATCCAAATCGGCCGTCCTGTGACGGCTGTTTTCTTGCCAGCACAAAATGCGGGAAACCAAACATGGACGCCATGTATTTTTCATTACTGTAGTAATTGCCCGGCACCCCAAGTATGTATCTGGTCCGCCCTTTTGTCTCATCGCCGATGCGGGCTAATATCAGATAACGGTAATTATAGTATCCGTGCAGCAGAAAACTGTTATTGCCGTAATTCCAGTTCTCCCGCGGAAGCAGTCCTATATCCTGGGGCTTGATTGTCAGAATCTCACACCTGTTGGAGCTGTCAAATGCCTGTATTTTGGGATACCGCTTGCGGAACCCATCCCAAAGTCTGCCGGGAAAGTCCGATTGCTGCTCTTCCTGCTCCAGCCGTTCCAACTCCCGGGGATTTCCCAGTATCAGAGTTTCCTCTCCCGCATCAACCACAGGCACCTTTTCTTCCGCCGGTCCCATTGCAGTACTGCTGTCAGCTGCCTCCGGTCCGGCCTCCCCTATAAATGGCTGACTTCCCTGAGATGGCTGCTGGCTGACCGGACGCCGGTTTGGCATTGGGCGTTGGTTTGGTGCGGGCTGCTGGCCTCCCATTGGCTGCTGCCCCCCCATTGGCTGCTGGCCTCCTACTGGCGGCTGCCCTCCTACTGGCGGCTGGCCTCCCATCGGCTGCCGCTTCATGGAATACTGCTCTGGCATCCGCTCCCGGTCCGATTGTCCCCCGGAGACACCTGTATTCATTGTTCCTGTTGGCATGTGTCTGCGCGGCATCCCAGGTCTGGTCATGATATTTGGCCGGGGAACCGTTCTGTTCACCGGTGTATTATCAGGCTGCAGCGGTATGCCTGTATCAGGAACCATATCATCCGGCCTAGGCGCCTCCATATTCAGCGAATCTTGGGGTGTCTGGAGCCCGCGGGGCATGAATCCGTTCTCCTGAGAAAGCTGTTTCCTGATGGATGTCACATTCTTTTCATTCCAGCTGCGCTGGGTATTCTGCTGCCGCTCTGCAGAATTCCAGTTGTTATTCCAGGTCCCGCGTCCCTGTTCCTGCTCTCTCTCCCTGTTTGCAGGCGTTGCACCATCAGCCTGGTTTAAGTCTTCCACAGGTGCGGTTCCGGCCGCGTCTTTATTCCCTGGCGCTGCCGCCCTCTCTGACTGGCACTCTAAGGGGGAATCCGATGTATCTTCTGATTCCTGTGTTTCCTCCAATCCATCCGGCGCTTTGTCCTCCAGTGATTCCGGCTCCATCTCCATACTGTCTTGTGTATCAGGCAGCCGCACCGGTTCCAGCTCCAACTCCTCCCCGGCCTCCGGATACGCTGAAGCATCCATCTGATTTACAACTTCCGCTGTCTCCCCATTGGTTTCCGGTACGCTGTCAGCCTGCTCCTCCTGAGTCTCCGCAGTTTCAGCTGTTTCTGCCCCCGCTGTCCCCAATATCATTTCTTCCTGAGATATTTCTGCCTCCTGTACCGACTCCACAGATTCCCGGCCTTCCTGCACGTTTGCGGAATCATCCTTTATCCCGCTGTCAGGCGCTGGTTTTAAAGAGGATTCCTGAATCCCGTTCTGTTTACCGGCAACGCGCATCTCCCGCGCCCCTGCCGGTGAACTGCTGAGGACAGGGCTGTTCCCGCCTTCTTCTGCCTTTTCCCCTGCCCGCAGCTCCTGATTCAGTTCTTCCACTTTTCTATGTATCTGCGCCTCTGCGTCTCCCACTTTACTGGAGGTCACATCCGCCAGCTCTACCTCGGCCGCATGGGCCACCGCATCCTCCCAGATGGTTGTGTAGGCCCGCCATGAATCACCCTGTTCATGTATGGTCAGGCCATAGCACTGGTCCATGCAGCAGCCGGAATCAGCTGCATTTTCTACATTCACCACAGCGCGGAATTCGCCCCCGCCGCTGCGTATAAAAATACTTCCCAGGAAAATCTCCTTTCCCGGAGCCAGCAGATAAACCCCCAGGTCGCTGCTTCCAACGTAAACCTTTTTTACATTTACGCTGAGCTTGCATTGTCCATTCCGGGATTCCAGCTTGGCAAACCCAATATTCTTTCCTTTTACCTCGCCTTCATAGGCGTAGATATAAGATATCAATCTCCGATAATTGGTCATACTTTCACTCCTCGCACCCATAATCTGCAGCTGCCCTGAACACGGCCTATCTGCTTTTATAAATATTTTATGCATTTACCCCTTGAAAGTATGTTAGGAAAATGTTATCCTATATTTAAAGATTAATAAAAATTTTTTCCAAAACAGTGGCCCACTGGAAATCCGGGGCAGCGCAACTACTAATAATGTATGGAAAGGTGGCAATTATTATGAAAATCTACAAAGCAAAAGATTACGATGAATTAAGCCGCAGGGCAGCCAGCATCATCGCTTCCCAGGTACTGATGAAGCCTGACTGTGTTCTTGGCCTGGCAACCGGTTCAACCCCTATCGGCACCTACAAGCAGCTGATTGAGTGGTACAACAAAGGCGATTTGGATTTCTCCAGTGTAAAGAGCGTGAACCTGGATGAATACAGAGGGCTTACCAGGGAGAATGACCAGAGCTACTACTACTTCATGTACAACAACCTGTTCAAACACATCAACATCAGCATGGACAAAACCAATGTTCCCGACGGCACCCAGCCTGACAGCGAAAAGGAATGCTCCCGCTATGAGGACGTGATTAAGAATTTAGGCGGCATTGACCTGCAGCTTCTGGGCCTGGGACACAACGGCCATATCGGATTCAACGAGCCGGACGAAGAGTTTGCCAAGACCACGCACTGCGTGGACCTGACCCAGAGCACCATCGAAGCCAATAAGCGTTTCTTTGCTTCCATTGATGATGTTCCGAAGCAGGCTTATACCATGGGTATCGGAACCATTATGAAGGCTAAGAAAATCCTGCTGGTTGTCAGCGGCGCTGATAAGGCTCAGATTCTCCACGATGTACTCCGCGGCCCTGTAACCCCTCATGTTCCTGCATCCGTACTGCAGCTTCACAACGATGTGATTGTGGTTGCAGACGAGGCTGCCATGGCTAAATTATAGCATCCGGTACGCTTACTACCGGCATACTTAATGCCAGCATACTTACTGCCGGCATACCTAATAATCATATTTAACATCAAGCATATTAATTCCAAAAAACCATGCCTCTCTCCCCGACCGGAAAGAGGCATGGTTTTTTAACTTCACATTCTAGCTTCACATTCTGTATCAGCGCTATTTAAGCCGGCTGTTCCTTGCCCTGCTGTTCCTGCGCCAGTTTTTTCCGGGATAGCTTCATGCATCCCAGGGTGGCTACCAGGGTAAAGGCCATGGATATCACGCAGGCAGGCCAGATGATGCTGTAGTTTTTCGTAATATCATAGAGAAGGGATACCAGAAGCGTACCCACCACGCCGCCGAACCGGTTCACTGAAACTACCATTCCATAGATTGGACCGTAATCCCTGTTTCCGAATATCTTACTGGTAAGAAGGGTTGGCATTATGGAGGTGATGCCGGATGCAAGCCCGTAAGCCACAATCATCATATAAAATGCCACCTGGTTCTTTGCAAATATAAATCCCACAAATGCCAGGATTCCCACGCCGCACACATAAACCGTGGCAGCCTTCTCTCCAAACCGGTCAGTCACATGTCCTAAAATCAGCTTTCCGAAGATTCCCACTGCCATGTAACCGGACACAACCTTTGCAGCCACAGCTGAGCCGTATCCGATATCGGTCAGGTAAACCGGCAGCTGCAGGGCTGCTCCTGTTGCAAAGGTCATACAGAAGATGGCCAGCAGAAATACATAGAGGATAGGGGAACGTCTGGCCTCGGCCGCTGTCATGCCTGTAACCTGCGCCTCCTCCTTCTGGGCGCCCTGCGTCCTGTTACTGGTGTTTGCTCCATTTGCAGCTACATTTTCAGCTCCGTAAGGCCGCAGGCCCACATCCTTAGGCGTGGACCGGACCACCTGGTAGGTGACAGGCACTACGATGACCAGCATGATTAATCCCATGGCGCGGTCTGAAAAGCGCCAGCCATATGTACTAATAAGCCGTTCCACCACAGGGCTGAAAATAACTCCGCCGATGCTGGTTCCGATTGCAGCCACACTGATGGCAAACCCCCGCTTCTCCTTAAACCAGATGGTAAGCAGAATGGATATGGGCAGAAGTGTGCTTCCGGTAAAGAATACACCCTTGATAAAAGCCAATACCAGGATTCCCCATATATTGGGCATCAGTGAACGGCCTATGGTACAGAGAGCCGTAACAGCCACACAGCCGGGAAGCAGTTTTCTGGCCCCGTGCTTCTTATACAATTTCCCCCAGTAAGGCGCTGTCAGCACAGCTCCCACCGTAATGCATACACTCTGCAGGGACAGCAGTGACCTTGGAACCTGCAGGTCATTGTACATCGGTACAATGTACAGGGAACTAATCTGCATAACCAGCGCCTGTACAATTACATTGATTAAAATACATACGCCCAGAATATACCACGCATAATGGACCTTTTTCTTCTCATTACCCATAATCTCTTCTCCTTTACCATGAAAACCTGACATATATTTCCCAATTGTTTACGCATGTTCGCGCAGCCACTGCTCTGCCACCTGGGCATATGCAGCTGCCCCCAGGGGCAGGCATGCCTCATTGAATCTTACCTTCGGATGATGCTGGCCATATTCCACATCCTTGCCAACTGCCGCTCCCAGGACAATGAAGGAGGACGGTACCTTATCTGCAATGAATGCAAAATCTTCAGAGCCGGGGAAGGATTTACGCAGCAGTTTCAGCTGCTTTTCCTGGAAAATGCCGCCCAGGGCATTGTATGCAGACAGTGCAACCTCCTGGTCCGCCACCAGAGGTATGGCGTAGTTCTCATCCAGAATCACTTCTGCCTGTGCCCTGAATGCCCTGGCCACTGACTCTGACATCTCTTTCATTCTCTCTATGACTGTTTCCCGTATTTCCTTGGAATAAGTACGGATGGTTCCCTTCATCTCCACCTCATTGGGAATCACATTGAAGGTAGAGCCTCCATGGATGGAGCCAATGGTCAGGACGCCTACCTCCCCTGCCTTGATTTCCCTGGCCTGCAGTTCCTGGAGCGCGATGTGGATATGGGCGGCTGCATTGATGGGGTCCACTCCCTTATTCGGGGTAGAGCCATGGGTTCCGTGACCCTTTACCCGTATGGTAAACAAGTCAGAAGACGCACAGGCCGGTCCCTGGAATATCATAAATGCTCCTGCTGGTACCACGGAATTCACATGGATGCAGAGTGCCGCGTCCACCTTGGGATTCTCCAGGATACCTGCTTCCAGCATGTTCCGGGCTCCCTGCATATCTTCCTCCCCGGGCTGAAACAAAAGCTTTACGGTCCCCTCCAGGGCATCCTCGTTCTCCTTCAGCATCCTGGCTGCTCCCAGCAGCATGGAAGTATGCAGGTCGTGGCCGCAGCAATGGGCTATGCCGGGATTCCCGGATGCGAATTCCAGACCGCTTTCTTCCTGCATGCGAAGGGCATCCATGTCCGCCCGCAGCAGAAACACCTTGCCACCGTCTTCTCCGGCCCCCTTTCCCACAGTTGCAGTGACCCCATTCTGACCAATGTCCCTGGGGGAGTATCCCATTTCCTCCAGTTTCATTTTAACATATGCCGCGGTCTTTTCCACGTCCATACCGGCCTCCGGATTATGATGGATATGCCTTCTGTTTTCCGTGATTTCAGGTATCAGTTCCTTTGCCCTCTCCAAATAATTCACTGTATCACCCTCCTGTACATTTTTTATACTATTTAATATTTATTATATATTTTATTTATTAAATGTCAATATTTTTATTTAATAAATAGTAAAAAATTTCTTGAATTATTTCCTCTTCATTGTTATAATTTGTTTAAAGGGGGATTTTATCTTATGAATTACAGACTTGCACTTATATCCACAGAAGAACATTGCAGTTATATCCGGGGAATCCTGGATGGAATGGCGTCTGACTGCGATGTTGAATATATATATTACCATTCATTCAGGGAACTTCCTGACCTGTACCGGCGGATTGAACCTGACTACGACGCTTTCTGCATAACAGGGGCCTTTGCCAGGGAAACCATTATTAAGTCCCGGACAGACCAGCAGAAGCCGGTATTTACCATTTCCGAGAAATCCACGGAAATCTACCGGGAACTGCTGACCCTGATTAATGAGAACCGGGATACGGACCTGAGCCGCGTCATGTTTGACTACTCCTTCTGCATTCCCAATATGTACTTTAAATCAGCCAACCGTTATCTGGAAAAGGAAATCCAGCATGAAAAGATGCATGTCTCCATATTAAAGAACATGACCCTGGACGAGCTGCTGGATACAGACAACAAAATCATCGCCAATGCAACAGCTGCCTGGAAGCAGGGACAGTTCGACCTGGTGCTGTGCCGTTTCAGCACCGCCTATCCCAGACTTAAGGAGGCGGGGATTCCCTGTAAGTTCATCTATCCTGCCGCTGATAATGTGACGGACACCATCCTGAGAATCGTGGACAGTCTGGATATGGAACAGCTTAATAACAACCTGCCCGGTATTATCTATCTTTCATCCCCTGACATTAACAGCAACTCCGCCGATGAAATAACGCCTGAAAGCGTGAACCTTCAAAAGTGTCTCCTGGATTTTAACCGGGAACATACCACCGGTTTTCTGTTAAAGAAAACACTGCAGGGATTTGAGATTTATACCACGCAGCAGGTGCTTGAACGGATTACCGAACATTTTACAGTCTGCCAGCTGCGCAGGTATATTGACAGCTGCCTTGGCATGAATGTCCATATCGGTTATGGAATCGGCGTCAATGTAATGCTGGCCCGTTCCCATGCCATTGATGCCTGCAGCATGTCGGCAAAAAGCGGTAAAAGCCATGTGGTCACAAAGGACGGCAGTTATATCGGCCCCCTGGGAGCACAGGAGACGCGGGAGGAAGGGGACCCTGTTTCCCAGAAAGTCCTGCAGATTGCCAAATCCACCGGCCTTTCCATATCCACGCTGCAAAGAATCAGCTCTGCCCTGGAGCTGATTGGCTCCAGGGAAATCACCACCCAGGAGCTGGCCAGCACCCTGCAGGTCACGGTGGCCAACACAAACCGCTTCCTCAACGCCCTGCAGCAGAACGGCTTTGCGCAGATTATAGGTGAAAAAAAGTCCCTGATGAAGGGACGTCCCAGCCGGATTTACCGCCTGGAGCTGTAGGAAAATTAAAATCCGGCAATGCGCGCCGGACCGAAACAAACCGGAAAACAGACAAAGGCGGCTGCCCTGCAGTGGAATCTCCACTCACAGGGCAGCCGCCTTCCTGCTTATTTATTCAACAGACTCATAGTCTGCATTATAGGTGAGATAATCATCATCCCCCTGCTTAATGTCATCGCCTTCATAGTTAGCGCCGTTCACCTTAAGCTTAAGCTTGGACAGCTCAAAGTTTTCCGTGAAGGTATTGCCAATCTCAGTGAGGAACATCTTGTCGGAGCATCCTTCTGCGCTGTCGGCCTGATTTAAATCCAGGGTTCCGACTGCATTTTCCTCCTTGCCCTCAATGTCAAAGCTGAGAACGTTTGTGCCGTCAGTCAGCACGCCGTATTCAATCAGCTTGTCTACCAGAAGCTGCGCATCCAATCCCTCTGTATCAAGGGAATCCATATCCTGCACCAGGCTTCCGCCGCCGCCGTGATATACGGAAATAACAGCTACCGGCATCACGTTGGGGTCCGGAACTTTATCGCTGGCCCCGCCTGTGCTTGGCGGCACCATATCCTCCTGGGATTTAGCTGCAGCTGCAGCAGTGGTTTCTTTTTTCTGTTTTTCAGTGGTAGGTGTACAGGCTGCCAGGGATACTGCCATCAGGACGGTCATAACACCAATCAACCATTTTTTCATAATTGTAAAGCCTCCTTAAATAATCCTCTTAAAAGCTTCTGAACCAGGTATTGAGCTTTGTCAGCGCCTTTACCAGGGCTTCCAGCTCCTCCTCGGTCAGTTCTTTTACCACGCTGTCTATCATCTGTTCATGGAACTTCTTATGATGATAATAAGCCTTAACTCCTTTTTCTGAAAGGGATATGAATACGACCCTGCGGTCCTCACTGCTGCGGTTGCGGACTACATAGCCCTTTTTCACCAGGCTGTTCACGGATATGGTTAATGTTCCCACCGTGACCGACAGTTCCCGGGCAATGGATGACATGTTCTTTGGCCTGTCTATGCCGATAGCGTCTATGACATGCATATCATTATTGGTAATATCACAAAATTCCGAGGTGATAATTGCCTTCTGCTCTATATCATTGACATCGCGGAACAGGCTAACCAAAACTTCATTCAGCGTCTCGTAAGCTCCCACGTTTCTCCCTTTCACTTTCTGCTTCAAAAGCTTCTTACTGATTGTACAGTATTTTAAGTGTTCGCACAACCCCCTAAATCCTTATAAAATTCTTAAAAGGTTGTGATTTTTTTGTTTCATTTACAGTTTTATCCAAATCTACTTCTTAAATACAAGACGCGAAAATGTCTCTCCCCGTTCCTCGAAATTCCGGAAGATACCATAGCTGGCTGCTGCCGGTGACAGCACGCAGCTTGTGCCCGGCCTTGTTATCTGACGGGCCCGCTTGACCCCGTCCTCCAGATGCTCTGCCAGTATGAGTCTGGCCCTGTTCCTGAATTCAGGATAATATTTATGTATCTCCTGGTATATCCTCTTGCCCGTGGCCTCCATCAGGATAATATGGGGCACACTGCATTCCGACAGATACTCAATCAGCTCCCTGTAGTCGATTCCCCTGTCCATGCCTCCTATGAGCACTGTGTCCGTATCCTTCAGGGTCCTCAGAGCCTGGATGGTGGTGTCGCAAATCGTGGAAATGGAGTCATCATAATATTTCACGCCCTCCCGCTCCCCGATATACTGGAGCCGGTGGGGAAGGGGCTCATATGTCCTGAGGCCCCGGGCAAATACCTGGTCGTCCATTCCCAGTATACTGCATACCCCGTAAGCCACGCCTATATCAAAATAATTGTGCTGTCCCAGCAGCCGGATTTCATCTGTGGGAATCCGGAACGCCCTTCCCTGATAATGGACCCAGGTACCGTCCTGCTTCTGAGTCACATCCAGCTCCCCGCCGCTGCCGTCCATACCAGCCCTTACCAGCCTGGAGGGACAGGCCCCTTCCTCCGGCAGGCATTGTACGTTGCAGATTAAGATATCATCCGGGCGCTGGTTCTTAAAAATATGGCGCTTGGCCTCCACATACTTTTCCATGGTGCCGTAATGGTCCAGATGTTCCTCATGGATGTTCACCAGAATCCCTATATGGGGGGAAACAGTCATATACTCCAGCTGGTGGCAGGACAGTTCAAACACAATCCGTGTGTCCGGCTTCACTTCCTCCATATGGTCCAGGGCAGGTATGCCTATATTGCCCACCAGCAGGGCATCCATTCCCGCCTGTTTTAGCAGGTGATACAGAAGGGTTGTGACCGTACTCTTGCCCTTGGTTCCCGTGATACCAATAATTTGGTCCCGGAAGCACCGGAAAAACACTTCTGTCTGCGACAATATACTGCACCTGTATTCCTTTTCAGGCCGTTCCAGGACAATACCCGGACTTTTAAACACCACATCGTAATCATCCAGGCATTTCTGGTAATCCGGCCCGGTGTACCACAGTGTACCGTCCTCAGGCACGGAAGCAGGCGCCTTTACATCCGCAATATCCAGGGCTTTATAGGTTCCCAGCTGTCTGAGGACATTCCAGGTGGACTGTCCCTCCCTGCCATAGCCCAGAAGCAGGACACGCTTTCCCTTAATCCAGGGCTCTATTTTCTCAATCACGTTTGTTCTCCTTATAAGCCATCCACGCAGTATTTCCTCACCAGCAGCGCCAGGTCATCCGGAACCAGGTGATTGGCGTCA
The DNA here is from genome assembly GCF_005845215.1 of Clostridium sp. 1001271st1 H5. Classification (GTDB taxonomy): domain Bacteria; phylum Bacillota; class Clostridia; order Lachnospirales; family Lachnospiraceae; genus Enterocloster. The sequence goes on from NZ_SPHO01000016.1 coordinate 33,647, forward strand.
TAGTAAGATGCGTACTGGTCCCCCCTGGCCCGGCAGGTCCGGTACTGGTCCGTTGTTTTATAATAGGAAAGAAGACGCGGCAGGGGTTCTCCGGCTTCCTCCAGCCTCCTGATTGTAAGTACGGCTGCTGTGTTTATCTCATCACGGCTGCCCACGCACTCAAAGGGCTTTTCTTCCTTTATGCCAACCAGCTGGTCCAGGGTATCTTTTAGGTCCCAATCCTCCAGCATATTCCGCCCAAAGATATCCATAACCTCCTGCGCCGGAAGAAAAGGCGACAGAATCAGGTACACAAACAGGCACTTGGGACAACGGCCGCACCAGGAATCTGTCTTGCTGCCAGCATTGCAGCTGCGGAAAATACCGTGGTACTGCTTCTGCCCGGCAAAATACCGGGCTATCTGGAATTCACTCAAAGGGCGCAGCATACTGAAGTAATATGCGCTCCCCTTCAGATATGTGGTCTGATAATAATGGAAATCCTCCTCAAACTTAAAGCTCTTGGAATACTGGTGGTTTACCGTGGTGCCCTGGACCGTGCTCTCATTGGCACTGGATTCATTGGACAGCGCCACCATGGAAAGACCGTGCATTCTGGCTGCTATGATGCTGGAGAATGCCACCAGCGCGGAAAACGGCGTATGGCCGTTCAGGTATCCCTGCCGGTTAAGCTCCAGCATGTTGGCATCCAGGGTCCTCCTTACGCTTATGACATGGTCCGTATCCAGTCCGGCCACCTCCGTGGTGTGGATGGTCGCCCCTCTGGGATTGATGATATAGGCGTACACGGTCTTTCCCGCCAGCCGCATAAGTTCCAGTGTCACCGCAGAATCCTTTCCCCCGCCAATGGGGACCAGGACGCCGCCTGATACCTGGGAAGCACTGTGTACGGCGCTGACGCCGGGCGCCTCCCCCTCTTTATCCGTTTCCGGGCCGCCCTCTGCGGACAGTCCTGTACGCCGGACGCCGCACCGGATATCCATAAAATGATTGGGGTCAGCTTCCTCTATGCCGTTCACATAGAAAAATTCACCCAATCCATTGAAATACAGGTCTTTCCACCAGTCTGTCTGGTCCTGGTTCAGGTATCCGGCCTCCACTATCACCTCGGGAGGGCAGGCGATTTTCCAGTAGCTCACCAGCTCCACCATTCCCAGGGAAAATATCATATCCTGCATGAGCCTGTCTTCCGACCATCTGCAGCTGTCCCCATCTGCCTTTGGGAACACCCACACCGGCGCAAATTCAGACAGCCCCATGGTTTCAAACCGGTATGTAATCCGCAGCTCACTGTCATTTTCCTCTGTTTCATATCCTCTGTAAGCAAATCGGGGATACTGCTCCCGCAGGCTCAGATACTGTTTCATTCCTTATTCCTCTTCTCTTCACAGCATAAACCCGCTGTATGCCAGGGTATGTCCGGACCGTCCAGCCGGAGTGTCCACTCCCGCTGCCCGCAGGCATACCCAAAAACCCTGCTGTAAACATATACAGGGCGCACATACAACGGATTCCCTTTTTCTATGGCTATTATAGTCAATAACCCTTGATATTGCAATGTTTTTTTGCACTCCGGACTGTTTCATCTCACTGCCCCGGCCAGTACCACGCTGGCCGCCACTCCTGCCGCTGTGGCAATGAGTCCTCCGGCCAGTGTATATCTGGTCCTGGTTATGCCTACACTGCCAAAATACACGCTCAGACAATACAGAACTGTCTCGGTGCTGCTCATAAGTACAGATGCAATGAGTCCCAGTGAGGAGTCTGTGCCATACTCCTTAAATATATCCAGCACCAGACCGGTTGCCGCTGAGTTGGATACCAGGCGCACCAGGACCACTGGTACGATTTGAGGCGGTATGTGCAGCAGGGCCGCAGGCATTGTAAGCAGTTCTCCCAGAAAGTCCAGAAAACCGGAGGCCCGCAGTACACCCACTGACACCATAAGCCCCACCAGGGTGGGCAGGATACCGGCCACTGTCTTCATGCCGTCCTTGGCACCATCTATAAAATCATCCAGCACAGGACGGCCGCACAAAAGGCCGAATCCCACAATATAAAAAATCATCAGAGGGACCATTGCCTCTGACAGGAAAATCAAAAATTTCATGTGTCAGTTCCGAGTCTGTTTGTTTATTACATCTTATTCCATACAGGATTGTTTCATGACGGGAAAAGGATGGCTGCAGCGCCTCTCCCCCATTTGCAAAAACTGCCGTCCTAAAAGGAACGGCAGTTCTGCTGGTCTGTTTACGTGTGCACACCCTCACGTTCGTGCAGCCGCGGCATATCCATACCGCACTCCGCTATGATTCCCGCTTTCTCCCATGAAGGGCAATATATAATCCGGTCACCAGGGAGGAAAGTATTGCAATAAGGTAGTAACTGCGGGGACCTTCTCCTGTCTTTGGCAGGGGCGCCAGAGGCACATCCTCATCCAGAATTGTTACTTTTGCCGGGTCATCCGGCCACTGTGCCATGGGTACCTGCTCCGGCTCAATATTGATAGTCTCTCCAGGGCCTCCGGAAGGATTATATCGGCTGGAGCCTCCGCCGGAACCGCCTGAGCTGCCGCCGGAGCCGCCGCCCGATGGCTCTGTCTCACCTCCGGAAGGTTCTGTTTCGCCGCCGGAGGGTGTTTCATCCGGCACATGATTGTCGAACACCACCTCTGTCTGCTGCCCGGCTGCAATCATCACCACTTCCGTATTGCCGTCCCTGCCGTTGACACGGACCTGGTAGCTGAAATTCTCCCCATCAATAGGGGTGCCCTGTGCATCCGCCACTTCCGTCACCGTATATTCTCCTGTAGGAAGCAAAATCACCAGGCTGTTATCCCTGCTGTCCGGAACATAGTGAAGCAGGATTACCTGCCGGATTCCGTCCAAGGATTCGCCTTCTTTATTATAATAGCGGTTTCCGTCCCATATGGTAAAGTAAAATCCTTCCTCACCCTGCAGGGCCACTTCCTCTCCTGTCACCTGTTTTGTTATCTTCAGGGCTCCCTGACTTCTGACATTTTCAAATATAAAGGGAATTCCTGTATTTTCTACAACCAGTATCTCATCCGGATATTCCCTGGCATCCTCTTCATCCGGTATAATGAAATACCTTCCTTCCGCCTTTTCATAGCCCTGAGGTACCACGGTTTCTTCCAAATAGTAAAGCTGACCCTTTTCAAGCCTTTCTATCAGGGCGCTGCAGGACCTGCCCTGCTCATCTTTTACCGGTTTATAGGTACCAGCCGGTTCCATATTACTATCGCCCACTTCACCGGCCTTATACAGCGTAAATTCAGCGCCGTCCAGAGGGCGTCCTGACTGGTCCACCTTATAAATCCTGACCGAAAAATCCCCTCCTCCGGTTGCCCATGGCTTTACGATTTTTACTGCTTCCTCCACTGTATCCTCAACAGATTCCTGGCTGCTGTAGTAGAGCTTTGCTGTGTTTTTGGTGCTGATGGTTGAACCCACAGCCCCATTGAGCATGACCTTGTAGACAATTCTGATTGGCGTCTCGTCCGGCAGGTTGGATATCTCAAAACTCCTATCCCCCACACTGATAACCGCTTCCCGGATTGCCTCCGACGTATTGGCATTGCTCACCTGGAAGCTGTCCGGAAGATAAATCATCTTGTCATTTCCCAGGGTATCCTTCACCGCCAGGGTGCCGGCGCTTATATCTGCTCCCGGCTTATTCACCAGGATGGTATATACGGCAGAAGGAGCAGTGGAACCGCTGTATTCCATTCCCTTTTCCAAAAAACCCTTGTCAATGCCAGTGCTGGCCGAAACCTGATAAAGAGGCGTTCCGTCAATGAACATCTGGGCTTTATTTACAAACTCCTTTACGGACGGGTCGGTTATTTTGGTGGTGACATCCAGATTGACATGGTTTCCCAATTTATAACCGCTAAAGTTTTTTTCAACCTGGTTGAGATGAATGGTCACTATCTGGCTGCCGTCAGACATTCTGACTGTATAATCTCCTGCCTCCTGGCTGAGTATATATTTCATATTTTTAAACTTAATGCTTTCCAGGACCATTCCCTTTGGAATTGTCTCCTCAATGTTTACTTCTTCGAATTTACCCAAATCATGGGGGGCGTTTCCTGAGCCGTAGCCTTTATTAATATTCAGGGTCCATACAACCTCACCCTTATTGGCATCTGTCTTGGACACGCTTTTTGACAGATAGTCGTCAACATAGTATGGCTGTGAGGCCCATCTGGTCCAGGTGGAATCTTGAATTGTCAGCTCAGCCGTATTCTTAAAACGAAGATTGTCTGCCCCATTCCTGCTGAAGCCGGCAAATGCCTCCTTTGCCACATAGCTGTTATATGCAATGGTGACAGGTCCCTTTACCGCTTCATTAAATTTCACGGTAAATCCGCGGTTTCCTAAATTCCTGTCAAAGGCCAGGTCATAAATTCCCTGGTCCGGTCCTATGGCATTTCCATTTCCATCTGTCAGTGCAAAGCCGTCCTTAAACTGTTTCAAACTGCCGAATGTGTGCTTATCCAGATACGTTCCCATCTCCCCGGCATTCCATCTGATGACTGTCAGCACATCCCTGTATACGGCATCCCCGGGTATTACTGCTGTGTCTGAATCTGTCACGCCGTTTGAATACGGCGTAAGGATTGATTCCCAGCGGATGGTGCCAAACTCATCGCCCCATCCAATGACACCCGCCCTGTTCTGGGTTACCGGTTCCTGGCTGTTTTCCTTCATGTCACTGCTTAAGTTCTTCTTTGAAAGAGTATAGGTATTATAGAGAAAACCTACCTGGGTACCTCCTCCCACACCCGGGAAACCGCTTCCCTCAGGGGCAATCATCTGAATTTCATTGTTCAGATTGCTGCCCTTGGGCTCATTGACCGTTGTATAATACTTGAAGTCATAGAAGTAATTACCTGGAGCCGGTATCTTCCACTCCCATGTTTTAGCCTTTTGGGATTCCTCCTCCTTATCCGTATCAATGGTCCAGGTATCCATTACCTGACCGCCGTCACCCCTTTTATCATATGCAGTTATTGTTACCTGGCCTAAATACTCCTGACCTTCCTGGTCCTTGTGGTTGAGGTCCAGCGTGTCTTTCACCGTCCAACCGGTAAGATTGATTAAATCAGGGTTCACATAAACGTGGTATTCGATGAAAACCGGTATTACTTCCCCTTCTCCGTCTATCTTCTCGTTATAATGTGTTATGCCGCTTTTTGTGACAATGGATGCAGAGTGGCTGAAGGATGAGTCTGCGCTTGCGGAGGCGCCTTGGCTGCTTGTGACAGTCACCTTGTTATTGAAACTGAGATTCAGGGATGCGCTTACCTTTTTGCCTTCATCCTCGGTCTTGCCGGATTTCCCCCATGCCCCGGGTTCAATGTTCATCCAGTAGCTGAGCACTGCCTTTTCACCGGGTTTCATACTGGCGGGAGCGCCGCTGCGGTCCAGCAGCTTAATAAGCTTCGATGTTCCGTTTCCTCCATCCGGCTCTGCGAACTCAGCCCCGGCTATGCTGCTGCCTTCGGATACAGAATCCACCGCAATACCGGCCTCAGAATCAAATGATATTACATCCTTTTTATTGTCATTGAATTTATCCAAAATCCGGATATCTGTCAAATCCCCAGTGTTATCCTTTCCTGCCTCAATTGCCACATGGAAGCGCACTGCTTCGGGAATCCCCATTTCAGAGTAACGTACATCCCCGTCTTTTTCTGTATCGGTATCAGCCCATTTGTCATTGTTATGTGTCTTCTTCACATTTACAGAATGCTTTTCCACAACAGGCACCGTTTCAAATACCAGCGTCTTATCGATGTCCCCGCAATGAATGACTATCTCCGTTTTATCTTTGTTCTCACCGCTAAAATCTATGCTTCCGCTTACTCCGGCGGTTCCTTTAAATCTCTGCCCTACCTGCGATTTGGTAATGCTTATATTGATTGCGCCGTCTTTCTTTATACCGGCCCTTCCGATTGCACTGCCCGATGTGTCCAGCACATCAAAACTTACCGCATCATACAGTATATTGGCAGGAAACCGGTAGGTAAAGCTGTCCCCGGCCTTTACCAGATAATCCGCAAGACTGGTATCCCCGCTGTTTTCCATGGCATAGGAAATTTCAAACCATGTTTTGATATCCCTGGGAAGGGGTTTCCCATCCTTAAGAGTAATCCGTGTGATTCCATCGTCCCCGGTTGTTTCTGTTACTTCCAGTTCCTGATTGTTCTTGTCACACACAGTAAGCTTCGGATATCCGGCGTCCATCAGTCCCTGGTCCTGAATATCGAACACCCGGCCGGCAGCCTCATCCCCGCTCAGAAATGCCGGAGAAAAGGTTGTGAAGTGGCTGGTGGCACAGCTTAATGTATTAATCACCTGTCCATCCGGAATCTCCTGATGGCTGTCTTCCATGACCTCCACCGTGTCATCCTGTTCCTTAACCCATAAGACCTGGGCCGCCTCTGCTTCCCGGCTCAGTGTTTCCATAAGGCTGCCCGAGAAACTTACCTCCACCTGACCGTTCCGGTTCCATTCCCCGCTGTCAAGCTTTTCATTGCCAAGCCAAAGGTTGATATCGTATGCAGGCGCTGCAATGACTACCTGTCCCTGCTCCGCGCCCTTCTCTTTAATGACATCCTCCACCTGGTCCGTTACTATTTCAGCCGTGGCCGATGTTCCCCAGGGAAGTACCCCCTGTTCAGCGGATATGGTGATGTCCATTCCGTCGCTCATGTGGAATGTCCTTGAAAATTCAGGGGATATTCCCTGCTCATTCAGGGTGATTTCTATTTTCTGGTCCTCTTCAATGTCCTCCAGGACATACCACGCAATGCCACCTTCTATCTGTTCAGCTTCTAAAGCATTACCATTAGCAAATGCCGATTCCACCATGTATCCGTCTTCTGTTTTCACACCAAAGGTTATGCTCTCACCCTCTGCTGCGCTGCGGGGTCCTTTTTGGATATATCCTTCAGATTTAGGTGTAATCTCATATGTTATCTGATAACCTTCCACATCCTCCAGCACCTTTAGTTTACCCAAAGTGGTGATATATGCCTTAGCCGTGCTGCATCCGCCCATTCCCACCAAATCGCCATACCCGATAGAAGGAGTTGTGTGCTCCTGGTTTTCCGGCTCAGAGGGAGTTGCTTTTGATTCCTCCGGCTCGGAAGGGGTTGCCGGCAGTGCGTCCGGGACGGTTGTATTGGGCGTGGTCGTGTCCGATGCGGTTGTCTCCGGCGCGGTTGTTCCCGATGCGGTTGTCTCCGGCGTGGCTGTATCCGATACCGTTGTCTCCGGCGTGGTTGTTCCTGTTACGGTTGTGTCCGGTGTGGCTGTTCCCGATGCGGTTGTCTCCGGCGCGGTTGTTCCCGATGCGGTTGTCTCCGGTGCGGTTGTTCCCGATGCCGTTACCTCCGGCGCGGTTGTTGCCGATGCGGTTGTCTCCGGCGCAGTTGTGTCCGGCACAGTTGCCTCCGGTACGTTTGTTTCCGGCCCAGATGTTTTCGACTCAGATATATCTGTTCCGTCCGTCTCTGGCTTAGATGATTCTGTTTTATCCGCTGTTGTCCGTTTATCTTCGAACATTCTCTCCTGAACAGTGCTGTTCAGGGTTGCGGTATTCTGAACCCCGTCATCCTGTTTCACAGCTACCCTTGGTACTTCATGGGAGGAACGTCCGGCCACAGGCTCTGCAGTCTCTGTATCTGCGTCCTGGGCGTCCTGGGCGTCCTGGGCTTCCTCTGCGGTATCCCCGTCATCCTTTTTTCCTGCCCCGGCAGCATCATCCGCTTCGGTTACCCTGCCCGATTCTGCGCTATCTGCAGATTCCTCTACCCCGTCCGCTTCTGCGCTATCTTCAGTTTCCTCTGCCCTGCCTGCTTCTGCGGCACCTGCAGTTTCCTCTGCCCTGCCTGCTTCCGTAGCATCTCCTGTCTTCCCTTCCCCGTCTTCTGAGGCATCTGTTTCTTCTATCCAGCCTCCATCCGCTGCATCTGTTTCTGCCATCCCGCCTGCTGCGGTATCTTCTGCTTCCTCTGCCTTCCCTGCCTGTTCCGTCTTCCGTCCGCTGTCAGATGGATTTGCAGGTGCGCCAAAATCAATCCGGTTATCCCCAAATGCATCCTCGTAGCCCTTAACATTCACACGCCTGGTTCTCTTTTCACCGCCCTCTGACAAATCAATGACCGTTGAAAATCCCATTGTGCTATCCCCGTTATTGACATAGAGAATTACAATCTCCTCCTGACCGGTAAGCGTATATGCATCATCCACATCCTCCGGCAGACGGATGAACGTGCGGATTTCCGCTTCCATACCCGGACCGTCAAACTCCGGATAAAATTCATACAAGGGCTCCTGGTTCTCAAAAAATATCTGATAATATTTTTCCAGCTTGCCATCCGTAAAATTTAAATCAGCTTCCGTTACCGGCGATGCCCCATTTCCTATCATCTCTTCTATGGCATCCACAAAGTCTGACCCCTTAATGATAAAGTCCACACGTTCACCGGCGGCAGCATAAGCAATATTTGAACTGTTTCCCACATTCGCAAAAGCCAGTGCTGCTGACAGGCAAAATGCAGTCAATCTCTTCCCAATATTTTTCATATTGACCTCCCTTATAATTTACACATGAGAATATACACCTTTTGGGTTACATTTGAGTTACATTTGTTATTTTTTCGTAAATTCCCATTTTTTCTTGCCGAAGGCCCTATATCTGTATCATTCTCACCATGCGCATCAGCTCCAGCGCACTCCTGAAGCTGACCACCTCCCCCTTTGTAACTCTCCCCCGCACACTTCCCTGCATGCTGGAATTCTGTCTGTATTTTATATAAACCACCAGCACTTCCCTGGCCTTCAGCGCATGCTGAAACGGAATATGGTCTATGCTGTAAACCAGGTTATCTTTGCTGGCCTGGGGATGATGGGCACTGGCTTCCCTGTACTGTTTTTCCATCTCCCTGTTTAAAAACCTGTAATCCGTGGTGGGATGAGGGGCTCCCACCCAGTTGCACATCTCATCCAGCTTCAATATCATGTCTCCGGCCCCGTTGTACGGCACCGGTTCCCTGAGATAACAATTGCAGATTTCTCCATATGGTTCCCCTTCTTTTGTGCCCTGGATACATACCATCATCGTGCTTGCCCTGTCTGATACAATTAATTCCTCAATACGCCTTATGGCCTCTTCATCCTGTACCAATCTGCCGTTCATTTTTATCTCCTCTTTCATTCATGGTTTTTGATTTCCTGCTTACAACAGAATCCCTCTTTTGTTGTAAAACATTATTTTTACTGTCCCCCCTCACCTATCAGAAAAAACCTTTACGGTAAATCAGTACAAATTAAAATACACAAAAACCAGGCCGGTTAGATAGGATTTTAACCAGCCTGGTTTTTGTGCAGCAGAGCCCAAATAAACCAACAGCTTTTTACATTCATATGGCATACACGGAAAATATGTAGTATAATACTTTCAAACAGATGCCTGCTGTTTACAACAAAAGAGGGATTCTGTTGTATCTGTCTATCAGCAGATTCATTTTCTCCAGCTGTCTGAGGTGTTTCTCCCCGCTTTCCATTGTATAGATTCTTGTAGTATTGACACTGCTGTGCCCCAGTATATCTGCCAGCCTTACCAAATCCTTTTCCTGACTGTAATATACCCTTGCAAACAGATGCCTGAGATTATGGGGAAATACCTTGTCCGGGTTAACTCCTGCCTTTTGGCTGATTTGTTTCATTTCCCGCCATATATTGCTCCGGTCCATGGGCTTTCCGCTCCGCGTGACAAATATCATTCCGGATACAATATTCATTTTTCTTGCATATGCCTTAAGAAGCCTGCACAACCCATCGGTCAGGAATACGGTCCGTACCTTTCCCTTGCAGTCCACCTCTGCAATCTGCCTGTCCACTGCATTTACCGTAATGTAATTCAGCTCCGATATACGTATTCCGGTGGAACACACGGTCTGGAGCAGCAGGCACAGCCTCTCGTTTCCTTCGCTGCCGGCAACCTTCACCAGACGTATATACTCCTCCCTGGAAAGCTCCCTCTGCCCGGAACAGAATACCCTCTGTTTTACCTTTATGAACCGTACCGCACAGTCCTCCCAGCCAAGCCATCTCAGGAATCCATTGAGGGCAGCAAGGGCGCTGTTTGCAGTAACGGGAGAAAACCGTTCCCTCAGTCCTTCCTTCCACAAGATTACCATATCCTTGCTAACCGGTCTTCCATTCATATATGACCTGAACAGATTCAGATAATAATAATATTTTTTTATGGTGCCGCTGCTCATCTCGTTCTGATGCATCTGGCGGCAATAATCCTTCATCATACTGTCTGAAATTACTCTCTTAGCCATGTCCGTTCCTCCTTGAGCTGTCTTTGGTCTGTCCCTCATCGGGTAGGTTTCCCATTCCATTGCGGTTTATTCTGCCTTAATGATTAGGTTTTACAGGTAAAATAAACAGGCACCCGAAACCCAAACAGTTCCGGATGCCCATTCATAAGCTTACCATTTCATAATTACACCCTGTAAAGCTGCGCCTAACAGCGTCCTCCAGCTTCTACAGGCCAAGACCTTTGCTCACATTCACCACAAAATCCTGCACATTGGTCACAATGCTCTTGGCAGACAGGCTTCCCCTGTCCCCCAGCTTGTTCACAGCAAATTCAGACACATCCACACTGTAAAAATACACCTGGCGGATGGTGCCGTCCGGCATAACGCGGAAAGACGGCGTCATGTTGCCTGTTGCAATGGAGTGAAGCGTGGTGGCCATGCAGATAACTGTGGTAGCCTTTTTCACACAGTCCCTCATGGCATCCTGCCCTTCATATACATTGGCATATACCTCAGGCAGCGGACCGTCATCACGAATGGAGCCCACCAGCACAAACGGCACATTTTTCTTCACACAGCTGTATATAATGCCGTTATCAATTCCCTCTTTTTCAACAAAGTCCGGAATAGAGCCGTGGTATTTTACCCGGTTGATGGTATCGATGTGGTTGTAATGACCGTTTGGCTGACTGTACTGGGTATAGATATTCTGCCCCAATGCAGTGTTTAAGTAAGCGCCCTCCAGGTCATGGGTGGCCAGTGCATTTCCCGCTAATAGAGCATCCACATATCCGTTCATCACCAGTTTTGAAAAGGCTTCCCTGGAATCGGAGTCAAAGGCGCAGGCAGGCCCCATAACCCACACCACATACCCGTGCTCCTTCTCATGGCGAAGCAGTTCATAGATGTTGTCGTAATCCTTGGAAAATGCAGTTTCCCTGGAACGTCTCTGGCGGAAGGCAAATGCCTCGTCATGGCCTCCCTCTCCCTCGTCAAAGCCATTGGGATATACGAAGATTCCGTCCTCACAGTTCTCAGTCCGCCCTGTAAAGACCAGGTCCCCCTGTTTTAAGTTCCTGAACTCCCTGACATAAACCGCTCCATTCTCATACACTGCCACGCAGTCCATACGGCTCTCTTCTGCCAGCAGCCACTGTCCCTTAACCTTAAAATACTCCGGAAATATAGTGGTGGCATGGTAATTCTCCGGTGCAACCTTATCCTTTGGCGCCGGAGCCAGCACAGCGTCCGGCGCATCCGTAAATTGGCTCTGGCTGAAATCAGGCGCCTTATATTTTACCAGTTCAAATGACATTGAGTTATCCCCCTATACAATTATAATACTATATGATTTCATTCTTAAGTTTAAGCATATCACGATTCGCGGCGCCACGCAATGACGCCAGGCCATGTTTTCAACGGCCTGGCGTTATAATGTTGTATATCGAGTATTACTGCCTAAGGATTCACCACATTCTGCGGTGCTCCGCTGAGAAATGCATGGAGATTTTCCACCGCCAAATCCATCAGTCTCTGCCTGGATTCCTTGGGAGCCCATGCTATATGCGGGGTTATAATGCAGTTGACCGCATCCAAAAGAGGATTATCCATAGAAATAGGCTCCGCAGACACCACATCCACTGCTGCTCCAGCTACCTTTCCACTGTTCAGCGCATCCCTCAAATCCGACTCCACTATGAGCGGCCCTCTGGAATTATTAATAATCATTACTCCATCCTTCATTTTACCAATGGTATCCTTATTGATAATACCCTCTGTTTCCGGAAACAGAGGACAATGAAGGGCTATCACATCAGATGAAGCAAACACCTGATCCAAGGAGGCATATGTACACGTTTCGCTTACCAGCTGCGGATTCTGATATGTATCATATGCCAGTACCTTCATTCCCAAAGCCTGGGCTATGCGGGCCGTTCCCTGGCCGATGCGTCCAAATCCGATGATACCCATGGTCTTGCCGGCCAGTTCAATTAAAGGATGGTTCCAAAAACACCAGTCCTGATTCTTTGTCCAATCACCCCTTTTTACACAGTCCGAATGCTCGCCTATGTGATGGCACAGTTCAAGAAGCAGGGCTATGGCATATTGGGAAACAGCGTCCGTTCCGTAGGTGGGAATATTGGTCACAATGATTCCGGCTTCCTTTGCAGCCTTTACATCTACCACATTGTATCCTGTGGCCAAAAGACCAATGTACTTAAGCCTTGGGCAGGCATCAATGACCTCTCTGGAAACAGGCGTTTTATTGGTCAGTATAATCTCAGCATCTCCAATGCGGGCAGCAATCTGACTGTGGTCCGTGGTACGGTCATACACAGTTAAGTCCCCCATAGCCTCAAACCCCTCCCAGCTTAAATCCCCGGGATTCTCTGTATATCCATCTAATATTACAATCTTCATATATATTTTCATCCTTTCCTTTTACCCAGCGTACAATACAGCGTTAATCCTCCACCAATGCCCATGCCCGGTTAATCACACGCTTGGTGTTCGCCAGAATGATATCCCCGTCTTCATTACCCCATGGTTTTACTTCCAGAGACAGAACATAGGGCATCAAAGACTGGAAGAAACCTTCCTCCTTTAAGACAGTAAAGAAATCTCTCAACTGTTCCACATCATTCGCACTGTTGGGAAATCCAAACCTGGGGTGCTGGTCGCCGTAGGCCTCACAGCCTTTTCTGACCACCGCATTCCCAATATGGAAATGAGTAATATAGGGACGCAGGGTCTGCACCACAAATCTGGACGTTTCATAAGTAGTTGGAAAATGTGATAAATCCACCATGAGTCCAAAGTTATTATGGGACATCCTCATATCTGCTGCAAACCTGGCCGCATAGGGTGCCGGTCCCATAAGGGCTGATTTATCCATGTCAAAATCAAATACCTCCAGTTCCACCATCATTCCCTTTTTTGCTGCATGGCTGCAGACAGACCTGGTGGTTTTTAAGAGCTGTTCATAGGCAAGATTCCGGGTTGCCTCCTCCCATCTGCCTGCCAGGAACGCAATCCCGCCAGCCCCCAGATATTCGGCCTCATCCACGGCCTTTATAAGTACCTGCTCCGCCTGTTTTCTTCCATCTTCATCTATATTATTGGGGTTAAGTCCGGGCCCCAGCAGGCATGGCTGTGCGCCAAAACATACCTTAAGATGGGATTGTTCCAGAAGATGCTTTACCTTTTTCCTGGTCTCTTCATCTGGAATGCTGGTGATCTCAACTGCCGAGAAATATTCATCTGCTGCAATTGTCTTTATGGAATCCAACAGGTCATAGGATACCGGCGGATGGCTCATCCACTGAATGGTTCCCACCTGAAAATATTTCTGAATTGAATCTTTCATGAGCTTCTCCTTCAACTTATCTATTAAAATACCCGTTCTGTTTTATCACTTGCTTCTGCCGGATTACCTCCCTGGCTCTTGCAGCTATATTCCGGGCTCCATACCCATATTTTTCCATTAGCTGGTCAAGGTCACCGGACTCTGCAAATGTCTCGGCTCCCAGGATTGACACGGGTACAGGGCAGGACGCAGATACCGCCTCTGCTACCGCACTTCCCAAACCTCCCCGGATTGAATGTTCTTCCACGGTTAGTATGGCCCCTGTCTTTCCGGCACATTCTTCTATAAGCTCTGCATCAATGGGCTCAACCGTATGCATGTCAACAACTGTGGCGCAGATTCCCTGCTGTTCCAAAAGGTCCGCGGCCTCCAGTACACGGTGAAGCACGGTTCCGGTAGAGATAATAGTAACGTCGCACCCTTTCCTGTGAACGATTCCCTTTCCAATCTCAAATTCCATATTATCCTCATATACCACCGGGTGAGGAGCCCTGGACAGACGAAGATATGCCGGCCCCTTGTAGTCTGCCAGTGCCATGACTGCCTTTTTTGTTTCCACTGCATCTGATACGGATATAACTGTCATACCTGGAATGGACCTCATGGCGGCTAAATCCGTAATGGCCTGATGGCTTGCCCCGTCATAGGAATCCGACAGTCCGCAGTATGTTCCGCACAGACGCACATTCAGGCCGTCATAGGCAATCAGGGACTGGATAGGGTCTAATGCCCTGGATGTCATAAAAACAGCAAATGTATTAACATAGGGAATGAATCCCTCCAGCGACAGCCCTGCCGCCATATTAACCATGTTGAGCTCGCTGATACCCACATTGAAATAACGGTCCGGATACTCTTTTCCAAAGAGGACGGACTTTGTGGACCCCCCCACATCTGCTTCCAGCGCAACCACCTTCCGGTTTAGCCCGCCCAGTGCTTTTAATGCCTGTCCATAGGCATCCCGGATAGCTATCTTATCACTCATGTGCCCTGCCTCCTAACTCCAGTTTTGCCTGCCTGTATTCCTCATCATTGATGGGCTTTCCATGCCAGATATTCTTTCCTTCCATGAAGGAGACTGCCTTTCCTTTTACAGTACGGCAGATAATGATTGAAGGCCTGTCCTTTACTGACTTTGCCTCTGATACCGCATCTGTAATGGCCGCCACATCGTGGCCGCTGCAGCTGATTACATTCCATCCAAATGCATTCCATTTGGCGGCTATGTCTCCCATGGGCATGATTTCTTCCAGTGTACCGTCCAGCTGCACACCATTATAATCCAAAATAGCTATGCAGTTGGCAGTCTTAAATTTCGAGCCAGCCATGGCCGCCTCCCACACAGCTCCCTCCTGTGTCTCACCATCACCCATAACCACATATATATATGCGCTGCTTCCTTTCAGCCGTTCCCCCAGCGCCATGCCGATACCGGCACCCAGGCCCAGGCCCAACGGGCCTGTGGATAGTTCAATCCCCGGTGTCTTATGTACGCAGGGGTGGCCCTGGAGATGGGAACCCAGCTGACGCAGGGTCCTCAGGTCCTCTCTCGGAAAATACCCCATATCTGCCAGAATCAGATATAGCATAGGTGCCGCATGCCCTTTACTTAGTATGAGCCGGTCCCTGCCCTCCATATTTGGATTCCCGGAATCCGTGTTCATGATTTCATAGTACAGAGCGGCCAGAATCTCCGTGCAGGACAGAGAACCACCGGGATGGCCTGTCTGAATGCTGTGCAGCAGGTCAATGAGGCCGCCGCGCAGTTGAAGACATTTATTATCTAATTCCAACTTTCTTTCTTCCGTCATATGCTATCTCCTCTATCAATAATCCTCACCAATGGATTTAATCCGTAAAAGCAGCTGTCATATCTTTAACCCATTGCGCTACAAGAGCCTCCCCATCTACATCATATGCAAAGAAATTGTTGGGCTCACGTCCCCATAATCCCATATAATCAATAATGGTCTCTCCATCGCAAAGTCCCTGGGTTTCAATGTCAATTGTAGTGTGCATGGTACGGAACCACTGCGGATTAATTAAATAACCTGTTGTGGTTAAATCATTAAGGCCAATCTCTCCCTTTTTTCTATTGGCCTGATTTTCTGCCTTTATTTCTCCCACTTTATTTCCATTTTTATCATAAATAGGTTTTGCCGCCTTATTGATACGGAAACTCAGCAGCCTGGTAAGAAAATCCGTTACTCCGGTTCCGGCTTTGGAAATAGTCTCCAAATCCTCCACCCTCTGGGTGACCATATCACATACATCCAGGCCCAACTGCACCACGGGTATTTTAGAGTTGTACACCACCTTAGCCGCCTCCGGGTCCACCATAACATTATAGCTGGCCCTAGGAGCCTGATTGCCGGATACCTTAAAGGTTCCCCCCATAAAAATCACTTCTTTCACATGATTTTCAAAGTCAGGGTCCAGTAAAACAGCTAACGCGATATTGGTCATGGGGCCTAAAACAAGAATTGTAATTGGCTCAACTGCTTCCTTTGCAATGCGTACTAATTCAACCGGAGCATATCCCTTTCCCACCTTTGTACAGGGCATGGGGAACCCCAAATCTCCAAACCCATCTTTACCATGCATCCAGGATGCTTCAATGGAAGGGCGCACCAAGGGGCGGTATGCTCCTTTATACACAGGAATATCCTGCCGTCCGCATACTTCAAGTGTGCGCAGTGCATTGATTGCGCACCAGTCTACTCCCACATTGCCGTTGGTAACAGTAATCGCCTTAACATCAAACTTTCCGCTTGCAAGGACCCATAAAATGGAGGCCGCATCATCATCTCCCGGGTCCGTATCAATAATAACCGGTATTTTATCTGTATTTTCCATACATCTCTCCTTAGTTTTAATAATCCGGTAAATCAATGGCAGTTAACTCCCCAACATTAATTCCGGTAAAAATGTTACGATTGCAGGACAATATGTTATAAGGAACAGCGTTAGCACCAACAGTGCAAACATCGGCATGGCTTTCCTGGCAATCCGCATAACAGGAATCTTCGTCACTGTATTTGCCATGAACAATGATAAGCCTAAAGGCGGGGTCAGAAGTCCCAGTGTCGTGTTAAGCGCCATAATGACACCCAGATGGACCGGGTCCACTCCTACCGCCGTAAGTGTTGGAAGTATCATGGGGGCAGTAATTAAAATTGATGAAATACCTTCCATAAAACAACCGATTATCAACAGCGCAATATTAACCAGCAACAGAAGCAGATATTTGTTGTCCGTAAGGCCAATTAATATCTCGGAAATCATTTTGGGTACATTTTCAAACGTAATCATATATGAAAAGCAGGATGCCATTGCAAAAATTGCAGAACAACTTCCCAATGTTTTTCCGGTATTTACAAGAATAGCCGGCATATCCTTCCACTTCAGTTCCTTATAGACAAACATTCCTAACAAAAATGAGACGACACAGGCCACGCCTGCTGCTTCTGTGGGAGTGAAATATCCGGTATAAATCCCGCCTAATACTACAATGGGAATCGACAGGGCTCCGAACCCTTCCGGGAGGGCTTTTATAATTTCCTTGATGGAATAGGCCTCGCTGGTGGGGAAATTATATTTTTTAGCATACCAGCATACCTGTAGCATAAGTACAATTCCCATAAGTATACCCGGAACCAGTCCTGCCATAAGCAGCGCTCCTACGCTTGTGCCAGATACCACCCCGTACATAATCAGAGGCAGGCTCGGAGGAATAATGGGACCTATGGAAGCAGATGCACAGGTCAGGGCAGTGGCATACTCCTTGTCATATCCCTGTTCCGTCATCATCTCTATTTCCATTGGCCCTAATGCAGCCACATCTGCAACAGCAGAGCCTGTTACCCCGGCAAACATCATGGAGGCTACAATATTTATATGTGCCATACCTCCTTTGAATCTTCCCACACACACCTTTGCAAAGTGGATAATTCTACCCAGGCTTCCCCCCTTATCCATAATATTTCCTGCAAGTATGAACAGAGGGATTGCCACCTGTACAAATGTATTCATTCCTGAAAATTGGCGCTGCAGAATGGTCCAGGCAGGAAGGTCATGGGTAGCAAAATAAAACAGACAGGTTCCTCCTAAAACATAGTAAATAGGAATTCCCACTATCATTAAAACTGCAAATATTATAAATACGATTCCCATAAGCTATTTCCTTTCTGCCGCCTTTAATTCGCTAATCTTATTGACTATATTGACAATACCAAAATAAATTGCGAATGCATATCCTATCATAGGTCCTAAGTAAACATAAAACAGCGGAATCCGCAGTTGGGCTGATAAAGTACCCGCATTATACGCATAGGCAATATAGTCTTTTCCTGACCACAATACAACTCCCATAAAAAGACAGCCGAAAATAATCCAGAAAATACTCATACAGCCTTTAACCTTTTCAGAAAAACCGTGGATGAACGCATCTACGTTGGACAGCATTCCATGTCTGCTGGCCACAGCAAACCCAAAAAATGTAGCCCATATACAGCAATACGTACTGACCTCGTCCAGCCATACCACCGGTATATTAATATTACGTCCCAGTACACCTATAAAAACGGACAGTCCCAATATTCCCACAAATATTCCTATAAATATATTCAGGATTTTTTCAAATACCGCTGCTATCTGGTTTAAGCTTTTTATAATGCCCTTCTGTTCCTTCATTTGTTCCTCCTATCCGCCAGCCGGATGCAGTGCATCCGGCTCTTGCCCAGGTGCTACTTTAATTCCATTATCTTTTTTGCAATATCCTGTACCCATGGCTCCATCTGACTTAAATACTTTTCCCGCACAGGGGCAATGGTTTGATGAATGGCATCTACATCAATATCAATCATTTCCACGCCCTGTGTCTTTAAATATTCAATATCATCTTTATTAATCTGATTTGCCACTGTATTTAACTCTGTCAGACAATCTGCCATGCATTCATCCAAAACAGCCTTATACTCATCCGGTAATTTCTCATACAAAGGCTTTGAAATCACTAAATACATAGGAGAGGCGAAAATCTTGGGTTCGGCCATATATTTTACGTGGTCATAAAAATTCATGGTACGCACACTTGTGGGAACATGGTCCAACCCGTCCACTACTCCCAGCTGCAGACCGCTGTACAACTCAGACCAGGCGGTTGTGGTGGAGTTACATCCCAATGCCTGGAAGGTATCAACCAGAACCGGAGAACCCATGACGCGGATTTTCTGACCCTGAAAATCTGCTACGGTCCTGATTGGTTCCTTGGTGAACAGCATGCGGAAATAATCCTGGTAATAGCCAACTGCTATAATATTGTTATCTAATGCCTGCTTCTTAAGCGGCTCCATGATTTCATCATCGTTCATAGCCTCTTTCAGAGCTTCGTCACTGGCAAATATCCCCGGCAGGTTAATCACTTCAAAAGACGGCACAAAGTTAGCTAGAAGGGTAACAGCGGCAAGGTTTCCGGCAATGGTTCCCATCTGCATTCCTTCAATTACTTCCTGTTCAGAGCCAAGTGTACCTGAATGATAGATTTCAATTTTAAACTTTCCATTGGTCTTGTCAGCCACCTCTTTGGCCATATTTTCAGCGGCAATATTCATAAAATTATCCGGCGACTGGGTATGGGATATTTTCCATGTGATTTCAGGGAGGTCCTCCGAAGCCTGACTTCCTGCTTCTGATTGCTGCTCCTGATTTGTGGTCTGTTCTTTTCCGGCAGACGTGCTATTGGAACTTCCCCCGCATCCGGCCATTAACGATGAACCTAACACTACCGACATAATGATACTGACTGCTCTTTTCATCCTCTTCATTTTTCCTTCTCCTTATATAGTTCTCAGCTTTTATCTTTTATTGTACTCTTCGATAAATGGTTTCAAATATTGTACGGATGCCTGGGCCATCTTATCGGGATTTTCTCCCGGAAGTATCTCCACCGATACCCACCCATCATAATCTGCCATCTTCAGAGCGTCAAAAACTCCTTCAAAATTTATGTGTCCCATTCCCGGCGCATACCGGTTGGAATCTGCAAGATGAACATAACGAATCCATTTGCTGTTCCTCATAAGGCTTTTTCCGATATCATCATCCTCAATGTTCATATGGAACACATCCGGCTGTAATCCGCAATTTTTTTTGCCTACCTGTTCCAGGATAGCCGCACCTTCATCAACACTGTTAATAAAGTTTATCTCATATCTGTTAACCGGTTCCAAAATCATTTCCACATTATACTGCCCTGCAATGTCGCATATCTCCCGCATTGTCTCTATGAACCGTTTTTCTGTCATCTGCCGTGATGTGTCTTTTGAAATGAACCCCCTGGCACGTCCGATATTTACCTTTCCCCCAAATTCAGAAGCCAGCTTAATCAAATCAGCAAATACCCCTATTGTCTCTCTGCGTACCCCGGGATTGGGGTGAGTGAAATACATTCCTCTCTCTGCAAATACCTGTCCTGTAGAAATGCAGCTTATCTCCATCCCATACATTTCCAGCCATCGCCTTAATTTGTCCCCGTTAATCTCAGATGCATCCTTAAGTGCCAGTTCCACGCCGTCATAGCCACATTCAGAAGCTTTTCTTATGGATTCCTCAAACCCCCTCCATACAACAAATGCGCTTTCCTTTGCCTCACTTCCCGCCACTGTAACCGCTATTTTCATACCAGCCTCCTATCTGTTTAAATCATGGAATATATCTTCCTGTAATGGAATGATTGGCTGACACAGATGTTCCTCAGCTTCCCCAATCAGTTCCAGGGAAATAGAATGCCGGCCGGCCTCGTACTCAGTATCCAGCCATGCATCCAGAATATCCAATGCTTCCAGCTCACCTATCACCTTCCCCCCAAGGCACAAAACATTTGAATCATTATGGGCTCTTGTCATCTTCGCCATATAGGTATCGGTGCACAACGATGCCCTAACCCCTTTAAACCGGTTGGCTAATATACTCATACCGATTCCGGTCGAACATATAAGTATTCCTCTGTCCGTTTCCCCCCTTGACACTGCGCCGGCAATTTTTGCTGCATAGTACGGATACCTTACTATTTCTTCAGTGCCGCTTCCTATATCTACATACGCAATCTCCCTTTTTTTCAGATGCTCCATGATTGATTGTTTTAATTTATATCCGCCATGGTCATTTCCAATATAAACCGGTTTCTGCAGCATTATAAATACCACCTTTCAACATATAAAATTTTTTCTTCCCCTTCCCTATAGCAGCATCCGCACACACCGGGCGGGGGTGAATCGTTTCATTTTGTACCTAAAAGATAATCATCTTACCATTCCAACACTTTCCCTGATAATAAGATGATTTTCTAATGTAATCCGTTTCGTTGTATCCATGCCTTCACTTCCGTTTATGCATGCATGCAGCATTTTCAAACATTCTGTCCCCATATTATATTTCGGTTGATGGACTGTGGTTAAGGCCGGATTTGACAGGTTGCTCATTTCAATATCATCATATCCAATAATTGAAACATCCTGGGGAATGCGATACCCCATGGTCTGCACTCCCTTCATTGCACCGATTGCCATCATATCATTGGCTGCAAAAATTGCAGTGGGAGGGTCAGGCAGGCTCATCAGCTGTTTCGCCAACCGGCATCCGCTTATCCAGCTGTAATTTCCGCTAACAACATATTCAGGCCTGTAGCGAAGCTTCCGTGATTCCAGGTAACGTTTATATGCATCCAGCCTGCACTGGCTGGAATAGGATTCCATCATGCCTGTAATCATGGCAATCTGCTTGTGCCCGTTCTGTCCCAGAAAATTCATTGCACAGATGACACCTTGCACATCATCTGCATTTACAACATGAAACTCATTTCTGATGTCAATACTGGCATCACCTAATACCAGCGATGTCCTCTCCTTCACATCAAGCAGTTCGCCGTACTCCAGACGCGGCTTTAATAAGATAATCCCATCAACGCCTTTGGAAAGCAATGCTTTTATATATGCCCTTTCCTTTTCCGTATCCCTGTCATCGTTACATAGAAATACGGTCAGTCCTTCCCGTCTTGCTGCATCTTCAACACCCCTTGCCAATTCCGGATAATATGGATTGGTTATGCTGGGGATAATCAAGCCAATATTCTTAGTTGTCTTGGTCCTAAGGGCACTGGCGGTCATATTGTAATGAAAACCTACTTCCTTCATTGCATCATAGACCTTGCGTTTGTTGCCCGGCCTTACATTATTCTTGCCATTCAAAACATTGGATACGGTTCCCAGGGAGACTCCTGCAACCCTTGCAACATCTTTTATTGTTGCCATCTTCCTTTACCCCCGCATACTGTAATTTATATTTCCAAAATAAAACGTTTCATTTTATGGTCAAATTATATCAGTGTGCACTGCATATGTCAATAATATTTGTGCAATATGTCGATGTGCATAGGTTTGTGAAGATTTTTTTTACTAATATGCACAACTTTTATCGTTTTTTAATGCAAATAAATGAAACGGTTCATTTTTCTCCCGGCGTACATCCTTTATTTCACCCCCTTGACCATATACATTTTAAGACACGCTCTAGTATTAAATGCTTTTATATGTTAGAATGACGAAAGAATATGCTTTACACGGAAAGGAACAGCAGCTGTTATGTCAGAAATCAAAGAACAAATTATTGAGTCAAAACCGTTGCGCGAGCAGGTTGCGGATATTGTCAGAGGTATGATTTTAAGGGGCGATTTAAAAGCAGGAGAGCAAATCAGTGAACGTACCATTGGCCAGATGCTTAATGTCAGCACCACCCCTGTAAAGGAAGCATTTCGTTCCCTGCAGGCTGAGGGCCTTATCTATACGCGCCCGCGCCGCGGCTCATTCGTATCCGAGATATCGATTGATAATATGCTGGAAATTGCTTTTATGAGAAGTTCATTGGAAGGCGTGGCCGCATATTATGCTGCTAAAAATGCCACTGACAGCCATTTAGCTGAAATGGGCAGGATATTGGATATGGTATATCCGCTGCTATCCCTTAAAGATGAGAAGTCACTGGAAGAGATTCAGCAGTACAATATTTCTTTTCACTCAGTCATCCGCCAGACATGTAATAATAACTATCTTGTCCATCAGATAGAAACCCTGCGCACCATTGATTATAGTTTCCGCAAAGCAGCCCATATGAAATATATTGAAGAGCCAATCCCCGCCCACCAGGAGCATAAGGCTATACTTGAAGCAATTTCTTCTCACAATTCCTCGTTAAGCGAGAAGCTGATGGTTTCCCATATCCGCCGGGTAGCTCTGTTCGTTGCTGACTGTGCAAAAAAAATTCAATAATTAAAAAAATAATAAAACCTATTGACAAATCCATTTTATCGTGATAGTTTAATATTACACCATCTGATATACCAGATATCAGATATCACAAAACTATATAATATGGAGGTCAACACATGAAACGCAGCGATTTAGTAAACGTATTTGGTACAGAACATCCGGTATTAGGAATGATTCATCTTCCTCCGCTCCCAGGCTCTCCTTGTTACAGCGGTAATATGGATGATGTGATTGCCCATGCACTGCGGGATGCAGAAACTTTGTCCGGCAATGGGGTCACATCCATGATTATTGAGAATCTGGGAGACTATCCCTATTACCCGGAAACGACAGAGCCGGAAACAGTTGCGGCAATGACCAGGGTTGCACTGGAAATCCGCAAGCGTTATGATATGCCGCTGGGCATCAATATCCTGAGAAATTCATGGAAAGCAGCCATGGCTGTTGCCGCTGCTGCCGACTGCCAGTATATCCGGTTAAATGTCCTTACAGATGCCACTGTAACTGACCAGGGCCCAATCGTAGGAAAGGCTCATCTTTTAGCAAGATACCGTAAAAGTATTGATGCTGAAAATGTTATGATTTTCGCTGATATTTACTGCAAACATGGAGCACCCATGACTCCAAGAAGCCTGGATACCGTAGCAAAGGAAATGATTGGACGCGGCATGGCAGACGCTTTGATTGTAGATGGCGCAGACTCTTCCCAGCCCGCTCCAATGGAAAAAATCCAGGCAGTCCGCAACGCAGTTCCTGACACGCCAATATTCCTGGGCAGCGGAATGACAGTCAATACCACTGACTATCTGAAAGTTGCGGACGGCTGTGTGTTTGGATACGGAACAAAACCTAGCGGAGATATGAACGATCCTGTTGACGGACCAACCGTGAAGCAATTCATGGAGCAGGTAAAGCAGCTGTAATGACCTTGGTCCGGCGTTCATTCACTATCCCTACTATTTGGAATATGGGCATGGTTTGCTGAAACCACAGGGCTTGTCACTTGGGCAGGCGCAGCTGGCTGTACTACATATTTTGCCTGCTGCGGCTGCGGACAGGATGCACAGAAAGGTATCTGGTCTAATTTAAGCGGTATTTTCTGGGCGTCCTTGTCCCTGTGGCTGACTGACCAAAATGTGAATCCGTACCTGCTCATGACTATCTTTACCTTTATCATGTGCATACAGAGCATTCATCCCCGGCTGTCCTTTACCTCAGGTACCTTTATCGGATGCTTCTGTACATTTGCTGCTGACGGACCGTCCACAGCATTGATTCTTTCCCTGCTTATAGGCAACGGAATCGGACTTGCCAGTATATATTTGTCCGACCTGCATGCCGCGCATCAATACCGTTTGAACAACTGAATAGCTGAACAACCAGATAGAGGGTATGCCCAGAACCTTAATACCGGTTCCGGGCATACCCCCTCTTCATTTTAAAAATTATTCTGTTTATATGGTTCAGCGTTCATCTGCGTATGCCACACTTTCCCGCTCCACGACCCGGGTTTCTAACATAATGTGACGTTTGTCTTCCGGAATAGTTTCCCCGGCCAGAATCCGGCCAAGAAGCCTGAATGCAGTAACGCCAACCTCATATTTAGGTTGAAGGACCGTGGTCAGGGATGGGGTGCATAATTTACCCATTTCAATATCATCAATCCCCATAACGGATATGTCAGCAGGGACTCTGTATCCCATGGACTGAACTGCCTTCATTGCCCCTATGGCCATCATATCGTTGGCCGCCAATATAGCGGTCGGAACCGTATCCAGCCTGACAAACTCTTTAGCAATTGCGTATCCGCTCTTCCAGCTGTAATCCCCATAAGCTACATACTCAGAACGATAAGATATGTTTCGGGATTCCAGACTTTTTTCATATGCCTTCATTTTGCCAAACCCGGAAGGCGATTCCATAAGCCCGCTAATAAAAGCAATATTTCTATGTTTGTATTGAAAAAGTAAGTTCATGGCTTGGACCACCGCCATATATCCGTCTGTACTGACCGTCATGAGTTCCTGGTCACAGCGGTAATCCCAATCTTCTACAACAAGGGCAATATGGCTGTTCAGCCTGCGCAAGTCCTCCTGGCCGGATTTGGGTTTTAGCAGTATGATTCCATCTACTCCTTTACTCAGAAGAGCACCGATATAATTCCTTTCCTTTTCCTCGTCGCGGTCACTGTTGCAAAGAAATACGGTAAATCCTGCTTTTCTTGCTTCGTCCTCCACGCCCCTTGCCAGCTCAGGATAAAAGGGATTGACAATTGTAGGTATAATCAGCCCTATATTTTTTGTTGTCTTAGTCCGGAGTGCGCTGGCAGTCATATTATACTGGAATCCTAACTGGTCAACTGCCTTATATACCTTCTCTCTATTTTGCGGACGAACACTTTCCTTTCCATTAAGCACATTAGAAACCGTTCCGATGGAGACTTGGGCTACTCGTGCAACATCCTTTATTGTTACCATTTGGTTCCTCCCTGCAGTGAATGTAACGATTCATCATTTTCTCCCTCATGGTAACATCCTTTTTACATTCCGTCAACTTTGTTTTATACCAGATACTGGCAGAAGACAGGCTGACCCCGTTGAGACTCCTTCAACTCCTACTCCACAAACAACGCCGTGGAATAATACCTGTCCCCGCTGTCAGGCAGCAGCACAACTATGGTCTTTCCTTCATTTTCCGGCCGCTTTGCCACTTCTATGGCAGCATACAGGGCAGCTCCCGATGAAATTCCTGTCAGTAGACCCTCTGTCCGGGCCAGCATCTTTGCTGCGGCAAAGGGAGCCTCATTGTCCACGGTTATGATTTCATCATATATATGGGTGTCCAGCACCTTGGGAATAAATCCTGCCCCAATTCCCTGAATCTTATGGGGGCCGGCACTTCCTCCTGAAAGAACCGGTGATGTGGACGGCTCCACGGCTATGACCTTAATACCAGGATTCTTTTCCTTCAAATATGTACCGGTGCCCGTAAGAGTGCCTCCTGTTCCCACGGATGCCACGAATATATCTACCTGCCCGTCCGTATCCTCCCAGATTTCCGGCCCCGTGCTCTCCATATGGGCTTTGGGGTTCACCGGGTTGTCAAACTGCCCTGGTATGAAGCTGTCCGGTATCTCCCTTGCCAGCTCCTCCGCTTTTTCAATGGCCCCGCTCATTCCCTTCTCACCAGGCGTAAGGACGATTTCAGCTCCATATGCCTTCAGTATATTGCGGCGCTCCACGCTCATGGTATCCGGCATGGTCAGTATCATCCTGTAGCCCTTGACCGCCGATACCGCGGCCAGACCGATGCCTGTGTTGCCTGATGTGGGCTCAATGATGACGGAGCCTGGCTTCAGTCTGCCGGTGCGTTCCGCATCTTCAATCATGGCCTTTCCGACTCTGTCCTTAACGCTCCCGGCCGGATTAAAGTATTCCAGCTTCACAAGAAGACGCGCCTTCAGCTGCTCCTTCTTCTCGATGTTGGTCACCTCCACCAATGGGGTGCTGCCTACAAGTTCAATGGCTCCCTTGTAAATCTTAGACATAGCTTCCACCGTTCCCACACAGGCGTGCAGGGCCTTTCTTTTTTATTCATAGTTAATCAGTAGGTTTTCTAGGATTATATGACCGAAGCTGCTATTTGTCAAGTATTTTATGTTGTGTTACTTCCACCAGGAATTATAAACCGGCCTGGACTGAAGCTTTTCAGCTTATGGGCTCCGCCATAACGCCGTTTGAATCAAAGGTATAGGACACCCCGTCAATATCCATGGTTGTATCATGAATCATGGCTCCATTGGGGTCAAGATAATACCAGGCTCCATCCACCTGCACCCAACCTGTCTGCTTCACATATCCCTTCATATAATACCATCTGCCGTCCACATGCTTCCAACTATCGGCAGGAATCAGAGCGCTGTAATCCGTAAATGCCAGCTCGATGGTTACATTGCCGTTGATGCCGTCCACTGTACCTGTATCGGTACACTGCCATATGGTCCGGTTGGGATAACTGTTGACAGTCCCGTACCTGGCATACCATATATCGTAGGGAATCTGGCTGGTATCCATGTTCCTGGTCAGCCATTCATTGTTTCCGTATACCACGGGATGATATCCCGCATCGGATATAGTCCTGCAGAATGCATTTACATTGTCCGTAATCTGCTGCCTGGTGAGCCCGTTATCAAGAAGATGCTGGGATTCCACATCATAGGCAATGGGATAGGATATGGGAAAATCCTTAATTACCTTCAGCACGAAATTGGCCTCGTCAATGGCAGTCTCCACGTCCAGGGCCTGGGTATAGAAAAATACTCCGGTCTGAATGCCGTTGGCAAACGCCTCTGTAACGTTCCTGTCAAAATAGGGGTCTTTATCCTTGTAATACCCCACCCGTATCATGGCAAATGACACGCCGTCCGCCGCTGCCCTGGACCAGTCTATGCCGTTCTCATTGGCCCGGTTCTGGTACTTGGTCACGGTGATTCCCTTTGCCAGCGCCCCTGCAATGGGCGCCCCTGATGCATCTGTATACTGCCCGTTCTCCAGTGTCCAGGGCTGTGCTCCATAGGCTGCTGCCGGAGCGTACAGGGACATGGCCCCTATGATGGCTGCCGCCGTGCCTGCCGCCATACGTTTTCCTGTTTTTCCTAATTTCCCCTTACTGATTCTGCTCCTGCTGCTGCGTTCCGGCGTTCCCAATATCCTCATCTCATCCACCTCATACTCTCAGATTTCATATGAATCCATGATTCCATATTAACCCATATATCTTCTTTATTTTAGCACAAAGGAATTGTCATCTTGTTGAGGTTTTCTTAATCTTTCCTTTCAACTTAAAAATCAAATTCATTTTCCCAGTCAAACTCCCCTGACTCCTCCAGGCACTGGGGCCAGTGGCTGCACCAATCCGGCACCCCGGGATGTTCCACCCGGTCCAGGCTGGGGGTATATGGCTTTAAATCCAGTACAGGACTTCCCTGCCGGGCATCTGCATACGCAATGCGGACAATGCCGGCGTCATGGTCCAGGCAGAGAATCTGTGCAACGGTCAGGGCAATGGGATTGGGCCTCTGGGGAGAGCGGGTCGCAAATGTGCCCATTATATCCGGTGAATGCTTATAGGGGTGTTCCACCTCCAGTATACTCCGGCTCTCCTCATCGTCGCAGCCGTCAAACCACCAGAGGATGTCTGTATGGCTAAAGCCCTCCAGGTTCTTAAGAGCCGGGATGAATTCCGGAAGTACTTTTATAAACATGCCCTCCCCATCCATTTCCATGGTGCCAATCTGCTTTACTGTAAATTGATTCATGCTGAAACCTCCTTTATTTGATGGCTTCAGTCTAAACCCTCACACGGTGTCAGAGTCAATACTCTTTGCACCGGCGTCTGTACTTCCGTAAGAAAATTCCGGGAATCGGATTCATTGTAGGCACCTATATGGCAAATCTGGCGGCTTGGGCCGGCCATCTCATACTGGCCATGCTCCTCCAGCCAGCAGGCAAAGGCGTGATAGGATGTCCCAATATTCTTATACGGGCCGTAAACCATAATACAGGCCATCTCCTCCACCGGTTCAGTTTCCCTGTAGCAGAATCCACCCTTATCCTGTCCCCTTTTTTCCGCCATGACTCCCACCTCAATGTCCACCCCGTCTCCCGCCTGTTCCTCATTGTGATAAATAGCCAGGTTGTTAACGCCAGGGGCCAGCTCTGCCTGTTCCTCCT
The DNA here is from genome assembly GCF_005845215.1 of Clostridium sp. 1001271st1 H5. Lineage (GTDB taxonomy): Bacteria > Bacillota > Clostridia > Lachnospirales > Lachnospiraceae > Enterocloster. Next base: position 62,435 of record NZ_SPHO01000016.1, read on the forward strand.
CCACAAATGCATAAAGCCGTTCCCACAGATTCCCTTCGCAGAAATGGTCTGCCACGGTTTCCCTCAGGGATAAAATCAGATGGCTGGGAACAGACTTCATGGTCACGTTATAATGTGTCTCAATGGTGTTCTCCATAAAATCCCTCATGGCAGTCTCTATCTTGCGGATGCGCTGCTGTTCCAGCCGGATTGTATCTGAAAGCTGCCTCTTTTTATCCTCCAGATACCCTATCACATCCCCGCTCTCCCAGCATTCCAGCACTTCCCTGATTTCCGTCACATTAAAATCCATGTCCCTGAGCAGGCATATTTTCTGCAGGGCCGGTATCTGGTCCGTGGTATACATCCGGTATCCTGTAAACCTATCAATAGCAGCAGGCTTTAAAAGTCCCGCCTCATCATAGTAACGCAGCATCCTTACCGACACCCTGGTAAGCTTTGAAAACCCGCCAATCCGGAACATAAAGCCGCCTCCCTTTATCTGATGTATTCAATATACACTTTAGTATAACGGTTCTTTAAGCATACTTCAATACTCGGTATGCTCCATTATGATGTATCTCTACCGGTCCATGACCCTGCAGAATATCACCGCAACCACAGTGCTGATAAAGGTGGCCGCCAGGGCAGGACCCACAATGGCAGTGGGATTCACGCTCCCGTACTGGCTCCGGTATGCAATCATATTCATGGGTATGAGCTGCAATGAGGATATATTGATAATGAGAAACGTACACATCTCATTGCTGGCAGTTCCCTCCTGCCTGGCTGCACTGCCCTTTCCAGCTGCACCGCCCTTTCCCGCTGCACCGCCCTCAGCCGCACCTGACTGCCTGCGTCCCTCCTCCACCTTTTTCAGTTCCTCCATTGCCTTTAGACCGGCTGGTGTCGCAGCCCATCCAAGGCCAAGTATATTTGCAATCATGTTGACGCTTATCTGTTTCCTGGCCTCGCCGTCCGGGTCCAGCCTTGGAAAGAGAAAGGTGAGTACAGGTCCCATTCTTTTTGCCAGCTGGTCCACCAGCCCGGAACGGTGCCCTATTTCCAGTACCCCGGTCCACAGGGTCATGACACCCAGCATGGTGATGCAGAGCGTCACCGCCTCTTTTGATGCCTGGATTGCCCCGTCGGTCACAGCCGTCATCTGGCCGTGAAGCGCCCCCCAAAGTATTCCTGTCAATGTCATTCCCGCCCATAGATAATTCAGCATGTTTTCCCGCCTGTTTCATGGCATTCTTATTCCATTTTATTCCCGGCCCTGTAGAATATACCCATTCTGACCCTTGTCTGAAAATCCAATCCCGCCGGCTTTTCTGCCCAATCCTTCCCAAATATTCATAATTGCCCCTTCTCTGTAAGAATTATTACACTGGCTTGCGTAAAATTTACAGTTCATTACGTTTACATAACTTCTATTGACCCTGGAGCAGCTCCATAGTATATTCTCACCATGTCAGTGATGACAACGTGCGGCGCCGGCCAGTACACCGGCGAAACGGCAGCCGCATCCCCGAAAGAATATTGAGATAAAAAATATGAAAATGAATGGACTGATTGACAGACTGAAAGGAGACATGATTATGAAGAGACAGACAAAATGGTTCCTGATTCCATGTGCAGCCATGGCCCTGACCCTGGGCAGTGCGCTGGTATCATTTGCAGCTACCGGATGGGCCGAGGAAAATGGCGAATGGGTCTATTATAACAACGACGGGAGCAAGGCTGCCGATGTATTTAAGAAATCCGGCAACAACTGGTTTTATCTGGATTCCGACGGAATCATGGCAAAGAGCCGGCTGATTGAGGATGATGACAATTACTTTTATGTCAACTCAGCCGGGGCAATGGTCACCAACCAGTGGCGCTCCATTGAAAATGAGGACGCGGGCTCTGATGAGCCGGATGAGTGGTGGTACTATTTCCAATCCAACGGCAAGGCCGTTAAAAAATCCGGCAGCAGTGACAATGTAAAGTTCGTCACCCTTCCCACCTCCACCGGACAGGCCAAGTTTACCTTTGACGACGAAGGGCACATGCTTTACGGATGGATTGACGAGAGCGGGGAAATGCTTACCGATGATGACGCCTGGAAAAGCGGCATGTACTATTGCAGCGATAACGGGGACGGACGCATGGCCACCGGATGGAAATACATCACGGCTGTCAATGACGAGGATGATGACAGGGACGGCGACGGCTACTGGTTCTATTTCTCCACCAACGGCAAAAAAACAGCGGACACTGATTCCAAAAAAATCAACGGCCGCAAATACCGCTTTGATGAAAACGGCGCAGCCCACTTTGAGTGGTATAACAATCCCGGTACCGCATCTTCCTCTACGGTGAACAAATACTATAACACAGAGGAGGAGTGCTGGATGTCCACCGGCTGGTTCAAAACAGTTCCCAGCGAGGACGTGGACCCGGAGGCCCACGATGACGGAGAAGCCCACTGGTTCTATGCAGAATCAAACGGTGACCTTGTAACAGCCCAAATCAAAAAAATCAACGGACAGTATTATGGTTTTGATGTAAACGGCAAAATGCTTCGGGGCCTTTACCGCATTGAATTTGAGGAGAACGGAAAGACCATTAAGTCTGCGGAGGAAATTGAGGACGCGGATGAGATTCCGGACGAGGATGAAGAGGGCGTATTCGTATACTACTTTAGTGATTCCCCTAAGGAAGGCGCCATGAAGACCGGCACCATGACCATGGAAATCGACGGCGATACGTATTATTACAGCTTTGAGAAATCCGGCAGCAGAAAGGGAGCCGGAACAGACGGCATTGACAATGACTCCATCTATGTAAAGGGCAGAAGGCTGGAGGCCGAGGAGGGCACCAAATACCAGCCCGTGACCTATAAGGATGAAACTTACCTCATCAGCACATCCGGTAAACTGGTCAAGAACAAGAAGAACGTAAAGGATTCCGACGATGTATACTACAAGACAGACAGCAAGGGCAGAATCGTGGATTCCGGTACGGAAAAGCTGGACTAGGGGGTGTTTGGATAAAGTCCCCTCTTGACAGCCCCCGGGGTACATAAGGTATACTGGTACTGCAACGTAACAGGGCGGCCCGGAATCCATCGGATTCCCGGACCGCCCCTAACCGGTTTTATAACCCATTTCGTTTTACAACCATATACAGAAAGGACGTTTTATTATGAAGCAGCTGAAGAAGCTGGCCTGCCGCACTGTACAGGAATTATCCGTAACCTTTCCTCCAAGGACTGTGTTATCCATTATTCTCGGTACAGCCATTACCACCTTTGGTATCTACAATATCCACCAGCAGGCGGATATAACGGAGGGAGGTATCCTGGGATTGATTCTGCTTTTCAATTTCTGGCTGGGCATGTCATCTTCCATACTGTCACCTGTACTGGATGCCTTAAGCTATGCCCTTGGGTTCCGTTTCCTGGGCAAGGAATTTCTCAAGACTTCCATCTTTGCAACTATATGTATGGCCGGATTTTTCCGGCTCTGGGAACTGTTTCCGCCGGTGCTTCCAAGCCTGGCCGGCTATCCTCTCCTGGCTGCCCTGGCAGGCGGATGCTTTATCGGTACGGGCTGCGGCCTGGTGGTCCGCCAGGGAGCTTCCTGCGCCGGGGACGATGCCCTGGCCCTGGTTATATCCAAGGTCACGGGCTGCCGTATATCCAGGGCATACCTGCTGACGGACGTGTCCGTGCTAGTGCTGTCCCTGTCCTATATACCGGCAGGACGTATCGTATATTCACTTATAACAGTAACCGTATCATCCTTCCTGATTGACTTCATACAGAACTTCGGTGTTCAAAAGGAGGATGAGGACAGCGATAAAGAGACACTGGCTGACAACGGATAGGGATGGGCCGGAAAGCCCTGCCCTGTTATACCGGTGAAGCAATCCTCTTAAAGGGCATATAAATTTCCAGACAGTACGTAGTCCTGTCCTTTGCAAAAAAGGACGTCATATCATTGGCATATACGCGTTCCGCGGGCTCCAGTCCATACTTATGTGCCCACTGGACCATCCTGTGAATCATATCAAAATCCGGAAGGGTATACTCTGACTCAATGATGGTATAAATACATTCCACCTCATCCGTCATGGTATACAGACTCCGGTCAAACTCTTCACCCAGCCCCTTCTCCAGTCCCTCATAGAGCAGGAGCTGGGTTCCCTTTTCCTCCAGGTCCTGTCCCGTGTAAGTGAGGACATTATAAAAATAAGCCATATCCAGCCCCGGAATGGTGGAGGACAGCTTGAACCACCTTCTCAGTCCCTCCTGCAGGCCGGAACAGTTGGCCATCACATATGCTCTGGGGAAATTCCTGATGGAATACCTTCCTATGCATTCCTCTATACGGTTTATATCCTTTTCCACCAGCTTAAGCCTCATAATTGCCTGGCTGTGCCGCCTGAGAGCCTCCTCCTCCTCGGCCATGCGCTGACGGACATGCTGTCTCATGGCGGATGTGGAGTTCTGCCCGCTCATAAGGCCCCCTATCTCCTCCAGGCTGGTATTCATCTTTCTGTGATAAAGTATGTACATCAATCTGTAGATATCATCCTCTGAATAATATCTGTATCCATTTTCCTTTTTATCCGCACGGATAATTCCCTTTTTCTCATAAAAACGCAGGGCATCCCTGCTCATGCCCACCATCTGGGCAACGTCACCAATGAGATACCCCCCTTGTTTCTCTGCCAACGCTTTTTCCATCTTCGCACCCTCTGTTTCATTCAGTTTTTTCATAGATATATTTTAAGACCTTCCCTTTTGAGGGTCAATGGCCAGGTGGAAAATGAAAGAGAACCGTAATAAAAATGACAGATGAAAGTGCTGTGGAATGTCTCTGGATATCCGATGGTGGATAATGTGGATAACTTGTGGATATCTTTGTTAATTATCTGGGGATAAGGATTGCTTCTTTGCTGCCTCCATTGGGAATTTATTGCAAAATAAGGAAAAAAGAGCCGGCACTAAGCCAGCTCTCCTGTTAATTCCTTCATGACGTTATCCACAGTATCGATTGTTTCAGCGCGGTAAGCATTACTTCCGCAGAATAACAGGCCATGGTCTGTATCCCCTTGCGCCGCATTGACCAATGCCATGGTAATGCAGTAGGGAATGGTCCTGATGTCGCAGTGCTCCAGGCACTGGAAGCAGGACTTGATGGCCGGCCTGCTGCCTTCCTTTATCTGGCTCAGGAATGGATTTAAGATTGCCCTGCCCGGCATTCCCACGGGACTCTTGGTGATGACAATGTCTTCCTTTCCTGCCTTTATATAAGCCTGCTTATATGCATCCGAGGCATCGCACTCCTGCGTTGTCACAAACCGGGTTGCAACCTGGACCCCGTCAGCTCCCAGCTCAAGCTGGTGCATCACATCCTCATGGGTATAGATGCCGCCTGCCGTGACCACAGGAATATGCCTGCCGTACTTGGCTCCATATTCCTCAACCACCTTCATGACCGCCTTTACCTCCCGGTCATAGGCATCCTGGTCATAGGTGGCCGGCACATCTGCGGTATCCGCTCCATAGGCGGATATCTGGTCCAGCGAGAATCCCAGATGGCCTCCGGCCAGCGGTCCCTCCACCACAACCAGGTCAGGGGCAATGTGACATTTCCTGTCCCACATCTTGCAGATAACCATGGCTGATTTGGCAGATGATACAATAGGCGCCAGCTTAATCCTGCGGGCCGGCTTTTCCACCATCTCAGCATAGGCCGCTTCCACGTATTCAGGCAGGGACACCGGAAGCCCGGCTCCTGATATGATGATATCAGCGCCTGCCTTCACAGCCTCCTTTACCCACATATCATAGTGCTTGGTAGCTACCATGATGTTGAAACCAATCGCTCCCTGGGGGGCGATTTCCCTGGCCAGCTTCATCTCCCGGCGGATGGACCTTAGGTTTGCTTCCACGAAATTGGTGGTGAAATCCGGCTCCCTGAAACCAATCTGGGCAGCTGATATGATGCCCATGCCGCCGGCCTTTGCCACGGCTCCGGCCAGCCTGTGCAGGCTGATGCCCACGCCCATTCCTCCCTGGATGATTGGTTTTTCAACTACTAAATCCCCGATTACCAATGGTTTTAACTCACTCATTACATTCTCCTAAATCTCTGGTACCTGTGCTCCCTAAGCTCCTCATCGCTCATGGCGAGATACGTTTTAAAGAACTCTGCCATGGCGCTGTCCATATATTCAGCGAGACGGTAGAGATTGTCCGTGCATGCTGGTTCTTCCTCAGGCACGATACGTTCAATCAGCTGAAGCTGTAAAAGGTCCCTGGCCGTCACCTTCATGACCTTGGCGGCATCGGGCGCTTTTTTGCTGTCCTTATACAGGATGGAGGCAAAGCCCTCCGGCGAAAGGATGGAGTAGATGGCATTTTCCAGCATCCACACCTCGTCGGCCACAGCCATGGCCAGCGCTCCTCCGCTTCCGCCCTCTCCGATTACAATGGAGAGTACCGGCACTTTCAGGTCGGAAATCTCGAACAGGTTCCTGGCAATGGCCTCGCCCTGTCCCCTCTCCTCTGCCTCCAGCCCGCAGAAAGCTCCCGGCGTATCCACAAAGCAGATAACCGGACGCCCAAAGGTCTCTGCCTGCTTCATCAGACGCAGCGCCTTGCGGTAGCCGTCAGGGGACGGCATTCCGAAGTTGCGGGTGATATTGTCTTTGGTGTTCTTGCCCTTCTGCTGTCCGATGACCGTCACAGGCATGCCGTGGAACATGGCAACACCGCCCACAATGGCTCCGTCATCCTTAAAATACCGGTCCCCGTGAAATTCGATGAATTCATCAAACAGGGCGTTGATATAATCCGTGGCAACGGGACGGTCGGACTTTCTGGAGAGAAGAACCGTATCCCAGGCGGTTTTTCCACCTTCAGCCCCAGAATGGGCTGGTTTATCCACAAAGGTTCTGGATGTATCCACGGGATTCTTTAATTCTATATTCATTTTGTGGCTGCGGTGCATGTACAGAATCTGTCCAATGACCCGCTTCTGGTCCTTCCGTTCCACAATCTTATCCACAAAACCATGTTCCAGAAGGAATTCAGAACGCTGGAACCCTTCCGGCAGCTTCTGCCCAATGGTCTGCTCAATGACCCTGGGACCTGCAAATCCAATCAGGGCGTGAGGCTCTGCCAGGATGATGTCGCCCAGCATGGCAAAGCTGGCCGTGACGCCTCCTGTAGTGGGGTCTGTGAGCACGCTGATAAACAGCTGCCCTGCCTCATGATGACGCTTTAGGGCAGCGGAGGTCTTAGCCATCTGCATCAGGGATACAATGCCCTCCTGCATCCTGGCCCCGCCTGAGCAGGCAAAGAGAATGACCGGCAGTTTTTCCCTGGTGGCGCGTTCCACTGCATCGGTAATTTTCTCACCCACCACATGGCCCATGCTGCTCATGATGAAACGGGCATCGCAGACACCCACTACAGCCGGATTCCCCTCAATCCTGGCCTTACCCGTGACAATGGCCTCATTGAGGCGGCTCTTTTCCCTGGCAGCCAGAACCTTTTTCTCATAGCCCGGGAAGTTCAGGGGGTTGGAAAAAGGCATCTCTTTGTTCCACTCCTCAAAGGTTCCCTCATCCACAAGCATCTCGATACGGCGGTATGCATGAACACGGAAATAGCCGTTGCACTTGGGACATACGTAGTAATTGTTCTTTACGTCTTCCACATAGATTGGCTGCCCGCACTTGTTACATTTGCGCCATAATCCTTCCGGAATGACCGGTTCCTGGTCGGACCCGGCCTGCGGCTTATATTTCGTATCTATTTTTGTATACGTTTTTTTGAACATGTTCCGCAACATAGCAATTTCCTTTCATTCATAAACCCACAGAGCAAAATCACCGCACATAATCCGGGAAATGCTTCTCAATAAAGCTGGTATCTGTATCGCCCTGCTGGAATGCATCATTTTCCAGGATTTCGTACTGGAAATTGATATTTGTCTCGATTCCCTCGATGATTACCTCGCCCAGGGCGCTGCGCATCTTGGAGATAGCCGCCTCCCGGTCCTTATCATACACAATCAGCTTCATCAGCATGGAGTCGTAGTTTGCAGGCACCTTGTAATCATTGTAGATATGGGTATCCACACGTACCCCGTTGCCTCCGGGAATGTGCACATTGGTAATGCGTCCGGGACAGGGCATGAAATTCCTGGCCGGATTTTCGGCATTGATTCGGCACTCAATGGCATGGCCCTCAATCCTTACATCCTCCTGGCTGACGCTTAAAGGCTCCCCTGCCGCCACGCGGATTTGTTCCTTAATCAGGTCCATTCCCGTCACCATCTCAGTTACAGGGTGCTCCACCTGAATTCTGGTATTCATCTCCATGAAATAGAAATTTTTATCCTTATCCAGGAGGAATTCAATGGTTCCCGCGTTCTCATAGCCCACTGCCCTGGCTGCCTTTACAGCGGTGTCGCCCATGGCTTTGCGCAGATTGGGGGAAATCACATCACAGGGCGCTTCCTCCAGCACCTTCTGGTGACGCCTCTGGATGGAGCAGTCGCGCTCTCCCAGATGGACCACGTTGCCGTGCTTGTCGGCCATAATCTGGAACTCCACATGTCTTGGCTTTTCAATGTATTTCTCGATGTACATGGTGTCGTCGGAAAAGCCCTTCACAGACTCCATCTGGGCCGCATGAAAGAGCTCCGTAAAGTCCTCTGCGCTCCTGGAAATCCTCATGCCCTTGCCGCCGCCGCCGGATGATGCCTTAATCATCACCGGGAAGCCGATTTCTTTTGCCATGGCCAGACCGTCCGCAGCCGTATGGACCGGCTCCTTGCTGCCAGGCACCACTGGTACCCCTGCTTCCATCATGGTCTTTCGGGCTTCGGATTTATTGCCCATCTTATTGATGATTTCAGCGCTGGGCCCGATGAATGCAATATTGCACTCTGCGCACAGCTTGGCAAACCTGGCGTTCTCAGACAGGAAGCCGAATCCCGGATGGATGGCGTCCGCCTTCATGGCCACCGTGGCAGCCAGTATCCTCTCAATATTCAGATAACTATCCGTGGAGGCTGCTGGTCCGATACAGATGGCCTCGTCAGCCAGCATAGTGTGAAGGCAGTCCCTGTCAGCCTCGGAATATACGGCCACGGTCTGGATTCCCATCTCACGGCAGGCCCGGATGACGCGGACCGCAATCTCACCTCTATTGGCAATCAAAATCTTGTTAAACATCGGCATTCTCCCTCGATTCCCTAACCTACCATAAATGTCAGCTCTGCGCTCACCGCCAGCTTCCCGTCAACCGTTGCAGTGGCTTTGCCCACGCCTACCGGTCCCTTCTGCTTGATGATTTCACACTCCAGCTTAACCTTGTCGCCCGGCACTACCTTGCGCTTGAACTTTGCCTTTTCAATTCCGCCAAAGTAAGCCACCTTTCCCTTGAACCCTTCCTGGGACAGTATGGCAACCGCCCCTGTCTGGGCCAGGGCTTCAATCAGAAGCACCCCTGGCATGACCGGCTCCTGGGGAAAATGTCCCTTGAAAAAGGACTCATCATAGGTCACGCATTTGTATCCCACTGCGCGCACGCCCGGTTCCAGCTCCTCTATACAGTCCACCAGCAGGAAAGGATGCCTGTGCGGTATGATTTCCTGGATTTCTTTTACTCCCATCAACATATCCTTAAATCCCTCCGTCTTTTGATGTTACTTGATTCGGAACAACGGCTGGCCGTATTCCACTACTTCCTCGTTGTTCACAAGGACAGCCTCCACTATGCCGTCGTATTCGCTTTCAATCTCGTTCATCAGCTTCATGGCCTCGATGATTCCCAGTACCTGGCCCTTTTTCACGGTATCTCCCGCCTGTACAAAGGGTGCTGCATCCGGTGAGGAGGCATTGTAAAAGGTTCCCACTAAGGGGGAGGCAACTACCTTGTCTGAACCGATATCAGCGCGGTCAGCCGTGTCCTGGGCTGCCTGAGGCATTACCATACCCTGGGGCATCATGGACGGGCCTGCCAGGCCGTTCTGCACAGCCGCCATCTGCACAGCTGCCGCATCGGCGGACGGGGCGCTTACCGTCACAATCTGAGGCATCTCTTTTTCACGCTTCAGGGAAAGCTTAAGCTCCCCTTCCTTTAACTCCAGGCTGGTAAGCCCATTGTCGGAAACTGCCTGCATCAATTTTATGATTTCATCTACGTTCATAGCTCATGGCCTCCTATTATTCGCTGAACTTCTTCACAATCAGGCTGGCATTGTGTCCGCCAAATCCCAGGGAATTGCTGATGGCCACATCCACGTTCATGGATACGCCGTCGCCCATGGTGTAATCCAGGTCGCAGCCCTCTCCCGGTGTCTTCAGTCCTACCGTGGCATGGATAAATCCGTCCTGGATGGACTTCACACAGGTGATGAACTCCACGCCGCCCGCTGCTCCCAGGAGATGGCCAATCATGGACTTGGTGGAGTTAATCTTCACCTTTCCTGCATGGTCCCCTAAAGCCAGCTTGATGGCCTTTGTCTCAAATAAATCGTTGTGATGGGTGCTGGTGCCGTGGGCGTTGACATAATCAATATCCTCTGCCTCAATGCCTGCGTCCTTCATGGCATTCTCCATGGCGCGGGCAGCCCCGCTTCCGTCCTCTGCCGGGGAGGTAATATGGAATGCGTCGCAGGTAGCGCCGTATCCCACCACCTCAGCCAGGATATTGGCTCCTCTGGCCTTTGCGTGTTCCAGGGACTCCAGCACTACCACGCCGGCTCCCTCGCCCATAACAAAGCCATTTCTGTCCTCATCAAAGGGAATGGATGCCCTGGAAGCGTCATCTGTGGTATTCAGGGCTGTAAGGGATGTAAATCCTGCGATGCCGATTGGTGTAATGCTGGCCTCTGCTCCGCCGGCCACCATCACATCCGCCTCGCCGTACTGGATGGAACGGAATGCTTCACCGATGGAATGGGTTCCGGTTGCGCATGCAGTTACCACGTTGAAGCATTTTCCCTTAAGTCCGAACTGGATGGCAACATTGCCTGCCGCCATGTTGCTTATCATGAGGGGCACCAGAAGGGGATTCACGCGGCTGGGTCCCTTCTCATTCAGCTTCTTCACATCCTTTTCCATGGCCTGGAGGGATCCGATGCCGGAACCCACGCACACGCCTACACGGTAGGGGTCCTCTTTCTCCATATCAATACCGGACTGCTCCAGGGCTTCCTTGGAGGCAGCCACTGCAAACTGTGAAAATGCTTCCATACGGCGGGCTGCCTTGGCATCCATGTACTGCTTTGGGTCAAATCCCTTTACCTCAGCAGCCAGCTTGCACTTATAGTCGGTTGTATCAAAATACGTAATGGGTCCGATTCCAACTGTCTTATCCTTAAGTCCCTGCCAGAAGCTCTCCACATCATTTCCAATGGGAGTAATGGCACCCATACCGGTTACTACTACTCTTGTTTTCATACTAATCTCACTCCTGTTCTTTTACAGCCTGGATACATGGTTCCAGGTCATCCTACATGGCCATTCCGCCGTCCACACTCAGTACCTGGCCTGTGATATATCCTGCCTTATCGGAAGCCAGGAAGGCAACTGTCTCCGCAATGTCTTCTGTGCTTCCGAAATGTTTCATTGGAATCTGCTCCGCAGCAGCTGCCTTTACGCTGTCGCTGAGAACATCGGTCATCTCCGTGGTAATGAAACCAGGAGCCACTGCATTCACCGTGATGCCCCTGCTGGCCAGCTCCCTGGCAGCTGATTTGGTGATGCCGATGACGCCGGCCTTGGCCGCGCAGTAATTGGCCTGGCCTGCATTGCCCAGAACCCCTGATACGGAGGAGATGTTGATGATTCTTCCTGCCTTCTGTTTTAACATCTGGCGGGAAATATGTTTGATGCAGTTAAATACGCCCTTCAGATTGGTATTGATGACAGCGTCGAAATCTTCCTCTGACATCTTCATGAGCAGGTTGTCCCTGGTGATTCCTGCATTGTTCACCAGGATATCCAGGCGGCCATATCTGGAAACCACGTCCGCCATCATCCTGCCGCAGCTCTCAAAATCAGAAACATTGCACTGAACTGCCTCTGCCCTGCCTCCTGCTGCTTCGATTTCCTTCACAACTTCCTCTGCCTTTGCCGCAGAGCCATTATAATTCACGATTACGGCTGCGCCTTCCCGGCCCAGGGTAAGGGCAATCTGGCGGCCGATTCCGCGGCTTGCGCCTGTTACCAGTGCAATCTTTCCTTCCAGCATATAGTCTCTCCTCCTGATTATGATTTAAGTGCTTCCACTACTTTACCCATATCTTCCAACGTTTCCACATTAAAGGTCTTTACGTCCCGGCTTATTTTTCTCATGAAACCGGCCAGGGTCTTACCCGGACCAATCTCGATGAAGGTGTTCACGCCGTCCGCAATCATGGCCTCCACGCTCTGCTGCCATCTGACAGAGGATGAAACCTGCCTTGTGAGCAGCTCCTTTACCTCTCCCGCATTCTTTACATACTGTGCCGTCACATTGGCCACATAGGGAATCTGCGGCTCATGAATCTCCACCTGGGAAAGGACCTGGCCCAGCTTTTCCCCTGCGGCTGCCAGCATACCGGAATGGAAGGGTCCGCTTACATTTAACATCACCGTTCTCTTTGCTCCGGCTGCCTTCAGCTTCTCACACGCTTCCTCCACGGCTGCCTTCTCACCGGAAATTACAATCTGTCCCGGACAGTTATAATTGGCAATCCACACGCCTTCCATGGCTCCTGTCACTTCCTCAATGGCTGCAGCGTCCAGGGCCAGAATGGCTGCCATGGCGCCCTGTCCCACAGGTACGGCCTCCTGCATAAATATTCCCCTCTGGCGGACTGTGCGGATGGCATCCTCGTCACTCATGACTCCGGCCGCTGCCAGGGCGCAGTATTCGCCAAGGCTGAGTCCCGCCGCCACATCCGGCCTGATTCCATTTTCCTCCAGCACGCGCATCATAGCGATGCTGGCGGTTACCATGGCGGCCTGGGTGTATTCCGTGATATCCAGCCTGTCATTTTCCTCAAAGCACAGCTCCGGCATGGAAAAGCCCATTAACTCCGTTGCCTTGTCAAAGATTCTTTTTCCGGTCTCAGTCTGCTCGTAGAAATCCTTACCCATTCCGCAGGCCTGGGCTCCCTGTCCCGGGAAAATAAATGCAATCTTGCTCATACCTGTAATCTCCTTATCCTGAATCCTGTCCCAATCCTCTAGTTCCAGCCCATCAGCTTTCCTGCCTGGGCCATGATTTCCTCAATCATCTCCTTGCAGGTCTGCTCCTTGGATATCATGCCTGCAATCTGTCCGGCCATAACGGTTCCGCCGTTCACATCGCCCTCCATGACTGCCTTGCGCAGGGTTCCCAGAGTCAGGTACTCCAGCTCCTCAAAGGACCGGCCTTCCTGCTCCAGTTTGATATACTCTCTGGTCATCTGGTTCCTGAGTCCCCTCACTGGATGGCCGTGGCTGCGTCCTGTAACCGTGGAATCAATGTCCTTGGCCTTGATAACGCGCTGCTTATAATTTTCATGTACAATGGATTCTTTGGCTACCACGAACCTGGTTCCCATCTGGACTGCCTCAGCGCCCAGCATGAAGGCTGCCGCCATCCCTCTTCCGTCTCCGATACCGCCTGCCGCGATAACCGGGATGGATACAGCGTCCGCTACCTGGGGCACCAGTGTCATGGTGGTCTGCTCTCCTATATGGCCGCCGGACTCCATTCCCTCAGCAACCACTGCATCCGCGCCGTATTTCTCCATGCGACGGGCCAGGGCCACGCTGGCAACCACGGGAATCACCTTGATGCCCGCTGCCTTCCACATATCCATATATTTTTCGGGGTTTCCGGCACCGGTGGTAACCACCTTAATGCCTTCCTCCACAACCACCTTTGCCACATCCTCCGCATGAGGGCTCAGCAGCATGACATTGACGCCAAAAGGCTTATCTGTCAGCTCCCTGGCCTTGCGGATTTCGTCCCGCACCACTTCTCCCGGTGCGTTGGCTCCGCCAATCAGTCCGAAACCGCCTGCCTCGGATACGGCTGCCGCCAGGTTGTGTTCTGCTACCCAGGCCATGCCGCCCTGAATAATAGGATATTCAATTCCTAACATTTCTGTAATTCTTGTTTTCATTGTTCTACCTCCAGTTCTACATTTCCTGGGCTCTCCCCTATTAAAGTAACAGCGTGCTTCAATTCATCCACACGCCGTTGTCAAACCCTATCTGCTATTTAAGCCTCTACGCCCTTGCCTTTTAAGTAGTTCATAACCTCGCCCACCGTTGTCAGCTGCTCTAAGTCCTCAGCAGGAATCTCTACGGAGTACTCATCCTCCAGGGCCATAACCAGTTCAAACAGGTCTAAGGAATCAGCGCCTAAATCTTCTTTGAAGGAAGAAGCCTCTGTAACGGTATCTGCCTCTACGCTTAACTGCTCTGCAATAATTTCTTTCATCTTCTCTAACATGATTGTTGTTCTCCTTTTACATTTTCTTGATTTATATTTTAATTTTATTTTTACCACTCTATAAGGGCTGCACCCCAGGTAAGGCCCGCGCCGAATCCTGACAGCACCACTTTGTCTCCGGCTGCCAGCATACCCTTCCGGTTCATCTCATCCAGCAGAACAGGAACCGATGCCCCTGATGTATTGCCGTAGTGTTCCATGTTAACCGGGAAACGGTCCACATTTACCTTCAGCCGCTTTGCTATGGATTCAATGATTCGGTAATTGGCCTGATGAATGGCGAAATACTTCACATCCTCCACGCCCACGCCGGTATCCTCCAGCACTTCAATTATGCACTGCGGTACCTTTTTCACCGCAAACTTAAATACCTCCTGGCCGTCCATGGTCATATATCCAAGCTCTGGCTTCTTCCCCATAAGGAAATTCCCGTTGGTCCTGGAACCGCAGGTCAGTACCCCGCCTTTTGTTCCGTCCGAGTGCATGTTCATTCCCAGGATTCCGGTCACATCCGCCTTTACCACCACTGCCCCTGCGCCGTCTCCAAACAATACGCAGGTTCCCCGGTCCGTCCAGTCAATCAGCTTGCTTAACACATCCGCGCCAATCACAAGGGCCGTCTTATAGATGCCGCTGCTTAAGAATGCATGGGCTGTGTTCAGTGCGTATACAAAACCGGTACAGGCCGCGCTTATATCAAAGCAGGCCGCATTTACCGCACCTATCCTGCCCTGTACCTCGCATGCCCCATTGGGGAAACAGAAATCCGGTGAAGAGGTAGCCAGCAGTATAAGGTCGATTTCCTCAGGCTTTACACCTGCATTCTCCAGGGCGTTGACTGAAGCTTCAGCCGCCATATAGGAGGTGCTTTCGCTGGTGGCAATCCTTCTGGCCCCTATCCCTGTGCGACTGCGAATCCACTCATCATTGGTCTCCACAATCTTTGCAAGGTCGTCATTGGTCACAATCTGCTCCGGTACATATGAACCGGTTCCTATGATTCTTGTTGTCATTCTACTTACCCGTCCCGAATCCATCAGCAATCAGCGGACTCATGCCTTCCTTCTTTTGCTTGCTCAGAGGAAATACTTTGAACATCAAAGTAATACTACAGGAAAGATAAGTATTTGTCAAGAAATATTTTTTGTCGCTTTTTGTTAACTTTACTGTTCTCTGACATTTCTTACCAATTCTGACATTTACATATATTGACTTTGCTCCCTGAATTTGGTAAGTTAAACTTGTACAAATGGGGCGAATACAATTTAACAAGGGGGTATTAACCATGAAAACCACAGGTGTTATCCGTAAATTGGATGAACTCGGCAGAATCACCCTTCCCATCGAATTAAGAAGAAGCCTTGATTTGGATGTGAAAGATGGTCTTGAAATCACGGTCCAGGATGACTGCATTATCCTGAAAAAGGCAGAATGTGCCGACATATTCACCGGAAGCACTGACGACCTGCTGGAATACGAAGGCAAGAAAGTATCCCGTCAGTCCGTTGTTGCTCTGGCTAAATTGGCCGGCCTTAATGTCACCGAGTAATCAAAACATGTACATAGAGAGAACCTGCGGCTCCTTCTCAATATCAGAAGGCATCTAAGCCGCAGGTTCTTTCTATATTATTACTGCTTTCTATACTATTACCTTCTATATTACTGCATCTAATCACAGAAGCTGCTGGTACACATCCCGCTTTGTGATTCCCCGGTCCTTTGCCACCGCCTTCATGGCTTCCTTCCTATCCATACCCTGGTCTGTATAATAGGACATATGTTCCTGGATTTCCATCTCTTCCCAGCGGCTTATCTGCTCCTTGCGGAGCTGTTCCAGAGGCTTTCCTTCTATTACTATGACACACTCCCCTTTGGGCTCCTCCACCTGGTAGTGTTCCAGGGCCTCCCGGAACGTGGTCCTGTAAGCTGTCTCATATTTTTTTGTAAGCTCCCTGCATATGGTTATGTTCCTGTCCCCGAGAACCTCATATAAATCTTCAAGGGTCCTCACCAGATGATGGGGCGCCTCATACACGATGATGGTTCTGGTCTCCTGCCTCAGCTCCTCCAGGATTCTGGCCCGTTCCTTCTTATCCCCCTTCTCAGAGGGCAGAAATGCCTCAAAGCAGAATCTCCTGGTGGAAAGCCCGGACATGGTAAGGGCCGTGATGCAGGCTGCCGGGCCCGGAAGGGAAGTGACCCGGATTCCCGCCTCATAACACTGCCTTACCAGCTCCTCTCCGGGGTCCGATATACCTGGGGTCCCTGCATCCGTAATCAGGGCTATGTTCAGCCCTTCCTCCAGCTGACCCACCAGATATCTGGCCTTGTCCACCTTGTTATACTCATGGTAGCTGGTCATGGGAGTCTTTATATCAAAATGATTCAGAAGCTTGATGCTGTGGCGTGTGTCCTCCGCAGCAATCAAATCCGCTTCCTTTAATGTCTTAAGTACCCTGAAGGTAATGTCCTCCAGATTGCCGATTGGCGTGGCGCAGAGATATAATGTTCCTGCCATGAGCCTCTCCCTTCTGTCCGCTGAGCCCCGTTTGTCCGTCCATTGGACTCCTGCCCTCGCACATCATATAATCCGTCAATATCCGTAGGTGGTCCGTATCTCCTGGGAATACTCCCCATTCTGGTCAAAAACAATAACCGGGGCTTCCATCTTAAGGAGAGGTCCCCCTCCCCTCACGGCCTCTATGAGCACCATGTTGGCCTCCCTGTCCCCATAGGGGTGGACCATCTTCATGCGCTTTGGCTCCAGTCCATGATGTTTCATGGTGGTAATGATTTCAATCAGGCGCCTGGGCCTGTGGACCATGTAGAAACGTCCTCCGGGCCTCAAAACCCGGGTTCCCTCCCTCACCACATCCTCCAGCGTGCATTTTACCTCATGGCGGGCAATGGCCTTGGCATCCTCCGGATTCTTAAGTCCATGGGATTCATTCATATAAGGGGGATTGGTGGTTACCACATCAAAAGAAGCCAGTGCAAATAAACTGCTGGCCTCCGCTATATCGCCGGTGACGATGTCCACCTTGTCCTCCAGATGATTATATGTCACGCTCCGCCTGGCCATATCCGCCGACTCTTCCTGTATCTCCAGGCCGGTAAAATGCCTTCCCTCTGTTTTGGCGGTCAGAAGAATGGGGATAATGCCTGTACCTGTCCCCAGGTCCAGCACCCTCTCCCCCTTTTTCACCACGGCAAAGCCGGACAGAAGGACAGCGTCCATGCCGAAGCAGAACGCGCCCTTCCTCTGGATGATTCCATAATGATTGCGCTGCAAATCGTCTATCCGCTCGTCGTCCCGCACCATAATGGTCCCTTCCTGACGCCAGGTATGTTTCACGGTAACTGTATCAGTTGTCATCCAGCTTCGACTTTCCTTCCTTCTTTTCAAGGGCCTCCAGCTGTTTCAGCTCTGCATCCGGCGTGTCGCCTCCGTGCTTTTCCCCGCCTTTGCCCTTTTTCTTCCTGGGCTTGAATTTAAGCTGGTCTACCTTGTATTCCCTGATTTCCTTTTCATCGCGCTCCACGGTCACAATGACCTTTACCTGCTGGCGCAGCACGTTGACACTGTGCACCTCGCCCTTTAGCCCGTCATTGGTGGTCACGTAATCCCCCGGATTGGGCAGCTTGCTGTTTAATACCTCATATGTTTCCTCTTCATTCTTAAGGCAGCACATAAGGCGTCCGCACACCCCCGATATCTTGGTGGGGTTTAAGGACAGGTTCTGTTCCTTGGCCATCTTGATGGACACAGGGATGAATTCGGACAGATAGGAGTGGCAGCACAGCGCTCTTCCGCAGATGCCGATACCTCCCATGATTTTTGTCTCGTCCCTGACCCCCACCTGGCGCAGTTCAATCCTGGTCTTAAACACACTGGCCAAGTCCTTCACCAGCTCCCTGAAATCGATTCTTCCGTCGGCCGTAAAGTAAAACAGGACCTTATTGTTGTCAAATGTATATTCGGCGTCAATAAGCTTCATCTCCAGGTGATGCTTTCTGATTTTTTCCTGGCAGATTTTGAAGGCATCCCTCTCCTTCTGCTTATTTCTGGCTTCTGCAGCCTCATCTTCATCCGTTGCCATGCGGATGACTGATTTTAAGGGCGGAACCACCTTGGATTCATCCACTTCCCGGTTTCCCAGAACCACATACCCGTATTCAATGCCCCTGGCCGTCTCCACGATAACGTGGTCGCCTGTCTTAATCTGGCGGCCTGCAGGGTCGAAATAATATATCTTTCCTGCGGTGCGAAAGCGCACCCCGATTACTGTAATCATTTTATGTTCTCCTTCTCTTGCAGCCCCGGCACGTTAATTCTCCTTCATGGTGAGAAGCATCAGCTCCATGACCAGTTCGGTGTTCACGTTGGCGTCCAGCCTGATTCTGGCCTTGTCAATGGCCTCCAGAATCCGTTCCAGACCGTCATACCCGCTTGTGGTGCTGACACTCTTGACAGTAGAGAATTCGTCCTTGAATATCAGCAGGTTAATATCCTTTGTGGTCTTATACATCAGGATATCCCGGTACCACATCTGCATAAAGTCCAGGCATTCCCGGATATCCAGATTCTCCTCCTTAACCTTGCGGATGTAGTCTAAGAGTTCAGATATATCCGTATCCTTGATGTGTTTCAGAAGGCGGAGCATCTCTTTATACATAATCCCAAACTCCTCTGACTGGGCCAGATGAATGGCTTTCCCCAGGTTTCCCCTGGCAAAGGCCGCATAGATATCGGCCTGGCTCTCATCCTCCCCCAGCGACTGGACCAGATATTCCTTTACCACTGTATCCTTTAAGGGTTTCAGCTTAAGCTGCACACACCTTGACAGGATAGTGGGCAGGAACGAGTCCTGGTTGGTGGTCAGAAGCAGGATAACTGCATAGGCAGGCGGCTCCTCTATGGTCTTCAGGAGGGCGTTCTGCGCCTGTACCGTCATCTTTTCCGCTTCATCCACTATATATATCTTATAATAACTGCTGTAGGGACGTACCTGTATGGTATCGTTAAGCTGTTCCCTTATATCATCCACGCCAATGCTGGCGGGCTTCTCATGTGTCACGTAAATCAGGTCCGGATGGTTCCCGGAAAGTACCTGCTTGCAGGCATGGCACTGCATACAGGGCTCTGCCATTCCCTTCTCGCACAACAGGCTGAGGGCAAATGCATTGGCCAGGGATTTCCTTCCCATTCCGGCCTCGCCGCTCAGTATATAAGCATGGGAAACCTTCCCTGTCTCCACTGCGTTGCGGAAATGTTCCTTTATCTGTTCATGTCCTAATATATCGTTAAATCCCAACATAGTGATTGGCTCCCCCTTGTGCTGCCGGCCTGGTTTTCAAAACCAGGAAAATGCCTGAAACCGGTCTGTCCGGACCTCTGCCCTGATGGGGACAAACGTCCTCAATAAGTATAGCATAAGAATTTTTCAATGTATAGTACTACATTTTTCCCTGTTTTCCCTATTTATAACCTATCTGCATCTATCCTGATACTCCGACGGGGACACCCCCAGAATCTTCTTAAACTGGGCGCTGAAATAAGCTGTATCCGAATATCCCACCTGGTCCGCCACCTCGTACACCTTCACCCGGCAGTCCTTCAACAGGTTCATGGCCACCTGCATCCGGTAATAGGCCAGGTAGTTGGTAAAGGTATAATCGGTTTCCTTCTTAAAGACCCGGCTCAGATAGCCTTCGCTGATTTCCAGGAAGGAGGCCACGGTGCTGATAGTAATATCCTCCCGGTAATGCTCCCTGATATACTGGGTGGCTGCCTCCACGTACTTATTCTTGGTTTTCCGGTCCGAATGGAACCGGAGGACCGGGGCGGCATCTGTTTCCTCCTCCCTGGCCGGACGCTCTTCCATCTGCTCCCTGATGTGTTCCACTGCATGTTCCAAATCTCCGTCCCTCAAAGGCTTCAGCAGATAATCGCTGACGCCCAGCCGCAGGGCGCTCTGGGCGTACTTAAAATCCCCGTAGGCC
Source organism: Clostridium sp. 1001271st1 H5 (assembly GCF_005845215.1). Classification (GTDB taxonomy): domain Bacteria; phylum Bacillota; class Clostridia; order Lachnospirales; family Lachnospiraceae; genus Enterocloster. The sequence goes on from NZ_SPHO01000016.1 coordinate 82,926, forward strand.
GTCAATATGATAAATTTGGCGCGGCAGCCCTGCTTACGCAGTTTTGTTATCATCTCCACGCCGTCCATCCTGGGCATCTTTACATCCGTCACAATAATATCCGGTGAAAGGCGCACTGCCAGCTCCGCCCCTTCTTCCCCGTTGGCAGCCTCCCCTGCAATGACGCAGTCCAGGGCCGCCCAGTCAATGGTCAGGATGATTCCCCTCCTTACCATTGTCTCGTCTTCCACCACAATGACCTTATACATCCGGCACCTCCTTCTGAACCGGCAGCCTGAGTGTAATGGTGGTCCCATCCTCCGTAACAGCCGCCCTCATACCGTATTCCTGTCCGTAATATATTTTCAATATGTTGATGACATTGTACAAGCCCAGATGGCCGTCCCGCTTAGCCGGGGAATCGCTGTTAATCCAGTCCACCATGTCCTGTCCCATGCCGCATCCGTCGTCTGTCACCGATATGTTCAGTATCCCTTCCTTCTGGAAGGCATAGATACAGATATAGCCGTGCTCGCATCCGTCCAGCCCATGGATAATGGCATTTTCAACCAGGGGCTGCAGAATCATCTTGGGCACCATGCAGTCCTCCAGCTGGTCCGGTATCTCTGTCTCGTACAGAAACCGTCCTGTAAAACGTATTTTCTGTATCTCCACATAGCTCTCTATGGTCTCCAGTTCCTCCCTCAGGGTGATGAAGGGCCGGCTGGATATGCTCTTTCTCAGGATAACCGCCAGGTTTTCCGCCAGCACGGCAATCTCCGGCACCTGGTTGATTCTGGCGCTCCACTTAATGGAATCCAGGGTATTGTACAGAAAATGGGGATTCAGCTGGGTCTGGTACAGCTTAAGGGTTGTCTTATTTAAGTCCTTCTGCTTCTGCACCGTGTCCTCCAGGTATTTCTGCAGGTCACCGGTCATCTGGTTAAAGCTCTCTGTCAGCCTGCCTAATTCATCCTGGCGGCTGGTATGGATGCGGATGGATAAATCCCCTTTCTTCACCTTGGCCATGGCTTTGTCCAACAGGCTCACCGGCTGGCCCATGCTCCGGGACAGCGCGCCTGCTATAATAAGGCAGAGCACCAGCCCCAGACCGGACAAGGCTAAACTCACCGTACCCATGGTGCGCACAGCAGGAGCGCTGATGGGAGCCGAACAGCGCAGCAGGATGTAAAAGCCCCTGGAAGGCTCCCTGGTCCACAGATATCTGGTGTATACCCCTCTTTTCTCCGTTCCCCCCTGGCCTGAAATGGTATGTTCGATAATATCATTGATTTCTCTTTCCCCGTACTCAGGCCTGGAACAGTAAAGTGGTTTTTGGTGGGAATCCAGCACCAGCAGGGTGTCACCGGATGAATAGAAGCCATTCAGCAGGTTATCAAAATTTTCCCTGGTAAAATCCAGCACCACATATCCGGTTCTGGCTCCATGGGCGCTCTCCAGCGAAAATGCTCCCTGCATCAGGACATCACTGCCAGAAGAGGAAAGGTAGGGGTCAGTCCTGTAATAGGTGATTCCCGGTTTCTCCGACGCTTTGTTGAGCAGTCCCCAGCTCACAGGCAGACGGCTGCTTTTAGGCGCAGTATCCGTGGTAAAACGCAGTTTTCCGCCTGCATCGTAGATGCTGAACTGGGCATGGCTGTAAATCTCCTGGACAGCCTGGTACATGGACAGGTATAAATCCTTCTGGAACTCTATGGTTTTATTGTCAATCATAACCCAGGCAGCAGAACCGTCCTCAGTCAGTGTTTCACAGGCGTTCTGGCAGTTCTCCAGCAGCTGGGCAAACCGTTCCCTGACTTCCTCCAGCTGCTGGTTTCCGTCCACGGTTATCTGGCGGTTAATGGAGGCGGTGAACAGGCGCATCATTACAACGCTTGAAAATGTAAGGGGAACCAGGGCTACCAGGAGGCAGCCCAGGAATACCCTGGCCTTAAAAGAGAGTCTCCGATACCATCTCATTCCACAGGCCTCCCTTCCCTACGGGACAGTATGCCGTTCCACCTGGCCAGTACGTCCTTCTTTTCCCTGGAAAGCTCCTCCAGGTCCATCTCAATCAGCGGAAGCCTGCCAATGGGCGACAGTCCGGGCAGCGGCGGCACATCGCTTCTCACGGACCTGCGGTTTAAATCCGATACCAGAATCCGCTGGACATCCCTGCTCACCGTAAAATCCAGAAACTGCCTGGCAGCGTCAGGGTTTGTGCATCCCTTTACAATGGCTGTGCCGTCCGGAAGAGCCGTGGTGCCCTCCTGCGGGTAAATATAGTCTATATCCGCTCCCTCAGACAGCAGGGCCTGGGCGGACTCCTCCATGGTGACCCCAATGGAATACCGCCCGTCCAGGATACCGGCATTTACCTCCTGCATACTGTTCAGGGTGCCGTATCCCAGGTTTTCCATGAACTGTTCCAGATAATCCCCCTTTTTCTCCCACGTATGGACAGCCGTCACAAGGGCGGAGGAATACACATCGGACCTGCGCGGGTCCACAAAGGCAATTCTGCCCTTCCACCTGGGTTCCAGAAGGCTGTTCCATCCCACCGGCAGCTCCCGGTACGTAACCACATTTGTATTGTACATGATGACCAGGGGCAGGGCGGAAAAAGAGGTCCAGCGGCTATCCTCACACCGGAAATTTTCTGTTATGAATGCTGCTTCCGGGCTTTCATATACCTGCCAATGCTCCTTTGACTGTTCCAGTGTCTCTATGCCAACCCCGAACACCACATCCCAATCAGGTCCATCCTCAGCCTCCAGCCAGCCTGTCATTTCCTCGGAGGACCCGCGTTCCACCTTTACCATCAGATTGGTGCGCTCCTCAAACTCCTTGATGATGGGCTCATATATCTCTTCCTCCTGGGCTGTATAAAGAACCAGGTCCGGCACAGCAGGCATGGGAGCTGACTCCGGCCCCGGCTGGCATGAGGAAAGAAGGGCTGTGCAGAAAAGGCACAGGCCCCTTAGCGCCGGATGCATCCTTCCCACGGCAGTTCTTTTCCTGCCTGCAATTGTTTTTTTCCTGCCAGCGGCAGCTCTGTTCGTATACATGGCGGCACCCCCGTGTCCTATACTACCGGTAGAATCAGTCCTGTTTGCTACATTATATCAAAGAAAAACATATTTTTCCATTGCGGAAGCCCTTGAAATCATTCCCTTAAAATCATTCCCTTTGAAATCGTTCCCCTTGAAATCGTTCCTTCCCCATGTTACCCTTAAGGCAGAACGCAAAGAGTATCGTCAAAGGGGAGGCAGACAATATGAACGTGCAGATGATAGAACAATTTATCTGTTCCAAATATACGGACCAGCAAAAATGCGAGGATGGTCTTTTTATCAGTGATGACTTCATTGCCGTCATAGACGGTGTCACCAGCAAGGGGGCGCTGACATGGCCGGTACAGACAGAAGGCGCGGCCGGTACCCTTCCTTCCATGACCAGCGGCCGCTATGCCAGGGAGGTACTGGAAAAGGCCCTTAAAGCCATGAAGCCCAGCATTGATGCCGCCTCTGCCATAGAATATTTAAACCAGGCTCTGGCAGCAGCCGGCACCAGCCGCCGGGATTATCTGAGGGACCATCCTGAGGAACGGCTCCAGGCAGTGGTCATCCTGTACAGCTGTCACAACAGGGAGGTATGGGCCTTCGGAGACTGTCAGTGTATGATTGGGAATACGCTTCATACCCACAGCAAGGAAATTGACAGTCTTATGACAGAAATCCGCTGTCTCTATGACCAGGCAGAACTGATTTTAGGTGGGTCCGAGAATGAATTGGCAGAGCATGACCCTGGCCGGGTCTGCATCCTTCCTCTGCTGCGCCGCCAGTTTCTGCTGGCCAACCAGGACTGCCCCTATGGTTATGATGTGCTTGATGGTTTTTCCATTCATGCCCACCATGTATCCATTTATCCTGTCCTGCCCCAAACCCAGGTCGTCCTGGCCAGCGACGGCTACCCTGCATTAAAAGGCACTCTGGCTGAAAGCGAGGAGGCGCTTAGGGCGCTTCTGCAAAAAGACCCCCAGTGCCTCCGGGAAAACAGGGGCACAAAAGGGCTGGTAAAAGGCAACCAAAGCTTTGACGACCGGACCTATGTGCGGTTTATGGTTTTATAATCGGGAGCTGATATGCGGTAAGAGCGCCCCCTGTATAAACAGAGGGCGCTCCTGCCAGTTATCATTTGTACATTATTTTAATATATATATTCTCGCCCTTCTCTCCCCCTGCTCCTGCAATATCCCATCCTCTGACATCTGCTTAAGAATTCGTTTGGTAGTTGATTCAGCAAGTCCCAGAATCGCGCGCGCCTCTTTATTGGAAATCATTCCATACTCTTTTACATGGTTAAGAATCAGTTTCTGCCGTTCCGTCTTTATCGGCTTTTTACCGGTCTTTTTTATGGACCCTTTATCGGCTTTTTTTATCGGCTTTTTATCGGCTTTTTTTATCGGCTTTTTACTCTTTAGACGATAGAGATTCACTCTGAAGGTATCACCAATTTCAAAAAAATCCGGTTTGGGCAATCCATACTCATTTGACCGCTTTAGAATACGGCGTATTCCAGTTCCCCATTCCTCAATTAATTCCATCCGGCTGAATACCTCCGCAACCGCACGGTTACGAATTTTAGAACGCCCGCTCATAGCTTCCTCCAGTGTCAGGCCACCATAAAGCATTCCCGGAGAGGTGACTTCCAATCTGTCATCATAAAGTGCCACCTGCACACAGGAATTATCCATGAAATTCCTATGACACTGGGCATTAATAATCATCTCCCTGATTGAACCTATCGGAAGCTCATAACGTTCCTTACGAACCAACCCGTCAATCTCCGCACTCCGGCTTATATGTCTTAATACAAACTGATAGGCACCTTCTATCTGCTCATATAAAGGTCCACAAAACTCCTTTTTATCGATAAATTCATCACGGTCCATTCCCTTAAAGAGAGCGCATTGAATTTTGGCAAATGGGAAATAATCACTTGTGAGTAAAACAAACGCATTTGTAGGAAGTATCTCACCCTCTGCCTTTTTCAAAATTTTCCAATTTAACAACTGTTCTTTTGTCACCCTAGATACTGCATTCTTCTCTTCCTCGGTATCTGCCGCATTGACCATATAATTGTGTATATCCTGACATAACTTTTCTATTGCCTCATCTGATACATGGTATCCAACACAGGTCAGCTCATCCCAGGACAAATTTAGACCTTCCAACTCCAGTTCCTTAATTTTATATTGGTCAGCGGGACGGGATGTTCCTGCAACACGAAGATAAGTCCCCTTCTCTTTACCAATATGTTTCAGATAATATGGACGGTTGGCACCTGGATAAATTTCGACTATCACGATACACTTACCGTCAATTGTCTGGAATGTTATGTCCGGAATAATTTGAGGCTCACAACAATCAGAAATCCCATTGGCTATACTATCCATTATATAAAATACTGCTTCTTTATCAACACCAATAATTGTTCTGGTTTTATCATCAATGCCAATCATTAACTTGCCACCGCTGGTATTAGAAAAAGCAATGATGGACTTCATGTATTTATCACTTCTTTTCGGAAGTTCGGATTTAAACTCTACATTTTTTGATTCACCTTTTAAGATATCTTCAAGTGTCATCTCCAACGTCTCACTTCCTTTCTATGCCCAAATTCAATCTCTCCTGCGTTTTACCAATATCTTATCTCTTCAAGTGTACAGTGAATTATTTTATTTGTCAAATTATGCTTTTTTCCTTATTTTCGTTTGCCTCCATCTGACAAATATAATACACCTGCCAAAGCAAGAGCGCCCCCTGTATAAACAGAGGGCGCCCTTACCGCACCTACACCTATTCACCTACATAAAAATCCTTAATCTCGTATTCCCTTAAAGCTTCCTCATCCGGCTCAAAGCCAAGTCCCGGCTTCTGGGGAACATGCATGTAGCCATCCTTGTCAACTAATACCCTGTCCTCCTCCTTAAGGATATAATCCCTGCGGTCAACCGTCCATACAGGCGGGTCAAAGGGATATTCCAGATATTCCGCATCGCTGACAGCACAGGCCATATGAAGGTTGGCCAGAAGTCCCACGCCGTTGGACCAGGTGTGCGGACAGAACACAGCTCCCTTGGACTGCACATAGTCGGCAATCTTCTTAGTGCGGGTAAAGCCTCCGCACAGCACCGTGTCAGGCTGATACACATCATAGCTTCCCTTATCCGCCAAATCCCTGAAATCGTGCCATCTGCGGTTCATCTCGCCGCCTGCAATACGAATATCCGTCATCTCCCGCAGGCGGGCCAGGTTGTCGTAATCCGCGTGATGGAGCGGCTCCTCCAGCCAGTATACACCCAGCTTCTCCAGTTCCCTGGCCACCTTGACCGCTTTTTTCAAATCCCAGATACGCTCCACATCCCACGGCATTTTCCAGGCCTGGTTGCCGTCCACCATGATTTCCATCTTATCGCCAATAGCCTTCCTGACAGCCTCTATGACCTTGATATCCTCCCTTACCTCCTCATGATGGAAACGGATTTTCATTGCCTTAAATCCCATGTCCACATATTCCTTAGCCTTCTCAGCCCTTTCCTCAGCCGGAATCCTGGCGCCGCAGGAGCAGTATGCCTTTATCTTATCCTGCTTCCCTCCCAAAAGCTTATATACAGGCTGCCCGCATTTCTTTCCTATGATATCCCACAGCGCAATATCCAGAGGCCAGCACCTTCCATAATGGAAATCAATGTTGTCAATGACCTTGTTATGGTTTTCCATCTCAAACGGGTCCTTGCCGATAAAGAATTTCTCATGTCCCGCAAAGCCTGTCATAAGGTCGCCGGAGCCAATTCCCGTAATTCCCTCGTCCGTGTATACATAAACAATGGTAGATGCAAACTTTACACGGGGATTCGGGTCCCATGATGCCAAAAATGGCGGGTCCAATGGCTTTGCATACTGTTTGATTTCAATGCCTGTGATTTTCATAAAATACCTCCATACTTATATATGATTTTTATTTTTTCTGTTTAAGCTTATAGCTTCCCGGGCAGCTTTCTTATCCCTTAACCGGGGTCTTTCTGATACTCTTAATAAGGATGACTGCCACGGCAGCGCCAACGATACATGTACCGATGCCGTACAGGAACATGGAACGGTACCCCTGGACCCCCTGGTCAATCCAGCGTCCAATCATAGTGTACAGGAACACGTCCGGAAGATAACCGATGCAGGATGCCATACCGGAGACCGCGCCTGTAACTGAACGGTCTATCTGGGCCTCATCAATAACTGCAAAATAAATGCCTCTCACCGCGTACACGGTTACATTTAACAGGATGAAGTCAAAGACACAGAGCATGGCCAGCGAAGGCTGCTGAGGTGTCAGCAGGAATACAATCAGGAAGGCGATGATAGCCGTATATCCCAGCAGGACTGTCTTTATCCTGGAGCCAATCTTATCAGCCAGGAAACCGCCTGTGATTCCGCCTGCAAACTGTATGATGTATCGGATGCCTCCTATCTGGACGCTGAAATTCTTGGACATGCCGTATACGGATACCATGTAAGGCGGCAGGAAACTGAGGATTGCGTAAATGGAATAAGCGGTAAAGATTATGAGACAAATCATCCACATTTTCGGCATCAGAAGTACGCTCTTAATCTGCTGCACCAGGCTTGTGCCGCTTGCCGCATCCTCCTTCTTATCCTTAATCAGGAACCAGAGGGCGATACCAACTATGATTGCCAGAAGGGCATAGGAGCGGATCACCCAGCTCAGTCCGAACTTGCCGCCTCCCAGGCTGTTAAAAAGTCCCAGAAGCACAAACACTGCCGTGGCCGACACAACACCCCTGCCCCCTTCCAGGATGCCGAACAGCCTTCCCTGCTCATTGCTGTCCCCCAGACACCGCACCGCCTTGATAAGCGCGGACCAGTATGTAAGCACGGTGGTTACGCCGAAGGCCGCAAATATCAGCCTCATTGTGCCGTAGCTTGGGAAGGTGGAAAACAGAAGTCCCACCAGGCCCGTGGATATAAAGGAAATGGTCAGCAGCTTTCTTGGGGACACACGGTCTGCAATCCACCCGCCGAAGAAATAACATATCATGGAAATGGTTGCGTAGGATGTGGAGAGCGCCCCGAATTCCTCATTGCTTAGATTAAGGGCCTCCACCAGCGGAATATAAAATGTATTCCGGATATAGGGAAGCTGGAAAATGACACCAGTACCGCAGCAGAGCACCAACAGGGACGTCCACTTTTTCACATCAAATTTTTTCTTACTGTTCACTGTAAAACCCCCTTTGTACAGTCTTTACTTGTTTTTTGTTGATACGCGTCTCAACTTGTCTCCCATTATAGCGGATAAAAATCAAACTGCTGTCTTCTTGTTCAAAAGACAACAGTTTTGTTACAGCTTTGATACAATCCGCCAAAATTCCTTGTTATCTTATAATATTTGACGCCTCGTACATCCACAGAGTGTCCGGTTTAATCTGGTCTGTCTGGTCCGGCGACTCCAGACGGAGGTAGTCCCCAGCCGGGAACCCCATGGTGACCGTGGTATATACTCCCTCTGCGCTCTCGTATTTCAGCGAACCGTGATGATGCTGCATCACCGACTTGCAGATGGCCAGTCCCATGCCGAAACCGTCCTCCCCCTGGCTGTGGGCCTTATCTCCCTTATAAAACGGCTGGTCTATCTTATCCAGAATATCGGCCGGGATTCCGATTCCATGGTCCGTTACCCGGATAAATGCCAGGGCGTTTTCTTCCCCGGCCGCCCTGATTTCAATCAGTCCCCCTTCATGGGAAGCCTTAATTGCATTGTCCAGCACGTTTTCCATCATGGTAATAAGCAGCTCCCTGTCCCCATAGCAGAATATGCCCTCCGGGATGTCCGTGGTAAAACGGATTTCTTTCTGGTTGGCTTTCATCCGTACTGCCATCAGCGATGTCTCCAGCATTTTTTTCACATCCTGCCGTTCAATATTCAGCAGTCCCGGCTGTATGCGTGACAGCTTAATCATTTTCCGGGTAATGGAATTCAGCCTTTTGCCTTCCTCCAGGATATAGTCCAATGCCTGTTCCTGAAGCTCTTTATCACAGTCGTGGTTTTTTAGCAGTTCCGCATAGCCTATGATGGATGTCAGCGGCGTCTTGATTTCGTGGGTCAGATTGCCCACAATCTGTTTGTAATCATCAATGTTTCTGTTGATGGCAGCAGACATGAGATTGAAATTATGGGACAGCTCGCTGATTTCATCCTCTCCCTCCACGGGCAGCTTAAGGGGAATGGATTCCTGAGCCATGAGTTTTGCCGCCTCATTCAGCCGTTCAATGGGAGAGGTAATCCTCTTTGTTATCAGAAACATAATCATGGCTGTAATAAAAGCCTGAAGCAGGCACAGGGCAAAGAAAATATTCAGCTGCATGTCGCAGGATTTATATATATCAGATAAATCCTTAATCATCACTACCTTATACATCATATTGTCATATGGAAATTCAGACTCCACGTACAGATACCTGGAATCCCCTATGTCCTTCATATAAGTGGGCGTATAGGCTGCCTGCCCCTCCACAAAGGTGTAGCGGGGAGCCGGGGGGAACTTTTCAAAGCTGTCATATGTAAGCCTCTCCCCGGCCCATACCTGCAGGTACCGTCCCTCTCCCGCCAGCTCCTCCCTGAAACCGTCCATGAACCCTGACAAGCCTTTTCCGGCCTCTGACTCCTGAAAAAAATTCTCAATTTTCCCCGCGTATACGGACTGGTAATATTCCGTCCTCTCCATCTCTCCTTCCAGCGTAAAGTGCAGTCCTGTCACCACAAGATAAAATCCGCAGAAAAAGAAAATGGCCACGCTGGCTATGAATGCGCCCAGGAATATTTTCTGCCAAAGTTTCATCTGTCATCACTCCCCTTAAGCAGATACCCCACCTTGGTAACAGTCTGTATGATGCCTTCCCAATCCAGCTTTTTCCTCAGCCTCTGGATGTGGATATCCACAGTCCTGGTTTCCCCCACATAGTTATATCCCCATACATCGGAGAGGATTTCCTTTCTGGTCAGCACCTTGTCGCAGTTGGAGCACAGATAATACAGCAGGTCAAACTCCTTGGGAGTCAGCTCCATTTCCTTTCCGTCCTTAAGCACACGGTGCAGGTCAGGGTCCACACTGATGTTCCTGACATTGAGGGACACGGGACGGCGCCTGCACCGGCGCAGCACCGCTCCCACTCTGGCTAAAAGGTCCATACTGTCAAATGGCTTTGTTATGTAATCATCGGCTCCCACCTGGAGGCACTGGACCTTGCTGCTCAAATCATCCAGGGCAGTCACCACGATAATGGGCATCCGGAAATCCTTTACCCTGGCCAGGATATCAACCCCGCTTACCTTTGGCAGCATCAAATCCAGAATCAGCAGGTCAAAGGGTTCTGCCTCCAGAATCTCCAGTGCAAACTCCCCGTCATAAACCTGGCTGGTATCGTATCCGGCAAAGGACAGGTGGGTCTTAATCAGGTTGGATATGGCCTTATTATCTTCTGCAATCAGTATCCGGTACATGCTTCTCATCCCCCTATCTTACATTTCGTCATTTGTATTCTGGCTGCACTTATCGTATTTCCCGGGATTGCGCATTATCTTAATCAGTGCTGCGCAGGAGGCAATCTGCAGGAACATGGAGGGAAAACCGCCTATGCTGGCAAGAGTCTTTGCGCCTCCCACTCCTGTGAACACAGCCATGACAGCCGCCATAATGCCGATTATCAGGCCCCAGAGTATCTTAAGGCCACCGGGGCCTCCATCTCCTCCTCAGACATTCCGCTGGTGCACACAGAAGCAATTGCATTGGTATTGGAATCAGCGGCAGTGACAAAGGATATGAAGGTGGCAAGCACAAACACAGGAATACACAGCTGACGCAGGGGAAGCACCTCGAAAAGCTTATATACAATGGATTCTGCCCCGGATGTCTCCAGCAGCGGAATCAGGCTCTCCTGCATGTGCATATGGATGGCGGTGCCGCCGAATATGGAAACCCAAATCATGGAAAAAACAGTGGGCACAAACAGGTTTATGATAATACAGTCTCTTATTTTATATCCTCTGGCCAGTTTCCCCAGGAACAAGGCTGTAACCGGCGCCCAGGCCAGGTAACTGGCCCAGTATCCCACCTTCATATTCCCCAGGCTGGACCAGGAGCTGTTGCCAAGATTCATGGAATCCGTAAACAGATTGCGCATGAAAAAGGAATCCATCAGCTCTCCCACTGATTCCGTACCAAAATTCAGGATAAATTTTGTGGGACCAAACAGGAAAATGAACAGAATCAGAAACGAAAATATGTATACATTAAAGCTGGAAAGCCACTTAATCCCCTTCATAATGCCGGACGACGCCGATATGGTATAGACCAGTATAATGGCCGACATAACCATTATCAGCATAATGCTGTTGGTGGGTATGCCTGTTATGTTGGATACGCCTCCTGCCACGGAAAAAGCTCCTGTGGACAGGGAACCGGACATGCCGGCGCAGAGTATGAAGATACAGAGAGCGTCAATGCCGTCCGCCAGTCTTCCCTTTGTGGCCCGTTCCCCCAGTAACGGAGAGATGCAGGACCCCAATGAAAATGGTTTCTTCATATTGTAATAGGTAAATGCAAACACGGTTGCCGCCAGGGCATAGATTGCATAAGGTGTGATTCCCCAGTGCAGATACATCTGGGCCATGGCAAAAACAGCTGCCTGGGGCGAGTTTGGCTCAATATCAAAAAAGGGCGACGGGTCGCTCATGAGATAAAGCGGCTCTGCCGCTGCCCAGAACATCAGGCCTGCCGCAATGGTGGTACACAGGCTGATAGCAAACCAGTTGAATTTGCCCAGTATTGGTTTGGCGTCTTTTCCGCCAATAACCGTGTTGCCGAATTTAGAAAAGCAGGCATAAAAACAAACTCCCACTGCCGCCAGTCCATAACCGGAAAACAGCCATTTAAAATTGCCCCAAATCCAATCCTTTACCCCGTTGACCACCTTCAAAAAGGCATCCTGGGACACAAACCCCAGTATCAATACCATTAACAGTACCAAAAACGGCGGCCAGAATACCCAGCCCCTTAGCCTGCTCTGCCTTTTTCCCCCTGACATGTTCCCCATTTAACAGTACCTCCTCATCTTTTGTCCCGTCTCCTTTACTGCCGGAGACGTTTAACCTGTGGTTGTATCATTTAACCTGTAAACTAAAGTAATTAGGCTCATTATATCATTTGTACACGGAACCCAGAAACAATTTTACAACTCTGATACAAAAACCAGGCAGATTATCCGCCAAAAAAAGGCTGCGTTTCCACCGGCCAATGCCGGTGAAACCACAACCTTTAATCATAGACCGGTACCTTAAAACCGGCTGCCTATTCACTTTGTTTATCCAATCCCAGATATTTCCTCACCCCGGCCGCAAACAGCTGCTCCCTTTTTACGGCCGTATCCGGGTACACCTCAGCCTCCTCCTTCCACACATCCATTACAAGCCCCGGCCGCGCCCCCATCATACTGCAAAGTTCTTCAGCCGTGTAAACCGCATCCTCACACAGACCCAGCATGTCCATGATACGGTGGTCCAGCATCTCATTATAGCTGTTCTTGGAGCTGATTCCTTTTATGTGCGAAATACAGTCCGTGCATTTCCGGTCACTGCCCAGGAACCGGCAGGGCCTGCATATGTCATCTGCCCCGGCTGTAACTTTTATCTGCTGCTGGCGGTTCTCTATTATCCCGTTTGCCGCCCTGTAAAAATCATGGCCGTAATCCGTATCCGGTACAAACACCTGGATTCCGCCTCCAAGCAGCTTGATAATATCCATAAAATGATGGGGTTTAATAACCATTTTAATATCTCCTGTTCATCCGGAATCTTTCTACAGCCCCAGATACTCCTCAAACAGATTGCACACCCTGACCGCATCCGCCTCATGTTCCATCTCGCAGAATATGCGGAGCAAAGGTTCTGTGCCTGAAAACCTGGCGATTACCCAGCCTCCGTTCTTAAAATATACCTTGCATCCGTCAATATAGGATACATGGTCTGTCTCAAAGGGCAGCTCCGGCAGTTTCTTTTCCTCCATAAGGATGTGATGGATACGCTCCTTTTCCTCCGGCGTGAACCTGTAATCACGCTCCGCCATGTGGATGGCCCCGTACTCCTTTCTGATATCCGCTGCAATCTCCGACAGCTTCTTGCCGCTGACAGCTATCATCTCCACCAGAAGGGTGGCTGCATAGATGCCGTCTTTACCGTGTATATGGCCTTTTACCGTCAGACCACCTGAGGACTCACCGCCTATAATGGCGTCTTTCTCCTGCATTTTAGCGGATATATGCTTGAATCCCACGGGCACCTCGTAGCATTTCTGTCCAAAGCTCTCAGCCACCTTATCCAGCACATGGGTGGTGGCCAGGTTGCGCACGGCAGGTCCCCTCCACCCCTTGTATTTCAGCAGATAGTAGTAGAGCATGACCAGTATGTCGTTTGCATGGAGATAATGCCCCTGGTCATCAATCACTCCCAGCCTATCCGCATCCCCGTCCGTTGCAATACCGATATCACAATAGCGGTCCAGCACATAATTCTGCAGATTCCGCAGGGTCCGCTCCGTGGGCGCGGGCATCTTTCCGCCAAAGAGGGTATCGTGCCTGGAGTTAATGGTTTCTATGGTGCACCTTGCAATGGAAAGAATGGTGCTCAGGGCCGTCAGGCTCACACCGTACATGGGGTCAATGGCAATACGCAAATCCCGTTCCTTGATGGCATCCATGTTAATCACGGAAATGATATTATCCAGGTACTCGTTCATGGGATTAATTTCCCGGACCATGCCCTGCCTTACAAGCTCCAGATATGAGGGCGGGGGCATCTGCCCGTTTTCCTCCTCATTTGGCACGTAGAGCTCCTCCGCCTGTTCCAGGTAATACTCAATTTCCGAAGTCTGTTTCTCATCCGCATCCCGGCCTCCGTAGGTAAACACCTTGATACCGTTATAGATGGCCGGATTATGGCTGGCAGTCACCATCATGCCGTAGCTCAGTTCATGCTTCATCACATAGAACATTACCAGGGGGGTGGGCGAGCTGCGGTTTACAAACCACACACGGATTCCCTGATTCCCAAATATCTCGCAGGACCATATGATGGCCTCCTTTGAAAGAAACCGCCGGTCATACCCCATGACAATGCCCTGGCCCTCCGCTCCCTCTGCCTTCATCTTAAGGCATATGGCCAATGCCAGCTTCTGTATGTTCTCTTTTGTAAATTCTTCTCCAATAATGGCTCTCCAGCCGCCTGTACCGAACTTTACCATATGTTTTCTCCTAACACTACACGATTGACACCTTTCCTTTGCTCACCTTCAGGAAGATAAGCAGCATGACCACTGTGCTCACAGTCAGTATTGATGCCAGGGCTGCCGCTGTGCCGTAACTGTTGCGCACCACCTCTGTATAGATGGCCACGGAAATGGTACTTGTCTTGCCGCCGTAGAGCATGACGCTGGATGACAGCTCATTGATACAGGTAATCCAGCTGAGAATGGCTCCGGACAGGACGCCGGGCGCCATAAGCCTTGCTGTCACCTTGCCGAAGGTCTTCATAGGAGACACGCCCAGGCTGATGGACGCCTCCTCCACACTCGGATCCATCTGCTGCAGGAAGGCGCTTCCTGACCGGACCGTGTAGGGCAGTTTCCTGACCACAAAAGCTATAATGATAATCAGGGCCGTACCTGTCAGGATGACAGGAGGCTTATTGAATGCAACGATTAAGCTGATACCAAGCACTGCTCCGGGAATGACAAAGGGGAACATGATGATTAAATCCATCAGCTGCCCGGCCAGACCCTTCTGCCGGACCACGATATAGGAAATCAGCATACCCAGCGCTATGATAAACACAATGGCAATGGTGGAGAATACAAAGGTATTCCTGATGTTGGTCCACAGGCGGTTGAAAATGGTAATGTAGCTGCCAAGGCTGAATCCCTTCTGGAAGCCTGTGAAATCACACTTGATAAAGCTGGTGATAAGCACCACAATCTGGGGCAGGATTCCCACAAAAGTAACCAGCATCACAGGGAAGGTCACCAGGAAACGCTTCAATCCGTGCAGCACCTCTTCCTTGGGAGGACGCATGGCTGTCATGACATAATTCTTTCTGGATACATAATACTTCTGCACCAGCAGAACGGTTGTGGAACAGATTACAATGATAACAGACAGGGCACTGGCCAGGTGGGCGTTGCCCCCAATCTCACTCATGTATTCATTGTATACCAGAACCGGAAGCACCATATATCCCTCGCCAATCAGCATGGGCGTTCCAAAATCAGCCAGGCTGGTCATAAACACCATGATGGCTCCTGCTGCGATGGACGGAAGCACCACTGGCAGGGTAATGGTCCACAGCCTGCGCAGCTTATTGCTGCCCAGATTTTCCGCGGCCTCCTCCAGGCTTGAATCAATGCTTCCCATGGCCCCTGAGGTATACAGGTACACATAGGGGAATAATTTAAAGGTAAATACGATGATAATGCCAATTTTGCCGTAAATGCTGGGCAGATGGATACCGATATTTGCAAACATGCTGGTGATGAAACCGGAACGCCCGAACAGGGTAATCCAGCTGTAAGCCCCGATAAAAGGAGGACTCATAAGGCTCATGATGATGAAAATATGGATGAACCTCTTTCCCACTATGTTATATCTGGACATGACATAGGCTATGGGCACGCCTACCACCAGGGTGGTCAGTGTAGTTACAACGGACACGAACAGGCTTCGTCCGAGAGCCGTGTAGTAGTACTTCTTAGTAAAGAACCGGATATAGTTCTCCAGGGTAAAGCCAGCTGCATTTTTTGAAAAGAAGCTTCGTGTTATCAGGGTACAGAAGGGATAAAACAGGAAAATCAGCATGAATCCCACTACCAGCACCTTGACCCAGAACCAGAAATCCAGCTTTTTCCGCGATTTTACCATGAAATCACCTCCTGGGTCTGGGCATCGTACACGCCTACAGCATTGATATCAAAGTTTACCTTCACCCTCTGCCCGTCAGGACGCAGCTCACGCACATCCTTTGTGTACTCGTTAAGCTGCACGGTCTGGCCGTTATCCAGTTCAATTTCATATTCAATGAAATCCCCCAGGAAGGTGGATATGACAATTTTTCCCGGCAGTCCTTCCTTCTCGTCAAAGAACAGCTGCTCCGGCCTGGCTGAAATAATCCCCTTTCCCTTAAAGGGGGCCTTAAGCCTGCATGTGATGGTGCACTCACCCTTGATGTCCAGGATAGCTGCCTCCGGATGTTTGCCGTCCACATCACATTCCACAAAATTGGACACGCCGATGAATCCTGCCACAAAGGTGTTCTGAGGCTTCTTGTATATATCCTCAGGGGACCCCACCTGCATCACGTCCCCCTCTTTGATAACTGCTATGCGGTCTGAGATGGCCAGGGCCTCCTCCTGGTCATGGGTCACATAGATGGTGGTGATTCCCAGCCGGCGCTGGAGCTTCTTGATAACCGTCCTCATCTGTACCCTGAGCTTTGCGTCCAGGTTGGACAGGGGCTCATCCATCAGCAGTACGCCGGGCTCTATGACAAAGGCCCTTGCAAGGGCCACCCTCTGCTGCTGTCCTCCTGACAGCTCATTGGGCTTTCTGTCCTTTAACTTCTTAATCTGAACCAGGTCAAGGGCCTCATCCACCTTGCCTGGAATCTGGTCCTTTGGATACTTCTTTGCCTTTAACCCGTAGGCCACATTCTCCGCCACAGTCAGATGGGGGAAGATGGCGTAGTTCTGGAACACCATGCCGATATCTCTCTTATGGGCTTCCAGATTGTTGATGACCTTGTCGTCGAAGCAGATTTCCCCGCCATCCACGCTGTTAAACCCTGCTATCATCCTGAGCAAGGTGGTCTTGCCGCATCCGGAGGGCCCCAACAGTGTAAAAAATTCGCCCTGTTTTATCTCCAGATTCACTCCTTTTAACGCTGTAAAATCACCGTACCTCTTAACGGCGTCCTTTATGATAACTGCATGGCTCATACCAGTCTCCTCCAATCATACCCTTTACGTGAAAGACTGTCCCGCCCTTCCGGGTCCGGACAGCCTTTTCACCATGTTCCTCTGACAGTTTAACGTTTCCTGATTACTTAATACCTACTGCTTATATATACACAAATACTCCCTCGGATTTAGTCTACCATAATGTCATTGAAGTGCTCAATGATGGCTTCCTTCTCATTGGCTGCCCAGTCAAAGTCATAATCAACCAGCGGGATATCTTCCAGTTTAGCCATGCCCTCGCCAACTTCCATGTCGCTTCTTACAGGACGTCGTCCCCAGTTTCCGCTCTGCTCTGTCTGGCACTCTTTGGAAGTAACAAAATCAATGAACAGCTTTGCATTTTCCTCATTGGGGCATCCCTTAACCAGGGCAACGCCGTCAGGAACAGCACTGGTTCCATCCTTCGGATATACAAATCCTACCGACGGGTCATCCTTATACTGTACAGCTGCCTTCTCCAGGGTCAGACCTACATAGAACTCGCCGTCTGCCACCATCTTATGGCACTTGCCTGAAGAGTCAACAATCTTTCCGTCCAGGTTGTCATATAATTTCTTGATGAAATCCCATCCGTCTTCCTTGCCGCCATGGCCCAGAATCATGGTACACAGCTGTGTATAAGCAGAACCGGACTTGGATGGCAGACAATATGCAATCTTGCCCTTCCACTCAGGCTTTGTCAGGTCTTCCCATGTCTCCGGAATGGTCAGTCCGTCCTTCTCAATCAGGTCCTTGTTATAGAAAATAACCATTGGCAATGGGCTCTCGCCAATCCACAGCCCATCCGGGTCCTTGTAAGCAGCGCCTATGAATTCATCGTTAGCACATACATAAGGTTCAAAATATTCCTTAAATGCTGCCAGGGAGTCAGCGCCGCCGCCCCACAATACGTCTGCAATGGGGTTGGCTGTCTCAGCCGCAATACGGTTGCACAGCTCGCCGGTACCTGCTGCCACTACCTCAACCTTAACATTGGGATACTTCTCCATGAACAGGTTAACGCCTGCATTCAGCGGATCTGCATCATGGGGTGAATATACCACCACGGTTCCCTTATAATCCTCAGGAGCCTTCTCACCTGCGGCCGCTGCCTCTGCCTTAGGCTCTTCTGCCTTCTCCTCCGCCTTAGTCTCTGCCGGTGCTTCTGTGGCAGCAGGAGCTGCCGTGGTATCGGCCGGCTTATCGCCGCCGCCGCATGCCGCCAGGCTTAAAACCATCATTGCTGCCAGTGAAGCTGTTAAAAACCGTTTTTTCATAATACACCTCTCCTTTTATATCATATTTTCAGTTCACGTAATCATTGGGAGTTTTTACCTCCGATAGTCATATTATATGACTTTATTGTGCGTTTTTCCATTTGTTATTCTTACATTTCTTTTGTTATTCTGAACTATTGCATAGTTTTAATGGCTTTTTTTATATTTATATATGCATATTATCCACTCTCCAGGAGCCCTTTTACCGAACCGGCATAAACATCTGTATAAATATGGGCAAAAAAAGCCGCGGCATTTTCAATCTGCCACGGCATTCTCTGTTTCAAACACATATTTAGTTAATACCAGCGCCTGTTCCGCCTGCCTGTTCCTGTTCCGGCCTATTTCCTATATCCGCATTTCGGACACACGCCGTTTTCATCTAATGCAATACCGCATAACGGACAGCGGTCCATGGTCCTCTGGGGCTTAAATTCCTCGGACGCTGCATTTACACCGCTGGTAAAGGTTATTTTCACGATGTTTAACTTGTCCTTCAGCAAGTCATAGACAATTTTAATCATGCCCTCAACCGTCATTGTCTCCTTTGTTACAACCAGACGGCATTCCGGATATGCTGTGGCAAGCTCTGTTTTAAAGGCCGGGCCTTTCATTGTATTGTTAGGAGCCCCGTCCTTGATACCCTGGGCCTCATATACCCCCAGGAGCGCCGGAAGCAATGGGTCGTCTTCCCGTAAAATCGTAGCATGGTCAAAGTTTTTCAGAACCTCCCATGCTGTTTTCTGAATCTCGTTACAGGGGAATACCATATTGACACCTGCATTAACCGTATCCTCTACCTCCAATGTCAATATGCCTGTGTGTCCGTGCAGATACTGTGCTTCACCCTTAAAACCATAAAACCTGTGTGCATACTGTAAATCCAACCTGGTGATACTTCTCATATAAAACCTCCTTTTCTTCTGTATTTACGGGTTTCTAAAAATAATAACTATTCTTATTATCATTATAGTCAATATACCCGCAGAAGTCAAGGAAAATCCATCTGTAATTTCAACTATCTTAACATGCAAATCCTTACTCTTCCTCAGCCAATTCCCTTACTGCCCGGATTCCGGTATCAACCTCTTCCTCTGTGTTAAAGTAAGAAAAGCTGAACCGCACCATTCCCTGTTCCACGGTTTTAAAGGATTCATGCATCAGAGGCGCACAGTGGGCGCCCGGCCGGGTGGAGATTCCGTAGGTGACAGCCAGTTCGTCGCTGACCTCCGAGGAATCGTAATTTCCGATATTCAGGGCCACGATGGCTGCCCGCTCATCCGAAGAGAAATCACCGTACACCCGTACACCCGGTATCCCCGACACTCCCTCATAAAACCGGCGCATCAGTTCCGCCTCTCTCCGGTGGATGTTTTCCACTCCCGTCTCCTTTATGAAGCCAAGGGCGGCGTGAAGACCTGCTATTCCATGGCCGTTCAGCGTACCTGCCTCCAGGGCAGTGGGCATGTCCTGGGGATGTTCTTTCAGATAGGTGTGGACGCCGCTTCCCCCTGCCTTAAGGGGTTTTATACGGATGCCGTCACCCACGCAGATTCCGCCTGTTCCCTGGGGGCCCAGAAGCCCCTTATGGCCGGTAAAGCACAGCACATCTATATGCATCCGCTTCATGTCAATGGGAAGGACTCCCGCTGTCTGGGACGCATCCACCACCAGGCGGATTCCATGTCTGCGGCACAGCCCGCCAATGCGTTCCAAATCCATCCGGTTGCCCGTCAGGTTGGAAGCATGGGTACATACAACTGCCTTTGTCTCAGGCCGTATGCTTTCCTCCAGCCGGTCATAACACAGAACTCCCTTCTCATCGCAGGGCAGAATCGTCAGGCTGACTCCCCGCTTTTCCATCAGATAAAGAGGACGGAGCACGGAATTATGCTCCAGCACCGTGGTAATCACATGGTCCCCTTCTGAGAACAGGCCCTGGATGACCGTGTTCAGGCTTTCCGTGGAATTACTGGTAAATGCAACCTGCAGGGGATTGCCCAGGTGAAACAATTCAGAAATCCTCTCCCTGGTTTCATAAATCATCCTGGACGCATCCAGGGAAGCCTCATGGGCCCCTCTGCCGGAATTGCCAAAATTCCTCATGGCATCCGCAACCGCGTCTATAACGCAGTCCGGTTTCCTCATGGTAGTAGCTGCATTGTCAAAATAAATCATAATAGCGCCTCCCTTTCCCACCTTATCAATCGGGAAATTCCAATCACAATCCGGTCCCGCCCAACATTCATACACGGGGCGGGACATCTGTTGGCATACACCCTGATATCAGTACATGAGCTGAACCATTTCCTCATGCTCCACGCCCTTTTCCTTCATAAACCCTGCCATCTCTTCTTCCATGTCAGGTTCGCAGCACCAGGCAAGGCCGCAGCCCGCGGATATTTCCCTGGGCACCGGTATCATCCTTCCTGACTTCCGGTTCTCCTTACAAAGCTTTTCCATGGCAATGGCTTCAGCCGTGGTATGAAATGTAATAATTAATTTCGGTTCTTTTTTTCTCATCCCATCAATCCTTTCGTATCTAAAAATATGCTGCAGCAGACTGTCACCAGGCTGTCAAACAGCCTGACACCTTCCACTGCAGCATCCGGTTTCAGAAGCCCTGGTTCAGACACGCTGTGACTCCGGGACATCTGTTTTATTCAATCACTATTTCAAATTCAGACCCTTTTTCGGTTACTGTAGCCGTCTTTCCCTGGCTCTTTGCGTACTTTTCAACATTCATCCTGGTATGAGGTTCACTGACCAGCACCCTGACTGTCTCTCCCTTGTGTTTCTTAAGGGCCGCCGCTGTCAGCAATACAGGCTCCGGACAGGATAGTCCTCTTGCATCTACTTCGTACATATCTCCTACCTCCTATTTCCCTTCCTCTGACTTTGGCACAAATCCAATGATGAACAGGATGACAATACATCCAATCACCGCAGCCTTGCCGGCCACGGCAAGGCCGCCTGGCGCCGCCGGGGTATCTGCGGTGGCTGCCGCTGCCGCGGATGCAGCCAGCCCGAAGTTGTGGCAGAAAGCAGCTCCCACAAGAAGCCCAAGGAATGTAACCGCAGAGTCAGATGAGCCCTGACCGGCTAAGACCAGCTGGCGCAGCGGGCATCCGCCTGCCAGGACCGCTGCAAAACCAACAGCGTAAAGTCCCAGGATATTCCAGATATGTTGTGAATGTGCTACCGGCTGTCCTGCAAAGGAAAGCTTGAAGCCGCCTGTGGCCAGGTTAAACACCAGCATGACAGCAAACAGTCCGCCGATGACAGTAATCAAATCAAAATTCTTCATTAAAATGACGTCGCGGATACTGCCTGCAAAACAGGTTCTGCATTTCTGTGCTATGGCGCCAAACAACAGGGCCACAACCAGAGCAAGAAGCGCTGGTGCATGCATGCTGCCAGGACCTTTTTCACTGAATGCAAATAATGTGGTGGTCAGGCTCAGTACAAACAATATCACCAGGGCAACCGGGAGCACTGCCCCGTTTATCTTTCCGGTTTCATGAGCCCTTCCCAGTGAAAAGCCCTGCTTTAAGGCGATTGTACCTGTAAATACACCGGCCGCAAATCCGATGAATCCTACATATGCATTTAAATCACCGGCTGACATGCGGATTACCATGCGCAGCGGGCATCCCAGGAATGCCAGGGAGCCAATCATCATGATGACGCCCAGGATAAAACGCAGCATGGGAGACGACCCGGCTGTGGAACGGTATTCCCTGGTTGCCAGTGCAATCAGGAAGGAGCCGCAGACAAAGCCCACGATTTCAGGCCTGAAATACTGCACAACGGCTGCCGTGTGAAGCTTCATGGCCCCGGCGGAATCCCTGATGAAGCAGGCCACGCAGATAGCCATGTTCTTTGGGTTTCCAAAGTAAGCGAGAATACATGCCAGTATTCCCAGCGCCACTCCGGACAGGAGCAGTGTCTTTTTAGAACTTGTCAGATTCATAATCATATCCCCTTTTCTTTTGGTAAAATCAACTGAAAATCATTCGTAAATCAATTCATGTTTTACCTATATTTCCTTAATCATCTTACCAAAATGGAAGGGGCAAATCCAATTCAAAAAAACATGGAACCGCTTTTTAATATAGACTTTTTCTATACAAAACACTATTCCCGCCTGATTCATACATAACCCGCTACATAAACCGCCCGATATCCTGCTGCCAGTTCCTGTCCCTGTATTCAATCACAAGGTCCCGGAATGCCTCCGCAATCGGAGACAGGCGAATGTTCTTGCAGTATACCATGTAAAAGGTCCGTTTCTTCTCCAGGCCGTCTATCTTTAAATATTTAATCCGGTGGCTTTCTTCCTTTTCACCGGCAGCCATCCTGGAGAGAATGGATATTCCCAAGCCTCCGGCCACTGCCTGCTTAATGGCCTCAGTGCTGTTCATCCGGGCAATCACATCCACATTTTTAAACACAGGCACACCGTGGATTTCCGCCTTTTCCATCTCCTGCTTTGTGCCTGAGCCTTCCTCGCGCAGAATGAATGTCTCATGTTCAAAGTCCTGGAAGCTCACCGTACTTCCCTTTTTCCACCGTGCAAACTTTTCCGTGTCCGGCACAATCAGCACCAGCTCATCCATGAAAACCGGCTCATACACCAGACTGTTATGCATCTTATAGCCCGTGAGTCCAATCTCACCCTTCTGGCTCATAACATTGTCAATCACCGTCTTGCTGTCCGACTGGTCCACATAAAACCGTATTTTCGGGCATTTGGCGTGAAACTCCCCTATGAGCCTTGGAAGATAATACTGTCCCGGAATACTGGACGCATATACATCCAGAACACCATCCATTGCCTCGCACTGGGTCTGCACGGTTGCCAGTGCCTGGGACCGGGTATGGAGCATGTCGATGGCATAGGGATAAAACAGCTCGCCCTGCTTTGTCAGGGTTATCTCCCTTCCTGTACGGTTCACAAGGGTTGTTCCCAGCTCATTTTCCAGGTTATTGATATGAGCGCTGATGGTTGGCTGGGTCAGGAAGGTGGCATCTGCTGCTTTTGAAAAACTTTTGTACTTTACCGCATTTACGAATGCTTCTAATTGTCTGAATTCCATAGCCGCCTACCTTGTCTTCTGGACAAGAATACGCACATCGTCCTGTTTCTTTGTTATCTTCTGCTGGTCGCAGTACTCCAGGAACAGAACGGCATACTTTCTGGAGGTTCCCAGCAAATCCCTGTAATCACCCAGGGAAATGGTAGGATGGCTCTCAAAGTATCCCCTAAGAAGTCCCATGGCTTTGTCCCAGTTGTCCTTATGAATCAGGGCGCCGGGATTTATCTTGACCAATGTGCCTTTCTTCACCAAATCATTCGCAATCTGTTTGGCCATCTTTTTGTCCTTGAATTTATTGATTACATCGTCCGTGGCCGGTATCTCATATCCCGCCTTCAGGTATGTCTCCTCTATCTCCTTTAACATCCCCTTAAGCTCATGGGAATATTCAGCATTAAATCCAGCAGCTGCAATGGCGCTTGCCATGGTAACCGTGATGCTGCGCTTTATCATCTCATTTAAGAGGACGTCTGCTTTCCTGGACTCCCGAATCTTAAAATTATCCAATATACGGCTCTTAAATTCTTCCTTCTCCATACCATCGGAAATAGGATTCTCCTTATGGAACTGATTCAGAAGCTCGGTACCAAACTGTGTAATTTCATTCCAGTAATCCTTATGGATAAAGCTTCCATCGCTGAGACGGATGGCCCTCTTTCCCTTGACCAGGACCTCCAGCTGCTCCTCTGTCTCCTGGTTGGTCCAGTTCAGCTTGGTAGCCAGTATCTTTGGAACAGGGAAGTACCGGCTCTCCTCTTTAAGCTCCAGCTCCAGTACCTCCAAATCAGTGCCCAGCTCCTTAATATGAAGGCTGTCAATGACCTCATCGTGGTTCCTCTTATGCTTTAAGGCCTCTGCCTCCAGCACAATGCCTCCGCCGAAGGTAATGGTGGGCGAATAGAAACGGATGATGAACCTGTCATTCCTCCTTACGGCCACAGGCTCGTCGAAACGGAACTGCACATAGGCCTCCTCGCCCGCGGACAGCACGTCCTTGTCAAGCAGGACTGCCTTGCATATGGCCTGGGCCGATCCATAGTTGATGTGGACCCTGTCCCCGTTTCTCAGTTCCCTGTCCGTGGATGAAAACAGCTGCACCTTAGCATCTATGAACTGGCTTTTCAGCAGGGAATCCTGGGCAGCCAGAACCTCTCCCCTGTTAATCTCATCCTTTTTAATGTTCACCAGGTTCAGGGCTGTTCTCTGCCCCGCATAGGCCATGTCCACCTTGTGGCCATGGGTCTGTATCTCCCTGATTTTAACTGTTTTTTCAGTGGGATACAATTCTACCTCCTGTCCTACCTGGCAGCAGCCCTCCAAAAGGGTGCCGGTAACAACCGTACCAAATCCTTCCATGGTAAATACACGGTCTATGGGAAGGCGGAACAGTTCCTTTTCCTGGCGCCTGGCGCCAGCCGCCCTTACCTTATCCACTATCATCTGCTTTAACTCATTGATATTTTTGCCGGTATAAGCAGATACCTGGATGCGGTCGGCCTTTTCCATAAAGGTCCCCTTGACCAGGTTGTCCACATCGTCATTTACCAGCTCGGCCCAGTCCTCATCCACCAGGTCGGCCTTGGTAAACACCACAATGCCCTGCTTGATATGGAGCATCTTCAGAATCTCAAAGTGCTCCACGGTCTGGGGCATAACGCCCTCATCCAGGGCAACGACCAGAAGCACCAGGTCTATGCCGCCAATACCTGCCAGCATGTTCTTCACGAACTTCTCATGGCCCGGAACATCGATAATACCAATATGGATTCCGGCATCATTGGGCAGGTTGGCGAATCCCAGCTCTATGGTGATTCCCCTTTTCTGCTCCTCCTTCAGTCTGTCCGTATCCGTCCCTGTAAGAGCCTTTATGAGACATGTCTTGCCGTGGTCCACATGACCGGCTGTTCCTACTATCACATTTTGCATATTATCACCCCTCAACCTGTCTGCTGTCCATTGCCAAAAATGCTGCTACAATATATTCAAACTCATCTTCCCTGATGGTCCTCACATCCAGATATACCTGGTTATGGGTAATCCTGACAATAATCGGAATCTCTTCCTTGCGGAGAAGACGCTCAATCTTCTCCGGCGTCAGCGCTCTGCCCTGTATGGCCACCGCATATCCGTCCAGGAGCACGGTTGGCGCGGAGCCGCCTCCCACCTGGTCCTTGCACGCCTCTACCTCCACGGTAAAGTTATGGGTTGCCCCGCGGATGGCTTCGGCCAGGCGCTCTGCCTTGTCCTTAAGCTCTTTTGCCGGCGTGGTAATCATGTTCAGCACAGGGATGGTTTTTCTGGCCTGGCGGATATCCGAATACTCAAAGAAGGTGGCCTCCATAGCTGCCAGCGTCATCTTGTCCACCCGGAATGCCCTTGCCAGGGGGTGGGCCTTCATTTTATCAATGTACTCTTTCTTTCCTGCAATGATACCGCCCTGGGGTCCGCCTAACAGCTTGTCCCCGCTGAACAGAATCACGTCTATGCCGGTCTTTAAGGCATCCAGAACCGTGGGCTCGTCCACCCCATACTCTGTCAGGTCTGCCATAAGACCGCTTCCCATATCGTAGATAACCGGAAGATTTAATTTTTTACCCAGCTCCACCATCTCAGGAAGTTCCACCTCCTGGGTGAATCCCAGTATCCTGTAGTTACTTGTGTGTACCTTCATCAGGGCGCCGGTCTCACCTTCGTGATAAGCGTTCAGATAATCCGATGGCTTTGTCTTGTTGGTGGTTCCCACATCCATCAGCTTGGCGCCGCTCTGTTCCATGATTTCCGGCACCCGGAAGGAACCGCCTATTTCCACCAGCTCTCCCCTGGATACAATGACTTCCTTGTCCTTTGCCAGAGCAGAGAGGCAGAGCATGGTTGCCGCCGCATTGTTGTTGACCACCATGGCTGCTTCCGCGCCCGTAATCTTGGTCAGAATTTTCTCCACATGGTCATGGCGGGAACCTCTGGACCCCCGCTTTACATCATATTCCAGGTTTGTATAGTTCCTGGCCACGTCCATGATGCTCTCGCAGGCCTTGTCCGACAGATTTGCCCTTCCCAGATTGGTGTGAAGCACCACTCCTGTTGCATTTATGACCCGACGCAGGCTCTTTTTCTTCTTGCCTGTGATGCGCGCCACAATTTCTGTCATCAGTGTTTCCTTTGTCCCCACCTGATTCCGTTTGCCTTCCAGGATGTCTTTTCTCAGCTCCTCAATGACTTCCCTCACTGAGTCAACAATCACTGACCTGGGCGTACTTTCCGTAAAAAAAAAGAGACGCTCATCCTGCAGCACCTCGTCTATTTTCGGAATCTTTCGGAGTAACTCTCTTCTATCTTCCATCATATATTACCTCCACTACAGATATGGTTTAAACGGAGGAGGTGGGAATCGAACCCACCCAGAGGGCTCTTAACCCCCCACAACGGTTTTGAAGACCGCGAGGCACACCAGCAACCTATCTACCTCCATATCTTTTGGATAGCATTTAACTTTAATATACTATCATGTATTCAGTTGTCTGTCAATCCATAACTTTCTAAATGTTATCGCGAAAACTTTATATTATATTCCGCGCCGCGGAATTTCTCCGCGGACACGGAACATATAACTTATGAATGAATGGCTTTCAGTATGGTATCAGGCCAGAAGGGCCTGACCAGCATGTACTTAGCTGACGTATCCGGCGGCCTTCAGAATCTCATGGGCCTTATCCTTGTTGGCATCGGACATCAGTACGATGGGTCCTGTACAGCCCATGCCGCTCTCCGCATAGATGCCGGCCTTCCACAGTGCCTTAACAGCATCCTCCAGGTCCATAACCTCGATACCCGGAATCTGTGAAGTAACCACTTCCTTAGGAGGCATCTTCACTTCCTCGGCTGCTGCGCCAGCATCCTTCTTGCCTGCAGACTTCAGCTCGTTGATGATATCCTTAAGTCCGGCCTTGTTAGCCTTCTCAAATTCTTCATCAGCAACCTTCTTCCAGTCATGGCGGACCAGGTTGGTGGCGAACTCCATGGCTCCTGCAATAACAGGCGCGCCGGAAGCACGTGATACAATCATGATGAGACGGTCATAACCCTCACCAATACCAGGGCCGTAACCAAATCCAAGGGACTCGTAATTACCGCCTGTGGTGTAGGAGGAGAATACCTTCATCATCAGGTTGCCTGTAAGTGAATCCATAACCATGATATCAGGCGTTCCGCCTAACAGGTCGTTTCCTCTCATGACAATGCCGCCGTCAGCCCTTACGGACTCTGCGAAATGAATGTCATAGCCGTTCTCAGCCAGCTTGAGCAGAGCCTTCTCTGTCTGGCGTGCGCCGTCAATATTAGCAATGCCCACGGTTGGATTCTCCACGCCGTCAGCCTTTGCCGCAATAATTCCATAGATTGCATTCTTTACCATGCCGCTGATACGGTCTGTGTCGGACGTACCTGTGGTAGTTGCGATATACATTGGTTTTCCCTTGCCCGGGGTGATAACCTTTCCGACTGTGGACACACCGATGGGGAATGGATAGTGCATGGTAACGGCGCCGTCAATCTCGCCGGAATCCAGCATCTCTTCCATTTTCTTATGAAGGTCTTCCCCCTCGATAAGGACAGCCTTAAGTCCCTTCATCTCGGCAATCTTCATGGCTTCTTCGATATTATCCTGGCCATGTTCGCTGCCTTCTGAGGCGAAGCCGATAACCGGCTTTTTGCCATATTGTCCTGTTTCAAGAGCATCGGCCACCTCAAGAAAAGTATTAGCAATCATAGCTTTTATTTTCTTATCAGACATAACATATTTCCTTTCTCTCGGTGAAAATTATTCCTCTTCGCCCATCAGACCCTCAGCAAACGCTCTCATGGCCTGGCCAATCATAGCCTTTACCTTGCTCTCATCCACGCCGCCGCTCTCTTCTGAAGCAGAACCGTCGTTGGCCTGAACCACGAAGGATACGCCGTCAAACAGATTGGTCATTCTTCCAAGGAATAAGCTTCCCTTACCGATAATCATGGCGCGCTTTGTCTCGCCTGCCAGGATTTCATCTCTCAGAAGTCCCAGGTAAGGAACGCCTGAAGGAATATGTCCCTGGGTGGGAGCCCAGCCTGTCATACCATGTTCCTTAACGAAATCCGCAATCTCATTGCGCTGTAATTCGCCTCTCTTAACGCCCAGGGCAGCAATCATCTTGTAGTTTGCTTCCGGGACATCGCCTGCGCCTGCCGGCTTGGTGATATCCGGGTTCTGCATCTCAGGAGAGTACTTGTCGATATCCACAATCTTTAAACCAGCCTCATCCAGAGGATTGGTTACCAGGGAGGAGATAACGTTCTGAGGAGCGGAACCTGTTCCAACGGTGTGGCGTCCAACGATATCAGTCCTAATCTGCGGGCTTACACCGTCGTCAGCGCTTACTAATACGGAGAAGCCAGCGATAGCGTCTTCCAGAATCGGAAGGCCCTTCTTCACATGGTCTTTGCCGTTCATGCCTAATTTAGCGGTACAGCCGCCGGCTGTAACCACAACGTTCTTAAATGTGCCGGATTTTACCAGGGCAGCTGCGTGAAGCATTGCATGAGCTGGTCCTGCACAGAAGCCTCTTACGTCAGATCCGGTTGCGTTAACAAATCCTGCAACCTCAGCTGCAGCCTTTGCAAAGTTGCCGCCGCCTCTCTGGTTCATATCGCCGCATGCTTCCTCGCAGCAGTCAACTACATAATCTATATCAGCCGGATTAACTCCTGCCTTTTTTACCAAGTTAAGTAAGGATAATACGTTAGAAGCCTTTGTAACCAGGTTCTCTAACATAACGTGTGCGGATAAGTTTACATCCACATCATGAGCTCTCTTAACAGCGCCAACCAGTACATTGTTATAGTACAGAGGCTCTGCATGCTCGTCATTTACCAGGGCAGCGATTTCTTCTTCTGTTGTCTCGCTGTTCTTATCAAGAACCGCTACATGCTCGTCTGTAAACATGTGATGAGCAGACAGCTTAGCCTTAACATCAGCTGCAAATCCCTTTTCCAGTTTAACCAAATCAAATACGTCACAAATCTGAATCAGACCGTAAAATTCATCTTCCGGCATGATTTCGCCGTACTTACCTTCTTTGCTGGCTCCCTCCATCAATTTATCATACCAGGGGAATCCAACCTCAGCCATCTTCTGTGGCTTTTCATTGCCAATATATACCTGGTTCGGCATATAGTTAACGGCATCCTCAAAACTCCTCAAATGACTTGGAAGTTCCTTCAAATATTCTGACTCAGGATTAACAATCATCTCTGTTGTCTGTGTTGTACCATTGTGAATAACCATATCAGGTGTAACCGCCAATGTATAGCTGGCACCCTTTAAAACTGCATAACCGTTCATTCCTTCACCTCACCATAATTTATGACATCTAGTACTGCGTTGCGCAAGTCTCAGTCCGCGGCTGTCTCCGCGCTGCTGATGCGGATTACAGCTATGTACCATACTGGAACTTGCGCAATGCAGTACTAGCATAGTTGCACAATAAAACCCCTTTATTGCACAAAACCCCCGGAGACCCCATGAAGAGCCTCCAGGGGAATTACATTTTAATTATAAATATTTGCAATACTGCTCTCTGATGGAAGACATCTCCTTAGCGATGTCATCAACGTCCATAACCATCTCCATCATACTAATCTGGTCGTCATAAACGCTGCTGTCAACCTCATCTTTGATTTCGTTCTCACAAACATGGAATACACTTAGTCCCAACTGGACTCCTGCTAGAGGACCTGCAAAAGTAGGATCGCCTGCTGTAACGGTTTCTGCAGCTAAACCAGCTGCCTCACCCTCTGCTGCTCCAAGAACAACTACAATGTTCTCAGCGCCGTACTGCTCAGCGAAATCTTTAACTCTCTTCTGATTTTCCAGATCCATAGCACCAGCGGCCGTTCAGACGAAGCACTCAGTTGAAGAATATACAACTTCGGCGCCTGCGGTCTTTACGCATTCTTCTATGGCTGGTCCCGGAATACCGTCACGGTCTCCGATGATGATGACTTTTTTGTCTTTCAAAATTGCCATATCCGTTTTCCTCCTTATTTTATTTTTGGTATTTAATTTGGCTGCCGGGCGTATGCCCGGCGCCATAATATAGACAAACGTCAGTATTGACGGTTGCTAGTAAAATAATGCGGTTGTCTGAGGACAAATTATAAGTTAGCCTCAATCATAGCCTTGATGTTCTCAACAGTTGCATCGTCCTTAACGCACTCGGCAACCTTCTCGCCGCCCTTGTAGATAGCGATAACAGGAAGACCAAGAATCTTCTGTCCGATTGCCAGACGACGTGCCTTGGTGGTGTTTAAAGAGGTGAATTTAATCTTATCGCCGTAATCACCCTCCATAGCATGGATATGTGGCATAAGAGCCTGGCATGGTACACATCCATCACCGTAGAAGTCAACCAGTACTGTGCCTTCAGCCTTCAATACTTCTTCTTCAAAATTGTCCTTGGTTAAATCTACCATTGGTATTACCTTCCTTTCTCAACTATGAATCACTTATTTCTGCTCTGCCAGCCATCTCTCAACCTGCATGGAAGCGATTGCTCCGTCAGCAGCAGCAGTAACAACCTGTCTTAAGCTCTTTACACGGATATCGCCAACTGCGTACACGCCTTCCACACTGGTATGCATGTCTTCGTCGGTCTTGATATATCCGCGGTCCATCTCTAACTTGCCTTCGAACAGTTCGCTTCTTGGGTTGTATCCGATGAAGCCGAATACGCCGAACAGGCCGTCGTCCTCGTCTGCATCGATTCTTGTAAGCTCACCTGTCTTAACATTCTTAACAGTCATGCCGGAAAGGATGCCGTCTCCGTGAAGCTCTTCCACAACTGTATCCCACATGAAGAACAGCTTAGGATTCTTGAACGCGCGCTCCTGAATGGATTTTGCTGCACGCAGTTCATCACGGCGATGGATGACAGTAACTTTTCTTGCAAACTTAGTCAGGTACATGGCTTCCTCAACAGCAGAATCGCCGCCGCCAACCACGAATACTTCCAAATCCTCGAAGAAGGAAGCATCGCAGGTTGCACAGTAGGAAACGCCCTTGCCCATGAACTCGCCCTCGCCCTTGCAGCCGATTGGCCTTGGGAAAGCGCCGGTAGCGATAATCAGGGTACGTGCCTTATAAGTTCCGTTGCTGCCAACCAGTGTCTTTACCGGGCCTTCGATATCAACGCTGACAATGGTATCGCTGACACGCTCAGCACCGAACTTCTCGACCTGCTTGGTCATTCTTTCAATCAGGGAAGGACCGCTCTCGCCGTCTACCATCTGTCCGGGATAATTCTCAATCTCGTCCGTGATGGCAATCTGTCCGCCGTCTTTTCCTTTTTCAATGAGCAGCGTATCCAGACGCGCTCTTCCCGCATAGATTCCGGCTGCAAGTCCGCCAGGACCTGCACCCAGAATGATGACATCATAAATCTTGTCCATCAGAATATCTCCTTACACATCAATTGAATTTCAGGGTTTGCAAAATGCCGCTTCAAATAATATTTTATCATTAATCTGACGGAATGCAAACTCTTTTTTGTGCAATTACACCATTTTCAGAACGTTGTTGAATCATACCATGGTAACTTTAGGCACCATTGGAAGGACCGGCAAAGTTCTTTTTTACGGATGTCTAGCTTCGGTTTACTCAAATACAGTCTGCTCTGTAACCGGGGTCTCCAGTGCTGTCAGAGCCTTAGTAAGTATTCTCCTTCTGATATCCTTCTCTTCTTCCAAGGTCAGAGCCGGATTTCCAAGAGGATGAGGAATAGCGATAGCAGGAACAATACGGTTAGCTCCTACTGTCAGTGAAATCGGAACTACAGTTGCAATATGAACTACAGGGATTCCTGCTCTTTCAATTTCTTTTACCATCGTTGCACCGCAACGTGTACAGGTACCTCAGGTAGAGGTCAGAATGACCGCATCTACCCCGTCATTCCTCAGCTCCTGTGCAAACTCTGCAGCAAATCTCTTGGAGTTAGCTACGGATGTACCGTTACCAACTGTCGTATAGAAATATCTGTGCAGGCTGCCGATTTTTCCTTCTTTTTCAAATTCTCTTAAAACGTCAACAGGAAGGACTCTGTCTGAATCTTCATTGGCATATACTGGGTCGTATCCGCCGTGAGCAGTCTCATATGTAGCTTCTGTCAGGTCCATGACACCATCGATGTCATATTTGCCGTACTTGGAAGCACTGGAGGACTCGATGTGGTCCGGGTTGCCCTTTGGTACGATACCGCCGGAGGTAACCAGAGCGATTTTTGCATGAGCCATATCCTTAACAGCCGGATTTGGTTCTACCCTGTCGAAGTCAGGCATTGGGAACTCGGTTGTGAATTCCTTGCCGGCCAGCTTCTTAACCAGCATCTCAACAGCTCTCTGGGAGCCTCTCTTGTCCTCAAAGAAGTTGACACGGATGCCGTTCGGCATATAGCCCTCTTCCTTGGAGGAGCCAAGCTTCTCACCCTTGGCAAGCTTAAGTGCCAGAGGAGCCATGGTAGCAACAGCACTTCTCATGCCGGCTGCGCTGTTCTTTGTCTCAACGATATATACTTTTGTCTTGTACATATCAGCGCCCGGGTTCTCTTTGTACATACCAGTCAGGACCGGAAGGTTTAACTCTTCCTTAACTGCCAGTGCAACGGTACCGCAGGCAACGCCGTAACGTCCTGCATTGAATGCCGGTCCGCAGATAACTGCGTCTGGCTTCTGGCTGCTAATCATATCCAGAATGGTCTTCTTAGCAGCTTCAACGTTCTCGTTGAAGTAAGAGTCGCCGCAGATAACGGTAGCTACGATTTCTGCCTCTTCTCCGAATGCCTGGTTGAACGCCATACCAGGGCCTACAATGCCTTCTCTTAATTCTGGCTGGTAATCAGCCTTTTCCTCGCCGCCGATGTTAGCGAAGAACTGGTTAATATAATGAACAATTCTTAACTTTGACATCTTATCCTCCTATCTGGCACTTAATTTATTGAAGCCCATCTCGTTTGTTGCTCCTGTGATAACCTGAAGCTCAGCAACAATGGAACCGTCTTTCTGTAAGCTTCCGTCGAATCCGCCTGCAATGATATCAGCAACCTCAGGATAGCCGATAACTTTGTCCATTGCCGGTAAGTTGATGACCATGTTTGCGTTTCCGCCTGTAACAACAGCATTAGCGCTTGCATCTGCATCTGCCAAGGACTGGGAAGCGCCGTCGCGGCCTGCGTACTCATCGGTGATGATAACAGTCTTAACGCCTTTTCCTTCAATCTTCTTGCAGTTCATGATAAGGTCAGTATCAGGGTTACCGAAGCCCTCCTGGGAAACGATAGCGCCGTCAACGCCTAAGAACTCGCAAAGCTTGGATGTCCAGTCAGAAGAACGCATCTTGTCAGCAAGGTATACGTTCTCGTTGGTGATGATTACACCTACAAAGTTCAGGGTCTTTCCGTGCTGTTCAAATAAGTCTGCAATAACAGGGTTATTAAGGTGATGATAGGTTGTATTCTTGTCGCATGCAGATACGCAGTTACCGCTTAAGATAGCGCCGTCCATTAATTCGGTTGGGTTTAAGATAGTTGGTAAGGACTGCTTCATATCTACGCCGTATACATATGTATCATGCATCAGGCCCTGGCTCTGAAGCATCAGTACGTAAGCTACTCTTGGAAGCTCAGGATATTTCTCAATTCCCTCTTTTACGGAACAGGTCTCATATACTTTAACTTCATCAGGCTCTACGTCCTTGGCCAGCTTGCCGATGTAATCAGCAGCCTTCAGGCCTGCAAATCTGACAGCCTTCTCATGAGCATGCTTTGCAAGTCCGTCGATTGGCTCGCATACAACAACCAGGTTGTTTAACTGGGAGAATGGTGTGTACTTAGCTCCCTCGCCGCACATATCGATGATACCTTCCTGGAAGCCGACAATCTTACCTGTGGTAACAACTGCGGAACCCTTTAACACGTTGGTCCTTCCGCTTCCCACTGTCTCCACCTTGGAAATAACGCCTGGGAATAAGTTTCCACCTCCGTTGACTTTTACACGTGGCTCAATCACGTCCTTTACTGGCATGATACGGACACTCTCTCCTGGTCTTGCAATCTCCAGCTCAACAGACTTCAGGTTTTCATCTTCCAACAAAAGTGCCTTCAACTCTTCTGCATTAACATAAATAGTTCCGTTTTCCACTTTTGATTCCGATGCAAACTGAATGTCGTTAATCTGAACGCACCCCAACTCAAGTTTCATCTAATCACTCCTCCTTGTATATTATTTTTTTTACAGCTCCTTCAATCAATGATAAATCCACGTCCCTGAAGTCTTCCAGTATATTTTCCGGCCAATCAGGAGTTCTTCTGTCCTTCATGAATTTCTCGCAGGACTGAATACTGTTCTCCATCACCATCTCAAACTGGTAAAATTCTTCTCTTTCAACCTCAGAGTCGGAAATTATGATTGTCTTGTAAGGAATCTGGTTAGGCTTCAGGCTCCCTGCCATAGGATGGGTTTCCAGGCGATAACCTTTATGTATATAGTTTCTCACCCTGATTAACACATCAATGTAGGAACCATTTTCCAGGAAGTCCACTTTTAATTTGTCCTGATACTTGTCCCTGCACTTCACGTTGTTTGTAACTACGATGTACATGATGTTTCACCCTTTGAATCTTTCTTATTTATTAGGCATAGGATTCCATTCCACATAATAATAGAGCAATTATCGTGCCAACTTTTTCTAAAGTGGGATTTTTTTTTATTTTTTACCTTTTAACCAATGGAAATTCATTTTTTCTATTGCTTTTCCGTCCTTTATAGGTTTTCTATATTGTCTATTTTGTCATTCTTTTAACTTCTGACTTTTTTAAAATTTCTTTTTTTCGTGAACTATTTTTCTTGATAGTGAAATAAATTTCAGTTATAATAGGGGGTAGGGAGGGATTCTTTTTATTTTTGGCATCCATTTTTCCCTTCTTTTACAATTTTCATGTTAATTTTTTCTCAATTTTATGCATAATTAATAAAATTTAAAAATCTAACCACAGGAGACCCGATTATGGACGAAAACGATATGAAAAAAAAGTTTTTTTTCAACACAAAATCCCCTGCCTACCGGAGGGCATTGGAAGACTGTGAACGTGTGGCAGCATCCAATGTAAACGTCCTCCTCATCGGTGAATCCGGTTCCGGCAAGGATGTGGCTGCCCAGTACATCCATGCCTGCAGCCGCCGTTCCGACATGCCGCTCATAGCAGTCAACTGTAATGCCTACACGGAGTCCCTTCTGGAGGCAGAGCTGTTCGGCCATGAGCAGGGCGCATTTACAGGCGCCATCAAGGGGCGGGCCGGAAAGTTTGAGCTGGCGGATAAAGGCACCCTGTTCTTAGACGAGGTGGGCGACATCAACCTGACCACCCAGGTAAAGCTGCTGCGGGCCATTGAGACAAAGAGAATTGAACGAATCGGCGGCAACAACAGCAAACAGCTGGATTTCCGGCTCATTACAGCCACCAACCGCGACCTGGTAGCCAAGGTGCGCAACAGCACCTTCCGGGAGGACTTCTTTTACCGTATCAGTACCATTGTCATCCGCATCCCCGCCCTCAAGGAAAGGAAGGAGGACCTGGTGGACATGATTCACTTCTTCCTGGAGGAATCCCAGAGAGTGAATCAAATCAGAATCGACCGCATTGACGAGAAAGCCTGGGACTTCCTTATTAACTATGATTATCCGGGCAATATCAGGGAACTGAGAAACCATGTGGACAGAATGGTGGTTCTTTCCAAGAACCATGTCATTACCACGGAAGGCATCCCGATTCTCTATAACCTGAAGACAACAGATGATGACACTCCATCCAGCTCCTTCACCCAGGCCGGCATTGTGCCCTGGCGCGAATTTAAACGGCGCAGTGAAAAAGAGTATCTGCAGTGGGTCCTGAACCAGATGGGATGGAACATATCAGCTACCGCCTACAAGCTGGGCATCAGCGCCAGGCAGCTGTTTAATAAGATTAATGAATATAATCTGGAGAATCCCCAGACCGGAAGGCCTCAGAAGCCGGTGCACAGTATCTGAGGCCGCGATATTACACAAAAACAAAGTGCTGTGAAAGCAAAATACAGTTGGCTTTCACAGCATCTCTTCTATAAATCTAACGTCCTTCCCCGCAAATCCTCACAATCTCCTGGATGATTTCCCTGAGGCAATCCTCCAGCACCACATTTTCATACTGCTTTGTAATGCTGCACTGCTCCAGATGGCTGGGGCTGAAATCCTCCTCATCTGCCAGAAAACGCCTGCACATCTCTTTATACTTGGGCATTGTCTGCTGCTCCTCCCGCTCCAGGGCCCGCCTCAGCCTCAGTCCGTCCTCTACATGGATATAGATTGGTACAAGGGCTTCCTTTCCATAATAGGAACGCATCTTCTCATAAGATTCCAATGTCCCCATAATCAGATAATTTCCTGTTTCCAAATCAATCTGCCCATCGTCCGCTGTAAAATAGCTCCATGGACCGTAAACCGTGTCATAGGTCCGGCACTCAATCAAAATCCCATCCTGCCTGCACTGTTCCAGATAAGAACGGTCCACAAAAAAATACTCCACTCCGTTTTGTTCCCCGTCCCGTATGGGTCTGGTGGTATACATGGTAACGGTCTTAAGCTCCGGCATCCTGCTGTGAAGCTTCTTATATATGGTATCCTTTCCCGAGGCACTCTTGCCCATAACATAAAATATCTTTCCCATGATTTACTCCGTACTTCCTTATCTCATTCAGTCTCTCTGTTCCGTCCCTTTTTCTGTTTCATTCTTCTGATATCCCGTCAGTCCTTCTCAACTATGCGGATGGTCCTGAGGGACTGGTCCGCAGGGCCCTGCACCGGTAGCCCCTTATCCCTGTATTCCAGAATCACTTCCAGGATGGGCCTGCTAATCCATTCCCCCGGAGCCACAATGGGTATGCCGGGCGGATAGATATAAACAAACTCCCCGGAAATACACCCTGCGCTGTCCTCCAGACCAACGGACTTCATAGTTCTGTCCATGGCCTCACCCATGGACATGGCCGTGTCACACCGCATACTGTATACACTGCCTCTGTGCATATCCTCTCCGCCTGATTTATCATCCGTTCCCGTGACAGGCCCTTTGCCGTTTTCCCTGCGGGCATCCCAACCGCCGGATGCCAGACAGCCGTCAATCCGGGTCAATGCATCCCCCAGGCGCTCCAGGCCTTGGGCGCTGTCCATGGCTGTTGTAATGGCTGTCACGTAATCAGCCCCGCACATTTCCATCTCCAGATGATATTCTCTGCGCAGAATGTGGTCCAGCCGGGCGCCTGTAAAGCCGGTATCACCATCTTCCCCTGAAGCCAGGTGCGTTCCCCTGGTTGAAACCACGACTTTTGAGATATCCAGGTCCCTGATTCCTGCCTGTCCTATGATTCCTGTATCCACCAGACGCAGATGCCTCATCTGGCCCAGCCTCGTCCGCAGCTTGTGCAGCTGTCTCCCATAGGACGTCATATCCATATGTTCCATCTGGAATATACTGTTCTCTATACTGGCCATGAGCACATAGGAGGGACTGCTGCTCTGTACCATGTGGAGATAACGGTCAATGCGCTCCCGGTCAGCATAGCATCCGCCGTCCGGCCGGTTGCACTTAATATGAAGCAGGGCTGTCTGGGTCAGGCTGGGAAGGGTCTTGTGCACACTCTGAATCACCACATCTGCTCCCAGGTCCAGGGCAGACGGCGGAAACATGGCGTCATACCGGAAATGGGCGCCATGGGCTTCATCCACAATCAGCGGAAGCCCTGCCCTGTGGACGATTTGGGCAATGGCCTCTATGTCGGATACAATTCCGTCATAGGTGGGGCATACGATGAGGACAGCCTGTGTGTCCATATACCGCTTAAGCATCCTGTCCACATCTTCTGCCGTGATTCCTCCCTGTATCCCCAAGCCTTCTATCTCCTGTGGATAAACATAGGAGGCCTTAAGCTGATTC
This sequence comes from Clostridium sp. 1001271st1 H5, assembly GCF_005845215.1. Taxonomy (GTDB): domain Bacteria; phylum Bacillota; class Clostridia; order Lachnospirales; family Lachnospiraceae; genus Enterocloster. Next base: position 121,444 of record NZ_SPHO01000016.1, read on the forward strand.
AGGCAGATTCCGTGGTACACGGATTTATGGCAGTTCCTGCTCACCAGGATTCTCCCGCCTCTGGGTACGGCTCCGCATACAGCAGCCAGAATCCCGCTGGTACTTCCATTAATCAGATAATAGGTCTGGTCAGCCCCGTAAAGGGCTGCCGCCCAATCCATGGAGTCTCTTAAGATTCCCTCCGGGTGGTGAAGGTTATCAAACCCGTCAATCTCCGTTATATCCACTGTGCAGGGATTCACAAAGCGGTCCATGGGACCCGGCATACGCTTATGTCCCGGCATGTGGAAGGGATACATATCTGACCCTGCATATGCAGCCAGCCGGTTTATAAGAAGCTCTTCCTGTCTCATCCCAATGTCCTCTCACGGCTCCTCAATATGAGCCTGGTCATACTGTCCTTTAACTGTTTCCGGTTGCGGACCACCAGCATTTTATGGGGATACCTGGCCATGATGGACTGATGGCTGTGGGCTTCATCCCGCCCATCCCGGAGAATCCATTTCACGAAGTCCCAGTCCATTTTCTCACGGCAGCCCTCCGCCATGCTCTCCCTGGTTTTATCCCTGTACTCCAAATACCGTTTTACAGCCTGCCACAGGCAGATTCTCCTTGTATAATCCATAAATACAATCAGGTCTGCTTCCTCCAGACGGCGTTCCTGGCAGAATTTCGCGTAGTTGCCGTCAATAATCCAGCCTGTATCCTGATTCTCATCCAGAAATGTCTCCGCCATCCTCTTTGCCTCTTCCCTGTCACGCTCTTTCCATCCAGGTTCGAATTGTATTCTGTCCAAATACAGAACCGGGCAGTCGTAGAGTCTGCCCAGTTTCTTAGCCAGTGTGGATTTGCCAGCACCGCTGTATCCCATGACTGCTATTTTCATATTGTCAACTCCATATCATCCGCATTTTTCTTTTCATAGTATACATGAAAAACCATTGGATTCATAGAGTGATTCTCAGAGTTTTCTGCTTATACCTGTACCATGCATGAACCTCCTGCGCCGGTTTCCTTGCAGTCTTAATGGTTTCTGAGATACGACCTGGCTTTCAGAACTGAAAAATTACAGGTCCGAAGTCCCATTGGTTCTCCGTCATCCCATACCTCATATCTTCCCGCATACCAGGACAGCAGGCGCTCCTTTATCTCAGAATCCGCCATTCCCTCCAGGGCAGGGGCAGCATCCGTGGAAAGACGCATAAAATCATTCTGCTCCTCCCTGGCAATGTTGTCTCTGTGGGATACATTATAACGGGCTGTTATATAGTCCGGACGCATCCACGCTAACACAAGATAGAAGGAAGATACTACTGCCAGGCAGAACCGGAACAAAGGAAAATCGTGATTAAAAATAAGAATTACCACCCCCGCCATCAGCACAAACAGCATGGCCAGGAACCACAGCACCAGGATTCTGAGGAATGTCAGCTGATACTGCTGTACATACAGCACCATCCTGTACACGGCAGACGCCAGCATCACATAGGTACAAAGGCTGACCAACAGCAAAAAAATATTTAACAGGGCATGTTCACGAAAATACTTAAGGCACATAAGCACCATCACAAGATTCAGGACAGCCACAAAGAGCAGCTGGAAAAATCCCTGTCTGGCATACTGGGAATACGTCATTCCCAGAGGCAGACTTCCCTTTCCCATAAAAAGGTACACAATCTGGATGACGCAGAATACCAGGTAAACAATGCCCACCATAGCCATAAAGCTGACCGCTGCCACGGGAGAATGCCTGCGTACATCGGCCATTCCGTCACTGATGCTTCCCCCATAGGCGCTGCAAATCAGGCAGTACATGGCCAGCGACCAGAATATGGTCTGAAGCGCCGCAAGAAACAGGGTGACCGGATTCAGAAACCTGGAGATAACAACCACCAGCATGTTCCTGAATACCATGTCCGCGCCTGACAAAAGCACGCACAGGAATATAACTGCCGGTATTGCCGCGCAGGCGCCTGCCAGCAGCCGGAATACATTCCGGCTCCGCTTATCCTTCAGGGACTGTATATATTCCCCTAAATGACGGAACGGATAAAATACCATTCCCACTGCCTGGGCCAGGTACAGAACAATGGAAGCCATGTATTTTCCTATGTTCCATTTATTATCCTGATGGCACTGGTGCAGGATGAATATACAAAACAGAAGAATCAGGGCCAGCCGGTTCATATAATACCCAACTGTCACATTCCCTGTAAAACAGGTGGAAAGTCCAATCAGCAGGGATACAGCAGCCAGCAGCCGGGAATCCTTCTTAATGGCCACTCCCATTTTCCTGAATATCAGGAATGCTGACCCATAGGTGGCTGCCACGAACAATGGGACTGTAATCCCCATGGGATTCCGAAACAGGCAGAAACTGGCGCACACGCCGTAAAAAATACTGAGAAGGCCGAAAAATCCAAAATCCCTTCCTATTCTCTGGAGACGCTTACCCAGCCTTTCCTCTGTCCGGTCCCCGCTGCCGCTTACAGCTCCCCTGGGTGTCACAGCCGTCAAATACATCTTATCATCCATTCTCACTCTCTCCTTCCTCCGGCTCATAACTTAATATATCACCCGGCTGGCAGTCCAGGGCTTTGCAGATAGCCTCCAGGGTGGAAAACCGGATTGCTTTTGCTTTATTATTTTTCAGGATAGACAGGTTTGCCATGGTAATGTCCACTTCCGCAGACAATTCCTTCAGACCCTTTTTTCTCCTGGCCATCATTACATCCAGATTGATTACAATTCCCATGTCATTCCTCCCTGTCTAGATAGTCAGGTCATTTTCCTGCTTGTAACGGATTGCCTGTTCGAATACCAGACAGAGCACGAAACAGAAAAGACCTGCTATCGAGAAAACAATAATAATCACTGCCGTGGCCGGGGTAAATGCCACAAACAAACGCAGTACCGACAGAATGGCTATGAGAAAGCTGCATTTTCCCATTCGTTTTAAGGACGCTGCATTTTCCATGACAAAGGCGTCGTCTGCCAGCACAGTGGCAAACATCCGCCGCAGCTCCAGCACAAGCAAAAGTGCCAGCACCCCTGAGGCCATGTATAGCATGCACTGGACCACGTAATAGGTCCTGAACGTCTCAATATACATGCCCACATAGTGAAAAAGAACCGGAATCGCCGCTGTTATAGCCATCCCCATATAAAACATGATGTCCAGAAGCCCTTTTGTAAATCTTACCAAACGCATATTCATACTAAAATCCGCCTTTCTGTATTGCTTATATGCCCCCCGGAGGGCTTTTACCTTACTCGAAATCCTTAATTGGAATATAACACCGTTTATATTATTTTTCAATATATTTTTATTGATATTCGATAAATTAATATTGATATATAATAACAATTAAGAAGATTGTAAGGATTACATGGGGGCGCAGAAGAATAAAGGGGGGACGCAGGAGCGCAGAAAGGCAGGGACGCAGAAATCGGTTGACACCGCCTATGGTTAGAATTATAATAGTTAGAATTCTAACTATTTGGAAAGGCGGTCCGTTTATCCATGAATTTTCATTATCTGTTAATGTCAGGCCATGCCATCTATTTAAAACAGCTTATGGCCCAGCTGCACCATACCGGCCTGACATCCGGCCAGCCCAAGGTCCTGGACTATCTCATGGGACATGATGGAGCAAACCAGAAGGAGATTGCAGATGCCTGTCACATAGAGGCCGCCACCCTCACATCCGTACTCAATGGAATGGAAGCAAAATCCCTTATTGAGCGGAGACGGGCGGATGGCGACCGGCGTTCCTTTTATATTTATCTGACGGATATTGGGAAAGAGATGGGACAGAACGTAACAGAGGCATTTTCCAGACTGGAAAAAGATACATTCCGGGATATCCCGCCTGAAAAGGTGCAGGAATTTATGGAACTGTTCCAGGAATTATATCTAAGAATGAAACGGAATCTTGATACAGAAGAACCCGCAAAGTAAACAAGGAAGCTCTCCCCAATATCTTTGGCCTGTCTGCCATTACCATGGGAATCAGCCTTATTATCATGTTAAAAAGTCTGTCTGCCGTGGTGCTGGCCCTTATTGCGGGTACTGTCATAGGAGAACTTCTGAACCTGGAGGATAACCTGCTAAAGGGGCTTCACCGGCTGGAGGAACGGCTTCCCCTGACACTGGATGACCAGCAGATGGATGTGTTAATCAGTATGATAATCCTGTTCTGCTTCAGCGGAACCGGGGTATTCGGCGCCATGCTGGCTAATTTTAATGCCTGCGGGGAAATCATCACCCTGGCAGTGGGTTTAAAAATTGCAGGTATCAAGCGGACCAAGGTCTTAAATATTCTTCCGGCCATTGCCATCATTTTCCCGCTGTCCTGCCTGCTTTAAAAAATATGTTAAAATCAGCAGATAAGATGTTGTCATAACAACATACATTTTCGGTTTTCCATAGTATACTTCCAGCATAACAACAATTCACTGTTTTGCTTCAAGGAGGATAAAGGAATGATTCGAAGAATTATTAAGATAAATGAAGACCTGTGCAACGGATGCGGCGCATGTGCTGCGGCCTGTCACGAAGGAGCCATCGGAATGGTGGATGGAAAAGCCCGGCTTTTAAAGGATGATTACTGTGACGGCCTCGGGGACTGTCTGCCCACCTGCCCTACAGGGGCCATTACCTTTGAGGAACGGGAGGCGGCTGCCTATGACGAGGCAGCTGTAAAAGCCCGCATGGTCAGGGAAGCAAGGGAAAACCCTGTTTCCACAGAAAGCCTTTCCACGGAAAAAACCCTTTCCATGGAGAGCCGGCTGACCCAGTGGCCTGTGCAGATTAAACTGGCTCCTGTCCAGGCCCCTTATTTTAAGGATGCCCGCCTTTTGATAGCTGCTGACTGCACTGCCTTTGCTTATGGCAATTTCCACAATGATTTTATAGCCGGACGCATCACCCTGATAGGATGCCCGAAGCTGGATATGGTGGATTACTCTGAAAAACTGACGGAAATCATCCGTCTCAATGATATCAAGGATGTCACCATTGTCCGCATGGAGGTTCCATGCTGCGGCGGTATTGAAAATGCCGCAAAACGCGCACTCCAGGCCAGCGGGAAGTTTATACCGTGGCAGGTTGTGACCGTCGGGACGGATGGTACTCTGATACGGTAAAGCTGCGGCCGGCCGTGAATCAGCTGCGTATCCGGCACAGACTTCTTTCCTTCAATACGCATACACGCTTAAAGGCGTTTAAGATACGGATACACCCATATCTTAAACGCCTTTGCCGTACTCAGTATTGGGCTTATGGAATCATTTACCTCTGGGTATTCTGAAACTTCTCCAGCATTGCCCTCGGCGTAGCCGTCCTCCTCTCATACCTTGGACACTCCACCCCGTCAAAACCAGCCAGATACTTGGCAATCTTCTTAAGTTCCTCCAAATCATAACGGCTCATAAGGGTAATTGTCTCCATAAGAGGCGAACCGCCTCCATGTACACCGGCCACACACTGGGCACCCTCGAAGGCGTCGCAGAGTTTATCCTGATGTTCGGTATCGCCGGATTAATCGGCCCCCGTGCGGCTGTTAAGCTGAACGTTGGGGGCGACTACTCCAGAGCCTTCCTCATGGGCTTTGTTATGTCCGTTGTATCCCTTGCAGCTACTTTTGTTGTAAAGAAAAAGGTGGCCGTATCGCTGAAACAGGCCTGACATAAAAAATCACCTGCCCATTCGGTTCTTATGGGCAGGTGATTTTTTGATTATTTAATGACCTATTTATCTCTCTTTTGTCTCAATCATCTTCTTAATATCTCCGATGAAATCATCCAGTCCTGCAGCGCCCAGGTCGCCCTTATCGCGGCTTCTCACCGTAATTGCGCCCTCTGCCGCTTCCTTTTCACCCAGAACCAGCATATAGGGAACCTTTTCCAGCTGGGCCTGACGAATCTTGTAGCCCACCTTCTCGTCCTTGTGGTCCAGCTCTGTGCGGATACCGGCTGCCTTTAACTTCTCATATACCCCGGTTGCATAATCCATGGACTTCTCGGAAACAGGAATTACCTTAACCTGTACAGGAGCCAGCCATACCGGGAACTTTCCTGCAAAATGCTCAATCAGAATACCGATGAAACGCTCAATGGAGCCAAAGCATACACGGTGAATCATGATGGGACGCTTCTTGGAGCCGTCCTCAGCCGTATATTCCAGGTCAAACCTCTGAGGCATCTGGAAATCCAGCTGGATGGTGCCGCATTGCCATGTCCTGCCCAGGGAATCCCTCAGGTGGAAATCTATCTTGGGGCCGTAGAACGCGCCGTCGCCTTCATTGACAATATAATCAAGCCCCATATCCTCCAGCGCCTTCTTAAGGCCGTTTGTAGCCATCTCCCAATCCTCGTCAGACCCCATGGAATCCTCCGGCCTGGTGGACAGCTCCACAAAATACTCAAAGCCAAACTGTGTATACACTTCATTAATCAGCTTTGTTACACCCTTAATCTGGTCCTCAATCTGGTCATCCCTCATAAAGATATGGGCATCATCCTGGGTAAAGCAGCGCACGCGCATCAGACCGTGAAGCTGTCCGCTCTTCTCATGACGGTGAACCAGTCCCAGCTCGCCCACCTTTAAAGGCAGGTCGCGGTAAGAGTGGGGCTGGTTCTTATAAACCAGCATTCCTCCCGGACAGTTCATCGGCTTGACAGCATAGTCCTCCTCATCAATTACAGTGGTATACATATTGTCCTTGTAATGGTCCCAATGGCCTGAATTCTCCCACAGCTTGCGGCTCAGGATAATGGGAGTGGAAACCTCCTGGTATCCGTCCCTGTAGTGAATCTCACGCCAGTAATCAATCAGGGTATTCTTTAATGTCATTCCTTTTGGAAGGAAGAATGGGAATCCGGGTCCTTCCTCTGCAAACATGAACAGGCCCAGCTCCTTGCCCAGCTTCCTGTGGTCGCGCTTCTTTGCCTCTTCCATCATGGTAAGATAGCTCTCCAGGTCCGTCTTGTTGGCAAAGGCGGTTCCGTATATCCTGGTCAGCATCTTATTCTTCTCGCTGCCTCTCCAGTAGGCGCCTGCAATGCTTGTAAGCTTAAATGCCTTTACGCCCTTTGTATACATGATATGGGGTCCTGCGCACAGGTCCACAAACTCTCCCTGCTGGTAAAAGCTGATTGTCTCCTCCTCCGGCAGGTCCTCAATAAGCTCTACCTTATAGGGCTCACCCTTTTCCTCCATGAACTTAATGGCCTCAGCCCTTGGCAGTACAAAGGGCTTAACCGGCAGATTTTCCTTTACAATCCTGGTCATCTCCGCCTCTAACTTTTCAAGGTCCTCAGGAGTGAAACCTCCCTCCCTGTCAAAATCATAGTAAAAACCGTCATCAATGGCCGGTCCAATGGCCAGCTTTGTGTCTGGATACAATCTCTTCACTGCCTGTGCCAGTACATGGGATGCTGTGTGGCGTATGGCCCTCAACTCATCCTCTGCTTCCTGTACACTTCCGTCCGGTAAAATGATTTTCATACAAATCTCCTTTCTTTACACGGGCCTTTCCGGTCCCATGTCTTTGGTATCAGCCTGCTGTGATGATTCCGGCTGCTGTAGTTGATTCCGGTTGTTCCGCCGAATCCGTTTCATACTGAATATGTCCGCCGCCGGAATCCTGTAAAAAACGGGAAAATAAAAACCCCTGGACATATTCATATGTCCAAGGGTGCATTCACACGGTTCCACCTTGATTTTCACTCATTTATCCCTTAACGCGGGAGTACGGCGCCATTTCCCATCCGTTTTGTGCTGTAGCACCTGTGCGGACATCCCTGACGCGGCTCAGGACTGGTCTTCGTCAGTCTTTGGTATGCGGCCTTTCCACCAACCGGCCTGCTCTCTGGATACTTCCCACTGACTACTGTTTCCCTCATTGCCTTTGCTGCTTATTGCTAATCTTGATTATAACACCTGCCTCTGATTTGTCAAGACCGGCTGCCCAAAGTTGAACTATTTAATGTATACCCTCACCCTTGTAAGTATCTATCGATAAAAATTGTGAATATATCACAATAACAAAGATGTTAAATAAATAACATATGTATATTTTGTACATATTCATCATTTAAAACAATGCAAATATACGATTTGTAAAAAAACCATTGACTTTTTATCCTCATGTTGTTAGTATTTAACACATAAGTTGTATTACTTATTACCTATTACTTCTTACGTTCCATGACATACATCATAATTACAGTGGACGGTCTTTAATAAAAAGATTATACTAAATTATAAAGATATAAATTGGAGGTAGGTAATATGGCAATACAAAAAATTGGCCGTGTCAATGTCAGTGATGCAGTGATGGATGAGATTAAACGGTTGATTAGCAGCGGCGAATGGCCGGCAGACAGTAAAATTCCTTCTGAAAATGAGTTGGCGTCCATGATGGGGGTTTCAAGGGTGTCAATCAGAAGTGCTCTGCAGAAGCTGTCCAGTGTTGGATTGATTGAAAGCCGTCATGGAGAAGGAACATTTGTAAGTAAGTTAGATGGGGGACAGGTGATGAATATGCTCTTGCCCGTTGCAGTGCTTACATATGATAATCAGAAATATATGGTTGAATTCCGAAGAGTCATTGAAAGTGAACAGGCTTATCTGGCTGCGCTCAGAATCACTCAGGAAGAATTAAAGGAGATAAAGGAAAATTATAGAAAGATGCAGAAGGTAGACCCTCTATCCCAAGCATGCTCAGAACTTGATGTTGAATTTCATATGTTGGTGGCAAAGGCCAGCAAAAATCCTATGTTTATCCAGACAAGCAATATACTGAGGGACACAATACTGGACAATATTTTGTACGTAAGAAAATACACAAAAGAAAACCAGGCATTTACATATCACAAACGGATTATTGATGCATTGGAACAACGGGATGCTATGGCAGCAAAAGAAGCCATGTTTGAACATCTGGAACGTCTGTGGGAGTTGATACAGGAAGGCAGCTAAATAACTATCCTCTCTGCGCTCCGCTTCCCCTCTTCCGGCAATATTTATGGCGCATGCCTTAAATATATATAATACTAACCAGCAAGCGAAAGGAGTACTATGAAAAAGAGGAGCGTATTGAGTTTTATAGCTGTAATGATGATGGCTGCTGCAGTAACGGGCTGCTCAACATCAGCCAACACGGACACTGCAGTAAGCGGGGATGCAGCGGAAAATGAAGCGGCAGGGAGTGAGGCAGCAGGAACAAATGCTGATTCCGGAGAATATGCGTATGTAATCGGACATTACGGCGGAATCACAGGTTCTGTGGCAACTGCAGGGGTCAATGGCTATAACGGTATTAAACTATGTATTAAACAATGGAATGAAAAAGGCGGTGTCCTGGGAGGACAGATTAAACTTGAATTTTATGACGACGGGGCAACCACAGAGGGAGCTGTTAAAGGTGTCTCCTACCTGATTGATAATTGTAAGGTAAACGGGATTATTGGTTCTCAGTTAAGCGGCAATATCGAATCCACAGGAGACCTTGTTGAGGCATCCGAGATACCGGAAGTTGCCACGGGCATGAATCCGGCCTGGCTGGAAAAGGGATGGACCTATCTGTTCCGCTCCGTACCGAATTCCTCCGGAGGTGCAGAACCCCTGGTAGATGCCATGGAAAAACTCGGCACCACGGATTTGGGTTGCTTGGTATATCAGGATGATGGTAATATTTCTGCCTATACACAGGTAAAAGATGTCATCACCCAAAGAGGAACCGTTAAGATTGTTGAAGATGAACAGGCCATGGTAGGTGAAACAGACTGGACAGGTGCATTGTCCTCTATTTTATCCAAAAATCCCAACGGAGTATTGATATTTGCTCAAAGTGAGCAGGGCTGTCTGATGGTCAAACAGCTGCGTTCCCTGGGGTATACCGGATACATCTATGGACCGGAAACCTTCTCCGCTCCAGATATCAGAAAGGTTGCCGGCGACGGCGCAAACGGTGTTGTATTCTTTACTCCCCACTGCATTCCTGATTCAGCAGAAGAAGGCAACTCTGAAATGGAAATCGAATTTTTAAAAGCCTACCAGGCAGAGTATGGGGAGCTTCCCACACATGATGTTGCCTACCGTGCATATGACGCCACCAATATTCTTCTGACCGCAGTGGATAAAGCAGGTACAAAGGACGGTACGGCTGTCAGGGATGCCATTAAGAACTTACAGATTGATATACTGGCAGGCCATGCCGATTTCTCAAAATTCGATAACGGAGAATGCATGAGCGGACAAAAGATTTTCGTTACCCACGGAGGGAAAAACCTGACCCTGGAAAACTTTTTAAAGGACAATGCTCCTGACACATATAAACCCTGATGCTGATTCCTATTCAAACCCGGCAGCATTCATAAATTAGAGCCATGAAATGTGAATGAAAGATATGATTATGTTTCATGGCTCTTTTTTTGACCTTTTTTCCGGAATTTTGGAGGTAAAAAATATGAATATGTTAATTTCTGTTATTGTAGGCGGGTTGGTTCTGGGTTGTACCTATGGAATGCTCTCCCTTGGATACAGCCTGATTTATCAGGCATCCGGCTACATGAATTTCACGCAGGCCACGCTTTTGATGTTTGGTTCATTTCTGGCATGGCAGTTTCTGGGCATGGGAATCCCCTTCATTGCAGCTCTGTTTCTGGCTGTTATCATCATGTTCTTTATTGGCTGGATGATGGAGCGTTTTGTCATCCGCATTCTGGTAAATAAAAAAGCAAAGAACGTGTATGTAGTCCTGGCAACCCTGGCCCTGTCAATCATTATGGAAAACGCAGCCATGCTGATATGGGACTCCCGCCCCCACTATTTTCCTGCATTATTTAAAAATAATCAGATAAAGATTGCAGGAACCACTGTTTCAAAGGAAAGCCTGCTGTGTATTGCTGTTGCCTTTACGGCAATGCTGATTCTTCACTTTTTTCTCAACAAAACAAAATTTGGAACAGCCATGAGGGCCGCAGCCCAAAGTAAGACAGCTGCAAGCTGCATGGGTATAAACGTCAATCTCACCATCGGAGTTACCTATGGTATTGCCGCAGCATTGGCATGCCTGGGAGGCATTCTGGTTGCCCCCACCCTATATGTGTCCTACCAATTAGGAGCCCAGCTGTCCGCAAAAAGCTTTGCAGGCGCTGTCATCGGAGGATACGGAAACATATACGGAGCCATTGTAGGAGCCATATTGATTGGTCTTTTGGAAACCTTTGTAGGAGCATATGTCTCATCGGCATATAAAGAATTCATCGTATATGGTGTTATGGTCCTGTTTATGATTTTCAAGCCATCCGGTATTTTTAACGCTAAAGTTTATGAAGTGTAACGTGGAAGAGGTGAAGTGATGGGAAAAAACAAAAAATTACTGTATATCATCATAATAGCATTGGCAGCAATCATTCCATTCATGATGGAGCACAACATCATATTCAAGCAAAGCAAGTATATTTACCTGCTCCTTTGCCTGATTGGTATCTATACCATCGTTACCAGCGGTCTGGATATCGTGTTTGGTTATACGGGTCAGATTTCATTTGGCCATGCGGGTTTCTTCTGTATCGGCGCTTACGGAACCGTACTGCTGACACATCCTGACTGGGGACTTGGAAAGTATATGGGAATGACGATACCTCCTATTATCAGTATTGTCATTGTATCATTATTGGCCGCCCTGGTAGGTGCATTGTTAGCCATTCCTGCGTCAAAGCTGGTATTCCACTTTTTAGCCCTTCTCACCATTGCGTTCAACCAGCTGGTATTGCTGATGGTATCCAACTTTGCAGGACTGACCAACGGATATATCGGAATCACAAGGGTTCCATCCATCAATATTTTAGGATTCTCTTTTAATACAATTAAAAGTAAATATACATATTATTTTCTTGTCCTGTTTTTTGTAGTGCTGTTTCTCATAATCAAGGAAAACATTGTACACTCCAGGGTAGGACGCAGTTTTATAGCAATCCGTGAAAATGTAACGGCTGCAAACGGCTGCGGCGTCAATACCAGCAAATATAAAATCATCTCCTTTGCCATCTCTGCGTTTTATGTGGGGTTTGCCGGAGCTTTATATGCGCATATGGTTGGATTTATCAGCCCGGACACATTTGTACAGAATACGTCCGTAATCTTTATTACCATGCTTTTGTTCGGCGGCAGCGGAAACCTGTTTGGTCCTATATTAGGCGCTATCATAATAACAGTCATCCAGGAGGGGCTTCAGTCGCTTTCAGACTACAGAATGCTGATTTACGGAATATTCATTTTGGTTATCATTCTGTTCCAGCCCCACGGAATATCCGGTATAGGCGAAAGCATTTCAAGGATAGCAAGAAAACGGGGAGGTAATGCCAATGCTTAAAGTCACAAATCTTACCATTAACTTCTCGGGTCTGAAGGCCGTTGACGGACTCAGCTTTGAGATTGAGCAGAGCGAAATATTCGGACTTATAGGACCTAACGGCGCAGGCAAAACAACAACCTTCAACATGATTAGCGGAACCTTTAAACCCACTTCCGGGACCATTGAATTAAATGGGGAGCGAATAGACGGCAATTACATGTACCAGACCAATAAACTGGGGGTCGCAAGGACTTATCAAAATATCAACCTGTTTAAAAGCATGACCGTCCTTGACAATATCTTAGTCGGCCAGCAATCCCGGCTGAAGAGCAGTGTCCTGGCATCCATTTTGCACACTCCTTCCCAGCGGAAGGAAGAAGCTGCTGCTGTGGAAAAGGCAAAGGAAATCATGGAATTCGTTGGGCTTGGACATAAAGAAATGGATTACTCACACTCTCTTTCCTACGGGGAACAGCGAATATTAGAGATTGCCCGTGCACTGGCCAGCGACCCCATACTTCTGATATTGGATGAACCGGCTGCCGGTATGAATCCGACTGAAAAGAACCAGCTTGCCGACCTTGTACTGAGAATACGGGCCAGAGGAATCACAGTGCTTTTAGTGGAGCATGATATGAAATTTGTAATGGGAATAACAGACAGAATCTGTGTATTGAACTATGGCAAGCGGATTGCCCTGGGTACTCCATCCCAGGTTCAGGCGGACCCTGCTGTAATTGAAGCATATCTGGGCGGAGGTGAATAGATGGAACCCATATTGACAATTCGTGACCTGGATTTCCATTACGGAGAAATCCATGCACTGGACCATGTAAGTTTTGATGTATACCCAGGTGAAATTGTTGCCATGATTGGCAGCAACGGCGCAGGCAAGACAACACTGCTGCGCACCATCTCCGGCCTGCTGGGTAAAAACACAGGCGGAACAATATCCTTCATGGGTAAAAGAATTGATTCCATGCCTTCCCATAAAATTGCCGGTATGAGGCTGGGACAGGTACTGGAAGGCAGATTGGTATTCCCACTTTTAAGTGTCCGTGAAAACCTTATGATGGGAGCTTATCTCCAGAAAGACAAGAAATCCATCAAGGATAAGATGGAGTACTGCTATCATCTGTTTCCCAGGCTTCTGGAAAGAGAAAACCAGAATGCAGGAACATTATCCGGCGGTGAACAGCAGATGGTTGCTGTTTCCCGCGCCCTGATGGGAAATCCTCAGCTTCTTATGATGGATGAGCCGTCCATGGGACTGGCGCCATTGGTAATTCAGGACATTTTCAGGACCATACAGAAAATACACGATGACGGGGTTACCGTACTTTTAGTTGAGCAGAATGCAAATGCAGCCCTTAAAATTGCTGACCGTGCCTATGTCCTGGAAATCGGAAAGCTTGTAAAACAAGGACCAGCCGAAGAACTGGCCAACGATGACAGTATCCGCAGGACTTATCTTGGAGTTTCCTGATAAATCTTTGAGGCTGTAACCATAAAATTTTAAGTAGGAGGAAAATCAATATGAAATATCGCAAGGAATTGTTGGAAGAACTGACAGCAAAAGCTCAGCAGCTCAGAAAAGATGTTGTAATAAGCATTGGAGTTGGCGTTGCCGGCCATGTGGGAGGCTCTTGTTCTGCGGCTGATATTGTAGCCGCGCTCTACTTCTACAAAATGAAATATGACCCAAAAAATCCTCAAATGGCAGACCGTGACAGGTTCCTGCTCAGCAAGGGACATGTGGCCATCCTACAGTATTCCGCATTGGCAGAAGCAGGATTTTTTCCTGTAGAAGATTTAAAGACAACAAAGGAAATCGGTTCCTATCTCCAGGGTCACCCTGATGTGCGGAAAACTCCTGGAATAGAGGCTGGTACAGGTTCCCTGGGCCAGGGTCTTTCCATCGGGCTTGGAATGGCTCTTGGATTAAAATCAGATGGCCTGGACAGCAGGGTTTATGTCCTCTGCGGCGATGGTGAATTAGGCGAAGGCCAGATTTGGGAGGCTGCAATGGCTGCCTCTGCCTATAAGGCTGACAATCTGCTGGCCATTGTCGACCAGAATGGACTTCAGGCCATGGGAAAAGTTACGGAGCGCCTTGACACAAATCCTCTTCCTGATAAATGGAAAAGCTTTGGCTGGAATGTAATTGAAATCAACGGCCATGACATGGAGGAAATCCTGACCGCTCTGGACGAAGCCGAGACAGTCAAAGGACAGCCCACTGTCATCATAGCCCATACGACAAAGGGAAAAGGCATCAGCTTTGCAGAGAATGTTGTGGGATTCCACAACGGGGTTCTGACAGAAGAAACCTACCATAAGGCGCTGCAGGAATTATCCATCTAAAAAACAGAAAGGAAGTACAAATACTATGGGATATATGAATCAAAGAGTAGCTTATGGCAACACGTTAGTAGAGCTTGGAAAAACAAATGAAAAAATCGTTGTACTGGATGCTGATTTGTGCGGTTCAACCATGGGGAAGCTGTTTGAACAGGCCTATCCTGACCGTCATTATGAAATGGGAATTGCCGAGGCAAATATGACATCTGTGGCCGCCGGATTAGCCCAGACAGGTAAAATACCTTTTACAAATTCCTTTGCCGTATTTTCAGCCGGCAGGGCATTTGACCAAATCAGGCAGACCATATCCATTGGAAGGCTTAATGTAAAAATCGTAGGTTCCTCTGCTGGCTTGTCCGACTTTGGTGACGGTTCCACCCACCAGTCCGTGGAAGACATTGCATATATGAGATCCATCCCAAACATGACTGTTATCTGCCCGGCAGATGCCAACGAAACAGTTGAGGCCGTAAAGGCAATTGCAGCGTATGACGGTCCCTGCTATTTAAGGTTAAACCGCAATGACTATGACAATGTGACAGCAGAAGGAAAAAAATTTGAAATAGGAATTCCCAGTGTGCTGAAGGAAGGCAGCCAGGTAGCTGTTTTTGCCACCGGCTACATGACAGGCGTGGCGCTTGCAGCTGCCCGCGAACTGGAGGGAACCGTATCTGCAAAGATAATCAATGTAAGCACCTTAAAACCTTTAAATGAAGAATTAATCGTCAAGATGGCTGAGGGCTGCAGCGGTATTGTCACGGCGGAAGAACATAGTATCATTGGCGGTCTGGGAGGCGCTGTTTCACAAGCATTCTGCAAAGCATGCAAGCCCATTGAATTTGTAGGTATTAACGACACCTTTGGATGCAGCGCACATTCCTATAAAGATGTTCTGGATTACCATGGCCTGACAAAGGAACATGTGATGGAAGCAATAAAAAAAATAGCGGCAATCTAATCAAATCAATTATTCAAAAGGAGGAATTGTAATGAAAATAGGATTCATAGGACTTGGTATTATGGGTAAACCCATGGTTCGCAATTTATTAAAGGCAGGACATGAAGTGGTTGTTTATGATGTAGTAAGCGCCAATATAGAAGCAGTCAAGGCTGACGGAGCAATAGAAGCCGGTTCCTCCAGGGACGTTGCCAGCCAATGCAGCCTGATAATCACAATGCTACCAAACAGCCCTCATGTAAAAACAGTGGTACTCGGTGAAAATGGAGTGCTGGAGGGCGCAGAAGAAGGCACCATACTGATTGATATGAGCTCCATTGCCCCCCAGGCATCCCAGGAAGTATACAATGCATGCAAATCCAAAGGCGTCAGAATGATTGATGCCCCTGTCTCCGGCGGGGAACCCAAGGCAATTGACGGCACCCTATCAATCATGGTAGGAGGAGATGAAGATGTCTTTCATGAAGTATATGATATCCTGATGATTATGGGCGGAAGCGCTGTTCTCTGCGGCAGCATAGGGGCAGGAAATACCACAAAGCTTGCCAATCAGGTAATTGTTGCCTTAAATATTGCAGCTGTCTCTGAAGCATTTATGCTGAGCACCAAAGCAGGGGTAAACCCAATGAAAGTTTTTGATGCAATAAAAGGCGGTCTGGCCGGTTCCACTGTCATGAATGCCAAGATACCAATGATTACAGAAGGAAACTTCAATCCCGGCTTTAAAATAGACCTGCATATTAAGGATTTGAACAATGCAATTGAAACAGGCCACAATGTAGGCTCTCCTCTTCCATTCACTTCTCTTGCAATGGAAATACTCCAGAATCTGCATGCTGATGGATATGGGCAGGATGACCACTGCGGGATTGCTAAATTCTATGAAAAATTAACGGGAACGGAAATCAGAAAATAGGGGGGAAGAGATGAAAGCATTACGGTATTTAGGTCCAAAGAAACTGGAAGTTCAGGAACTACCCACGCCTGAGCCCGCCAAAGGAGAGGTATTAATCAGGGTCCTGGCCTGCGGCATATGCGGAAGCGATGTACATGGATATCTTGGTTTGACCGGCCGAAGAATTGAACCAATGACCATGGGACATGAATTCTGCGGCGAGGTGGTAAAAGCAGATGCCTCATGCAGCCAATATAAGGCAGGCGATAAGGTCATTGTCCAGCCAATCCATTTTTGCGGTGAGTGTGTTAACTGCAGGAGAGGCCTTACCATGTTATGCCTCAACAAGCGATTCTTCGGTGTTCTCACCGTTGACGGCGCCATGGCAGAATATGTTTCTGTACCTGAAAAATTATTATACCCACTTCCAGACAGCAGCTCTCCCCGCATAGGAGCTCTCGTTGAACCATACGCAGTGGCTTACGGCAGTGTCTTAAAGGCTGGTGATGTGGAAGGAAAAACCGTATTAATCATTGGAGCCGGAACCATAGGAGCATGTGTCCTGCAATTAATAAAGCTTAAAAATCCCGGAAAACTCATCGTATCCGATTTAAGCGATGCCAGACTGAATACAGCACTGGAATTGGGGGCAGACGCAGTCATTAATCCTTCAAAACAGAACTTCATGGAAACCATATCCCAATTGACAGACGGTTTCATGATTGACACCTCCATTGAATGCGTCGGAGTCCAGCCATCAGCCAATCAGTCCATTCAATGCCTGAAAGTAGGCGGTACCTCTGTTTGGGTAGGTATGTCCCAAAAAGAAATGACCATCAATATGCAGGATATTGTATGCTCGGCAAGACGCGTAATTGGAAGCTTCAACTATACCCACAAAGAATTTGGGCAGGTGGCAGAGATAGTCACATCCGGGAAACTGGCTACTGATAAATTGATAACCAAGGTTGTATCCCTGGAGGAGGCCGTAGATATCTTTCCGGAAATCCATGAGCATCCTGATGATTATCTAAAAGTCATCATTGAGCCTCAACTGTAAATAGGAGGAATGAAAATGAAATACGGCTGTTGTCTTAATATGATTGCATCCAACCCGGATAAAACAGGAATCGAACATCTGAAAGCCCTGGCAGCGTCAGGTTACGATTATGTGGAACTCCCTCTTGCTGAAATGATGGATTTGCCGGAAGCACAGTTTAATACTCTGATTATGAATGAGTTGGAACAATACAATATACAGTGCGAAGTATGCAATAATTTTTTTCCGGGCACAATCCGTCTCACAGGCAAAGATGTAGACCAGTTACAGATTATGGACTATGTAAACCGCGCCCTTGAACGGGCAAAAAGCTTAGGCGTACAATATGTTGTCTTTGGAAGCGGAAAGGCCAAAAATGTTCCTGACGGATATCCTCTGGAAAAGGGTTACCAACAGGTAGTGGAGCTTCTTGGACAAATAGGTCCTGTTGCAAAAACCAAGGGGATAACAATCGTAATAGAGCCCCTGCAAAAGGCTGAGTGTAATTTAATCAACACTTTTGAGGAGGGATGCAGACTGGCCTCTGATGTAGACCATGAGTCCATAAAAGTACTGGTTGACTTCTATCATATGACGATTGAAAAGGAACCCCTCCTTCACCTGGAACAAAACGGGAAGGAATACCTAAGGCATGTCCACTTTGCCAATCCAAACGGACGTGTATATCCAAAGGATATCCAAGAAGCGGATTATATTCCATTTTTTCAGGTTCTTGAAAAAATCGGGTATCATCAGAGAATCAGCTGTGAAGCTTATACCGATACGTTCGGTACCAGTTCAGCTGCAGCGTTAAATGTACTAAAAAATCCGCTGAACAACTAAATATACTTAAAAGGAGCAGACTACATAATCTGCTCCTTTTCTGTGGCCTGAACTTATCCCGGCTTCTCTGAATATCAGAATCTATTATCCACAGTTTTTTCCTTAAAAAGCTACTGTCTGTGGATAACATTTACTTTCCCTCTCATTTCTGTTAAAATATATCCCTGTAAACTATTTTAATTCCATGTCAGACACGGTTTATCAACATTGACCCACAGCACAAAAGAAAAGAAGGTGAATCCATGAAAATTGTCATCATAGACGGGCAGGGCGGAAAAATGGGAAAGTCAGTCATCGAGCAGCTGAAAAAGCGTTTCCCAAATCTGGAGACATATGCCATCGGCACAAACAGCATTGCCACCTCCGCCATGCTGAAAGCAGGCGCCACCTATGGCGCTACAGGTGAAAACCCGGCCATAGTCAATGCCCAGGATGCAGATATCATCATCGGCCCTATCGGCATTGTCATGGCGAATTCCCTTTTAGGGGAAATTACGCCTGCCATGGCCACGGCCATCGGCATCAGCAAAGCATATAAGATACTGATTCCGGTGAACCGGTGCAATCACTACATCGTAGGCTGCCAGAACAGCACCTTATCTGACTATATCAATATGGTATGTGATGAAGTGGGAAAGGAAGCAGGTATCAATGAGAACCATTGAATTTAAGATGGAACGCCAGGGCCTTGTGAACAAAGGCGATAAAGTAAAAATAATCGAGCGGGAAGGAACCAGCAGCTACAGCTATATCATCGACCCTGCTGTAGCTATGTCCGGCTGCTTCGCCGCCCGTTACCGTATCAAGTCTGGATACGGAATTGTAAAAGACATCCGTGAAAATTCACGGGGTTTTTATGTGATAGTAGATTTTGATGAGGACGAACCCCGTTAACAGGTAACACTTCTCTTAATCCAATTTTAACCCAGGGGCACTATCTTCACCTCTGCGGACGGTTCCGTTACCGGCGGAATGGTAGGGGCCGGAGCCGGCAGCGTGGGAGCAGCTGTTTCCGTATGAGGCCCTTCCGTACTGATTACAGGGTCATTATCCACAGAAGGCTCCACCGGTGAAACAGTTTCCGAAGAGGAAGGGGGCATGGTCTCAATTGGCTGAATAATGTCCCCTGACTCCTGGGCCTCACTGCTCTCCTGTGTTTCTTCAGAAGGAACCATATCAATCAGGCTCCTGTCACCGGCATCCAGTTCAATGGCTTTGCTCCACAGAATACTGGTTATTCCGCTGTTTCTGTCCCACTCACAATCATGCCACAGGCAAATGACCTTACCATCCTTAGCCATAATGATTTCCAGCATATCATTTCCGTCCACATGCTTACCGGTCCGAGCGGCTGTATCATTTATCTGATAAATATTCCCGTCTCTTGATATAATAGCAGCTGTCCCATAGGCCTGTTTCCAGATAGCCGGATTGTATTCCCCAAATATCTGTCCCTCATCCTCGTAGTAGTACATATTCTGCATCACACCTGGGAAACGCTCCGACACTGCCTGTTTATTCTGTCCGCTCAAATCCGTCCTGAATATCTGGCTGTACCATTCTCCTCCCGTACCTTTATCCACATAACTGCTGTAATAAATCTGATTATCCACAATGCAATAGCTCTGTACACCATAGTTTTCCCTGATAATGGCAGTATCGTTCCCTTCGCTCTTTACACTGACAGAAGATTTTGTTCCGCTGCCGCTCAGATAATACGTCTTTCCTCCTATGGTTACCTGACCGTGTTTTACATATTTTATCTTTCCGTCTTCCTCAATCCGGTAAACACGGTCCCCAATGCTGACACTGCTGCCGCTTTCAGCCACTGCAGGATTGCCCAAGTCATCTACCAGATAACAATTTCCATCCTTTATGACCACCGAATATCTGGCTTCCCCAGTGGCCACCTCGGTGCCTGAGGTGGTGCTGTAAATCTTCCCGGCCTGGGAGTAATAGATTGTATCCCCCATTACCATATACCCATCCACGTTCTCCGCAATCAGCTCCTTGGTATCGCTTCCCGGCCTCATCCTAAACAGCTTATCACAAAGCCCCCTCTCAGCCTCGGAAAGGCCCTGTTTCTGGCTTTCTTTTACCTTAGGCAGGAAATATACGTAATCGCCGTAAGCACGCATAGAATTCCTTGTGGTCTTTTCCGGGGCCGTCTCCCCTCCCAGTACCACCACCTTGTTCTCTACGGTCTTGCGGTACAGGATGGTCTTAAACAGTCCTGTGTCTTCCGCCCTCAGATAACACCAGAACGCATTGGTCCTCACCAGGCTGTCCAGGTTTTCTCCTGTACTCTCAGGTTTGTAGTCCAAATCAATTTGGATGTCCTTCAGATAGCCCTTTGTGTCGTGGCAGGTATAGGTCTGTCCCTCCTGTTTTAATACCCCGGTGGCCATGATACCGTCGCTGTCAAAGTAATACAGAAACCCCTCTATATCCTTCCACTGGGCCGTCACGTACTCTTCTTCATCCAGATAATACATCCATCCATTATCAGTCTCATTCCATCCTGGCTTTGGTTCCTCCCTGGTATCTATGGTAATGGAAGGCATCTCCTTCTGCTCAGTACTGAAATCCAGATTTTTATAATCTGACCTTATTTTCCCAACCACTGACATAACAACATACACAGCCGCCGTCATAATAACAGCTGCCATGATAATCAAAAATACAGTCTTGATTGGTGAATCCTTTTTTTTGCGCCGTCTGCTCATTCATTTTCCCCTGGTATCTTTTGTTAGTAGTATACTTAAACCTTAAAACATTATTTATACTATCAGACTTTCAGCCTTTTTACAATGAAGTAAATCTTACAATAAAACAAAAAAGCACCCATCCGTCAAGGATAAGTGCTGAGTGCCCAAAGTCGGAATCGAACCAACGACACGAGGATTTTCAGTCCTCTGCTCTACCAACTGAGCTATCTGGGCATCTGATGAGCGTGCCGGGATTCGAACCCGGGACAACTTGATTAAAAGTCAAGTGCTCTACCGACTGAGCTACACGCCCATAAGGTTTAAGTTTTTGCAAAAAAAATTGCGGGGGCAGGATTTGAACCTACGACCTTCGGGTTATGAGCCCGACGAGCTTCCAGACTGCTCCACCCCGCGCTAGTATATAATTATAAATGTTTTAAAATGTTTTGTCAACCAACATTTTAAATGGGCGAAGGTGGATTCGAACCACCGAAGGCATTGCCAGCAGATTTACAGTCTGTCCCCTTTGGCCACTCGGGAATTCGCCCTTATTAAATTAGTATATACACTTTTCTGTAAAGAATACTTAAATGGGGCCTACAGGGCTCGAACCTGTGACCCTCTGCTTGTAAGGCAGATGCTC